>NZ_CP019489.1:0-1200000 GCF_002810325.1 Bartonella sp. 1-1C
AGCATCTAAATCGGTGCTGGTTTTTTAATTCGTTTGTCTCAAGAAAGTGATTTATTGATTACTTTCAAATAAGTATTGTTGTTTTTTATATTTAGATAGTTATCCACAAGTGTTGTGGATTTCTATAGAGTCGTTTTTTGTCAAGCTTTTTTTATTTTTTATTTTTAATACATGAAATCTTTAATTATTGGTAAACTTTACAAAAAAAAAGTTATTTGAATCAATAGTCTTTCTTATTTTCTTTTTGCAAATACAAATTTATAGTCGTCTTTTATGATCTTTTGATTTCATTTTAGCCTCTTGCATTTTACCTGTGCTGTTTTGTATGCTCCTTATGAAAATTGAAAATACACAAGGTTTACGTCAGGTAAGTGTTCTATATCATATTGTATAGAGAATGTTTTATCTTATGCTCTGTTTGTAGACGTATGTTAAGCAGTTTTTAGTGGTGTTTTTTAATTTTCATTATTGATTGTTTTCAGTTTCGGAAAGCGTATCATACGATCAAACAAGATAAATCTTATTGATCATCTTTGTTAATAGGGTTGTACTTAAGACTATCCTAAGGGGAGGATGAATAATCTTATTTGGGGAAGGGTGTGTCTCTGCTTTCGCCAGACAGATTTTGGCTGTTTGGTAGGGCAAGATTATAGTTTTTTTGGGATAAAAAATGGTGAATAAATTGAATTCTAAAGCTAGTTCCTTTAAAAAGGTTGCAGTGGATATCCTATCGACAGAGAGAATGATAAATGAAATGATGAAGATAAAAGGGGCAGTTAGTGTTAAGTCTTCTTTAGGACCTGTAGTTTTTTCAGAGGAAGAGGGTGCTGCTGCTTTTGCCCGTGTAATGGCGCAGTTAAAAGCCCAAATTGGTGTTGAGGCTTATACAAGTTGGTTTGGCCGTTTAAAACTTGCTGAATATAATCGTAATCTTGTAAAACTTTCTGTTCCTACAGCGTTTTTGCGTTCGTGGATTAATAACCATTATAGCGCTCTTTTAACCACTTTATGGCAGCAAGAGAATTCAGCAATTCTTCGCGTTGAAGTTATTGTACGAAGTATGGAACGTGTTTCAAAAGGTTTTGTATGTGGATCTAATAAAAGCTCCATTGTTATTATTCCTGAAGAGCAGTCTGTTTCTTCTGTAGTTGAGAGTTATGCGGAGCAATCAATTAAAAGTAATCAAGTAGGTGTTTTTGGTTCTCCACTTGATTCTCGCTATACTTTTGAGAATTTTATTGAAGGTGCTTCGAATCGTGTTGCTTTGGCTGCAGCGCGCTCGATTGCAGAAGGACATAAAAGTTCTTTACGCTTTAATCCCCTTTTTATTTATGCGTCTGTTGGTTTAGGAAAGACGCATTTACTTCAGGCTATTGCAGCAGCTGCGCTTAAGCGTTTGACACCTGCACGGGTTATTTATTTGACTGCTGAATATTTTATGTGGCGTTTTGCTGTGGCCATTCGTGATAATGATGCTCTTTCATTCAAAGAGCAGTTGCGTGACATTGATCTTTTAATTATCGATGATATGCAATTTTTACAAGGGAAATCAATTCAACGCGAATTTTGCCATTTGCTTAATATGTTACTCGATAGTGCAAAACAAGTTATTGTGGCTGCTGATCGTCCACCAGCAGAATTAGAATCGCTTGATCTTCGTGTGCGTTCTCGTCTTCAAGGAGGTGTAACCCTTGAAATTGAAACACCAGATTATGAGATGCGTTTGGCAATGTTGCGCCAACGGTTAAAAGTTGCACAGCAAGATGATAATATGATTACAATTTCTGATGAGATTTTGGAATATATTGCTAAAACGGTTTTAGGATCAGGTCGTGATATTGAGGGAGCTTTTAACCAGTTGTTATTTCGTCAATCTTTTGAAGTTGATTTATCTTTAGAGCGGATTGATGAATTATTAGGTCATTTGACACGTTCAGGTGAATCGAAACGTATTCGAATAGAGGAAATTCAACGGACTGTTGCACGTCATTATAATGTTTCTAGGCAGGATCTATTGTCTAATCGTCGAACACGTACAATTGTGAAGCCACGGCAAGTTGCGATGTATTTGGCAAAAGTTTTGACACCTCGTTCATTACCTGAAATTGGACGCCGTTTTGGGGGACGTGATCATACGACTGTTTTACATGCTGTACGTAAAATTGAAGATTTAGTTTGTGATGATCAAACTTTAGCTAAAGAGCTTGAGTTACTTAAGCGATTAATAGGAGAGTATGCCGCATAGTATTATAATCTTTTTCTGATTATTAATAGGATCAGCGAGGATTGATGAAAATAATAATTTTGGTTTATATTAAATTTGTATTAAAATCTTGCTATTTTAAAAGAAGTTTATTAAAATTTAAACATATGGCAATTGTAAGTCAATTGATTGCTTTTGGTTTGTCGAATTCCTATAGTTATTTTGGGTAATAAGTTATAAACAGGGATTTTTATGCGCATTACAATTGGTCGCAGTCAGCTGCTTAAATCTCTTAGTCGTGTTCACCGTATTGTGGAGCGTCGTAGCGCTATTCCTATTTTGTCAAATGTGTTGATAGATACAAGTGATGGGAGGATGCAATTAAAAGCAACAGATCTTGATCTAGAAATCATAGAATCTTCTTCAGTCAATATTGAACAAGGTGGGGCGATAACTGTTCCAGCGCATTTGCTTTATGATATTGTTCGCAAACTTCCTGATGATAGTAACGTTATTTTAGAGGTTAATGAAGATCAGGCAAGTGCTATGTCTATTACTTCTGGTTGTACTAATTTTCAGTTGCAGTGTCTTCCTAAGGTAGATTTTCCGGAATCACTTCCAGGTCAGTTTAGTTGTCGCTTCTCTTTGTTGGCATCAAGATTGAAATATTTACTTGATTGTACACAGTTTGCTATGTCTACTGAAGAGACACGTTATTATCTGAATGGTATTTATTTTCATGTCATTGATGATGATATTTTGAAGTTGCGTTTGGTTTCTACTGATGGTCATCGTTTGGCGCAGGTTGATATAGAAGCACCTTCGGGAGTTGATGGCATGCCAGGTGTTATTATTCCTCGTAAAACCGTGGGAGAGTTGCAAAAACTTCTTGGGGAAGAAGCTGATAATGATGTGTGTATAGAGCTTTCAGATACAAAGATTCGCTTTTCTGTTGGGTCTGTAATTTTAACATCAAAACTAATTGATGGAGTATTTCCAGAGTATCAGCGCGTTATTCCATTAGGAAATGATAAAAAGTTGATTGTCAATCGGCAAGATTTTTCTGCTGCAGTTGATCGTGTCTCAACAATTTCAAGTGATCGTGGGCGTGCAGTAAAATTGACGATTGAAAAAGGGGTTGTAAAACTTGTAGTGAACAATCCTGATTCAGGAAGTGCAAAAGATCAATTGGTTGCAAATTATGTATTTGATCCGCTTGAGATAGGTTTCAATTCAAGATATCTTTTAGATATTGCAGCACAACTTTCAAGTGATGAAATGATTTTCATGTTTGCTGATTCTGGAGCGCCAACATTGATTCGTGGAAATGATGATAAAAATGCGCTTTATGTGCTGATGCCTATTCGTGTTTAGGGATAATGCGTTTTGCGAAGCAGTGTTGGCCATATACATAAAGTGGCTGTTAGACAACTGAAATTAGAAAATTATCGTAATTATTGTTCTTTAGCTCTTCATTTATTAGGTCATCATGTCGTTTTGACAGGTCGTAATGGCGTTGGCAAAACCAATCTTTTAGAAGCACTGTCTTTTCTTTCTCCTGGTCGTGGTTTGCGACGTGCGGCTTATTCTGATATCAGTTGTTCTGAGGGAGGTGGTACAGGGTTTGTTGTATTTGCTCGCCTTCAGTGTACACTTTATGGTGAAGCAAATATTGGTACAGCTTTAGAAGTTAATGATGGTGGTAGAAAAGTACATATTAATGGTGTGAATGAAGCAATTGATTGCTTAATGGACTATTGCCATATTAGTATATTGACCCCTTCTATGGATGGACTTTTTACAGGGCCTGCACTTGATCGACGCCGTTTTTTAGATCGTATGGTTTTATCTATTGATTCTTTGCATGGCCGCCGTATAGCAGATTATGACAGAGTTATGCGTGCACGCAATCGTTTATTTTTAGATGGAAATGATGATCGTGTTTGGTTGGATGCTTTAGAGGTTCAAATGGCTGAACTTGCAACAGCCATTGCGGCAGCGCGTGTTGATGTTATTCAGCTTTTAAATGATATGTTTGCGCAAGTTTCTTCTTGTATACCTTTTCCAAGAGCTTTTTTACAAGTTGATGGTTGTTTAGAAAAAGCGCTTAGGGAAATGTCTGCTATTGAAGTTGAAGAGCAATTTTTGAGTCGATTGCGTAACAATCGTGCGATAGACTGCGTTGCTGGCCGAACATTAGAAGGTCCACACCGTACGGATTTAAAAGTTTTTTATGCAGATAAAAATATAAACGCAACATTATGTTCGACTGGTGAACAAAAAGCTTTATTAACAGGCTTAGTTTTGTGTCATGCACGTTTAACAAGTATGATATCTAATATGACGCCTATTCTCCTTCTCGATGAAATAGCTGCTCATTTTGATTCTCATCGACGTGCTGCTTTATTTGATATTCTTGATGATTTAGGTGGGCAGGCATTTATGACAGGGACAGATCATATTTTGTTTGATTCTTTAAAAGGACGGGCAGAGTTTTTTGAAATTGAAAATGGCATTTTATTGCAATAAACAATATATTAATAATTTTTTTATGAGTGAATAATTGAAAAAAAGGCGCATCATATTTACAATTATAACGGTTTTGAATGATCCTAATTTAAACTTTTTTGGTACACATGAGCTAGAAATTTGTAGTACTGCAACCTCAGAAGATATTGAAAGATCGTGTAAAGATTGAGTAGTAGGATTTATAATAACATTGCACTTCTTATCAAAATAAATGTGAAAATCAACTCGTAAATTGGATATAAACAGTCATTGGATTGAATGTCAGATTGATCATCAATCCAATTGCTTGTAGCTGTACGTCTTTTGCAATTTTTGATGCATTAAAAATATTTCTAGGATTAATAGGAGAAGTTCATCTGTTAAATATTTATCAACGTGGATCTTTTTATCATTTAGCAATAAATGTGGTTATTGTTGGATGCGGTTGTGAAGGATATTAGCTTGCACTTAAATATATTGCTAAGCAGTTTAAATACAGTTTAAAAAGCTAAAACTGGTTAATATCGATAAATTTACTTGATAATTTTTGTTTGAATAAATAAGATGCGTTCTATATTGTATATTATGGCAACTGCTAGGGGGCATGTACGGGGAAGGTAGGAATGAGAGACTTTATTCAACAAATAAAGATACTTGCGGTTTTGTGGGGGGCATTGCTTTTATCTAGTTGTAAAATTGATGTTCTTCAGCCTGCGGGGTATGTTGCGCGTCAACAGCTTGTTTTAATCATTGTATGTGTTTTGGTTATGCTATGTGTTGTAATTCCAGTAATGATTGCAGTGGTTTTTTTAGCTATAAAATATCGCGCTTCGAAAACAACAGAAGATTATTTACCAGATTGGGGACACTCAAATAAAATTGAAGCTTTTATGTGGGGCATTCCAGTTATTATTGTAATGGTTTTAGGGCTATTAACGGCCTATTACACTTATAAACTTGAACCCTCAAATACTCTTCCTACGGATGTTGTTGGTGAAGAAAAGCCTTTGCAAGTGGATGTTGTCGCACTAGATTGGAAGTGGTTATTTATTTATCCTGAGTATGGTATTGCATCGGTTAATGAAATTTATGCACCACAAGGTCGTCAAGTGTTATTGCAGATAACATCAGAAAGTTCTGTTAATGCGTTTTGGGTACCGAGTCTTGGTACAGTTATTTATGCTATGCCACAGATGAATGCTAAATTACATTTAATGGCTGATAAGCAAGGTGTATTCAATGGGAGCTCAGCAAATTATAGTGGTGATGGTTTTGCAAATATGCGTTTTAAATGGCATTCTGTATCATTGAATGATTTCGATAACTGGGTTGCTAAAGTTCGAGAAAATGGCCAGAAGCTTGATCGTTTATCTTATCGTCAACTTTCTGTTTCTCCCCTTATGGGTAATATTGCTGCGAAAGAAGAAGATGCTAAAGTCCGTTATTTTGCACCTGTTGAAAAACAGCTTTATTATCGTATTGTCAATCGATGTGTTGGTGAAAATGTCATTTGTAATGAAGATTTAATGAAGCGGGCTGCTGCTCAGACGCTTTGGGGTACACTTTGTTCAGTTTTTGATCCAAGTGCTATTTAGGAAATAGTTAATCGAGAAAGAAACCATTTTTAAATAAGGGCTCTTTTTAATTAGAATTTATTTTATATAGGGTAGAAAATGTTTGGAAGACTTACAGATCCTACAGCAGCTGCTTTTCATGCACTTGCGCATGAGCCAATTGTTCTTTATACGTGTATTGCAATTATTTTGGGCGGTTTAGCTGTTGTTATTGCTTTAACAGTGCTTGGTTGGTGGAAAATTCTTTGGAAAAATTGGATTACGACTGTTGATCATAAACGAATTGGTATTATGTACATCGTTCTTGGTATTATTATGCTTGTTCGTGGTTTTGCTGACGCGATTATGATGCGAACACATCAGGCTTTAGCGTTTGGGAGTGAAGCAGCAGGTTATTTACCTCCTGAGCATTTTGATCAGATTTTTTCAGCACATGGTGTGATTATGATTTTCTTCATGGCCACACCAATTTTATTTGGTCTTTTCAATTATCTTATACCACTTCAGATTGGTGCCCGTGATGTTGCATTTCCATTTGCAAATAATCTAGGATTTTGGATCACAGTTGCGGCAGCAGTATTAATTAATATATCGCTTGGTATTGGTAATTTTGGTCGTGGTGGTTGGTTAATGTATCCACCTTTCTCAGAATTGCAAAATAGTCCAGATACAGGGGTGGATTATTATTTATGGTCTCTTCAGCTTTCTGGTATTGCAACAACGATGGGATCAGTCAATTTTGTGGCAACCATTATCAAAATGCGTGCTCCTGGAATGACGATGATGAAAATGCCTGTTTTTTGTTGGTCTGCTTTTGTTAGTAACATTCTTATTTTAGTTATTTATCCTGTTTTAGCTGTTGCGTTTGTACTCTTGGCAGCTGACCGTTATTTAGGCATGAATTTTTTTACTAATGTTGCTGGTGGGAACCCAATGGTGTGGATTAATTATGTTTGGGTTTTTGGTCATCCAGAGGTTTATGTTTTAGTTGTGCCTGCCTTTGGAATTGTTTCAGAAATCGTCTCAACATTTTCTTCAAAGCGCCTTTTTGGTTATGCCTCAATGATATGGGCAATTGTAGTGATCTTGGTTCTTTCGCTTCTTGTTTGGGGGCATCACTTCTTTACAATGGGAGGAGGTGAAGCTGTGAACACTTTCTTTGGTATTGCTACGATGATCATAGCAGTTCCGACGGGTGTTAAAGTCTTTAATTGGTTATTGACTATGTATAAGGGGCGGATTCGTTTCGAACCTCCAATGCTTTGGTGCATGGGAATGATTTTTACGTTTGTTGGTGGCGGATTAACCGGTGTATTGATGTCGATTGTTCCTGCTGATTGGCAGTTTCATAATTCTTTATTTTTAGTTGCTCACTTCCATCATACGATTATTGGAGGTGTTGTTTTCGCTTATTTAGCTGGGTTAGCCTTTTGGTTTCCAAAAGTTTTTGGCATTAAACCAAATCGTATATTAGGTATTGCATCTTTTTGGTGCTGGTTTATTGGTTTTTACCTTGCTTTCTTTCCAGTTTATCTCCTTGGATTAATGGGTGCTACGCGTCGTCTTCAGCATTATATTGAGCCAGGTTGGCAGCCGATGTTTATGGTTGCTGCAGTAGGTGCTTTTATTATTCTTCTTGGTATACTTTGTTTTGTATTACAAATGCTTTTAGCAATTTGGTATGGTATTAAGCATAAAGGGCGTTTGCCGGTAACATCAAATGATCCTTGGGGAGACGCACGAACACTTGAGTGGTCTATTTCTTCTCCTCCTCCTTCTTATAATTTTGCAATTATTCCAGAAGTGCGGAGTGAGGATGCCTATTGGGATATGAAAAAGAGAGGTTATCAGCGTCCGACAAGTGGGTTTGCAAAAATCCATATGCCTTCAAATACATCAGCTGGAATTATTGCAGGCTTTTTCTCATTAATTGTTGGCTTTGCTCTTGTTTGGCATATTTGGTGGCTGGTTATTTTAGGATTAGTTGGATTTGTTACAACGATTATTTATCATTCATTAATGGGTGATCATCATGGTTATTATATTTCAGCCGAAGAGGTGCAAAAAACAGAAGATATCTTCACAGCTGTTTTAGAAAAACAAGGGGTAAAAGTATGAGTGCGACAACAATGAATCATGTATGCGCGGACGAACATCATCATGATCATCATAGTAGTTCAATAATGATATTTGGATTTTGGGTTTACATTCTTTCAGATTTAATTTTGTTCTCAACATTGTTTTCGAGTTTTGCTGTATTTTCTGCTTCTTATGGAGGAGGTAAAGCTGGTAATGAGTTTATTAATTTAAACTTTGTTTTGGTTGAAACAGCAATTTTATTATTATCGTCAATTACTTATGGGTTTGCTATGGTGTATGCTCATAAGGGATCTCTTGCTAAGCTACGCGTCTGGATGGCAATTACCTTCGCGCTTGGATTATGCTTTGTTGGAATGGAAATTTATGAATTTTATGAACTGCTGAATGAGGTGTTCTATTACGATCCTAATGCTTATGCTGGTGTTGATCCTACAACAGGCATAAAATCTTTTGGGCGAAATGTTCTATCTGCTTATTGGTCAGCATTTTTTGCGTTGGTTGGTACCCATGGTCTTCATGTGAGTGTCGGTTTACTGTGGATGGTTGTAATGTTTTTTCATCTGCGTCGTAGTGGTTTGGATCAGGATAATAAAACACGTTTAACATGTCTCTCAATTTTCTGGCATTTACTTGATATTGTTTGGGTTGGTGTCTTCACTATGGTTTATTTGCTAGGAGCACTGTAATGAGCATGTATGATAAAAATCATGAGCCAAGTATTGGTTCTTATCTAGTTGGCTTTATTTTAGCTGTTCTTTTTACTTTAGGTTCTTTTATTCCTGTAATGTATGGATTATTAGATAGTTGGGCTATTAGTACAAAGGTTATTTATCTTATTGGGATGGCACTTATACAAATTATTGTACAAATTGTTTTCTTTTTGCATTTGAATTCTGGTCCAGATGCCAGATGGAATCTAACAGCTTTATTGTTTACCGCTATGTGTGCCTTTATTATCATCGGTGGTACTTGGTGGGCTATATCTCATTTAAATTATAATATGATGGGCGGTTCGGGGCGTATTGTTGAACCAGATATCAGTACAAATATATTAGAAGAAAAATTCATTAATGTACCAGAAACAATAGAGCAGCCCTCTAACACTTTCGAGATGATTGAACAAACCCCAGAAACAATAGAACAGCCTTCTGAGATACCAGATCAATAAAGCAACTTTTTTGAAGAGAAGGAAATCAGTAATCAATTGTTAAAACTGTTATTCGAAAATAGAGCCTTTTAATTTTAAAGCTTATAACGTGGCTTTTTGGTTATTAGGGGGTATTAAATACGTTTTTAAAGTTTAAGGTATTTTTCAACTTTATAGTTTTTGACAATAGACGCTTCTGCTATTTTTCGTTGTGTGAGTTTTTATTTTCTTGAGCTTCTTCGCTTTGCTTTAGTTCTTCAAGTGTTGGCATAGACAAGACGTTATAGCCTGAATCAACATAATGAATTTCACCTGTAACTCCTGATGATAAATCGGAGAGTAAGTAAAGAGCCGCATTTCCAATTTCATTAATATTTACAGTACGACGTAGAGGCGCATTACGGCGTTGATATGAGAAGATTGCTCGTGCGGATGCGATTCCATTACCAGCTAAAGTCCGAATAGGTCCAGCTGAAATTGCATTGACACGAATATTTTGGGGCCCAAAATCTGTTGCTAAATAACGCACCATAGCTTCTAAAGCTGCTTTAGCTATACCCATTACATTGTAATTAGGAACAACTCTCTGTGAAGCTCCATAAGTGAGTGTTAATAATGCACCACCGTTAGGCATGAGCTTACCAGCGCGTTGAGCAATTTCAGTAAAGGAATATGCTGAAATAACCATTGTACGATTAAAATTTTCACGTGTTGTAACATCAACATAACGCCCCTTTAATTGCATTTTATCTGAGTAACCAATAGCATGAACAACAAAATCAATAGTTTCCCACTCTTTTTCAAGATATTCAAATGCACGATTGATATTTTCAACTTTTTCAACATCACATTCTAATAATAATTTACAACCAAGCTTTTCTGCTAATGGCTGGACGCGTTTTCCAAAAGCTTCTCCTTGATATGTAAGAGCTAGTTCAGCTCCTGCATTTGCTAATTGACATGCAATACCCCAAGCAATCGAATGATCATTTGCAATTCCCATAATGAGACCTCGTTTGCCCTTCATCAAACCTTTCATATTATTCTCCATAGACTATGATAGTTTCAATACACTAAGAGTTCCTGCTTATGTATAGCGTTGGAAAACAAGGGTTGCATTGGTACCACCAAAGCCAAAAGTATTTGATAATACGGTATTAAGTTTTTGGTTATCGAGACGTTTACGAACAATTGGCATATCGGAAAAAGCTGGATCAAGTTCTTCAATATGAGCGCTTTCACAAATAAAATTATGATTCATCATCAATAGTGTATAAATTGCTTCTTGAACACCTGCTGCACCTAAAGAATGCCCAGTTAAAGATTTTGTGGCGGAGATGGGTGGACATTGGTCTCCTCCTCCAAAAATACGACGAATTGCATCTATTTCAGAGGAATCTCCAACAATTGTTGCTGTTGCGTGAGGATTAATATAATCAATTTTATTTTTTATGGTTGCAAGAGCCATACGCATACATCTTTCTGCTCCTTCACCAGATGGAGAGACCATATCATGCCCATCGGATGTAGCACCATAACCAACAATCTCGCCATAAATTTTCGCACCGCGCGCTTTAGCTAATTCCAGTTCTTCAAGAACCAAAACACCGGCTCCACCAGCAATGACAAATCCATCACGATTAATATCATAGGCACGTGAAGCTGTTTCTGGTGTATGATTATATTTGCTGGACATAGCACCCATAGCATCAAATAAAACAGATAATGTCCAATCCAAATCTTCGCAACCACCTGCAAAGATGCGATTTTGCTTACCGTATTGTATCATCTCATAAGCATTTCCAATACAATGATTGGATGTAGCACAAGCTGAGGAAATTGAATAATTAATCCCTTTAATTTTAAAAAAAGTTGCGAGAGTTGCTGAAGCTGTAGAACTCATTGCTTTGGGGACAGCAAAAGGTCCAACGCGCTTTGGGCCTTTTTGACGTGTAAGATCAGCAGCTTCAACAATTGATCGAGTTGATGGTCCTCCAGAGCCCATAATAATACCAGTATATTCATTTGATACTTCATTAGGTTCTAAACCTGCATCAGTAATTGCTCTGTCCATAGCAATCTGATTCCACGCTGTTCCATAGCCATGGAAACGCATAGCTCGCCGATCAACAAATTCTTCTATGTTAATACTCGGTTTAGCATAGACTCTACTTCGGAAACCTAATTCAGCGTGCTTGGGTGCATAGCAAACTCCTGATTTTGCTTCATATAAACTCGTTAAAACAGTTTGAAGCTCATTTCCAATTGCGGAGATAATACCCATTCCGGTTACAACAACTCGACGCATTCATACCTCCTTGTTTCCTATAGAGTAATAAAATACCTTTAACTTGTTGAAAGAATGTCTAACTTTCTTTAAACAAAGCGACGCGTAAATCATTGGCTTTATAGATTGTTTCTCCATCTGCTTTTAAACATCCATCTGCTATTCCTAAAACCAAATGTCCACGTCGAATACGTTTAAAATTTATTTCATATTGAAGCAATTTGGTTTGCGGAGTTACCATGCCTGATAATTTTACTTCTCCTGTTGAAATAGCTCGTCCTTTTCCTAGTTCACCTAACCATCCAAGAAAAAAACCCGTCAATTGCCACATACCATCTAAACCAAGACACCCTGGCATAACAGGATCGTTGATGAAATGACAATCAAAAAACCATAAGTCTGGAGTAATGTCAAATTCAGCACAAACTACTCCTTTATTATATTCTCCACCAGTTTCACTGATTTGAGTGATTCGGTGAATCATTAACATTGGAGGTGCAGGTAATTGTGCATTACCTTTACCAAACATTTCGCCGCGAGTGCAGCTTAAAAGCTCTTCATAAGTGTAGTGAGACTTTTGTTCAGCCATTGTTATTTCCATATTTCTTTTTATGCCTCTATCCTAATCTACTTTTAGAGCAAATTTTCAGGAGAGGGAAATGATTTATATTATTAATGGTGACAAAAAGTTTTTTACGTTCCTTATTACAAAGGATTATCATTTAAAATATTTATTATCTTGTTTTTTCATTGTATTTAAATTGTAAACCAAACTTGCATATGCATGTAGGAAGATTTATAATATCTTAGATGAGTACTGATGACTTGAGATTGAATAAAAAAGAACGATTTATCGGAAATCGTAAGGAAGTTGTGAATTGCCATTCATTATCTGAGTTAAAAGAGCGTTTGCGTAAAAATGGTTTGCGGCCAACGCGTCAACGATTAGAACTAGCTAATATGATTTTTTTTCAAGGTGATTGCCATGTTACTGCTGAGGAGTTATATGAAGAGGCAGTTAAGTCAGGTGTGCCTGTGTCTTTGGCGACAGTTTATAACACTCTTCATCAGTTTACAGAAGCAGGTTTATTGCGGATTATTGCTGTAGAAGGTTCGAAAACTTGGTTTGATACGAATACATCTAATCACTATCATTTCTATGTTGAGGGTGAAAATCGTATTCTTGATATTCCTTGTAATTTGGAAGATTCTCCTATTATTGAAAATCTCCCTCAACCACCAAACGATATGGAAATTTCGCATGTCGATTTAATCATTCGTTTAAGGCCAAAGAGTTCTATTTAATTTTACGAACTTCAAAGATTATATGAAGAATAAAAATGAAATGCTGATAGTTTAAGCTTTTTTAATTTTTAATTTTTTCGTCAGGATAAATTCCCCATAATTGGGTTTGATAAAGCCAGCCACGAGCGTTACGGATGTCTAATTCGCACCAGATTCCATTACATTGGCGAATAGTACCGATGATATTAGGTTCTATTTCTGCTACAATTTTCTCATTATCTCCTGGATTTTTACGTAGCATGAGTCTGTGTGTTTTATCCTTTTGCCACGGAATAGTTATTGCAGTTCGTTTTCCTGATAAGAGTGACTGGTAAATCCATCCTTCATCTCCTTCTGCATCACGAACTTTGCGCCATTGATCATATTCTTGGATAATTTCAATAGGGAGTCCCTGCTTTTGATAAGTAAAGATAATAGAATAATTATTTCCTGGTCCAACACGCATATTAACACGAGCGGATTTTATCGAAGCAAATCGTGGAAGTGGTAAACCACTAGGACCTAAATCTTGATTGAGTGTTTGCGGATGTGAAAAGGAAAGAGAGACAAATAGAAGCCCTCCTGTCATTAATATACATGATAAGAGTACAAAAAAACGAAACCAAATAAAATGTTTCATATTTACACCTCTTTTTCTTCATTTATGTAATTTGCCATTTGAGATACGGAGGATAGATTCGAAACTTTATTCGAGCATGGCATACAGTTGGTTAAAAAGGTCTAAATACTCGGAATATTATTATAAAAAATAGCTCAAATAGTATATAGGTCTGAAAATTTATGTCAGTTCAGTACAATTAATCATGTATTTGCTGTGAAATTTTTTCTACAAAGTAATAAAATACATGATTTTTTTCCTGTTTATGAAGTGTAGTGCTACTTTAAGGCGTAGCGCTTAATTAATATCATAAACCAGATATCTTGACGATACAAATTTGTTTTCAAGTAAAAAGTAATGATTTTTACATAGAAAGATGATCTAAGGTAATCGATGATATCGAGCATGAAAAAGTTTTGTTTCTTGCAAAATAAGATATCTCATTAGGAACATCTGACAATTTATTTCTTGCTTTACATAAAATACATAACGTATTAAATAAAACACATAATGTATTAAATTAAGACACGTGCAAAGATATAATAATACACTTTTTAGTTGTTAAGATATATCTTTCGAGATGTTAATTTTGATTGGAAGGAAAAAATTGAGGCAAAATTATGCTTAAAGTTTTTAAAAATTACACTTACGTTTGTGCTTGTACAACAAGTGCTTTTTTCTTTTTGCACAATATAGATGTTAATGCGACATCTGAAATGACAGATTGTTCAGAGAGTAGTTCTTTTCTTAAATGTTCTGATGGTAAAACACATACTTTTACGAGTAAGAGCTATCAATTAAATGAGCAGAAGGGTTCTTCATTTTCTAAGGCAGTATCCGCAGAAAAATCAGGGACAGTTATTAATGCGGAGAACATTACCATTACTAACTCTAAAACAGGCGTATTTGCAAAAGAGTATGGGAAAGTTATTTTGCAGAATTCAACTATTAAGGAAGTAGCAGAAGGCCTTTCCGCTAATGAAAATGGGGCAATTAAAATGGTGGGTGGAACAATTAATTTAAATTATGATCAAAGGAGTATAGGAGTAAGCTCGTGGAGTAGTCAAGGAGTAGAGTTAGAGAATGTCCATATTACATTGAGCGAAGGGAAGGAGCAGCGTGCTAATATGGGTTTATATGCTGGATGTTCTTCTAATAAGATGTGTAATTCCAAAATTACAATGATCAATGGGTCAATAGATGTTGTTGGTACAGGTGTTGTAATAGATAAGGCATCTCAGGGTGATATTTCCTTAACTAATGTAAAAATTACAGTGAAGAGTGGTGGAAGTAATGAGTACCCTTATGATTCTTTAGGGATGTATATCGCCAATAATAACAGTAAGCTTGAAATGATAAATGGGTCAATTGATTTTACAAATGGAGTGGGGGTGTTTGTAGGAGAAAAGGGACATACTGATTTAGATGGTGTCATAATTACTGGAAAAAACAACGATGGTAAGGGAACAACAGATGATAGAGGTGGATTGTATCTAGATACAGGAGGATCTATTTTTTTAAAGGATGGGCGAGTTTCTGTTTCTAATACTTATGGTATAACAATGTATCAGCCCGTGAACAGAAATATGGTGGGGGAAAAGGTCGATATTGAAAACTCAACTATTACAGCTGAAAAATATCCAGCGATATATATCACAAAACAAAATGCTTTAATGGAAGATTTTTATGCTCATGAGAAAACATCTATTGTTAAATTATCAAAAAATTCCAATATCTCCGGCGATCTTTTGTTAAAAGCCAAAGGAGGAATTATAGACATTCAGGCTGATCAGTCTATCCTCAAAGGGGGAGTTTCTATCGCTAATGGAGCTCTTGTAAATTTTAGTTTGAAAAATAATTCAAACTGGACTTTGACAACAAGAAAAAATAACACTTCTACAAGTCAAAGGCATTTGAATAACATTGCATGGTTTATAACATCTTTAGAATTGGATCATAGTATTGTTCAGTTTGATGCACCAAAAAATTTTGTTTATCAAACACTTAATGTTGGAAAAGGATCGGGTGTTGTTTATAATGCTGTGAATGATGCAAAGCTTTACTTGAACGTTTTTATTAGTAAAGAAAATAACATTAACGACCAAAAGACTGATAGGCTTTTGATTCATGGCAATGTGTCTGGTACGACCACTGTTTACGTTACTGGCCAAAATGGAAGTTCGAAAGATGATATAGGGAGGAATGGGAATACTCAGGGTATTTCGCTTATTCAGGTTTCCGGTACGGCACAAGAACATTCTTTCAAATTGGAAGGTGATTATATTACAATTGATGGTTCACCTTATCAGTATGTTCTTTCTGCTTATGGCCCAAGTTCTTCTCATGGTCAGGCTAGTCTTGATCAAAAGTTAGTTAGTGGTAATGGAAGTAATTTTTGGGATTATCGTCTGCAGAGTAAATATATTTCTCCACGAGTACAACCATCACCACCAAAACCAGCGCCAGTACCACCGGAATCATTACCACCGGTGTCGGAACCACCAGCGCCAATCCCACCAGTTCTACCAGCATCACCAGTACCGGAACCACCAGCGCCAATCCCACCAGTTCTACCAGCATCACCGGTACCGGAACCACCAGCGCCAATCCCACCAGTTCCACCGGCACCACCGGTACCGAAACCACCAACGCCATCCAAACCACAGGATCCTAGAACACCAGATTTACCTGAAAAAAGAGTACCAGCGGTTGTGCCACAACTGCCAAGTTATTTGCTTTTACCTCATGCTTTATTTCACACAGGTTTGGTAGATGTAAGTAATCAACATGAACTGTTGGAAATCATACAAAATGCTTCTCATGAGCCTGATAAAAATAGAAAGACAAGCTTTTTTGTCCGTGGTTATGGTAGTAACCATCATTATACTTCAAATTTATCCGTTTTTGAACATGGTTATGGAGCTGATCTTGACTATAATAATGTGACAGTAGGTATTGTATTAAATACATTAGAGAGTAAACATAGTGCTTCGTCTTTTGGATTTATGGGCGGTTATGGTCAGCTCTCTCTTCAGCCTCGTGAGGTTAAACAAAGTCAAAAGAGTGTTTTTAATAAATGGTCAGGAAAGCTTTATGCTAATTTGCATCATGATACAGGCGTTTATGCAAATGGCTTTATCTCTTATGATTTTTTTAAGGGCGATGTTGTCACTCTTTCTCGTGGAAAAACAGCAGAATTAAAAGGGGGACTTTTGAATGCTTCTTTGATGGGCGGTCATGCAATTATAACAGGCTATAATGGTCTTATTCTTGAACCGCAGCTTCAAGTTGTTTATCAGTCTCTCCTGTTTGATAAAGCGCGTGATATAGATCGGTTTGATATTGAGTTAGGAAGCCATAATCAATTGATAGGACGTATTGGTGGTTGTTTAACGAAAGTTGTTTCTTCTTCCGAAAAGGCACATGTTGTTTCCTTTTATAGCAAACTTCATGTTGCGCATAGTTATGATGTCAAGCGAATAGTGCATTTTAAAGACGCTTTTCAGTTAGGTGCATTTGGTTCTACAGTTGAAACAGGGATGGGTGTTCATGCTCAATTGTCTAATACTATAACATTCCATGGCGATTTGTTATACCAACATAAATTAACCAAAGCTGGCTTTTCTGGAATTAGTATTTCGGGTGGTTTACGTTATCAATTTTAGCCTTTAAAGATTAGTTTTGTTCTTATTTTGAATAATTATTTGTGAGTTTCGTTAAGTTGTTTAGCCAAACTCACAGGGATTCTAATTCTCAGGAATATTTCTTTATATCTTATAGTCATATCATGCTGTTAAAAATATATTTAATAAGTAGTTTACACATTGTAATTGAAAAACAGATTATGCAAAAAGATGAAATTATCTGCGTTTTAAAAAAATAATTTATAATATCAAAAGATTAAATATAGAAAAATTTGTTATTAAAAGAATTATAGAGTGTGTTTACAAATATTAAAAATTCAAAATAATTGGATAAACAAAATGTTCTAAAATAGCATTTAAGATATTACGCTATTAAATTTTTAAGGTGTTATTAAAGTGGTCGACGTTTTGCTACAGGATATTTGTGATTTTTAGCAATTCGTTCAACTGCTTTTTCTAAAGGTTCAACCATAACATCCATAGAATAGCCATTTGCATGAATAATATTTTTATAGTCAATCATAATTGCAACATGGCCTTGCCAAAAAATCAAATCACCTCGTTTAAGAGTATCAGTATCTGTTAGTGGTTTTCCTATAGTTTGCTGTTGCATACTAGTATCACGTAAAACTGCTTTTCCTGCCATCATCATAGAAAGTTGAACTAGTCCAGAGCAATCAAGACCAAAGCCACTAACACCTCCCCAAAGATAAGGTGTGCGAATAAAAGTTTGAGCAACAGTTACATAATCTTTGAACGTATGTTGAATAGGCTGAAGATGAGAAGAAATAATAGCTGTTCCATTTTCAAGAATAGAATACATTGTACCACGTTCTTCAGTTACATCAACAACGGTTACTTTACTTCCCATAGACAAAGCACGTTCTACAGCCTTTTTTAAATCAGCTTGCGAATATTGGAAAGTACGAGGAACTGAAACAATATGCGTTTGTTTTATGGTTGATGTGCAAAGAATTTGTGTATCAATATAACCTACATAACCGTCTTTAAGCGATTCTACCTTTGACATGGTTTCACCTTGTTCAAGGATTAAGATCTCTTCTCCGAGGAGGCACTCTGTTTGCCTTTCGCTTTTCTTACTGTTTTCTTTAAATAGACCTGCAACAGCTGTATTAATGCGTCTTTTTTCTCCTTGGACAGAACATGGAGTTTCAAATTGCTGATTTGTGAGGATACCTTGAGATGTACGCAACGGTGAATTTTTATAAGGCATTTTTTACCTCTAATGGACTAACAGCGAATATTAATAGATCTCTTATCCAATAGAAAGAATAAAATTATAATTTGTTCAAATTATTGTACATCCTTACCAATTATTTATATCAAATTTGATCTTTGAAGAGTTTATAAAGAGCACGAATAGCTTGTGCGGTTCCACCGACAGGATAACCTGGTGTTTCTTTTGGAGACCATCCATAAAGGTCAAAATGAGCAAATTTTTCTGCTTTTTCGACAAAAGAATTTAAAAATAAAGCGGCAGTTATAGAGCCAGCAAAGTTATTTCCAGATGTATTATTAATGTCGGCAATTTGTGATGACAACATTTGTCTATAGGGTTTCCAAAGTGGCATTTGCCATAGAGGGTCAGTAATGGAATTTGCTGATTGAGAAATTTTCTGTGCCCATATTGGGTTGCTGCAATAAAATGCAGGGAGATCTGGCCCTAATGCTATGCGCGCTGCTCCGGTTAAAGTAGCCATGCAAATCATGAACTGGGGGCTTTTTTCATCACCATAGGTTAGGGCATCAGCAAGAATAAGTCGGCCTTCGGCATCTGTATTGCCAACTTCAACAGTTAATCCCTTACGGCTTTGAAGGATATCACCTGGCCGGAAAGCATTAGCAGAAATGGCATTTTCAACTGCAGGAATTAAAACACGCAGACAAAAAGGAAGTTTTGCATCCATGATTAGTTTTGCTAATCCCAAAACATGCGCACTACCACCCATATCCTTTTTCATTAATAGCATATTATTGGCAGATTTAATATCTAATCCTCCGGAATCAAAAGTCACTCCTTTGCCAACCAATGTGATTTTAGGATGGTTTTCTTGTCCCCATTGTAGTTCAATGAGTCGTGGTGCAATGTTGCTTGCTCGTCCTACAGCATGAATCATTGGAAAATTTTGTACTAAAAGATCATCTCCACAAATACTTGTGACATGAGCATTATAAGTCTGCCCTAGTTGGCGTGTTGTTATTTCGAGAGTGTTAGGATTCATATCATTAGCTGGAGTATTGATAAGATCACGGACCCAAAAGATAGTTTCATAAATTCGTTTAAGTTCATCCAGATCAATTGCGTTATGTACATGGATCGATAGTGATTTAGAAGGGGATTTTTGACGATAGCGGTTAAATTGGTAACTCCCAAATGCTAATCCAAGATAGGTATTCATTTCATTTGAGGTAGTTCCTTCTAAATGCCAATAGCCAGTGAAGAGATTTTTGGGAAGAAGTCCTGTTATGAAAGGGTTTTCCTTATCGCCAAGTCCAAATAAAACTTGTTTTAATTGTCCTGTTTCGTGGGGAACAAATAATATTTGTCCTGCTTTTCCAGTAAAGCCATTAACTTTCATCCATGAGGTTATTGATGAATCAAGAGCTAAATTAGCAAAGTTTTTTGTATCAATTAAGAGGATAGGGCAGCTCTTATCAGAACGTGTGGCAGTGAAATTAATTTGATGTTGAAGCATGTATTTATAATCCTTATAGTTTTCGAAGTGCAACATATTCAACTAAATGATTTTTCCCCTTTCGTAGAATAAGATCAGCTCTCGGTCTTGTTGGTAGTATATTTTCTTGTAAATTTTTTAGATTAATTGTGTACCAAAGGTTTTCAGCAATTTTTAAGGCCTCTTCTTCATTTAACAGTGCATAACGATGAAAATAAGATTCGGGTTTTTGAAAAGCTGTTTTACGTAACTGTTTAAAACGTTCTAAATACCATTGATGGATCACTTCTGTTGCAGCATCTACATAGATTGAAAAATCAAAAAAGTCTGAAACAAAAGGTACAATTTTTCCATCTTTAGGATAATCACTAACTTGAAGCACGTTAACACCCTCAACAATTAAAATATCAGGCCGGTCGATAATAATTTTTTGATTTTCTAGAACATCGTAGATCATATGCGAATAAAGCGGTGCACTAACATTACCAATGCCTGATTTTACGTCAGAAAGAAAGCGCAATAATTTTTTAATATCATAGGAATCAGGAAATCCTTTACGATTCATACGATTTTTTGCTTGTAAAATGGCATTAGGGTAAAGAAATCCATCGGTTGTAACAAGATCAACTTTAAGACTAGATTTCCATCGTTTCATGAGTTCTTGAAGAATACGTGCGGTTGTTGATTTTCCCACCGCAACAGAACCAGAAATTCCAATAATAAAGGGTGTTTTTTTGGTATCTGCTTGATGCAAAAATATTTGACGTTTGCGGAAAAGTTCTTGTACGGCTTCAACATGGTATGATAAGAGACGCGCTAAAGAAAGATAAATACATTGCACTTCTTCTAAATCGATAGGATCATCGATTGATCGTAAGCGTTTAATTTCATCAAAAGTTAAGGTAAGTGGGGTATTTGCGCGAAATTGAGACCATTCTTGTACAGTAAAAAAAGTGTAGGGAGAATATTGATCAGAAATGTAATTGATCAAGTTATCTTCTTGATTGTTTTTGAATTGAGTAGTATCAAGCATCTTTATTGGCCAAGAGTTTTTAGATTATTTTTTAGAAATTGTCATGATTGAGGGCAGAACAACAGGCTGTCTTTTGTTTAAAAAATCATGTTTTGTTTTAAAATAGTGAATTAACTTATAGTCCAATCATTCCAGCGTGCAATGATTTGTTTTTGTGATAGACCTTCTGCCAAAAAAGCCCATAAAAGTAAACGGGCTTTTACTGCTGATAAATAGCCAGACATTAAAGCACCAGAAGAAATCATATCAATTTCTGAACCTTTATAACCGTAGGTTGTACGAGTTGTTGGACCATGATAAGAACGGCTTGCAATGATAATTGGTATTTTTTTTGCGTATTTTCGTACTATATCTGCTGCTTGAAAACTGCAGTGGCCTGAACCAAAACCTGCTATGACAAGGCCTGCATAATGCCCACTTTCAAGGCAAAATTTCATCAAGTGTGTGTCAGATGATAAAGAGGAATATAGCAGCGCAACTTGATGATCATTTTTTTTAGGAGCTGTGAAAGTTGTAGGAAAAAAATTTCGATCGTTAAAATAAAAGAGTTTTCCTTCTAAAATTGTTCCTAGAATGCCTATTAGACCTGATTGCAGCGTTTCGACTTTAACAGTATGGCTTTTTTGTACCCAGTAGGGTGAATGAATAGTATCATTCATTACAACTAGGACTCCTCTATTACGACTTTGTGGATTAGCAGCGACGCGGGTCGCAGCCAAAAAATTAGCAGGTCCATCAGCACTTGCTTCACAGGGTATACGCATAGCACCAGTTACAACAAGTGGTTCAGCTCTATTCCAATAAAGGGAAAGAAAAAAAGCTGTTTCTTCTAATGTGTCGGTTCCTTGCGTTAAAACAATACCATCTGCACCCATCTTGATTTGCTGTATTGCCCATTCTATTGTTTCAAGTAGAATTTTAAAAGATAGAGATCCACTCGGTAGTTGTGTTAATGTGTAACTGTGAATATCAGCAATTTTTTCTAAATCAGGAATATTTTTTATGAGTATATCTGATGTTAAAGTCGGTTGCATTTGGCCCAAATTATTGGCTGTCATTGCAATTGTTCCACCTAATGTGCCTACTGCTATTCTTTTCATAATTTTCCCCTGTAAGAAGGCAGATTGCTTATACAAAGCAATATAAAATAATTTGAGTATACAACAATGATATCATTTTTTATATTGAGAAAAATTGAAGTGTGCTCAATCATTGTGTTTTGCAATATATATTATTAAATAAAGGGATTAGTGATTTTATTTTATGTATGATACAAGGAAGCCATGTTAAGGAGTTTTCTTATGACAGAGCATAAGCCTGATATTATGTATGGTACGACAATCGTAACTGTAAGAAAAGGTAATAAAGTAGTTATGGCTGGTGATGGTCAAGTTTCACTTGGACAAACAATTATGAAAAGTAACGCGCGCAAAGTTCGTCGTCTTGGGAAAAGTGGAGCAGTGATAGCTGGTTTTGCAGGCGCTACAGCAGATGCTTTCACACTATTAGAAAGATTAGAGACAAAACTGGAGCAATATCCTGATCAGCTTATGCGTGCATGTGTAGAGCTTGCAAAAGATTGGCGTACCGATCGTTATTTACGTCGTCTTGAAGCAATGATGCTTGTGGCTGATCAAAAAACTACTTTGGCGTTGACAGGTCTTGGTGATGTCTTAGAACCAGAAGATGGAGTGATGGCAATTGGTTCTGGAGGTAATTTTGCCTTGTCGGCTGCACGGGTATTGATGGACATGGACTTAGATGCAGAAACTATTGCTTCTAAAGCTATGAGTATTGCTGCTAAAATTTGTGTTTACACCAATGATAATTTTACAATAGAAGCGTTGGATGCTGAATTACCTCCTTTAGAGAAAGCTATTTGAATGTGTGTTGTATTTTCCCCTCGTGAAACTGTTTCTGAACTTGATCGTTTTATTATTGGACAAAATGATGCTAAGCGTTCTGTTGCTATTGCACTGCGTAATCGGTGGCGTCGACAACAGCTTGAAGGGCAGATGCGTGAAGAAGTTATGCCTAAAAATATTCTGATGATAGGGCCAACGGGTGTTGGTAAAACAGGAATAGCTCGTCGATTAGCAAAACTTTCTGGAGCTCCTTTTGTTAAAGTAGAGGCCACTAAATTTACTGAAGTGGGCTACGTGGGTCGCGATGTTGAGCAAATTATTCGTGATCTTGTTGAAATTGCAATTTCTCTTGTGCGTGAAAAAAAACGTGATGAAGTAAAAGCAAAAGCTCATCTTAATGCTGAAGAACGGGTTTTAAATGCTCTTGTAGGAAAAACCGCGAGTCCTGCTACCCGCGATAGTTTTCGTAAAAAATTGCGCGAAGGAGAATTGGACGACAAAGAAATTGAAATTGAAGTAACTGATAATAGTAATAGTGCTCCAACTTTTGATATTCCTGGTATGCCTGGTGCACAAATGGGTATTATGAATTTATCAGATATTTTTGGAAAGATGGGTGTTCGTACAAAGGTACGCAAAACGACTGTAAAGGACGCTTTTAAACCATTAATTGATGATGAATCGGAGAAACTCCTAGATCAAGATCAAATTATTCAAGAGGCACTTCGTGTTGCTGAAAATGATGGAATTGTTTTCATTGATGAAATTGATAAAATTGCAACTCGCGATGGTGGGGCAACTGCTGCTGTTTCACGCGAAGGGGTTCAGAGAGATCTTTTGCCTTTAGTTGAAGGGACAACAATTGCGACTAAATATGGGCAAATAAAAACAGATCATATTCTTTTCATTGCTTCTGGTGCTTTTCATGTATCTAAGCCCTCTGATTTGTTACCGGAGCTGCAAGGTCGTTTGCCTATCCGTGTAGAATTAAATGCTTTAACAAGGGAAGATTTACGGCGTATTCTTACTGAACCTGAAGCTAGTCTGATTAAACAATATATTGCTTTAATGGCAACAGAAGAAGTTCATTTAGAAATTACTGATGATGCAATTGATGCGTTAGCTGATATTGCTGTTGATTTAAATGCGAGGATCGAGAATATTGGCGCACGTCGTTTGCAGACGGTTATGGAGCGTGTTTTAGATGAAATTTCTTTTACGGCACCTGATAAGGCCGGTACTTCATTTAAAGTTGATGCTGATTATGTCAGAAAATCTATAGGAGATCTTGCTTCTGATATAGATCTTTCACGTTTTGTTCTTTAGAGACCTTTGCATATAGTGATCTATCGACATGCTTCTATGATTTTGTAGCCATGAACTTCTTCATGTATAAAAACTGTGCAGAAGAGCTTTTTTAATAGTGTTTCATAAGGTAGATGGCGATTTGCAACGAGAAGCAAGCGACCTTTAGGTTTAAGGTATTTTGCAGCATTTATAATAAAATGCTGCCCTAATGAAATGTCTGTTGTTTGTTGTGTATGAAATGGTGGATTTGAAATAATTGTATCATAAATATTTTTTATAGGCTCATAAATAAGATCATGCCAATAAAAGCCAATCGGAAGAGAGGTTTTTATGTGCTGTAGATGCTTTTTTGCTGCCTCTAAAGCGTTATAGTCGGCTTCATAAAGGTCGAGTGCAGTTAAGTTTTTGCTTACTTCAAGTGCGGTATAAGAAAGAAATCCCCAGCCCGCTCCAAAATCAGCTGTTTTTCCAAAAATGACTTTATGTAAATAAGGTATAAGTGCAGCAGATCCTGGGTCAATACGACCGTGAGAAAACATACCAGAAGTAGTCTGAAATTTATTTCCAAAACTGAGTGGTGATGAGCGAAAATGAGCAATATTTTGTTTATCTATTTTTTGCGGTACTTGCAGCCAGAAGATATGGCTATGATTTTTGGATAATTTTTTACTAATAGGAACAAGAGTGTTAACCCATTTTATCATTGAGGCAGAACCAGCAGTTTTTTCTCCACTAATGATGATCCATCCACTAGGTTTGACTCGTTCTAATAGATCAAGAAAACGATTCTGATTAAGATCACGATATTTACCAAGTTGTAGCAGTCCTCCATCATAGATTATAGTTTGATTTATTTGGGGGCTACATTGAAATTTAGCATTGGTAAATTTTAAAAAATCTTGTCGCCAAGGGGTTATAATTTCAAGATTTTTTATCCATTGTTTATCAGGAATTTTAGTTAAACCAAAACCTAAAAAATATTGGTTTGAACAAGGTCTAGGGAGATCATAGCTTTCAAAAGGTAAAAATAGAGACACATTTTATTCTTTCAAAGAAATGCCTCTCCAATATTTTAGAATGGCATTTTATTTTACAGTAAGAAAATAAAATTAATCTTCTTTTTTCTTACGACGGTTTTTCTTTTCAGATGGATTCCTTTCATGAATATTACCACCTTTTTCTGTTTCTACTGAGTCATCATGGATAAGCTCTTTTCCAGTTTGTTGATCTACGACTTTCATCGATAACCGAATTTTACCACGTTCATCGAAGCCCATTAATTTAACCCAAACCTTATCACCTTCTTTGACAATATCAGTTGTTTTTGCTACCCGTTCTACCGCGAGTTGGGAGATATGGACAAGTCCATCGCGAGAACCAAAAAAATTAACAAACGCTCCAAATTCTGCAATTTTAACAACTGTTCCTTGGTAAATAGCACCGACTTCAGGTTCATCAACAATCGAAAGGATCCAATTTTTTGCTGCTTCAATGGTTTTTAAATCAGAAGAAGCAATTTTAATTGTTCCATCATCCTCAATATTAATTTTAGCTCCAGTTTTTTCCACAATTTCTCTTATTACTTTACCACCAGAACCAATAACATCACGAATTTTATCTACAGGAATGTTCATCATTTCAATACGTGGAGAAAATTCGCTGAGTTCACTACGTGCACGAGCTAAGGCCTTTGCCATTTCATTGAGAATATGGATTCGACCATCCTTAGCTTGTGCAAGTGCGATTTTCATAATTTCTTCAGTAATGCCGTCAATTTTTATGTCCATTTGCAGAGAAGTAATTCCGTTTTCTGTACCTGCTACTTTGAAATCCATATCACCAAGGTGATCTTCATCCCCTAAAATATCTGATAGAACAGCAAATTGTTCACCTTCTTTAATCAAACCCATTGCAATACCAGCAACAGGGTTGGCTAAAGGAACACCTGCATCCATGAGTGCTAGTGAAGTTCCACAAACAGTTGCCATTGAAGAAGATCCATTTGATTCAGTAATTTCTGATACAGTACGAATAGTATAAGGAAATGATTCTTTTGTCGGCAACATGGGATGAATAGCACGCCACGCTAATTTACCATGACCAATTTCACGGCGACCTGGAGAACCAATACGACCTATTTCACCTACTGAAAAAGGTGGAAAATTATAATGAAGAAGGAATGTTTCTTTATACATGCCTGTCAAGGAATCTATATATTGCTCATCTTCTCCAGTTCCTAATGTGGCTATGACAAGTGCTTGTGTTTCACCACGAGTAAATAATGCTGATCCATGTGTACGAGGTAAAATACCTACTTCTGATTGAATTGAGCGAACATCTGAAAGATTTCGTCCATCAATGCGTTTTCCCGTATCAAGGATGTTTTGGCGTACAATTTTTGCTTGCAAATGTTTGAAAACAGTTGCAATCTGATCTGTATTAAATTCACAGTTTTTTTCTGTTTCTTGTGTGAATTTATTGATGACTTCTTCTTTAAGAAGATCAATTGCAGCATGACGTTTTTGTTTATCAGTAATTGTATAAACGTCTCTGAGATCTTGTTCGATCATTTTAAGCATATCTTTTTCAAGGATAGACAGATCCTCCGGAATAAAGTCGCGGGGCTCTTTAGCAGCTACTTCGGCAAGTTTGATGATTGCATTAATTACAGGTTGAAAACTTTTTTGACCAAACATGACAGCGTCTAACATTACATCTTCAGGTAATTCATGTGCTTCTGATTCAACCATTAGTACAGCATTTTCTGTTCCAGCAACAACGAGATCAAGTTTTGATTCAGGCATCTCGTCAATATTAGGATTAAGAATATATTGTCCATTACAGTAACCAATACGAGCAGCGGCAATTGGGCCCATAAAAGGAATACCTGAGAGAGTTAGTGCAGCAGAAGATGCAATTATAGCAAGAATATCAGGGTTGTTTTCTAAATCATGCTGGATGACAGAAACGATTACTTGTGTATCATTTTTATAACCATCAACAAAGAGCGGGCGAATTGGACGATCAATTAACCGTGAAATTAAGGTCTCACTTTCACTTGGACGGTTTTCGCGTTTTAAATAACCTCCAGGTATTTTACCAACTGCATAGTTTTTTTCTTGATAATTAACGGTGAGCGGAAAAAAATTTTGATCTGGTTTCGGGATTTTTGCTGAAACGACAGTTGCCAAAACAACAGTTTCACCATATGTAGCAAGAATCGCGCCATCTGCCTGACGTGCAATTTTTCCTGTTTCGAGGATAAGTGGCCGGCCGGCCCATTCAATTTCTACCTTATGGGTTTTAAACATTTTTAATCCTTAATGACCTAATATTTACATTGTGATTTTGTGTTATGTTTCAAAGTTATGGGTAATACAACAAGACATTTCTATATTTTGCATAGAGAGAAATAAATGACAGATCAAATGGAAACACCCAGCAATCTTGCTCACGATTCTTCATTAGTCTTTGATTACGAGCAGTATATTAAAGTAAAAGAGTGATTTCTCGTAAAAAATACTTACTTACTTTTCTTCAACGGCGCAGACCTAATCTTTCGATAAGTTTCTGATAGCGATCTTGATCAACACCTTTTAGGTAATCAAGAAGTCGACGACGTTGGGATACCATCTTTAAAAGACCCCGACGAGAATGATTATCTTTTTTGTGAGATTTAAAGTGGTTGGTTAAATTAGAAATACGCTCAGAAAGAACAGCAACCTGAACTTCTGGTGAACCTGTGTCACCGATTTTAGTTTTATATTCTGTAATAAGAGCTTTTTTACGCTCAGCAGTAATCGACATCGTATTGTCCTTTCAAAAAATAAGCAAAAAACACCCGTAGCCAAGATGTCGTCCAGCAAAGGCTATAAAAGAACAAGAAGAGAGAAAATCTTACTTGCTTTGATACTGATATTTGGTACTTATATAGGAAATAAAGTTAAAATACTAGCCCTTGAAGATTTTCTTTATATAAGTTTATTTTGGCAAATATTTATTTTAAGATTTTTTATGAAAGTTTCTTAAAGAATTATTGTTCTAAATAGATAAGGTGATAACTTTACATGATGTACTCATAGTAAAGGGATGAATGAGCTGCTGATTTGGAGACAAAAGATGCAGAAAGTTTCAACGTTAGAGATTTTTCATAATTCAACATTCAGAAATTTATGGGTTGCTACTCTTGTAGCGAATTTAGGTGGTCTTGTACAGGCGGTGGGAGCAAGCTGGATGATGACATTGATTAGTTCTTCTCATTTTATGGTAGGGCTTGTGCAAAGTGCTACGACATTACCACTTGTTGTTTTTTCTCTGATGGCGGGTGCATTAGCTGACAATTTTAATCGGCGTCATATTATGCTTTTTGCACAAATTGTTATGATGATTGTCTCAATTAATTTGGTTATTTTATCTTATATAGGATTAATGACCCCCTGGCTTCTCTTATGCTTTACATTTTTGATTGGATGTGGAACCGCTTTGTATAATCCTTCTTGGCAAGCAACAATAGGGGATATTGTGGACCGAGAAAATATTTCTACTGCCGTTAGTTTGAATAGTGTTGGTTTGAATTTGATGCGCAGTGTAGGACCTTCTATTGGAGGAGCTATTATTTCTACTTTGGGTGGCATTACAACTTTTTTTGTTAATGCATTGAGTTATATTCCCTTGATTAGCGTTTTGTTTTTATGGAAGCCAAATTACAAGAACAATACATTACCAAGGGAGAGTTTTTTAGGGGCTATAACAGATGGTATCCGTTATGTAGCGATGTCTCCCAATCTTTTGAGTATTATGGTAAGATCATTCCTTTTTTGTGTTGGTGCTGTTTTTATTTTTGCATTACTGCCAATCGTTGTACATGAATTTTTTGAAGGGAATGCACTATTTTATGGTACATTACTTAGTTGTTTTGGTCTGGGAGCTATTACAGCTGGTGTGATTAATTCGTTTGTACGAAGCCATTTTAAGTCAGAAATAATTGTTGCAGGTGCATTTGTTGGATTGTCATTTTCTTGCTTTGTTTTAGCAATGAGTCGTTCGTTGTTTATAAGCCACTCTGTTTTATTTCCTGCTGGTTTATGTTGGGTTTTGGCATTATCACTCTTTAATACATCTGTACAGCTTTCTACACCACGCTGGGTTGTTGCGCGTGCTTTAGCTCTTTATCAAACCGCGTCTTACGGTGGTATGGCTGTTGGAAGTGCAATTTGGGGTGTATTAGCGGAGGTTTATTCTTTAACAGTTGCTTTGAATGTTTGCGCGATATTCTTAATTTGTGGAGCTCTTGCAGGTATTAAATGCAGAATTCAAGAAATTCCTCAAATTAATTTTGAGCCGCTTGATCAATTTAAAGAGCCAGAACCTTCATTAAGTTTAGCAGGACAAAGTGGTCCAATTATGATTATGACTTATTATCAAATTAATGAAAATGATCTTGCAGAATTTCTTGAAGTTATGAGACGTTGCCGTCATATTCGACTACGTGATGGAGCACGCCAGTGGATTCTTTTGCGTGATCTTGAGAGGCCAGAATATTGGATAGAATCTTACCATATACCAACTTGGGTAGATTATTTGCGCCATAATCGCCGTCGCACAAAAGCAGATATAGAGGTTAATAAACATCTTGATAGATTAAATCGCATATCCAATAGCGTAAAGGTGCATCGCATGATTAAGTGGCAAACAGTACCAAAGATTAATGAAATACATTTAAAACTGTCCAATAATCAGTAATTTGAGTGTTATAGAATTGAAATATAAGATAGAAAATAGCTATTAGTGTTAGTGCAGAAAAACAGCCTTCTATAGTGGGCTTAGCTTAGTGTTAGAAATAGCAGCTCATTAAATTGTGAAAATCCGTTTTGGTTTGAATTGATTTTTATCAATTGTACCTATAGCAAGAAGCTGATTTTTGTAAGTGACATAAACATTTTCTTCATCAATAGAGATGTTATTTTCAAATAAGGGTACTGACTTACCCACCTTTATATGCATCGCTTGAGTGTTATTGAGAGTGTAGTGTGATAGGCAATTTAATGCAGCATCTGTTTTAATCAATAACTGATCAAGTACAGAGAAATCTCTCTTCGGTAGAGTACAATTTTCATCTGCTGTTTCTTTACAAGGCATTGCAGCTTTTAATTCATCCCATGTAATGAGATCATTTTCTTTAAAAGGCGCGACTTTTATACGGCGTAGGTCAGAAATATATCCATAACAACCGAGATCGTGTCCCATATCACGTGCTAAGGAACGTACATAGGTTCCTTTTCCACATGTCATTTCAAAAATAGAATGTCCTTGAGCAGTAGTATCGATGAGTTTGAGGGCTTTAATTTCCACTTGACGAGGTGAAATTTCAATATTTGTACCTTTGCGTGCTAAATCATAGGCACGGTTACCAGCAATTTTAATTGCTGAAAATTTTGGAGGTTTTTGCCAAATAATGCCTGTATATTTTGGTAAAAGAGTAAGAATATTTTCTTGTGTTGGACGTATCGAAGATGTTTTAGTAATTTCACCTTCTAGATCATCTGTGGAACGCTCTTCTCCCCAAGCTACACAAAAATGATAAGTTTTGGTACCTTCCATAACATAAGAAACAGTTTTTGTTGCTTCTCCCAGCGCAATAGGCAATAAGCCAGAAGCAAGTGGATCAAGCGTCCCTGCATGTCCAGCCTTTTGTGCGTTAAAAAGCCATTTGATTTTTGAAACAGCTGCTGTCGAACTCATTCCTTTGGGTTTATCTAGGATGATCCAGCCGGAAATAGAACGACCTTTTTTTGTACGTTGTCGTGTCACGTTTTTTGATCTTTAAGTTTATCATTATGAAGATCACGCGCAACCTCAGGTGATCGGAGTAAAGTATCAATTTTTGCAAAATTATCAAAACTGTTATCGAAACGAAAACGGAGTGCAGGCATGTATTTCATTTGCCGTAACTGATGACTGATTGCTCCACGGATAAAACGACTATTTTTATTTAAAGCACTAATGATAGCATCATGAGAAGTTTGATCCACGGTATTGAGAAAGGAAACAAAGCAAGTAGCAATTTTCAAATCCGATGACATACGCACTTCAGAGACAGAAATAACAATATTTTTAAAGATATCATCAAGCAAAATACCTCGTTGCAATATATGAGCTATTGCGTGGCGAACCTGTTCTCCTACTCTTAATTGCCGTTGTGATGGATGTGGATTTTTCACCAAAATTATTACCTTTTATATCCTGTTTTCCTTTTGTTCTCTTAAAAGATAAGAAAATATAGAAAGATTGTATTAAGTTTAATACTTTTCTTTTTTAACTATTAGATAAAGAAAGCTCTTAGGTGGCCTTATAATGTACGATTAATATGCTCGACTCGGAAAGTTTCAATAATATCACCCGCGCGAATGTCATCATAGTTTTCAAATGCCATTCCACATTCTTGACCAACTTGTACTTCACTGACTTCATCTTTGAAGCGTTTGAGTGTTTTAAGTTTTCCTTCATGAATAACGATATTGTCTCGAATTAGCCGAACGCCAGCTCCTCTTTCTATTTTTCCTTCTGTAACCCGACAACCAGCAACTTTTCCAGTTTTTGTAATGTTAAAGATTTCTAGAATTTCGGCATTACCAAGGAAGGTTTCGCGCTGTTCTGGCGATAGTAATCCTGACATAGCTGCTTTTATATCGTCAACAAGATCATAAATGATGTTATAATAACGGATTTCAATTCCTTGAATTTTAGCTGCATCTCTTGCTTGTTTATTCGCTCGAACGTTAAAGCCAATAACAGCAGATTGAGAGGCTTCAGCGAGAGAAATATCACTTTCAGTAATACCTCCAGCACCCGAGTGTACGACGCGTGCACGCACTTCCTCATTTCCTAGTGTTTCTAATGCTGAAGTGATTGCTTCAATAGATCCTTGAACATCTCCTTTGATGATAAGTGGGAATTCTTTTACACCAATAGTTTGTAATTTTGTCATCATTTGTTCAAGAGAACCACGAGAGCTAGTTTGTCGAGCTACAGCTTTGTCACGAGCTAAGTGTTGGCGGTATTCAGCTATTTCTCTTGCTTTTGCTTCATTTGTCACTACAGCAAATCGGTCACCAGCTTGTGGTGTACCTTGCATGCCTAAAATTTCAATTGGTGTGGAAGGCCCTGCTTTTTTGATATGACAACCACAATCATCAATTAAAGCACGAACACGTCCCCATTCATTGCCTGCAACAATAATATCAGAAAGTTGTAATGTACCTTTTTGGATAAGAACAGTTGCAACAGGTCCCCGTCCTCGATCAAGTTTAGCTTCAATAACAACACCTTCTGCTGTTCGCTCTGAGTTCGCTTTAAGATCAAGAAGCTCAGCTTGGAGAAGAATAGCTTCCAAAAGTTTATCAAGGTTTTGTCCAGTTTTGGCAGAAACTTCAACTTCTAAAGTTTCACCGCCCATGGCTTCAACAAAAACTTCATGTTGCAAAAGTTCTGTACGTACTTTTTGTGCGTCGGCAGTTGGTTTATCAATTTTGTTAATAGCAACAATAATGGGAACATTAGCGGCTTTTGCATGATTAATGGACTCAATTGTTTGTGGCATCACACTATCATCGGCGGCGACTACTAAAATAGCAATATCAGTTACTTGAGCACCACGAGCACGCATGGCTGTAAAAGCAGAATGTCCAGGCGTGTCGATAAAAGTAATCTTTTGACCATTTTGTTCAACTTGATAAGCACCGATATGCTGTGTAATTCCACCTGCTTCACTGGAAACAACATTGGCTTTACGAATAGCATCAAGAAGAGAAGTTTTTCCATGGTCAACATGACCCATAATGGTTACAACAGGTGGACGTGGACACATCTTTAACGGATCATCACTGATATTGAAAATACCATCTTCTACATCAGATTCTGAAACACGTTTAACTGTATGACCAAATTCAACAGCAATGAGCTCTGCAATATCCGCATCGATGACATCACCAGGCTTCATCATTTGTCCTTGTTTCATTAAAAATTTAATAACATCAACCGAACGTTCGGTCATGCGTTGAGCGAGTTCTTGGATGGTAATGGTTTCAGGAAGAGTAACTTCACGGGAAATTTTTTCTCTTGGTTCTTGATTTTGTGCACGTTTGAATTTTTCCTGCCGACGACGCATTGCTGCTATTGAACGTCCACGTCCACTTCCTTCTTCATCCAACGCACTATGAAGAGTAAGTTTTCCTCGGCGACGTTCATCAGCTCCTTTTACAACTTTAGGTGAACGCATTTCTGGTTTAGAAGAATTAGTGCGCCGGTTATGTTTGTCTTCATTATCATGATCATCTATAATACGTTTTTCCACTATAGGTATATTTTTAAGCGGCATAGCTGCTTCTAATGCTTTTACATCTATTGCTTTGATAGATTCTTTTGAGGAGAGTGTAGAAGTATGAGTTGGAATTTGATCTGTGGTGTTCTTACTTTCTCGTAATATTTGCTTTTCTTGATGAGTTTGTAAATGCAAACGTTCTTCACGTTCTTTGTCACGTTTTTCTTTTTCAGCTTGTTTACGTATTATTTTTTCTTGGATATGTGCTTCTTCTAAAGCACGGCGCCTCGCTTCTATTTCTGCTGATGAAAGGTTGCTAGGCGCTATAGGTTTGCTGGGCGGTATTTCTTCAAATTTTGGTTTGGAGTGTTGAACTACATGCGGTTTAGTAATAGGCTGTGGTGCTTCAGTTTTTTCGTCGGGGCGTGTAATTTTGCGTCGTTTAGTTTCGACAACCACAGCCTTTGTACGACCATGGCTAAAATTTTGTTTGACTGTACTAGTTTCTAATCCTGATCGTTTTAAAGTCAGTGTTTTTTTAGCTGTTATTTTGTCATTATTTTTTTCACTCATTGTATTTCCTTCACGGCCTTTGCCGTTATTGCACTAAGCTTATTACATTTATCCTCACGATAAGTGATTAATTTGTATATCGTTTTGATAAATCCCTCTGCAGCTTTCGTATTCAATAAGGCAGCATGTATCACAGGATTAGTTCCAAAAGCCATACTCATTTCATCACCTGTAAATAAAGATATAACTTTTATATTTTGATTTACTTTTTTTTGTATTGCGTGGATGGCTTGTGAAATTTTGCGTTTTCCATCTTCTTTTGCTTCTTTTGCATGGAGAACAAGAATAACCTGGCCGGCACGAATAGTAGAAACAACTTTGGTTGATCCTGTGACAATAGTCCCCGCCTTTCGAGCCATAGAAAGGCTTGAAAGTGCGGCTTTTAGTAATAATTTGTCCACAATATGAGCGAGATTTTCAGAAACCTCAACATCTGTTTTAAGATTTTTTCTAAAAGCTTTATGTTTGACTGCTTCTTCTATGATAGTGTGATGCGCAGAAACCCAAAGACCACGTCCGGGTAAGTTAGCTTTAAGATCAGGGATAATTTGATTATTTGGACCAATGACAAAACGGATCAGCGTTTCCGCTGAAGCACTTTTTTTTGTCACAATACAAGTCCGCTCATTCATTTAAAATTTATCCGCATCCAAATTATCTATTGCTTCACCTTCTACAGGATGTTGTTTAATAAGATCAGCTTGATTTATCCAACCTGCTTGCACGCGTGCTGCTAACACCATGGCTTCTGCATCCGCACGGGTAATATCAAAAGGTGTCAAGATGCCAGGAAAATTTTGTGTTTGACCTTCTTTACATTCTCTCCATCCAACGAGATCATCAACTGCATAGCCTGCAAAATCCTCTATTGTTTTTACACCATCCTCACCTATAGCAACTAGCATAGCATTTGTTATACTAGGCAGTGTTTGCAATTCATCTGAAACACCAAGCTCTTTACGCTTTTCGTTGAGCTCTTTTTCTTTATGTTCTAAATATTCACGTGCACGATTTTGGATTTCTGAAGCAGTATCATGATCGAAGCCGTCGATAGACTCTATTTCTTCAAGATTAACATAAGCGATTTCCTCAATTGAGGTGAAACCTTCTGAGGCCATAACTTGCCCAACCATTTCATCAACATCTAAAGTTTCCATGAAAAGCTTGCTACGTTCAGTGAATTCTTTATGACGATTTTCAGATTCTTCTTGTTCTGTTAGAATATCAATATTCCATCCTGTTAATTGCGAAGCTAAACGCACATTTTGTCCACGTCGACCAATTGCAAGACTAAGCTGATCACTAGGTACGACGACTTCAATACGTTCTGCATCTTCATCAAGAACAACTTTCGAAACTTCAGCGGGTTGCAGTGCATTGACGACAAATGTTGCAGCATCAGGCGACCAAGGAATAATGTCAATTTTTTCTCCTTGTAATTCTGCAACAACAGCCTGAACACGGCTTCCTCGCATTCCAACACATGCACCAACGGGATCAATTGAGCCATCGCGTGAAACAACAGCGATTTTTGCGCGTGAGCCTGGATCACGAGCAACAGATTTAATTTCTATGATACCATCATAAATTTCTGGGACTTCCATAGTGAAAAGTTTTGCCATAAATTGAGGGTGTGTCCGTGAAAGGAAAACTTGTGGTCCTCTTGGTTCACGGTGTACATCATGAACAAACGCACGAATGCGATCTCCATAATGAAAAGATTCCCGCGGAATTAATTCATCACGTCGCACGATAGCTTCTCCACGACCTATATCAACAATAACATTGCCATATTCCACACGTTTAACTGTACCAGAAATAATTTCCCCAATTTTATTTTTGAATTCTTCGAATTGGTGATTACGTTCTGCATCACGTACTTTTTGCACAATAACTTGTTTAGCAGATTGTGTTGCAATGCGTCCAAAATCCATGGGAGGTAAAAGATCGGAAAGAAAATCACCGACTTTTGCATCTTCTTTGCGTTTTAGGGCATCCGATAAAGCTATTTCAGTTGTATAATCTTCAACGACATCAACAACTTTAAGAAGACGTTGTAATTTAATTTCACCTGTTTTAGAATTGATCTCAGCACGGATGTTGGTTTCTTGGCCATAACGAGAACGTGCTGCTTTTTGAATAGCATCAGCCATTGCAGAAATGACAATTTCACGGTCAATTGACTTCTCACGTGCAACAGCATCTGCAATTTGCAGAAGTTCAAGCCTGTTAGCGCTTATAGCCATTGATTTTCTCCTTTTTTATGCCACATGAGGGCAGGGGGTCTGTTAATATTTAAGTGTTATAGTTGTTTTCGTTCTTGAGAGGTTTAAGATTATCATCCGAAATTAATTGTTTGTCTAAATCTTTATTTTTTTTCAATGTATCACGAATAAGTTCGTCGGTGAGGATTAAGTGCGCATTAGTAATATTAGAAAAAGAAATAAATACATTTACTTTTTCTCTATGAGCTGTCTTCTCGATATTTAAAGTAAATCCATTTTGTGTAATATCTTTAAGCTTACCACGCAATTTCTGGCGTCCATCAATAATAGTACTAGTTTCAATTTTTGCGAGATGTCCTTGCCAATGAATAAAATCAGATTTTCTTACGAGTGGCCGATCAATACCAGGAGATGAAACTTCTAAGTGATACTTGCGTTCAATAATATTTTCTACGTCAAGGAGAGGGGCAACAGCTCGACTAACTATTTCGCAATCTTCTATTGTCATGGTGCCATTAGTGCGTTCAACCATAATCTGAAGTGTTAAACCATTTAAGCCCAAAAGTTTTGTGCGAACTAACCGAAAACCTAAAGGTTTTAGTAATGGTATAATAAGAGCAGAAACACGTGCCGCAACGCCATCTTCTTCAAACAAACGCGGTTCATCAATATCATCCATTCTTTCAATTTCATTCATATGGTTCATCCAAATTTTTATCGAACTTACAATAAAAAAGAGTGGCTCCAATTGGACCACTCCTCATCATAAGGGCGAAAATCTATCTCTTTATACTCTTAAACAGAGAATTTTACAAGTTATTTATAGTAAAGCATTTTATCTTTTATTGTTTAATAAAAGTAAGGTAAGTGGGTGTTCTACCTTCACATAGGGCTTTGGCTTCATATCGGGTGCTTGGCCATAGTGGATAGGGAATTTTCCAGTCTGTAGGTTTTTCTGCGAGCCATTCAAAACTATTGTGTTGAATACAATGATAAAGCGTCCAATTGATATAGTCATCTATATCACTAGAAAAGCGGAATTTTTTACCGTCTTTGAGAACTCGAGAAAAACGGTTTAGATTTTTTTCATTAATGAACCGTCGTTTCCAATGCTTTTTTTTAGGCCATGGGTCAGGATAAAACAAATCTATTCCATCAAGAGATTCTGTTGGTAACCAATCAAGAAAATGTGTAGCATCATCGTTATAAAGACGAAGTTGATTTTGATATTCTTTGTGCTTTTCAGTATATGATAATATTTTTGCCATTCCATTAATAAAAGGTTCTATACCTATAAAACCAGTGTGTGGAAAACGCTTCATTTCATGGAGTAGATGTTCTCCGCTACCAAAGCCAATTTCAAGTCGAACTTCTTCCACTGGATTGGTGAATAAAGATACTAACTTTAAAGGTGCAGGTTTGCTTAAATCAATGTTAAGAGTAGGAAGAAGCGTATTTATAAGTGTAATTTGATTGTTTCGTAGCCGTTTTCCTCGTCGGCGACCAAAAAAAGCTTCACTCATACGCGTTTTATGTGTAGTCATGATATTTTAATCATTTTTTTAAGTTGTCCAACTAAATCAGTTTTTTCCCAAGAAAATGAACCATCATGCTCTGGTTTGCGTCCAAAATGGCCATAAGCTGCTGTTTTTGCGTAAATAGGTTTGTTGAGATCAAGATGCTTTCGGATGCCTGTTGGTGATAAATCCATTATTTTTGGAATTGCAGCTTCAATAGCACTTTCATCTACTTTGCCTGTTCCATGGAGGTTAAGATAAATGGACAAAGGTTCTGCAATGCCAATTGCATAGGAGAGCTGAATAGTGCATTGATCTGCTAAATCAGCTGCAACAATATTTTTAGCTAGGTAGCGTGCAGCATAAGCTGCAGAACGATCAACTTTTGTTGTATCTTTACCTGAAAAAGCACCACCACCATGAGGTGCGGCACCACCATACGTATCCACAATAATTTTCCGTCCTGTTAATCCCGCATCACTTTTAGGACCACCAATAACAAATTTTCCTGTTGGATTAATATACCATCTGCATTGATTGGAGATTGGGATATCATGTAAAGCTTGCAAAATATAGGGTTCAACAATTGTACGGACTTTATTCGAATCCCAGCTTTCATCAAGGTGTTGTACTGAAAGGACAATAGATGTCACTTCCGCAGGTTTGCCATTTTTGTATTCTATTGTTATTTGGCTTTTAGCATCTGGTCCTAATTTACCAGTTTCTCCCTCTTTTTTATGACGGGCTATTGCAAGATGTTCTAAAATCTTATGTGCATAATAAATTGGTGCAGGCATGAGATCTGGTGTTTCACGGCAAGCATATCCAAACATAATGCCTTGATCACCTGCTCCTTCTTCGCCATGACGATCAATGGCATGATCAACTCCTTGTGCGATATCAGCTGATTGAGGGCGTAAAAGAACATCAATTTTAACGGTTTTCCAATGAAAATCTTCTTGTTCGTAGCCAATAGCACGAATGGCGTGACGTACAACTTTACGAAAAGGGGTAGGATTCACAATAAGAGAGCCAGCCTTATCGCGTATAAATTGACCGTTTTTATCTTTTTTTAAGAGTGTATCGGGAACACGTACCTCACCAGCTATGACAACACGATTGACACTTACTAAAGTTTCACAAGCAACTCGTATTAACCATGGATTAGTTTTGGCTTTGTGAGATTCTCTGTAAACCATATCAACGATTTCATCCGAAATACGGTCACAAATTTTATCGGGATGTCCTTCCGATACCGACTCACTTGTAAAAAAATAATTCCGATGCGGCATAGGAACTCTCTCAAATAAAAAAGAAGTCAATATTTCATGTTTGGTAGACTCAAATTTGCTTTATTTGCCAATCCTATGCCAAATCGTCAATAATAATGTAAAAAAGAATATAATTTTATAGCTCATCGTTATGATCTTCTTCAGAAAGAGCCTTCGCTAAATCAATAATTTTTCGACGCACTTTAGCATCAGATATATTGGTAAAAGCACGCATTAATTGAATGCCTTCACTACTAGAACAAAAATCTATAAAATTATTATCACTTTCCGTAAAACCTTCTAAAGATTGTATACTAATTCCTTTATCAAAAAAATAGGAGACTGGAACATCCATAATTTCTGCAATTGCTTGAAGGCGGCTTGCTCCAACACGATTTGTTCCTTTTTCATATTTTTGAATTTGTTGAAAAGTAATACCTAATTTTTCACCGAGTTTTTCTTGAGTAAGACCTAATATATTACGACGCAAACGAATACGGGTTCCAACATAAATATCCATTGGATCGGGTTTTTTTCTAGTTTTGGTCATAATGCAACTCTTTATTTTCAGCGCTTTGTTTCCAAACAAACATTAGGTGCATGTGAGGTTAGTTTATTATAAATGAAGATGATATATAATACTTTTCTTGACGTTACTGGTACACATAACATGATATTGTACATAAGTACTCAATCATTCAAGCTGTTTTGTAGAACCAAAACTAATACGATACAATAGCATAAGAATGAATAAGATGAAAGTAGAGAATGTTCTGTATTTATTGTTCCAAATAGTGTTGATTGGTTGTGGGATCGGTGTATCAAGAGCGCCAATAATATTATATTCAAGGGAGGAAACAATTCTTCCATAAGGATCAATAACAGCTGATATTCCATTATTTGCTGCTCTAATAAGAGGTATTCCCAGTTCAATGGCACGAAGTTGCGCTTGTTGAAAATGTTGATATGGGCCAGGTGTTCTACCAAACCATGCATCATTTGTTATATTAATAATTGCTTGAGGGGGAGGACCTTTAAAAGCTGTTATATTAGGAAATATAGCTTCATAACAAATAAGTGGAAGGTAAGAAAAACCATTTGGCATCATAACGGTTCTTCGCACATTTGCAGCAGTATATCCATCAATAGTATCAGCGAGAACATGCAAGCCTATCTTTTTTAGTAAATTTTGATATGGAAGGTATTCACCAAAAGGGACGAGATGAAGTTTATCAGATATGTGAAGAATATCACCTTTGGCATCAATGACTGCAATTGTATTAAAATATTGTATTTGGGTATAAGGAGGGGAGGCATCACCGGTTCGGATGGCGCCGATAATAGCCCATTGTTGGGGTTTTAGAAAAGAGCCAATATGCTTTGTAAGAATAGAAGACGTATTACTAAGAATATAAGGAAGAGAAGCTTCTGGCCATATGATAAAATCAGGCTCTGGATTCTGGCTAATGGCTGTTTTAATACTTAAGTTTAGATGTGCTGCAAATATATCTTTTCTTTTCGTATTGCTCATTTTGGTGGTTTGTTGGATAGAGGGTTGAACAATACGCACCCAATGGTTATTATTGCGGTACTCTGCTATATTCGGCGCTGTTTTCAAACGATAAAATCCAAATCCACTATGGGCTAATATAAGAAGAAAACAAAGTAAAAGTGCTGAGAATTTTTTTTCATTTGTTAATAAAACAGTTGGTAAACTATAGCATAAAGTAGCAAGAATATTCATTCCATAGAGTCCTACAATCATATCTGATTGCATGAACATTGGGGTTGGCATAGCTGTATAACCGAGAGCATTCCATGGAAAACCCGTCAATAGAATAGCGCGCAACCACTCTGCTAATCCGAGTGAGAAAGCTAATATAAAGAAGCGTGCTATGTTTTTTGTCCATAATAAGGAAACAATTATACCAGCAAAAAACCAATAAAAAGAAAGATAAGCAGGAAGACAAAAAATAGAGAATGGTAATGCCCAAGCAAAAGAGGCTGGATCTATTAATAATGCATTACTTAACCACCAAAGGCTACAAAAAAAATAACCAAAACCAAAATTTCCAAAAGCTAGTGCGTTTGTTAAAAGGCGTTTTTTGTTGTTTTGGATAGTATTGATTTTATCGAGAAAAATAATGAAAATGGGAAATGTTAAAAAGCAAATGGGCGTTAAATAAAAGGGGGGAAGTGCAAAAGACGTTAAAGCACCACATAAAAAAACACATATTTGCCGTTTCCAACCAGTGATGGAAAGCAGGAGAAGGTTGAGCTTCTTTAACAATAATTAGCTATCCTTATAAGATTGTTGTTCCTTAAGATTTTCATTTTCTGAGATACGAAAAATACATAATCGTTTAATTCGACGTTTATCAGCTTCTAAAATACGAAAACGATAACCTGGTACAGTTTCAATAATTTCACCTTTTGAGGGAATGCGATCAAGAATAGAAAAGATTAAACCACCAATGGTGTCCACTTCATCTCCATATTCTCCCACGACAAAATCAGGACCAAGAGCTTTTTCCAAATCTTTTAATTCAGTCTTTGCATCAACCAACCATTTATTATCAGGTTGGCGTATGATAGCGTTATCAATATTATCATGTTCATCTTCAATATCACCAACAACTAATTCGACAATATCTTCCATAGACACCAAACCATCTGTACCACCATATTCATCGATAACTAAAGCCATTTGTGTTCGTGTGGTTTGCATACGTGTTAATAATTTGCTTGCGAGCATAGAACGAGGCACAAATAGAACTGTTCTAATAAGATCTAGTTCACCAATAGGGTGTTGTAAATCTTTATGATTCAATTGTAGAGAGTCATATTTTTGTTCATTTCGAGTAGAGCTGGTAATAAAAGAGGTTATATAATTGAGGATATCGTGGATGTGAATCATACCTCGTGGATCATCTAATGTTTCAGCGTATACAGGTATGCGTGAATGTCCAATTTTTGCAAAAAATCTAAGAGCTTCGCCAAGGGGAGTATTGATTTCCAATGCTTCTATTTCGGAACGTGGAATCATAATATTATCAACACGTGCTTCTCGTAGGCATAAAATATTATGAAGCATAGTGCGTTCTTCAGGAGAAAAAAGTGTTGTTTCCTTCTCATTATCAGCAGCAAGTACATTAGTAAGACCATCACGTAGTGATGTATGGTTGCGTCTACGTAAAAATGAAAATAGAGAGCTTAGCAATGAATTTTTCTTTTTATAGCTTGTTTTTTGTAGAGAATATTCTTCAGGATTAGAAGATATTTGAGTATTATTTTTTGTATTAATTTTATCCGCCATAGCTTTAAAATTTTCTAAACTTTCTCAATTATAATAGCTGCGTCAATTATTTTAAATTTTATTATTTGTAAACCTAAGTTTAAGTTTAACTTTTATCATTTTATAACAACTTAGTATAGGGATCTTTTATAGTTAGCTTTTGAAGTATTTCTTTTTCTAGTTTTTCCATTTGATTAGCTTCATCATTTGTTTCATGATCATAACCAAGAAGGTGAAGGATACCGTGAATGATTATATGCGTTAAGTGATCCTGAAATGATTTTTTTTCTTCTTCTGCTTCTCGCATAACAGTTTCTTGCGCAATAACGATATCACCAAGCATAAGCTTAGGATTTTGTCCAGCTTTAAGAGGAAAAGCAGGAAAGGATAAAACATTTGTGGGTTTATTGTGATTACGCCATCGTGCGTTAATTTGTGCCATATGCGTATCATCTGTAAAAAGCAGGCTGAGCTCACTTGTTATTTCATTTAATGATAAATGCTGCAATGTAGTAACTAGAGCCTTTTCAGTGATATTATAAAGCATTTTCTCATTATTCCATTTAGCACTTTCAATAGTTATATCAATAGAAACCATGAGAAATTGCACTCATTTTTTTATGGAAAGCTTAGGAGTTGTATTGCTTTTTCTGTTCAATAGAATCACGATCATAGGCTTGAATGATAGTGGAAACAAGAGGGTGCCGTACAACATCTTTTTCATTAAAATGAATAATTTTAATATTTTCTATATCTGAAAGGATACGAATTGCTTCCACTAAACCTGATTTTTGTCCTGCAGGCAAGTCAATTTGGCTTAAATCACCCGTTATAATCATCCGTGATCCTTCTCCAAGGCGTGTAAGGAACATTTTCATCTGCATAGGTGTAGTATTTTGTGCCTCATCAAGGATTATTGCTGAATGAGCAAGTGTTCGTCCACGCATGAAGGCTAGAGGAGCGATTTCTATAACTCCAGAGGTTAAAATGCGTTCTACTTTTTCAGCAGGTATCATATCATACAGAGCATCGTAAAGGGGACGTAAATAGGGATCAACTTTTTCTTTAAGATTACCGGGAAGGAAGCCAAGATGTTCTCCAGCCTCAATGGCTGGACGTGAGAGAATAATTCGTTCAATGATACCATATTTAAGAAGCATGACAGCATGAGCAACGGCAAGATATGTCTTTCCAGTGCCTGCTGGACCTATTCCAAAAATAAGTTCAGCATGTTCCATGGCACGCATATAAATGTCTTGTGTTAAAGTACGAGCATAGATTGTTTTTTTATGGGTATTAAGTTGTGCTAGCGTTTGCTTTGCAGAAGGTTGAGTTATTTGAAGTTTTTTTTGTTGTTCATCAGGCAAATTTGCCATAGCGATTGCACTTTCTATATCTGATAGAGTAAGCTCTGGATGTGCTTTTGCTTTTTGATAAAGTTGATCTAATACATAGTGTGCCTGTTGTACGGCAATAGCTGTTCCATAGATTAAAATTTTGTTACCGTGTGGACGGATATCAAGCTTGAGTTTCTTTTCAAGATAAGCAAGATTTTCATCAAATTTACCAAAAACTATTTTTGCAGTATTGTTGTTTTCAAATGTTAAAACAACATGATTAGTATTAGCTTTTTTTAAGATACCTGTATTTTGAGAGGAGATACTTTTTATCTTTGGAATTTGCTTCGATTTTTTGGTTGATGCTTTCAACCCATACTCCTTATCTGTTTACATTATAGCCTTAATATAATCATTTGTCTTTAAAAGTGAAATAGCTTTTTAAGATTATATTTTTAAATAGAATTATAAAATTTCTTTAATATTTAATATATGTCGGTTTTTTCACCGATGAAACTATTAGAGCTTGCATTTGTAATACGAATTTTCATAATAGTTCCAATAGGGGCTTGTGTATTTATAACAACAGGTAAAAGCCAAGGGGAGCGTCCTATCATTTGCCCAGAGTGACGACCAATTTTTTCAATAAGAATATCAGTTGTTTGACCAATTTTAGAGTGTAAGAATGTATGCTGTTGATCGAGAAGAATGGCTTGTAAATGCTGGAGGCGAGTATTTTTCACCGTTTCATCAACGTGATTTTTCATTGTTGCACCGACTGTACCAGGCCGAGGTGAATATTTAAAAGAATAAGCCGAACTATAGCCTACTTGTTTAATAAGCTTGATAGTTTCTTCAAAATCTTCGTCAGTTTCACCTGGGAATCCTACAATGAAATCGCCTGAAAAAGCAATATCAGGCTTTGCAGCACGGATCTTATCGATGAGATTAAGATAATGAATACTTTTGTGTTGTCTATTCATTGCTTTCAGGATACGATCTGAGCCTGACTGAACAGGAAGATGCAGATAAGGCATAAGTATATCAAGATCTCGATGTGCAGCAATAAGACTGTCATCCATATCACGTGGATGATTTGTTGTATAACGTAATCGTTTTAAACCATCAATTTTGGCCAGATGATGAAGAAGATCTCCAAGGCGCCAAGTTTTTCCATCGATACTCTGTCCATGCCATGCGTTTACATTTTGCCCAAGGAGTGTAATTTCTTTTACACCTGCTTCAATAAGTTGGTGCGCTTCAGCAGTGATTTGCTTAACGGATCGGGATATTTCTGCACCCCGTGTATAGGGAACAACGCAAAAGGTACAAAATTTATCGCAACCTTCTTGCACTGTTAAAAATGCACTAATGCCTCTTTGTCTAACAGCTTGTTTGTTATGAGGTGGTAAATGAGAAAATTTATCTTCAACGGCATAATCTGTTTCAACAACTTTTTTTCCTTGTTTGACTTGTTTTAATAGTTCCGGTAGCCGATGATACATTTGTGGTCCAATGATAAAATCTACGGTTGGTGCACGTCGCAAGATTTCATTGCCTTCGGCTTGCGCAACACAACCTGTAACACCGATCATCAAAGGTTTATCATGTGTACGTCCTTGACGTATTATTTGTAAGCGACCAAGATCAGAGTAAAGTTTTTCTGCTGCTTTTTCTCGAATATGGCAGGTATTAATCAGAATAAGGTCTGCATCATTTGGTGTTTGTGTGGCAATATAACCTTGAGCACTTAAACTATCATTCATTCGCTGGCTATCATAAACATTCATTTGGCATCCATAAGTTTTAATAAAAACTTTTTTGGGGCCACTGGGAAGTATATTTTTAGAATTTGTACGATGATCCATATTGCGTTTCTAAACGTTTTTTTTTTTAATCTCAATCTATTTGCTTGAAAGTTTTTTGCATGATGATTGCATCTATGAGTCCATTGTGTGATTGATAGTAGGCTGGGCGTTTAGCAATCTTTTGAAATTTAAATCGTTTATAAAGGGCTAAGGCAGGAAGATTGGTTTCTTCTACTTCTAGAAAAAGTTTCGTTGCACGTTCACGATGAAGGTGGCGAAATATGTTATCAATAAGAAAATGACCAATTTTTTGTTGACGGTTATTAGAATCAACTGCAATCGTTATAATTTCTGCTTCACCAAGAATAAGACGGCAGAGACAAAATCCTAAAATTTGATGAGATTGCCCAATGAGATGGGCTTTATAGCCAAAGATAGAATGATCTTTTAAAAAAGCCTCAAATGTTTGTTTTGTCCACGCTATAGAAAAACAATTTTTATGAATTTGATGAAGAAAAATACTATCTTTAGAGCTTAATGGTGCGATTATAAAATTTTTTTTTGTTAACAAAGATTTAGCCATTATTGTTTTCGTGGTAAAGCAAAATCAGTTTGTTGTTTTGCATCAGCATCGCGTAAGTAGAGGGGATGCAGTGGTATTTTGGGCTGTTTATTTGCAGCTAGGTATGCATAAGTTAAAACGTCTGCAGCATCACATGAAATGGAATCCAGTATAATTTTTTTGCTCATTGTATTGTTTTTAATATAGAGAGTAATAATTTCAGCAGCTGGGCCAGTAAGCATAGTGTGTTCGGATAGATCTGCGATAATATTTTCAGGAGTTTTTAGGCTGGGCATGCTTAAAGCTATAAGATTTTTGTTAAAATTTTGATGATAGAACATTCCTCTACCGGCTTCAATAACAACAGTAATGATTGATGTGATATGTTTATTAGCTACTTGTGCAGCTAATGCTTCAAGTGAGCTGATTCCAATAGCTGGAATTTCCAATGCTAAGGCCAAAGCTTTTGCTGTAGCAATACCTACACGTATACCTGTAAATGATCCTGGTCCAATATTGACGGCAATGCGATTAATCTGATCAAGCTTGATATTTGCTTGATGAGTTAGCTGTTCAATTTGACCAATGAGTTTCTCAGCATGACCTTTACCAATACATTGACTGATGCGTGCGATAACAGATTTATTTTGAACAAGTGCGACAGCACAATAAATTGAAGCAGTATCTATAGCAAGAATAAGCATAAATGCTTTTTAGCTGAATATAGCAATAAATAAAAGATAAGTTTTGGTTTTTAGAAATTTTATTTATCTCTAGTGAAATATTTAAAAATATTGAGATCAGTAGGATGTATAAGTTTTTTTAGCTGTATTTGAGCATAGCGTATCTTTTATCACAGCAAAACAATACATGTGAAATAGATTCAATATTTTAGGTTTTTCTGTAAGCTATATTTAAGAAAGTGAAGTATTCGATGTAGATTTTTTAAAATGTTATGTGATCAAAATTAAAAAGTTTTATCATAAGAATACTGAAGACACTAAGGACAAATATAGAGGTGATTGAAGCACATATCACACGCCATCCTGCTTTTTTTAATGAACGAATATCAACACTTAATCCTAATCCTGCCATTGAAATAATAGTGAAAAGTTGAGTAATAAAGTTGATAGGAGTAAGAGCAGTTGTAGGAATAAGTTCTGCTGAGCGTATAAGCATCATGATAATAAAGCCAATGATAAACCATGGAATGAAATTATGTAAACGTAGATGATGTCCTGGCCGAGGGTAAATGATTGCTAGAGTAAAAATGATCGGACCTAACATTAAAACTCGCACTAATTTAACAAGAGTTGCTATTTGAACACTCACAAAAGATACAGATGTTGTTGCTGCTAAAACCTGTGGAACAGCATAAACGGTCATGCCTGCTAATATACCATATTGATTAAATGATAAATTAAAGAGCGGTTGTAGAGAAGGCAGAATGAAAATAATAATAGCTCCTAGGAGAGCAGTAAATGCAATTGATGCAGCCACTTCTTCACTTTTTGCATTAATAACAGGTGCAGTGGCCACAATAGCTGAATTACCACAGATAGCATTACCACAAGCGACAAGCATAGCTAAATTTTTAGAAAGTCCATAAAATCGTCCAATGACAAAGCTGATAAAAATAGTAAGAAATACAATAACTATAATACCAACAAGTAAAGCCAAACCGGCGGAAAGTACTGTATGGACACTAACGCTTGCACCTAGAAGAACAATAGCAATTTCCAGAAGTGTTTTTGCGCAAAAATTTATACCTTTATCAAAATATTCTGGAAGAGAAGAACAACTACGGACAATAGAGCCTAATAAAATAACTAAAACAAGAGTTTCAATCCATGCTTCTGAAAGAAGTTTCTTTTCTATGATTTCTAAACCGTAAGCGGATGCCGATATAAGCGTACAGATTAAAATTCCCGGTCCTAAATTGAATATGAAAGATAAATTTCTATTCGGCATTTTAAAAATTCCCCTGCCGCATATTATATTAAAATATTAGACTTCAGAATCTTTTTATCATAAAATTTAGGAATTATCAAAAAATGACTGAGAAATAATTTTAAAAATTAGTTCTTGCTTGTAAAGCAGCAGCTAATGTTCCGTCATCGAGATAATCTAGCTCACCGCCTACTGGTACTCCATGGGCAAGGCGGGTGATTTTAATGGAAGACTGGGAAAGTTGATTGGTAATATAGTGAGCTGTCGTTTGCCCTTCAACTGTAGCATTAACCGCTAAGATGATCTCTGTAATTGAATTATTGGTAACGCGGTTGATTAAAGAGGCGATGTTTAGTTCATCAGGTCCTATCCCATCTAAAGGAGACAATCGTCCACCTAAGACATGATAACGTGCTAATAAAAATTTTGCACGTTCAAGAGCCCAGAGATCAGAAATATCTTCAACAACAATGATTATTGATTCATCACGGTGAGGGTCTGTACAAATTGAACAGGGATCTGTTGTGTCTACATTACCACAAATAGAACAAATTCGAACTTTATTTGCAGTTTCTTGTAGTGCAGATCCTAGAGGTTCTAGCAGGGTTTCTTTTTTCTTGATGAGATAGAGAGCGGCTCGACGTGCTGAACGTGGTCCAAGACCTGGTATTCGTGCTAAAAGCTGAATAAGGTGTTCAATTTCAGGGCCTGCAATATGTTTAGACATACTATTATACCAAGAGATTAAAATATAATTTGTTTATAAAAACGGAAATTGAAAACCCGGTGGGATTGGCATTCCTGCAGTCACACTTTTAGTTTTTTCTTCAATAATTACATCAATTTTACTTTTAGCGTCAGTATAGGCAGCTATAATAAGATCTTCAAGAATTTCTACGTCTTTAGGATTCATCAATGAAGTATCAATGTTTATGGCTGATATAGTATTTTGACCATTAAGAGTGATTTTGACAAGACCTCCACCTGCTATACCAGTTGCTTGCAGATTAGCCAATTCACTTTGCATTTGCTGCATTTTTGTTTGCATTTCTTTGGCTTTTTTCATTATATTCATCATATCACGCATAGGGATGAGTTTCCTTATTCATCATTTGTATTGTTATCGGTGTCAAAGATATTAGGGATTAAATCAAGATCATTTTCTTTTTTATTGAAGCGAATATCAATGATTTTTGCTCCTGGGAAATGATTGAGGATTTTTGCAATATCAGGATCCGTTTGTGCATCGGCAAAAAGAGATTTTTGTATAGCAACACTTTCTTCTTGTAGAGTTGGTTTTCCTCCTTCATTGACAAGAGTTATAGTCCAGTGTTTTCCAGTCCATTGGTACAGCATTTTTTTTATATCACGTTCAAGAGAGCGGGGGGCTTCTTCAGCGAGTCTTAATGTTATGTGCTGCGGTTCAAAAGAAACAGGATGAAGGAATTCTTTGATCAATAATTTGAAATGTATTTCATTATGCTGGTCAGCTAGATCAACAATATCTTGCAAAGAATCTATGATTATATTTTTATGAAGTTGATTCGTTTGAACATTTTCGCAAGTTTCAATCTTATTACAAAAATCGATCTTTTCAGAAGTTTTAATCTTTATATATTTGGGAGAGCAACTAGATTGGTTTTGCAGTGTATCTGAAATTGGGGAGGAAGTGTAGCTATGTGCAACTTCTGTTTTTGTAAGATTGCTTTCATTTATTATTTCTTGAGAAGAATGGTTTTCAACAATTATAGGTGTGTTTTTTTCTTGTGTTAGTTTTGTTAAAGCTTCGTCGAGAGTTGGCAAATCAGCAACATGGGCAAGACGAATCAATAACATTTCAGCAGCTTGAATAGGATGGGGAGCTTGATTGACTTCCTGTAGGCCTTTGAGGAGCATTTGCCAACTGCGTGAGAGAATACGAATGGAAAGTTTTTGTGAAAAATTTAAACTTCTTGAGCGTTCTTCTTCTGTAAGTGATGAATTCTCTATTATTTCTGGTGTCAAACGTAATCGTGTGATTAGATGATTAAAATTCGCTAATTCTGTTAGTATAACAAAAGGATCTGCACCTCTATTGTACTGATTGCGTAATTCGTGCAATGCATGGATAATATTTCCTTTCATAAGAGATTCAAAGAGGTCAATAATGTGAGATTGATCCGTTAATCCTAACATGAGGCTTACTGCAGTGGTATCAACTTTACCATTACTATAAGCAATTGCTTGGTCAAAAATAGATAACGCATCACGGACAGATCCTTCTGCTGCACGCGCAATCATGAATAACGCTTGATCTTGTGCTTCAACTTTTTCTAGTTGAGAAATTTTGCGTAAATGAGCGACCAAAGCAGTTGTTTCAACGCGCTGCAAATTAAAACGCTGACAGCGTGAAAGAATTGTAATAGGAACTTTACGAATTTCTGTCGTTGCGAAAATAAATTTCACGTGCGGAGGAGGTTCTTCAAGTGTTTTTAATAGACCATTAAATGCTTGTGTTGAGAGCATATGAACTTCATCAATAATGTATACTTTATAACGTGCAGAAACAGGGCGGTAACGGATTTGTTCAATAATTTCACGAATATCGTCAATACCAGTATGCGAAGCAGCATCCATTTCAACAACATCTATATGGCGACCTTCAATGATTTGTGCACAATGCTCACCAAGTGTATCGAATAGAGTAGTTGGTTGATCAATATCTTTTGTTTTGTAGTTAAGAGCTCGGGATAAAATACGCGCTGTTGTGGTTTTTCCTACTCCACGAATTCCTGTTAACATCCATGCTTGTGCAATACGCCCTGTTGTGAAAGCATTATTGAGAGTACGTACCATTGCTTCTTGACCAATGAGATCGGAGAAATTTTGAGGTCGGTATTTACGAGCAAGGACGCGATAGGTCATTATTGTTGGCATATTTCTGTTAATTATTCCAATTTTAAATCTCTTTTGGTCCACCTTTTTAATAAGGCGAGAGCATAGCTCTTTAAATTTAAAGAAGTTTAAAACCCATTATTTTTTTAGGATAAAAAATATTACCACAAAAACTAAAATGCCACATACAAAAAAATATGCATTCAGTTTTACAAAAATAGGAAGGCCGGTACAATGACCCGCACAAAACTCGTTAGGGCTGCTTCTTTCCAGATCTGACCCGGTTGGCGAGTAGTTCGTCCATTACCAACCTCCCTTATATCATATTACCGATTTAAAATAAAAAATCAAGGAAGAACTAAAAACATGATACAGATCATTAAAATTTGTATCTGAATTTGATGAGCTTTCAGGATGCGCTATATATGATAAAAGCATCCCCACATAGCAATAAACCTTTCTTAATTTTAAAATTTTAAGGTATAATTATTCTTAGTATGCTCAATATCCATAGATTCCTGTATCACAGTTTTTTCCTACAACTTTATTGTCGGTTACATTCTCAAAAGTGTGAGGCCCCCCGACCCAAGGGAAACTTACATCAAGGGATTTAACATTACTAATAATAAATAGTTTTTTGTCTTTAATGTGAGTTATCTGATTCGGATTATCAGTAACAATCTTCAGATATTTTGGGTCTGTATATGTTAAATGAAACGTAGCTGCAGGGTTGATATCTTTACAACCATACTCCACACCTTGTTTTGTGTAGTCGCTTTTATCAATTACAACCTTTTCATGAGGCTCAAATACCCATTCATGCTCGCCAAATCTAGCAAAAGCATCATTACAGATCAAGATGCTTGCAAAAATTAGTCCTTGAAATAGAAGCTTTCTCATTTATATATTCCCCTTTTAAGTTATTTAAAATGATATGTCTAATTATAACATAAGATTGTTTAATTGTGAAGTATACTAAAAATAATATAGTAATTAATTCTGTATTTTTTTGAAAAATAGATTGTGTTGATTATGACAGTTAGTTTACACTAGAATTTTACGGACTCTTTCGAGATCATTTTGTGTGTCGACACTGAAAAAAGTTGTATCGATTAACTCCACATCAATACGCATATCGTTTTCTAATGCCCGTAATTGCTCGAGTTTTTCACGTTGTTCAAGTGTCGATGATTTAAGTGTTATAAATTTTTCAAGAGCTTTGCGTCGGTAAACATATAATCCAATATGATGGTATAAAGGTCCATCTCCATAAGGTGCAGTTGCACGGGTAAAATAAAGGGCACGAAGTCGATTTTGAGCAATTGGTGTGCCAATAATTTTAACAATATTTGGGTTTATTTTTTCATTTTCTTCACTAAGTTTTGTTCCTAATGTTGCAATATCAGTTAAATTATTTTCTAAGGGCCGTAAGGCGCTTACGATCGCATTAGGCGTTATTGTTGGCAAGTCACCTTGTACATTCACAATAACATTATAGTTTTGTTCAGGGTCAACTTTGGTTAAGGCCTCATAAATACGATCAGATCCCGATTGATGATTTTTGCAGGTTATGATACATTCATAGCCATAAGCTGTGACGGTTTGAGCAATTTTGTCATGATCTGTTGCAACGATAATACGCTCTAATCCAGTTTCTTTTGCCCGTTCAGCAACATGAATGATCATTGGTTTTCCAGCGATATCAGCTAAGGCTTTACCTGGTAGACGAGTTGAATCCATACGAGCGGGAATAAGAATGAGTGGTTGAAGAGACATGGCAGAGTTCCAAAGAATGTATACTTAATTTTATAACCTTATACTTTAATAAGGGAAAGAACTGCAAAGAACTATACTGAAAATAATATAAAAATATGAAAGTTTAAATTTTATGAAGCGATCAACTTTTGTTTACTTAATTTGTGCTTGTTTGTTTTTGTTGATTGTTTTAGTGGGTATTTTCACTATGAGTGATATTATTCATGATGAATCAGTCCAACGTTCTTATAAAATTACCAATAATGATACGTTTAAAGAAGCACAAAATACATCTGATGAATCTTTATTGTTGAGTGATCTTCTTAAACAAGGTGATCTTGAGAATGGACGGAAAATTTTTCGTCAGTGTGCAATTTGCCACGCTTCTAAACCTGGTGAATCTAATCGCGTTGGTCCGTCACTCTGGGAAATCGTGGACCGTCCTTTTGCAAATGTAAAAAATTATTCTTATTCAAAAGTATTGCGTGCGAATTCTGATAAAAAATGGGATTTTTTTACTTTAGATCGTTATATTCAATCACCACGTCAAGCATTTCCAGGAACAATTATGTCTTTTCGTGGGATTAAAAATGATCAAGATCGTGCTGATCTTTTGCTTTATTTGCGTAGTTTATCTGATTATTCTGTTCCTCTACCAGAGGATGATGAATAAGATTAGTTAATGTTTTAAAAAACATAGGCCTAGATTTTATTTATAATTTTGTTGTTTTGAATTTGTCAAAAATCATTATTGATGCGTCATTAAAATAATATGATACGTTGTTATTGAAAAGGAAATACAAATAAATGGCAGCTTATATTATACGACGTTTTTTTTGATTATACCAACACTTATTGGTATTTTAACAGTAACGTTTATCATCGTTCAATTTACTCCAGGTGGGCCTATTGAAAATATCATTTCTCAATTACAAGGAATAGGGGGAGATGGTACAGGGCGTATAGCAGGTGGTGGAGATTTTAATTTATCTTCTGATGTTATTACTAATAGTGCTCATGTTGGGTCATTATCATCCGGATCTTCTCAAGATCGCGGTGCACAAGGATTGGATCCAGAGTTTATCACAAAACTTGAAAAACAATTTGGTTTTGATAAGCCCCCTTTGGAACGTTATTTAACAATGCTTAGTCGTTATGTGCGTTTTGATTTTGGGGAGTCTTATATACAGGGACGTTTAGTTATTGACCTTATTAAAGATGCATTACCTGTATCTCTTTTTCTTGGTTTTTGGCATTTATTAATTTCTTATGCTATTTCTATACCATTGGGAATTCGTAAAGCGCTCAGAGAAGGGTCTGCTTTTGATGCGTGGACAAGTACTGTTATTGTTATCGGTTATGCGATTCCAAGTTTTCTTTTTGGTATTTTTTAAATGGTTTTTTTTGCTGGGGGATCCTTTTTCGATTGGTTTCCATTGGGACGTTTAACTTCTGATAATTTTGAGACATTATCTTTTGGAGAAAAGATTTTGGATTATTTATATCATTTAGTTTTACCATTGACAGCGATGGTTATTTCCTCTTTTGCGACAACGACATTATTGACAAAAAATTGTTTTTTGGAAGAAATTCGCCAGCAATATGTTATTACCGCTCGTGCTAAAGGTTTAAGTGAGCATTCAGTTCTTTATGTCCATGTATTTCGCAATGCGATTTTGGTTATCATAGCTTGTTTTCCTGCGACTTTTATGGGATCATTTTTTAGTGGATCTTTATTAATTGAAATGCTCTATTCATTAAATGGTATAGGCCTTTTAAGTTATACGTCTATTGTTAGCCGTGATTATTCTGTTGTCTTTGCTTCTCTTTATATTTTTTCGTTAATTGGTCTTATTATAAGCCTCATTTCTGATGTTGTTTATATGATGGTTGATCCACGTATTGACTTTGATAAAAAGGACTTGTGATGGAAAAGGAAAGAGACAATAGATTGTATGATGATAAATTGAAACTATGTACTTTTCTCTCTCCATTAAATGCCCGTCGTTGGCATAATTTCAAGCAGAATCGTCGCGGTTGGTGGTCGTTATGGCTCTTTTTATTTTTATGTGTTTGTTCTTTTTCAGCAGAATTTATTGCTAATGATCGTCCGATTATTGCTTCTTATAAAGGAGAGCTTCTTTTTCCTATTTTTTTTGATTACCCTGATGAAAAATTTGGTGGAAATTTGGCTAAAGCTGATTTTCGTGATCCTTTTATTCAAAATGAAATAGCCCAACATGGTTGGGCATTGTGGCCAATGGTTCATTATTCCTATAATACGGTGGTAGGGAACAAAACTGTAGCATTAGCGCCTCCTTTTTGGCTTCAAAGCAAAGAGGAGCGTTGTATTCATTATGCACAGGGAAGTGTTGATCCAGAGTGTACTATTCATCAATGGAATTGGCTTGGAACTGATGATTTAGCACGTGATATTTTTGCGCGAGTTTTATATGGTTTTCGTGTATCGATAATTTTTAGTATTCTTTTAACAGCTATTTCTGCAATTATCGGTATTACAGCTGGTGCAATTCAAGGGTATTTCGGTGGTTGGATTGATTTAATTTGTCAACGCTTGATTGAAATATGGTCTTCTGTACCATCACTTTATTTAGTGATTATTATGGCTGCAGTTTTAGCGCAGGGCTTTTGGATGCTATTAGGTGTTATGCTGCTGTTTCAATGGGTCGTATTAGTTGGTGTGGTACGGGCAGAATTTTTACGAGCACGAAATTTTACCTATATTAATGCTGCACGCGCGTTAGGCGTTCCTAATAGGATTATTATGATGCGTCATTTGTTGCCTAATGCTATGATTTCTGCTTTAACTTATTTGCCGTTTTTATTGACATCAGGGATTTCATTGTTAACATCGCTTGATTATTTAGGTTTTGGCCTTCCCCTTGGTTATGCTTCTTTAGGAGAGGTAATGCGGCAGGCTACCTCTAATTTAAATGCTCCTTGGATTGGTATCACAGGTTTTTTTGTTATTGCTGTGACATTGTCTTTGCTGGCATTTATTGGTGAAGCAGCTCGAGATGCTTTTGATCCACGAAAGATACAATAATGACAGAATTGCTTTCAGTCCGTGATCTTTCGGTTGCATTTTGTCAGACAGAGACAAAAAGATATATTCTTAAGCAAATTTCTTTCGATATTCAGGAAGGTGAAACAGTTGCGTTTGTTGGGGAATCAGGATCAGGAAAATCAATAACAGCACTCTCTATTTTACAATTATTATCTTTTTTGAAAAGGCTTGATCAATCGGGTGAAATTCTCTTTAATAATAAAGATTTAATGAAGCTGAAAGAAAAAGATTTGCGTAAAATTCGTGGCAAAGATATTGCTATGATTTTTCAAGAGCCAATGATCTCTCTTAATCCTTTACATACCATAGAGCGTCAAATAGGTGAAGTTCTTAGAATGCATGCAGTGATTTCTGATCAAGTATTGCGCATGCACATTATTGATTTACTGAAACAAGTAGGTATTAGTGAACCAAAAAAACGTTTGGATTCATTCCCTCATCAATTATCAGGGGGGCAACGACAACGTGTGATGATTGCAATGGCACTTGCGAATAATCCAAAATTATTGATTGCTGATGAGCCAACAACTGCATTGGATGTAACTGTTCAAGCACAAATTCTTGAACTATTAATACAGCTTAAAAAACATCACAAAATGTCAATGCTTTTTATTACCCATAATTTGTCTATTGTGCGCCGTATTGCAGATCGTGTCTACGTTATGAAGGAAGGAAAAATTGTTGAAAATGGTTCAACAAATGAAATTTTTAAAAATCCTCGACATCCTTATACCAAGCAATTATTAGCAGCAGAGCCTAAAAATCAGCCTCTTCAAGTTGATAATAACGAACCTATTTTGATACAAGCTCAGAAAGTACAAGTTTGGTTTCCAATTAAAAAAGGATTGTTTCGACGGACCGTTGATTATGTAAAAGCTGTTCAGGATGTCGATGTTATAATTCGTTCTGGAAAAACGCTTGGTGTTGTAGGAGAATCGGGGTCAGGAAAAACAACATTAGGACTTGCGTTGACACGAATGCTTTCTTCTAAAGGTCAAATCATTTTTGATGGTGTAGATATAAGCAATTTTAACTTTAAGCAGATGCGTCCTTTGCGTCGTCATATTCAGATTGTTTTTCAAGATCCTTTTAGTTCACTTTCTCCACGGATGTCTGTCAGTGAAATTATTGCTGAGGGATTATCAATTCATGAACCTAAGCTTTCTTATTCTGATCGTAATGATCGCGTGATTGAAGCTTTGTGTGAGGTTGATCTCGATCCTAAGACCCGTTTTTGTTATCCTCATGAGTTTTCTGGTGGACAGAGACAGCGGATTGCCCTTGCGCGTGCAATTATTCTTAAACCGCGCCTTATTATGCTTGATGAACCAACATCCTCTCTTGATATGAGTGCGCAGGCACAAATTGTTGATCTTTTACGTTATTTGCAACAAAAATATCATTTAGGTTATTTATTTATTAGTCATGACTTGAAAGTTGTTAAAGCGCTTGCCCATGAAGTGATTGTTATGCGTCATGGCAAAATAGTTGAATATAGTTCTGCTGATCATATTTTTTCTTGTCCAAAAAAACCTTATACGCAAACTTTGATGTCTGCTGCATTTGCGTTAGAAGCTGATCGTTTATAGGAAATTATATCAAATTGTGCTGATAATCCGTTATAAAGAAGAAGTTTTCCTACTAAAGGTTCACCGATATTTGTGATCAATTTAATCGCTTCCATTGCTTGTAATGTACCGATAACTCCAGGCAAGGCACCGATGATTCCAGTTTCGGCACATGCCGATGTCGTACCTAGAGCTGGTGGATTAGGAAATAAATCTCGGTAGTGTGGATTATTGTCTTTATAAGGCATAAGTACTGTTAGTGAACCTTTGAATCGGTGTATGGCTCCGCTTATTAAAGGCTTAGCACATTGGGCAGCATGATCTGCAAGGAGATAGCGCGTGGAAAAATTATCGCTACCATCAATAATGATGTGATAGGCGTTAAGCAGTTGATCCACATTATTTTCATTCAGTCGAAAGTTGTATTTTTTAACTTTAACATGAGGGTTTATTGCTTTTATTGTTGTTTCTGCACTGATGGTTTTGTATTGGTTAATTGTGTTTGTGCTGTGAATAACTTGACGTTGTAAATTGGATAATGAAACAATGTCATCATCAACAATTCCAATAGTTCCAACCCCTGCTGCAGCAAGATAGAGTAAGACAGGAGCTCCAAGACCACCTACACCAATGACAAGAACACGTGCAGTTTTAAGTCTTTGTTGTCCTATTCCACCAATTTCAGGGAGGATGATATGGCGTGTATAGCGTTCGATTTCTTCTTTACTTAATTTTTTATCACTTTCTTTTATCATAGGCTCTCTCTTGTCATAGTTTCCTTTACTGTTTAATAAATTTATGTTTGCTTGACCAGTTGGCACTCAGCGGTAGGAGGTTTTATTAATGAAAATTGCTATTCAGATGGATCATATTGCGACGATTGAGATCCGAGGAGATACTACGTTTGCACTTGCTTTGGCGGCTCAAGAACGTGGGCATTCTCTTTTCCATTATACACCGGATTCCTTATTTATACGTGATGGGTGTGTGATTGCCCAGTTAGAGCCACTAACTGTACGTGATGAAGAAGGATCTCATTACCAATTAGGTGAGTCTGTACGTACGGAATTAATAGATATGGATGTGGTTTTGTTACGACAAGATCCACCTTTTGATATGAATTATATCACTACCACTCATTTTTTAGAACGTATCCATCCTAAAACACTAGTCGTGAACGATCCAATGTGGGTGCGTAATAGTCCGGAAAAGATTTTTGTGACTGAATTCTTTGATTTGATGCCAGAAACAATCATTACAAAGGATATTGAAGAAATAAAGGCATTTAGATCTAGATTTGGCGATATCATTTTTAAGCCACTTTATGGGAACGGAGGGGCAGGTGTTTTTTATTTAAAACATGACGATTGCAATTTCGCATCACTGATCGAAATGTTTGAAAAAAGTTATAAAGAGCCTTTTATTGTGCAACGTTATTTAGAGGGTGTACGAAGGGGAGATAAACGAATTATTTTGCTTGATGGCGAACCAGTTGGGGCAATTAATCGGATTCCTACAGCTACCGATGTTCGTTCTAATATTCATGTTGGAGGTCATGTAGAATATATTGGTTTGACAGAACGTGATTATGAAATTTGTGCACGTATTGGCCCATCTTTAAAAAAACGTGGTTTGCTTCTCGTAGGGATTGATGTGATTGGGGACTATATAACAGAAATCAATGTTACATCTCCTACAGGAGTTCGTGAAATTAAACGCTTTGGAGGCGCAGATATCGCTTCTCTTTTTTGGGATATTGTTGAACTTAAACGCTTAAATTAAAAATGACTATAACATAGTTTATTATAAATATCATATGACTTATGTGAAGTAAATTTTGTATGTTACGGTAATGCAACGGTAGATCTTGAATTAAATTTAAAGGAATTATAAATGAGGAAATTATTATCAATTGGAATAGGATTTATTTCCTCTATTATATTATTGGTTGGTATTAGTTATGCTCGCAATCGAGTTCATATTGTAGGTTCATCGACAGTTTTGCCTTATGGGAAAATTGTTGCTGAGGTCTTTGGAGAAATGTACTCTGATTTTAAAGTTCCTGTTATTGAATCGGGAGGTTCAGGAGCTGGTATTAAGGAATTCTGTCGTGGTATTGGGAATAATACAGTTGATATTGTTCATACTTCGCGAGCAATGAAATCAGATGAATTACGATCTTGTTTTAATGCTGGCGTAAAGGATATTGAAGAAATGCGTATTGGGTATGATGGCATTGTTTTTGCAACAGATATCAATGGTCCTGATTGGAAATTGCAGCCAGTGGATTTGTATAGAGCATTAGCTGCGCAGGTTATTGTGGATGGGAAATTGCAACCAAATAAATTTATGAAATGGAGTGCAGTCAATAGTGATCTTCCTGATTGGACAATTACAGCTTATATTCCTGGTGAAAAGCATGGAACTCGTGAAGTTCTTGAAGAAAAAGTGCTTTCTATTGGCTGTAAAGCCAGTGGTGCAGTTGAGCAGATGAAGGCTTTGGGAATGAGTGATAAGGCTATTAATGCTACTTGTATTGCTGTCCGTAAAGATGGAAAAGTTATTGATATCGATGGTGATTATTCTGAGACATTTGCTCGTCTTACTTCTTCTAAAACAGGAATTGGGGTTTTTGGTTTGTTTTTTTATGAAAACAATGCAGATAAACTTAAGGTTGCATCTATTAATGGTGTTTATCCGACTGTTGAAACAATTTCTGATGGTACATATTTGATTGCACGTCCGTTGTTTTTCTACGTTAAGAAATTGCATTTAAACATTGTACCAGGTATGCAAGAATATGTTGATTTCTTTCTTTCTGATCAAATGATTGGTTTACATAGTCCATTAACTGAATATGGTTTAGTTCCTCTTTCTGAAAGGGAAAGACAGCTGCAACGAGATGCTTTTTCTTCTGGTAAAGTCATGGTTTTGCAGTAATTTTCTATATTGATGATGTGGAATTATTTTATGTTTCTTTTTTACAGAAATTGAAAAACAAGATGGCTATTTCTTTCATTATTTTTCTCTTGTTGACTTTTAGTATCATTGGCTTTTGCATTTCTTATATGCGAGCGCATTGCCTTGAACGTTCAGGATTTAAGATGCATTCTCGTGCACATTATTATGGTTGGTGGACATTTTTAATAACTATTATTCCAGCTCTGATTTTTTTAATTTTTTGGAATGTTGGTAGTTCTGCTTATTTGGAATATATTGTTTCACGAGAGTTGGAAGCTCATATGGTGTCTATGATAGAAATAGATAGGCATGGGCTTATTCGCGGGTTAATCAAAATGATGCCTCACTTTAAAGGAGCTCTTACCGCTACTTTATATGAGGATGTGCGAGCTCAATTGTTAGTGCAAGGATTTGTTTTGCCCGTAACAGTGCCAGATTATATATTGAAAATTACAGAGTTATGGCATTTTTTTTATGATAAATTTCAATTTATTGGTCATATTTTGTTTTCTATTATTACATTTTTCTGTTTTATTTTTGGTATTATGCAAGTTTCTCCGCGCCAACGTGCCCGTAATAAAGTTGAGCGTTTTATTATTATTGGATTGGTTTGTGCATCTACAATTGCTATTTTAACAACGGTTGGTATTGTAGTTTCTATGTTTTTTCAAACAATGAATTTCTTTCAATCTGTGTCATTATCAAATTTCTTTTTGGGGACAGTATGGGATCCTCGTTTTTCAATGAATCATGCAGAAAATAGTGTAGGACAATTTGGTTTAATACCATTATTAGCTGGTACGCTTTATATTGCTTTTATTGCTATGCTTTTTGCTGTACCTGTTGGGTTATTTGCTGCTCTTTATATGGCTGAATATGCTTCAATTCGATTACGGTCGATTGTAAAACCATTAGTAGAAGTACTTGCTGGCATCCCAACTATTGTGTACGGTTTCTTTGCTTTGAAGATTGTTGGGCCTTTTTTGCACAATCTTTCACTGTCTCTTTCTGGTGGGGTTAGTTTTATTATGGCGCAAAGTGTTTTGACGGCTGGTATTGTTATGGGAATTATGTTGATTCCTTTTGTTTCATCTTTATCAGATGATATTATTACTGCTGTTCCACGTTTTTTACGTGAAGGTTCTTATGGTTTAGGGGCAACACAATCTGAAACAATTAAAAAAGTAGTTATACCAGCTGCTCTTCCTGGGATTATGGGAGCACTTCTGTTGACTGCATCACGTGCAATTGGAGAGACAATGATTGTGGTATTGGCAGCTGGTGTTGCTGCAAATTTTACTTTTAATCCATTTGAAGCGATGACAACAATGACGGTTAAAATTGTTAATCAATTAACGGGTGATTTTGAGTTTAATTCTCCACAAACACTTGTAGCTTTTGCTTTGGGAATGACACTTTTTATTCTGACTCTTTTAATGAATATTTTAGCTCTTTATATAGTACGTAGATATCAGGAACGATATGAATGAGTGAAGCTTTTTTTTCGCATCGTCGTAATATTGACCTTAAAGGTCGTTATCGAGCTGAACGCCGTTTTCGTATTTATGGTTTAAGTGCTATCTTTATTAGTTTGTTTTTTTTGGCAATTCTTTTATGGTCTATTGTTAGTCAAGGTTATACAGCTTTTTTTCAAAGTGAGATGATTTTATCAGTTTATTTGGATGAAAAAGTGATTGACCCTAGTGGTCAGCGTGAGAGTAATTCAAAGATATTAGTAACTGCTAATTATCCACTTCTTGTACAGAATGCTTTGGCAACAAAACTTGGGGTCGATCTCAATGATCAGATATCTATGCGTAATGTTAACCGTATGTTTTCACAGAGTGTTCGTGTTCAGTTGCGTGATATAGTGGTGAAAAATCCTCATTTAATTGGAACAACCCAAAAAGTTAAAGTTTTAGCTGCATCAGATATTGATTCAGCATATAAGGGGCAGATTAATTTACATGTACCAGAAAAAAATCGTAAAATTTCTGATCAACAGATACAATGGATGAAATATTTAATTAATGACGGTACTCTTTATAAGACTTTCAACCGTCATTTTTTTATATTTGGTGCATCAAGTCGTCCTGAGACTTCGGGTTTAGGTGTCGCGATGATTGGTTCTCTTTATATGATGATTATTGTTTTAGTAATTTCATTGCCAATAGGGATAGCGACAGCTCTTTATCTTGAAGAATATGCACGAAAAAATAAATTCACAGATTTTATTGAAATTAATATTAATAATCTTGCTGCTGTTCCTTCGATTGTTTTTGGTCTTCTAGGACTTGCTGTTTTTATCAATTTTATGGGGATGCCGCGTTCAGCATCATTTGTTGGAGGGCTTGTTTTGGCTCTTATGACATTACCAACAATTATTATTGCTACGCGTTCTGCTTTACGAGCTGTTCCATTCTCTATTCGTGCAGGAGCTTTAGGGTTGGGTGCATCGAAGACGCAAATGGTTTTTCATCATGTGATTCCTTTAGCAGCTCCTGGTATTCTGACAGGCACAATTATTGGTTTGGCTCAAGCACTGGGTGAGACAGCACCTTTGCTTTTGATTGGGATGGTTGCTTTTGTCGTAGATATTCCTGTTACACCAATGGATCCAGCAACAGCTTTGCCTGTTCAAATTTTTATGTGGGCAAGTGAAGCAGAGCGTTCTTTTGTGGAGAAGACATCAGGTGCTATTATTATATTAATGATTTTTCTCATTTTTATGAATATTGCAGCTGTTCTTTTACGCCGGCGGTTTGAACGACGTTGGTAATTTTTGAGAGAGTTGATGCATAACACTAAGGTTGAATCGGGTATGAAGATCAAAATGCGTGGTCAAGATGTTCGTGTTTTTTACGGAAAGAAAGAAGTTATTCACGGCATTACTCTTGATATTATCGAACATCAAGTCACTGCATTAATTGGGCCTTCAGGTTGTGGAAAATCGACTTTTTTACGATGTTTTAACCGTATGAATGATACAATCGAGGGCGCCAAAGTAACAGGTTTGATTACTTTAGATGAGGAGGATATTTATAACTCACGTATTGATGTTGTAGAATTACGTGCGCGTGTTGGAATGGTTTTTCAAAAACCTAATCCTTTTCCAAAATCTATTTTTGAGAATGTTGCTTATGGACCGCGTATTCACGGTTTAGCGAAATCTCGTGTTGAATTGCAGGAGATTGTTGAAAAAAGCTTGATACAAGCGGGATTATTCGAAGAAGTGAAAGATCGCCTTCATATGCCAGGAACAAGTTTATCAGGCGGACAACAACAACGTTTATGTATTGCACGTGCTATTGCTGTAAGTCCTGAAGTTATATTGATGGATGAGCCCTGTTCAGCTCTTGATCCAATTGCAACGGCACGTATTGAAGAGCTGATCGATGCGTTGAGACAAAGTTATACAATTGTGATTGTGACACACTCTATGCAGCAGGCGGCACGTGTTTCTCAATATACGGCTATGTTTCATGTAGGGCACTTGGTAGAAGTTGGCGCAACAGAAATGATGTTTACGTCACCAAAAGAGCAACAGACGCAGGATTATATTACTGGACGTTTTGGGTAAGTGAATTGAAGGGTATAAGGGACTATCATGAGTCATATTGTTCATTCTTATGATATAGAATTAGAATATTTGGAATCCAAGATTTCAGAAATGGGTCGCCATGCTGAAAGAATGATTGAACGTTCTGTGGCATCAATTGTGTGTGATGATTCTGAGTTAGCAGCTTCAGTTATTGCCGATGATTTATTTTTAGATGAAGCAGAACGTGATCTTGATGAAAAAGCCATTACCATTATTTGTAAACGCCAACCAATGGCTGTTGATTTACGTGAAATTGTTGGAGCTATCCGGATTGCTTCTGATCTTGAGCGAATTGGAGATATGGCAAAAAACATTGCAAAGCGGACAGTTGCTATTTCGGAAATCCGTCAACCTGCAGCTTTTTACCGTGGGCTTGAAACGATTACAGTTTTAGCGCGCAATCAGCTAAAGGAAGTCCTTGACGCTTATAAGAGTCGTTTATTAGATCGCATTGATGCAGTACGTGAAAGTGATGATAAAATTGATGCTTTGTATACGTCTCTTTTTCGTGAACTTTTGACTTATATGATGGAAGATATGCGTAATATTACAGTTTGTACACACCTACTTTTTTGCGCAAAAAATATTGAACGGATTGGTGATCATGTAACCAATATTGCTGAAACACTTCATTATATTATTACAGGTAATCATATGACGTTTGGTCGTCCCCGTGATGATATGACATATAAAGTTGGAGTGAATGAGAAGAAAACAGATTAGGTTTTATTATTAATTGGCGCGCTCTATAAGATTTCTTAATCTGTTCTGAATTGCATTTGAGTTTGGTAAAATTTTTTATGTAAAAAGTTTTTTAAATGGTGCTCAGGTGTGGTGTTTATTGGTTATCAAATACTATAGTCAGTTATAGAGATATTAGTGTTTGAGGATTATTTTAAAAACTTAAGATTAACGCAATATTCATTGAATCATTTAGACAATGAGAGATGTTTTGAATTAAGATTTTTTTATTGTTTTTTGTGTAGAAGCATTTTTTGACGATTAAATTATTAGATTATATATGTGAGCAATTAGCAATTAATTGTATATTTTTTTGATTTGTATTTAAAAATTCATTTGAATTTTAGATATTTGAAGACATAGGAATATATTGTATAAAATGAAAAAAAATCAGTGGTTTATTATTGTCCTTTGCGTTATATCATCCGTTATTGTAGGGTGCTCATCAAATCATGTGAAGCTTCAAAAAACGAACGACTATAAACAAGCTAAATCAGTCGATTATCCATTAACAGAACGCCAATGTCTTATGCGTGCGATGTATTTTGAATCAAATCGTTCAAGTCGTGAAGGAATGATTGCTGTTGGAACGGTTGTTATGAACCGTGTGAATTCAAGTGCTTATCCAAAGACTATTTGTGGTGTTGTTGGTCAGCGCAAGCAATTTGCTCCCGGTGTTTTAACCCGCCCTATGCTTGAGAAGGCATCTGTTGCTCGTGTTAAAGAGGCTGCTGATGCCGTTTTACGTGGTGAGCGAGATAAGAAAAGTAAAAATGCCATGTTTTTCCACACTGCTGGTTTATCTTTTCCTTATAAGAATATGCATTATGTTCGTGTTGCGGGAGGTAACGCTTTTTATGAAAAACGTTCCCGTAATGGATCACTTCAAGTTCCGGTTAATGACCGTCCTTATGATGTTGCGTTTGCTTTTTCTCAAGAACGTTCTGATAATATGTCCAACTTTATAAACTCAAGTGTAGACAGTGGAGAAGTAAAAACAGAAGAAATACAGGAAGTACCTGTTTCAATAGAGATTGCACAAGCAGATAAAAAGAGTTTTACACCTTTTGTTGTTGCACAGCTTGATAAAATTCCTATTCCTACATCTGCACCTCGTTATGGAGATGAGCTAAGAGAAAACGCAACAATTGTGGCGTATGATATGCCTTCACAACATCAGTTAAATGCAGTTGTTGCAATGTTAGAAGAACGATATAGAAGTCGGTAGTTTTTTTCGCAGTTGAATAAGGATAAGGGTTATGCGTTTTGATCGTGATGAAATGATTTCTCCTGAAATGCTTGACCGCCTTGCAGAAGTTACAATAAAAGTAGGGCTCAATTTACAAGAAGGACAGGATCTTGTTTTGACAGCTCCAGTTACGGCTTTACCTTTGGTTCGACAGATAGCCCTTCATGCTTATAAGGCTGGTGCTGGTGTTATTACACCACTTTTTGGTGATGAGGCATTATCACTTATTCGGTTTGAAAATGCGCATTCCGCTAGTTTTGATCGTGCACCTTCTTGGCTTTATGAAGGAATGGCAAAAGCATTTGAAAACGGAGCTGCACGTTTGGCAATTGTTGGTGATAATCCATTGTTACTTTCCAACCAAGATTTGAATAAGGTTTCACGTTTGAATAAGGCAACTTCGATAGCTTATCAGCCTGCTCTGAACAAAATATCGAATTTTGCGATTAATTGGTCGATTATCGCTTATCCAACAGCGGGATGGGCTACGGCAATGTTTCCTGATTTACCTCTTGAGCAAGCAATTCAGAAATTAGCAGGAGCTATTTTTTCTGCTTCACGTGTGACACAGGATAATGCTGTAGATGCTTGGCATGCGCACAATGCCAATTTAAAGCAACGTTCATCTTGGCTTAATGATCAACGTTTTGCTGCTTTGCATTTTACCAGTCCAGGAACCGATTTAACAGTTGGTTTAGCTGATGAGCATGAATGGCATGGGGGTGCCTCGATTGCTCAAAATGGTGTTATCTGTAATCCTAATATTCCCACTGAAGAAGTATTTACAACTCCTCATGCTTATAGAGTTGATGGTTTTGTTCGTTCAACAAAGCCACTTTCCTATCAAGGAACGCTTATTGATAATATTGAAGTGCGTTTTGAAGCAGGCCGTATTGTCAATGCATCAGCTTCAAAGGGGCAAGAAGTTTTGCAAAAGGTTTTACAAAGTGATGAGGGTGCTAGTCGATTAGGTGAAGTCGCTCTTGTCCCGCATTCTTCACCTATTTCTAAAAGCGGTTTACTTTTTTATAATACATTGTTTGATGAAAATGCTGCGTGTCATATTGCTTTAGGGCAATGTTATTCTAAGTGTTTTTTAAATGGGGCAGCATTGACGCCGGAAGAGATTGCGATGCGTGGTGGGAATAAGAGTATTATTCATATTGATTGGATGATTGGATCAAATGAAATCAACATAGACGGTGTTATGCAGGATGGTACAAAAATTCCTGTATTTCGTCAGGGTGAGTGGGCTTAATTTGCACATGTGTAATCATTGGGGAGATAATGCCTGAACTTCCTGAAGTGGAAACGGTTCGCCGTGGGCTTGATCCGTTTTTAACTGGTGCAAAAATTATATCTGTTCAACTTAATCGTAAAAATTTGCGTTTTCCTTTTCCAGAAGCATTTTCTGAGCGATTAGTAGGCAGAACGATTATACAACTTAGTCGTCGCGCGAAATATTTATTATTTTCTCTTTCAAACAATGAAACGATTTTGAGTCATTTAGGTATGTCAGGATCGTGGCGTATAGAGGGTGAATTTTTAAGCAAGGAGCATTCTTCTATAAGCAAATTAGTTGAGCATGATCATTGCATTATAAATATTCAGGCAAAAGATGATAAAATTTATCGTCTCACTTATAATGATGTTCGCCGTTTTGGTTTTATGCTTTTAACAGATACAACAAAGCTTTATGAACATCCATTTTTAAGAAGGCTAGGGGTTGAGCCTATGAACAATACTCTTTCTGGTGCTTATTTAAAAAAAGCTTTTGCTAATAAAAAAACATCTCTGAAAACAGCTTTGCTTGATCAATCTATTGTTGCTGGCCTTGGGAATATTTATGTTTGTGAAGCACTTTGGCGTAGTCATTTATCACCACAGCGGAATGCATTTACATTGGCGTTAGAAGATGTACATACACTGAAATCTACAAATTTTCTTGCACAAAATATATGTAATGTGATTACTGAAGCAATTGCTTCTGGGGGGACTTCTTTACGTGATTATATGCATGTAGATAGTTCACTTGGATATTTTCAACACCATTTTTCGGTTTATGGACGTGAAGGAAAAGAATGTTTGAATTGTAGGGTACCTATTGTGCGTATTGTACAGTCAGGTCGTTCAAGCTTTTATTGTCCACAATGTCAAAAATGAAGAATGTATCTTGCAAAATTTTATAACAAGCTTAAAGTCATATTTATAATTTTGCGAAGATTGAAAGGTTTTTTTTTATGATTAATAAAGTGTTAGAGTATCTTGATAAGAATCTAGAAAAAAACCTTGAACATCTTTTTTCTCTTTTACGTTTTCAATCTATTTCTACAGATCCAGCATATAAAGATGAATGCCGTAAAACAGCTGATTGGTTGGTGGAAGATTTGAAAAGTATAGGTTTTACAGCTTCACGTCGCGATACACCTGGTCATCCAATGGTTGTTGGTCATCATCCAGGACCTTTTGATGATTGTTTGCATGTGTTATTTTATGGGCATTATGATGTACAACCAGTTGATCCATTGGATTTATGGGAAAATAATCCGTTTGAGCCTTCTTTAAAAGAACAAAATGGAAACAAGATCATCTGTGCTCGTGGTGCTTCAGATGATAAAGGCCAGCTCATGACTTTTATTGAGGCATGTCGTGCTTTTAAAGAAAAGACAAAACAGCTTCCTGTAAAGGTTACTATTTTGTTGGAAGGTGAAGAAGAAAGTGGTTCACCTTCACTTATTCCTTTTTTAAAGGAAAATGCTGATGAACTGAAGGCTGATTGTGCATTAGTTTGTGATACCTCAATGTGGGATACGAATACACCATCTATTTCTGTTGGTCTTCGAGGAATTTTAGGGGAAGAGATTATCGTTACGGCTGCTAATTGCGATTTGCACTCAGGTTATTTTGGAGGCGCAGCAGCTAATCCTATTCGCATTTTAGCTAAAATTTTGGCTGGGCTTCATGATGAAAATGGTAGAGTACAACTTCCTAGATTTTATGATGGTGTAGAAGAGACGCCTTTACAGATTTTACAATCATGGAATAAACTTGGTTGTAATGCTGAGACATTTCTTAGTCCTGTTGGTCTTTCTATCTCTACTGGAGAAAAGGGACGAAGTCTTTTAGAACAAGTATGGGCTCGTCCTACAGCAGAAATTAATGGCATTAGTGGGGGATATGAGGGTGAAGGATTTAAGACGGTGATTCCTTCTCAAGCGTCTGCAAAAGTTTCTTTTCGTTTAGTGCATAAGCAGAATCCAGAAAAGATACGCCAAGCTTTTCGTAATTATGTGCGCTCTCTTATTCCTGCAGATTGTACAGTTGCATTTAAAGAACACGGTGCTTCTCCGGCAGTTCAACTTCCTTATGATTCACCTTTTATTCAAGCGGCGCAAGATGCTTTATTTCAGGAATGGGAGACACCTGCTTTGTTAACTGCTATGGGAGGATCTATTCCGATTGTCGGGGATTTTCAATCAATTTTTAATATGGAAACTATTTTAGTTGGGTTTGCATTAGCTGATGATCGGATTCATTCACCTAATGAGAAATATAATTTAAAATCATTTCATAAGGGGCAACGGTCTTGGGTACGCATTCTTGCAGCCCTAGCAAATAGGAGAATAAATGGCAGAGATTCGTGTTCATCAAGGTGATTTACCAAATTTGGATAATTATTGTGTTGATTCTATTGCAATTGATACTGAAACTTTAGGATTGCAACCACACCGTGATCGTTTATGTGTGGTTCAACTTTCTCCTGGAGATGGTACTGCTGATATTATACAGATTGCTAAAGGACAAAATAGTGCTCCTAATTTAGTTACGTTGCTTGAAGATAAAACAATTACGAAAATATTTCATTTTGGGCGTTTTGATCTTGCTATTTTAGCGCATACATTTGGTGTGATGCCCGATGCTGTTTTTTGCACGAAACTTGCCTCAAAACTGACGCGTACTTATACTGATCGTCATGGCTTGAAGGAAATTTGTAGTGAATTATTGAATGTTAATATTTCCAAACAGCAACAATCATCAGATTGGGCAGCAGATGCTTTATCTCGTGCACAAATTGAATATGCTGCATCTGATGTTTTGTATTTACATCGTTTAAAGAGTATATTTGAAGAACGTTTAAAACGTGAAGAACGCGAAGATATTGCAAAAGCGTGTTTTCAATTTTTGCCTGTAAGAGCAAAGCTTGATCTTTTGGGATGGTCAGAAGTTGATATTTTTGCGCATGTTTGAACTTTAAAATTTATTTCTAAAATTGAAAAGGAATAGTTGATTTCGTTAGTACAGAATATTTGTACATTGCAAATCTCTCTTTTTCCTGTATCATTTTGAGGAATATCAATTACCAATTTTACAAAAAGTAAATACATTATATTTTTATAAAATATAATGAAATAGTAGATTACAAATGAATCTTTTATGAAGATGAGATTTCGTATTGTTGTTAGGATTCTTTTTAGGAATATGATTAGTAAGTAAATGTACTGCTCAGAAAAATGAATTTGGTAAGATATTTTTCAAATTAAATTGAATTTATCAAAACCTTACTAAACTGATTATGATTATAAGATAGATACAATAAATATACCTTCTGGCTTTCTAAGGTTATCGTTAATTTTAAAGAGTCAAGCGATAACATTTAGCGTACGGAATATTATTATTCAGATTTTATTTAAAATTCAAAATTTTCTTTATTCATGATTTTTGCATTGGAAGATCTCATAAATTTTAATGTGTTATGAGAGTAGATTATAGTGAGGTCTTGTTAAAGACAAGGCTTTTGTTTTTTCTGTGTTTACATCATTTTTTATAGATATGTGTGATGAAATAGTTTATAAGACACATTTTGTATTTTATAAATATGGAGATAAGTGATGAATATGAAGTATTTTATTACAGTTTTGAGTTTTACTATGATAACAGCTGCTACGGTTCAAGGATCTGATCTTAAAGAGGAGATACCGCTTATTTCTACCACTTTTCCTGTTAGTGAATGGAATAAGGACCCTTTACCTTTAAAAGATTCTTTTGGTCGTGTTGTTTACAGCAAGTGGGAAAAAATGACAGAACCAGTACATGTGGCTTTTGCATCGAGTGGTTCAAAAAAGTCAAAATCTAAAAAAAAGAAAAAGCCAGAGACATCTAATCATAAAAACAAAAGGCCTGTTTTATCTAAATTAAGTCCATTGAGTTTTTAGTTGATAAATGTGCAGTTTTTACATGTGCTTTTATTAAGGAGTATATTTCGTTATAACTCGTTGGAAAGGCTTAATTTTATTTCTAGTTGGTGAGAAAAGCGAGTGAGTAGAGAATATGTTTGATAATTAAATGCAACTTAAAATATGATTTCATTATATTCACGATATTAGTAATTTCGTAATGATCAATATGACTACAATATTTTATAGGCATTTTTGTTATTTATAAAATAAAAATAAACATTATATCATATAATTATGGTTTTTTTGTGTCTGTATCATTTTTACTACAGATCTTTTGAAAGAAGTGTGTAACTATGTGTATATGAACATTAGCTATGGAGCAAATTTATGAATAATATGAAATGTTTAATAACAGCGTCTGTTGTTGCTTTGATGACAGCTTCTGCAGCACAAGCAGCGGATATTAAGGTTCCTCAAGAAATAGGAGAAACAATTGTTGTTGCTCCGGCTTTTTCTTGGACAGGTTTTTATTTAGGTGGTCAGATAGGTGGTTTTTCTAGTAAGACTTCCTTTAGTAGTCTTGCTGATGGTGATTCTAAAAAGTGGTTTCCGCTTGATAAAAAATTGTCGCCCAAGCCTTCAGGTTTCATAGGTGGTTTCTATGCAGGTTCTAATGTTGATTTAGGGAACGGTCTGATTTTAGGTGTTGATACGGATGTTGTTTTTTCTGGGCGGAAAGACACAAGAAATGACACAATGACATCTGAATTGGGTAAAGACAAAAACAACAACGTACCTACAGGTGCAAAGGATAACGGAAATCCTAAACCAGAGAAAGAACCAGGGAAAGAACCAGGGAAAGAACCAGAGAAAGAACCAGAGAAAGAATCAGACGTTAAATTTACAAAATACGATCATACTTTAAAAGCGAAGTGGGCTGGTGCTACACGCGTTCGTATTGGTTTTGCTGCTGATCGTATTATGCCTTATGTTGCTGGAGGTGTTGCTTATACACAGCTCCAAGACACCTTTACAACGTTAACTGGTATACAGAAAATTCCTGTGCAAAAAGCTGATGGAAAAGACGAAGAAACTTCTGGTAAGAGTAATACAGTTGATGAATCAAAGACAATGATTGGCTATACTCTTGCTGCTGGTGTTGATTTTGCAATGACTGACAACGTACTTCTCCGTGCAGAGTATCGTTACTCAGATTTTGGTAAAAAGAAATTGCATAATGACAAATTTGAAGTTAATTATAAAGCCAATGATTTCCGCGTTGGTGTAGCTTACAAATTCTAATTTATAGGCAAAATTTAAGCTATAGAGAGGCCCTATCTTTGATAGGGCTTTTATTTTTTCTACGAGAGTATCATTTGAGTTACAGATATTTAAAATAAAATGTTTTATAAAAACCAGTCTGGATAATATAGGAGATATTATATGAATATAAAACATTTACTGGTTGCATGTAGTTGGACTTTTATTCCGGTTTCTATGGTGCAAGCTGCTGATATTATGAGACCGCATCAGTCACAAAGCTATCAGCCCGTACCAGTGATTTCCTCTTCTAACAATTTTTCTTGGACGGGTTTTTATGTGGGTGCTCAGATTGGTGGTTTTTCAGGTGAAGCTACCCGAAGTCCTACTCAAGATAGTGTGGAAGAGGATAGCGAAGGTCAAGAATTTTCTAAAATAAAATCACCCAAACTTTCAGGTTTTATAGGGGGGATTTACGCAGGTTCAAATGTTAGTTTGAACAAAGGCCTTATTTTAGGTATTGATGCAGATGTGGTGTGGTCTGGAAAAAAAAATACAAAAGTATTTGATGTACAGGATATGAACATACTAGAACGTAGTAGTACTGATGTGAGCAGTATAAGCATTAGTCATAGCTTACAAGAAAAGTGGGCTGGTGCTACGCGGATGCGTGTTGGTTTTGCGGTAGATCGTGTGGTGCCCTATGTTTCTGGTGGCGTTTCTTATGTGCAGCTTCAAAATGTTTTTACAGCGAAGGGATTAGCTCGAGCATTAGCACAAGCAAGGAGCGCTTCACCTTCTGGTTCTGAGACAAAAGTCTTAGATGAAACAAAGATTCTAGTTGGCTATAGTGTTGGTGGTGGTGTTGATGTTGCAATGACTGATAATGTTATTATGCGTGCGGAGTATCGTTATTCAGACTTTGGTAAAAAGAAATTTGCGAAGGATAATGTGGACCTTAGTTATAAAACCAATGACTTTCGTGTTGGCGTAGCTTATAAATTCTAATTTATTAGAAAATTGAACTATAAGTAAAATCTCTGCTTTACAGTAGAGATTTTTTTATTGTGTTATTTTTACTACAGATTTTTAAAATTAAAGTGTTATATAAAATACACTTCGAAATTTACATGGAGATAGATCTGTGAATATTAAATCTTTTTTTATTATGTTGGCTATTACTTCAACTTGTGTTCCCGTAGTGCAAGCATCAGGAAGTATGTCATTTCAAGAACCATTATCATCAGCTTCTTCTCAACCTTCGTGGACCGGATTTTATATTGGTGGTCAGATTAGTAGTTTTTCAAGTACGGTTGCTGCGAGCTCTTTGGATTTTGAGGCTCCTCTAGTAAGTTCTGGTGGTGGCTCACAGAGTTCCGGACGTAATAATAAATGGGCACTAGTTGATCCAAAATTTTTGCCTAAACCCTTGGGTATAAGAGGTGGTATTTATGCAGGATCTAACGTTGATCTTGGTAATAACCTTGTTGTAGGTGTTGATACGGATATAATGTGGTCCGGAAAAGAAGATACTAGAACTTTTGTTATTGATGATAATAGTCTTCCAACGTATCGGTCAGGTGGAGAAAGTGTTGACTCTACACAACAACCTCAAATGGAAGCGACAGTGGTACTGAATCCTATCGGAGGTTTTAGAAATAAGCGTGTAATGTATCATTATATGGCTCAAGCAACAAATAACGCACACACGAGTATCGTTTTTAATCACTGTTTAAAAGAAAAATGGACTGGTGCTACACGAGTACGTATTGGTTTTGCTGCTGATCGTATTATGCCTTATATTGCTGCGGGTGTTTCTTATGCAGAGCTTCAAGACACTTTATCGGTATTGGTATCTAGAAGAAACGCTGAGGCAGATGAAGAAAAGAAAATGGTTGGTTACACCTTTGGTGGTGGTTTTGATATAGCACTGGCTAAGAGTTTTATTATGCGCACTGAATACCGTTATTCAGACTTTGGAAAAAAGAAATTTGCAAAAGGAGAAGTTGAGCTTAGTTATAAAACTAATGACTTCCGTGTTGGTGTCGCTTATAAATTCTAATTTATTGAGAGATTTACATTTTTATTGCAAAAAGATTCTGCTCATGCAGAGTCTTTTTTTTGAGAGTTATTTTTTGTTTTCTTTTTTAATAGTTTCGTGATAAAACTCAGAATTTATGATATTATATATTCTTAATCACTGCTGAATACGAATTATTGGTCCGGCCTTTTATAGACTGGGGAACTATAGTTTCAGGGTTCAGGGAAATGATACAAAGCTAAAATAGTAAAAGTGGACAGGAATATTTCACAATGTCTGTGAAAAATGAAGTAATAGATTACTCAAAAACTCTTTATTTGCCCAAAACTGATTTTCCTATGCGTGCAGGGTTACCACAAAAAGAGCTTGAATTAATAAGGCGGTGGGAAGAGATAGATCTTTATACTCAATTGAGGCAACAAGCGAAAGATCGTCCATTTTACATTCTTCATGATGGTCCACCTTATGCAAATGGCAATATTCATATTGGGCATGCTTTAAATAAAGTTTTAAAGGATGTTATTGTCCGTTCGTTTCAAATGCGGGGTTTTAATGCGAATTATGTTCCTGGTTGGGATTGTCACGGACTTCCAATTGAGTGGAAAATTGAGGAAAAGTATCGCGCGCAAGGGAAAAGTAAAGATGATGTTTTTCTTAGTGAGTTTCGTCAGGAATGTCGCGATTTTGCGCAGTCTTGGATAACAGTTCAAAGTGAAGAATTTAAGAGACTTGGTATTATAGGAAATTTTAAAAATCCTTATACGACAATGGCTTTTCATTCAGAAGCACGCATTGCTAGCGAATTGATAAAATTTGCTATGTCTGATCAACTTTATTGTGGTTCAAAACCTGTGATGTGGTCTGTTGTTGAGCGTACAGCTTTGGCCGAAGCAGAAATTGAATATTATGATCATGAATCTGATGTTATCTGGGTTAAATTTCCTATTTTGGAAACGCATTCTCACGATTTATATGATACCTATGTTGTAATTTGGACAACGACGCCATGGACAATTCCTGGTAATCGTGCGGTTAGTTATTCTTCACAAATTTCTTATGGTGTTTATCTTGTTGAGAGCGCAGAAAATGATTTTGGACCTCAAGCTGGGGAAAAGCTTCTTTTTGCTGATGCTTTAGTTGAGAATTGTGCAGCAAAAGCGAAACTTATTTTAAGACGTTTGCGTTCTGTGTGTGCTGATGAACTTAAAACTCTTATTCTTTCTCATCCGCTTAAAGGCTTAGCTGGGGGATATAACCATAAGATTGCGATGCTTGATGGCTCCCATGTGACAGAGAGTGTTGGTACAGGTTTTGTCCATACAGCACCTAGCCATGGGCGTGAGGATTTTGAAATTTGGAATGCTTATAAGTCTGTATTGGAGCAAGCTGGTATTGACACTACTATACCTTTTCCCGTTGATGATGCAGGTTTTTATACGAAGGATGCTCCTGGTTTTGGACCAGATCGTAAGGAAGGAGCTATTCGTGTTATTGATGATAATGGAAAAATGGGGAATGCTAATAAAGAAGTTATTAATGCTTTAATGAAAGCAGAATTATTATTTGCACGTGGTCGTTTAAAACATGCCTATCCTCATAGTTGGCGTTCAAAAAAGCCAATTATTTTTCGGAATACGCCTCAATGGTTTATTGCAATGGATAAAGATCTTGGCGGTGGTTCAACATTACGCAGCCGAGCTTTGGAAGCTGTTATGACGACACGTTTTGTTCCACCTTCCGCCCAAAATCGTTTGGCTTCTATGATTACAGATCGTCCAGATTGGGTGCTTTCTCGTCAGCGTGCTTGGGGTGTTCCAATTTGTATTTTTGTTAATGAAGATGGACTTATTCTTAAAGATGAGCAAGTAAATAAGCGTATTTTACAAGCTTTTGAAGCAGAAGGGGCAGATGCATGGTTTGCAGAAGGGGCTCGAGAGCGTTTTTTAGGTGAGCGTGCCCGTGAAAGTTGGATACAAGTCTATGATATTTTGGATGTTTGGTTTGATTCTGGAGCAAGTCATAGTTTTGTGCTAGAAGATCGTGCTGACTTGAAATGGCCTGCTGATGTTTATTTTGAGGGATCTGATCAGCATCGTGGATGGTTTCAGTCTTCTCTTTTAGAAAGTTGTGGGACACGAACTTGTTCACCCTACAAAACTGTTGTTACACATGGTTTTACTTTGGATGAGAATGGCAGAAAAATGTCTAAGTCTTTGGGCAATACGATTATGCCACAAGATATCATTAAAACATCTGGTGCTGATATTTTTCGTCTTTGGGTGATGACAACTGACTATTGGGAAGATCAGCGTTTGGGTAAAAAGATTCTTCAAACAAATGTGGATTTATATCGCAAATTGCGGAATGCAATTCGTTGGATGCTTGGTATTTTAGTGTATGATGAAGGAGAAGAAATACCCTATTGTACACTACCGGATCTTGAAAAATTGATATTGCACCGACTTTATGAACTTGATCAGTTGATTAATCAGTCTTATGATGAGTTTGATTTTAAGAAAATTATGCGTGCATTATTGGATTTTTCAATCGTTGAGTTATCTGCGTTTTATTTTGATATTCGTAAAGATACTCTTTATTGTGATCCGCCTTCATCAAAAAAACGTAAAGCTTCTTTACAAGTTATTCGTGAAATTTTTGATCGAATGGTAACATGGCTTGCTCCAATGTTACCTTTTACAATGGAAGAAGCGTGGTTAGAACGTTATCCAGAAAGTTGTTCGGTGCACTTACAACAGTTTCGTCCTATATTGACAGAATGGAAAAATGAACCTTTAGCAGAGCGTTGGAGAAAAATCAGACAGGTTCGTAAAGTTGTGACGGGCGCTTTAGAGATTGAGCGAGTAAATAGACGGATTGGATCATCTTTAGAAGCGGCGCCTATTGTTTTTATTTCTGATCCTGTTTTATTAGAATCTTTGAACAATTTAGATATGGCGGAGATTTGTATTACCAGCGCTCTAACAATCGTTCAAGATATACCTCCTGCGGATGCTTTTATTTTGAGTGATGTTGAAGGTGTCGGTGTCTGTTCGAATAAGGCAGTGGGTAATAAATGTGCTCGATCATGGCGTTATACACAAGATGTTGGGAGTGATCCAAATTATCCTGACGTTTCTGCTCGTGATGCAGCTGCTTTGCGAGAATTACAAGCACTTGGCAAAATTTAAGAAGTCTAACATATATCAGTAGAAGATGCTTTGAATAGGGTCATTTGAAAGGGTAGTATTCAATAAATTTAACATCACTTAAATTCTATCATTGATGAAGAGGAAATTTATGTTAGAAATGAAATGCGTTGTTTTGTCTATGAATAGGCGATTTGTGCGTTGTTGGCAGTCTCCAAAGAGTCATGATAATGTCAGTGGACTATGCGCTTAAGGAAGTGGGTGAGCAATGAATAGATATGCAATGAAAATATTTTTAGCAAGCACGCTAAGTGTATGTTGTATGTTGATGGGGTGTAATTTGTCTGCTCCTACTTATGGTACGGATAAAACAGCTTCATTACAATTTTTTGACGATATAACTAATCTTGCTTCATTAAGATCAAGAAATAAAAATAGTCAAATTGTGCTAAAACAGCGCTCAAAACTTGTATTTCCAGAACCTAATGCACATGTAGTTTTACCTCCACCTCAGGTAGATAGTACGGAGATTAATTCTCATAATGAGATGGAGATGTCAGGACAGTCTAAGAAGAATTTGCTAGGTGGAGTGGAGGCTAATAGAGTAAATCCTCATAGTAGTTCTTCAGATAAAAAAGTAGTAAGAAAATATCATACAAATCTTGATGATTCAGAGGGCATTGTACAGCTTAATGAGAAACAACAACGTGAGGAGTATTTGCGTCGGCGGAAGGAGGCTGCTGGTGGGAGTGCAAATTATCGTCGATATCTTAGTGAGCCGCCTTTAATTTATCGTCAACCAGCAGTAACTGCACCTGCAGGGCCAGAAAGGTAAATAAAAATATGTGGAAAAGGGACACCCATTTGCAAGTAGAAAGCAATAAGAGGTAAAAATAGGGGTGTTGTTTAAAGATGAGAAATTCAGGTTGAAGTAAAGTTTATTTTTGACGTCGTTTTTGTATAAAAAAATCTTTAAGCAATTGAGAAGCTTCTTTTTCTTTAAAACCAGAATAAACATTAGGTCTATGGTGGCAGGTTTGTTGTTGGTAGAAACGTGGTCCATGTTCAATAGCGCCACCCTTTGGGTCGCTCGTTGCGTAATACAAGTTTCTTATGCGTGCAAATGAAATGGTTGCGGCACACATTGCGCATGGTTCGAGTGTTACATAAAGATCGCATTCAGGAATTCTTTCACTTTTGAAGATTTGACAAGCTATACGAATAACACGCATTTCTGCATGTCCTGTAGGATCATGTGGGGTTTTTATGTAATTACCGGCACGCGCAATGATTGTTTGACCATGTGTGATAACTGCACCTACGGGGATTTCATCTTGTTTTTTTGCTAATTGTGCTTCTAAAAGAGCTATTTCCATGGGAGTAAGTCTCATATTATTCTTCCATTGAGGTATAAGTAACCAAAAAGCTATATTAAAGAGGTCTATGAAGTGAGCAAGCTTTTTTATTATGTCTCATTTTATAATGAAAGGGTTTCATTATATTTTAAAAGTGTTTAGAGCTTCTTTAAAAGTAAATGGAGCCTTAGGATATCAAAGGATAGAATATGACGAATGATTGCACTTCTTCTTTTTCTTTTCGGAATAAACGACATAGTGTGCGTGATAAATTTTCTATACAATTTAAAAAAAATTGCAATGAAAAGAGAGTGAGTGAAAAGAGTGAAAGTGAAAGAATTGCTAAAAGGTTGGCACGTGCTGGATTAGCATCACGCCGTGACGCAGAGATGATGATTGTTGCAGGCCGTATTGTTGTTAATGGTACAGTTGTAACTACACCTGCTTTTAATGTTTCTCGCTCTGATGTTATTATGGTTGATGGTAAGCCTTTACCCCCTATAGAACGAACACGGCTATGGCTTTATTACAAACCAATAGGATTTGTTACAACCAACCGTGACCCTCAAGGGAGACCAACAGTATTTGATAATTTGCCAAAAGGTATGCCTCGTGTTCTTTCTGTGGGGAGGCTTGATATTAATACAGAAGGACTTTTGCTTTTAACCAATGATGGTGGTTTAGCACGTGTATTGGAGCTTCCTTTAACGGGATGGGTGCGTAAATATCGGGTTCGTGCTCATGGAAAAGTTAAACAGAGTGCACTTCAAGATTTAAAGAATGGTATTGCAGTTAATGGGATTTTTTATGGTTCAATTGAAGCTTCGATTGAACGTGAGCAAGGATCAAATGTATGGCTTTCTGTAGCTTTGCGTGAAGGAAAAAATCGTGAAATCAAGAATGTTTTGGGAGCTTTAGGATTATCTGTTAATCGCTTAATTCGCGTGTCTTATGGTCCATTTCAATTATCTGATTTAAAAGAAGGTGCAGTTCGTGAGTTAAAAGGTCGAATGTTGCGCGATCAATTAGGAGAACGTTTGATTGTGCAAGCTAATGCGGATTTTGATGCACCTATTTTAAAGCCTTTTTCAAATTCTGCTGTTGTTGCAAAACAAAACATTACAAAATCTTCTGTGATTGAGGATAGTTGGATTGTCTCTAGCAAAGAAAATCTATTGTATGGAAGGAAAAGCAGATTTTTGGGGCACAGTCAGGTACGATTGAGTAAAAAAATTGATACAAAATTAAGAGCTAAAGATCACAACAAAGGTGGGAAGGAAGAGCGTGCTTTTTTACGTTCACGTTGTTCTAATGTTTGGATGGCTCCTGGTGCTTGTCCACAGATTGCACGTAAGAAGTCCTCTTCTGATGCAGATAATCATTATGATCGTAAAAGTAATTGGGTTGGTAAGAGATCTACTGATAGAGGGAAGGAAAAACGATCAGAAAGACAAGTAGAAAAAGCTAAGTGCATTGATTTTTCTAAAAAACATAGCAAAACATCTTTTGTTGAATCACGTATTTTTAGCAAGAAAGATCAATTATTAAAAAAAGAGAGGAAGGTTGTTAAAGACGATCGTGATGAACATTTTTTGAATAATAAGCGGAAATCTAGGCCATTTGATAAGGCCATGAAGAGATTTAAGAAATATAATAATGGTGCAAGAGTATCTCAGCGATCTGGAGGATAAAATGCGGGTTATCGGTGGTAAGTTTTCGGGGCGTATTTTGGCAAAACCTCTTGGTCTATCCATTCGCCCAACAACTGATCGTACGCGTGAAAGTCTTTTTAATATTCTTACGAGTCGGGAAGAAAATTTTTGGGTAAATAAGCGTGTTCTTGATCTTTTCGCTGGGACTGGTGCTTTAGGAATTGAAGCGCTTTCTCGTGGAGCAAAGGCAGCTGTTTTCGTTGAAAATTCAATAGAGGGGCGTAGTTTAATTCAAAAGAATATTGAAACTTTAGGGTTGCAAGGCGTTGGGCGAATTTTACGCCGTGATGCAACCAAACTTGGAAATATTGGGACAATGCTTGCATTTGATGTTATTTTTGCGGATCCTCCTTATGGTTGTTCGTTGGGTGAGAAGGCTTTTATTCAAGCTCTTAAAGGAGGATGGGCAAAAACTGAAACATTTTTTATTCTTGAAGAAGAAAAAGAAGCGATTATTAATTTGCCTGATCCATTTTATTTGGATGATGAGCGTTTTTATAGTGATACAGTAATACGGATCTATAAACTTCAACAGTAATGTATATTTGAGAAATTTTTTTATAAAGTGAAACAAGATTATTCTACATAGTTTTACCATATTTCCTTATGAAGCAGTTATTCCGTTATTGCAGGATTTCTTCCAGTTTAGTTAAAGATTTTGAGGAAAAAAATAGCTCTTTTTGCAAAAGAGTTTCTTTTTAATCAATGGATAAAGAAGTGTGACTGAGGAATTGGTATTCGATTTATCACTCAGATTATCTAGCATTATCTAAGATTAGTGGATTAAAGGGAGATAAAGAGTGCATATTTTTATTGTCGTTTCTCAAAGACTTCTATAAACATAAGAAATAATAACTATAGGGGGCAGTATTTCTTTTGTACTTACTTGGGAATTGAAGCATGATGTAGGAGAGATAGAGTGAAAATTGGTGTGGCATTCGGTGGCGGAGGGGCTCGTGGTTTAGGTCATCTTCCAGTGATTGGGGCGTTCGAAGATTTGGGCTTGAAACCAAATGTCATTGCAGGGTCTTCTATTGGTTCTATTGTCGGTGCTGGTGTGGCTTCTGGAATGACAGAGACTGATTGGAAAGAGTATTGTTTATCAACTTTTTCTAACTCAAATGATATTTTAAAGCGTTTATGGTCTCTAATGCCAACATCATGGAGAGCACTTTGTGAATGCAGTTTTCATCTTTTTCAATTTAATTTGGAGTTAATTTTAGAAAATTTTTTACCATTGAATTTTCCGAGAGATTTTTGTGCATTAAAAATTCCTTTTTGTGCTGTAGCTTCAAATTTAAAAACAGCAGAGATGGTTATTATTCAAGAAGGAGATTTGCGTTCTGCTTTGGCAGCTTCTTCTGCTCTTCCTGGTTTATTTAAGCCTGTTTTACGCAATCATGATTTTTTGATTGATGGGGCGATTTGTAATCCAGTTCCTTTTGATTGTTTTACTGAATCAGTTGATCTTTCAATTGGTGTGGATGTTACAGGACTTCCAATTATTGAATGTAAAAATGGACACTTTTCGGTTTCTGAGAGTCTTGTTGCTACAGGTATTATAGGACAAAAAGCGCTTGTGACAGCACGTTTGCAGTGTGCAACATTAGATCTTTTATTATGCCCTCCCGTTAATGGAATCCAAATTTTAAATTTTTTTGAAGTCAAAGAAATTTTAAAACGTGTAGAACCTTTTCGTGAAAAAGCTAAAAGGCAAATTTCTGAATTAGTTGAAAGAAAAATGATACATTAATGGCCTATAACTTTTAACTATGAATAGACAAAAATTATATTTTTCATTTAAAATTTCTTATTAAGATGAATAATTACTATTTAAAGGATATTTATGAAGATGAACAAAAAACAGCTTGATAAAGCTAGTTCGTTGGTTGAAGCAGCAAAGCGTTTTGGAGCAGATGCTGCTGATGCTGTTGTTATCCACTCAAATTCTGTTTGTGTAGCAGTTCGTCTTGGCAAAGTAGAATCCACTGAAGCTTCAGAAAGTGATGATTTTACATTGAGGGTTTTTATTGGTAAAAAGGTGGCAAGTGTTTCTGCTAATTTTGTTGTTGATCCGCAAGAATTAGCAAAGTGTGCTATTGCAATGGCCAAAGCTTCGCCTGATAGTTTATTTGAAGGTTTGGCGGATAAAGAGTGTTTAGTTACCCATCCTAAGGATCTTGATCTTTTTGATCATTTTGTTCCACAAAGTCATTTTTTAACAGAAGATGCTTTGCAAATGGAAGCAGCAGCCCTTGATGTAAAGGGCGTAAGCAATTCTGGCGGTGCAGCAACAGCTTATGGCAAGAATGGGTTTGTTCTTGTGAATAGTGATGGTTTTTATGGATCTTATTGTTCTAGCTATTTTTCGCGTTCTTGTAGTGCTCTTGCTGGTGGGGGAACAGAAATGGAGCGAGATTATGATTATACGACGGCTTTACATTTCTCTGATTTAGAATCAGCAGAGACGGTAGGTAAAAATGCTGGATTAGGAGCAGTTCGACGTTTAGGAGCAGTTCGTGCAGAAACTGGGGTTGTGAATGTTGTTTTTGATCCACGTGTAGCTCGTGGAATCGCGGGTCATATTGCGTCTATGGTTAATGGAGCATCGATTGCTCGCAAAACAAGTCTTTTGCAAAATTTAAGGGGTGAAAGGGTTATGAAGGCGGGTATTAATGTGATGGATCAACCCTTAAGATTACGCGGAAATGCTTCTCGTCCTTTTGATGGTGAGGGGGTAGAAGGACATACACTGAATATTATTGAAAATGGTGTTCTAAAAAACTGGCTTCTTTCATCATCTTCAGCTCGTGAATTAGGACTTAAAACAAATGGCCGTGGTGTGCGTTCTGCATCGCTTGTTCAGCCAGCAAGCACTAATTTTTCTATTGAACCAGGTTTAGTATCACCTCATGATATGGTAAAAAGTGTGCAAAATGGTTTTTATGTTACAGAATTGTTTGGGCATGGTGTTGATTTTATTACAGGGCAATATAGTCGTGGAGCTTCTGGTTTTTGGATTGAAAATGGCGAAATCACTTATCCAGTGAGTGAAGTAACATTAGGATCTGATCTCCTCCATATGTTAGCGCATTTAATCCCTGCGAATGATATTGATCGACGTTATGGTATATCGGCACCGACATTATTAATTGAAGGAATGATCCTTGCAGGAAAATAATGCACATTATTATGCCGACTTAAATCTTTTGCTCGATGTTTGTTTGGAGGCAGGAGATTTAGCAATGAAGTATTTTGGATGTGGGCTCGATGTTTGGTTTAAAAATGGTAATTCACCAGTTAGTGAAGCGGATGTTGCAATAGATGTTTTTTTAAAAGAAAAACTTCTTAGTGCTCGTCCAAATTATGGTTGGATTTCAGAAGAAACAGAGGATAATAGGGGAGAAGCTATCTATAAACGCTGTTTTGTAGTCGACCCCATTGATGGGACTCGAGGTTTTCTTTCTGGAAGTATTGAGTGGTGTATTTCGGTTGCTATTATTGAGAATAGCCGTCCTATTGTAAGTGTTTTACAATGTCCTGCTAAAGGTGAAATATATGCAGCTGTGACAGGTGAAGGAGCAACATTGAATGGCATCAAGCTGCCTCTTTTAAGACCTAACATCAATCGAAAATATAGGGTTTCAATTGATCAATCAATTGCGCAAAAATTACCATATGATTTTAGCAATCGAATCAATTTTTTTCGTTATATTCCTTCTCTTGCTTATCGTATTGTTCTTATTGCTCAGGGTGAAATTGATATTGTATTGGTTCGTCCGAATTGTCATGATTGGGATATTGCTGCTGCTGATCTTGTTTTACGGGAGTGTGGTGGATGTCTTATGTCGCTTGAGGCGCCATTTATTTCTTATGGGATTGAAGCTTATCAAGATGGTTTTTTAGTTGCTGGTGAAAGTAATTGCTGTCAAAATATGATACATGTTGTTCGTCAAACAAAGTTAGTTTAATCAAATAAAAACATCTTCAATTTTAAAACAATATGGAGGGTAAATATGGCTGAAGTCAACGAAAAGAGACAATTATTGCACCTTGTCTTTGGTGGAGAATTAAAAGATCTAAATGATAATCAATTTAGAGATCCCAGTAATTTGGATGTGGTTGGTATTTTTCCAGACTATCAATCAGCTCAGGAAGCATGGCGGGCAAAAGCACAAAGCAGTGTAGATAATGCATTGCAACGTTATTATGTTGTGCCTTTACATCAGTTTTTTGATTACGCAACAAGTGATGGATCATAAAGTTTAAATATTCAATTATTGTTTTTTATTTTACAAAAATACTACAAGATTGAGTTTGCTAATTTTAATGTCGTTATGAGAGAAACTTTTAACAAGAAAAAAAATGGAATTTTGAAAAAAATTTGGCGGGATAATCGTCATTCATTAATGAAAACATGGTTTGTAAAGGTTTTTGTTGTATGGATTTTAGCGAACTATCTGCGTTTTGTTTATTGGACGAATCCGCGGTTAAAATGCTCAGATGATATTAGGAAAATATATAATGCTTATAATCCTTTTATTATAACATTTTGGCATGGACGTCATATTATGGGACCTTTTTTGCGTTCTCAAGGTGAGGAAGTTATTGCTATGTTTTCTCGTTCTGCTGACGCAGAAATAAATGCACAATTAGCGCAAAAATTAGGACTTGGAATTATTCGTGGTTCAGGGGGACGCGGTAAAACCCAACACGCTCATAAAGGAGGAGCAACAGCATTGTTAACGCTTAAAAATGCTCTTAAATCTGGTAAAACAGCTGCTATGATTGCAGATATCTCGTGTGGAAAAGCACGTGAGTCGGGAAAAGGAATTATTTTATTAGCTAAATTATCTGGCCGTCCTATCATACCTTGTGTATATGCGTTTTCGCGAGAAAAAATTCTTGAAAAAACATGGGATAAAACTGCAATTCCACTTCCTTTTGGGCGTTCAATTGTTCTCGCAGGTGAAGCATTTTTTGTTCCTAAAGATGCAGATGATTCTTTGTTAGAAGAAAAACGTATACAATTAACAAGCATAATGAATCATTTGACAGATGAAGCTTACAGCTATCTCAAAACAAGGAAATAAGGGGTTTAAAATGATGGAGTTAAAGGCACGTGTGGCTCTTTCAATCTATCGGATAGTTGGCTTTTGTTTACACCCTGTGGTACCATTTTATTTGTTTTTTAGAGCGATGCGTGGGAAAGAAGAACGAGGACGACATAAGGAACGTTTAGGTAAAAGCAAAAAAGCACGTCCTCAAAGTCCGTTAATTTGGTTTCATGCGGCGAGTATTGGAGAAACAGTAGCTCTTTTACCACTGATTAATTACATTTTATCTTTAAAGATACAAGTATTATTGACCACATGTACTGTAACATCTTCTACTCTTGTTAAGAAATATTTTGGCAATCGATTAATTCATCAATATGCTCCATTAGATTTAGAATTAGCTGTGCGTCATTTTATTAGTCATTGGAAACCTGATTTGGCATTGATTTGTGAATCTGAGATTTGGCCTTTACGTATTAAAGAACTTGCTAAAATGCGCATTCCACAGATTTTGGTTAATGCCCGTATGTCGGAACAGTCTTTTAAAGCTTGGCACAAACGACTCTTTCTTGCTAAACATATTTTTAAACATATTGATGTGGCTATTGGCCAAAATGAAACAGATGTAACATATTATTATACACTTGGTGTAAAATCAGTTGCACTTTCTGGTAATCTTAAGGCTGAGGTGTGTCCGGTTGAGGATCAGGAATTACTTGCGCATTATTGTAAGGCTATCGGTAATCGTCCAGTTTGGGCAGCTGTTTCAACCCATGAAGGAGAAGAAAAAATTGCTTGTGAAGTTCATAAAATGCTCAAGAGTTATTTTCCAGATTTATTAACGATTATTGTTCCACGTCATCCTGAACGTTCAGAAGATATTATTAAAGTATGTGATCAAGAAGATTTGTGTTATGTTCTTAGAAGTAGCAATATCGTTCCAGATATAGATACAGATATTTTGTTAGGGGATACAATTGGAGAAATGGGTCTTTTTCTTCGTTTATCGAAAGTTGCTTTCATTGGTAAATCATTGTGCGATTGTGGTGGGCATAATCCATTAGAGCTCGCTTTGCTTGGAGTAGCTATTTTAACAGGGCCTCATATTGCCAATTTTCAAAGTACGTTTGAGCGATTTTTATCCTGTGATGCGGCCTATATAGTTGAAGATACAATGAAACTTGCTATCCAAGTGAATAAATTTTTAACAAATGAGACCTTGAGACAAGAGGTGATCGATAAGGCTTATGGGGTAGCAACAAGTATGGCTGGTGCACTTGAGTGTACATTAAAGGTTCTTGATCCATTTTTGCAGCCACTTGTGATACAGACAGGTTTAAGACAGTGTCAAAAATAGATATGCATATTTGTTCTCCGCGGTTTTGGTGGAAAAATAAAAGCTTTTTACGTTTTTTATTGGCACCGATTGCTGGGATTTATGGTTATTGTGCACGATTCCGTATGGAAAGAGAGCCTCTTGCTATTGATTTACCAGTTTTGTGTGTTGGAAACTTTACATTAGGTGGGGCAGGTAAAACGCCTGTTGTTATTGCTTTTTCTCAAGTGGCTAAGGAACTTGGCTTAATACCTGGCATTGTATCACGTGGTTATGGTGGAAGAGTCAAAAGAGTGCATCTCGTCGATGTTAAATGTGATAATGCGTGCGATGTTGGCGATGAGCCACTTTTGCTTGCACATCACGCTTTTGTTGCTATATCACCTGATCGTTATGCAGCAGCACAACGGCTTAAAGAAAAGGGATGTAATTTTATTTTAATGGATGATGGTTTTCAAAGCCGTCGCCTTTATATGGATTATGCGTTGCTTGTTGTGGACGCAATGCGTGGTTTTGGTAATAAAGCTGTTTTTCCAGCGGGACCTTTACGTGCACCGTTAAAAACGCAATTATCTTTCATGGACAGTGTTTTAGTCATTGGTTGTTTGGATGAGAGTGATGAGGTAGCTCTTTTTGTTTCACGCACTGGAAAACCTTTGCATTATGGGCATCTTAAATCACATATTGATGATGAAGTTGCTGGAAAATCTTTTTTAGCATTTGCAGGTATTGGCAATCCAGATAAATTTTTCAAATCCATTAAAGAAATGTCTGGTCATGTTGCGCAAGCTTATTCTTATCCTGATCATTATTTTTTTACAGCTACGGATCTAAAGAATTTGGCACGGAAGGCCAAAATTCATAATCTGTGGATAGCTACGACTGCTAAGGACTATATACGCATACAGGCTAACAATTTACATAAAATCTTAGAAAATCTTATTGTCTTTGATGTTAAAGTTGATTTTGTTCAAAGAGATTTTTGTCGTATGCTTCTTGAGGAGACTATTGCTCGTTTTAAGAAACGAAATATCACCTTTAATTGATATATTTAAAAGCATATAGATACTATTTCAGAGTTTCTTATAGGTTATTTTATGTTTTTTAGTAATTGACTAAGATATGGATTACACTCAAGTTCACGCTGATAGGATAATTCACAACTGGCATATGCTTCTTGACGCTGATGATTCCAGTATTTTAGATCATCGATAGGGATTTTTTGTCCACTAACTGCACAAATAGTATAAGTCCCATATTTAACAATTTTATAACTATTATTAAAATAGTGGATTGTTGCTTCGCATTCATTATGAGAGAACATATTTTATGCGTCCTTTCTATGTATTTATGAAAAATAATGCTGATAAAATATTACAGATATTTTATAAAGTTGAGCATAAATGAAGCAAGTAGTTTTTAGCCAAAATAGTTATGAAATTTTATTTTCTACCAAAAAGGCGTTCTATATCAGCGAGTTTAAGTTCAATATAAGTAGGACGTCCATGGTTACATGTGGCTGAATTAGGCGTTGCTTCTATTTGTCGTAAAAGTGCATTCATTTCTTCAGGATGTAAAAGACGTCCTGAACGTATTGAACTATGACAGGCCATAGTTGCTGCAACATAATCAAGCATCCCTTTTAAATTATCTATTGTATCATATTCAGTTGCTTCATCGGCAAGATCTTTAATTAAAGCTTGGATATTAATCTCTCCTAACATCGAAGGTGTTTCGTGTACAGCGATTGCGCCAATGCCAAAGGATTCAATTCCTAATCCAAATTTTTTCAAAGCATCTTTGTGAGATAAAAGGCATGTGGCATCTTCTTCAGAGAGTTCTACAATTTCAGGAATAAGTAATAATTGTGAAGGAAGTGGTTGAGAATACAGAGCATTTTTAAGCGCTTCATAAACCAGTCTCTCATGAGCAGCATGCTGGTCTACAATGACAAGACTATCTTGAGTTTGAGCGACAATATAGTTTTTATGGATTTGCGCTCTTGCTGCCCCTAAAGGATAATGTAATTCTTCTGATGTTAATGCATTAATTGTAGCGCGTGTGTCACCACTTGGTGTGCTAAGATGCTCCATAATAGGGATCGTATCTTCTTGGAAGTCAATAGAGCTGTTTATATCTAATGGTTTATGAAATATTGATGTAAGCTTTGGATCAATATGACGTGGTCGTGCATCATAAGAAAAAGATTGATGCATTTTTTCAGTTTCTAAAGGTTCTGTTCGAAACGCAGCCAACATGGCTTCGGAGTCTGTTGATGTAGGGCGAATGCCAGTTTGATGCAGTGCTTCACGGATCGCTCCAATAATTAAACCGCGAATGAGACTTGGGTCGCGAAACCGCACGTCCATTTTTGCAGGGTGTACATTAACGTCTACATCAGTGGGCGGTAAATGAATAAAAAGAATGGCTACAGCATGACGATCTCGAGCAATAACATCGGCATATGCTCCGCGGATTGCTCCCCATAGGAGTTTATCACGTACTGGACGTCCATTAACATAAGCAAATTGATGAAGGCTGTTACTGCGATTGAAAGATGGCAAACCGATAAAACCGGTTAGATGAACAGATTCACGTTTAGCATCGAGGATAAGGCTGTTTGGAGCAAATTCTTTTCCCATAATTTGTGTAATGCGTTGTAATTGCCCTTGGGTATTTTGTTCCATAGCAGGAAATTCCATGGGAGCTCGATCTATACCAGCAAGAGAAAAACGGATATGTGGGAAGGCGATTGCAATTCGTTTAATTGTATCCGTGATAGCAATTGTTTCAGAACGATCAGATTTCATAAATTTCAATCGTGCTGGTGTAACAAAAAAGAGATCACGGACTTCAACGATAGTTCCAGGATTAGCAGCAGAGGGTTTTGGTCCTTCAATTTTTCCCGCATTAACAATAATTTCAGCTGCACTATCGGAATTTTGTATTCGTGAGGTCAGTTTAAGTTTTGAAACAGAACCAATAGAGGGCAATGCTTCTCCACGAAAACCAAGAAAACAGATATTATGTACATCATCAGTAATTTTAGATGTACAATGCCGAGAAACTGCTAAAGTTAATTGATCTTCTGGGATACCACAACCATTGTCACTCACTCTTATCAGGCTTTTTCCACCATTTGCTATGACAATTTCAATACGGCTTGCTCCTGCATCAATAGCATTTTCAATGAGCTCTTTAACAACATTAGCGGGTCGTTCAATAACTTCACCTGCTGCAATTTGATTAATAATAGTTTCGCTAAGATGACGTATAATCATATCTGAATTTTAACGAGTTTTTCTCTTATTGTATAGAAACTTTCAACTATAATAACACTATTTATCAACTTTTATGCAAAAAAAAGCTGAAAATGTATTCTAAAAAATGAGTATATAGGTTGTGAGTAAAAAGTTGTCTATGATGAGTTCTAGAATTTGTCCTACGCAAGAATACTTTACCGAATGCCGTTTTATAGATTAAAATCATTTATTACGCTTGTGAACCAAGTCGTTAAATTTGAAATAAATCATTTGTTATTTTTGAAAGGGTTTGCTCCAGTTAATAATACTGATAAAAAGGGAGAAAAAGATGGAAGGCACAACATATGATGCGCATGAATGGTATTCTTGCTGATAGTGATATACATGATTTAATTAACAATGGTATGGTTAATGCCATTGACTCTCTTGATGAGAAGCAAATACAACCTGCAAGTCTTGATTTACGTTTAGGAAATAAAGCATATCGTATACGCGCTTCTTTTATGCCAGGACCTGATGCAACCGTTATTGATAAACTTGAACGATTAAAGCTGCATGAATTTGATTTACAAGATGGAGCAGTTTTAGAAACGGGTTGTGTTTATATCGTTCCTCTTTTAGAAAGTTTAGCCTTATCGAAAGTTTTGTCTGCGGTTGCTAATCCTAAAAGTTCTACGGGGCGGTTGGATGTTTTTACACGCGTGATTTCAGACTACGCTCAGGAATTTGATAAAATTTGTCTGGGTTATCATGGTCCACTTTATCTCGAAATTAGTCCACGAACATTTCCGATTTTGGTCCGTACGGGTTCACGCTTATCACAACTTCGGTTTCGTAAAGGATATAGTTATTTAAAAGAAGTTGAATTATATGCGTTGCATAAAAGTGAAATGCTTGTATCTGATGATACTCCTAATATTAACGATGGCGGTATTGGAATTTCCATTAATTTAGAAGGCCATGAAAATGGACTTATTGGATATCGGGGGAAACGTCATACTGGTGTTATCGATGTTGATAAAAGCGCTATTGCTCCCATTTTAGATTTTTGGGAACCTATTTATGATCATGGAACAAGAGAAATAGTTCTTGATCCTCATGAGTTTTATATTTTAGTGTCACGAGAGGCTATTCATGTTCCTCCCTTTTATGCTGCTGAAATGAAACCATTCGATCCCTTAGTAGGAGAGTTTAGGGTACATTATGCAGGTTTTTTTGATCCAGGATTTGGGAGTATGGCAATAAGTAGAAAAGGAGCGCGTGCAGTTTTAGAAGTAAGGAACCACGAAGTTCCGTTTATTTTAGAGCACGGACAAATCATCGGCCGTTTGGTTTATGAACATATGCTTAATCGGCCAGTGAAACTTTATGGAGATGGTATTGGTTCACATTATCAAGAACAAGGATTAAAATTATCTAAGCATTTTAAATGAGTTTAACAATATAGATTTTAAAAAATATATACAAGAGGATTTGTCGTTGAAAAAAATCTTTTTGTATTTTACTGGAGTAATGGTGTTACTATGATTATTTCGTCAACAGTTGATTATCGCGAAGCAGCAAAATGCCGCTTACCTTCTTTTCTATTTCACTACATTGATGGTGGCGCTTATGCTGAAGAAACAATGCGGCGTAATTGTACAGATCTTCAAGAACTTGCATTACGTCAACGGATTCTAAAGCAGGTTGGTGATGTTGATCTTTCAACGGAGATTTTGGGTCAAAAACTTGGTATGCCAATTGTACTTGCGCCTGTCGGGTTGACTGGTATGTATGCACGTCGTGGTGAAGTAAAAGCTGCACGTGCAGCTGTTGCGAAAGATATTCCTTTCACTTTGTCCTCAGTCTCAGTTTGTCCTATTTCAGAAGTACATGCGGCAGTTGGAAAAGAATTTTGGTTTCAACTTTATGTTCTTAAGGATCGTGGGTTTATGCGGGATGTACTGGAAAGATCGTGGGCTTCTGGTGTTCGTACGTTGGTTTTTACAGTTGATATGCCAGTTCCTGGAGCACGTTATCGTGATGCTCATTCAGGGATGTCTGGGCCTTATGCTGGATTGCGGCGTATTATACAGTCTATTTTTCACCCACATTGGGCTTGGAATGTTGGTGTTATGGGTCATCCACATGATCTTGGAAATGTTTCTACCTATCTTAAAAAGAAAACGACATTAAAAGATTATATTGGTTGGCTTGGTGCAAACTTTGACCCATCAATTAGTTGGGGTGATTTGCGATGGATTAGAGACTTTTGGAAAGGAAAAATGATTTTAAAAGGTATTCTTGATCCAGAGGATGCACGTGAAGCTGTACGATTTGGAGCTGATGGTATTGTTGTTTCCAATCACGGCGGGCGTCAGCTTGATGGGGTATTGTCAACAGCACGAGCATTGCCGAAAATTGCGGATGTTATAAAAGGCGATTTAACCATTTTAGTTGATTCTGGTATTCGTTCTGGTCTTGATGTAGTTCGTATGATAGCGCAAGGTGCGGATGCTGTTATGATTGGTCGTGCTTTTGTTTATGCGCTTGCCGCAGCAGGTGAGCAAGGTGTTACTCATCTCTTGGAGCTTTTTTCTCAAGAAATGCGTGTAGCTATGACATTAACTGGTGTACGTACAATTAAAGAAATTACACATGAGAATTTAGTTCGTCCAGAGAATCTAAAAGGGTGATCAAGATAAGAAGAGTTTAGTTTTGTAGATTGCCCAAAGTTATTTTTATTAAATACGATAAACAGTATGATATATTGTTATGTGATGTCCTTGTACTCTTATCAGTAATTTTTGATAAATTTTATAATGTGCCTTCAACACATTATGTTATGGTATTTTTGCAAATAGATCGATAATTTTTTCTATAAATTAAATCTATTCAATAAAAACAATCACTTCCACAAGATAAAAAAGATATTAATAGGTTTATGTTAATATGAAAAATACTTTATCTTCTGTAAAAAATCCTGCAACTGCTCTTAAATTGGAAAAAAATTATATAATTAGCGCTACAACAAAAATCTCAGATTATAAAGATAGTCGTGTTGTAATGGAGCATGTCAATAATTTGTTTAGGTTGTAGAAAATTAATTCTGGAATGTTGAAATTCTCATTCAAACTTTTATCCATAATTTAAAATGCGAATTCATTAATTCTAAGAATTAGAAGTCAAACGGCTTAAATAAACCATCAATATATTTTCATATGGTTTGGAAATATTTTAATCATTTTTTTCCGATCTTTAAGAATAAAACCCTTGCAGTTGATGTGAATGGCTATTACTTTTTTGAAGGAGTAATGAGTGGAACGGATTTTTTGACTGTAAGTGCAATAAATGACGCAATCAGAACTTTAAAAAAGTCACCTACCATAAATCCTAATGACATTGTTAAAGCTGTCAATGAAGGAATCTTAGAAATATAAACGATCCAAGATATTCCAAAGAGATAGACAATTCCAATTCCACCTATACTATTTATTATAACCAATTTTATAAAATTTAGTCGTCGCCAAAACAATTTAACCATAAGACCAATAAAGAATGCTGCAAATGGATAACCAATCATGTAACCACCACCAGGTCCCCAAAAAACACCAACACCTCCACGTCCACCAGCCAACAGAGGTAAACCGATAGCGATCAGAAAAAGAAAAAGTACTGATGCTGCAGCACCTCTTTTTGCTCCAAGGATAGATCCAGCTAACATTGGCCCCATAGATTGAGCAGTAATAGGAAGGCCAAGAAAAAAAGGAAGGAAAATAGGAGGAAAAAAACCTAGAACTGCATAAAGGGCGGCAAATAAAGAAATATACGTTAAATCTTTGGTTGTCACTGAATTATTTCCTTAAATACAATGAGTTATCATTAGAATCATAAGAGCGCGCATCTAATGCTTCTGCTACTTCTGATGCTATCCTTATTGTTCGAATAATTAAGGGTATTGCAAGAGCTATAATGTTTATATTAAGTCCACGCGCTTTTTGTGCTTCACATATCTCATTGAATTTTTCATTGATAACTGGAATAAATCTAATTGCCATAGATAAGGAGATACTTAATTTTGATGGATTGATACCGAAACATTGAAAGAATCTAAACCCTGCTTCAATTGAAGTTATCATATCTGAAACTTTTGTTGTGAATGAAATAAGTGATGCTAGGGAAATAAGAATAATAAAGCGTAATATAATCGAAAAACTTGTAAGCCAACTATCAAAAATAGCTTGAAAAACAAATATAAAGACTAAAAACAGCCATACTGATTTAAACTGTTTTATTATTTTGTTGAAAGGGATTTTAGCTATTTTATATAATAAAGATATAAATAATAAAAAAAGTAAAAAAGTAGATACTGATGAAACCATAAAGATAATAGTTCCACACAGGATAAGAAGTGATAATTTAATCCCTGGTCTAAGCCGGTGGATGAATGTGTCTTGAGATATATACAAACTGATCATGACATTCTTTTTATATATTCTTTGATTGCAACCGAGGGTACATCATCAACTGCTATTTCTCCTTTATCAAAAACAAGTATCCTATCAAATTCTTTTAGGAATTCCAAATCGTGTGATACAACGATAGCTGTTTGTGGTAATTCTTTAATGGCTTGTGTAACGCGGCGTTTATTTTGTAAATCAAGTGATGTTGTTGGTTCATCAAAAACGATATAGCTTGGTTTCATTGCTACCACACTTGAGATAGCAATTAATTGTTTCTGTCCACCACTTAATAAATGAATGGCATGGTTTCTGAATGCTTGGAGGTTATAATACTGTAAAACTTCATCTACTCGTTTTTTAATTTCATTCTTACTTAATTTTAAGTTTTTAAGCCCAAAAGATAAGTCTTCTTCTACCAATGGTAATACAATTTGATTATCGGGATTTTGAAAAACAAATCCTACTTTCAGTCTTATTGCTTTTGCATCATGTTTTGTATCCAATCCATCAACATTAACAGAACCCCTCGATGGAAGCTGCAAACCATTAATAAGGCGAACAAATGTACTTTTTCCAGAACCGTTTGCACCAATAATTGCAATTCGTTTTTCCGTGAGATTTACGGTAATATTTTTCAAAACACATAAATCATCAAAAATTTGCGTTACCTTATCAAATTTTATCGCCAATGTTTATTCCAATCAATTCCTTTATATGACTTTAGAATTATCGCTTGAGTTTATATCCTAATAATAAAAGTGAACACCATATAGGAATAATAATAACTGCTAAACTCATATCAGGCATTTGTGTAGGAATATAGGATTCAATAAAGCTTATTTTTATTCCTATCATTTCAAAGAGTTGGGTAATTAACCCATTTTTTCCTAAACCACTTACAAACATAATACAAAACAATAGTGCAAGAAAAAAAAGACAAAGATAATTTCCATAAGGATAGAAACCAAATGCATAAACGAAGGATTTTGCTTGACCTTTATGTGCTTTTCGAAACTTGAAATGTACAATAACAATAATAGCCCAAGTAATAGCTGCTGTTACGGTTGTAATAGCCATAATCCGCATAAAACTATTATCTGGCATAAGAACATTGATGACAATAATTGTCGCAGTACAAATTGATGAAAAAAGAATAGCAACATAAGGAACACAAGTAGCATTAAGTTTACTAAAAATATGCGGTGCATTTTTTTGCATCGCTAAGCTATAAAGTATACGACCATTTGAGTAAATGCCGCTATTATAGACTGAAATAGCAGCCATAATTACCACGAAGTTTAAAATATGGCCAGCTGCAGGGATACCTATAGTTTCAAAAATATTTACAAAAGGACTCCCGTTTTTTTTAATCATATTCCATGGGTTTATCATCATAATTACACTTATAGAACCGATATAAAAAATGATCACACGCCACATAACTTTACGAATGGCTGATGGAATTGTTTTTTGTGGATCTGATGTTTCTCCTGCGGCAATACTAATAAGCTCTGTGCCACCAAAAGAGAACATGAGTATAGAAGTAGCAAATATAACCCCCGTTGCGCCATAAGGGAAAAAACCACCATGATTCCAAAGATGGCTGATACTGGCTTGGCTTCCACTTATCCCTGTTATAATGATAAAAATTCCAAATACGATCATACCAATAACAGCAATAACTTTAATTAAAGCTAGAGCAAATTCAAATTCTCCGTAAAAACGTACATCTATAAGGTTAATCGATGTGACAAACAAGAGAACCAATAAAGACGATTTCCAGTGATCAATCAAAATCCAGTGATCAAGATAAAACCCAATAACTGTTAGTTCAGTCATACCAACAAGGATATAAAGAAACCAATAATTCCAACCTGTTATAAAACCAGCAAGACATCCCCAATACTTATAAGCAAAGAAGCTAAAAGCGCCTGAAGTTGGTTCTTCTGCTGACATTTCACCAAGTATTCGCATAATAAGATAGATAATGAATCCTCCAAGAAGATATGCTAAAATGGTTGAAGGGCCAGCTAATTGAATAGCTTCTGTTGATCCATAGAAAAGGCCTGTTCCAATAACACCTCCTAAGGCAATCATTTGAACATGACGATTTTTAAGTCTCCGTTTTAATTCATTGTGTTTTAGCTCAACATTTTTCATTATTCTGATGTATTCAACCTAATTTTTATATAAAAACAAAATACAGTTTCTACATATTTTTGTTCTAGATAAAAAATTACAATAAAAATGAATTCATGTTTATTTTCATGATAATGCGACTTTCTATTTTTTATAGCTTATATCAAATATTCTATTAAAATAATAGGAATAAGATATGTTTTGCTCTTTAGTTAAATTAATGACGCTTATTTTGTTACATTGACATATATGATAATTAGTTATTGATGGCATATGTTCTATTAGTACAATTAAGCTGGATTATTAAATCCATTTAGTGAAATATTAGCCATTTCTTTTTTTAGACAGATATTAATAGTCTCAATTAGTTTATATGTAGCATTGTGTCATTTCTTCTATCTTCAATTTATGTTATTCTAAATATTTTCCCAGCATGATTTATATTTGGCATTTTGACAATAACATTTTTATATCTTAAGTTACTAACCATAGAAATCTTTTCATAAAATTGCTTGTCAATAAGGAAAATATATTCAACATTAAAGAATTTTTTTAAGCTTTATTATATTCACTCATAGAATAATTTCTCGAGCATTTACATTTTTAAAAGATAACGGAAATTGGCTATTTTAGTAAATCGAAATTAAAGATATTTTTTACACTACATTAAAGAAAAATTATAAGAAATATAACAACGAGAATAATAATTTGATTCAATCATTAAACCAACTTTTTCATAAAACACAAAAAATACTTTATATAATTTGTGAAGGATAAGCATACTAATTTTACTATACTTTTACCAATGAGGAGGACGTTCAACAGGAATTTCGGAGGAATCTCGCTCTTCTAAATCGAGCAATCGTTTTGTTAGAGCATTTAATTTTTTAGATATTTCATCTAAACTTTTCCATTGATCAGTGACCACACAAGAAAGTTCTTCAACAAGCTTTTCTTGATGAGCTAGTTTAATCTCTAATTCTGTCATTCTATTTTCATCTGACATTGCCTTCTGACTCCATTTTAACTTTATATCTATAGGTCCAGAAATGAGGAACACTTTTATATCAAATAATTATCATACTAGTATGGCTTTGATTGTATAAAAACATAAACACTCTTATTTTTTCCATTCAAAAAATAACTTGTCAAATAATTTTTGATTCCTTGTAAAATTATTAAACACTTTTCTAAACAGAATGTTTAGCATCATTTTATTACACAAAAAAATTTTACTTTCAGTCCTACTTTTGAAATTAGATATGATTATAAATTGAAGAAATATTTAATTCATTTTTAAACAACAAAAACTCAAGAAATGTAGCTTTAATCCTTTTGCTTATAAGGATCTATTGTTTTATTTTAGTAACTGTTGCATTTATGAATTATTGAAAAAATTACCTGCTTGCTTTTATATATACTTTTAGTTATTACCCTCGAATTAGCCTTTAGTTTTAAATAATAACAGGTTTATGCCGTATTAGCTCAGTTGGTAGAGCACATCATTCGTAATGATGGGGTCGCTGGTTCGAATCCGGCATGCGGCACCGTCATTTCTTTAAAAATTGAAATACAATATTTTTCCTTTAATTCGCTATTTTAGGGCTATTTTTTGCAATTTATACAATTTTACATAATTTATGCTTATTTGCTCTTGTACTGAGGCAGAATAATTTCTGTTGTGGAATGATCTTGTCCCTTTTTATCTTGCCATTTGCGGGTTTGGAGCTGTCCTTCAAGGTAAATTTTACTTCCTTTGTTAAGATATTGGAGAGCTATCTTTGCCAGCTGAGGATTAAAAATCACCACAGAATGCCACTCGGTTTTTTTTATTTTCTGATGGGTTTCTTTGTCTGTATAGCTTTGAGAAGTTGCCAACTGAAAATTCACAATCTCTGCACCAGAAGGCATCATTTTTCCTTCGGGATCAGCCCCAAGGTACCCGATTAATGTCACTTTATTGAGCATATTTTTATTAACCTTAAACTTGTCTTTTATAGATATAAGATCTTAACATGATTTGCTTATTTTTTCAATTATTTCAATGATATATTATTATAATTTAACATATTAAATTATGGTCAACATGACTCATTAATAAATAATTGATTGACATAAATGCATGGTGTATCGTATCAAGTAACAAAGGGGTAATATATGGCAATCGTTAGTTTTAAGCATAAAGGTTTGAAGTTATTCTTCGAAAGAGGAATTGTTAAAGGAATACAACCTGCACATGCGAAAAAACTGGCAAATATTTTGGTAATTTTAGATACAATATCTACACCCGAACAAGTAACGATTAAGTCATATCGTTTACATGAACTTACTGGCGACTTAAAGGGTTATTGGTCTATGCGTGTCAATGCAAATTGGCGTGTTACTTTTCGTTTTATTGGAACAGATGTTGAACTTGTTGATTACCAAGACTATCATTAATGTTTGAGGTGTTATCATGATGTACAATCCCCCACACCCTGGTGGTATTTTAAAAGAAGAATTGCTTGATGAATTAGGGTTAACAGTAACAGAGGCTGCAAATCATCTCAATATTGCACGTTTAACTCTATCGCGTGTTTTAAATTGTCGTGCAGCAATCAGTATTAACCTTGCTTTACGCTTAGAAAAAGCGGGTTTAAATGATGCAGAATTTTGGCTTAAACTACAACAAAAGCATGATTTATGGCAAGCACGGCAGAACAATCCACTCCCTAATGTTTTATCCTTAGAACAAGCTGGGCATCTTTAGAAAAAGTTTAATGACAAATTTTGACCTCTTTCTCTTTAAAAACTGAGCGAAAATGCGCGATTTTTATACCGAAAAACATCATCTCCCCCCTGAAAAGTCTATTATTACAGGATTTCCTATCCGTTTGAAGTTTTCTAATTCAAATGAATTAAATATCATTATGTCCCCCACAACACGCTCAAAACCAAGCCTTATAACATCAATAAGGCTGTTTTCCTTATTATTTCTTAAACTTTTTATCCAGTGCTTTCTTTATTTCCTCCTCCATTTCTTTCAACATGGGTTCATCGTCTTGATCGTACATCATCACCTTCGCTGAATACTGCTGAATTTCTTTGTTCACTTCACTTATGAGAGGCTCAACATTCAAAATAGTCTGGGGCACATTTCCTCCATAAAGCCACGCTTTTACCTGCGCTTTGGTACTGTAATCGGTATTCTCAGGCATGTCATGATATTGCCCCCCATCAAACTTTTCATACTCCCTTGTCCCATCATCATACTCATACAGATTGTAAAAACGCTCAGCGACTCCAAGCCCCCATGGAACATGACCAACAGCTGTTGCTATGAACTTTTTCTTCTTCACAGGCTGTTGATTTTTTGCTAAGAAGAATTGTTTGAAACTGAGTATGTTTTCTCTCATTTTTGCTCTATCCTTTCTTTGTCTCAAATTTGATCACACAGCGCGTTTTGTATCTGCAATGTGGAATTCATCAAAAAACTATCAAATCTCTCTCTATGGTACGTTTCTGTCGATTTAAACGCATGTCAAATCACAAAACAATCAGTAAACTTCACTATTTTGCTAACCTGCAATGTTTTTCACTGTTCTCCCAAGACCATTTAAAGTTTCTTCAAGCTTTTGCTTCTGAACAAGCGTTAGTGGTCTAAAATGCTCTTTCGCTGTTTTTTCTTGGACTGCTTTCTCACGTGTATTTTCAATTGCTCTACGTACACTTTCGGCTTTCGAAAGAAGAGTATTTTCTACTGTCTGGCAATAAGCTAAAAGCTCTCCACAAGTTGGCATAAATGTTTTTGATATCCCAATTGCTTGACCAACCACGATATCTTCGACCCCCTTTTTCAGAGCGTATGATGAAATGCGGTCCAGCATCATGCCGTAGGATAAAACCACGGCTTTAGCATCTGTATTCGCAGGGACTCTCATGCTTGAGAGTAGGAAAGAAGCTTGCTCAATTTGCTTAACTGAAGCTTTCACAGAGAGCAACGCTTGTAGACGATTGCAAGAATCTAAGGCTTGCTCCTCCTCCTGTTTCGTCAATGAATTCCCAGCTTTCAGCATCAATGGGTACCCCGGACTGATCATTTCCGTAATCTTCTCTAGATGAGAGATGATCTCTGAGTTCGTTGAAGCCTTCTGCAAGTTGTTCTGTGAAAGTTTTCTGAGTGAGTTTGCCATAATGATCACCTAACCGTTTTTCCTTTTTCAAATCTTCCTTTTTCTTAGCTAGCAATCCATACCTAGGATTGGTAACCCAATTGTACCAAGTCCTTTGCCAATCGCGGTGCTTAGCTTTTGAACATGGATTAGCTTTCCAAAAATTAGTAAATCGTTCAACTTCTAACAGCGCCTCGTCATGCGTTAAGCCTTTATCAATTGCGTATTGCAAATTAGGTTCAAAATCCTCAGGCAAGCTTACGAGAGGTTTTTTAGTTTTGCTCCGCTTAGCTTCTTTAGGAGTGTTTTCTTGCTCGTGAATGGGAGGTTGGTTTTCTACAGCCGTTGCGTTTTGTTCTGATGAGCTCTGGAGAGCATCGACCTCTGTTGGCTCTTCAATCAAATCGTTCGTTTCTAAATTTTCAGAACAAATTTCTTTTTTTGCTAATACGATAGTATTAGTTTTTTTATTATATATGTTATTGTTATTGTTAATAGCATCATTAAGCATTGCTTTAGCATCATTAAGCATATGCTTAGCATCCTTAAGCATCGTTTTAGCATCATGCTTAGCATCTTGATCATCACTAATTGTTTTTTCTTGATGATGTCTTGCCCATTTTGCTTGCGCTGCCTTCTGTGCTCTCTCTGAAAACTTATTTAAATTTTCGTTTGAGTTATTGAGTTCTTCCTCAACATCTGAACTCCATAAACGACCATCTTCTAAACAAATGATGTGTCCAGATCTAAATAAATAATCTAACGCCTTTTCAAATCTTTTTACTGTACAACATGTAAAATGAGATAATATTCGTGAATCATTCAAAAGAGGTTCACGTGTGTGTAACATTCTTACCCGCAACTTCACATAAACATTGACTTCCATAGGTGGTAAATCAGAGAGCTTAAATAGCCACTGGTCTGTATTAAGTCTCGTCCAAGGTATTTTACTGGACATGTATTTCCCCTTCTTTCCTTAAATATAAAATTGCCAAAGCATCTGCTTCATTATCATCACAAGGCGCATGCCCTTTGGCACACACCGCCTTAATCATTTCTTCTTTCGAGGCATTCCCTTTCCCTGTTGTCTCTTTCTTAATCGTACTAACAGGGATCCCTTCATACGGGATCTGATAATACTCACACCATGCTGTTAAGGTTGCTAACAAGCCACCATAAACATGTGCGGCATCTGTCCCTATATGACGGCGGACTTCTTCAAAATACACCGCATCAATTCTCCCTGCTGTCAGCTTAATTTCATTAAGCCATTGCTTAAAACGCAAATAACGCATCCCACCCCCTTCAAAACGACGGGGTTGGAAATTCATAACACCACTGATAATGTGACCATCAGCACCACAAATCGCCCAACCCGTCTTCGTCCCTAGATCAAAACAGAGAATCGTTTGTGCCTTAATGGTCATGATACTTTTGCCTTTCTTTGGGACGATTATCACAACCAATCTGTTGTGCTTCAAACTCCATGAGGAAAAGAAGACAGCAAACGGCATGAGCCAAGTGTGGCAATCCGCTTTCAAGATCTTTATCTTCTCCACCAAACCAAGCTAATAAATGACGTAAAGCAGCTCCATACAAACGGCTCCAATTCATGCCATGAAGCCAATTACTCGCACCGTACTTATTTGCCCCAAACTCTAAAACACGGCCAACCTCAAGCAATGTAAGCGGTGGAATAAGATCAACACGCGGTTTACCACTATCATTCTTATCGGCTTCAAAAGCCATGATTATCCCCCCTTAAGGTTGTTACCTATTTGTGCGTGCGTCATAGCAGAGCGCATAATCATATGCTTTCGCTTAAAGAAGTAGATTAACTTAATTCAGAAATCTTTTTTTCTGATTTGCAGATGCACGCATTTCTGCAGATGCATTCCGTAAACTATCTATGAAACGTTTTTTAAAACCATATACATCACCAGATGCCTTTATAGACAATGATGGACCTAAAGCACTTTTAGCTATTAAATTATCATTTTCATCAAGAGAAAAATCCCAGTCAGAATCGCTAAAAACAATTGTGCTGCCATCTGGAAAATGCATTTCTTTTGTTAAATCCTCTAAAATGCAAAAAGTATAAGATAAGTTTTGTATTTTTTTACGAAAGACATAAAAACCAACAAGAAACATGGCTACATTGACTTATAAAAAACACAATCATTGCTGCCAAACCGTAATCCATCTTTATTTCCTTTCTTCATAATGTAATTGCTGCATATCTTTTTTGGATTTTGTCATTGGATGATTATCCCCCCTAAGACTATAACGTGCTTATATTATGTGTGGCGCCATATCGCGTGTATTAACGCAATTACAGCAATTACACATATAAACTTTTTCATTATCGCGAAAATCTGCATAGTCATCTACATCGGCATTGCCATAAATCTCGGCATCACCACGTATCGTAGCATGACCATAGACTAAAGCTTTGTCATAAACTTTCGCTTGATCGAAAATCTCTGCATGATCATAAACCTTAGCCCGACCGTAAACACGCGCTAAGTCATAAACTTTCGCATTCCCATATACACGAGCTTGACCGTAAACCTCGGCTTGACCGTAAACAAGTGCACCAGCCACCTTCGCATTACCGTAAATCTTGGCTTGGTCGTAGACATAGGCACCACCAAAAATCTCTGCACAATCATAAACCTGCGCATTACTAAAAACTCTAGCCTCGTTACCAACACGTGCATCTCCAGAAATCTTGGCATTTCCAAAAACAAAACCAGCTTCAAAAGAATAATAGCCATCACGACTATCTGCACTTACCCAACAATTACCTTCATGGCTTAAATTACCTTCATGCTCTATAAAACCACCTAAATCCCCTGCTTTCACATCACCAAAATCTCTTAATGCACGGATACGAAAAAGCGCTACTGTCTTATGCAAAGACTGTTCATCTGGATAAAGAAATGTCACACTCTTACGCACAAACTCATATTTCTTTCTTACTGACATTATCATGCTCCCTAAAGTCTTTGCATATCGTTCCACTTACACTCATCTCTGCAATCAGAAAAATCATCGCAAAATGTAGATCGCGAGAGATCTTGATTTGTAACGCTAGGGCGTATATTATTTGGGTAGTATTTCATAAATGTACGAATGCGCATTTCCGTCTCAGGCCATATGCGTCCACCTTGTCGCAGCCGTGAAACTAGGCGACCATTTTTTATTGATTTGAAACCGAAAGTATACGGAGACATTTTGTTATTAGTTAAAAACGACTCTATATCTTTTATGAGAGCAGAATGGCGCATCATATTTTTTGCAGTCCTCATTACGTAACAATCTTTTAACGTAAAGATAACGCAAAAGCGTTAAAGTGTAAAGGTGTAAAATGGAAAAAATTGAAAAAGATTGGTTCCAGCGCTTAATTGAGCTAATAAAAAATGATGGACGCACAATGACTGAAATAAGCAAAGCCGCAGGCTGTGGACAAAACTATGTACAGCAAATGGTAAATGGAGGAAAAAGGCCTTCTGTAGATAAGTTCATAGCTATTCTCAATACTCTCGGAAATACTAGTGCTATATACGTAATAACTGGATTTAATATTTCTGAAGAAGATATAAAGCTTATTACTTGGGCTTCATCTGGAGACAAGAAAAAGCTTGAGGCTTTAAATTTTTTATTGACGGAGAAACACAAGTAATATCTTCTATTATCCCTAATATCTCTTGTTTTTGTGCTGTCGATAACGTTTCCCATTTTACTATAATACTAGGTAAAATTATTTCTAAATTTTTAGAATTCTTCACGTTCCACCTCTACGTTTTTGAATAAAATAACGCTATAGCGGTTTTTTTAATTGACATAAACGCTAAAGCGTTCTATACATACCCTATAAACTACAAACAAACAACAGCTGCAAGGCATTAGAGGGGGTAGATATGAAAAAGCCGATTTTTATTAATCCAGATGAAATTCTTTTAGTCATGTGCACGAATGAAAATGAAAACACTGCACGGTCTGGACCTTTTTATGATGAAACCGAAGTCTTAAACTTTTTATCTGGCATTGAGGATGTGGAAAGAATTATTCGTGTCGAACTCTCAACAAATCGATGGGAAGATATTTCTGAAGAAATTGCTGAGGCATATGTCAAAGAAAATGCAGAGAGCTGCTTTTATGAAATGATTGAACATCCTTTTGTAGAATACAGCGATGCTTATGAGGCTTTTAGAAAAGATCTAGAAGATCAAAAAATTGATGATGAAATCTACGGCACTTATGAAGAGCAACACCGTCTCAGACTTTCTGATGTGCTTTAAAAAGGCACAAAGCTCTCTTTACAAATACTCTCATCATAAAAAGCAATGGAATTGATCATGAGGCATCTTACAGAAATTACAAAAACTGTTGAACAGGAAACTGTTCAGACTATGTCTAGCCGCGAGATTGCTAAATTATGCGGTAAAAGACATGACCACGTTATGCGTGACATCAAGCAAATGCTTGAAGAATTATACTCCAAAAGTACTGCCCCCAAATTTGGGGTGAGTGATTTTGCTGGATTATATAAGGATTCAACAGGTCGTACGCTACCTTGCTATCATCTACCAAAACGTGAATGTCTCATTCTCGTCTCAGGTTATAGTACTGCCTTACGGGCTAAAATCATAGACCGTTGGCAAGAACTGGAAAAACAGGTGGTAGTTCCACAGATTGATTACTCCAGTCCACAGGTCATGCTTGGTGTCTTAACCCATTTAAAAGATGAAAATGAACGAAAAGATACTCTTATTGCTGAACTCACACCAAAGGCAATGGCTCTTGAGTGCTTGCAACGGCAAGATGGCCTCTTTGGTCTTACTGAAGCTGCTAAAATCCTCGAGATGCAACCAAAACAATTTGTTCAATTTTTACAGCAAAAAGGTTGGGTTTATAGACGTGCAGCAGGTGGAAATTTGCTCCCTTATCAAGACAAAATCCAAAAGCAACTTATGGATTGTACAACCATCACACTTCAAACTGCCAGTGGAATAGAAAAAGTTATTCCTTCTGCAAAAGTCACCACAAAAGGTATGGGCGTTCTGTCTCAAGCATTACAAAAACAAACTATGCATTAAACATTAAAATTAGAAGAAAGCTCACTTTTACATACCTGTTTCATACCACGGGTAGAGTACGTGCAAATCAAGGATTGCTCTTATGACAAATTCCCCTTTAGCTCTTATCTCCCAAAAATATGGGTTCTCAGAACAAGAGTTTCGAAAGACAATTATTAAAACATGTATTAGTCATAACTTCTCTGATGAAGAGTTTGCTGCTTTTATTTCCGTCGCAAATACTTATGGCTTAAATCCACTCACGAAAGAGATTTATGCTCTTCCTAAAAGAGGCGGCGGAATTATTCCTGTCGTCTCTATTGATGGATGGATCAAGATCATCAAATCAAACCCTAAATTTGATGGCATGACCTTTCAAGATCAACTCGATAAGGACGGCAATCTAATAGCAATCAAATGCGCTATTCGCTTGAAGGAAATTAAAGACCCTATCGAAGTCACGGAATATCTCAACGAGTGTAAACAAAAAACAGACCCATGGCAGAAATATCCTGCACGCATGCTGCGCCATAAAGCAGTCATCCAATGTGCTCGTTATGCTTTCGGATTTTCCGGTATTTACGATGAAGATGAAGCAGAACGGATTAATCAGGGCGCCAATTCACAAAGACAGCTTGTATCCGATGAAATGATCATGGAAATCCAAAACCTCATGCAGGAAACACAAACAGATGAAACAAAGGTTTTGAGCTTTGCCAATGTCAGAAATATAACAGATCTTTCTCTTCAAGAAGGACAGACTGTTTTACATCTCCTACAGAAAAAAAGAGAACAGCAATCCCCTCAAGAACAACAGCCTGCTGAATTCGTCTATGACTATGATGAAGCTTATAGTCAAGACAGTGTTCATCACCAAGAACAAAGAGCGGTGTGAGATGGAACAAAGAACTGCAGAATGGTTTCAGGCACGTTTAGGAAAGGTCACTGCCTCAAATGTTTACAACGTCATCAGTCGAACTGCTAGAAATTTGCCCACAAGCAAATATGAAGAATACAAAATCAAACTCATGACAGAACGTTTAGTCGGTGAAATCAGCGACTCTTATACAACAGCTGCTATGCAACGGGGCATTGAACATGAAGGGGATGCCCTCAAAGAATATAGCTTTATTTATGATAGAGAGGTGACTCCATGTGGTTTCATCCAACATCCTACAATCGAAATGGCCGGTGCAAGCCCTGATGGTCTCATTGGTGAAAATGGGCTCATAGAGATTAAATGTCCCCAGTCTGTAAACCACCTTCGTTTCTGGATGACAGAAAAAATCAAACCAGAATATTTAGCACAAATGCAATTTCAAATGGCTTGTACAGGACGTCAGTGGTGTGATTTTGTGAGCTATGATCCTCGGTTTTCAGGACAATCTGCTCACTTACGTCTCAAGGTTCAGCGGATCCATCGGAATGATGAACAGATAGAATCCATCAATCAAGCAGTGGAAGCATTTTTAGAAGAAATCGAACAAGACATCAAACAGATTACAGCTCAAGCGGCTTAAAGTTATGGGGACGCTCCAGCCATCCCCCTCCAGCGTCCCCGCCCTTTCCTAACAACTGTAAAAACATGCGTGCTTCACGCCACAGGCGAGTTGCATCTCAATTAAAGGAGAAAAACATGGCACACCGCCTTCCCACCATAACTCAACCCGCTATTGCTCGCGCTTTACGAGAAGCTAAAAAGCAGGGGTGTGAACTCATAGAAATCAAACCTACGGGGGAACTCCTCATATATCTCAAATCCGATATCCCAACTCCAAACTCAGCAACACATCCTGATAAATTATTCAATTTATCAAAGAATGAATATTACGAAGCCTTGCTCTCTAAAATATAAAATGACTATGCCTAAACCACGCCCTCCTCACCTCGTGAAGCAAATCACTCAACACGGTAAAATTGTATGGTATGTGCGTATTGGTCATGGACAACGTCGCAGAGTGCACGGAACCTATGGAACGCAAGAGTTTATTGATAACTACAAAAGCTCACTTGCCGAATTACACGGCATAATACCTCCTAAACCTAAACCAGGAAAACTTATTGAAGGATCATTCGCATGGCTGCTTAAGCAATATTTTAATAGCATCAATTGGCATAATCTTGCCAAAGGGACGAAAAGACAAAGAGAACTCATCCTGATGAAAGTATACGATACTATAGGAAACATTCCATATAGAGAAATCAAAAAAGCCCATATTATAGCAGGAGTTGAAAGACGCAAAGATAAACCATCAACTGCTCAAAATTTTCTGAAAGCACTCAATGGACTTTTTAATTGGGCAATTGAACAAGGCCTTTTGGAAAACAATCCAACAGTAGGAGTAAAAAAACCAGCTCTTAACAATAAAGATGGATTTGCTGCATGGACAGAAGAAGATGTTGAAAAATATTACCAACAATGGTCCGTCGGTACCTATGAACGTGTCTGGATTAATGTTCTTCTTTACACAGGTTTGCGACGTGGTGATGCCGTTCGTATCGGCTGGAAAGATACCAAAGATAATATCATTCATCTCAAAACAGAGAAAAGCAAATTCCAAACAGATGTCTTTCTTCCTATTTTGCCTGAACTCGCAGAAACTCTTAAAATTGGTCCCGTAGGTGAGGAAACATTCATTTGTGGTAAAAGTGGAAATAAGCTCGCAAAAGAAAGTTTTGGCAATCTATTTCGTGAAGCATGTAATGCAGCAGGTATTAAAAAATCAGCTCATGGATTAAGAAAATTAGCAGCAACACGTGCTGCCAATGCTGGCGCTACAGTTTCACAACTCAAGGCAATTTTCGGATGGACAGAAGATAAAATGGCATCTCTTTATACCAAAAGTGCTGACCGTAAAAAGCTCGCTCTAGAAGCAATAAAAAAGCTCCAAAAAAATGAGGGATAGGAACAAAAAAAACATAATAAAATCAATAACCATGAAACTCCCTCACCTGTAACTAATATATTGATTTTATTCAAATAAGACAGTACGCGTCTGGGCACCATTTTGTGTCTTTAACATATTGAAATATATAGATTTTTTCTTTAAACAGCCGTTTTCAGACCACCTTTTAGACCACCTTTAACGGTTTATACAATTTTACCTAATTTGTTGTTATTTGCTCCTTATTTTTCTCTGGAGCAAATGCTAAGATCTCTTTCTTTCTCCACCTTACGGCTCGACCTAGCTTATATGGCTCTGGAAATACACCTTGAAGCACCCAATTGCGAATCGTTGTTGTCGATACACTAAATAGCCTTGCACATTCACGGGTTGTTACATACCTATCGCCATCATCAAATATCATCTCATTACCTTTCTCTTTTTTACATTAATTAAATGGGCGGGGACGCTGGAGGGGGATGGCTGGAGCGTCCCCATAACTTTAAGCCGCTTGAGCTGTAATCTGTTTGATGTCTTGTTCGATTTCTTCTAAAAATGCTTCCACTGCTTGATTGATGGATTCTATCTGTTCATCATTCCGATGGATCCGCTGAACCTTGAGACGTAAGTGAGCAGATTGTCCTGAAAACCGAGGATCATAGCTCACAAAATCACACCACTGACGTCCTGTACAAGCCATTTGAAATTGCATTTGTGCTAAATATTCTGGTTTGATTTTTTCTGTCACCCAGAAACGAAGGTGGTTTACAGACTGGGGACATTTAATCTCTATGAGCCCATTCTCACCAATGAGACCATCAGGGCTTGCACCGGCCATTTCGATTGTAGGATGTGGGATGAAACCACATGGAGTAACCTCTCTATCATAAATAAAGCTATATTCTTTGAGGGCATCCCCTTCATGTTCAATGCCCCGTTGCATAGCAGATGTTGTATAAGAATGGCTGATTTCACCGACTAAGCGTTCTGTCATGAGTTTGATTTTGTATTCCTCATATTTGCTTGTGGGCAAATTTCTAGCGGTTCGACTAAGAATATTGTAAACATTTGAGGCGGTGACTTTTCCTAAACGTGCCTGAAACCATTCTGCAGTTCTTTGTTCCATCTCACACCGCTCTTTGTTCTTGGTGATGAACACTGTCTTGTCTATAAGTTTCATCATAGTCATAAACGAATTCAGCAGGCTGTTGTTCTTGAGGGGATTGCTGTTCTCTTTTTTTCTGTAGGAGATGTAAAACAGTCTGTCCTTCTTGAAGAGAAAGATCTGTTATGTTTCTGACATTGGCAAAGCTCAAAACCTTTGTTTCATCTGTTTGTGTTTCCTGCATGAGGTTTTGGATTTCCATGATCATTTCATCGGATACAAGCTGTCTTTGTGAATTGGCGCCCTGATTAATCCGTTCTGCTTCATCTTCATCGTAAATACCGGAAAATCCGAAAGCATAACGAGCACATTGGATGACTGCTTTATGGCGCAGCATGCGTGCAGGATATTTCTGCCATGGGTCAGTTTTTTGTTTACACTCGTTGAGATATTCCGTGACTTCGATAGGGTCTTTAATTTCCTTCAAGCGAATAGCGCATTTGATTGCTATTAGATTGCCGTCCTTATCGAGTTGATCTTGAAAGGTCATGCCATCAAATTTAGGATTTGATTTGATGATCTTGATCCATCCATCAATAGAGACGACAGGAATAATCCCGCCACCTCTTTTAGGAAGAGCATAAATCTCTTTCGTGAGTGGATTTAAGCCATAAGTATTTGCGACGGAGATGAAGGCAGCAAACTCTTCATCAGAGAAGTTATGGCTAATACAAGTTTTAATAATTGTTTTTCGAAACTCTTGTTCTGAGAACCCATATTTTTGGGAGATAAGAGCTAAAGGGGAATTTGTCATAGGAGCAATCCTTGATTTGCACGCACTCTACCCGTGGTATGAAACAGGTATGTAAAAGTGAGTTTTCTTCTAATTTTAATGTTTAATGCATAGTTTGTTTTTGTAATGCTTGAGACAGAACGCCCATACCTTTTGTGGTGACTTTTGCAGAAGGAATAACTTTTTCTATTCCACTGGCAGTTTGAAGTGTGATGGTTGTACAATCCATAAGTTGCTTTTGGATTTTGTCTTGATAAGGGAGCAAATTTCCACCTGCTGCACGTCTATAAACCCAACCTTTTTGCTGTAAAAATTGAACAAATTGTTTTGGTTGCATCTCGAGGATTTTAGCAGCTTCAGTAAGACCAAAGAGGCCATCTTGCCGTTGCAAGCACTCAAGAGCCATTGCCTTTGGTGTGAGTTCAGCAATAAGAGTATCTTTTCGTTCATTTTCATCTTTTAAATGGGTTAAGACACCAAGCATGACCTGTGGACTGGAGTAATCAATCTGTGGAACTACCACCTGTTTTTCCAGTTCTTGCCAACGGTCTATGATTTTAGCCCGTAAGGCAGTACTATAACCTGAGACGAGAATGAGACATTCACGTTTTGGTAGATGATAGCAAGGTAGCGTACGACCTGTTGAATCCTTATATAATCCAGCAAAATCACTCACCCCAAATTTGGGGGCAGTACTTTTGGAGTATAATTCTTCAAGCATTTGCTTGATGTCACGCATAACGTGGTCATGTCTTTTACCGCATAATTTAGCAATCTCGCGGCTAGACATAGTCTGAACAGTTTCCTGTTCAACAGTTTTTGTAATTTCTGTAAGATGCCTCATGATCAATTCCATTGCTTTTTATGATGAGAGTATTTGTAAAGAGAGCTTTGTGCCTTTTTAAAGCACATCAGAAAGTCTGAGACGGTGTTGCTCTTCATAAGTGCCGTAGATTTCATCATCAATTTTTTGATCTTCTAGATCTTTTCTAAAAGCCTCATAAGCATCGCTGTATTCTACAAAAGGATGTTCAATCATTTCATAAAAGCAGCTCTCTGCATTTTCTTTGATATATGCTTCAGCAATTTCTTCAGAAATATCTTCCCATCGATTTGTTGAGAGTTCGACACGAATAATTCTTTCCACATCCTCAATGCTAGATAAAAAGTTTAAGACTTCCATTTCATCATAAAAAGGTCCAGACCGTGCAGTGTTTGCATTTTCATTCGTGCATATAACCAAAAGAATTTCATCTGGATTAATAAAAATCGGCTTTTCCATATCTACCCCCTCTAGTGCCTTGCAGCTGTTGTTTGTTTGTGGTTTTTATTACATATACGCAAACGTATAAATAAAAGCAAGCAAAAAAATGAAATATATGTGACTTTTTGCATTTTCATTTAAATGCCGTCTTCAAAAAGAAGAGAATCAAATTTAATTTAGGTCATTTCATAAGCAGTCGATAAGCTTTACGTGGCAATATTGAAACTATTTCTCCAATCCACTTGATCTTAACATTTTTAATAGGATCTGCATTCCATGATTTGAGTACAATGCCTTCTGAAGAGCGGGTAATTTGTTTAATGAAGCGTCTATTGTCTTCTGTTAGAACAACAACTTCATCACCATAATAATCACTTACTGGCTTTGTTTGCAGATGTTTAACTACGATTAAGTCTCCATCTTTATATACAGGATACATAGAAGTTCCACGAACCATGAATCCTATTGCTTCAAAAGGTAAATCAAATGGTATTTCAACTTTTTCAAGCCCGTCTTCTGGAATTTGTTCAACATCTGTATCGATCTCTAAGCCTGCTCCTACATACCCCATAACAGGGACAAGTGTAGTAATTTGATTATAGCCCTTTAAGCTTTTATATAATTCTAGGATTGCATCTCTATGTGAACCTCTAGGGTCTGATTCACTTCCTAACCATCTTGAAACGGTTGCTTGAGTTACATCTAATCTATTTGCAAGATCTTTTTGACTAAGACCGAATTCAGATTGCAGTATTTGAAGTGTAGCAATGATATTTTTCGTCATAATTAATTATTTATGATTTTAAAATTAAAAAAATCTATTGTTTTTTTTCTAAAACTGTATACAATTGCGTATATGGTTAAAATAGTAGGCTTGAACTCAAATGGACACAGAGGAAAAATTAGAAATTAAATCTATCAGAAAATTTTTCTCGCTAACACAAAAAGAATTAGCAGATATTTTAGGCGTTAGACAAGCTTCTGTTTGTCGTTGGGAACAAGGCAAAGGGTTATCCTTAAAAAATTACTTAAAACTGCAACAATTTAGAAATGGCTCATCCTCCGGATCTACATTTTGCGATGATTTTTCTGGTTGCAGAGATGAATGTAAGTGGAACGATATGCAGCAATTACATTATGAAGAAAGGAAATAAAGATGGATTACGGTTTGGCAGCAATGATTGTGTTTTTTATAGTCAATGTAGCCATGTTTTTTTCTGGCTTTTACTTTTATAAAATGACGGAAACACAAGAAAAAGAGACAGATGAAATAATGAAAAACATAATACGTCGACAAGAAGATTTAATTGAAAAATATTCTACGCTCTATGCAAAAAGAAAGATCATAGATGATAAATGAACCACAGATCTCTATCACCAAAGTTCAGTTGATTGATCTTGTTAATAAGATTGGAGAGGGAGACATATATTATGGTGTCCTTTCGCATCAAGATGCATGTTTTGGAATAAGCATAGATCCCTTATCAAAAGCTGCTCTTGTCTATATGCTGAATAGTATCTTTGCGCGTGATGATAGAAAATATTTTCCGTTATTGCCGCACGATGACTTTAATCAATGGTTTTCATCTGTGTTTACGCAAGCTTTTACAACTTGGATGGATAATTATTTTGCTCACGAATTCTCATCTTTTTATCGCTTAAATGGGCTGATCTTGTTTATGGGATCAGTCGAAAGCAAGCTTGGCTTCTTAAGGGATAAACTCATCGAAAAAAGAAAAGAAGAAATCAAATTAATAAATGATGTGTGCAGTATGTGTCTGAATTGAGTTAATCCAATTTTTTAAAGTCTATGAGGTCGGTTTGTGTAGTTACAGTCATTGTTGTTTCTGGTTGCAGTGGGGATGTGTGGGTAATGATTAAAGTAACTTGGTCTTTTATATCTTCTTCACGCGCTGCCACAACAATAGGGATGCTTGTGTACTTACTTTCTGAGGGAGCTATAGAAATATTAACATCGATTTCTTGTCCCGTTCGAAAATGCTCTGCCTTCTTACAGTGTCCGCGTGATATTGGGTATGATTTTTCAACAGCATCAGGATTAACATATGTTGATTGTTTTTGCCGCCATACTATTTCAGGTTTGTATCTGATGCCACATCCAAGAATAAAACGAGAATCATCTTTTAGCTTTATATTTAAAACGTGGATGACAGCTTGTGCATTGTTTTTGATCTTAAAAAGAGGCGATTAAAGAAGGCATCCATGATGCCAAAGAGACAGCGGCTCATGGCGTTCATACAGCCCATGAGGCAAAGGAAACTGCAGAGAATGTCTTAAAGATAGCACAAACTGCAGAAAAGAATGTTGTAGAAGCACAAACTACCGCTTATGCTGCTCAGAATTTAGCAAATAAAGCGCAGGAGGCAGTTGAAGAATGTACGCGTATTGCAGATAAGGCGAAAGAAGCTGCAGACAGTGTATTCAATATAGCAAAGGCTGCAGAAGTTCATGCTTCAGAAGCACAAGCTATTGCTACTACTGCACAAAGTACAGCCGAGAATGCACAAGCTTCTATCAGTACTGTAAAAGAGACGGCTGAGAAAGCGAAAGAGAGAGCGGATAAGGTGCAGGAACAAGTTGATCTCATGCAATCTCTTGAACAACAAGACTGGATTAATGGTACCAAAACAGAGCATGCGCTTATCTCACCGGTTCACCTTCTTGCTTCGATTGAAGCACATAGCAGCAACAGTACCAGCAATGGGAGCTGTAGTTGTAACGGGGCTCTGAAACCGATTGAAATTTTGATGACAGAAAGTGGAGAAATCCCTTGGCCAGAAGGTGTTACTGATGAGACAGAAATAGAAATATGGGCTTGGGGAGGTGGTGGAGGGGGCGGTGGTGATGGTGGTGATGACAACGGAGGCGGTGGAGGTGGAGGTGGTCAACATGCGCGCGTTAGAATTAAAGGGTTAGACCTTAAAGAATCAACAACAGTTCAGATTGGTCGTGGTGGTGCTGGTGGCAAAAGCAACGGAAATTGGGGGGGTGATACAATTATTGAGGGAATTGTTTTGGCTCGTGGCGGTGGATATGGGGGTGGTAATGATCGTTCTCCCAAGGATTATACAAATTCAATCGGCAAAAGAGGTAACGGAGGGAAAGGTGGCGATGGAGGCATCGGTGGTGGCAATACGGTACACAGTGGTGCCAAATATACGGTCAATGAAAGCGCTATTTTTTCCGGTGGTGATGGTGGTATTGGTGGTGGTACAAACTCTGATAAAGATAACCTCTATGGAGGGCATGGTGGTAGCAGTATGTATGGCGGCGGAGGAGGCGGAGGAGGAGGCAAAAAAAATGGACATGGTGGTTACGGTGGCATTAGCGGAGGCGGTAATGGTGGCAACTATGGCGCTAATGGCGGTGGCGGAGGTGGTGGCTATTTTCGTGGAAAGGATGGGGGTAAAATCGGCGGTGATGGTGGTGATGGCGCTGTATTAATCAAGGTATATTTATAGAATGGAATTGGAACGATGGCACGGAAAATCAGTAAAAATTGTCTCAATTATTTAAAGAAATGGGAAGGACTACGGCTTCATGCTTATAGAGATGCTTCTGGTATTTGGACCATAGGATACGGTCATACAGAAAAAGCCGGTAAGCCAATGGTTGTTGAAGGCATGGTCATTACGGAAAGAAAAGCCGAAACGATGCTTTTAACTGATTTGCGTCAATATGAGCGAGCGGTGGAGAAAGCGGTTTATGTTGACTTAAGTGATGAGCAGTTTGGAGCTCTTGTTTCTTTTTGTTATAATATAGGGATTACAGCTTTCCAAAATTCGACCTTACTAAAGAAGCTTAATAAAGGCGATTATGAATCTGTCCCCATTGAATTGCAGAAATGGACAAAAGCAGGAGGCAAACGTTTAAAGGGCTTAGTGCATCGTCGTGCAGCAGAAGCGGGATTATGGGCGAAGAGCGCTTATGTTTCGTCTAATTATCAGCTTGTTGAAAAACAAGAACCGCTAAAGATTTTAAAAGCAGAAATTCTTGCTCCTCTCATAGCTTCCTTTTCGGGAATTGCGGAATTGTTAGAAGGAAGTGGACCTGTGCAATGGGTTTTAGCAACGATTATAGTTCTTGCGTCCTGTGTGGGGCTAATCTTGATTGCTAAGCGCTTACGGGAGGAACGTTTGTGATCTTGTGGGGAAAAAAATATGGTGTGGTGGTGATGGCGGCTATAGCCGCTTTTTTTATAGCCTTAGTAAGAGCTTTTCGTTTAGGCAAGAAGACTGAACAGCAAAAACAAACAGAAACTCTTGTCAAGAGAGCGATAACTCGGCTGGAAATAGAAAATGAAGTTAATAAGCAAAGTGATGGCGATGTGCGTTCTGATCTTTCTCAGTGGGTGCGCAAGTAGAAGCTTTTCTTGTATCGGTTGGTCTCCCCTGTATTTAGATCAGAAAGATCTCACTGTCATCAGTATTAACTTGGCCAAACAAATCTTGAAGCATAACAAATACGGTGAACAGTTGTGTGGATGGAAACAGGTCCAAAAAGTTAAAATACAAAAATAAAGAGATCCAAAAACGGGATTAATCTGTCATAGATTTTAGAGAAGAATCTAAAATCCTATTCCCTAACCTTTATTTTGGTATCCCTCACCTTTAAAAAAGATACATAAAATCAATAAGTTATATATTACAAAAAAGCAAACGGTGCCCAGACGCGGATTCGAACCACGGACACGCGGATTTTCAGTCCGCTGCTCTACCAACTGAGCTATCTGGGCATATCTCAACAAATTCATAGAGTTCGTGAGGTTATAACATCAAAATTTTTTCTGTCTAGTCGCCAAAATAAAAATAATCTATTTTTTTAAATTTATTCTTTGGTATCTATTTCAGAATGTGAAGCTACACTATATTCTATTTTTTCATATATTAAGAGAAATATTCAAGTATCCCAAATATAAAGTGATCATCAAGATAATAAATTCAGAATAATATATAATGTAGGTTAAATGAGAAATTTTAAAAAATTTTTTAAAGAGAAAATATTCTAATATTTTTCTCCTTAATGATTGATTTGTAAAAAGCCATAATAATATTATTAAGTTTAAAACTGGAACTTAAGATTTTAGGGAAGTTTTATCGTCTTTAAGTTACATTGTTTTGTTATTAGGAAAGGTTGTGATCGGTAGTGATGATGGTTTAACCTTATCGTTAAGAAAAATTATTCGAATATGTGTAATAATTTTATTGTGTAAAGATTATGGTCTTTGTTATTGCTGTCGTGAATATTAGAGTATAGGCTTTTTAAAGAGTTGTGATGTATTTGAATGAAGAGAGGTGTTTTTTAATATTGACGCGCAGTCTATTTTGGTGATTTAAAAATGCTGGTTCATATGAAAATAAGCAAAAAGTTGAAATGAATAGGTACACTTGCTATAAAATTTTATTATAAAGAACCATTTGTTTTTGAACACTGGTGTTATTTTCCAAATACAACGGAGAAAGTTATGGCCAATGTAGTAGTTGTCGGCACACAATGGGGAGATGAAGGCAAGGGTAAAATCGTAGATTGGTTGTCTGAGCGGGCTGATATTGTGGTAAGATATCAAGGTGGGCACAATGCAGGTCATACATTGGTTATTGATGGGATTAGTTATAAATTATCACTTTTACCATCTGGTGTAGTTCGTGGAAAGCTATCAATTATCGGGAACGGTGTAGTTATTGATCCCCATCATTTTGTTTTAGAATTAAAAAAATTACGTGCTCAGGGTATAAAGATTACACCGGAAATTTTGCGTGTTGCTGAAAATGCTCCCTTAATTCTTTCTGTGCATCGTGATCTTGATACAGCTCGGGATAGTAATATTTCTGGTTTGATAATTGGTACAACAAAACGTGGTATTGGCCCTGCTTATGAAGATAAAGTAGGTCGCCGTTCCATACGAGTAGTAGATTTGGCAGAGGCTGACACTTTAATGCCAAAGATTGAAAGGCTTATGGGGCATCACAACGCTTTACGTCGTGGTATGGGGGTTGCAGAAATTGATCCACAAACACTTTATGATGAATTGATGCAAGTTGCAGATGAAATTTTACCCTTTATGGAGTGTACGTGGCGTCTTTTGGATGAAAGTTATCGTATAGGACGGCGTATTCTATTTGAAGGTGCACAGGGTGCATTATTAGATAATGATTTTGGAACTTATCCTTATGTAACTTCTTCTAACACAGTTGCTGGGCAGGCTTTTATTGGCTCTGGTTTGAGTCTTAGTTCAATTCATTATGTATTGGGTATCGCAAAGGCTTATACAACGCGTGTGGGAGGAGGACCATTTCCGACGGAAGAAATGAATAAAATTGGTGAATTTCTTGGAGAGCGCGGAAATGAGTTTGGTGTTGTGACTGGTCGGAAACGTCGATGTGGTTGGTTTGATGCTGTTTTAGTGCGTCAGATGGTGACTATTGGTGGCGTCAATGGTCTTGCACTGACAAAGCTTGATGTTTTTGATGGTTTAGATGAAATTAAAGTTTGTATTGGTTATGAACTTGATGGTAAAAAAATAGATTATCTGCCATCCTCTATGGGAGCGCAAGCACGTGTTCAGCCTATTTATGAGACATTAGAAGGTTGGAAAGAAACGACAGCGTGTGTATCAAATTTGACAGAGCTACCAGTGCAAGCTATTAAATATGTGCGCTATATTGAAGAATTAATTGGTATACCAGTGATTTTATTATCAACTAGCCCTGAGCGAAAAGATACAATCCTCATTGCTGATCCTTTTGGGGATTAAGTCTTAATTCTATACCTTAATGATAGCAAAAATAAGCATCTAAGACTATATAATAGACAAGGTATAAAATAGCGTTGTTTATTTTTGTACTCGTCTAAATTGCTATAGCGTTTTTACTAATGTCCATTACGTTAGTTGAGGGCTAAAGTAATGAATGATTAGCGCTTTAATTTTATAAACTGAGGAGTTTTCCTCTTAAGTTTAAGAAAGACTATACAGAATATGGTAGATTTCGTTGGGATCTTAAAAAATAAAATTAATGCGCAAAAAGATATTACGCCCAGATTACGTAAACAAATTTATGAGCATGCTACTAAAACATTAGAGCATACAATCGTAAATATGAAATTGCCAAAAGAAGCAATAGAAGCGCAAAGAAGTGCTTTACAAAGTGCTATTACGATTGTTGAAGAAGAATATTTAGCTGTTGAAAAAGAACAACTTTCTTTAATTATAGGATGGAATTGTAAAGACAGAAACAGTGGTGAGAAAAATGAGCAAAGCTCTATATCATCATTAGAAAATAATGCTTCGGTTTTGGCTACAGAAAAACAGCAACAATTATCTATTACTAATTTAGTTGATAATGAGATTTGTGATGAGGCATCTGTAATATCAGATATGCCGGATGCGGAAATTGTTAAGCTAGACGCTTTTAATGCCCATGAAAAGGATCAGAGTATTAAAAAAGACATGCCTAATAATACTCTTTTGGTGTCTACTTCGCAAGTGGATAATGCTCATATTGTGTCACACATCTTTTCGCAAGCTTTACGGCGTGCTAATCGCCCATCACTGCAAAAGCATATTTTAGTAAGTGTTGTTTCTTTTTTTAGTATTGTTATTTTGTTTAGTAGTATTTTTTTTATTAGTGAACGTATATTTATATCAGGTAATAAAAGTTTACAAGAGAAAAATATTCAAGCATCTAACATATTACAGAAAGCAACTCAAACAAATCGAAAATTAACACAACGCTTATTAGAGGATGGAAGTGAAGTTGATGTTGGTCCAGCTGAAAGAACTGAATCTCCAAGTACAGAAGGGATATCAACAGTTGTTGCAACTAATTTAAAATCATTTGGGCAAGTAGGTGAGGCTGTATTACATCAAATGGCTACCAAACATGATTCAGGAAAAGCAACGACTGGTAGTGTATCATGGTCATTGATAACAGAAGATTCTGTTAAAGGGATTCAAGGAGAATTGGCTATAAGAGGTGATATTACAATTCCGGATGAAGGATTATCATTACGGTTAACTTTACGTCGTAATACTGATGAAGCTTTGCACGCTGCTTATATTATAGATCTAATTTTTATTATTTCTGATAAATTTTCAGGACAAGCAATCAATAATATTAAATCATTGATTTTTAAGGAAAGTGGAAAATCGATCGGTCAGACTCTAGTTGGAACTGTAACTGCTAAGATTGATAATGATTTTTTCGTTGTTGCATTGATTGGTAATCATCCGTTTCTTGATAGAAATTTACAGTTGATGCGTGATCTAGATTGGTTTCATTTAGTGATAAGCGATAAAAATGGCCGTATGCATGAATTAAATTTTGCAAAAGGGCCAGCAGGCCAAGCCATTTTTAAAGAGGTTATTGAAAAATGGCTCATGAAAGAAAACAGTCATAAGCCTTTTATTGAAAAACGCTGATATAGAAAAGATAAAATTTAACAGTCGTTCTTAACCTACTTTAAATAAATTATTTTTTAGTATCAATATACGCTATGGTACGGAGTTTCTTTTATTTTTCAGATTTATGCAAATAAACCTGATCTTGTTCTTTCTTTCGGAATAAAGGAGAGGTTTTAATGAAATTTTTTATTTTTTCAAATGCGCGTGCTTCAATCTGTCTAACGCGTTCTCGGCTAATGTTAAATTCATTCGAGAGTTCCTCTAGCGTTAGCGGATCATCTCTTAAACGGCGAGCTTTAAAGATACGTTTCTCGCGTTCATTAAGATTATCCATAGCATGTATTAATATGGAATAACGATTCTCTAATTCATCTTGCTCAATTAAAGTTTGTTCTTGGTTATTTGAATCATCAATCAACCAATCTTGCCATTCATAACTCTCACCTTTATTTGTAAGAAGAGGAGCATTAAGAGAAGCATCACCATTAAGTCTACGGTTCATTGATACAACTTCATCTTCTGTAACTTTTAATCGTGTTGCAATTTCCTTAACTTGTTGTGCATTGAGATCGCCGTTATCAAGCATCTGAAGTTTATTTTTTAATTTACGAAGATTGAAAAAAAGACGTTTTTGATTAGCAGTCGTTCCTATTTTCACTAAACTCCATGATCGTAGAACATATTCTTGAATTGATGCTTTAATCCACCACATTGCATAAGTTGCAAGCCTAAAACCGCGTTCTGGCTCGAAACGTTTAACAGCTTGCATAAGTCCAATATTTCCTTCTGAAATGACTTCTCCAATGGGTAAACCATAGCCTCGATATCCTATTGCAATTTTTGCTACAAGACGTAAATGACTGGTTACCAATTTATGAGCTGCTTTTGGGTCATTATATTCATGATAACGCTTAGCTAACATGTATTCTTCTTGTGGCTCAAGTACTGGAAAACGGCGAATTTCTTCTAAATAACGGTTCAGACCATTATCATTCGCTATAAATGATGGTAAATTTATATGGGCCATAGAGCACCCTCCTTTTGCATGAATTCCCTTAAAGGCGAATTTTATTTACAAACATTATATATATAACACATTTCTTTCTTTATTTACACTATTATAATTCGCGATTTTATTCGAAATTGGATGTTTTATTATAAAATCTTGTAATGATTAAAGGTTTCAATTAAGTTTTTTTAAATGGTTGAGAAGGTCAACCAGATCTTTTGGAAATGGTGAGGAAAAAGACATAATTTGACTGTTAGCTGGGTGCTCAAAGGTAAGACTAGTTGCGTGGAGCGCTTGCCGATTAAATTGATCGATTATATTTTTAATGTCAGGATCAAGAGTATTTGATTTTGTTTTAAAGGCGTTTCCGTATACTTTGTCTCCTATAAGGGGATGACCAATATGAGACATATGGACGCGAATTTGGTGTGTGCGTCCGGTTTCTAGACGACATTCCAGAAGACTAGCCAAAGATGTTGCATCATTACAGGTTCCATATTTCTCTAATAGAGAAATATGTGTAATAGCACGGCGAGCATGAGCATGTTCACTATGAACAACAGTGCGCTTTGTTCGATCACGAGAAGAACGGGCAAGGAACGTATCAATTGTCGCAATATTGCGATTAGGAGAACCCCAAATGACAGCATGGTAACGTCGATCTAATGGGCTAGTTCGTCCATGATCAGCAAATTGTGCATTAAGGTTTCTATGAGCAAAGTCGCTTTTAGCGATAACCATAACACCGCTTGTGTCTTTATCAAGACGATGAACAATACCAGGACGTTTAATACCCCCGATACCAGATAAACTATCACGGCAATGATAAATAAGCCCATTTACTAAAGTTCCTGTCCAATTACCATTGCCAGGATGAACAACAAGACCAGCTGGTTTATTAATAACAATAATATGATTATCTTCAAACAAAATATCAAGAGCTATAGCTTCACCTTGAGGTTGTGCGTCATTAGGAGTAGGTATTGTCAATTCAATTATTTGATTAGATTTTAATTTTGTTTTTGGTTCCTTTATTAATTGACCATCAATTTTTAAATAACCCTCGCGGATTAGAGTTTGCAAACGTGAACGTGATAATTCACCTTTATATTGTTTAGCGAGCCATTGATCAATTCGTTGTCCACATGCATTTTCACTTGTTATGTGTTGTGTCACTACATGATCCTCTTTTTGAGGTTTTTTATGGGATTTTTTACCAATATGAAATAGCTTTGGTATCTAAAAATTCTTCAATTCCCCAACGTCCACCTTCACGAGCGCGTCCAGATTGTTTTATACCCCCAAAATAACTGCCATCAGGCAAATCATATCCGTTAATTTCTACCATACCAGAACGTAGTTGTGTAGCAATACGTTGACATCTATTTCGGTCTTTTGATTGTATATAATTGGTGAGACCATATTCTGTGTTATTGGCTAAGGTTATAGCTTCTTCCTCTGTATTAAAGGGAATAATTGAAAGAACTGGACCGAATATTTCCTCTCGGAAAATACGCATGTGCGGTTTCACATCAGCAAAGACTGTTGGCCGTACATAATAACCTCTTTTCATATTTATAGGGAGACCTGTCCCACCAGCAACAAGAGTTGCTCCTTCATCGATTCCAGATTGAATAAGGGCTTGAATTTTATCGTATTGTTGTTTTGATACTACGGGACCAATATGATTTCCTGATTGAGAACTTAGTCCTACTATTGTTTTTGCAGCAATATGTTGTGCTATTGTTACAGCTTTATTATAGATCGAATGCTCCACAAGCATGCGTGTTGGTGCATTGCAGCTTTGCCCACTATTATGAAAACAATCGTTTACGCCACGTTGAATAGCATCACCAGAAGCATCAGCAAAAATAAGATTAGCCCCTTTTCCTCCTAGTTCTAAGCAGACCCGTTTTAAGGTATCACTAGCATTTTTAGAAATAGCTTTTCCTGCTCTTGTTGAGCCAGTGAAACTGATCATTTCTAAATCTGGATGTGAAGATAAATAAGAGCCTACATTGGTCCCATCACCGTTGATTAAATTAAAAACACCAGCAGGTAAAGAAGCTTCATCTAAAATTTCAGCGAAAAGCATTGCAGAAAGAGGAGCAAGTTCAGAGGGTTTTAAGACCATAGTACAGCCAGCCAATAATGCAGGAATAACTTTTAAAGTTATTTGATTCATGGGCCAATTCCATGGTGTAATCAATCCGACAACACCAATAGGGTCATATTGCAAAACTGCATGATTACAACCTTTTATTAAAACTTTTTGAAAAGAAAAGTCTTTGAAAGCTTTAATAAAATTGCGAATGTGGTAGCTACCAGCAGCAGTTTGAGAATTTCGCGCCACATCAATAGGTGCACCCATTTCCGTTGAAATAGTTTTAGCAATATTTTCAGAGCGTTTTTCGTAAATTTCTAAAACTTTTTCAACAAAGGCAAGACGTTGTTTTGGTGTAGTTGTTTTCCAATTTTGAAAGGCATTTTTGGCAGCTGTGATTGCTTTATCTACGTCTTTGATATTCCCAACACTAATAACAGCACAGATTTCTTCTGTTGATGGGTTAATAACATGAAGATCATTGTTTGTATTTGGATTTTCCCATAGACCGTTGATATAAAATTGTCTCTTATTTAACATAATCTATTTACCATTTCTTTGTCTGTAAATTATAGAATACAGTTTGCTTTTGTAACAAGAGGTTTTTTAATGAAAAGCGAACAGGTTTAAAGCATAAGAGCAGTACCACATTACCATATCAGTGAATTATATTTTTCTTTAATTAATTTCTTTTATTGTGAATTTTAAAAAATTTGACGTTTGGCAAAAGGTTATTAACCTTCATAATATAAAATTACGTATTCTCTTTGTACAATAATTATTCTCATTTCTATAATTTGTTGGTTATCATGCGTCATTTGAAAACAAAATCTATTTCTACGTCTTGTCCTGCTGATAAAAGTGAAGAAGATGTATCAAAAAAAGATTCATCAGCGAATGTTGTTGAAATGCTTTCTTATCCTGCGGTGTGGAAAAAAGCATTTTCTCTTGGGCAGAACGTACGTTTTACCCGAACACCAGAAGTGGAGATTTTGCGTCGTCGTATAGAAACAGATCCGATTTTTGCAAAACAATTTAAAGGTTTTACGGAGAAAAAGCAGCAGAGATTTACGAATATGACAAAATTAGATAGGGTAGAAACGGAATCTCAATTGACAGAAAATGAAATAAGTATTTCGTTGTCTGAAAAGAAAGCATCGCTTTATTCTTCAGCTGCTTTTAAACAATTTATACAGCAGACTATGGTTACGCCAATTGAAGAAAATAGAGTACATCATTCATCTGTGGTAGAAGAAGAAAACGTAACCCAAAAAACAGATCATACGTTGTATCTATCTGATTATTTGTCTGATGATGCATTTTTTGAGTGCGATCCTTTTATATTAGGACAAATTAATCAGAAGACTTCAAGGGAAGAAGCATCGGTTAATTTTATTTATAATAAAGATTTATTGGAGACTGATTCTGTTATTGATGAATCAATTACTGCTTTTTATCGTGTGTTTGAATTTCATCATCCTCAGCTTTGTAATATGGGTGAATCAAAAGCTTCAACAGGAGAGATCAAGGATTCTGAAAAAATTTTTGATTTGAATTATACGGAAAGTGAAGTTGTTCAAGAAATTCAAATGTGTCATGTTGAATCTTCTTTGAAAGAAGAAGATAATAAGGTTATAAAAAGCCAAGATGCTTCTGTTGTTGAAGAGTCTATTTATGAAGCAAGCAATGTAACGGACGCTGTAGCGCATAATAACTTGTCCGATGTTATTGATTGCATAACATTAAGAGAAGATATAGTAAATGCTTCTCCAATGAGAGAAAAAGAAAGCGGACAGAAAACGACAGGTGTACCATTTCGTGGTCGTGATTCAGTTTTTATACCAAGTTTGCCTTCTGTAAACTGCGGTGCTTATGAATTTCCTCCAATTGATTTATTACAAGAGCCTGTTTTTAAGGATGGCACGATTATTTCGCAAGAAACATTAGAGCGTAGTGCAGGGCTTTTGGAAAGTGTTCTAGAAGACTTTGGCATTAAGGGTGAAATTATCCATGTTCGCCCAGGGCCAGTAGTGACAATGTACGAATTTGAACCAGCAGCTGGTGTTAAATCATCACGCGTTATTGGCCTTTCTGATGATATTGCTCGATCTATGTCTGCTATTTCTGCTCGTGTTGCTGTGATTCCTGGACGGAATGTTATCGGAATTGAGTTGCCAAATGCAGTTCGTGAGACTGTTTATTTGCGCGAATTAATTCAGTCAAGTACTTTTGGTGATAGCGAATTTAAATTAGCTCTCGCTTTAGGGAAAGGGATTAATGGTGATCCTGTAACAGCAGAATTGGCAAAAATGCCTCATTTGTTAGTTGCTGGAACGACAGGATCAGGAAAGTCAGTTGCTATTAATACAATGATTTTGTCGATTCTTTATCGACTTTCGCCAGAGCAGTGTCGTTTGATTATGGTTGATCCTAAAATGCTGGAATTGTCTATTTATGATGGTATTCCGCATCTTCTAACACCTGTTGTAACTGATCCCAAAAAAGCTGTAACGGCTTTAAAATGGGTGGTTCGTGAAATGGAAGAACGTTACCGAAAAATGGCTAAATTGGGTGTACGTAATATTGATGGTTTTAATGCACGGGTTGCGCTTGCTGTGGAAAAAGGTGAGACAATTATGTGTACTGTACAGTCGGGCTTTGATAAGGAAAGTGGAGAAATACTTTATCATGAAGAAACTATGGATTTGACACAGTTGCCTTATATTGTCGTTATTGTTGATGAAATGGCGGATCTCATGATGGTGGCTGGTAAAGAGATTGAAGGTGCTATTCAACGTTTAGCACAAATGGCTCGGGCTGCTGGTATTCATCTTATTATGGCTACACAGCGTCCTTCGGTTGATGTAATTACAGGCACAATTAAGGCAAATTTTCCTACCCGTATTTCTTTTCAAGTTACATCGAAAATTGATAGTCGTACAATTTTAGGTGAACAAGGTGCTGAAACCCTTTTAGGGCAGGGAGATATGCTTCACATGGCTGGTGGTGGTCGTATTGTGCGTGTGCATGGACCTTTTGTTTCTGATAAAGAAGTGGAGTCAGTTGTTGCGCACCTTAAAAAGCAAGGAAAACCTGATTATTTAGCAACAGTAACGGATAGTGAGGAGGATGATAACGATTCTGAAATTGCTGATTCTGTTTCTGAAATTGTTGCAACAGGAAATTCTAGCGAAGATGGTGAAGAGCTTTATGTGCAAGCGGTTAAAATTGTATTGCGTGATAAAAAATGTTCAACGTCTTATATTCAGCGTCGTCTTTCAATCGGCTATAATAAAGCAGCTTCTCTTGTAGAACGAATGGAAGAGGAGGGTATTGTTGGGGAAGCTAATCATGTAGGAAAACGTGAAATTTTGCTTAGTAAGTGACTTAAAGGTGATATTAAGATCTTATAACTACCAGATCTATATTAGGGCTCAATGATTCATTTTTAAAAGCACATATTTTATGGTAAATCTTCATAAGATTGGATAAAAAGTGGCAGAGTAAAAGAACTATTTGAAGATTTTAGTCCAATAAATTGTCACCCATCTATTCTTATAAGGTGAAAACAGACTTCAAAATTGTAATGAGAGATAACAGTTGCAATAGAGATGATAAGAAATTGTACGAACAATATAGCTTTATGATCAAATAGATAGTAGGCATTGTGCAAGCGTATTTATTGGAATTGATTTCGATTTTACTAGGTGCCAAATAGTGTAAAAGGGATTGGGAATCAAACTTATTATTTTAAAAACTTAATCACGGAACAAAGATCAGAATTATTTTTCTATGTTCCATGACTAAAGAGCTATATATGTAAACTTATTTTTTATTGGCTAATAGATCGCGAATTTCTGTTAAAAGTTTTTCTTCAGAAGACATGTCTGTTAGATTTTCTGCTTCTTTTTGTTGACGGCGAATTTTATTGATACCTTTGACAAAAAGGAAAAGAACCCAAGCAATAATCAGAAAATTGATAAGAAGTGTTATAAAATTTCCATAGCTAATGGTTGCTCCTGCTTCTTTCGCAGCATTTAGGGTTGCTTGTTTTTCACCAGCGAGTTGAATAAACATATTAGAGAAGTCAATACCACCTGTGATAAGACCAATAACTGGCATAAAAATATCATTAACAATTGAATTAACTAGACCACCAAAAGCGCCTCCTATAATGACACCGATAGCTAAATCAATCATATTTCCTTTTAAGGCAAATTCTTTGAATTCTTTAAGCATTGTGTTTTCCTATTTATATTTGCGATGTATAACAATTTTAACTATCGCTTTTAATAAAAAAGAAAAGAGTAATTTTAATTTTCTTGCTCAATTATAGTGTAGATATCAACAATATTTTACAATATTCTTATGATAATGAAAATGCTCTACTGAATTTTTTATTGTATGCTAATATTAAAGGTATTTTATAGTAAAATACCTATATTAAAAATCATGAAAATATGTTAGATGCATAAGTTCATTTCGATGATTTATCTGACTTTTTTCAATATTTATAAGAGTAAAGTTAATCCCTTAAATTATATTGTACATTTTTGTACTATAGAGATTTATTTTATCATTTGTATGCTATTTTGTTTTTATTGGTGGTTTTTGATGTTAAAAATTTCAATAAAATGAAAAAAATAGATTTTATTGTATAAAGGCAGATTTATGGGCTTCTTTCGTTGTATTGGTCGTTCCGCTTTATTTATGTTAGATCCAGAGCGTGCGCATCATTTAGCTATTTCTGGATTAAAAAGTGGACTGGGTTGTTGTCAAAAGATTTTTGATAAGCGTTTATGTGTTAATATTTTAGGACTTACTTTTGAAAATTTTATTGGTCTTGCTGCAGGCTTTGATAAAAATGCAGAAGTTGTAGATTCTATTTTACGCTTAGGGTTTGGTTTTACCGAAATTGGTACAGTTACACCAAAACCACAGGTTGGGAATCCAAAACCACGTCTTTTCCGCTTGATAGAAGATGAAGCTATTATCAATAGAATGGGCTTTAATAATGACGGATACCAAACTGTTTATCGTAAGCTTTGTGCACGGAAACGCCTTGGTATTGTAGGAGTCAATATTGGGGCGAATAAGGATACAGTAAATAGAATTGACGATTATGTTTCTGGTATTGCTTGCTTTTACGATGTTGCTGATTATTTTGCGCTTAATGTTTCTTCACCTAATACACCAGGTCTACGTAATTTACAGATCCGTGATAGCTTGCGTTTTTTGATTCAAGAAATTTCGCAATCACGTAGCAAACAAAAGGAAAAACATGGATTCTCTATTCCGATTTTTTTGAAAATTGCTCCCGATTTGACGGAGAAGGAATTAGATGATGTGGCTCAAGAAATAAGTGCTTCTGATTTTGATGGTTTAATTGTTTCTAACACGACTCTTTCGCGTAGGGGACTCACAGATAGCAGGTGGATTGATGAAAAAGGTGGGCTATCAGGACGTCCATTATTTGAGCGTTCTACTATTGTTCTTGCAAAAATGCGTAAAAAATTAGGAAAAGATATTGCAATTATTGGTGTCGGTGGTGTGAGCGATGCACAAACAGCTTTGGAAAAAGTTAAAGCCGGCGCAGATTTGGTACAAATTTATAGTGGAATGATTTATGAAGGACCAAATATTGCTGTGACCATTATGAAAGAAATTTTAAAGTTGATGCAGCAAGAGGGTGTTGATAATATAACAGCTTATCGCGATTATAATGTTGACAATTGGGCAAAATGTGCACTCTCTTTATGATAAAATTGTTGTTTTTTGATAAAAAATGTAAGTTTTGTTTAAAGGGGCTTGCAAACTCTTTTGATCTTCCGTATGTCACACAAACAAAAGTAAGTATTTATGCGGTTGTAGCTCAGTTGGTTAGAGCGCTGGTTTGTGGCACCAGAGGTCGTAGGTTCAAATCCCACCAACCGTACCATCTTTCACTATTTTTAGTAAAATTGAACGGTATTTTAGAAAACCGTTAGATGTGTTTTCCTTGATAAGCGTTATTATGTTCTTTAAATAAAAATTAAGCTGATGCAATTTTTGCATAATATTGATTATATAAAATAATGTTATAATACAAAAGACTGAATTTTTTTGAATTGGTATGTTATGACTATGAAAAAGTATACAAATGAAGAATGAAAATTGTAAGTCTGTTTCTAATTTTCTTGAAAATTTACGTGGTGTAAAGGATTGGAAGCAAGTTTCACAATGGCTTGCATCTCGAAATGTAGAGGATATCGAGTGTATTACACCCGATCAAGCAGGGGTAGCACGTGGCAAAATGATGCTTTCTAAAAAGTTCACGTCGGATACATCATTAGCATTACCTTCGTCTGTTTTTATGTCAACAATTTCAGGAAACTATCCAGAAGATGGTAATGGTTTTGAGTATCCAAAAGCAGACGGTGATTTACGCCTTAAGCCTGATCTTTCTACATTGACCATTGTTCCATGGGAAGAAGCTCCTACAGCACAAGTGATTTGTGATCTTATCTATCAAAATGGACAGGCTGTTGAGTATACACCGCGTAATGTTTTGAGAACAGTGATTGATTTTTATACTCAGATGGGTTTAAAGCCAGTTGTTGCACCAGAAATTGAATTTTATTTTGTACAAAAGAATCCCGATCCTGATTATCCTTTGGTATCTCCAGTTGGTCGCTCTGGGCGTGCAATTGGGGGAGGGCAAGGATATTCGATTGCTGGTGTGAATGAATTTGATGAAGTGATTGATGATATTTATCATTTTTCAGAAGCACAAGGATTAGAAATTGATACACTTATTCATGAAGAAGGGGCTGGCCAATTCGAAATTAATTTACGTCATGGAGATCCTATTGAATTAGCTGACCAAGTTTTTATGTTTAAACGAACTATCCGTGAAGCAGCACTTAAACATAATATGTATGCAACATTTATGGCAAAGCCTATCCAGGGGCAGCCAGGATCTGCTATGCATATTCATCAATCTGTGATCGATCAAGAGACAGGTGCGAATATTTTTACAAAAGAGGATGGTGGAGAAAGTGTATATTTTCGCTACTTTATTGGTGGATTACAAAGGCATATGGCAGGAGCTCTTGTTATGCTTGCTCCTTATGTTAATTCTTATCGGCGGCTCATGCCTGGAATCTCAGCACCGGTGAATTTGCGATGGGGATATGATAATCGTACAACAGCTTTTCGTGTGCCAAGTTCTATTCCACAAGGACGGCGTGTTGAGAATAGAATTCCTTCATCAGATGCTAATCCTTATTTGGCACTTGCAGCTTCTTTGGCTTGTGGCCTCATTGGTTTGCAACAAAAACTTGAGCCGGATAAACCAACAATAAAAACTGTAAATGCTGATAATATAGAATTACCACGTGGTCTTATTGAAGCTGTTAATTTATTTGAACAAGATAAAGAATTGCGTGCTATTTTAGGAGATACATTCGTGAGCACTTACGCTGCTATTAAACGACAAGAATTTGAAATTTTTATGGAAGTTATTAGTCCATGGGAGCGTGAATATCTTCTACTGAATGTTTAAGTATTTCTATTATGAGTGATTATAATCCCATTTCTCCTGGATATTCTTGGTATGAAGATACTTTAAAAGAACGTCCTTCGTACCCATTCGTTAACGAACAAGCGCAGTGTGATGTGGTTATTATTGGAGGTGGTTTTACCGGGCTTTCAGCTGCTTATCACTTAGCTAAAAATGGAGTTAGTGTTATTTTATGTGAGGCTTCACGTTTTGGCGATGGAGCTTCTGGAAGGAATGGGGGACAATTGGGAACAGGGCAAAGACAATGGGTAGAAACGTTAGAGAAAAAATACGGTTTTGAAAGAAGTAAAGCACTGTTTGATTTAGCTGAAGAAGCTAAAAAAGATCTTTTGTCTTGGTGTAGTAAGCCTGATTGTAAAATTGATTTTATGATAGGGCAGCTTTCAGTTATCCATAAAAAACGTGAAATTATAACTTATCAGCAGCATGTTGAGACGTTACAGCGTTATGGTTATTCTAACCTTACTTTTATGAATAAAAATGAAACCGCTGAGCGACTTGGCTCATCTTTTTATCATGGTGGTCTCTATGATGCAGAAACTGGTCATATCAATCCTTTAAAATTTGTTGTTTGGTTGGCAAAAAAAGCAAAAGAGGCTGGTGCTAAACTTTATGAAAAAACCCAAGTAACAGGGATAGAACGAAAGAAAGATCAGTATGTAGTAAGAACAGAGTTGGCAAACATTACGGCTGAGAATGTTTTATTAGCAACCAATGCCTATAAGCTTGGGCTTCAACATTTTGTTGAGAAAAATATTGTTTCTATTCGCTCATATATTGGAGCGACAGAGCCATTACCAAAACATAGTTCAATTCTTTCAAACGGTGAAGCTGTAGATGATTCCCGTTTCATGGTTCGTTATTTTCGCAAAAGTATTGATAATCGCTTATTATTTGGGGGAGTAGAAAGTTATGATCATCGGTATCCGGCTAACTTAAATGAGCGTATACATCGGCAAATTATTGAAATTTATCCTCAATTACGGTCTATAAATTTAACTCATTGTTGGGGGGGAACAGTAGCTATTACAGTTGAACGTATGCCTTATGTTCGCCAAATTATGCCAGGTTTTACTTATTGTGGAGGATATTCAGGTCATGGGGTTATGCTGGCCCCCTTTATAGGGAAATTATATGCTGAATGGTTGTCTGGAAAGCATGAGCGTTTTACATATTTTAAAGATTTAAAAATTTCTTCTTTTCCAGGTGGAAAATTTTTGCGTTATCCACTTATATTTTTAGCTATGAATTGGTTTTCGTTGATAGATCGTTTTTAATTAGTCATGATTTGAAATGAAGAAAGTTAATGATTTATTTCGTGTCTATCTGCTTTGTAGTATGGTTTTTGTAAGACTATATTTATATGATTTATGAAAAGAGGTAAGTGATAGAGAAACATTATAGTTCGTAAGATTATGATTAATAATTTTTTATAAACGAAGACAATTTTTATTTATAGATAGATAAGAATATGTCTAAATTTTCTGTGATTTTATAATTTATTTTTCATAATACTTTTCATATGAATGTAAAAAATTCTAATCGGTTAAATAGTTATCTATAATTTGATAATGAAGGATTCAGTTTCAATAAATCTGTAGTTTTATTATATATCATGAAATCTGAATTTTCAGGTGCGTTTTCTGAGAATAATTTCTAGCGTTTGTGAACGCTTATTGATTGGGGTTATATGCAAAATAAAACATTTTTTGTGCATTGTGATGAAGTTATTGGGTGTTGGATTGACCCAATTCTTAAAGAATGAAAGACACTCAGCCCTTCTATGCATGAGCAAATTCTGGTTCATTGAGAGGATATTTATTTTAACTATTTTGAATGAACGTGATAGGTGCGTGTAGAATAACTTATTTGGGATGATAATAATGTATGAAATGAATATCAACCGTTTAAATTTTGAAACACCTTCTGCTTTAGCATTGGCGTTAACGGATAGGGTTGCGGCAGAGCTTAGCATCTCTATTCTTGAGCGTAAACAAGCAATTTTAGCTGTTTCTGGTGGAAAAACACCAGAGCTGTTTTTTCATTATTTGTCGAAAGTTGATATTGATTGGCAAAATGTTATTATAACTTTGGTTGATGAACGCTTTGTACCTGTTAGCGATGAGCGTTCAAATGAGTATTGTGTACGGCGCTATTTGTTACAAAATTTTGCTGCTAAAGCACGTTTCGTAGGACTTTATCATAAAGCAGTGACTGCTGAGCTTGCGGCTTTTTCAGCGGCTAATCGTGTGAATACTTTGCCTATGCCGTTTGATGTTACTGTTTTAGGAATGGGTATTGATGGACATACTGCTTCTTTTTTCCCAGATGGTGATCGTTTAGAGCAAGCCCTTGATCTCCAATCACAAGCACTTGTTTTACCTATTTATGCTAGGAGTGCTATTGAACCAAGATTGACATTGACTTTGCCGGTTATAATTCAATCTCGTTTTATTGCTCTTCATTTTGAAGGGGTTCAAAAATATGCTTGTTTCGAAGAAGCTTGTCAAAATGGATCTGAAATGGAAATGCCTATCCGAGCAGTTTTGCAGCATGCCCGTCACCTGATTCAAGTCTACTGCTCACCTGCCGAAGATGAAATATAAGAAGTAAAAAATAATGAAAATATCGTAAAAATGAAATGCTTTTTCTGACAATTAAATATGCAAATTAATAAGAAATAGAGATATTTTTTCAAAAACAATTTCTATGGTTAAGTAAAGTGTTTTTTAGCATTTTATGCTGGCACTGAGATCTTCTTTAGCTTAAGATGCAAAGAAAACAAGAAAACTTCTCTCAATGTATTATTGGTGGAAATGATTTCGCTGCAGATGATTATATATTCAAAGTATCCAACAACAATCCATCTTATAGCATTAAATACTTTTGATGATATTTCTATTGTGTTGATGCAGAGCGATAATGCGATTTTCTGTATGTTTGTAGGATTATTTAATCATTGCAGGTAATCAGGTAATTGAACGTCGGAATAATCATATCGTAAGACCTTTTAATAATAGATATAGCATAAATATACGTGCATTATATATGAATATCAGTACGCTGCGCAGCTCAAAAAATATTTTCTATTATAGCATTATTAAAATATAAAAAATTTATTATTCATGTAATAAAGATGCGTAAAATTTTTAGAATTCTGGTACAGGTAATTTATGGGCTCGGTTGGCAGCCTTAAGCGTATTGACCATAAGCATGGCAATAGTCATAGGGCCAACACCTCCTGGCACAGGAGTTATGGCAGTAGCTATTTCCCTAACTTCTTCAAAATCAACATCGCCAACAATATAGGGTTTCATTGTATTTTTTTCTGATGTTTTAATTCGATTAATACCAACATCGATAATAACTGCTCCTTTTTTAATCCATTCCTTTTTAATCAACCTTGGACGACCAACAGCTACTACTAAAATATCAGCACTACGGCACACTTCATCAAGATCACGGGTACGACTATGTGCAATTGTTACTGTGGCATTGACGGCTGTTAAGAGGGACGCCATGGGTTTACCTACAATATTAGATCGTCCGACGATGACGGCATCAAGACCGGATAAATCTTTGCCACATTTTTGTTGAATCATCATCAAGATCCCAGCTGGTGTGCAAGGAATGATTGTGTCTTCGAAGACGTTTGCTGCAAGTTTTCCTATATTTATATAGTGGAAACCATCAACATCTTTCTCGACCGCGATAGTTTGTGTTATATTGTTTGTATTGATGTGAGTAGGGAGAGGCAGTTGCACCAAAATGCCATGGATTTTAGGATCAGAATTTAATGTTTCGATAAGCTGAAGAAGCTCTTTTTCTTTTGTTTCTTTGGGCATTACATGTTTGACTGAAAGAAAGCCGCATTCTTCAGCTTTTTTACTTTTTGATGAAACATAAATTTGGCTTGCAGGGTCGTCTCCTACAATAATAACAGCGATACCAGGTTGTATTTTATAATTATTGTAGAGTTTTTTTGTCTCATTTTTAACTTTGACAAGAATGTCTTCGGCAAGTTTTTTGCCGTCAATAATATTATCCATAAGAGGGATCCTTTCGGTAAGGCTATTTGGTTTTATATAAAGCATTTACTGATTATAAAATAGAGTTTTATAGCAATGTTTAAGTTGGATAAAAAAGGTGGCTAAACGGTTCTTATATGTTTTTTAACATGATGAAGGTATTTAAAATGAATTGTTTGATGAAAAGATAATAATATCTCTGTTCCAATAAGATTTCGATAAAAATGGAAATAATTCAACTTTTAATATATATAATAGATTTCAAGATCCTAAAAAATTTTCTGAACTTTCATTTTATTTGATTTTAGTTTGTGATAAGAACGAAAGCTTAGAGGAAAATTGTGCGCATTAAAATAATAAAATTTTTAAGTGGAATTTTTATCGCAATTGTTTTTTTAGTTGGGGCTGCAGTTATTATTGTGCCCTATATTGTATCAACAGACGCGATTCGTATCCGTTTGGCACAGGATTTAAGTGTATGGACTGGCTATAGTGTTCAATTACGTGATCCTCCAAGATTGAAAATTTTTCCTTATCCAAAAGCATTTCTTTCAGGAGTTACTTTAACACCAAAAATGGAAATTGCTGCATCTTTAGCTGCACCTTTAATGGAAGTAGAATCGATAGAAGTTGATCTTTCTTTGGTTTCTCTTCTTTGGGGACGTATTTCTTTTTCAGAAACACGAATTATGTATCCAAAATTTATTATGGATAAACCTGTTAAAACGATATCTGATTTTTTTGATACACTTTCGCGATCACAAGGTGCATTCGGCTTGGCAATACAGAGTGCTCGTGAAATTATTAAGCATAATCCTGATAATCCAGATGTAGCGAGTCTTTTAAATCAACCTTTTGGGCGCATTGTTATTGAAAATGGTACATTGATGTATCGTGATGGTAGTTCTGTTGTAATGGAACAAATAACAGGATTAAATGCATCAATAGATTGGCCTAGATTAACACAGGCAATGCAGTTCCGTGCAAAAGCCCATTGGCATGGAGAGCTGACTGAATTATTCATTAATGCTGATCAAGCTTTGTTGCTTTTAGCAGGAGGAAAAAGCTCACTTCAGGTGAGTTTCAATTCTGTGCGTGGTGGTATAACTTTTAAGGGACATGCACGGTTATCTGAATATTATATTTTTGATGGGAAGATTTCACTGTGTTCTCCTAGTTGGGATCAAACAGTAGCATGGATTGGTGGTAATCAGTTTTGGGGGCATGGGTTGAAGATACCTATTGTATGGGAATCTGATTTTTTAGCACAGCCGGCACATGTCCGAATGAGCAATGTTATATTTACAATGGGTACAGCAAATGCGCGTGGAGCTTTAGAATTTGATTTTAAAAATCATGTGCCTGTTCTCATGGGGTCTTTAGGTTTTGATAAGCTTGATTTTGACATTTTGAAATTTTTATTTTTTTGCTCTGAACAGGAAAATGAATTTTTTGACGCCGCTTTTTTAAATCATATAGGATTAGATATACGACTTTCAGCTCCACAAGCAAAAATAGGTGATATTGCATTGACTGATTTGGCTGCAGTAATCCAAATTAAAAATGGACATGGCATTTTTGATCTTGGAAATGTAAATGTTTTTGGTGGTTCTATTCAAAGCAACATCCAGATTATTCCAGATGGCAAAAGAGCAAATATTAAAGGAAGTGCTACAGGTACTTCTGTTGATGTACATTCTATTTCATTAGCTTTAGGACTTTTTCCACTTTTACAAGGAAAAACCAACTTCATTATGACAATGCAGATGTCTCCTAGTTGCTGGTCAAAAATTCTTACTCAGATGCAAGGGCAGTTAACATTGAATATGTTCTCTGGTCAAGTGATAGGGCATAATCTGAATGATTTGCAAAATAAACTTTCAGAAAATGAACAGTTTCTTTTAACGTATGATCAAAAGCGTTCAATAGATTTTGATCGTTTGGATATTAAGGCGAAATTGTCAGATGGTACAATATTTGTAACAGAAGCATTAATGTATACTAAAGATTGGAATTTGTTTATTCATAGAGCTATAGAAACTTTTGATACTAAGAATGGACAGAATGATTTGATATTACGAGCAAAATTGCAGAAAAATAATCGTTCAGATACTATATGCAAAGATATTGAATGTCTCAATAATAGTCTTGTACAACCTTTAATTTTTTCATTCAGTCCCACAGAGGAAATTTTAGGTAATTTTTTCGTCAAGAAAAATATTCGTGAAAATTAGTATTTTTTTCATTATGATTAGTAATGTGAGGAATGTTTAGGAAATATTGTTTTATATAAAATTTTAAGAATATACTTATGTGCCTATTTATGCTAGTGTATCTATATTGTACTGAAGTGGTTAGAAATACAGTAGCCATCTTGGATAATTGCGCAATTCTCATCTGCTCCAACTGAACTAATTCCTATAGTAATCAGAATAAAGGCTAGAATTGAGGTAATAGTGATAATTGTAGCTTTTTGAACAGACATATTTCTCTCCAATTACAAGATGGTTTATTCAGTACAATACTGTTATTATTAATTGTGAATTTTTATGAAACTAAAAATCGTTTAACATTTTATTTGTTCCAGCTATATCTTATAAAAGTAAAAAAATTTTATCGTTCTTTCATAATTTAGTTTTTATAGATTTTATTTTTTTGTTAATTATTCTTTATTGCTGCACTTTTTTGACGATTTTAAAAAGCTCTGGTAAAAACTTTTTATGCGTGCAAATTATAAATTGAAAAGACTATTTGTTCGGCAATTATTGGCTTTGAACGAAGAAATAGTAATAGAGGGGCAGCAAGCTTCTTATCTTATACATGTTTTGCGTATGAAAGAAGGCGCTGAGATTTTGCTTTTTAATGGAAAGGATGGTGAATGGCTTGCCAAGCTTCTTTTTATAAAAAAAAAATTGTGGTGGCTTGTCTTATACGTCAAGAGAGGTTGCAGCCAATACATTCGGATCTTTTTTATTGCTTTGCTCCTCTTAAGCATATGCGTTTGGATTATGTGATACAAAAAGCTGTAGAAATGGGGGTATCTGTTTTATATCCTGTTATAACGCATCACACACAAGTTACTCGTATTAATATGGCCCGTATTGAGGCCAATATTATAGAAGCTTCTGAACAATGCGGTATTTTATCTTTGCCAAAATGTGCACCTGTTGTAGCATTAGAAACATTTTTAGAAAATTGGGATAAAACGCATGCTTTATTTTTTTGTGATGAATTGAACGAATCGTATAATCCAATTCCTCTTTTAAGAAAGCATGGCACAAAGCCTTTGGGCGTTCTTATTGGTCCAGAAGGTGGTTTTAGTGAAGAGGAGCGAGTTTTTTTAAAGAAATATCCTTTTGTATTTTCTGTATCATTAGGTCCGCGTATTTTGCGTGCTGACACTGCAGCTGTTGCTGCATTAACTCTTGTTAATGCTACGATGGGGGATTGGTCAATTGGTTAAGAGACTTGCAATATAATTCAAAACAATTCATTAAAATAGTATACTTAGATAATGGGATAAAATAATTTATGGCACTTGATACAACTGATGAAAGTGAAATTAACAGCTTAGATTCTTTAGTCCGTTATTTCGAAGAAGGCTGTAAAACAGAGGATGATTGGTGTATCGGTACAGAACATGAAAAGTTTCCATTTTATTTAGATAGTTTGCGTCCTGTTCCATATGAAGGTGCAAGAGGAATCCGAGTGTTATTGGAAAAAATGCAAGGAGCTTTAGGATGGGAGGCTATTTTAGATGAAGGGAATATTATTGGAATCCTAGGGTCAGTGGATCAAGGTGCTATTTCTTTAGAACCTGGGGGACAGTTTGAGTTATCTGGGGCGCCCTTGAAAACAATTGGTCATACTTACTGTGAAGTTATGAAGCATTTAGAGCTTCTCAAAAAAATTTCACAGCCGCTAGGTATTGGTTTTTTAGGTATGGGAGCTAGTCCAAAATGGACATTGGATGAAACACCAAGAATGCCAAAATCACGTTACCAAATTATGACCAATTATATGCCAAAAGTTGGTCATAGCGGTCTTGATATGATGTATAGAACAGCAACTATTCAGGTGAATCTTGATTTTTCATCTGAGACTGATATGCGACGCAAAATGCAAGTAGCAATGAAGTTACAATCTATTGCAACAGCATTATTTGCTAGCTCCCCTTTTACTGAGGGGCGCCCGAATGGTTTTTTATCTTGGCGTTCTCACGTTTGGCATAATACTGATAATCAGAGAACAGGAATACTCCCTTTCGTATTTTCTGAGTATTTTGGTTTTTCTGATTACGTTGAATGGGCACTTGATATACCAATGTATTTCGTTGTGCGTGATGGGCATTATTATGATTGTACGCATATAACTTTTCGCCAATTTATGAATGGAGCTTTAAGAAGGCAGATTGCGAATTTAGCACCTACTATAGGAGATTGGATTAATCATTTATCGACTTTATTTCCAGAAGTACGGTTAAAACGCTTTTTGGAAATGAGAGGCGCTGATGGTGGTTCTTTACAGCATATTTGTGCATTATCTGCTTTTTGGGTTGGTCTTCTTTATGATAGCGAGGCGCTAAATGAAGCGGAGGCTTTGACGAAAGATTGGTGCTTTGAAGAAGTTTTAGAAATGCATACACGCGTTGCTAAAGAGGGGCTAAAAACACCTTTTCGTCAAACTATAATTTTAGAATTAGCACGTCATACTCTTGCTATTTCACGTAAAGGTTTAAAAAATCGCCACCAGTATGATATTGACGGTTTTGATGAGACAGATTTTCTGGCTCCTTTGGAGGAAGTGGTAGCAATGGGAAGAACAAATGCTGATAAATTTTTATCTAATTATCACTCTATTTGGGGTAGATCTGTGGAACCAGTATTCTTAGAGTATGCTTATTAAATTATTTAAAATCAAAAAGCTCTTTTTGTTAATAATCTACATACTATAATTATTATTTTTTATATTTAGTTTTAGTACAGCTTTGTATCTAAACGATTCGGATTTATATGTATAATGTTCATATGAAAAATAGGGATATAAAACTCTACCCACACAAAGAATCATAAAGAGCACTTCGCATATAGTTACTTTGTCCTATAAGACGAGTGTAATGATTTCCTAAAAAATAACCAAATTATTTATAATACTTAGCTATTAAAATAAAACAGTTCACATCACAAAACACGCACAAACTTCCAAACCTATTTATGTTTTCAGTTAAACTACTGTATTATACCAATAAAATAGGCCTATCGTGCAGAATAAGTACGACTGCCACTGATCAGCCCTTCTCTTTGTGCATGTTTACGAGCAAGTTTACGTGTACGGCGAATAGCTTCTGCTTTTTCACGAGCACGCTTTTCTGATGGTTTTTCGTAGTATCCACGCATCTTCATTTCACGAAAGATACCTTCACGCTGCATCTTTTTTTTCAACGCGCGCAATGCTTGCTCAACATTATTATCACGAACGAGTACCTGCACAACTTATCCTACTTTGTTTTAATATTAAAAATAAATAAGCAACAACTAAAATCTCTTAAAACTATTAGGTCAAAAGATCAGATAGAACCAGACACATACCATATAAATAAGATGCTTGTCTATATTGCTTTTCAAAAACTCTATTCTTTTTGCTATCATTTGCTAACGTACTTCTCTTTCTAGGATATGACTAGGTTTATAATACAATTTTTGTCATCTTTATTCTGATAATAACTTCATTTTATCTTAAATGATAATAATAGAAGCAATACTTTGCTATATTAACTTACATGTTGATGATATAATCATACTCTTGTTGTTCGATCGATTAGGGTTGGAGGATCAATTCTTTTGACTGTTTTATTTGTACAAGAGCAACAAGGGAGAACGGTAACATTTTTCTACGGATATAACGGCTGTTGAAAGGTTGTTTATTATTTGTTTCAATGCCATGAGTAGCTATTGTTATGATATTGGAAAGAGTGGTGGAGGTTTGATCGGCATTATGATTTTTCAGATATCAGAAAGTGATAATCTGCGCATAAGAATAAATTTCAATTTGTTACGAAATTCAGATGGAGCTTACTCCAACACATTTAAGAAAAAATAGCAATTTATTATGCAATGCGGTAAATGAAGTGTGTATCTAAAAATTATGTGTTAATTGGAAAATTTTGTCATGAAAGTTTAAAATAAAGAACTCATCATATTTTCCGGAATTATATGTTTTCTGGTGATTATAGGATATGTCTGTATTTTTTTTGGTATATGGAAGAAGTGATAGCATGAGCACTTCTTAAATGATTGGTAACTCTTCATAAAACAATAGAACAGATCTCAATATTATTTTGAAAATCCAAAAATAACAGATGGTGTTAAATCTCCAAGAAACAGTTAATCTAAAAACCAGTTTTATATTTGAAAAATCGTTAATAATACTGTCAAAAAGGTAATAATATCTTTTTTTCTGATCTTATATTTTAGATATTTTCTTAAAATAAATAATACAACAAAATCTACGGGACTTGCAGAAAATCAACACTTTATTTTTTTACAAAGCATTCATTATCTAAAAATTTATCTCTACATAATTGATTTAAAAACAAAAGCCATTAGTTATTCTAAATATATAATTAATATTGTTTATAATAAAAAACATATTGACAATAATAAAAATAATATATAAATTAACATTATGTATTTATTTATAAATAATAATCGCTAATTTTTAGAAAAGCTGATTGTTAAGGCGTGCGCTGATTGTTAAGGCGTGCATGGAAAAATTTCTTAGTTCTAAAGCTTCTTTACCACAGAAGTCCAAAAATAAAATTGTTAGTACAGACAATAAGTCGGATGCAGGGGCGATAGATATTTCTCGAAAGGAAGTAGAAGAGCTTTTGGGAGCGTTTGATATAGTCAGCAATATACACATGATTCAAGGGCTTTATATTTCTCTTGAGGAATTCATCTTTATAAAAAGACATGTGGCTGCAGCTAAGGGTTTGTTAGACTACGATCTTTCATCTAATGATTTTTTACTTAGAGATTTGTCATACGGAGACCTTGCGCGGAAGAAATTTAACATTCCGATAGATGAAATTTGATCAAATGGCTATATCTATTCTAATAATTTAACGCTAAAAAATAAATATGAATTGCAAGGCATAGAGTTTCGAAATGTATGTGCCTATGATGTACTAAAAGCAGAGTACAGGCTAAAAAAAGAACCGCTACCAGAAAAGTTTGATTCGTCTTATCTAAAATATCTTCATAAATGTTTATTTGAAGAGACGTTTGAATGGGCTGGGCATACCCGTGACATTCCATTTACATTTTTAGATGGCTCAGTTACCATGGTGCCAGTCAATGATAAAATTAAAGACGGTTTAGAGAGAATCGACCAAATACTAGCCGAAAAGAATAATTTGAAAGGTTTATCACGTAAAGAGTTTGTCTATGAAGCATCGATGCTCTTTGCTTTGTTTAGTAATTTACGACCTTTCGCGGTTGGAAATGGGTGCGCACAACGAATATTTATGGAAAAAATAGCCGAAGCAGCGGGGCATAGGCTTGACTTCTCGGTCGTGACAGAACAACGCATGCGATCTGCTAATAATGCTGCGTTACCACATGATGGCAAAGCTGTAGGCAATATCACTCCTATGTGTCATCTGTTTGAAGATATCTCCAATCCAGAAAAAGTGGATGTTTTAAGAGAATTCATGAATGCCATAAGGAATCGGGGATCTTTTGATGAGTACGCAAATATAAGAAATAAGATTATTGTAGCGCCAAATGAAGGTTCTACTTATACAGGCATCTATAAAGATAGTAGCCCAGATTCTATTATGCTCATGGTGAATGATAAGTATGTTATATGCAAAAAAGATTATCTTGCACCAGAAATATTAACAGCATTACGGCTTGGTGATAAACTTACTTTTAGAGCTTCTGTGCCAGAAAATTTTGAGCATATTCTTATTCCAGAAGAAAAAGTAGCCTCTTTGACAGAAAAAGAAATTGTTGCAAAAATTGTAGGAAATGTTTTCGTCCAAAAAAGTCAGCAAAAAATCAAAACTTTATCAAAATCTGTCTATAAAAACTCGAAAATGTTGGATGCTGATATCAATCTTGTTAATATAGATTCAAATCTAGGTGAACAGTATATTAGGCAGAATATCAGTCCTTTTAAATATATGTCTAAATTGTCAGGTACGGAAATATTGGGTATTAACAGTCCACAGCGTAAACAAGCTAAGAAAGATTACTTTAATCTCAGTCAGGAGTTTGATAATTATATAAGTGTTGTACTCTCTATTAGAGAACAAATTCTTCAAGTGCACCAAGAAAAACAAGAACGTTGTCAGCAATCGATAAAAATGCCTAGTCAAGCAGTGCAAAATGTCCTTTCTTTGTCTGAAGAAGATCAGATCAAAGCTTTAAATGCTAATCCTTCACTTCACGAAGAGATTACAGGTCTTTTGGATAAGGTCAAAGATCGTCTTACATTTTGGGAGTATCAAGCCCTTGATGATAGAGATTATGAGAAACTCTCTAAAAGTATCGGCATATCAGTCAGCAGAGCACAGAAAGTTACAGAAATTATTAAGAAAGCTCAAAAGGTATGTCAGCTAACGAGAAGCAGAGCTCATGAGTTGAAAGCGATGGAATGTAATCGGTTACAAATATAAGATTTACTTTTTATATTCATGGGGACAAAGTATCTGTATAAAATATCCGCCTCTACCTCGATTGTAATAATCTGAGGTGCTGTAGTTTTTTATTCAGTCAGTATTGGATTTATCTAAACAAAAAATAGCTTGGAAAGAACTTTCAATTTATAATTAAGCTAAAAAGGAAAATGTAAGGTTCTATTTCCTTACCTTTAATTACACTATCTTTAGTATTCAAAAAATATAAACGAAATTAACATATTATTCACAAAACCTATTGGCGCACCCGAAGAGATTCGAACTCCTGACCCCCAGATTCGTAGTCTGGTGCTCTATCCAGCTGAGCTACGGGTGCAAACTCAGTTCTTTTAGTTAGTATATGAGATTCTTAATTGTTTCATTAGCGAATTACAAGTGAAACTTGGTAAAAATAGAGATTTTTATCTATTAGTCCATTATATATTATTGTTTAAATACTGTTGTAATTTTTCGATTACTAGAAAGTTTCTGCATAGTATTTACATCATTGTATCATAATATGGTTCCAATATGAACGATAGTTAACTTGACGGTCTGATCTACGAAAGATAGTCAAGTATAAATGAGATATGTTTTTGTGATGAAAGTTTAAGAGACACTATCTGTAATTTGGTTTTTGATAAAACTTAAATATTACACAAAATTATTTCATACAGATGTGTGTATTCATTATAAATCAATGATAGAGGTGTCAAATTGTGGAAAAAAACTATTCCATTAGTACTTTTAGCTTTTGTTTTAATTATTTCTTATTGTAAGTCAAAACACAGTTTAGAAAACTCTACTCACACAGTAAATCAATCAAAAAATGTGCCTCATAAAATACTAAAATCACCGACAAATATGTCGGCAGCAAAAGTTATTGTTGATTCTGTTAAGGTTAAAAATTTTAATGAAACGCTCAATTTAATTGGCAATGGAAGAGCTATTGCAGCGGTAAGATTAACTCCTTGGTCGGTAGGTGTTATTGATAAATTTTTTGTATCAGCTGGAGAAAAAGTGCAAGTTGGTGATTTGATTGCAAAACTTGATTCTAAAAAGGAAGAGATAGCGGCTGCAAGAGCTAAGGTACAACGTGATAATAGTGCTTTAACGCTTTCGCGTATTCTTAAGTTACGTGCTACTAATACAGCAACAGAGGTGCAAGAACTGACAGCACGCTTAGAGCTAGATAATGCAAATTTGGCTTTGCGCGATGCTGAATTAGCACTTGATCGGCGGACAATTCGTACACCAATTAATGGAATTGTTGGTATTTTACCTATTGATGTAGGGAATGCTGTTGCTCTTAATACTGAAATAGCTCGTATTGAAAATAGAGAGCGCATTTTAATCGATATATGGGTACCTGAACGATATGTATCACGCATTAGCAAAGGAGATGAAGTAGTTGTATCTTTAACAACACAGCCGAATGAGACTTTCGTTGGTTATATTTATGCGATTGATAATATAGTTGACGTTGCAAGCCGTACGTTTCGTGTTCAAGTTGAGATCGAAAATAAAAAAAATACACTTATGTCTGGTATGTCTTTTTCTGTTACATTTCAATTCGATATCGGTTTATTTCCTGTTGTTAATCCTCTGGCCGTTCAATGGGATAGTAAAGGGTCATTCGTATGGTGTGTAAGAGAAGATAAGGTAGAACGTATTCCAATATCAATTATTAAGCATAAAACAAATCAAATGTTTGTGAAAGCTTTTTTAGAAAATGATGTTCAAGTTGTTATACAAGGGGCACAAACGCTTTATCCAGGTAGGAGTGTCATTATTGAAGACTCAACAGGCTCCAACAGTAATTAAGTAATTATGGGTAATGAATAAGCGGGATGTATAATGAGTCAAGAGCTTAAAACAAAACAATTTGTAACGGAGCTAGGACAAAGCAGTATGATCGCATTATTTATTCGGAGGCCAGTTTTCACTTTTGTTGTGAATGCTATGATCATAATTGCAGGATTTTCTGCATGGATGAATGTTGATGTACGCGAATTGCCCGATGTTGATACTCCAGTAACGACGATTATGACAATTTTTTCTGGTGCATCAGCAGAAACAATTGATCGTGAGATTACGAAAGTTATAGAAGATGCTGTTGCTCGTGTTTCAGGGGTTAAAACAATTTCTTCAACTTCTTCTTTTGGTCGTTCTCGTGTACAAATTAATTTTAATGTTGGTGTTGATTTAAATGTTGCAGCATCTGACATTCGTGATGCTATTTCTCGCATTACTTATTCTCTACCAAAAGATGCAGATTCACCTTTAATTATTAAAGCAGATTCAAATGCTGCTTCGATGATGTATTTAGTCGTGACTTCACCAACAATGAATATTGATGATTTAACAACGATTGTAAATGATCAAATTATTGATACGCTTTCTGCTGTTGATGGTGTTGGTGATGTGCAAGTTGATAGTGCTCGCACGAAAATCTTTCAGATTGATGTTGATCAAGTGAAGCTTGCTAGTTATGGATTGACCATGGGAGATATTTCGCGTGTTCTTGCTGATATGACAACTGATGCTCCTGTAGGATCATTACGCAATTCTATACAAACCTTAATTATACGTGCGACTGCTCGCTTGACAACACCTGAAGCGTTTGAACAAGTTATCTTAAAATCTCATGTCCGACTTGGAGACGTTGCACGTGTTACTTTATCCCCTGATGTAGAAACAGTTATTCTTCGCGTTAATGGGAAAACAGGGATTGGGATAGGGATTGTGCGTAAGGCGCAATCTAATACTCTCAATATTTCTAAAGGTGTTCGGGCGGTTCTTGAACAACTTAAAGCTGTTTTGCCTCCTTCTGTGCATATGAGTATTCTTAGTGATGATGCTATTTTTATTCAAAGTGCTCTTCATGAAGTTGAAGTTGCTTTAGCCATCGCTATATTAAGCGTTATTTTAGTTATTTTTCTTTTTCTTAGAGATATTCGTGCAACACTTATTCCTATTTTGTCTATTCCAGTTGCTCTTATAGGGACAATTGCAGCAATTTATCTTGCAGGGTTTTCATTGAATATTTTGACATTTTTAGGACTTGTTTTGGCGACGGGGCTTGTTGTGGATGATGCAATTGTTGTTCTTGAGAATATTGTTCGAAGGCGTAATATGGGATTAGGATCTCAGTCAGCAGCAGTAATAGGAACACAAGAAGTATTTTTTGCTGTTTTAGCAACGACATTAACTTTAGTTGCTGTTTTTGTACCTATTTCTTTTCTTCCTGGACAGGTTGGGGGACTTTTTAGAGAATTCGGTTTTGTTTTAGCTATTTCCATTTTGCTTTCTTCAGTTGTTGCTTTGACACTTTGTCCTATGCTTGCTTCACGCTTTCTTAAACAATATGTTAAAGACAGTGGAGAAAAAGCGCATTATTTTGCTCTTTTAGATAAATTAGGTACTTTTTTTAGCAGGAACTATGCTTATAGTTTACATAAATGTTTAGAACGTCCTTGGACTGCTGTACTGGTTTCGTTTGTTTTTACAAGCCTTTGTCTTGGAGGCTACATGAAATTACAACAGGAATTAACACCAACAGAGGATAGAGCCGTTGTTTTTTTAGTTATTAATGGGCCACAAGGGATTTCAGTGCAATATTTGAATGAGCAGGTGAAGCAGATTGAAGAGAGCTTAGAGCCTTTGCGTGATGCTGGTGAGATTATTAATAGTTACTCTGTTGCTGGAGTTGGTGGTTCACCTAATAGTGCTTTTCTTGTTTTGTTGCTTTCACCTTGGGATCAGCGTTCTCGGAGCCAGCAAGAGATTGTAGAAGATATTAATGTGAAGGTTAAAGAATTTCCGGCAGTATTCGTATTTGCAGCTCAAGGAAATTCATTAGGAGTTCGAGGAACTGGTCAAGGATTACAATTCGCAATTCTCGGAGATAATTATACAAAATTACAATCTATTGCTGGCGAACTGATTAAGCTTTTGCAATCTGATACGCGCTTTATTCGTCCACGGCTTACCGTAGATGCAACACAACCACAATTTTTTATTGAAATTGATCGAGAAAAAGCTTCTGATTTAGGTATTGATATCACTAATTTGAGTAATACGCTACAAGCAATGTTAGATGGAAGAAAGATTGGTTCCATTTATGTAGATGATCATTCTTACGATGTTAAACTGACATCGCGTAAGAACCCCATTACTGATCCATCTGATCTGGAGAATGTTTTTTTTAAAACTACAGACAATAAATATGTTCCTTTATCGGTTATTGCAAATTTGCATGAAAAAGCTATTGCACCACAGTTAAAACGAGAAAAACGTATGAGTGCAGTTGTGTTAAGTGCAAATCTTGCTCTAGGTGTTTCTTTGGGAAATGCGTATCAAGCTATAGAAAATATTGCTTCTCCTTTGTTAGTGGAAGGAAATTATATTATTCCTTTGGGTGAAGCTGCAACACTTAGTGAGACATCTTCTAGTTTCATGATTGTTTTTGGTATCGCCTTTGTGATTATTCTTTTGGTTTTAGCTGCGCAGTTTGAGAGTTTTATTTCAGGTTTTATTATAATGGCTACTGTACCATTAGGACTTGGTTGTGCTGTAATTGCTATGCTTTTTAGCGGTGTTAGTTTGAATATTTATAGTCAAATCGGTTTGATTTTATTGGTCGGAGTTATGGCAAAAAATGGTATTTTAATTGTTGAATTTGCAGATCAGTTACGTGAGCAAGGTAAAAGTGTGCGTGAAGCTGTAGAAGATGCGGCAAATATCCGTCTTCGCCCAGTATGTATGACAATGATTTGCGCTATCTTAGGAGGAATTCCTTTAGTTTTAGCAAAAGGCGCTGGGGCAGAAGCACGTATAGCTTTAGGATGGGTTATTGTTGGTGGTTTAGGTCTAGCAACGATTTTTACTCTTTTTATGACGCCAGTTGTTTATCTCTTACTTGGACGTTTTATACAACCAAAAGCAGAACAAGCTCTGCGTTTAAAAGACGATCTTAGCCACATTGACTGATTTTTTAAGAATAAAAGGTGAATAGATTTTTAAATTTTTTATTTGAAAGATATCATTTTAGTACTTTATCTTTTTTATTTTTGCATAGCTTTATTTTATAAGTATGCAATGAAAATAAGTTGAATAGTTTTCTATCTTGTTACCATTAATGTTTAAAATTCTATTATCAATGATTAGGGAGATATAATTGATAATTCGTAATGAAAAAGCTTTTAATGAGACTTTGAAGGAACTAAAACAGCATCTTATACAAGATAGGGTTTGTGATATCCGTCAACATTTTATAGAAGATGCGCAACGTTTTACTCATTTTTCTTTAAAACTTGGTGATTTTCTTTTTGATTTTTCAAAGTGCGGTGTAACATTTAATACTTTGCGGCTTTTGGATAATCTTGCTGTTGCAACAGATGTATTAGGTTGTTGTAAAGCAATGTTTTCCGGTGAAATTATTAATAAAACAGAACAACGTTCAGCTCTTCATGTTGCATTGCGTTTTTCTGTCGATGAAATTTTTATGTTAGATGGATGCAATATTGTTCAAGATATTCAAGCTGTTTTTTCCCGCATGGAAACATTTTCTGAAATGGTCCGCAATGGAAGCTATAAGGGAAGCAGCGGTGAGAAAATACTTGATATTGTGAATATCGGTATTGGGGGTTCTGATCTCGGGCCAGCAATGGTTACGGGCGCTTTGAAGCCATATCATAATGGTCCACGTTGTCATTTTGTTTCTAACGTTGATAGTGCACATATTTCTGACACTCTTGCTAATTTAAATCCAGAAACAACGTTATTTGTTATTGCCTCTAAAACTTTTACTACAGTTGAAACGATACTTAATGCTCGTGTTGCACGTCAATGGATTAGTGCGCATTTAGGTAAGGAAGCAATAAAAACCCATTTCGTTGCTGTATCAAGTGCAGTTGATAAAGCGATAGAATTTGGTATAGCTCCATCAAAAATTTTTAGGTTTTGGGATTGGATAGGGGGACGTTATTCAGTTTGGTCAGCAATTGGCCTTGTTATTATGTTAGCAATAGGTAGCCAGAATTTTCGTCAATTTCTCAAAGGTGCCCAGCAGATGGATCAACATTTTAAGAGCGCGTCTTTACATCAAAATATTCCCATTCGGTTCGCCCTTTTAGGATTTTGGCATCGCGTTATTTGTGGTTATACATCACGTGTTGTTGTTCCTTATGCGCAGCGTTTGGAGCGTTTGCCAGCTTATTTACAACAGCTTGATATGGAATCAAATGGCAAGCAAGTTTTTTTGGATGGTAAACCAATGAATTTTCCAAGTGGGCCGATTGTTTGGGGGGCTTCAGGAACAAATGGACAACATGCTTTTTTTCAGTTCTTACATCAAGGAACAGATATCGTTCCTGTAGAATTTATTTTATTTGCAAAAGGGCATGAGCCAAATTTACGTCATATGCATGATATGCTAGTGGCTAATTGTTTGGCACAGTCAGAAGCTTTGATGAAGGGTTGTGATGTTGAAGATAGACAAAATACTATTCATAGAGTAGATAATACTGATATGGATAATTTAGCTCTTCATAAAAGTTGTAAAGGAAATCGGCCTAGTATTATCTTGCTTCAAGATTTACTGACACCTTTTACTCTTGGTCGTTTGATTGCGCTTTATGAGCACCGTATTTTTGTTGAAGGCATTTTAATGAATATTAATTCATTTGATCAATGGGGTGTTGAGTTTGGCAAAAAGTTAGCAAGTGAATTATTGCCAATGATTGGTGGAGAAGATGAGAATAGCGATCATGATAGTTCAACATTAGGATTATTAGCGTATATCCAAAACAGCCGTATTAAATAAAACGTTGAAACTTAAGTATGTAGATGTGTAATAGAAAAGTCTTTAATAGGTTAATTATCGAGTGTATGGAAGTATCACTTAAAACTATAAATATTACACAACCCCTATGAGGTAGCACTTATAATACTAATCTAAAACTCTCAAATGCAGAAAAAACATATAAAAATTAATACTCACTATTTATATAAATAATCAAACATTAAAAATGATATCACTATCTCATCAGAGATTTATATTCAGTAATCCTTTTTTTGTGTGCTGATACAGACATAGCTCTACCCCTTGTTACAACTGTATTTTTTTCAAATCTTTCAAAAATAGTTTCATTTTTTTTGTTAACGATTTCGTTTTCAGATCCTGGATTTTTTTTCACATATTCTTTAAGACGTCTTAAACCCTGCACGTGTTTATAAAAGTCGATTGGAAGATACATATCCAAAAAACCGGAAGATAAATGAACTTCTCTATCCCACCGATCACCTTTAATATTATCTCTATGTAATCTTTCTAATTTATCGGACCGAAGATAAAATTTTTTAGCGAGAGCTAAACTAAAAATTCCACATTCAGATATACTTCGTTGAATATCCATTTCTGCCATGGAAAAATAACAGTCAGGTAATCGACATTCCATGATTGATTGCATTTTTGCTCCTAGAATTGCTGGTATTGGAAAATCGAATCTCGCAGGTTCAAATAATATCAAAGATACTTTGTTATCAATAGTTTGGTGATCAAGTACTGCAAAATGAATGCGATTATCATTTCCTCCTACGTTAATTATATATCTAGAAGATTTGATTCTATTCTTAATTGTTTTTTTGATTGATGCAACCAAATCTCTAGGTTCTTTAATCAATGTAAGATTCATTTCTGGATATTTATTATTCGCCTGCCTTATCAAGGCATCCATCATTTTAACATCTCTTTCTATATAATTAATATCAGGCCAATAAATATCAGCAATGTCACGTTCTAAATCTGTAATAACGTTTGCTAGCGCTTCATTACTTAAACCAACACCGTCTTCGGTATTAGATAAACCAACAGCACTCCTTATTGCACTCAATAATTTCCGCATTAAATCATTTGACTTTATAAAAAATTTTAACAGACTCAGATAATATAACATTATTATGATTACATTATGTCATAGATTAATTTTCTCTCTTTTTGAAAAAAGAAGGTAAAATTAATATTTTAAATCTAAAAAACTTTTATGATAAGTTTTGAAGAAATTTACTTCTCCATGTTAATTAGTTAACATGATTAGCAATTTTTAAAAATAGTGTCACAATCTCATCAGATTTTTGTATTCAGTAATCCTTTTCTTATGTAATAAGACAGATTACTATAGTTAGATTTTAGTATATAGTTCTTTGATTTCGTTTTTATCATTGCCAATGGAGTTATCATAGCAGGTTCTAGTATGGACATCTGAAGCCAAAAATTCGGTCTCTGTAGCTCTGAAAAATGAAAAAGCCAATGCAAATGTCATAGGAAGCTTTAAGTATTTTATGTGGATTGTTAAAAGAAGTATGTTCTAAAATAATATTTATAGGATTTATTATTTCTGGTTGCATAACTTGAATAATTAACCAAAGCGTAAATTTATCCTTACTTTTTATTACTAAACAAATCAAATGTGTTCTCTGTTGCTGGTATTAACTTATGTTTTATAGGAAACTTGATACTTGGATTATTGTTAAGTTCGGAATCTAGACTGGGATAGACAGCTTTAACAAATGGAAAAGAGCTTTTTCTGACCATATGTTATTTATCTTAATTGTTTGTTTTTTGTATTTTATCCAAAGTGAAATATTCGCATAGATAGTAGTAGCGGTAAGAGAGCTTATAGACAAGTACTTAAATACCGTTAACATTCTTCGTTACTCTATTTCGAAATAATTATAATCGAATGGCTTTGTAAAAATAATTGGATACTAAATTTATTGTTTAAAAAATTATTAGTTTAGAGGATAGTTATTTAATACATTAACATTATCCGTATGATTATTGTAATCATATTCTACACATTAATATTTTTTAACAGTATGATTATAATTAAAAGAATGTTGTGCTGTTGAAGCAGAATGAATATTAAAGTGGGAATATTCATTTTACAAATTACAAGCATGTTTTTTATGACTTATAGAAAGTAGTAGTACTTATTGTAAAAAACTGAAGACTATATTCTAATAGAATATTCAAAAAAATCTCATTTTTCGGAAAGATTATACAGCAACAAATTGTTACTACTTTACTTAATTTATTAGCGTCAGTTAAGGTACTGTACTTAATATTATTAATCGATTTATCGAGCATCAAAAAGCCTCTGATTAATAGAAATTAAACACACCCCCTATCATAACCACACAGGATGATATTTACGGCATAGCAAATACTTTAATCAGAGATTTATATTTATCTTACCAGAGCTTTATATTTCTCAATTCTTTTTTTCTGTGATGAACAAGATACAACTTTATCTTCTAATAAAACTGAATGTCTATCCAATCTATGGTGCAGAATTTCATCTTTATTGTTAATTTTTTTAATAAAATACTCCCGATTTGTGTCTACATATTTAGCGATACGTTTTCCCGTTTGTGCATGTTTATAAAAAGTCCCTGGAAGATATTCATCTACTTTATGATAAGGTAAAGGAACTCCTCGTTTACATAAAATACCGCTAATATTATCTTGGTGCATTACTTTTAATTTATCAGCTTCGAGATGAAGTTTTTTGGCAAAAAGCAAACTTATAATTCCGCTTTCAGAGGAGTCTGCTTGAAGATTCATTTCCGCCATGGAAAAATAACAATAAGGTAATTGGGCTGCTTCAATGGCTGATTTCACTGTTACTCCTAGTATTTCTGCATTCATATGTGTGAATTTTGTAGTTTCAAACAATATTAAGGATGTTTTATTAGCAATAGTTTGCTGATCAATTATCGCAAAATGAGGGTCATTACCTTCTAGACTCATTAGAAATCTAGAAGAGGGAATCCCCCGATTGACTACTTTTTGTATTGATGTCACAAGTTGCTCAGGATCTGTAATGAATTGAAGATTTATTTCTGGACATTTGTCATTTTCTTGCTTGACCAATCTAGGCATCATTGTAAAGTCTATATGTGCATAGTTGGCATCGACGAAACTACTATTAGTAATGTCATTTTCTAAATCTGAAATAACACTTTTTAATGCTTTCTTATTGAATAAGATATTTGCTTTTTCTGTTACTTCATTAGCCTCCAAAGTTTCTAAACGCGTTATAAGCTCTTCCAGTGTCGTACTACTATTTAATGGACTACTGGTTTGAATTGGACCGCTTGCAAAGAGTTCTTGGTTTAGACCGCTGGCTTGGTCTTGACCGCTGGCTTGGTTTGTAGCCTCCAAAGCTTCTAAACGGGTTATAAGACTTTCTAATGTTGTACCACTATTTAATGGACTACTGGTTTGAATTGGACCGCTTGCAAAGAGTTCTTGGTTTAGATCGTTAGCTTGATCTTGATCGTTAGCTTGGATTGTAGTCTCCAAAATCTCTAAACGCGTTATAAGATCTTCTAATGTTGTACTACTGCTTAAAGGACTACTAGTTTGAATTGGACCGCTTGCAAAGAGGGCTTGGTTTAGATCGTTAGCTTGATCTTGACTGCTGGTTTGGTTTGTAGCTTCTAAAGTCTCTAAACGCATTATAAGCTCGTCTAGTGTTAAACCACTATTTAATGGGCTACTGGTTTGAATTGGACCGCTTGCAAAGAAGGCTTGGTTTAGACCGCTGGCTTGGTCTTGACCGCTGGCTTGGTCTTGACCGCTGGCTTGGTCTTGACTGCTGGCTTGGTCTGTTAAATCTTTTGATTTAGGCATAATTAATCTCCATTTTTAATAATCAATATAAAAGGTAACGGTTTTTTGGGGCTAAAAGATGTTTATATTGGCTTCTTCTGGGGGCTGAAGAGTGAAATTAAGCGAAGTCTTTTGGGTATACTTTAATATCTTGCTTGCTTTAACGTTATTCTATGTGGAGCCATGTCGTTTTCAAAAGCAATAAACGACTTAGTTATGAAATTGGCCGTAGTGAATCGCGTGTGAGTTTTTTGCTTTCACGTCTCTATGATTTTGGTTTTATAGTTATGCGGGACTCTAGTAACTTTAAACGGTATTCTTTACGTAATCATAAGACTGACTTCATAACAGCTTGTGGTATTGATTTACGTATTCTTGTTGCTCGATATGATGAACTTAAGGAAAAAGTAGACCAAGCACTAGAAACTCAAAAAAAACATGAAGAAGCTTTGCATTGTTTTCGCGGATTGGTGCGACAAATTAAATCCTCTTACACTTCAATTGAAGCTACACCATTTGCATCATTGCTCTTTTCTCGAATGCAAAAAATAGTTCAAATTATTGGTCGACCAGCTAAAGCTTCCTTTCATAAATTACAGAAAGCAATTCGTCTTTTTGAGTGGATTTTGAAAAGTTTTTTTAAGCGAAAAACACAAAAAACAAGATACAGGCATCTTGCTAGCAAGATACACATAGAATCTAAAACCCTTAACTATATTTGTAATAGTAATAACAAAAAGGAGTGTTCAGAAAAATCTGAACACACTCAAATAACTGACGTGACCTTCGGTCACGATAAAATAGCTTATGAAAAAAAAGAGAAAGGCAAAAACGAAACTGTACTTCCTTCAAATAACAATACATTGCCTCAAATTAAGCCATATATGTGGATCAGAGCTCTCCCTCATACCGCCATGTATCTCGACAATCGACTTACTTCTGTAAGAGATTTAATTGGTTCCATGGGATTCTTAGCTAAAATAATGGGAATTTCCTCTAGTGCCGTTGAAGAAGCTAAAAACACTATGGGATTAGAAAAAACCGCTTTCGCTATGGGAATTATTCTCGAAAAACAACATAGACAGCTCGTAATTTCACCTAGAGGATATCTCCGCGGAATTATGGCTAAAGAAAAACGTGATGAATTACATCTAGAACGCTCTTTCTATGCTTTGTTAAAGGAAAATGATACGGAAAAACTCAACGAGAAATGTATAGAAAAAAAGAATAAAAAAACACCAAAAAAGGAAGAATTTTCCGCGTTCAAATCAGAGTTGAACAAAGTCCTGAAAACTTTTAAAATACCTGAACCAAAAGAGGTATAGGATATAACCCGTTTGCTTTTTAAAAAACAACTGAACTAAGGATATCACAGAAAGGAATTTTCTATGCAAAAGAAATTACCTAAAAGTTATATGACCGATGCCGAACGCGAAGAATTGCGAGTAGGTGGATTTGATCAGAACTCTATCTATACTGCTGAATCAAGAGCGGCTGCTAAAGCAGATGACAGGCAAGCAGTATGGGAATGGTTAGCAATGGTTGAATTACCTGCTTATTCACTTTTGTTTCTTAAAAGTCAGCGTGGAGCACAATTCATTCGTGATATGGGGTTTATTACCAAAAATGCTGATGAAGAATATGGTCCCGACTGGTTAGACAAAGGTGTTGTCATAGGAGGCTATCATTTCTAAAGAATATGAAAAGTTACATTGGATATTATTACAAGAAAATAGCTATGTGCAAAGTCTTGAAAAAGCACTGATTACCAAGGATTTACATAGTGCAAGGGGTGATTTATGTAATTATATTCATAACGTTGGAAAGAGTGACGATTTATCATTACTTCTTAACACGGAACGTAGTCTTGTAGAAAATGATTTGCTAAGATATGCTAATAGCCAAGGGATGATAAGTAGTCTTAAAACAGCAATATCTGAAATAAATGTTGTTAAAGATCACATAAAACTCGTTTCTAATTCTGAGACATATGACGTGATTAATAGAGGGTATAGTTTACCCAAAAATCGTAAAGGTGGTTTACCTTATGATGAAGCATGCCAAGCAATGGCATCTCATTATGCAAGACTAGGAAATTGGGACAAAGCGCGTTTAACAGACATTGAAAAATCAATTCTTAAAGTGCGAAGAGAAAACATAAAAGTAATGCAAAAACTCTACGAAAAGATGCAAGCCAAAGCTATTGGTATAGAACTGTAATCCAATAAAGCACGCATAATAAAACTTTTTATATTCATTCATCTTTTAAAATTGACAAGCTTTTTTCCGTATAGGTCGGTCACTACGGCGCTACATGGGCGCGCGTTCCCTTCCCTATACGTCACTTCGCTTGTTAAATGAGAGGCTTTCCGCCTCTCAGACTCTCCGGACCGCTCACCAAAATCATGAGATCAGATCCGCGTTTAATGAAGGGACTAACAAGCCTTAGTTCTTAAGGTCAAGGAAACCCTTTCAGGGTGCCTAACGGCATCCTTGACCCAGAACTCAACGGCTTATTCTGTCCTTCTTACGCGGCTCCGAAATCATGAATGAAAGGAAGAGCTTCTTCATGCAAAAAAACGCCATCTTTCAGTATAAAGAAGAAAACATATGACATATGTATAACATACACCATATATATGTAAGACATATGTAATATATACATAAAACTTAAACAGCCCGTATGTTAAGCATATGTTAAATGTATGTTGTTATATATAGCATATGTAAGACATAAGTAAGGTTTTTTGTATATGCCAACAATTGTATTCTGCTCAACAAAAGGTGGTGTTGGAAAATCAACATCAGCGCTTATTCTTGCGCAAGTTTTGGCTCAACATGGATCAAAAGTTAAAATAATCGATACTGATCCTAATCAGCCTATCGCTGATGAGTGGTGGCAAAATGCTAGGACTCATTATCCGTTAAATATAGATGTCCAAGGAGGAATTAATGAAAACACTATTTTGGACGTTATAGATGAAGCAGCTAACACACATAGTTTTGTTATTGTTGATCTTGAAGGATCAGCAAATATAACAGCATCCTATGCTATTAGCCGTTCTGATATGGTTATTATTCCTATGTCTGGAACAAAACTTGATAGTCGTGAAGCAGCAAAAGTTGTTTCTTTTATAGCTCGTGAGGGAAGAGCTAGAAGAAGTAATATTCCTTATCGCATTTTGTTCTCAAAAAGCTCTGTTATACAAACTCGAGAAGAAAAAGAAATTCGTAAAGAATTGGCTGAAGCAAAACTTCCTGTTTTAGAACACGGCATGATGAATAAAGCTGCTTTTTCTTCTATCTTTAGTTTTGGATGTACTCTTTATCAGCTCAATAAAGAGGATGTATCAAATACTGCGTCTGCTATAGAGAACGCTGAGCAAGTTGCTGCTGATATCGTAGAAGCATTAAAACTCGAAGGAATAATGTCATGACAAAAGAACGTAAACCAACATTCTCAATTTTGAACAATTTATCTGCTTTAGAACCTACAACAAAGGCTATCAAACGCAATAAACAAGACATCGATAAAATTGCTCAACAAAGTGGTTTTACGACCCGTCATGGATCTTTTGAAAATACAAAGGAGTTTGTTTTAACTAAATCTGGTTCCATTGATGGGCGTTCTAAACGTCGCAGTTTGAGAACAAATCGTATAACTCTTGCAGTACGGCCAGAAGTTGATGAAGAATTTCGTGCTCTTGCTGAAGAATTGACACCGCCTGGACAAAATCTTTTAACTCTCGGTGATGTTCTAGAGTTTTTAATTCATTTCTACAATAACTCTAGAAAAGGTGATAAAAAGAAAAAATAGATTTTTTAATTACCCTTAGAATGCGATCAAAGAAAACGATCATTTTTTCTGATATAAAACTCTATATTTCTTTGACATTTTTTTTGAATAAAAATATATCAATTTAAATCTAAATTGATGTTTTTATTGAATATGGCAAAATTTTACGCTTATTTGCGCATTTCTCGTGATGGACAAGATACAGAAAATCAAAAATTTGGTTTGTTAGAATATGCTAACAAACATGGCTTTGCTCCACTTCATATTGAAGAGGAAGTTGCAAGTAGAGGCCAAGATTGGCGCAAACGTAAACTTGGTGCTTTAATTGAAAAAGCAAAACGGGGAGATGTGTTGTTAACACCAGAATTTTCTCGTATAGCTGGTTCTTCTCTTGCTGTTTTAGAAATTCTCAAAGCTGCTAGTGAACGCGGTTTAATTGTACATGTGATAAAACAAAATCTCATCATGGATGGGAGCTTACAGAGCGATATCATAGCAACCATTTTAGGTATGGTAGCACAAATTGAAAGGCATTTAATTCAAGAGCGCACAAAAGAAGCTTTAAATGTTGCTCGTCAGCGAGGAATAAAACTAGGGCGTCCAAGAGGGAGTATTTCTACACAATTAAAGTTGGACAATCACATTGATGAAATTCAAGCATTTATAAATGTTGGTTTGTCACAAAAACGTATTGCTAAACAATTAGAAGTCAGTGTGAATACTTTGCGTTCGTTCATTGAACGTAGGAAGATAAAGCCAACAAAAACTAAACCAATCATTACTATGCCAAGAGCTTAAGGTAAGCTATACCAAGTTGATCGTCCTCCTCCATGACGCGTCAAAAATCCTTTTTCAACTAATGATGTAAAAGTTGCTTTAAGTGTATTGGGGCTTGCTCCAATTTCACGAACCATATCGCGAGTTGTAACACGCCCATGATTATTAACATAATCAAGAATATTAAGAGCTAATTCAGATAGAGCCAAAAGAGTATTTTTTTCACGTTCTATTTTCATTTCTAATTGGCGTTTTTGTTTTTGTAGAGCACGTAAAAAAAAGAGTATCCAAGGTTCCCAATTGGGTGTCTTAGTATAAATTGTTTTTTGCGTTTGATTCAAAGCTAAGTAGTAGCTTTCTTTATTATTCTCAATAATGCTTTCAAGTGATGAATATGGTACGTAAACATAACCTTTTTGTAACAAAAGTAAGGTCGTTAAGATACGACTTAAACGTCCATTTCCATCTTGGAAAGGATGAATAGCTAAGAAAATGACATTAAAAATAGCAATCATAAGTAAAGGATGAAGATTATTTAATTCATTGGTTTTATTAAACCAATCGATAAGTTCTTGCATTCGGTATGGTGTGTCAAATGGTGTTGCTGTTTCAAAAACAATACCAACCATTTTCCCTTCAGAATTGAATGCTGTTACATCATTACGTAATGTCTTATATTCCCCTCTATGACGTTCATCTTTATCGCTCTCATATAAAAGATCACGATGCAGCTGTTTAATATGATTTTCTGTAATAGGAATATCTTTCCAAGATTGAAAGATTATTTCCATAACTTTTGCATAACCAATAACTTCTTGTTCATCACGGTTCTTAAAACTTTTAATTTCTGAATTTAATAAAAGCTTTTCAATCTCACGGTCTGTTAATTTGTTTCCTTCAATACGAGTAGAAGATCCAATACTTTCAACAGCTGCAATATGACGCAGAGCATTCAAACGTTCTGGAGCAAGAGTTTTGAAAGCGCGCCATGCACCTTTGAACTCATCAATTTCAGTAATAAGGGCTAACAATTCTTGTGTGATTTTGAGTGTATTTATTTGCATACCGGAATATATACCGGATTATACCGGATTACAATAATATTTTTTACATTTATTAATATTGGTTTATCACAGAGCTATCTTGATAAGATATTAGAGGTTCGTGTGAATACTTTGCATTTATTGAATGAAAAAATATTAAGTCTACAAAAATTAAACCCCTCATTATTATGTAAAGCTAGGAACATTAAAATATATTTTAATATCCCACGTGCACGTATTTTAGAGAAATAGCTTAGACAAGGATTTTCCTTTAAAACCATTAAAGAAAGCAGGTATTTTTTGCAGATTATTTAAGTTTTATGTATATATTACATATGTCTTACATACATACAGTGTATGTTATACAAAAGTAAATAACCATTATCTAAAAGTTTTTGGAAATGCTCTCTTACTTTCTATTATTTCTGGTGCTTCGCAATTATCACAAAATTCAAGTAAGACAAGTCATGTTAATAGTAATACTGAAACGGTCAAGGAAATGTTAGCTGCTGAGCTTGGAAGACAATGGGGTGAGGTTGGTATGGAAATGACGAGAAAAAACCTCAATATTCAGCCAACAATCACTATCCGTCCTAGTTATAATTTTAATGTTATGGTCACAAAGGATATTATTTTACCTGCATGGCAAGGCCACCCAATGGCAATTCTTCCTCTAAAATAAAGAATAAATATTTATTATTTATGTATAAAATACATATTAAACATTTAAAAAATAATTATTATATAGAGGTTTACAAGAATTTCCGTTTTTTGTCGTGAGAAGGAAGTGAAGATGACAAAGTCTTTTAAAAATATGTTTTGTAGCTTCAGATGCATTTTCAATGATTGAAAATAATAAATGAGAAGGAACATCTATAAAATATTGTTCGCCTATTTTAAAAAGTAATTGAATTTTACATTCTTTGTGCATATCTAATAAGTATATTTATGGTAAGAGGATTTTTCTATGACGTCACTAACGGTTACGGCAAAAGGGCAAATTACGCTAAAGCGAGAGCTACTACAGCACCTTGGTATTAAACCAGGTGAGCGGATCAATTTTGACAAATTACCAGGTGGTGAACTTCGTATAAAGGCAGCACAACCCACAATTACGATTGATAGCTTTATTGGACGGTTTGCTGGAAAGGTAAAAAAGACACTGACTATTGAAGAGATGAACGAAATTACTGCTTCTAGTTGGGCAGGAAAAAAATGAAGATTGCTGTAGATACAAATGTTTTAGCTCGTGCAGTTTTACAAGATGATAAAAAACAGGGTAAGGTGGCAAGCAAGATCTTAAGAGAAGCTTCTTTAATAGCTATTTCCTTACCTTGTTTATGCGAACTTGTTTGGATACTTCGTCGAGGTGCAAAATTATCAAAAGAAGATGTCGCTGGGATGTTACGCGATCTGCTAGCAACGAGTAATATAGTAATGAATCGACCGGTTGTTGAAGCGGGGATTGCTATTCTTGAAGCTGGTGGGGATTTTGCTGATGGGATCATATCCTATGAGGGTAATAGGCTTGGTGGTGAAACCTTTGTTTCATTTGATAAATTAGCAGTTGACTTATTAATACAAAATGGAAAATCTGCAAAGCTCCTTTAGTAATTGAAACTATAGCTTATTTAAGTTCTGCGAAAGAAGAGGCTACTATATAAATATAGATGGAGCAAGGAAGGTTAGGCTTCCAAAAAGTCCTCATTATCATTAATTAAATAATAAATATTTATTATTTATGTACAAAATATATAGTAAATATTTAAAAAGTATTTAAATATTAAATTGTTATCCTTTGTGCCATAAAAGTTCATTTTTTAGGTTAGGATGGATGTTCGTTATACATCAACGGTAGATTTCTACAAAGAAGCTATAGGTATTTTTTGTTGCTCAGATTCAATCATTATATTAAAATGTTTTTCTCTATCATGATAAGGAGATTTCGATGAAAAAGAAAATGCCTAAGAGCTATATGACTGAAGCTGAACGTGAGGAATTGTGAGTAGGTGGGCTTTCTCAAAATAGTATTTATCTTGCTGAATCAGATGCAGCAGATCATGCTGGTGACGATGAAACAGCATGGGAATGGTTATCAATGGCTGATTTACCAGCACACACACTCTTATTTCTTAAATCTCAAAATGGTGCGCAATTTATACGTGATATGGAATTTTCTACCAAGAGCGCAGATAAAGAATATGGCGCGGATTGGCTAGATAAGGATATTATGGTAGGAGGACACTATTTCTAAAGAATTGAAAAAGTTAGAACGAATTTTGTCCCGCGAAGAAGGTTATGTGAAAGATCTTGATGATACATTAATAACAAAGAAATTACATGATATACGAAGTGATTTGCGTAATTATATTCATAACATTGGGAAAACGGGAAATTTATTATCACTTCTTGATATAGAGCTTAGCATAGTGAGAAGTGATTTGCTTAGGTATTCCAATAGTAAAGCAATGTCCAATAGTCTAAACAGCATTAACTGAAATAGATGTTGTTAAGAAACACGTGGGGCTTGTTAGTGACTCTGTACAATATAAGGTGATAAATGAAGCCTATAGTTTATCCAAAAATCGTAAGGTGTTTTGCCTTATGACGAAGCGTGACAAGCAATGGCATCGCATTATACACGATTAGGAAATCTCGATAAATCTCGTTTAACAGACATTGAAAAATCGATTATTAATGTACGAAGAGACAATATGAAGGCCATGCGGTAACTCTACGAAAAAATGCAAGCTAAAGCTATCGGTGTTGATCCTACAAAAGATGAAGATTTTTCTCTTTGAGAAAACCAAAGTGGGGATAAACTCTATTAGATAGGTATTTTTTTATTGACCAGATTCATCTTGTAGATTAACGTTCAAATTTCGCTATATATGGGGATTTAAGCGTTACATTGGGGGGTAATTTGTCCATAACTGCATTGAAAATAAGACGGATTCTGAACAAAGGAGACGGCTTATTGAGAAAATGTATTTTGAATTTGGGCAGCAGGTATGCAGTTATCTGCGAGATCCAACAGTTATAGAGATTATGCTGAACCCTGATGGAACTTTATGGGTTGAACATTTAGGTGAAGCAAAAAAAGCAGTAGGGATGATGGAAGCCCATTGGGCTGAAGCTGTAATGGGAACAGTAGCCACTTCTCTCGGTACTCAAATCACTAAAGAATGTCCTATTCTTGAATGCGAACTTCCGATAGATGGAAGCCGTTTTGAGGCGGTAATCCCACCCATTGTTGCAGCACCAGCATTTACAATTCGGAAAAAAGCAACACAGATTTTTACGTTAGATGATTATGTTGAAAAGAATATTCTTACTCCACAGCAAAGATTGCTTTTAAAGTGTGCAGTGAAAAATCATAAAAATATCCTTGTTGTTGGTGGAACGGGAACGGGGAAGACAACTTTAACAAATGCAATCCTCAAAGAAATGACAGATACCTTTCCGGAAGAGCGTTTTGTGATTATTGAAGATACTGCTGAGCTTCAATGTGCTGCGCCCAATACAGTAACATTTCGTGCTGTTGAATATATAGATATGACGCGATTACTTAAAGTAACGATGCGTATGGCTCCTGATCGCATTATTGTTGGTGAAGTCAGAGATGGTGCGGCTTTAGCTCTTTTAAAAAGCTGGAATACGGGTCATCCAGGGGGCATAGCAACGGTTCATGCTAATGATGCTTCAACTGGTTTAACAAGAATTCAACAATTAATAGCAGAAGCAACGATTGCTCCTATGCAACACCTGATTGCTGAAACAATTGATGTCGTTTTAAGTATTGAGAAAATTTCTTCTGGCCGAAAGGTTAAAGAAATTATTGAAGTGTGTGGATACGATCACACAGCCAATAAATATGTAACCAATCTCATTTATTAAAGGAAAAAATGATGCACTTATCTTCAATTTATACAAAGAATAATTCTTATAATCAAATGATAGTTTTATACGCTGTAGGAGTTATTGTTCTCTTATTTTTTCTTTTGGGAGATATGGCTTATGCCTCTGATGCGACAGCTGGAGGAGGTGCAGCTTTACCTTGGGAAACACCTCTTGAAAAACTAAGGAAATCAGTTTCAGGACCTGTTGCTTTTGCTGTTTCCTTAATGGGACTTGTGGCGGGTGGAATTGCTTTGATTTTGGGGGTGAAATTAGTGAATTTGTAAAGCGAATTATTTATCTTGTTCTTTTTATTAGTGTTATTGTTTTTGTAAACACTCTTCTTACCAGCGCTCTCTTTTCTGGTGCTGTTGTGCCTGCAAATGTGGTGGTTGGAGGATTATAATGGGGGGTAAAAGACAAACGCAATTATTTCGTTCTCTTCATCGTCCTCAACAAATTATGGGGGAAAGCGGGAATTAATGCTTCTTTCGATGCTTTTGACTGGTATTCTTATTGTTTCGGCCATGAATATTGTTGCGGCTAGTGTTGGTCTTTGTATTTGGTTTATTTGTCTTTATGTGCTGCGAAGAATGGCAAAATTTGATCCTATTTTGTCTCGAATTTATATCCGTTAATTGAAATATCGTCGCTATTATGCGCCTTTTTCAATGCCCTTTCGTGTTGCACAGTCAGTAAGACCTTATTAATGCTTAAATTAAAACATTTTCGTTCATCCTTAGCAGGTCTTCCTGATCTTTTGAATTTTGCTGCATTGATTGATGATGGTATTGTTTTAGGCAAAGATGGTTCTTTGTTAGCTGGTTTTTTTCTTCGTGGGAATGATCCCATGTCAGCGACAGATACAGAAAGAAATTATATAACGGGATTGGTGAATACATATCTTTCTCGTTTTCATTCAGGATGGGCCATATGGGTGGATGCTATCCGTGTAGAGTCTCCGAGTTATCCGGATGCAACATTATCGCATTTTCCAGATCCTATTACGGCATTGATTGATGCAGAAAGACGTTCTTATTTCAAGCGCAGTGAGATGCATTATGAGACAGAATATGCTCTGTTGATCCAGTATCTTCCTCCGACACGCAAATCATCTAAGTTAGGGGAAATCGTCTATGATGACGATATGGTTGAAACGACAACTCCTGCTGAGCATTTGCTAGAAGAATTTAAAAAGAAAATAGAGGATCTCTTTATTGGTCTTGGTGATCTTCTTAAAATGCATCGCATGAAAACTGTCACTCTGAACAATGGTTCAGAAACTTATCAAAGTGATCAGCTTGTTAATTATTTACATTATGCCATTAATGGGGAAGCCGTTACTCTTCGAATACCTGATTGTCCTATGTATTTGAATTCATGGCTTGGTTATACTGATTTATGGCCAGGATATACACCACGGCTTGGAGATAAATTTATTGCCTGTATTTCGATCGATGGTTTTCCAGCAGCCAGTTATCTGGGTATCTTAGATATTCTTGATGGTTTACCTTTGCATTATAGATGGTCAAGCCGTTTTATCTTTATGGATCAGCATGAAGCTATTACAGCCTTAAATAAATACCGATTGAAATGGCAGCAAAAAGTCAGAGGATTTTTTTCTCAAGTTTTTAAAACCAATAAGGGAACTATTAATATGGACGCTTTGTTGATGACACAACAAGCGGAAGCTGCCATGAATGAAGCACGATCAGGTCTTGTTGCTTATGGTTATTATTCTCCGACTATTGTTTTAATGCATGAAGATCGTGAAGTTTTGACCGAAAATGCCAGACTGGTAAAACGGGAAGTTGAACATAAAGGTTTTTCTGCGCGCATTGAAACAGTCAATACAATGGAGGCGTGGTTAGGATCCATTGCTGGACAAACTTATCTGAATATTCGACGGCCATTAATTAATACGCAAAATCTTGCTGATATGTTAGCTCTTTCGAGTGTATGGCTAGGATTGCAAAATAATCCTTGCCCTCTTTATCCTGATAATTCTCCTGCTTTATCTCAAGTGGTTACAACAGGGGCAACTCCTTTTCGTCTTAATTTGCATGTTGATTATGTTGGCCACACTCTTGTTTTTGGACCAACTGGTGCAGGAAAATCAACGCTTCTCGCTTTTTTACTTGCGCAATCATGTCGTTATTGGTCAAAAGCAGTAGATAAAAATGGTAAGCACCTTCCTGCGCATATAACAGCTTTTGATAAAGGGCGTTCCTTATTTACTTTGTGTCATGCTGTAAGTGGTCGTCACTATGATATTGGCGAAAGTGATAGCAGTTTGAATGCGCTTATGCCTTTAGCAGATGTTGATACGGAGGCCGATAATCTCTGGGCTCAAGAATGGGTTTCCATTTGTTATGAACTTTAGACAGGACTTGCTCCAACACCAAAACAAAAAATGGAAATTCATCGTGCAATGCAGCAAATGAAGAAGACGCTTAAGCATATGCGTTCATTAGGCAATTTTGTCACGACAGTTCAAGATAAAGAGATTCATCACACACTTTCTGGTGCTATGGGGCATTTATTGGATGGTAAGAAACCGCTTGAAGAAGAGCACAATTTCGTTGTTTACGAAATTGATGAATTGATGAAGTTAGGAGATAAAAATGCTTTACCAGTTTTGCTTTATCTTTTTAAGTGTTTTGAAAAAAGTTTAAAAGGGCAGCCATCTATTCTCTCGCTAGATGAAGCATGGATTATGCTTGGCCATCCTGTTTTTCGTGAAAAAATCCGTGAATGGTTGAAAGAATTTCGTAAAAAGAATTGTCTTGTTCTTATGGCCACGCAAAGTTTATCAGATGCAGCACGTTTTGGTATTCTTGATGTTTTTCTTGAACAATGCCCTACAAAAATCCTCCTTCCTAATGAGGCAGCAGAGACGAAAGGTACTGATGGCACTCCGAGAGCGATAGATCTCTACAGAATGATTGGTCTGAACGATAAAGAAATTTAAATTATGAAAACAGCCAAAAAGAAAAGGCAATATTATTATAAGTCTGTTCTTGGTCGTTGTCTTTTTGAATTAGGATTAGGAGAGATTGCTCTCTCTTTTGTAGCCGTTTCTAGTAAGGAAGACCTTGCTGAAGTTCAAAAATTTATTACTGAAAATTTGCAGATGTAAAGTATTTTTTATGGTTGATATAAAATGCATTTTTTAGGGTAAAGAAAAAATTATTCATTTATACACTTGCCATTTGGTTTATGTGCTCCATCTAAAGGACAAATTGTTCTTTATTGAAAATGATTTTTATCGAAGGAAGGATCGCATTGCTCTCTGATAGAGAGGACAGAGTAATTTCAAATTTTTATTGATTTATTTTAAGACTTTAGGATGGAAAGGTTTTAGGCCTTTTGTGAAATCCAGAGTTTTAAAATGATACCACAATAGATTTCGGCATTGGCGGGGTAGCTTTCAGATTTTTATGAATTTTTTAGTACGCAAAAGTGGTTTTGCGGAGGGGTTGCTTTTGCTCTTTTTTGTGAGGCTGGGCTTTGTTTTTAGCATTGAATGTGTTTTTTATTGAGGGGTTTGTTATGAAAAAAAAATCAACACAAAATATCATTAAAACGGTGTCATTAGGAGCAGCAGTATCTGCCCTTTTGTCTAGTGCCTCTCCTGTTTTTTCAGCTAATCTTGCAATAACAGGAGCGACTAATCAAAGTTCAAATGGTACCGCTTCTCATTATCCAAATGGGAGTCATGGTAGTATTGTTTTTAACGGTGATGATGATTTTTGTGGTGTTGATAATGTTGCGGGTCGTGGTGGCGCTCAGAAACCTGGTACGGCCATAACTGCAGAAGAGCAATATAATAGGTTTATCAATAACGAAACATTTTCTGGTCGCAATCCTTATGGCTCTTCAACAAAAAAAGTTAATTGGCTTAGTGAAGGCGTAACTGAAGGTAATGTTGGTTATATGGGAACAGCGACAGGTGGGGTTGCTAATGCTATGCCTGAAGCTTTTGGTGTTTATTCTTTTGCAACGGGTTGTGGTTCTTATGCGTCTGGGAATTATTCTACAGCATTTGGTGCAGGTGCGACTGCGAAGGCTGGTGGAGCACAGGCTTTTGGGGTTTCTTCTCTTGCAACTGGGGAAGCAAGTGTTGCTATGGGAGTTGGGACTGAAGCGACGGGTAAATCTGCAGCTGCATTTGGTTCTCTTGCAAAGGCAGAAGGTTTAAATAGTGTTGCTTTAGGTACAAAAGCACATGCAGAAAGCATTAACAGTGTTGCTTTGGGGCACAAAGCGCATGCATATGTTGAAGGAGCAGTTGCTATAGGACATGATTCTGTAGCTGGAACAACATCTTCGGTTGCTATTGGTAGTGGTGCGCAGGTAACTACTGAAAGTGGTGTTGCGTTAGGAGGAAATTCTGTTGCAGTTACTGCTCCTGGTATTCGTGGTTATGATCCTAGAGCTCACGGTGAAGCTGCGATAAATGATTTTGTATGGAAAAGTACTAAAGGCGTAGTCAGTGTTGGTAATCCTCAGCATGGAGTAACTAGACAGATTGTGGGAGTAGCGGCTGGTACTGATTTGACTGATGCAGTAAATGTTGCACAGCTACAAGCATTAAGAGAGATGATACTTACAGGGGGTGGTGGTGATAGCCTTATTCAACAAGATAGCCAGACAGGTTTGATTACTATTGGTCAGAGTGTTAGTGGAGATACAATCAATATTGCAAACAATGAAAAGAAATCGCGAAAGATTTCTGGTCTTGGGGGTGGAGATATTTCTGAACATTCTACTGATGCAGTAAATGGATCTCAGCTTTGGGAGGCTAATGAAAAAATTTCAGAATTAGATACTGAGATTGATAATATAGAGACGAATATAACTAAGATTGAAGCTAATATAACAACAGTTGCACAAAATACATCAAAGTATTTTGGAGGTGGTGCGGATGTTTTAACTGGTAAAGCACCAACGTATACCATCAATGGCTCTAAGTATAATGATGTTGGTTCAGCGTTTGAAGGTGTTGATAATAGTTTTACAGAAATTAATAATAAAATATCTAATATGACAGGAAATAGCCTTGTTCAGCAAGATGTGGATCGGAATAATCTTATTACCATTGGAGCGAAAACAGGAGGTATTTTAATTGATATTACCAATAGTGAAGGTAAAAACCGGCAAATTACTGGTGTTTATGGTGGAGATATTTCTGAATATTCGACTGGTGCAGTAAATGGATCTCAGCTTTGGGATATTACAAGCAAGATATCAGAGTATTTAGGTGGTGGTGCGGATGTTCTGCATGGTATAAAACCGGACTATGAAATTAATGGTATCACTTATAATGATGTTGGATCAGCATTTGAGGGTATTGATGTTGTTTTTACAGAGATTCGTGATGAAATAGGCAATACATCAGAGTATTTTGGAGGTGGTGCGGATGTTCTGAATGGTAAAGCACCAACGTATACCGTTAATGGCTCTGATTATAATGATGTTGGCTCAGCATTTGCAGGTGTTGACACTGCTATTACGGAAATTAATAATAAAATATCTAATATGACAGGAAATGACCTTGTTCAGCAAGATGCTGCTCAGGATAATCTTATTACGATTGGAGCGAAAACAGGTGGTACTCTAATTGATATTACCAACAATGAAAATGACTACCGGAAAATTACTGGTGTTGAGGATGGAGATATTTCTGAAGACTCAGTGGATGCAGTAAATGGTTATCAGCTTTGGAAGGTTGCAAACAATACATCAAATTATTTTGGTGGTGGTGCAGATGTTCTGAATGCCGAAAAACCGAGCTATGAAATTAGTGGTATCACTTATAATGATGTTGGTTCGGCGTTTGAAGGTGTTGATAATAGTTTTACGGAAATTAATAATAAAATATCCAATATCACGGAAAATAGCCTTGTTCAGCAAAATGCGACTCAGAATAATCTTATTACGATTGGAGCGAAAACAGGTGGTACTCTAATTGATATTACCAACAGTGAAGGTGAAAATCGGCAAATTACTGGTGTTTATGATGGAGATATTTCTGAAGACTCAGAAGATGCAGTAAATGGTGCTCAGCTTTGGCAGGTTGCAAGCAATATATCAAAGTATTTTGGAGGTGGTGCGGATGTTGTGAATGATAAAGCACCAACGTATAGCGTTAATGGCTCTGATTATAATGATGTTGGCTCAGCGTTTGAAGGTGTTGATAATAGTTTTACGGAAATTAATAATAAAATACTCAATATAACGGAAAATAGCCTTGTTCAGCAACATTCTAATCAGGATAATGTTATTACCATTGGAGAGAAAACAGCAGGTACTTTAATTGATATTACCAATAGTAAAGGTGAAAACCGGCAAATTACTGGTGTTGATGATGGAGGTATTTCTGAAAACTCAACAGATGCAATAAATGGTGCTCAGCTTTGGGAGGTTGCAAGCAATACATCAAAGTATTTTGGAGGTGGTGCGGATATTCTGAATGGTAAAGCACCAACCTATATCATTAATGGCTCTAAGTATAATAATGTTGGCTCAGCATTTGAAGGTGTTGATGATAGTTTTACGGAAATTAATAATAAAATATCCAATATGATGGGAAATAGCCTTGTTCAGCAAGATGTGGATCAAGATAATCTTATTACCATTGGAGCCAAAACAGGTGGTACTCTAATTGATATTACCAACAATGAAGATGAAAGTCGGCAAATTACTGGTGTTGAAGATGGACGTATTGCTGAAGACTCAGTGGATGCAATCAATGGTTATCAGCTTTGGCAGGTTGCAAGCAATACATCAAAGTATTTAGGTGGTGGTGCGGATGTTTTGAATGATAAAGCACCAACGTATAGCGTTAATGGCTCTGATTATAATGATGTTGGTTCGGCGTTTGAAGGTGTTGATAATAGTTTTACGGAAATTAATAATAAAATATCCAATATCACGGAAAATAGCCTTGTTCAGCAAAATGCGACTCAGAATAATCTTATTACGATTGGAGCGAAAACAGGTGGTACTCTAATTGATATTACCAACAATGAAGATGAAAGTCGGCAAATTACTGGTGTTTATGATGGAGATATTTCTGAAGACTCAGAAGATGCAGTAAATGGTGCTCAGATTTGGCAGGTTGCAAGCAATATATCAAAGTATTTAGGTGGTGGTGCGGATGTTTTGAATGATAAAGCACCAACGTATAGCGTTAATGGCTCTGATTATAATGATGTTGGTTCGGCGTTTGAAGGTGTTGATAATAGTTTTACGGAAATTAATAATAAAATATCCAATATGACGGCAAATAGCCTTGTTCAGCAAGATGCGGATCGGAATAATCTTATTACCATTGGAGCGAAAACAGGTGGTATTCTAATTGATATTACCAACAATGAAAATGACTACCGGAAAATTACTGGTGTTGAGGATGGAGATATTTCTGAAGACTCAGTGGATGCAGTAAATGGTTATCAGCTTTGGAAGGTTGCAAACAATACATCAAATTATTTTGGTGGTGGTGCAGATGTTCTGAATGCCGAAAAACCGAGCTATGAAATTAGTGGTATCACTTATAATGATGTTGGTTCGGCGTTTGAAGGTGTTGATAATAGTTTTACGGAAATTAATAATAAAATATCCAATATCACGGAAAATAGCCTTGTTCAGCAAAATGCGACTCAGAATAATCTTATTACGATTGGAGCGAAAACAGGTGGTACTCTAATTGATATTACCAACAATGAAGATGAAAGTCGGCAAATTACTGGTGTTTATGATGGAGATATTTCTGAAGACTCAGAAGATGCAGTAAATGGTGCTCAGATTTGGCAGGTTGCAAGCAATATATCAAAGTATTTAGGTGGTGGTGCGGATGTTTTGAATGATAAAGCACCAACGTATAGCGTTAATGGCTCTGATTATAATGATGTTGGTTCGGCGTTTGAAGGTGTTGATAATAGTTTTACGGAAATTAATAATAAAATATCCAATATGACGGCAAATAGCCTTGTTCAGCAAGATGCGGATCGGAATAATCTTATTACCATTGGAGCGAAAACAGGTGGTATTCTAATTGATATTACCAACAATGAAAATGACTACCGGAAAATTACTGGTGTTGAGGATGGAGATATTTCTGAAGACTCAGTGGATGCAGTAAATGGTTATCAGCTTTGGAAGGTTGCAAACAATACATCAAATTATTTTGGTGGTGGTGCAGATGTTCTGAATGCCGAAAAACCGAGCTATGAAATTAGTGGTATCACTTATAATGATGTTGGTTCGGCGTTTGAAGGTGTTGATAATAGTTTTACGGAAATTAATAATAAAATATCCAATATCACGGAAAATAGCCTTGTTCAGCAAAATGCGACTCAGAATAATCTTATTACGATTGGAGCGAAAACAGGTGGTACTCTAATTGATATTACCAACAGTGAAGGTGAAAATCGGCAAATTACTGGTGTTTATGATGGAGATATTTCTGAAGACTCAGAAGATGCAGTAAATGGTGCTCAGCTTTGGCAGGTTGCAAGCAATATATCAAAGTATTTTGGAGGTGGTGCGGATGTTGTGAATGATAAAGCACCAACGTATAGCGTTAATGGCTCTGATTATAATGATGTTGGCTCAGCGTTTGAAGGTGTTGATAATAGTTTTACGGAAATTAATAATAAAATACTCAATATAACGGAAAATAGCCTTGTTCAGCAACATTCTAATCAGGATAATGTTATTACCATTGGAGAGAAAACAGCAGGTACTTTAATTGATATTACCAATAGTAAAGGTGAAAACCGGCAAATTACTGGTGTTGATGATGGAGGTATTTCTGAAAACTCAACAGATGCAATAAATGGTGCTCAGCTTTGGGAGGTTGCAAGCAATACATCAAAGTATTTTGGAGGTGGTGCGGATATTCTGAATGGTAAAGCACCAACCTATATCATTAATGGCTCTAAGTATAATAATGTTGGCTCAGCATTTGAAGGTGTTGATGATAGTTTTACGGAAATTAATAATAAAATATCCAATATCACGGAAAATAGCCTTGTTCAGCAGGATTCAGCCCAAGGTGGTCTTATTACAATTGGTAAGAATGTGAATGGTACTGAAATTAGCATCCTAAACAATAAAAAGAAGCAACGGAAGATTACTGGTGTTGCGGATGGGCTTATTTTTGAACAATCAACCGATGCCGTGAATGGCGGACAGCTTTGGAAAACAAATCAAGATGTTGAGAAACTCAATCATAGTGTAGAAAAAACAGAGACAGATATAACGAATCTTCAAGGTGATTTATCAAAGGTTGCAGTGTATACATCGAAATATTTTGGAGGTGGTGCGGATGTTCTGAGTGGTAAGGCACCAACCTATACCATTAATGGTTCTAAATATAATGATGTTGGCTCAGCATTTAAGGGTGTTGATGGCTCTATGAAGGATATTCGTAATCAAATAACCAATATCACGGAAAATAGTCTTGTTCAGCAAGATATAGATACGAAACTTATTACTATTGGTGCGAGAAGAGGTGGCACTAAGATTGATATTTCAGATCGGCCAGGAAAAGATAGAACTCTTTCTGGTGTAAAAGCTGCGGTAAAAGGCAACGAAGCTGTTAACAAAGACCAACTTGATAAAAGTTTAAGAGAGATCAATAAAGATTTTGAGTCTATGAGTGCTGCTGCAGTTCTTTATGATAAGAGGCAAAATGGCAGCATTGATTATAAAAACATTACTTTGGGTGGACAGAATAATAAGGGACCGGTTGCTATTCATAATCTTAAAGATGGTGTAATTTCTAGTGAGTCGAGTGATGCTGTTAACGGAAAACAGATTAATAAACTCTCTGAAGATATTGCGAACATTTTTGGTGGTAGTACAGAATTCAGAAATGGTGTTTTTACGCGGCCAGTCTATGATTTATCACATGTAACAACAGAAGGAATTGTAACAAGAAAGATCTATAATGATGTTGGTTCAGCTTTTGCAGGGCTTGATGCGAATATTAAAAATGTGAATACGCGTATACAGTATGTGATTGACGACTTTAATGACAAGATTGCCAATATTTCTAGTGATGCTTTGTTATGGAGTGCACAAGAAGGAGCTTTTGTTGCACTTCATGGATCTAAAGGCCAAGCAAAACGAAATAGTAAACTGACATTTCTTTTAGATGGGGAAATTGATATTAATTCGACAGATGCCATTACAGGGAAACAGCTTTTTCAGATGAGTAACAAGCTTGCTTCTTATTTTGGTGGCGGTGCTCAATATAGAGATGGAAAATGGACAGATCCTACTTTTACGATTTATAAGTTTGGTGCCAATGGTTCTATTTCTGAAACGGCCTATAAGGATGTTGCCAGTGCTTTTGCTGGTGTGAATGGAGGTATGTCTGTTTTAAATGACCGAATTAAAAAGCTTGAAAACCAAGGTGGACAAGGTGGCCCTGATTCAGATTCTTTAAAATGGAATGAAGAAAAAGGCGCTTATGATGCAAACCGAGAAGGAAAGGACAGTAAGATTACTGGTATTGCAAATGGTAAAGTTGAAAAAGACTCGAAAGAGGCAGTTAACGGTGGGCAACTTTGGGAGACCAACGAGCGCGTTACGAATGTTGAAAATAAAGTAGACCATATGTCCAACACGATTAACGGTATAGCTGAGAATACTGTTCAATATGATAAAGATGAAAATGGCAAAAAAACCAATAAAATCACTTTAGTAGGGGGTGATGCTGGGAAGCCTGTTGTCATTGACAATGTTGCAGATGGTAAGATTGAAACAGGATCGAAAGAAGCAATTAATGGTGGTCAGTTACATGACTATACCAAGCAACAAATGGAGATTATTCTTGATGATGCAAAAAGATATACAGATGAAAAGGTCAAAAATATTGTTGTAGATGCTATTGATGATGCGGTAGAGAAGGCAAAAGACTACACAGATATGAAGTTTGATGCTTTAAATTATAACATTCAGGAAGTACGAAAAGAAGCAAGACAAGCTGCAGCAATTGGTTTAGCAGTCGCTAACTTGCGGTATAACAATATTCCTGGTGCATTAAGTGTTGCATTTGGAACCGGTTTATGGCGTAGTCAATCTGCTCTTGCTTTTGGTGCTGGTTATACATCTATAAATGGAAATATCCGTTCTAATGTTTCTGTGACAGGTGCGGGAGGTCATTGGGGTGTTGGTGCAGGAGTTAGCTTTACCTTGCCGGTGCGTTAATAGTCTATAGGAACGCACGGCATGATTATTGTGCAGCGATATTAATAGAAATGCATTAAGATTAAGACAGATAATTTTCTTAAATCTCTTTTACGCCTTTCCTTCAAAAATGAGGGAAGGGCGTAAGTGTTTTATAAAGAGAAAGCTCTATGATATAGTTTAACAAAGTAGTCTTTTCTTCTGTTTTATAGAAGTTATTTTGTAATCTTATTCATAATAAATATATGATCTGATTTTGTTAGGATGTCTTTTCTTATTATAAAGAAAGTCTTATTTTGGATGCTGCTGGTGTTTCAGATATCTCTTAAAGCAACTCATTTCTAAAAATACGATTTTTGCGGAATTATGATAAGCTCAGATGTTTCTATTGGTCGATTCGATTGAGATATTATAAGAATTGAAGATGTTATGACTGATGAAGACGGCAAATAATGATGGTAATAAAAGGATGGAAAACCTAAATAATCATTTTGATAATATCGAAAAGCAAACAAAGCATGATAGTTTAAAATGCAGGGTCCTATGATGTAATGTCATAAGAGAGAAGTAGGACAAATTATCAGTATGATAGACGATAATATAGAAAAAGGCATCTAATGATGCGGTTACAGAAAATCCGCGTTGAAAAAAATCAAAAGGTGGATGATCTTGAAAATACGTTTGATGATTTTGAGAATTCAATTGGTCGAATGGCACTATTCAATATAATAAAGATGAAGATAGCAAGAAAACCAATAAAATCACTTGAGTAGGAGGAGATGCAAATTTTCTTGCTGTGATTGATAATGTTGGCAATGATAAAATTATAAAAGGTTTAAAAGAAGCTATATAATAGATCAACTTTAAAACTAAGCACAACAAAAATACGGTGATGTTAATCCCCATTTATCTTCAGTGTTCAAAAAGGCCTTCCTTTACGCTCTACTGTAACTCCTATCAGAGCTGATTAGAGCGTAAAAAAGACATAAAAATTCACTCTCCAATTCAAATAAATATACTGAATAAGAACAAATAATTCTTGAAATTTTATTCCTTGTGTTCTATGCACTAAAATAAAATACAAGTATAGACAACAAAAAAACTCAATTATATCCAAATTGAGTTCAACATAAAAAACATAAAACAGGAATCAAGATAAACTAATCCCAGAAAACAAAATCACTCTTAAAAAACTATAAAACTTACACAACAACCCTAACCCAAAAATAAAAAAACTACTATGCCACTTTCTACACCAGAAAATAAAAAACTATCTTCCTAAACTTAACCTACAAACCTTAACATAACGTAAATATGTCTTCTTAATATCATTTATCGGAAACTTGGAACAGACTATGAGAAATACTTTGACGAAAACAAACAAAAAAACTCTACATACTTCTCTTAGAAAAGTCTGTATCAAATTCAAAAACCTTTACCTTCCACAAAGATTACAAACTCCACTCTAGGAAAACAGATAGCATCTAAATGTGTCTTTTTGATGTCTAAAATTTATTTTTTATTTTTATTGGGGGATTTCTTATGAAAAGATCGCGTGTTATCTCAAAGGAAAGTGTTTTAAATGATTATCATTTTTCTCGTCGTTCACCTTTGTTGAAAGCCGCTTCATTAGGGACAGCTATGGCAGCACTCTTATCGAGCGTTGCGCCTGTTGTTGCCTCTACTTTAACAGAGCAACAAACAACGATACAAAGTTTACAAAGCCCTAAGGGCAAAGGTATGATCTCCCTAAAAGCTCCTGATAAAGCTTCAAAAGATTCTCGTGGTTCTTCTTTTGCGGGTGGTCGTTATTGTGGTATTGATAATGTCGTTCTTTCTAATTCCTCTGATTCAAGAAAGATAATCAGTGAGGAAAATTATGTAAATCTTGTCACGCATTACCAATTTGATAATTGGTGCTCTCGTGATTTTGGAGTTCGTCAAGCCACTTGGACTGTTGATGGTAGAAATACAGTATTTGATGTATTGGAGACATTACGTGATGATGGTAGTGCGGGACCGGGTTTTGAGGAGACCCCTATTAAAATCGGGTACCTAGCACGGGCGGAACTAAACGGTATTGCCATAGGTAATAACGCAGGTGCTACAAGTAAGTCAGTTGCTTTGGGTTCTTTTGCAGCAAATATAGAATCGTTGTCAGTTGCCGTGGGTTACTCTGCACGCTCTGGTCCCTTCAGTGTTGCGGTGGGTGCAAACGCATTAGCAGAGAAAAAAGGGGTTGTCGCTTTAGGTTCTTCAGCAGGGGGATCTGAGGAATTTGCAATTGCTATAGGTGAAATGGCTAAAGCACGGAGCGAACAGAGTATCGCTTTAGGGTTCAGGGGAAAGGCATTTGGGGATAGCTCAATTGCTATAGGTTGGGATGCTGAAACAGGTTCCGACTATAGTATTGCTTTAGGTCTCAAGGGAATGGCATTTGGGGAAAGCTCAATTGCTATAGGTAAGGAGGCTAAAACAGGTTCCGACTTTAATCCTAAAATAGGCTTCGACTATAGTATTGCTTTGGGGTTCAGGGGAAAGGCATTTGGGGCAGGCTCAATTGCTATAGGTCAGGAGGCTGAAACAGGTTCCGACTATAGTATTGCTTTAGGTGCTGGCGCAAAAGCAAAGGGGGGCGTAACAGAGCATGTAGTTGCAATTGCTATAGGTCAGGATGCTTTAGCAGAGGATCGCTATAGTATCGCTTTAGGTGTCGGCGCAAGAACAATGGAGAACCCCTCAGCAGATCATATGGGTTCAATTGCTATAGGTAAGGATGCTTTCACAAAGGGCGGTCTGGGTATCGCTTTAGGTGTCGGCGCAAGTTCTGGGTACGGTGCAATTGCTATAGGTAAGGATACTTCCGCAAAGGATGACTACAGTATCACTTTAGGTTATGAAGCAGAGACATCTGGGCGAGATTCAGTGGTTATTGGTCACGATGCAAAGGCAAAAGAGGAGTATTCTGTCGCTATTGGTAAAAGTTCAAAAGTTGAGGGAAAGCTTTCGGTCGTTCTAGGTGATAATGCGACCGTTCTTGGGGTGGATAATTCCGCTGCTATAGGTGCTTATTCTGGAGTCCATGTAGAAAATTCGGTTGCTCTGGGCTATTACTCTAAGGTTAAGGAAAGAACAGTTATAGGCGGTTATGATCCTCGGACAAATAAGAATTCAACTGATGATAGTTATATATGGAAATTTAATTACGGGATAGTCTCTATTGCTGATCCTTCTGGAAAAAGATCACGACTACTTACCGGAGTAGCAGCTGGGATAGAGGATTCTGATGCTGTGAATGTTGCTCAATTGAAGGCTCTAAGGGAATGGGTAGAAGGAGGCGGCGATAGTCTTGTACATCAAGAAGCAAGTGAAGATGAGAGCGGCCGGATTACGATAGGTTCGAAAGTTGGTGGGACAGCTGTTGATCTTTCAAACAAAGACAGAGAAGGTCGGACTCTCTCTGGCTTGAAAGATGGGACGCTTTCAGGGAGCTCGACAGAAGCCGTTACAGGCAAACAGCTCTATGCAGTTGATAGCCAGCTTACGGAGACCACACAAAAAGTGACCGATGTAAGCACGAGCGTTACGAAAGTCCAAGGAGATGTTTCTACGATTGCGAAGAATGCTACTGCCTATTTAGGGGGTGGAGCAGACATTCTTGGTGGCAAAGCTCCAACTTATAAGGTTCAGGGTAAGGATCATCATGATATAGGATCGGCATTTGTTGGCGTTGATGGTTCGATTACAGATATTTATTCCAAGATTGCGGGTGTAGCAGAAGGTAACGACCTTATTCATCAAGAAGCAGACGAGCAAGGCAACGGTCGTATTACGATAGGTTCGAAAGTTGGTGGGACAGCTGTTGATCTTTCAAACAAAGACAGAGAAGGTCGGATCCTCTCTGGCTTGAAGGATGGGACGCTTTCAGAGAGCTCGACAGAAGCCGTTACAGGCAAACAGCTTTATGCAGTTGATAGCCAGCTTACGGAGACCACACAAAAAGTGACCGATGTAAGCACGAGCGTTACGAAAGTCCAAGGAGATATCTCGACGATTGCGCAGAATGCTTCTGCCTATTTAGGGGGCGGCTCGGATGTTCTTGGAGGAGAAGCCCCTACCTATAAAGTACAGGGAACAGAACATCATGATGTAGGGTCAGCATTTGTTGGCGTTGATGGTTCGATTACAGATATTTATTCCAAGATTGCGGGTGTAGCAGAAGGTAACGACCTTATTCATCAAGAAGCAGACGAGCAAGGCAACGGTCGTATTACGATAGGTTCGAAAGTTGGTGGGACAGCTGTTGATCTTTCAAACAAAGACAGAGAAGGTCGGATCCTCTCTGGCTTGAAGGATGGGACGCTTTCAGAGAGCTCGACAGAAGCCGTTACAGGCAAACAGCTTTATGCAGTTGATAGCCAGCTTACGGAGACCACACAAAAAGTGACCGATGTAAGCACGAGCGTTACGAAAGTCCAAGGAGATATCTCGACGATTGCGCAGAATGCTTCTGCCTATTTAGGGGGCGGCTCGGATGTTCTTGGAGGAGAAGCCCCTACCTATAAAGTACAGGGAACAGAACATCATGATGTAGGGTCAGCATTTGTTGGCGTTGATGGTTCGATTACAGATATTTATTCCAAGATTGCGGGTGTAGCAGAAGGTAACGACCTTATTCATCAAGAAGCAGACGAGCAAGGCAACGGTCGTATTACGATAGGTTCGAAAGTTGGTGGGACAGCTGTTGATCTTTCAAACAAAGACAGAGAAGGTCGGACTCTCTCTGGCTTGAAGGATGGGACGCTTTCAGAGAGCTCGACAGAAGCCGTTACAGGCAAACAGCTTTATGCAGTTGATAGCCAGCTTACGGAGACCACACAAAAAGTGACCGATGTAAGCACGAGCGTTACGAAAGTCCAAGGAGATATCTCGACGATTGCGCAGAATGCTTCTGCCTATTTAGGGGGCGGCTCGGATGTTCTTGGAGGAGAAGCCCCTACCTATAAAGTACAGGGAACAGAACATCATGATGTAGGGTCAGCATTTGTTGGCGTTGATGGTTCGATTACAGATATTTATTCCAAGATTGCGGGTGTAGCAGAAGGTAACGACCTTATTCATCAAGAAGCAGACGAGCAAGGCAACGGTCGTATTACGATAGGTTCGAAAGTTGGTGGGACAGCTGTTGATCTTTCAAACAAAGACAGAGAAGGTCGGACTCTCTCTGGCTTGAAGGATGGGACGCTTTCAGAGAGCTCGACAGAAGCCGTTACAGGCAAACAGCTTTATGCAGTTGATAGCCAGCTTACGGAGACCACACAAAAAGTGACCGATGTAAGCACGAGCGTTACGAAAGTCCAAGGAGATATCTCGACGATTGCGCAGAATGCTTCTGCCTATTTAGGGGGCGGCTCGGATGTTCTTGGAGGAGAAGCCCCTACCTATAAAGTACAGGGAACAGAACATCATGATGTAGGGTCAGCATTTGTTGGCGTTGATGGTTCGATTACAGATATTTATTCCAAGATTGCGGGTGTAGCAGAAGGTAACGACCTTATTCATCAAGAAGCAGACGAGCAAGGCAACGGTCGTATTACGATAGGTTCGAAAGTTGGTGGGACAGCTGTTGATCTTTCAAACAAAGACAGAGAAGGTCGGATCCTCTCTGGCTTGAAGGATGGGACGCTTTCAGAGAGCTCGACAGAAGCCGTTACAGGCAAACAGCTTTATGCAGTTGATAGCCAGCTTACGGAGACCACACAAAAAGTGACCGATGTAAGCACGAGCGTTACGAAAGTCCAAGGAGATATCTCGACGATTGCGCAGAATGCTTCTGCCTATTTAGGGGGCGGCTCGGATGTTCTTGGAGGAGAAGCCCCTACCTATAAAGTACAGGGAACAGAACATCATGATGTAGGGTCAGCATTTGCAGGAGTTGATGGTTCGATCAGTGATCTTTACTCGCAGATTGCGAATGTAGAAGGAGGCGGCGATAGTCTTGTCCAGCAAGAGAAAGAAGAGAGTGGGAACGGTCGTATTACAATAGGCTCGAAAGTTGGTGGGACAGCTGTTGATCTTTCAAACAAAGACAGAGAAGGTCGGACTCTCTCTGGCTTGAAGGATGGGACGCTTTCAGAGAGCTCGACAGAAGCCGTTACAGGCAAACAGCTTTATGCAGTTGATAGCCAGCTTACGGAGACCACACAAAAAGTGACCGATGTAAGCACGAGCGTTACGAAAGTCCAAGGAGATATCTCGACGATTGCGCAGAATGCTTCTGCCTATTTAGGGGGCGGCTCGGATGTTCTTGGAGGAGAAGCCCCTACCTATAAAGTACAGGGAACAGAACATCATGATGTAGGGTCAGCATTTGTTGGCGTTGATGGTTCGATTACAGATATTTATTCCAAGATTGCGGGTGTAGCAGAAGGTAACGACCTTATTCATCAAGAAGCAGACGAGCAAGGCAACGGTCGTATTACGATAGGTTCGAAAGTTGGTGGGACAGCTGTTGATCTTTCAAACAAAGACAGAGAAGGTCGGATCCTCTCTGGCTTGAAAGATGGGACGCTTTCAGAGAGCTCGACAGAAGCCGTTACAGGCAAACAGCTTTATGCAGTTGATAGCCAGCTTACGGAGACCACACAAAAAGTGACCGATGTAAGCACGAGCGTTACGAAAGTCCAAGGAGATATCTCGACGATTGCGAAGAATGCTTCTGCCTATTTAGGGGGCGGCTCGGATGTTCTTGGAGGAGAAGCCCCTACCTATAAAGTACAGGGAACAGAACATCATGATGTAGGGTCAGCATTTGCAGGAGTTGATGGTTCGATTACAGATATTTATTCCAAGATTGCGGGTGTAGCAGAAGGTAACGACCTTATTCATCAAGAAGCAGACGAGCAAGGCAACGGTCGTATTACGATAGGTTCGAAAGTTGGTGGGACAGCTGTTGATCTTTCAAACAAAGACAGAGAAGGTCGGACTCTCTCTGGCTTGAAGGATGGGACGCTTTCAGAGAGCTCGACAGAAGCCGTTACAGGCAAACAGCTTTATGCAGTTGATAGCCAGCTTACGGAGACCACACAAAAAGTGACCGATGTAAGCACGAGCGTTACGAAAGTCCAAGGAGATATCTCGACGATTGCGCAGAATGCTACTGCCTATTTAGGGGGCGGCTCGGATGTTCTTGGAGGAGAAGCCCCTACCTATAAAGTACAGGGAACAGAACATCATGATGTAGGGTCAGCATTTGTTGGCGTTGATGGTTCGATTACAGATATTTATTCCAAGATTGCGGGTGTAGCAGAAGGTAACGACCTTATTCATCAAGAAGCAGACGAGCAAGGCAACGGTCGTATTACGATAGGTTCGAAAGTTGGTGGGACAGCTGTTGATCTTTCAAACAAAGACAGAGAAGGTCGGATCCTCTCTGGCTTGAAGGATGGGGCACTTTCAGAGAGCTCGACAGAAGCCGTTACAGGCAAACAGCTCTATGCGGTTGATAACCAGCTTACAGAAACGACGGAAAAAGTTGCGAAAGTCCAAGGAGATATCTCGACGATTGCGCAGAATGCTTCTGCCTATTTAGGGGGCGGCTCGGATGTTCTTGGAGGAGAAGCTCCTACCTATAAAGTACAGGGAACAGAACATCATGATGTAGGGTCAGCATTTGCAGGAGTTGATGGTTCGATCAGTGATCTTTACTCGCAGATTGCGAATGTAGAAGGAGGCGGCGATAGTCTTGTCCAGCAAGAGAAAGAAGAGAGTGGGAACGGTCGTATTACAATAGGCTCGAAAGTTGGTGGAACGGAAATCAATCTTTCGAATAAAGACAGAGAAGGTCGGATCCTCTCTGGCTTGAAGGATGGGACGCTTTCAGAGAGCTCGACAGAAGCCGTTACAGGCAAACAGCTCTATGCAGTTGATAATCAGCTTACAGAAACGACGGAAAAAGTTACGAAAGTCCAAGGAGATATCTCGACGATTGCGCAGAATGCTTCTGCCTATTTAGGGGGCGGCTCGGATGTTCTTGGAGGAGAAGCCCCTACCTATAAAGTACAGGGAACAGAACATCATGATGTAGGGTCAGCATTTGCAGGAGTTGATGGTTCGATCAGTGATCTTTACTCGCAGATTGCGAATGTAGAAGGAGGCGGCGATAGTCTTGTCCAGCAAGAGAAAGAAGAGAGTGGGAACGGTCGTATTACAATAGGCTCGAAAGTTGGTGGAACGGAAATCAATCTTTCGAATAAAGACAGAGAAGGTCGGATCCTCTCTGGCTTGAAGGATGGGGCACTTTCAGAGAGCTCGACAGAAGCCGTTACAGGCAAACAGCTCTATGCGGTTGATAACCAGCTTACAGAAACGACGGAAAAAGTTGCGAAAGTCCAAGGAGATATCTCGACGATTGCGCAGAATGCTTCTGCCTATTTAGGGGGCGGCTCGGATGTTCTTGGAGGAGAAGCTCCTACCTATAAAGTACAGGGAACAGAACATCATGATGTAGGGTCAGCATTTGCAGGAGTTGATGGTTCGATCAGTGATCTTTACTCGCAGATTGCGAATGTAGAAGGAGGCGGCGATAGTCTTGTCCAGCAAGAGAAAGAAGAGAGTGGGAACGGTCGTATTACAATAGGCTCGAAAGTTGGTGGAACGGAAATCAATCTTTCGAATAAAGACAGAGAAGGTCGGATCCTCTCTGGCTTGAAGGATGGGACGCTTTCAGAGAGCTCGACAGAAGCCGTTACAGGCAAACAGCTCTATGCAGTTGATAATCAGCTTACAGAAACGACGGAAAAAGTTACGAAAGTCCAAGGAGATATCTCGACGATTGCGCAGAATGCTTCTGCCTATTTAGGGGGCGGCTCGGATGTTCTTGGAGGAGAAGCCCCTACCTATAAAGTACAGGGAACAGAACATCATGATGTAGGGTCAGCATTTGCAGGAGTTGATGGTTCGATCAGTGATCTTTACTCGCAGATTGCGAATGTAGAAGGAGGCGGCGATAGTCTTGTCCAGCAAGAGAAAGAAGAGAGTGGGAACGGTCGTATTACAATAGGCTCGAAAGTTGGTGGAACGGAAATCAATCTTTCGAATAAAGACAGAGAAGGTCGGATCCTCTCTGGCTTGAAAGATGGGACGCTTTCAGAGAGCTCGACAGAAGCCGTTACAGGCAAACAGCTTTATGCAGTTGATAGCCAGCTTACGGAGACCACACAAAAAGTGACCGATGTAAGCACGAGCGTTACGAAAGTCCAAGGAGATATCTCGACGATTGCGAAGAATGCTTCTGCCTATTTAGGGGGCGGCTCGGATGTTCTTGGAGGAGAAGCCCCTACCTATAAAGTACAGGGAACAGAACATCATGATGTAGGGTCAGCATTTGTTGGCGTTGATGGTTCGATTACAGATATTTATTCCAAGATTGCGGGTGTAGCAGAAGGTAACGACCTTATTCATCAAGAAGCAGACGAGCAAGGCAACGGTCGTATTACGATAGGTTCGAAAGTTGGTGGGACAGCTGTTGATCTTTCAAACAAAGACAGAGAAGGTCGGACTCTCTCTGGCTTGAAGGATGGGACGCTTTCAGAGAGCTCGACAGAAGCCGTTACAGGCAAACAGCTTTATGCAGTTGATAGCCAGCTTACGGAGACCACACAAAAAGTGACCGATGTAAGCACGAGCGTTACGAAAGTCCAAGGAGATATCTCGACGATTGCGCAGAATGCTTCTGCCTATTTAGGGGGCGGCTCGGATGTTCTTGGAGGAGAAGCTCCTACCTATAAAGTACAGGGAACAGAACATCATGATGTAGGGTCAGCATTTGCAGGAGTTGATGGTTCGATCAGTGATCTTTACTCGCAGATTGCGAATGTAGAAGGAGGCGGCGATAGTCTTGTCCAGCAAGAGAAAGAAGAGAGTGGGAACGGTCGTATTACAATAGGCTCGAAAGTTGGTGGAACGGAAATCAATCTTTCGAATAAAGACAGAGAAGGTCGGATCCTCTCTGGCTTGAAGGATGGGACGCTTTCAGAGAGCTCGACAGAAGCCGTTACAGGCAAACAGCTCTATGCAGTTGATAATCAGCTTACAGAAACGACGGAAAAAGTTACGAAAGTCCAAGGAGATATCTCGACGATTGCGAAGAATGCTACTGCCTATTTAGGGGGTGGCTCGGATGTTCTTGTAGGTATAGCTCCTACCTATAAAGTACAGGGAACAGAACATCATGATGTAGGGTCAGCATTTGCAGGAGTTGATGGTTCGATCAGTGATCTTTACTCGCAGATTGCGAATGTAGAAGGAGGCGGCGATAGTCTTGTTCAGCAAGAGAAAGAAGAGAGTGGGAACGGTCGTATTACAATAGGCTCGAAAGTTGGTGGAACGGAAATCAATCTTTCGAATAAAGACAGAGAAGGTCGGATCCTCTCTGGCTTGAAGGATGGGACGCTTTCAGAGAGCTCGACAGAAGCCGTTACAGGCAAACAGCTCTATGCAGTTGATAATCAGCTTACAGAAACGACGGAAAAAGTTACGAAAGTCCAAGGAGATATCTCGACGATCGCGAAGAATGCTACTGCCTATTTAGGGGGTGGCTCGGATGTTCTTGTAGGTATAGCTCCTACCTATAAAGTACAGGGAACAGAACATCATGATGTAGGGTCAGCATTTGTAGATGTTGATGGTTCGATCAGTGATCTTTACTCGCAGATTGCGAATGTAGAAGGAGGCGGCGATAGTCTTGTCCAGCAAGAGAAAGAAGAGAGTGGGAACGGTCGTATTACAATAGGCTCGAAAGTTGGTGGAACGGAAATCAATCTTTCGAATAAAGACAGAGAAGGTCGGATCCTCTCTGGCTTGAAGGATGGGGCGCTTTCAGAGAGCTCGACAGAAGCCGTTACAGGCAAACAGCTCTATGCGGTTGATAACCAGCTTACAGAAACGACGGAAAAAGTTACGAAAGTCCAAGGAGATATCTCGACGATTGCGAAGAATGCTACTGCCTATTTAGGGGGCGGCTCGGATGTTCTTGTAGGTATAGCTCCTACCTATAAAGTACAGGGAACAGAACATCATGATGTAGGGTCAGCATTTGCAGGAGTTGATGGTTCGATCAGTGATCTTTACTCGCAGATTGCGAATGTAGAAGGAGGCGGCGATAGTCTTGTCCAGCAAGAGAAAGAAGAGAGTGGGAACGGTCGTATTACAATAGGCTCGAAAGTTGGTGGAACGGAAATCAATCTTTCGAATAAAGACAGAGAAGGTCGGATCCTCTCTGGCTTGAAGGATGGGACGCTTTCAGAGAGCTCGACAGAAGCCGTTACAGGCAAACAGCTCTATGCAGTTGATAATCAGCTTACAGAAACGACGGAAAAAGTTACGAAAGTCCAAGGAGATATCTCGACGATTGCGCAGAATGCTACTGCCTATTTAGGGGGTGGCTCGGATGTTCTTGTAGGTATAGCTCCTACCTATAAAGTACAGGGAACAGAACATCATGATGTAGGGTCAGCATTTGTAGATGTTGATGGTTCGATCAGTGATCTTTACTCGCAGATTGCGAATGTAGAAGGAGGCGGCGATAGTCTTGTCCAGCAAGAGAAAGAAGAGAGTGGGAACGGTCGTATTACAATAGGCTCGAAAGTTGGTGGAACGGAAATCAATCTTTCGAATAAAGACAGAGAAGGTCGGATCCTCTCTGGCTTGAAGGATGGGGCGCTTTCAGAGAGCTCGACAGAAGCCGTTACAGGCAAACAGCTCTATGCGGTTGATAACCAGCTTACAGAAACGACGGAAAAAGTTACGAAAGTCCAAGGAGATATCTCGACGATTGCGAAGAATGCTACTGCCTATTTAGGGGGCGGCTCGGATGTTCTTGTAGGTATAGCTCCTACCTATAAAGTACAGGGAACAGAACATCATGATGTAGGGTCAGCATTTGCAGGAGTTGATGGTTCGATCAGTGATCTTTACTCGCAGATTGCGAATGTAGAAGGAGGCGGCGATAGTCTTGTCCAGCAAGAGAAAGAAGAGAGTGGGAACGGTCGTATTACAATAGGCTCGAAAGTTGGTGGAACGGAAATCAATCTTTCGAATAAAGACAGAGAAGGTCGGATCCTCTCTGGCTTGAAGGATGGGACGCTTTCAGAGAGCTCGACAGAAGCCGTTACAGGCAAACAGCTCTATGCAGTTGATAATCAGCTTACAGAAACGACGGAAAAAGTTACGAAAGTCCAAGGAGATATCTCGACGATTGCGCAGAATGCTACTGCCTATTTAGGGGGTGGCTCGGATGTTCTTGTAGGTATAGCTCCTACCTATAAAGTACAGGGAACAGAACATCATGATGTAGGGTCAGCATTTGTAGATGTTGATGGTTCGATCAGTGATCTTTACTCGCAGATTGCGAATGTAGAAGGAGGCGGCGATAGTCTTGTCCAGCAAGAGAAAGAAGAGAGTGGGAACGGTCGTATTACAATAGGCTCGAAAGTTGGTGGAACGGAAATCAATCTTTCGAATAAAGACAGAGAAGGTCGGATCCTCTCTGGCTTGAAGGATGGGACGCTTTCAGAGAGCTCGACAGAAGCCGTTACAGGCAAACAGCTCTATGCAGTTGATAATCAGCTTACAGAAACGACGGAAAAAGTTACGAAAGTCCAAGGAGATATCTCGACGATTGCGAAGAATGCTACTGCCTATTTAGGGGGTGGCTCGGATGTTCTTGTAGGTATAGCTCCTACCTATAAAGTACAGGGAACAGAACATCATGATGTAGGGTCAGCATTTGCAGGAGTTGATGGTTCGATCAGTGATCTTTACTCGCAGATTGCGAATGTAGAAGGAGGCGGCGATAGTCTTGTTCAGCAAGAGAAAGAAGAGAGTGGGAACGGTCGTATTACAATAGGCTCGAAAGTTGGTGGAACGGAAATCAATCTTTCGAATAAAGACAGAGAAGGTCGGATCCTCTCTGGCTTGAAGGATGGGACGCTTTCAGAGAGCTCGACAGAAGCCGTTACAGGCAAACAGCTCTATGCAGTTGATAATCAGCTTACAGAAACGACGGAAAAAGTTACGAAAGTCCAAGGAGATATCTCGACGATCGCGAAGAATGCTACTGCCTATTTAGGGGGTGGCTCGGATGTTCTTGTAGGTATAGCTCCTACCTATAAAGTACAGGGAACAGAACATCATGATGTAGGGTCAGCATTTGTAGATGTTGATGGTTCGATCAGTGATCTTTACTCGCAGATTGCGAATGTAGAAGGAGGCGGCGATAGTCTTGTCCAGCAAGAGAAAGAAGAGAGTGGGAACGGTCGTATTACAATAGGCTCGAAAGTTGGTGGAACGGAAATCAATCTTTCGAATAAAGACAGAGAAGGTCGGATCCTCTCTGGCTTGAAGGATGGGGCGCTTTCAGAGAGCTCGACAGAAGCCGTTACAGGCAAACAGCTCTATGCGGTTGATAACCAGCTTACAGAAACGACGGAAAAAGTTACGAAAGTCCAAGGAGATATCTCGACGATTGCGAAGAATGCTACTGCCTATTTAGGGGGCGGCTCGGATGTTCTTGTAGGTATAGCTCCTACCTATAAAGTACAGGGAACAGAACATCATGATGTAGGGTCAGCATTTGCAGGAGTTGATGGTTCGATCAGTGATCTTTACTCGCAGATTGCGAATGTAGAAGGAGGCGGCGATAGTCTTGTCCAGCAAGAGAAAGAAGAGAGTGGGAACGGTCGTATTACAATAGGCTCGAAAGTTGGTGGAACGGAAATCAATCTTTCGAATAAAGACAGAGAAGGTCGGATCCTCTCTGGCTTGAAGGATGGGACGCTTTCAGAGAGCTCGACAGAAGCCGTTACAGGCAAACAGCTCTATGCAGTTGATAATCAGCTTACAGAAACGACGGAAAAAGTTACGAAAGTCCAAGGAGATATCTCGACGATTGCGCAGAATGCTACTGCCTATTTAGGGGGTGGCTCGGATGTTCTTGTAGGTATAGCTCCTACCTATAAAGTACAGGGAACAGAACATCATGATGTAGGGTCAGCATTTGTAGATGTTGATGGTTCGATCAGTGATCTTTACTCGCAGATTGCGAATGTAGAAGGAGGCGGCGATAGTCTTGTCCAGCAAGAGAAAGAAGAGAGTGGGAACGGTCGTATTACAATAGGCTCGAAAGTTGGTGGAACGGAAATCAATCTTTCGAATAAAGACAGAGAAGGTCGGATCCTCTCTGGCTTGAAGGATGGGACGCTTTCAGAGAGCTCGACAGAAGCCGTTACAGGCAAACAGCTCTATGCAGTTGATAGCCAGCTTACGGAGACCACACAAACTGTTGAAGGTTTGTCCATGAGCATGGATAAAGTTGAAGGGGATATTTCCACAATTGCACAGAATGCTACTGCCTATTTAGGGGGTGGCTCGGATGTTCTTGTAGGTATAGCTCCTACCTATAAAGTACAGGGAACAGAACATCATGATGTAGGGTCAGCATTTGCAGGAGTTGATGGTTCGATCAGTGATCTTTACTCGCAGATTGCGAATGTAGAAGGAGGCGGCGATAGTCTTGTCCAGCAAGAGAAAGAAGAGAGTGGGAACGGTCGTATTACAATAGGCTCGAAAGTTGGTGGAACGGAAATCAATCTTTCGAATAAAGACAGAGAAGGTCGGATCCTCTCTGGCTTGAAGGATGGGACGCTTTCAGAGAGCTCGACAGAAGCCGTTACAGGCAAACAGCTCTATGCAGTTGATAATCAGCTTACAGAAACGACGGAAAAAGTTACGAAAGTCCAAGGAGATATCTCGACGATTGCGCAGAATGCTTCTGCCTATTTAGGGGGTGGCTCGAATGTTCTTGGAGGAGAAGCCCCTACCTATAAAGTACAGGGAACAGAACATCATGATGTAGGGTCAGCATTTGCAGGAGTTGATGGTTCGATCAGTGATCTTTACTCGCAGATTGCGAATGTAGAAGGAGGCGGCGATAGTCTTGTCCAGCAAGAGAAAGAAGAGAGTGGGAACGGTCGTATTACAATAGGCTCGAAAGTTGGTGGAACGGAAATCAATCTTTCGAATAAAGACAGAGAAGGTCGGATCCTCTCTGGCTTGAAGGATGGGGCGCTTTCAGAGAGCTCGACAGAAGCCGTTACAGGCAAACAGCTCTATGCGGTTGATAATCAGCTTACGGAGACCACACAAACTGTTGAAGGTTTGTCCATGAGCATGGATAAAGTTGAAGGGGATATTTCCACAATTGCACAGAATGCTTCTGCCTATTTAGGGGGTGGCTCGAATGTTCTTGGAGGAGAAGCTCCTACCTATAAAGTACAGGGAACAGAACATCATGATGTAGGGTCAGCATTTGCAGGAGTTGATGGTTCGATCAGTGATCTTTACTCGCAGATTGCGAATGTAGAAGGAGGCGGCGATAATCTTGTCCAGCAAGAGAAAGAAGAGAGTGGGAACGGTCGTATTACAATAGGCTCGAAAGTTGGTGGAACGGAAATCAATCTTTCGAATAAAGACAGAGAAGGTCGGATCCTCTCTGGCTTGAAGGATGGGGCACTTTCAGAGAGCTCGACAGAAGCCGTTACAGGCAAACAGCTCTATGCGGTTGATAACCAGCTTACAGAAACGACGGAAAAAGTTACGAAAGTCCAAGGAGATATCTCGACGATTGCGCAGAATGCTACTGCCTATTTAGGGGGCGGCTCGGATGTTCTTGGAGGAGAAGCCCCTACCTATAAAGTACAGGGAACAGAACATCATGATGTAGGGTCAGCATTTGCAGGAGTTGATGGTTCGATCAGTGATCTTTACTCGCAGATTGCGAATGTAGAAGGAGGCGGCGATAGTCTTGTCCAGCAAGAGAAAGAAGAGAGTGGGAACGGTCGTATTACAATAGGCTCGAAAGTTGGTGGAACGGAAATCAATCTTTCGAATAAAGACAGAGAAGGTCGGATCCTCTCTGGCTTGAAGGATGGGACGCTTTCAGAGAGCTCGACAGAAGCCGTTACAGGCAAACAGCTCTATGCAGTTGATAATCAGCTTACAGAAACGACGGAAAAAGTTACGAAAGTCCAAGGAGATATCTCGACGATTGCGCAGAATGCTTCTGCCTATTTAGGGGGTGGCTCGAATGTTCTTGGAGGAGAAGCCCCTACCTATAAAGTACAGGGAACAGAACATCATGATGTAGGGTCAGCATTTGCAGGAGTTGATGGTTCGATCAGTGATCTTTACTCGCAGATTGCGAATGTAGAAGGAGGCGGCGATAGTCTTGTCCAGCAAGAGAAAGAAGAGAGTGGGAACGGTCGTATTACAATAGGCTCGAAAGTTGGTGGAACGGAAATCAATCTTTCGAATAAAGACAGAGAAGGTCGGATCCTCTCTGGCTTGAAGGATGGGGCGCTTTCAGAGAGCTCGACAGAAGCCGTTACAGGCAAACAGCTCTATGCGGTTGATAATCAGCTTACGGAGACCACACAAACTGTTGAAGGTTTGTCCATGAGCATGGATAAAGTTGAAGGGGATATTTCCACAATTGCGCAGAATGCTTCTGCCTATTTAGGGGGCGGCTCGGATGTTCTTGGAGGAGAAGCTCCTACCTATAAAGTACAGGGAACAGAACATCATGATGTAGGGTCAGCATTTGCAGGAGTTGATGGTTCGATCAGTGATCTTTACTCGCAGATTGCGAATGTAGAAGGAGGCGGCGATAGTCTTGTCCAGCAAGAGAAAGAAGAGAGTGGGAACGGTCGTATTACAATAGGCTCGAAAGTTGGTGGAACGGAAATCAATCTTTCGAATAAAGACAGAGAAGGTCGGATCCTCTCTGGCTTGAAGGATGGGGCACTTTCAGAGAGCTCGACAGAAGCCGTTACAGGCAAACAGCTCTATGCGGTTGATAATCAGCTTACGGAGACCACACAAACTGTTGAAGGTTTGTCCATGAGCATGGATAAAGTTGAAGGGGATATTTCCACAATTGCACAGAATGCTTCTGCCTATTTAGGGGGTGGCTCGAATGTTCTTGGAGGAGAAGCTCCTACCTATAAAGTACAGGGAACAGAACATCATGATGTAGGGTCAGCATTTGCAGGAGTTGATGGTTCGATCAGTGATCTTTACTCGCAGATTGCGAATGTAGAAGGAGGCGGCGATAATCTTGTCCAGCAAGAGAAAGAAGAGAGTGGGAACGGTCGTATTACAATAGGCTCGAAAGTTGGTGGAACGGAAATCAATCTTTCGAATAAAGACAGAGAAGGTCGGATCCTCTCTGGCTTGAAGGATGGGGCACTTTCAGAGAGCTCGACAGAAGCCGTTACAGGCAAACAGCTCTATGCGGTTGATAACCAGCTTACAGAAACGACGGAAAAAGTTACGAAAGTCCAAGGAGATATCTCGACGATTGCGCAGAATGCTACTGCCTATTTAGGGGGCGGCTCGGATGTTCTTGGAGGAGAAGCCCCTACCTATAAAGTACAGGGAACAGAACATCATGATGTAGGGTCAGCATTTGCAGGAGTTGATGGTTCGATCAGTGATCTTTACTCGCAGATTGCGAATGTAGAAGGAGGCGGCGATAGTCTTGTCCAGCAAGAGAAAGAAGAGAGTGGGAACGGTCGTATTACAATAGGCTCGAAAGTTGGTGGAACGGAAATCAATCTTTCGAATAAAGACAGAGAAGGTCGGATCCTCTCTGGCTTGAAGGATGGGACGCTTTCAGAGAGCTCGACAGAAGCCGTTACAGGCAAACAGCTCTATGCGGTTGATAACCAGCTTACAGAAACGACGGAAAAAGTTGCGAAAGTCCAAGGAGATATCTCGACGATTGCGAAGAATGCTACTGCCTATTTAGGGGGTGGCTCGGATGTTCTTGTAGGTATAGCTCCTACCTATAAAGTACAGGGAACAGAACATCATGATGTAGGGTCAGCATTTGTAGATGTTGATGGTTCGATCAGTGATCTTTACTCGCAGATTGCGAATGTAGAAGGAGGCGGCGATAGTCTTGTCCAGCAAGAGAAAGAAGAGAGTGGGAACGGTCGTATTACAATAGGCTCGAAAGTTGGTGGAACGGAAATCAATCTTTCGAATAAAGACAGAGAAGGTCGGATCCTCTCTGGCTTGAAGGATGGGGCGCTTTCAGAGAGCTCGACAGAAGCCGTTACAGGCAAACAGCTCTATGCGGTTGATAATCAGCTTACGGAGACCACACAAACTGTTGAAGGTTTGTCCATGAGCATGGATAAAGTTGAAGGGGATATTTCCACAATTGCACAGAATGCTTCTGCCTATTTAGGGGGTGGCTCGAATGTTCTTGGAGGAGAAGCTCCTACCTATAAAGTACAGGGAACAGAACATCATGATGTAGGGTCAGCATTTGTAGATGTTGATGGTTCGATCAGTGATCTTTACTCGCAGATTGCGAATGTAGAAGGAGGCGGCGATAGTCTTGTCCAGCAAGAGAAAGAAGAGAGTGGGAACGGTCGTATTACAATAGGCTCGAAAGTTGGTGGAACGGAAATCAATCTTTCGAATAAAGACAGAGAAGGTCGGATCCTCTCTGGCTTGAAGGATGGGGCGCTTTCAGAGAGCTCGACAGAAGCCGTTACAGGCAAACAGCTCTATGCGGTTGATAATCAGCTTACGGAGACCACACAAACTGTTGAAGGTTTGTCCATGAGCATGGATAAAGTTGAAGGGGATATTTCCACAATTGCACAGAATGCTTCTGCCTATTTAGGGGGTGGCTCGAATGTTCTTGGAGGAGAAGCTCCTACCTATAAAGTACAGGGAACAGAACATCATGATGTAGGGTCAGCATTTGCAGGAGTTGATGGTTCGATCAGTGATCTTTACTCGCAGATTGCGAATGTAGAAGGAGGCGGCGATAGTCTTGTCCAGCAAGAGAAAGAAGAGAGTGGGAACGGTCGTATTACAATAGGCTCGAAAGTTGGTGGAACGGAAATCAATCTTTCGAATAAAGACAGAGAAGGTCGGATCCTCTCTGGCTTGAAGGATGGGACGCTTTCAGAGAGCTCGACAGAAGCCGTTACAGGCAAACAACTCTATGCGGTTGATAATCAGCTTACGGAGACCACACAAACTGTTGAAGGTTTGTCCATGAGCATGGATAAAGTTGAAGGGGATATTTCCACAATTGCACAGAATGCTTCTGCCTATTTAGGGGGTGGCTCGAATGTTCTTGGAGGAGAAGCTCCTACCTATAAAGTACAGGGAACAGAACATCATGATGTAGGGTCAGCATTTGCAGGAGTTGATGGTTCGATCAGTGATCTTTACTCGCAGATTGCGAATGTAGAAGGAGGCGGCGATAATCTTGTCCAGCAAGAGAAAGAAGAGAGTGGGAACGGTCGTATTACAATAGGCTCGAAAGTTGGTGGAACGGAAATCAATCTTTCGAATAAAGACAGAGAAGGTCGGATCCTCTCTGGCTTGAAGGATGGGGCACTTTCAGAGAGCTCGACAGAAGCCGTTACAGGCAAACAGCTCTATGCGGTTGATAACCAGCTTACAGAAACGACGGAAAAAGTTACGAAAGTCCAAGGAGATATCTCGACGATTGCGCAGAATGCTTCTGCCTATTTAGGGGGCGGCTCGGATGTTCTTGGAGGAGAAGCCCCTACCTATAAAGTACAGGGAACAGAACATCATGATGTAGGGTCAGCATTTGCAGGAGTTGATGGTTCGATCAGTGATCTTTACTCGCAGATTGCGAATGTAGAAGGAGGCGGCGATAGTCTTGTCCAGCAAGAGAAAGAAGAGAGTGGGAACGGTCGTATTACAATAGGCTCGAAAGTTGGTGGAACGGAAATCAATCTTTCGAATAAAGACAGAGAAGGTCGGATCCTCTCTGGCTTGAAGGATGGGACGCTTTCAGAGAGCTCGACAGAAGCCGTTACAGGCAAACAGCTCTATGCAGTTGATAATCAGCTTACAGAAACGACGGAAAAAGTTACGAAAGTCCAAGGAGATATCTCGACGATTGCGCAGAATGCTTCTGCCTATTTAGGGGGTGGCTCGAATGTTCTTGGAGGAGAAGCCCCTACCTATAAAGTACAGGGAACAGAACATCATGATGTAGGGTCAGCATTTGCAGGAGTTGATGGTTCGATCAGTGATCTTTACTCGCAGATTGCGAATGTAGAAGGAGGCGGCGATAGTCTTGTCCAGCAAGAGAAAGAAGAGAGTGGGAACGGTCGTATTACAATAGGCTCGAAAGTTGGTGGAACGGAAATCAATCTTTCGAATAAAGACAGAGAAGGTCGGATCCTCTCTGGCTTGAAGGATGGGGCGCTTTCAGAGAGCTCGACAGAAGCCGTTACAGGCAAACAGCTCTATGCGGTTGATAACCAGCTTACAGAAACGACGGAAAAAGTTACGAAAGTCCAAGGAGATATCTCGACGATTGCGCAGAATGCTACTGCCTATTTAGGGGGCGGCTCGGATGTTCTTGTAGGTATAGCTCCTACCTATAAAGTACAGGGAACAGAACATCATGATGTAGGGTCAGCATTTGCAGGAGTTGATGGTTCGATCAGTGATCTTTACTCGCAGATTGCGAATGTAGAAGGAGGCGGCGATAGTCTTGTTCAGCAAGAGAAAGAAGAGAGTGGGAACGGTCGTATTACAATAGGCTCGAAAGTTGGTGGAACGGAAATCAATCTTTCGAATAAAGACAGAGAAGGTCGGATCCTCTCTGGCTTGAAGGATGGGACGCTTTCAGAGAGCTCGACAGAAGCCGTTACAGGCAAACAGCTCTATGCAGTTGATAATCAGCTTACAGAAACGACGGAAAAAGTTACGAAAGTCCAAGGAGATATCTCGACGATTGCGAAGAATGCTACTGCCTATTTAGGGGGTGGCTCGGATGTTCTTGTAGGTATAGCTCCTACCTATAAAGTACAGGGAACAGAACATCATGATGTAGGGTCAGCATTTGTAGATGTTGATGGTTCGATCAGTGATCTTTACTCGCAGATTGCGAATGTAGAAGGAGGCGGCGATAGTCTTGTCCAGCAAGAGAAAGAAGAGAGTGGGAACGGTCGTATTACAATAGGCTCGAAAGTTGGTGGAACGGAAATCAATCTTTCGAATAAAGACAGAGAAGGTCGGATCCTCTCTGGCTTGAAGGATGGGACGCTTTCAGAGAGCTCGACAGAAGCCGTTACAGGCAAACAGCTCTATGCAGTTGATAATCAGCTTACAGAAACGACGGAAAAAGTTACGAAAGTCCAAGGAGATATCTCGACGATTGCGAAGAATGCTACTGCCTATTTAGGGGGTGGCTCGGATGTTCTTGTAGGTATAGCTCCTACCTATAAAGTACAGGGAACAGAACATCATGATGTAGGGTCAGCATTTGTAGATGTTGATGGTTCGATCAGTGATCTTTACTCGCAGATTGCGAATGTAGAAGGAGGCGGCGATAGTCTTGTCCAGCAAGAGAAAGAAGAGAGTGGGAACGGTCGTATTACAATAGGCTCGAAAGTTGGTGGAACGGAAATCAATCTTTCGAATAAAGACAGAGAAGGTCGGATCCTCTCTGGCTTGAAGGATGGGACGCTTTCAGAGAGCTCGACAGAAGCCGTTACAGGCAAACAGCTCTATGCAGTTGATAATCAGCTTACAGAAACGACGGAAAAAGTTACGAAAGTCCAAGGAGATGTTTCTACGATTGCGAAGAATGCTACTGCCTATTTAGGGGGTGGCTCGGATGTTCTTGGAGGAGAAGCCCCTACCTATAAAGTACAGGGAACAGAACATCATGATGTAGGGTCAGCATTTGCAGGAGTTGATGGTTCGATCAGTGATCTTTACTCGCAGATTGCGAATGTAGAAGGAGGCGGCGATAGTCTTGTCCAGCAAGAGAAAGAAGAGAGTGGGAACGGTCGTATTACAATAGGCTCGAAAGTTGGTGGAACGGAAATCAATCTTTCGAATAAAGACAGAGAAGGTCGGATCCTCTCTGGCTTGAAGGATGGGACGCTTTCAGAGAGCTCGACAGAAGCCGTTACAGGCAAACAACTCTATGCAGTTGATAGCCAGCTTACGGAGACCACACAAACTGTTGAAGGTTTGTCCATGAGCATGGATAAAGTTGAAGGGGATATTTCCACAATTGCGCAGAATGCTTCTGCCTATTTAGGGGGTGGCTCGAATGTTCTTGTAGGTATAGCTCCTACCTATAAAGTACAGGGAACAGAACATCATGATGTAGGGTCAGCATTTGTAGATGTTGATGGTTCGATCAGTGATCTTTACTCGCAGATTGCGAATGTAGAAGGAGGCGGCGATAGTCTTGTCCAGCAAGAGAAAGAAGAGAGTGGGAACGGTCGTATTACAATAGGCTCGAAAGTTGGTGGAACGGAAATCAATCTTTCGAATAAAGACAGAGAAGGTCGGATCCTCTCTGGCTTGAAGGATGGGGCGCTTTCAGAGAGCTCGACAGAAGCCGTTACAGGCAAACAGCTCTATGCGGTTGATAACCAGCTTACGGAGACCACACAAACTGTTGAAGGTTTGTCCATGAGCATGGATAAAGTTGAAGGGGATATTTCCACAATTGCACAGAATGCTTCTGCCTATTTAGGGGGTGGCTCGAATGTTCTTGGAGGAGAAGCCCCTACCTATAAAGTACAGGGAACAGAACATCATGATGTAGGGTCAGCATTTGCAGGAGTTGATGGTTCGATCAGTGATCTTTACTCGCAGATTGCGAATGTAGAAGGAGGCGGCGATAGTCTTGTCCAGCAAGAGAAAGAAGAGAGTGGGAACGGTCGTATTACAATAGGCTCGAAAGTTGGTGGAACGGAAATCAATCTTTCGAATAAAGACAGAGAAGGTCGGATCCTCTCTGGCTTGAAGGATGGGACGCTTTCAGAGAGCTCGACAGAAGCCGTTACAGGCAAACAACTCTATGCAGTTGATAGCCAGCTTACGGAGACCACACAAACTGTTGAAGGTTTGTCCATGAGCATGGATAAAGTTGAAGGGGATATTTCCACAATTGCGCAGAATGCTTCTGCCTATTTAGGGGGTGGCTCGAATGTTCTTGGAGGAGAAGCTCCTACCTATAAAGTACAGGGAACAGAACATCATGATGTAGGGTCAGCATTTGCAGGAGTTGATGGTTCGATCAGTGATCTTTACTCGCAGATTGCGAATGTAGAAGGAGGCGGCGATAGTCTTGTCCAGCAAGAGAAAGAAGAGAGTGGGAACGGTCGTATTACAATAGGCTCGAAAGTTGGTGGAACGGAAATCAATCTTTCGAATAAAGACAGAGAAGGTCGGATCCTCTCTGGCTTGAAGGATGGGGCGCTTTCAGAGAGCTCGACAGAAGCCGTTACAGGCAAACAGCTCTATGCGGTTGATAATCAGCTTACGGAGACCACACAAACTGTTGAAGGTTTGTCCATGAGCATGGATAAAGTTGAAGGGGATATTTCCACAATTGCACAGAATGCTTCTGCCTATTTAGGGGGTGGCTCGAATGTTCTTGGAGGAGAAGCCCCTACCTATAAAGTACAGGGAACAGAACATCATGATGTAGGGTCAGCATTTGCAGGAGTTGATGGTTCGATCAGTGATCTTTACTCGCAGATTGCGAATGTAGAAGGAGGCGGCGATAATCTTGTCCAGCAAGAGAAAGAAGAGAGTGGGAACGGTCGTATTACAATAGGCTCGAAAGTTGGTGGAACGGAAATCAATCTTTCGAATAAAGACAGAGAAGGTCGGATCCTCTCTGGCTTGAAGGATGGGGCACTTTCAGAGAGCTCGACAGAAGCCGTTACAGGCAAACAGCTTTATGCGGTTGATAATCAGCTTACGGAGACCACACAAACTGTTGAAGGTTTGTCCATGAGCATGGATAAAGTTGAAGGGGATATTTCCACAATTGCGCAGAATGCTTCTGCCTATTTAGGGGGCGGCTCGAATGTTCTTGGAGGTATAGCGCCGACTTATACAGTTCAAGGGAATGATTATAATAATGTAGGTGAAGCGTTTTCTGGTGTTGATACGACATTGACAAAGATTCAACAAGAGATGACTGAAAATACGGAAAGCGCTGCACAAAATAGCTTATTGTGGAGTGATAGTGAGCAGGCTTTTGTTGCACGTCATGGTGAAAAAGGACAAGAAAAAACGAATAGTAAACTTAAGTTTCTTCTTGATGGGGAGATAGCAGAGGGTTCGACTGAGGCTATCACAGGAGCTCAGCTTTATGAAACAAATACAAAACTTGCTGACTATTTAGGCGGTGGGGCTGGATATAAAGATGGTGTGTGGACTACTCCAACATTTAATATTATTCAATTCAATTTTGGTGATAAAGCTGATGGCCTAGGATATCAATCGTATAATAGTGTAGCTGATGCTTTTGGTGGTGTTAATAAAAGTCTGGGAGACTTGAATAACCGTTTAGGTAATGTTGAAAATCAGACAGAGAATGATGTTATAAAATGGAATGACGAGAAAAAGGCATATGATGCAAACCATAACGGTAAAGAAGCAAAAATTACTGGTGTGGCAGATGGTAAAGTAGAAAAGGGCTCTAGTGAAGCAGTTACAGGGAATCAGCTTTGGGAGACGAATCAAAGAGTTGAGGATCTTGAAAATAAGTTTGACAAAACAACTGCTCAAATGACAGAAGGAGCTGTTCAATATGATAAAGATAAAGATGGCAAGAAAACGAATAAAGTCACGTTATCAGGAGGGGATACAAGTGCACCTGTTGTGATTGATAATGTTGGAGATGGTAAAGTTGAGAAAGGTTCGAAAGAAGCTATTAATGGGGGACAATTGTATGAAAAAATGGCAGTTGTTCTTGATGATTCAAAAAAGTATACCGATGAAAAGATACAGGAAGCAAAAGATTACACTGACATGAAGTTTGAGAGCCTAAATTATAATATTGAGGGCGTAAAAAAAGAGGCAAGACAAGCAGCAGCTATTGGTTTAGCGGCAGCAAACCTCCGTTATAACGAAATGCCTGGAAAACTAAGTATCGCAATTGGTAGTGGCCTATGGCGTAATCAATCTGCCTTTGCTTTTGGTGCTGGCTATACGTCTGAAAATGGTAATATACGCTCTAATATTTCTGTAACAAACTCAGGCAACAATTGGGGTATAGGTGGAGGTATACAATTCACACTTAACTAACAGCTACAATAAAAGCTAATTCTTGAATAACTTCATAAAAAAACCTTCACTTTGGAATCAGAAGTGAAGGTTTTTTTATAAATTTTGGCAAAAAAATGTCAAAAAACATAAAAAAAAGAATAAAACACAAAAAAATACTTGAGATTTCCTTTTTTATGTTCTATTAACACATAATGCTAACAACAATAGGAACAATAAAAACCTATTGTTAATTTCTATAATATATATTTAAAAACCACTCTTAATTAACTTAAACCAAAAAAACAACTCACCTCTTAAAAAATCAAACTTATAAAAACACAATGAAAGCCAATAAAACAAAATTATGTCTTTTTAATGTCAGGCACCCTAAATAAAAAACTTTTATAAAACACAATAAACCCCAAAACGACAAAAACACTACAGAGCAAAAACTACAACCTTATCAATTAAAGAACTATCAAAATGACTACTACTCTACCTCAATCATCCTAATAACCTCTAAATGTGTCTTTTTGATGTCTAAAATTTATTTTTATTGGAATTGGAGGATTTCTTATGAAAAGATCATATCTTACCTTAAAAAGCGGTGATTTAAGGGGTTATTCTCTTTCTCATTATTCACTTTTATTAAAAGCTGCTTCATTAGGTACTGTTATGACAGCACTTTTATCGAGCATTTCACCCGTTGCTGCAAACACTTTTTCTTCAGCAAAGCAACAAACAACGCTTCAGAGTCAAAAAGATCTTAAGAACTCTAAAAGCACTGATGGTTCAGATGTACTTTCTTCAAATGTTTTTCATGGAGATTCAGAAGGTCGTAATGGAAGTGTTCATTTTTCGAGTGATCAATTTTGTGGTGTAGATGATATTGTCATTTTTAGCACTTTTGATTCAAAGAAAATAGATACAGGAAGAATTATCACTGATGGGAATTATGAAGAACGTATAGCCGACAGAAAATTTGCTGCTTGTCGGCTTGAGAGACCTGAAATTTGGAGTGTTGATGGTAGAAATACAGTGCGAGATATATCAAATGTTATGCCGTCATACGCGTTTAAAAAAGATCTTGAAAGAGGCAGAGAGGAAGAAAATGCCTTGAAATGGGGTGTTGAAGCGCAAGCCAAAGGCGGACGCTCTATTGCTATAGGTCATAAGTCTAATGCGCAAGAATCTAGTATTGCAATAGGTGGTTATTTTCAATCCACGAGTCCTTCGGAAGGAACAGTTACATATCACAAGACCGAGGCATTAGCCCGCCAATCAATAGCTATAGGTGTAGCTGCAGATGTTAAGAAGGATGCGGATCGTGGAATAACTATTGGTTACCTCACAAGCACGCATGTTGCACTAGGTGTAGCTTTAGGTTCGTATTCTAGCGCTCTGGTTCCAGAAGGTATTGCTGGTTATGATCCTATCACAGGGAAACAAACAACAAATGAAGGTGTGCCATGGGTTAGTAATGCGGGTGCGGTGAGTATTGGCAGCAACTCAACGAGACGGCAGATTGTAAATTTAGCCGCTGGTACTGAGGATACTGATGCTGTGAATGTTGCTCAGTTGAAGGCTTTAAGAAAATGGACAGGAGATGAGATAGCTAAAAATGGAGGAAGTTGGAGTTTAAGTGTTAATGGAAAAGATTCTACAGATGTTGCTTCAGGAAGCACTGTTGATTTTTCATCTGGTGGCAATCTTCAAATTTCAAAGAATGAAAATAATAAAGTAACATTTGATCTTGCGAAGAGTATTACCGTTGATAATATTACAATAGCAGGGCATACCTTAAATAAAAGTGGCTTAGTTTTTAAAAATGGTCCAAGCATGACAGTTCTGGGGATCAATGCGGCAAACAAGAAGATTACAGGTGTCTCTGATGGTATGATGGATAATGATGCTGTTAATGTAAAACAGCTGAATGATATTGAAAAATTAACCAAAAATGGTTGGAAGCTGATTGTTGAGGGTGATAAATTTATACAGGTTGGAGCAGGTACTGAACTTGGGTTTTTTACGGGAAGTAAAAATCTCTTAGCTGATGTTAGTGAGCAGGGTGGTATAACATTTGATCTTGCGAAAAATATTACTGTTGATGATATAACAGCAGGCAAGAATATTTTAAATGAAAACGGCCTACAGATTAAAGACGGTCCAAACATAACGGTTTCTGGGATCAATGCAGCCAGCAAAAAGATCACAGGGGTATTAGCTGGTACAGCAGATAATGATGCAGTTAATTTTGCGCAATTGAACGCAGTAAAAGATGAATTAGAAAAGAACAATTGGATACAGCAAGATCCTGAAACGAAAAAGATTACGATAGGAGCTAAGGCAGATGGCACGGAAATTAATCTCGCTAATAAAGAGAATGAAGAGCGAGTGCTTTCCGGCTTGAAGGACGGAACAGTTTCAGACAGTTCAACTGAAGCAGTTACTGGAAAACAGCTTTACGAGGTTGAAGGTAAGATCACAGAGACGAATAACAAAGTTTCTGATTTGAGCACGAGCGTTACGAAAATTCAAGGTGATGTAACAACAATCCAAGGCGATGTGACGAAAGTGCAAGGGGATGTCTCCACGATTGCGAAGAATGCTTCTGCCTATTTAGGAGGAGGAGCGAATATTCTTAGTGGTGCAGCTCCGACTTATAAAGTCCAGAGTCAATCATATAATGATGTAGGTTCAGCATTTGTTGGTGTTGATGGTTCGATTACAGATATTTATTCAAAGATTGCGAGTGTAGCAGGGGGTAGTCTTGTTGAGCAAGAACAAGAAGAGAATGGCAATGGTCGTATTATAATAGGCTCGAAAGTTGGTGGAACAGCAGTTGATCTTACGAACAAAGATGGTGAAGGTCGGACGCTTTCAGGCTTAAAGGATGGAACGCTTTCAGCGAGTTCGACTGAAGCAGTTACTGGCAAACAGCTTTATGAGGTCGATAATAAGCTTACAGAGACGAAAGAAACAGTTGCTGGTTTGAGCACGAGTGTTACGAAAATTCAAGGTGATGTAACAACAATCCAAGGCGATGTGACGAAAGTGCAAGGGGATGTCTCCACGATTGCGAAGAATGCTTCTGCCTATTTAGGAGGAGGAGCGAATATTCTTAGTGGTGCAGCTCCGACTTATAAAGTCCAGAGTCAATCATATAATGATGTAGGTTCAGCATTTGTTGGTGTTGATGGTTCGATTACAGATATTTATTCAAAGATTGCGAGTGTAGCAGGGAGTAGTCTTGTTGAGCAAGAACAAGAAGAGAATGGCAATGGTCGTATTATAATAGGCTCGAAAGTTGGTGGAACGGAAGTCAATCTTACGAACAAAGATGGTGAAGGTCGGATGCTTTCAGGCTTAAAGGATGGAGAACTCTCAGAGAGTTCGACTGAAGCAGTTACTGGGAAGCAGCTTTATGAGGTCGATAATAAGCTTACAGAGACGAATAACAAAGTTTCTGATTTGAGCACGAGTGTTACGAAAATTCAAGGTGATGTTACAACAATCCAAGGCGATGTGACGAAAGTGCAAGGGGATGTCTCCACGATTGCGCAGAATGCTTCTACCTATTTAGGAGGTGGAGCGAATATTCTTAGTGGTGAAGCTCCAACGTATAAAGTCCAGAATACAGAACATCATGATGTAGGGTCAGCGTTTGTTGGCGTTGATGGTTCGATTACAGATCTTTATTCAAAGATTGCGAGTGTAGCAGGGGGTAGTCTTGTTGAGCAAGAACAAGAAGAGAACGGCAATGGTCGTATTATAATAGGCTCGAAAGTTGGTGGAACGGAAGTTAACCTTACGAACAAAGATGGAGAAGGTCGGACGCTTTCTGGTTTGGCAGATGGCAAGCTTTCTGACAGTTCGACAGAAGCAGTTACTGGCAAACAGCTTTATGAGGTCGATAATAAGCTTACAGAGACGAATAACAAAGTTTCTGATTTGAGCACGAGTGTTACGAAAATTCAAGGTGATGTTACAACAATCCAAGGCGATGTGACGAAAGTGCAAGGGGATGTCTCCACGATTGCGCAGAATGCTTCTACCTATTTAGGAGGTGGAGCGAATATTCTTAGTGGTGAAGCTCCAACGTATAAAGTCCAGAATACAGAACATCATGATGTAGGGTCAGCGTTTGTTGGCGTTGATGGTTCGATTACAGATATTTATTCAAAGATTGCGAGTGTAGCAGGGGGTAGTCTTGTTGAGCAAGAACAAGAAGAGAATGGCAATGGTCGTATTATAATAGGCTCGAAAGTTGGTGGAACGGAAGTTAACCTTACGAACAAAGATGGAGAAGGTCGGACGCTTTCTGGTTTGGCAGATGGCAAGCTTTCTGACAGTTCGACAGAAGCAGTTACTGGCAAACAGCTTTATGAGGTCGATAATAAGCTTACAGAGACGAAAGAAACAGTTGCTGGTTTGAGCACGAGTGTTACGAAAATTCAAGGTGATGTAACAACAATCCAAGGCGATGTGACGAAAGTGCAAGGGGATGTCTCCACGATTGCGAAGAATGCTTCTGCCTATTTAGGAGGAGGAGCGAATATTCTTAGTGGTGCAGCTCCGACTTATAAAGTCCAGAGTCAATCATATAATGATGTAGGTTCAGCATTTGTTGGTGTTGATGGTTCGATTACAGATATTTATTCAAAGATTGCGAGTGTAGCAGGGGGTAGTCTTGTTGAGCAAGAACAAGAAGAGAATGGCAATGGTCGTATTATAATAGGCTCGAAAGTTGGTGGAACAGCAGTTGATCTTACGAACAAAGATGGTGAAGGTCGGACGCTTTCAGGCTTAAAGGATGGAACGCTTTCAGCGAGTTCGACTGAAGCAGTTACTGGCAAACAGCTTTATGAAGTTGATACCAAGCTTACAGAAACCACGCAAAATGTCACAGATTTATCTACAAGTATGGATAAAGCCCAAGGCGATATCTCAACGGTTGCGAAGAATACTTCTGCTTATTTAGGGGGTGGATCGGATGTTCTTGGAGGTATAGCTCCAACATATAAAGTTCAAGGGAATGATTACAGTAATGTAGGATCAGCCTTTTCTGGTGTTGATGATAGCCTTTCAGATATATATAAGGAACTCTCAGGATCTGGAGGTAAGAGCCTTGTTCAACAAGAAAAAAGTGAAGATGGCAATGGCCGTATCACGATAGGAGCGACAGTTGGTGGAACGGAAATCAATCTTTCGAATAAAGACGGCGAAGGTCGGACGCTTTCAGGCTTAAAGGATGGAGAACTCTCAAAGAGTTCGACAGAAGCAGTTACTGGCAAACAGCTTTATGAAGTTGATACCAAGCTTACAGAAACCACGCAAAATGTTACGAAAATTCAAGCTGATGTTACAACAATCCAAGGGAATGTCTCCACGATTGCGCAGAATACCTCTGCCTATTTAGGGGGTGGAGCCGATATTCTTAATGGACAAAAACCAACTTATAAGGTCCAAGGGACAAAGCATCATGATGTAGGTGCCGCTTTTGCTGGAGTTGATACAACATTGACAAAGATTCGACAAGAGATGAATACAAATACGGAAAGTGCTGCACAAAATAGCTTATTGTGGAGTGATAGTGAGCAGGCTTTTGTTGCGCATCATGGTGAAAAAGGACAAGAAAAAACGAATAGTAAACTTAAGTTTCTTCTTGGTGGAGATATCTCAGAAGGTTCGACTGAAGCGATCACAGGAGGTCAGCTTTATAAAACAAACACAAAACTTGCTGAATATTTAGGTGGCGCAGCGGGCTATGAAGATGGGCAATGGATAGATCCAACTTTCACGATTAACATTCTTCAAGAAGATGGCTCTACGGGAGAGAAAGAATATAAGAATGTAGCGGATGCTTTAAAGGATATTGGCAGCTCCTTCACAGCGGTTTTAGAAACTAATCTTATACAACAAGAAAAAAGTGAAGATGAGAGTGGTCGCATCACGATAGGCGCTAAGACAAGGGGCAAAGAAGTCAATCTTTCGAACAAAGACGGAGAAAATCGGACCCTTTCTGGCTTGAAAGATGGAACGCTTTCAGCGAGCTCGACTGAAGCGGTTACTGGAAAACAGCTGTATGCGGTTGATACAAAGCTTACAGAAACGACGGATAAAGTTACAAAAGTTCAAGGAGATGTTTCCACGGTTGCGAAGAATACCTCTGCCTATTTAGGGGGTGGAGCCGATATTCTTACTGGACAAGAACCGACTTATACAGTTCAGGGTAATGATTACAAAAATGTAGGTGCCGCTTTTGCTGGAGTTGATACAACATTGACAGAGATTCAACAAGAGATGAATGCGAGTACGGAAAGTGCTGCACAAAATAGCTTATTGTGGAGTGATAGTGAGCAGGCTTTTGTTGCGCATCATGGTGAAAAAGGACAAGAAAAGACGAATAGTAAACTTAAGTTTCTTCTTGGTGGAGATATCTCAGAAGGTTCGACTGAAGCGATCACAGGAGGTCAGCTTTATGAAATAAACAAGAAACTTGCTGCCTATTTAGGGGGTGGAGCCGATATTCTTACTGGACAAGAACCGACTTATACAATTCGCGGTCATAATTACAAGGATGTAGGATCAGCCTTTTCTGGCGTTGATGATAGCCTTTCAGATATTTATAAGGAACTATCAGGATCTGGAAGTAAGAGTCTTGTTCAACAAGAAGAAGGAGAGAATGGTCGTATTACAATAGGTGCGAAGACGGGCGGAACGGAAATTAGTTTATTGAATAATCAGTCGGTTGCACGTGTTCTCTCTGGTTTAAGTGATGGAGCAGTTTCAGAAGGGTCTAATCAGGCAGTTACAGGGAATCAGCTTTATAAAACAAACACAAAACTTGCTGAATATTTAGGTGGAGGAGCGAGCTATGCAGATGGGAAATGGGAAGATCCTACCTTCACGATTAACGTTCTTCAAGAAGATGGTTCTACGGGAAAGAAAGAATATAAGAATGTAGCGGATGCTTTAAAGGATGTTAGCAGCTCCCTCACGACGGTTGTAGAAACTAATCTTATACAACAAGAAAAAAGTGAAGATGAGAGTGGCCGGATTACGATAGGTGCAAATACGGGTGGAACGGAAGTTAATCTTACGAACAAAGACGGAGAAAATCGGACCCTTTCTGGCTTGAAAGATGGAACGCTTTCAGCGAGCTCGACTGAAGCGGTTACTGGAAAACAGCTTTATGAAACAAATACGGAACTTGCTAAATATTTAGGTGGTGGAGCTGGATATAACAATGGAGTATGGACTGCTCCAGCATTTGAGATTATTCAATTCAATTTTGGTGGGAAAGCTGATGGACCGAAATACGAAAAGTATACTAATGTAGCTGATGCTTTTGGTGGTGTTAATAAAAGTTTGGAAAACTTGAATAACCGTTTAGGTGGTGTCGAAAATCAGACAGAGAACGATGTTATAAAATGGAATGACGAGAAAAAGGCATATGATGCAAGCCATAAAAATGAAAAGGGAGAAATGGACGCCGCAAAAATTACCAATGTGGCAGATGGTGAAATAGACAAGAACTCGAAAGACGCGGTAAATGGTGGACAACTTTGGGATACGAATCAAAGAGTCGGTAAGCTTGAAAATAAGTTTGATAAGTTTGAGGAGACAGCTAATCAGATGGCAGAGGGAGCTGTTCAGTATGATAAAGATAAAGATGGCAAGAAAACGAATAAAGTTACGTTAACAGGAGGGGATGCAAGTGCACCTGTTGTGATTGATAATGTTGGTGATGGTAAAGTTGAGAAAGGTTCGAAAGAAGCTATTAATGGAGGCCAATTGTATGAGCAAATGGCAGTTGTCCTTGATGATTCAAAAAAGTATACCGATGAAAAGATACAGGAAGCAAAAGATTACACTGACATGAAATTTGAGAGCCTAAATTATAATATTGAGGGTGTAAAAAAGGAAGCAAGACAAGCAGCAGCTATTGGTTTAGCAGTATCTAATTTGCGTTATGAAGATGCCCCTGGTGCATTAAGCGTTGCATTTAGTAGCGGTTCATGGCATAGCCAATCTGCAATTGCTTTTGGTGCTGGCTATACATCTGAAAGTGGAGATATTCGCTCTAATTTCTCTGTAACAACTGCGGGTGGTCACTGGGGTATAGGTGCAGGTATCAGTGTAAGACTGAAGTAATAATGAGATAAATAATAATGATAAAACATCCGAGTATTTTTGTAGGTATTTTTTTTACCTTTGTCTTATTAGCCAAAGGGGAAAGTTTTGCTCATGAAAAAAATATTACGTATACGGTGCAGCCACCTCAATTGTCTGTTCCGTCAGGAAAACCTGGAGAAATACGACGACTCATTATGCAGTTTTATAATTGGACTTTAATTTGTGATGAAAATACAATCCTTAACCAAGGTATATGTAATGTAACGCAAACAGTCCATGATGAAGAAGATAATACAGTTTTTAGTTGGTCTCTTGTTTCTACAAAAAGTGGTCAACCAGCTATACTCTTCCGTACATTGCCAAATGCTGATACAACTATTCCTATAAAAATATCTATGGAAGGTGTTAAAGAGCCTAGTTTGGTTCGTTATACGCAGTGTGATGAAACGGTCTGTTTAGCACAGTCAGGTTTGAGCCCTGTCTTAAGTGATCAAATAGAGAAAAAGAAGAATGTACGTATTTCCTATAACCTTAAAGAAGGAAAAACACTTTCTTTTACCTTACCATTTAGCGGGTTGAGTGAAGCGCTATTTTCTTTACAACGATAAGAGATGTAATAAGCTGAAGAAAAAAGAGATTTTTATTTTAGCTAAGGAGTCATTATTTTTTTGAATTGAAATAATAAAGTAAAAAAACTGATCAGCTATATTTACTTTTAAGTATATATAATATCAAGAATACTTGTATTTTATCTTTATAGATAAGTTTAATAGATTTTAGAAAAAGAGTATATTTTTATATATAAACTTTACTATTATAAACGTTCTTAAGAAGAAAGTGTGTATTTTCATAGGAATGATTAAATAATCGTTTTGTGTGTTATAGATAAAGTTATACTTTACTTTATTATAATTCAACAGCAACCACGCAAGAAATGCTGAAGGTCAATACTTTTATTCAACCGGATAGAGTGTGTGATCAGAGAGTTGCGGTTGTAAAACTAGAAATTTTTCTCATTTAAAATCTTTACCTTTTATGTGGAAATTAGTTTGTAAATCAATAATTGTTGTTTTCTTATCGCGCGACTTGTTCATTGATTTTAAGGTTAGAAAAAAGATGATTTTTTATTATAAAAACAATAAATTATGTGACTGAAGGGTTAAAAGTTTGTCGTTTAAAATTGAAGAAAAGACTCATTAAATGTTATCGTTTAGTTGCAGTGGATACATGCTGTTTTATTGAGCGTATTTTAGATGAAACTGGTTTTGAATTAAAGATTGTTGAGAAGAAACAGATTGGGTATTTTTTATTTATTTGAGTTGTTATGCTCATTCAATTTTTTAATTTTTAGAAAAAAGATATGTGTTCAGATGGTTTCAGATCCTTGAAAAATTATGTGAGAATTTTTCAGATCCTTATAGATGAGACATTTTATTGCAAGGCTTAAAATTTTATCTTTTGGGAACTTCTGGAATAATAATGATTTTATTGAGTAGGGATCCGTCTCAATTATAAAGAGTATGATCAGAGCCAAATTGAGGATTTTTTAATCAAGAGCTTAAGTAGCTACGATCCTTATGATAAAAAATTTATTGTCGTAGGATATAGAAAAATGGGTAACTACTTTTTGCAATTGAAGACAAAAGGAAAAATGTAGTTTGAGCGAGTTGTGCTATTTTAGATGGTATTTAAATTTTATTCAGTGAGTGATTCAAGAGTTGCAGCTTATGAAGCAAAGTAAGAAATTTTACTACAACTGAATGTTGAATGATAGTGTTTGGGGTATCATCATAAAAACAAGTGTTTTAAGTATTAAAAATTATCAGAATGTAGAAATAGTAAGTTTATGAAAAAAACAACATCAAAAGGTGGTAGAGGTGGTTCGGGATCACATGCGCTATATCAGCGTGTGAAAAAGAAGGCAGGAACGATTAAAGCATCGTCACGGCGATGGTTAGAGAGGCATTTGAATGATCCTTATGTTCATCAATCAAAAGTGGACGGTTATCGTTCACGTTCTGCCTATAAACTTATTGAAATTGATGAGCGTTATAAGATCTTCAAAAAAGGCCAGAAAATCATTGATCTAGGAGCTGCTCCTGGAGGATGGTGTCAGGTTGCAGCCCGTAAAGTGGAATCAAGTAATCAAAAGCCTAGCGTTGTTGGTATTGATTATTTACCGATGGATCCACTACCGGGAGTTGTAGTATTGGAGATGGATTTTTTACATGAAAATGCACCGCGGAAGTTGATGAATGCTTTAGGAGAACAGCCAGATATAGTGCTTTCTGATATGGCAGCACCAACAACGGGGCACCGTAAAACAGATCATTTAAGAACAGTATATTTATGTGAAATGGCTGCTGATTTTGCTCTTTCTGTTCTTAAGTCTGGAGGTCATTTTTTAGCAAAGGCTTTTCAGGGAGGAGCAGAGAATACTCTTCTCACTACATTAAAACAGAATTTTAAAACGGTTCATCATGTAAAACCTCCTGCAAGCCGAGCAGAATCAGTTGAACTTTATCTTTTAGCGCTTGAATTTAAGGGTATAACTGAAACACAAAAATAGCTTTATATATAAAAAGCTAAAAGTTATTTGACTTGATTGATTACACAAAAACTTTTTTAATCAATTTATAGTAATTATTGTTCGTTTTTTGTACAGAATAAAAACCCATAAAATAAACACGTATTTTTGTATAAATAGCAAAAGCGAATTCCTTAATAGGCATTTTATGAAATTTCTTGATCAGGCTAAAGTTTATATTCGTTCTGGTAATGGTGGAGCAGGAGCAGTATCATTCCGTCGTGAAAAGTTTATAGAGTTTGGAGGCCCAGATGGAGGGAATGGCGGACGTGGTGGCGATGTATGGGCTCTTGTTGTCGATGGGCTCAATACACTGATTGATTATCGTTATCAACAGCATTTCAGAGCAAAAACAGGAGGGCATGGTAAGGGGCGCAATATGACAGGCGTAAAGGGTGATGATGTCATTCTTAAAGTGCCAGTTGGAACACAGATTTTTGAAGAAGATAATAAAACATTGATTTGTGATTTGGTAGAAGTTGGACAACGTTATCGTCTTGCTAAAGGAGGCAATGGCGGTTTTGGTAATCTTCATTTTACAACTTCTACGAATCGAGCACCTCGGCATGCAAATCCAGGCTTGAGTGGAGAAGAACGTACACTTTGGCTACGTTTGAAATTGATTGCTGATGGGGGACTTATTGGTTTGCCAAATGCTGGAAAATCAACTTTTTTGGCGGCAGTAACGGCCGCAAAGCCGAAAATTGCCAGTTATCCTTTTACTACTTTGCATCCTCATCTTGGTGTTGCATCTGTTGATGCTCGTGAATTTGTTTTGGCTGATATTCCTGGTTTGATCGAGGGAGCTCATGAAGGTGTGGGAATCGGTGACCGCTTTTTAGGGCATGTGGAACGTTGCCGTGTTTTACTTCATTTGGTTTCTGCTCAAGAAAAAGATGTGGCAAAAGCTTATCACACTATTCGCCATGAGCTCACGCTATATGGACATCATTTGAATGATAAAACTGAAATCGTGGCTTTAAGCCAAATCGATACTCTGCCTATTGAAGAGCGTGTTGTCAAACAGGAAATGTTGCAAAAGGCATCTGGTAAATCGGTTATGATGGTTTCTGCGGTAAGTCATGAAGGCTTAGATCATGTATTGCGTGCTATTGCACATATCATTGAAAAAGAACGAACAAATAATGTTCGTGAAGCGTAAATAGGATTCATGACGGTGACCATTGGAATGCGAAAACTTTCACAATATAAGCGTATTGTGATTAAAGTTGGTTCTGCGCTTTTAGTGGATCCTCAAAAAGGTTTACGCGTTGAGTGGCTTAAAAGTTTAATTAATGATGCTGTTCAATTACGCCAAAAAGGTGTTGAGGTTTTATTTGTTTCTTCTGGTGCTATTGCTTTAGGGCGTACCTCACTTCATCTCTCTAAGGGTGTTTTAAAATTAGAAGAGAGTCAGGCGTGTGCTGCCTTAGGTCAGATTGAACTTGCTAAAGCTTATAGCGATGTATTGGCCCAACATGGATTGAGAACAGGTCAGATTTTGCTGACATTATCCGATACCGAAGAACGTCGCCGTTATCTTAATGCACGTGCTACTATTGATACACTTTTACGTTTTGGAGTCATTCCTGTTATCAATGAAAATGATACCGTAGCGACAAGTGAAATTCGTTATGGCGATAATGATCGTTTAGCAGCACGTGTTGCAACGATGATAGGGTCGGATCTTTTAATCCTTTTATCTGATGTTGATGGTCTTTATACGTGTTCTCCTCATTTAAATCCAGATGCTGAATTTATTTCTTTTGTTTCATCAATTACACGTGATATTGAGAACATGGCAGATGTTGCTGCTTCAGAGTTTTCACGGGGTGGAATGAAGACTAAACTTGAGGCAGGGAAAATAGCTACTGCTGCTGGAACAGCAATGGTTATTACTTTAGGAAAGCGTATGAATCCCCTTTTAGCAATTGACAAAGGAGAACGCAGTAGTTTTTTTGCTGCAAGTGAGAAGCCGGTAAATGCTTGGAAAAAATGGATTTCTGGTCATTTAGATCCATCGGGCATTTTGACTATTGATCAGGGGGCCATTAAAGCGCTTGAATCTGGAAAATCATTACTTGCTGCCGGAGTTGCTGCGGTTGAGGGAGTGTTTGATCGTGGCGATATGGTTGCAATTGTTGATAAAAATGGAATTGAGATTGCTCGTGGTCTTGTAAATTATGGGGCAGATGAAGCGAAGGTTATTATAGGCCGTAAGAGTGAAGAAATAGATTATATTCTTGGGAATGGAGTGCGTTCCGTTGTAGTGCATCGCAATGATATGGTTTTACGTTGCTTATCGGATTGAATATAAAAGTTCTTCTTTTTTTGTGAATGAGTGATAATATGACTTTAGCAGAACAGATGAGAGTTATAGGGCAGAAAGCACGTGATGTTGCTGCAGTACTTGCAAGTGCTTCTGCTGACCAAAGAAAAAGTGCTTTGGAAATGATTGCTCTGAATTTAGAAACTCAGTCGGTTGAAATTTTATGTGCTAATCATCAAGATTTAGAAAATGCTGCTCGGAATAGTTTAACATCTGTGATGATGGATCGGCTGAAGTTGGATGAATCGCGTTTACATGCAATGGTTGATAGTGTTCGTCAGATCGCTTGCTTGCCGGATCCTCTTGGAGAAGTGATCAGTGAATGGACGCGTCCAAATGGGCTTCATATCCGTCGTGTGCGAACACCACTTGGTGTCATCGGTATTATTTATGAAAGTCGGCCAAATGTTACGATTGATGCAAGTGCTTTGTGTTTGAAATCTGGAAATGCTGCAATTTTGCGTGGTGGTTCAGATAGTTTTCATTCTGCACTTGCGCTTCATTCAGCATTAGTAAAAGGGCTGGAACAAGTAGGCTTGCCTAAGAGCGCTATTCAAATAGTGAAAACAAAAGATCGTGATGCTGTTGGAGAAATACTTAAGGGTTTAGATGGCGCAATTGATGTTATTATACCCCGTGGTGGGAAAAATCTGGTAGCACGTATTCAATCTGATGCGCGTGTTCCTGTTTTTGCACATTTAGAAGGCCTTTGTCATATTTATATTGATAAGTCAGCGGATTTAGATATGGCACGTGAAATTGTGTTAAATGCAAAATTACGGCGTACAGGTATATGTGGAGCTGTTGAGACAGTTTTGATTGACCGTCAGGCATTAAAAAGTTTCTTCCTGTTCTCATTGCTTTACAGGAGAAGGGATGTGAAGTTCGTGTGACAGAAGATATCATCTCGCTTATGCAAGGAGCTAGATTAGCCTGTGAAGAAGATTGGTCTTGTGAATATCTTGATGCAATTTTATCTGCTAAAACGGTTGATGGTATTGAGGGAGCCATTGCACACATTCAGCGTTATTCGTCAGGACATACTGAATCAATTATTAGTGAGGATATGGGAGTGGTTAAAATGTTTTTTGATCGTTTAGATTCAGCCATTTTGCTTCATAATGCATCAACACAATTTGCTGATGGAGGGGAATTTGGTTTTGGAGCAGAAATTGGTATTGCAACAGGGAAAATGCATGCACGTGGACCGATAGGGGTTGAACAGTTGACATCATTTCAATATCACATTAGTGGAAATGGGCAGGTTAGGCCTTGAAACAACTTTTTTTTCCATGGGAAAATCGTATACCACATGTTGAAAAGTCCAATGTTGTTGGCCTTTTTGGTGGATCATTTAATCCACCACATGCGGGTCATCTTCTTGTTGCAAAAACTGCAATTTTGCGTTTGCGTCTTAATCAATTATGGTGGATGATAACTCCAGGAAATCCTTTAAAAGATTGTATACAATTGCCATCTTTGCATAAGAGAATGCAGTTAAGTTCGGAATTTCTTAATCATCCCAAAATTCGCGTAACAGGTTTTGAAAAGACTATAGGAAGTAAAATATCAGTTGATACGATTTCTTATATCCTTAAACGTTATAGGAGAGTGCATTTTGTGTGGGTTATGGGAGCAGATAATTTAGCAACGTTTCATTATTGGCATAGGTGGCGGGATATTATGTCTATGATTCCTGTTGCAATCATTGATCGCCCTTTAGCACGGATGTCAGCACTTTCTTCTCCTATGGCTAGAACTTATTGTTATTCTCGTGTGGATGAGAGAGCAAGTACGCTATTGCCTTTTATGGCACCACCTGCTTGGATTTATTTACATGGGCCTTTATCTTTTCAATCTTCAACAAAGCTGCGTTTAGAAGGAAATGATTCTTCTTGAAGATTTTATAGGATTCTGCAACTATTTTAGAGTATTCTTCTTTTACTCTTAACTCTTATGTTTTAAATAATAATAAGAAAGGATATTAGTCTGGAAAAATTTGTACAAAAACGTTGTAATATTATTGCTTCTTCAGCAGAAGAAAAATGCTTGTCAGTTACGAATGGTCTTAAAATTATTCTGAGTAGTTTAGAAGATATAAAAGCAGAAGATATTATTTCTATTGATCTACGGGGAAGGTCTTCTTTAGCTGATTATATGGTTATTGCTTCTGGGTGTTCTCAGCGTCATGTTTTGGCTATCACTGATCGTCTTTTATCTGTTTGGAAAGAAAGTGGATATGGTAACGCGAGAGTAGAGGGAATGGCTGGAGGGGATTGGGTACTAATTGATGCAAGCGATATCATTATTCACCTTTTTCGTCCGGAAATTCGCACTTTTTATAATTTAGAAAAAATATGGCTTGATTCAGGTTTGGAGAATATTGAATCAATTCTTGTTGGAGACAACTGATATGCAAGTTTCTATTTTTGCTGTTGGTCGTATGAAACAAGGTGCTGAACAGATATTAGTTCACCGTTATTTAGATCGTTTTTCTAAAAGTGCTAAGGCTGTAGGTTTTCAGTTTGGAAAAATGCAAGAAATATCAGAAAGTCGTGCTCATACACCCTGTCAACGTATGAAAGAAGAAGAAAAAAAACTTTTTGAATATTTGCCTGAAAAATGCCGATTAATTGTGTTGGATGAGCGTGGAAAGTCGATATCATCATCTATTTTTGCTGAGAAATTAGCATGTTATCGTGATGAGGGTGTTCGTGATTTAATATTTGCTTTAGGAGGACCTGATGGGCATAGCGAACAAGTTAGAAATCACGCTGATTTTCTTTTATCTTTTGGTTTTATGACATGGCCGCATCAGATTGCACGTATATTACTCACAGAACAGCTGTATAGAGTTATAACAATCATTGGTCATCACCCTTATCATCGTTTTTAAATTTTATATATTTTTTATACCTATTCATGCACTTATTAACATTGTTTTAGGTGACAGCATTTAAAGCATTGTTAGTTTATATAATTGAGTTTGATGGTTGGACAAATGAAGAGGTTTCTTCATGAAAAGATAAAGATACAGTATTTATGCAAGAAATGTGTAATATTTCTGTTGCTGATATTAAGCATGAATATTCAGATACCTATTTTGTATGCTGAAGATATGGATAGTCGCGAAGTCGTACAAAAAACATTAATGGACATTCGCAATAATATTTCGGTATCGCGTAAACATATTGCTTCATTGATACAACAAGTTGATCGTTTGAAAAAAGATCAACGTACTTTGACTGATGAACTCATAAAAGTTGCTAAAGTAGAGCGCAATTTGGCAAATGATATTATTGAAAGGGAGGAAAAGCTTAAGCAACTTTTAGAACAGAAGACGCAGGTGTATCAAAATTTAAAAAATCGCCAAGCTGAATTTTCAGAGATATTAGCTATTTTAGCACGGACAGGATTAAAACCACCTCCTGCTCTTATAGCGCAACCTAAAGATGTTTTTGCTTCCATACGCAGCTCTATTTTATTGGGAGCTATCATTCCTGATATGCAAGAAAAAACACAGAATTTAACAGAAAATCTAAAAAAATTGACTAATTTAGGTCATGTTATTGCTATGGAATGCGTAGATTTAAAAGCTAAAATGCAAAATCAAGCCGAGCAGCTTAAATATTTAGAGTTTTTGTTAGATGAAAAAGAAAAATCACAGAAAAGATCACAAAAAGAGCTTATGATGCTGCGAGAGAAAAATATTACTCTTATTAAGAAAGCGCAGTCTTTAGAAGAATTAATTTTAGAGTTAGACTATCAATCACAGTCTGATTTCACTTCATCAGAGAGTGTACGGAAAAGTTTACAATTATTAGAGCAAATAGATTTTCAAAGTAAAAAGGGCCATTTTCTTTTACCTGTTTCAGGGAAAAAAATTCAACATTTTAATAATAATTCGCATGTTGCGCGTTTTGGTGAAGTTATTGCAACAGAACCAGAAGCTGTAGTTGTAGCTCCTGCTGATGCTCTTGTCGCTTTTTCTGGATCATTCCGTTCTTATGGGCAATTAATTATTCTTAATGTTGGGCATGGTTACTATATTACTCTTATCGGAATGGCTAAAATTAATGTAACTCAGGGACAGTTTGTTCTTTCAGGTGAACCTATTGGTATGATGGGAACAGAATTTATTGCGAATACTATTGCATTGGATATAGGCAAAAAGACTCCAATGCTTTACATTGAGTTTAGAAAGCATGGAAAACCTGTGGATCCAAACCCTTGGTGGCAGACTGAACAATTAAAAAGGAACAAAAATGATTCGTAAAGTTATACTTTCGGTCGCTGTGATATTGCTCAGCGTCAGTTCAACGATTATAGCGCAATCTGTTGCTGCGAATAATGACATTAATATTTATAAACAGTTGGCTATATTTGGTGATATCTTTGAACGAGTGCGGATGCACTATGTTACAGTTCCAAATGATAAAAAGCTTGTTGAGAATGCTATTAATGGAATGCTTTCTTCGCTTGATCCACATTCCTCTTATATGGATGCTGAAGCAGCTAAAGATATGAGAGCTTCTACTAAGGGAGAGTTTGGTGGTCTTGGTATTGAAGTAACCATGGAAAAGAGTCTCCTTAAGATTGTTTCCCCGATGGAGGATACACCAGCTTCAAAAGCTGGTATTTTAGCAGGAGATGTTATTTTAAAGATTGATGGTAAACAGGTAAAAGGTCAGTCTTTGAATGAAGCTGTGAGTCAAATGAGAGGTGCTGTTGGTATACCGGTTACGCTAACAATTATTCGTTCTGGTGTTGATAAACCTCTTGAGATTAAAGTTATTCGTGATATTATCAAAGTGAAGGCGGTTAAGTATCGTGTTGAAAATGATATTGGTTATTTAAAACTCATTCAATTTTCTGAGCAGACTTTTAGTGATCTTCAAGCTGCAGTTAAAGATATTCAGTCCAAAATTTCTCAAGATCGTTTGAAAGGGTATGTGCTTGATTTACGCCTTAATCCTGGAGGCCTTTTAGAACAGGCGGTTAGTATTTCAGGTGCTTTTCTTAATAAAGGTGAAATTGTATCGATTCGTGGTCGTAGAAAGAAAGATGTGACGAGATTTGATGCTAGACCAGGAGATCTGATTAACGGGAAGCCTCTCATTGTTCTTATTAATGGTGGTTCAGCAAGTGCTTCTGAAATTGTTGCAGGGGCTTTACAAGATCATCGTCGCGCTACAATTTTAGGCACACAATCTTTTGGTAAGGGATCTGTTCAAACCATTATTCCTTTAGGTGAAAATGGAGCTTTGCGTTTAACGACAGCGCTTTATTACACTCCGATGGGTACATCAATTCAAGGAACTGGGATTACCCCTGATATTATTGTTGAGCAGCCATTGCCTGAAAAATATAAGGGTTATGATGTAACGCTTGGTGAATCTGAGTTAAAAGGACATATCAAAGGAAAACAAGAAAGTGAGAAAGGCTCTGGTTCAGCTGCTTTTGTTCCTAAAAATCCTAAGGATGATGTGCAATTGAATGAAGCTTATAAGCTTTTACGGGGTGAGATAACGCATAAGGCATTTCCACCAGATCCTCATCAAGGTATTTTAAAATAAGAAGAAAGCCGTACAGCTTATAGTTTTATATGAGCTGTATTTTTATAAGGAATAATGAGGTGGATACAATTGTTGGTTTTAAAGCTCTCCCTTATCGGAAATGTGTGGGAATTCTTGTGTTTAATCATGAAGGTAAAGTTTGGGTTGGACGCCGTTTGATGGCAGTTGCTGACGCACAAGTTGATATGTCTAAACTTTGGCAGTTACCACAGGGGGGAATTAATCCGAGAGAAAAGCCGATAGATGCAGCACGACGTGAACTTTATGAAGAAACAGGTATCCAATCCATTAAGTTGATTAAGGAAGCTCAGGATTGGTTTAAGTATGATTTCCCACAAGAACTTATGGGACATGTTTTAAATAATAAATATCGTGGTCAAATACAAAAATGGTTTTCTTTTCAGTTTACGGGAGAGACTTCTGAAATTACCATTAATCCACCACCTGATGGTAATAAGGCAGAGTTTGATCAGTGGAAATGGATTGATCTGGAAGAGATTCCTTCAATAGTTGTTTCTTTTAAAAAGCATGTTTATACAAAAGTTGTGAAAGAATTTCGAAATAGTGTTAGATGTTTATAAATCTTATAATTGTAAAAGCTATTTTTTCTTAAGAAGCTTTGTATTATGTCTTGTTATCAGAAATAATAGCAGTGATTCTATTGTATATTTAAAAATTAGGATGTGAGATGAAAAAAATATTTAATTTCTTTATAACTTTTACACTCTTAAGTGTTTCTGTTGCATTTGCACAGAGTACAAAGCCGACTACAACAAAGCTTTCTGAAGCTTCATTGCCGAACGGTGCTTCTTCTTTAACCGAGACTTATGGTTTGTGGAATGTTAACTGTAATCTACAGGACGGAAAAAAAGTTTGTTTTATGTATCGCCAAGAAGTTAATGATCAAAATCGTGTCATATTAGCTATGAATATTTCTTCTAATTCTGATGGTACTTTGACCGGAACTTTGACAGTTCCTTTTGGTATTTTAGTTTCTAAACCTATTCGTTTACAAGTGGATGGTGGGAAGAATGTTATTGAAACAAACATTCGGACTTGTATACCAGCGGGGTGCATTGTTCCAGTAGCTTTTGACAAAAGTTATGTGGCTGCTTTACGTGCAGGAAAAAAGTTGAATTTAGCGATGACAGTTTCTACTCCAGGAGAGCCAGCTCTGAATGATTTGTTTGTGCAATTAAGTGGTTTTAGCGATGCACTGAATCGTTTTATTGCTTTGCAAATGTAATTTGATCATAAAAAGAAAATCGGCCTTTAAAGGCCGATACTATTTAGAATAGTTTATGAGGAAAACAAAAATTAATTAGCCAGCTGGCTAATTAAATGAAGGATGAGAACTTTTGTAAATTCTTTTTCTATTTTGGTGTATTATTGCTTCATTTTAATATTTTATGACATTGCGGTATAATGATATATGCTAAAAATGTTAATTTTTATTTTTTTTAGAAATGAAAAAGAAGAATAATTGGTGAGACTATTTTAATAAAGACTTTAATATTGCATAAAGTTTTCTATATGAACCTCCATTCTATTGATTGGTAAAGGAAATACGGATGATCTATGCTTTTCTTAGTGTGCTGGATCTAATATTTAGTATTTACATTGCTATCTTAGTAGCTCATGCTATTTTTTCTTGGCTTTATACATTTAATATTGTCAATACTCGGAATGTTTTCGTCACTATGATAGGTAATTTTCTATATCGTACAACAGAACCAATTTTATGTTATATTCAACGTTTTTTACCTAATCTTGGGACAATTGATATTTCACCTATTGTGGTTTTTATGATTATTTACTTTATTCGTATTTTCATGTGGCGTGCTTATGCAGGAATGTTTTTATAAAAGTGAAGATACTTCCTTAGGCAAAATAAGATGTTTTATCGAGTTGATGCTCATCGTTTGATTTTATTTGTCCGTTTGATTCCAAAAGCCTCAGTTGATAGTATAATAAAGGTTGAGAATAGAGATGATGGGAAACAGTATTTGATTATACGTCTGCGCGCTATTCCTGAAAATGGCAAAGCAAATAAAGCATTGATTAAATTTTTGGCGAAGCAATGGAAGATACCATCGTCTTGCATCTCTCTTGGAAGTGGCACAACATCACACTATAAACAACTTTATTTTTCAAAATATTTAAAAGAAGTAGAGCAAATATTACAATCTTTTAGAGTATAATCCTATAAAATTAAGAAGATGACAGCCTGTGAAAATACAGGCTGTGTTTTTATTTAAAGTGAACAGTTATGTTGTTTGTTACGTTCAATCGCTTTTTTAATCAATTCATGCGCATAGTCTTTATTACGCCAACCTTCAATTTTAACCCATTTTCCAGGTTCAAGATCTTTGTAATGTCCAAAAAAATGCTCAATTTGTTTTAATGTGATTTCTGGAAGATCTGTGTAATTATGAACATTAATGTAGCGTTTTGTTAATTTTTGAGCAGGAATAGCAATAATTTTTTCGTCTTTGCCGCCATCATCTTCCATCATAAGAACACCGATTGGGTATACATTAATGACACAACCTGGAATAAGAGGACGGGTGCTACTAATGAGAACATCAACGGGATCACCATCTTCCGAAAGTGTATGCGGGATGAAGCCATAATTTCCAGGATAGGTCATTGGTGTATGGAGGAAACGGTCAACAAATAATAATCCAGATTTTTTATCCATTTCATATTTTATTGGTTGACTATCAATAGCAACTTCAATGATAACATTAACATCTTCTGGTGGATTTTTGCCGATAGGTATTTCATTAATGTTCATGTAATTACCCTTTCTAGAATTAAATAAAATCAAACAGAATAGTACATTAAGGTAAAGAGATTCATCATCAGGCAAGTGATGAACGTGTTTTTTCGAAACGTTTACGTTCATTTGGATCTAGGTAGAGTTTACGCAAACGAATATTTTTAGGCGTCACTTCTACTAGCTCGTCATCTTGTATCCATGACAGTGCACGTTCTAAGGTCATTTTGATTGGAGGGCTTAATTTTACAGCTTCATCTTTACCAGAAGCACGCATGTTTGTTAGCTTCTTCCCTTTTAAAACATTTACTTCTAAGTCATTATCGCGTGAGTGTATGCCAACAATCATACCTTGATAAACTTTTACGCCAGCATCGATCATCATAGGGCCACGATCTTCAAGATTAAAAAGCGCATAGGCAACAGCTTCACCATTATCATTTGAAATCATTACACCATTGGTACGGCCACTAATTTCTCCCTTATAAGGCTCATAGGCATGGAAAAGACGATTCATAATTGCTGTACCACGTGTATCTGTTAAAAGTTCAGATTGATAGCCAATAAGTCCGCGGGTTGGTGCATAAAACACAAGGCGTACACGATTTCCACCTGATGGACGGAGTTCAATCATTTCTCCTTTGCGTTCTGACATTTTTTGAACAATAGTTCCAGAATATTCTTCATCAACATCGATTACAACTTCTTCAATTGGTTCTAAAGTTATTCCATTTTCATCTTTTTGCATGACTACACGTGGTCGTGAAACACTTAGTTCAAATCCTTCACGACGCATATTTTCAATAAGAACTGCAAGCTGTAATTCTCCTCGTCCTGAAACATAAAAAGAGTCTTTATCAGCTGATTCCTCAATTTTAAGAGCTACATTTCCTTCTGCTTCTTTTAACAAACGGTCACGGATAACTCGACTTGTTACCTTATCTCCTTCTGTACCAGCAAGGGGGCTATCATTCACAAGAAAGCTCATAGTAACAGTAGGGGGATCAATTGGTTGAGCAATAAGAGATTCATTGACGGAAAGATCACAGAATGTATCAGCAACAGTTCCTTTTTGGAGTCCTGCAATTGCTATAATATCCCCAGCAGCACTTTCTTCAATAGGCTGTCGTTCTAATCCACGGAATGCTAAAATTTTTGAAATACGCCCAGTTTCTAAAAGTTTTCCATCTTGTCCCAGAACTTTAATATTTTGATTGGGTTTAATTGAGCCCGAATGAACGCGCCCTGTAATGATTCGTCCCAAAAAAGGATCGGCTTCAAGGATCGTACCGATCATGCGGAATGGTCCTTCAGCAATGGTTGGTGTAGGTACATGACGTACTACAAGATCAAACAAGGCACTTAATCCTTTATCTTTGGGTCCTTCAGGAGATACAGCCATCCATCCATCACGACCTGATCCATAAAGAATAGGGAAATCCAATTGTTCATCGGTTGCGTCAAGAGCTGCAAAAAGGTCAAAAACTTCATTGACAACTTCATCAGCTCGGGCATCAGGTCGATCAATTTTATTGATTGCAACAATAGGACGTAATCCCACTTTTAACGCTTTTCCAACAACAAATTTGGTTTGTGGCATAGGACCTTCAGCAGCATCAACAAGGACAATAGCTCCGTCTACCATATTAAGGATACGTTCTACTTCACCACCGAAATCGGCGTGACCAGGGGTATCAACAATATTAATTCGGGTATCTTTCCAAACAACAGATGTTACTTTTGCTAGAATTGTAATACCGCGTTCTTTTTCGATATCATTTGAATCCATCATGCGCTCGCTTGTGCGCTGGTTATCACGAAAATTTCCTGATTGTTTGAGGAGTTCGTCTACAAGTGTTGTTTTACCGTGGTCAACGTGGGCGATGATAGCAATATTACGCAATTGCATAAATTTTCTTCTTTTCGTTTAATGATTTTCGTTTAATGAAATTTTCTTTGAAGTAAAGCTTTTCTCTTTACAGTTTCAGATCTTTTACAGTTTTTTTTAGACTTTGGGAAGAGGAAGAACATTTTTTATAAAAATGACAGGAGAGATTTTAATACGTGCCATATTAAATTAAAGTAAGATCCCAGTTAAAATAAAAGAAGCAACGGAAAAGTAGATTATAATACCCATGACATCTACTAAGGTTGCAACAAAGGGAGCCGAAGCACTTGCTGGGTCAAATTTAAAGCGTTTAAGAATAAAGGGAAGCATAGATCCGACTAAAGAACCGAATGTAACAATTCCAACTAAAGCTATTCCTACAGTTATAGCAATAAAAAACCAATAATCACCATAGTTATAAATTCCGAGTTGTTGCCAGACAGCAATCCGTATAATACCGATGATTCCGAGTAAAATACCAAGGGAAATGCCTGTTGGAATTTCACGAATAATGACTTTCCACCAGTCTTTGAGTGTGAGTTCCCGTAAGGCTAATGCACGAATAATAAGAGATGTTGCTTGTGAACCAGAGTTTCCTCCTGAGCTCATAATAAGAGGAATGAATAATGTAAGAGCAATTACTTTTTCAAGTTCTGTTTCGAAATATTGCATGGCGCTTGCTGTCAACATTTCACCCGTAAAGAGTAAAGCCAGCCAGCCACCGCGTTTTTTCATCATCCCAAAAAAATTTATCTGCATATATGGTTTATCTAAAGCTTCCAGTCCTCCAAATTTATAGGCATCTTCACTCATTTCATCGACCATAGAGTCAAGCACATCGTCAACTGTTACAATACCAATCACATGATTACTGTCATCAATAACTGGTACAGAAAGAAGATCATGACGTTGAAAGAGACGAGCAATATCTTCGTGGTGTGTAAAGGGTGATATTGTTATAGGTGTATCGTGTGTGGAGACGTTTAAAATTTTATCATCAGGTGAGGCAAGAATAAGGTTACGGAGAGAAACGGCTTTGAGAAGGGTACTTGTTTTCGGATCGATGACATAACTTGTGTATACTGTCTCACGTGTTCTTTCAACATCCCGAATATGATCTAAAGTTTTTTTTACAGTCCAATTCGCTGGTACTGCTATAAACTCTGTTGTCATTAATGCACCAGCTGTATGATCTGGATAACTGGTAAGTTTTTTGAGTTCAGTCCGAGTTAAAGGTTTTAGTAAAGCATAAAGCCGTTTACGCGTTTCTTGATTCATTTCTTGGAAGACGTCCGCAGCAGCATCTGCAGACATACCGTCAAGAATTTCGACAGCAAGATTCACGGGCAAAAGTTCAAGAATAGCAGCTGGGCTTTCAAGTTCTGGTTTGTCAAAAAGTTCAATGGCATAATCAATAGGCAAAAGACTGAGGATAATTACCCGTTCCATAATATCAAGATCATTAATGATATCAATCGAGTCGGCAAAATGAAGATTTTTTAATTCTTCAGCAAGGGCTTCAGAAGGTAAATCTTTGAGGTTGCTAGTAGATGTTTTGATTTCAGTCATAGCGAAGTGCCTTCTAAAAGATTAGAGATATATAGATAGAATGAATCAAAATTATAGACAACTTAGAATACAAGTTTTTCAATTGTTAATATTCAAAATAAAGTCAAGGATAGATTGCAATTTGTAAAAACTGTAAACAATTTCATGAGGCCAGAAAAAGAATTTTTTGTGCATATTCCAGAATAATAAAATAATATTTTTATATAAAAATTTAAATTTACAAGGATATTTTAGAGTATAAAGTTATTATTAACAGGCCATATCACATAGGTGACTATTTGATTTTAAATTTATTAATATAGGCAAGTATAATATTATGACACAAGCAGCAATATTCGACTGGATGGAATCGTCAGGTTTTCCTGATTTTTCTTCAATAAATGATGATGATTTTAAACCTGCTTTTGAACAGGCACTGAAAGAGGCTGAAGAGGAAATAGAAGTTATTGCTGCTTTGGAAGAATTACCAACACTTGAGAATTTTTTGCAGCCTTTTGAGCTCGCTGGTAAGAATCTTGATCGTGTATGCTCTATATTTTTTCTGCGTGCGAGTGCACACAGTAATGAATTGATTCAAAAATTAGAACAAGAATTTGTTGTTAAACTTTCACGTTATTCTTCAAAAATTATGATGGATACGCGGATATTTGCGAAAATGGATATGCTCTATAAAAAAGCACAGCAAGGTTTGTATGACCATGAAACTGAACATGTGCTTGAATTAGGGTGGAAGAGATTTGTTCATAATGGTGCAAAACTTGATGAAAAGGGTAAAAAACGTCTTGTTGAAATTGATGAAAGGCTTGCCCTTTTAGGCGCTACTTTTGGTCAGCATATCTTAAAAGATGAGGCTGAATGGATTTTGTTTTTGGAACAAACAGATTTATCTGGTTTACCAGATGATCTTATTGCTTCTATGAAAGAAATTGCTTGTGAGAGAGGCCGTGAGGGACTGTATGCATTAATCTTAACGCGCTCGATTGTTGAACCTTTTTTAAAATTCTCTCATCGTCGTGATTTGCGTAAAACAGCTTTTCAAGCTTGGTCTCAACGGGGTGAAAATACTCATGATAATAAAGCAATTATTGTGGAGATGATTGCACTTCGGAGCGAAAAGGCAAAATTGTTGGGGTATAAATCTTTTGCCGATTTGAAGCTTGACAATACTATGGCTAAAAATGTTGATGCAGTTATGAATTTGCTTATCCCTGTATGGGAGCGGGCAAAAATTAAGGCTGCTACTGAACAAGCTGAATTACAAAATTTTGCAAAAAATCAAGGAGATAATGAGCCTTTAAAAGCTTGGGATTGGCGTTATTATGCTGAAAAGTTGCGCACTGAGAAGTTTTTATTTGATGAAACAGAAGTAAAATATTATTTGCAGCTTGATCGTATGATTGAAGCAGCTTTTTTCGTTGCAAAAAAACTTTTTGGGATTTCATTTGAAGAAAAAACTGATGTTGCACTTTGGCATTCTGATGCACGTTTATGGGAGGTCAAAAGTTCTGATGGAAGTTTACTTGGGCATTTCATTGGTGATTATTTTGCACGTTCTTCGAAACGATCTGGAGCATGGATGAGCAGATTACAATCACAGCATAAATTGAATGGAGGGCAAAAGCCTATCGTTTACAATATATGTAATTTTGCGAAGCCTTCTAAAGGGAAGCTTGCTCTTTTATCACTTGATGATGCACGCACACTTTTCCATGAATTTGGGCATGCGTTGCATGGTTTGCTGTCTGATGTTACATGGCCATCTGTTGCAGGAACATCAGTTGTGCGTGATTTTGTTGAGCTTCCTTCTCAACTTTATGAGCATTGGTTAATTGTACCAGAAGTGTTACAATCATATGCTACGCATGTGGAAACAGGTATTCCTTTGCCGCAAGCTTTGTTGGATAAAATTCTGTCAGCACATACATTTAATGCCGGTTTTAATGCTGTCGAATTTCTTTCATCTGCTTTAGTAGATATGGCTTTCCATCAAGAAGAAAAAGTGATGGATCCAATATTTTTTGAACGTAAGGAACTAGAAAAATTAGGAATGCCTGATACAATTGTTATGCGTCATCGCCCTCCGCATTTTGCGCACATATTTTCAGGTGATGGTTATGCAGCTGGTTATTATTCTTATATGTGGTCAGAAGTCCTTGATGCTGATGCTTTTCAAGCTTTTGAAGAAACAGGTGATGTTTTCAATCCAGAACTTGCTGGTCGATTACAGCGTTTTATCTATTCTGCTGGAGGAAGTTATGATCCTGAGAAACTTTATAGATCTTTTCGAGGGCGATTACCTTCAGCAGAATCAATGATAAAGAAACGTGGATTGTAAAGATAAAGTAGGGTGTCGATATACGATTTTATTTGCAGATAAATTAAGACATTGATGAAATACTATGATTTTTGAAGTCTAGAACTAAAATTTTGTATGTTATCTATTTTAGTGTTAGCTTTAACGAAAACTCATATTTCTTACGATCACTAAATGGTAAGTCTATAGTTTTGAATAATTTTATTAAAATTTTTTAGAGATATGCTTGTACTTGAACAATGCAACGAGGTCTTTATTTTTGAAAAACATAGTTAGCAATTATAGAGTTTCTTTACTAATTGCATAATACATTTCATAAAATGAAGGTTTCACTTCAATTTATTTTAGGAATCTTTTTATCAACAAGAAAATCATCTTGAAACTAAGAATTTTTTCCCATTTTAAGATGTTAGATAATCATTAAGAAAAATAAAAAACTCAATAAATCAGCTAAACACAAGACCAGTGTTTGACTGTGAGGCTATTGTTTTCTTATATGAGAAAGAGTTTCGTAGTTTGGATATCCATTTTCTTCTAAACCATGACGTAATTGAAAAGCTTTAATCGCTTTCTTAGTAGCTGTACCAATTTTACCATCAATTTCTCCGTCATAATCTCCAAGTTTTGCTAAACGAGATTGCAATTCTATACGCTCTTTGAAAGTAATAGGTTTAAATGGTCGATTCCAATCTTGAAATAATTGAGGGTGTCCAGCAATACGATCGGCAAGAAGGCCAACAGCAAAAGCGTAACGATCTGCATTATTATAACGTTTAAGCACAAAGAAATTTTTTGTTACCAGAAACGCAGGCCCTTTTGGACCGTCAGGAAATTTCAATATTGCTTGTTCAGATAAAGAAGGAAAAGGTTTTCCATGTGCGTGTTGAACACCTAATTCTTTCCATTGTTTAAAGGATAACCAATTTTCAGGTAATGTTTTGTTATTTGGTAATTTAACTTCAATTCCCCAGATAAGATTAGATTGCCAACCATTCATATGGAGAAGGTTAGCAGCCGTAGCAAGTGAATCGGGAATCGAATTCCAAATATCAGAGTGTCCACTTCCATCCATATCAATAGCATAGATGAGATAACTGCTTGGAATAAATTGCGTATGTCCTAATGCTCCTGCCCAAGATCCCACGAGTTGAGAACGGTCAATTTCACCGCTTTGTAGAATTTTCATTGCTGCAATAAGTTGCGTGCGTGCATATTTTTGACGTTTTGGGTCAGCATAAGCTAAAGTTGCCAGTGAACGGATAGCATCACGCATTACGCCTTTGTTTGTTAAAACTTTTCCATAGTTGCTTTCCATAGACCAAATAGCGAGGAGGAGATTATGGTTAACACCAAAACGCTTTTCAATTTTTTGTAACCACTGTTGCCATTTTTTAGCTTGCTGTTTTCCTTCTACAATTGCATCGTCATGAACGCGATTATCAAAGTATTCCCATGACATATCAACAAACTCTGGTTGATATGCTGCTTTTTTTAAGACTTCTTGGTCAATTGTATGAATTGTTTTAAAAGCTATATCAAATGTGGATGATGAAATATTGTTGGCTAAAGCCGTTTTTTTAAATTCATTGATCCAGTGTTGAAAAGAATTATCTGCATATGTAAGCGAGGAAAAAACTATTGGAAGAGTCGCAAAGATAGAGAGTAAGCAAATGAAAAGTAACCTTTGATTTATAGTTTTTTTTAAAAAAAATAATGGACTAAATTTTGTTGTTTTCATTTTTTCATTTTCATCTATGTAAAAAGGACCGGATATGCAGCTACTTTACTTTGTATTTAATAAAATTTATATCAGGTCAAGTAAAAGTTGTCTTAAAATGGAGCAATTTAATTAATTATTGCGTCCTTTCTATGTTTATTATATGAAAATCCGGAAAATAGAACATTTTTATTTATTTGTAGTTAAAATATAATGATAAATTGTATTAGAGGATTATCTAACAAATATTGTATTGGTAAGTAGGAAGATGAATGTGTGTAAAATCCGTAAGGCAGTATTTCCTGTAGCGGGTCTTGGTACTCGTTTTCTTCCAGCGACAAAAGCAGTCCCTAAAGAAATGCTAACGATTGTTGATAAGCCTGTTATTCAATACGTGGTAGATGAGGCACGTGAAGCAGGTATTGAGCATTTCATTTTTGTTACTGGGCGCAATAAGGCAGTTATTGAAGACTATTTTGACGCTCAGGTTGAATTATATACAGTCCTTGCAGAATGTCAAAGAATAGAGGAGCTAGAGTATTTAAAAAATTTGCAATTACAGCCAGGAATGACTTCTTTCACTCGGCAACAGGAGCCTTTAGGATTAGGGCATGCTGTTTGGTGTGCGCGTGAGCTTGTTGGAAAAGAGCCTTTTGCTTTATTATTGCCGGATATGCTCATGCAAACTAAAAAAGGCTGTCTTTCTGAGATGATGCATCTTTATGAGAAAACAGGAGGAGGTAATATTATTGCTGTTCAAGAGTGCAATCATGAAGAAGTGTATAAATATGGTATCGTAGGAAAAGGAAAGCAGGTCGCAAATGGTTTTGAAATCACACAAATGGTAGAAAAACCAGCTATAGAAAGGGCTCCATCTAATCTATATATTAATGGGCGTTATATTTTGCAGCCAGAGATTTTTGATATTTTATCTAATCAAAAACGAGGAATGGGAAATGAGATTCAATTAACAGATGCTATGGTGCGACTTTCAAATGAACAAACTTTTTTTGGTTTTCAATTAGATGGGCGCACTTTTGATTGTGGGTCTAAAATTGGCTTTGTTGAAGCTAATGTTGCATTCGCTCTCTCACGTACCGATATGCATCAGCAACTTTTTACATCGTTGAAAAACTTACTTGCAAAAATTAACGTTGAAAAATGATATAGACTTTGAGTATAATTTCATTTACCGAATTTAGTTATGACGATACAGTCTTCTCACACATTAAATCTACAAAATGCAATTATCTTAGCGCTTAAAACTATTTCTATTGAAAAACGAGGGCTTAAAGCTCTTGAAAAGGCTTTTCAAGAGAACTTGGCAGCTTCTTTTAAAGCAGCTGTCCAAGCCATCAGCAATGCAAATGGTCATGTGGTAATTACTGGTCTTGGTAAGAGCGGTCATATAGGGACAAAAATTGCTGCGACTTTAGCTTCAACTGGAACACCTGCTTTTTTTATCCATGCTGCGGAAGCTAATCATGGTGATCTTGGTATGATTGGTTCTGGTGATGTGATTCTTGCTTTATCATGGTCTGGGGAAACTACAGAGTTAAGTGGTATTATAAGCCATGCTGCACGTTTTCATATACCACTAATTGCGATAACATCTGGTGAGCACTCTATATTAGGGCAGCAAGCTGATATTGTGTTATTATTGCCAAAAGTAGAGGAAGCTTGTCCTCATGGGCTTGCTCCGACAACTTCAACAACTATGCAATTAGTGATAGGAGACGCATTAGCTATTGCTCTTTTGGAAATGCGAGGTTTTACTGCGACTGATTTCAAAATTTATCATCCTGGGGGATCTCTTGGGGCAAACCTTAAATACGTGCGCGATATTATGCATCAAGGTAATCGCCTTCCTTTAGTTACGCAGGGAGTATCTATGACAGAAGCTATGGAGGTATTGGTTAAAAAACACTTTGGTTGTGTTGGTGTTGTAAATCCAAGAGGTGAATTAATCGGGATTATAACAGATGGCGATCTTGTACGCAATATTCACAATGATTTGTCACAATTCAATGTTGATGAGGTAATGACTAAAAATCCCAAGACTGTTGGCCCAGATACACTCGTTGGTGCAGCAACAGCATTTATTAATGATCATCATATTGGAGCATTTTTTGTGATTGAAAATAAAAAGCCTATTGGAATCGTTCATTTTCATGATCTTTTGCGTATTGGTGTGGCATGAATTAATTAATACTAAGGGGCCAATATTGTTTATCAGCAAAAAATAATGAGATAATAGCAGTAATTTCCTCACAGGAAGAAAGAACTTTTTCCTGTGAGGGTATTTTTTATATTTTTATAAAAAGTTTTAAATTTTATTTAGGTTTTGCGTTTGAGGAAGAATTGTGAACCAGTGTTTGATGTACAGAGGAGTTGCATTGTATCATTAGATACTGTGCAACTTGCTCTAGAAACTGTTCCACGAACAAGCGAGTATATCTCAATTTCTACATGGTGAGTGTTGATATAATTGTAGGTACCTTCGGAAAGTTTTTCTCTTGTATCTGCTGCTCTTGTTTCAAAAATACCACCACGAAAAGAAGAAATAATACCGTTTGTGTCGATCCATTCTCCATCAATTCCGGTTGGCATATTGTTGATAAATAAGAATTTATTGTGATTTTGCAAAGAATTGCAAGCAACTAATATCAAAGCAATTATTGTCAGGTATAAAATACAGCAAATATGTTTCATGTTTTTTACTCTATATGTTTTCGTTTTCTTTATTACTTTTTATGACAAGCTTAAAGTAAAAGCAAAAAATTGAAAAGACTCTTAAACATTGTGTTTAATGAATAATTTGATAAAATTAGCATGCCGGTTACAAAAGGTAAAATATATTTTGTGGTTTGTAATGAATCTTATTATAAATATATTTAGTAGTCTCAGAGGAGATTATTAAAGCTATGGTTGGTCCTATTCTCGTTGCGGGCGAAGATCATAGAAAGCGTGCGGAGCTTTCTACTATGCTTCGAGGATTTGGCTACCGCGTTATTGAAGCAGAAAATAGCTTACGCATAATTGATCTTTTATATAGGCGTAAAAATATTACGTTTGTGTTGCTTGATATTACTATTAGTGATTTAAGCGTAAGTGATCTAATTAAAATGATTAGAATGGCTCGAATCTCTATTCGAGTCATTGTTATAGCAAAACAAGATAATCAAGAATTAATTCAAAAAGCTTTAAAAGCTGGAGCTATTGATTATTGGGTTTATCCAGTTACACCATTACGATTGAGAGTTACTTTGAATAATCTTGCGTTCATTTCCGCATTAGAAAATGAAATTCAGTATGTTCGTAGGCAAAAAGAAAATCATTTACGATTTTTTGATATCTATAAAAAAAGCAGTGTAATGCAGGCCATTTTAGAACAATCAAAAAATGCAGCAACTTCTTTTCAGAATCTTTTGATAGAAGGTGAAGTAGGGACTGGCCGTGAGAAATTAGCCCATATTATTCACGATGAAAGTTTTTTTTCGAAGGGAAATTTTGTTCGCTTCCAATGTTTACCAGTTTTTGATCCAGAGGAAGAGAATCGTTTTTGGTTTAAAGAGTTTGTACCGCTAGCTTCTTCTCTTAAGCATGGGACGCTTTGCTTATGTGATATTGATCGATTGGAGCCAATACAGCAAAAACGTTTTGCGCATTATCTTCGAGAGAGAGCAGAAGCAACAAAAGATAAAAATCTACCTTTTCGCATTATTGCTCTTTCAACATCACGTCTTGTAGATTTAGTTCAGGTAGGTTTTTTTACACATAGTTTTTTTGAACAAATTTCCCAATTATATATTAGTATACCTGCTTTGCGAGAGTTAAGGGGTGAACTGCCAGAAATTTCTCAGTGTTTGATTGACCATATTATTGCTGAAACGGGGCAACACCATGTACATGGTTTAGCAGGGACAGTTATTTCTATGTTTATGCAGTATGATTGGCCTGGTAATTATAGAGAACTGGAAAATTTGCTATTTCGTGCGGTTTTGATGAGCGAAGGACCATTGTTAACTGTGAGAGATTTTCCGCAATTAATAAAAAATTCACACATGAATATTTCAAAGATAACTGATAATGATATTCAAGAACGCTATGAGAGAAAATTTATACGACTTTTTAATGTTGATGGGCATGTACGCACTTTTTCTGAGATGGAGTGCGATATTATTAAAAAGGCAGTTGCACATTATAAAGGACGTATGAGTGAAATTGCTCGACGTCTTCAGATTGGACGTTCTACTCTTTATCGTAAAATAGAGGAATTGAAGACAATAAATAATCAAAAGCAGTAATAAAATCTTTAACAAAACATCTATACATACAAATTAGAATAGTTCAACAGAGTATGATTTCTTATCATCAAAAAAGAAGTCTTTTTAGCTATAAAATGAAGTGTCATTTATTGTAATGATTTGCTTATTTAAAATATTTTCAGACAACGATAGTAAAGTTGCTTAGAATTTTTGAATATGAACATCGAAGTTTCAAAAAATAATGATGTTTTTTGTTATATATTATAGAAAGTGATCACATTCTTTTTTCTACAGATTAGAAGATAGAGTCATTGATTCTAATGTTTTTTTACGTATTTATTGTAGTGTATGATCTTTTTTAGAAAGAAAGTTTTTCTCTTTGACTCTATTAAACATTATTGTTGGCTTCGCTGCACTTTTCGTTATTGCTTCTATGTTAGCAATTTATACGTATGGTTGTTTCATTAGAAGTGCCAGAGGAGAGTCTTCTTATGCACTAAGTGTTGAGAAAAGTGAGACTGAAATTGATCGTGTAGTGAGCCGATTAGCAAAAGAGACAAATGGAGTGGGAATTGATAAGGATGCTCTTTCACTTATTGTAAGCAATCTAGATGCATTTTGTGTTCGTGCGATAGGTGCAGCAAAAGCTGGACGCAGTCTTGATCTGATGTATTACATTTGGAATGATGATTTAACAGGCCGTTTGCTGCTTAGCGAAGTAGTTGAGGCAGCTGATCGTGGTGTACGAGTGCGTCTTCTTTTAGATGATATTAATGCTCAGGGGCGTGATCCGGCTTATGTTGCACTTGATAAACATCCTTATATCGAGGTGAGAGTGTTTAATCCAGGGCGCGTACGTAAAGGTGGTTTACGCCGTGGTTTAGAGATTATATTACGGGCGATTATGGTAACGCGCAGAATGCACAATAAAGCCTTTATTGTTGATGGGCGTATAGCTTTAGTAGGAGGGCGAAATCTTTCAGATTCTTATTTGGGTGTAAGTAAACAGTCAAGTTTTCGAGATTTAGATCTCATGTTAATTGGGCCATCGGTTAAAAAAATAGAAACGATCTTTGATAATTTTTGGAATAGCGCTGTGGTTTTACCGATTCATACTTTGGTTGTTCCCGACAGAGAAGGAGATCTCGATATTTGGAAAGCTAAATTACGTAGCTTCCGTAACTCAAAAGTTGCTAAAGTTTATTTAACTTATGTTAACAAGCATATCAATTTTGAATATTTTACTCAAATAGGCAAACGATTATTTGTGGCAGATAAAGTTGATGTTCTTTCAGATCCTCCAGAAAAGGCATTACGGAAGCATACGGCAAATTGGCTGATGGAAGCCCTTTCACAGGTTATTGATAGCGCAAAAAAAACAATTCAGATTACATCGCCTTATTTTGTTCCGGGTAAAGAAGGAACGCGGAGTTTCCGCAATTTGGTATCAAAAGGTATTAATGTCAAAATTCTTACTAATTCGTTGGCAGCTACTGATGTGGCCATTGTACATGGAGGTTATGCGCCTTATCGTAAAGTATTATTGAAAAGTGGTGTTCAACTCTATGAACTAAAACCGGATGGAGGAACTCACCGATTGCGGTTGTTTAGGTCTAATAAGGCGAGTTTGCATACAAAAGCTTTTTTAATTGATTGTAAAACTGCTTTTATTGGATCTTTAAATTTTGATCCTCGTTCCGTTTCATTGAATACAGAAATGGGGATTCTTTTTGAGTGTCCCCCAATTGCAGCGAGATTAGATTTGCTTTTTTCTGAAGAAACGACCGGTGAAATGAGTTATTGTTTACGTCTTGGTGATAATGATCGTATTTACTGGGATTTTATTGAAAATGAGAAAAAACACAGCGTTGATTATGAACCAGAAAGTAATTTGAAGCGTCGTGCATTTGCAAAAATAATGAGTTGGTTGCCCATTGAGTCGCAGTTATAGATTGTACACGTTCTATTTTAGAAAAATATTTATTTTCTCTTTTCATTTTGTCGGTCACATGGCATAATTGACCGCCAATTCATAACTTAAAAGAACTAAAGTTGCCCCCATAACTGTCACAGTGTTTGAGTATTAGAGGAATTTGGCTATGGCAAAAATTATTGAAACAAGCACAGGTGCATTGGCACTAACCTTTGATGACGTGCTTTTGCAGCCAGGTCATTCTCTTGTTATGCCTAACCAAGTGGATCTTAAAACCCGTATTGCAGCAGATATTGAGTTGAATTTACCACTCCTTTCTGCTGCAATGGATACGGTAACAGAGTCTCGTTTAGCAATTGCTATGGCTCAAGCGGGTGGTCTTGGTGTTATTCATCGGAATATGTCTCCTGCCGAGCAAGCTGAAGAGGTACGTCAAGTGAAGAAATTTGAATCCGGTATGGTTGTTAATCCAGTGACCATTGGTCCTGATGCAACGCTTGAAGAAGCCAAGGATTTGATGCGTTCTCATAGTATTTCAGGTATTCCAGTTGTTGAAAGTGGTGCTAAAGGCAAAATTTCTGGTCGGCTTGTTGGCATTTTGACGAATAGGGATGTACGTTTTGCATCAGATCCAAAACAAAAAATCTATGAATTAATGACGCATGAAAATTTAATTACAGTGCGTGAAAATGTTCAACTAGATGAAGCAAAATATCTTTTACATCATCATCGTATTGAAAAGTTACTTGTTGTAGATGAACAAGATCGCTGTGTTGGTTTGGTGACAGTTAAAGATATTGAAAAGGCACGATTAAATCCGAATGCTGCAAAAGATTCTCAAGGTCGTTTGCGTGTTGCTGCCGCGAGTAGTGTGGGGGATGAAGGAATCGAACGTGCTGAACACTTAATTGATGCGGGCGTTGATCTGTTAGTGATTGATACGGCTCATGGCCATTCTCAACGTGTATTGGATATGGTCAAACGTATTAAAAAGATGACCCTTTCTACGGTTGTTATTGCTGGTAATGTAGCAACTCCTCAAGCCACACAAGCTTTAATTGATAGTGGTGCTGATGCGGTAAAGGTTGGTATTGGGCCTGGTTCTATTTGCACAACGCGAATTGTTGCAGGTGTTGGTGTTCCTCAACTTGCAGCTATTATGGGAGCTGCAGAAATTGCTGATAAAGCGGGTATTCCTATTATTGCTGATGGGGGTATCAAAGCTTCCGGTGATTTGGCTAAAGCTTTAGCAGGTGGTGCTTGTGCTGCTATGATCGGTTCTCTTCTAGCTGGTACAGAAGAAAGCCCAGGAGAAGTTTATCTCTATCAGGGCCGATCCTTTAAGGCTTATCGTGGTATGGGGTCAGTTGGTGCTATGGCAAGGGGATCAGCAGATCGTTATTTTCAGGCTGAAGTTCGAGATACACTCAAATTAGTTCCTGAAGGTGTTGAAGGACAAGTTGCATATAAAGGCCCCATCGCTTCAGTTTTACATCAACTGGCAGGTGGATTGCGTGCTTCTATGGGATATGTTGGAGCACAAGATTTAGCTGAATTTCGTGAAAAAGCAACTTTCGTACGTATTACCAATGCTGGTCTTTATGAAAGTCATACACATGATGTTGCTATTACGCGTGAAAGTCCGAATTATCGTGGTCCTATTTGATACGTAAAGGTTATCAGTACTTAGAATGAAGTAATTAAGGTATTGATTACTTTGTAAATAGTTTTCCTATTTAATTATTTCAGACTCAATAAAAGGAAAGAATTGGAGTATTAATTTCCAATTCTTTCTGGAAGTTGTAGTTATGTAGAAGTTATATAAATAAGATTAACTTTTTACGTTCTTCCGTCCTGTTTTTGATGCATATTGGCGATTGTTAGCCATATCACTTTGGACGGATTTCTTGCTACCGTTTGAGGGCATTTTATTTTGGCTGCTTTTGGATGTAGTTGTTTTTCCATGACTAGAAGTTTTCATTATTTTCTCCTTTTTAATTATTTGGCATATACCAAGTGTAAGACAAACGGTCATACTAAAGAGTAGTTCCAATAATTTTCTAAAAAGTTTGCTTATGCTTTTTGAGGAGAAGAGATAAATCTATATAATGTTTTTGGATGTATTTTCATTTTTCACAGAAAAATAAAATTCTATAGAGTATCATCTTTTGGATATTTATAGTTGCTTATTTAGGCAATAAACATTTGTTTTTACTGATTTGATAACAATTTATAATTCTCTCATAATCATGACCGGAATAGGTGTGTTGTGGAGGATAGTTTGACTTTTAGAGCCAAATAAAAAATTGTGTATTTTAGAATGATGGAAAGCACCCATCAGGAGCATATTTAGATTAAGTGGTTCTATATTATGAAGAACCATTTCCTCGAAATTAATTTCTGTTTTAAGCGATTCAACATTAAATCCTGCAGATTGTAAACGCGCTAAGGCTTCATCAAAGCTATTTTGTATGGTTTGTGTTTGCTGTTCTGCCATTCCTAATATAAAGGTTACATTTTTAAAAAATTCTTGTGTGCAAATAAAATCAATAGCTTTCATAATTAATGGACCACCATCAAAGGCTATTAGAATTCGTTGAATATTCTGGAAGTGGCGGGAGGCAACTAGAATTGGAAGTTCAGAAGAGCGTACGACATTTTCAAAGTTGAGTCCTAACCGCTTTTTATCAAGTCCTGTTTGTTCACCACGTTTTCCCATTACAATCATTGATGATTGATGGCTATAAATATTTAATGCATCTAAAAGAGTTCCATGACGCAGGCGTATTTCAACTTCGATTTGACTCTGAGAGTTGAGATAATTTTTGGCTTCTTCTAAAACGGTTTGTCCAATTTTTTGAGCAAGAAGCGCTTTAGCAAGAGTGGGATCTTGTTGTGCTAGGAGCGATGGATTCAGGATATTGCTGTTAATATCCATCTGTTGCGTATCTGGTAAATGAATTTCTTCTTCTGATTTGTCTAATACATACAACAATCGAATTGTTGTTTGCATAGATTTAGCAGCCCATAAAGCTAAATCACATACAGGATTTGCATATACTGAAGAATCAATAAGAGCGAGTATTGGTTTTGTCATTGCTAGTGTCTCAATGTTGTCATATTATAGAATACTTCATTAGTTTTGTTAAGGTTTATAAATTATAAGATGATTGCCCCTCTTTCACATTAGAATAAAACATTCTAGGTCATAGTACTAGAACTATTCGGTTTTCGATATCCATTTTTTATTGTTTTAAAGTTAATGCTAAAAAATAAGTACGATAATTTTTGTTTTTGAGTTAAATCATTTAGATTTTATAGAGATTGAATAGGAGAAGTAAATGCGATTGGGTGGGCGATTGCAGGCTGCAATAGATATTCTACAAGAAATAGAAACGCGTTATCGCCCTGCGAGTGAAGCTTTAAAAGATTGGGGATTTTCTCACCGTTTTGCTGGGGTAAGTGATCGTGCAGCAATTGGGACAATCGTGTATGATGCTTTAAGGCGGCGTTATTCGTTGCAATGGCGTATGGATAGCAACAATATTCGAGATGTAGTTTTTGGTACTTTGTTCGATTCTGGTATGTTAACGATTGAGCAAGTTGATAAAGTTTTAGAGGGAGATCGATTTGCGCCGCAGTTATTGGCACCTCAGCAGAGGAAAGCGTGGCAACAACGTCAGTTAGTAAATGCACCAGACTATATTCGCGCTGATATTCCTCAATGGTGTAAAGCTCATTTGTATCCTTTATTTGTAGATAATTGGATTAAGGAAGCAGCTGCTTTAGCAACACGTCCTCCTTTAGATTTACGTGTGAACAGTTTAAAGGCAACGCCTAAAAAGGTTCTTAAAGCCTTAGAAAAAACAAAGGTTAAGTCTTTTTCATGGTTTCAGCAAGCGTTAAGGATTGAACCGATTGAAAAATTTGAGCGCCATCCTAATGTTCAAGCTGAGCCGGCTTTTCAAAAAGGATATTTTGAGATACAGGATTTGGGATCTCAACTTGTTTCTTATCTTATAGAAGCAAAAGCAGGTATGCAGTTATTAGATTATTGTGCAGGAGCTGGGGGAAAAACATTAGCATTAGCTGCCAATATGGAAAATCGAGGCCAAATTTATGCTTATGATTCAGAGAAGATTCGCTTGGCTCCTATCTTTAATCGACTTCAACGGGCTGGTATTCGTAATGTACAACCACGAATGTATAAAGAAGAATTAAAATCATTAATAGGTCAAATGGATATCGTTTTATTAGATACTCCATGTAGTGGGACAGGAACATGGCGCCGTCGTCCAGATGCGAAATGGCGTTTGACCTTACAAAAAGTGAAACAACGTCAGGAAGAACAGTTCGCTATTTTGAATGAAGCCTTAATTTATATAAAGCCAAGAGGGCGTTTAGTTTATATTACCTGTTCTCTCTTTAATGATGAAAATGAAGCACAAATTTCTCGGTTTCTTCAAAAGCATTCTAATTTTCTTCCAATTAATATGCAGAAACTTTGGCACAGACATTTTAGTTCTTCAATTATGCAACCGGCATTTTCAAATTATGGACTGACTTTATCACCAGCAGCAACTAAAACAGATGGTTTCTTTTTATCTATTTTACAAAAGGAATTCTAATGCGTATCCTGATTTTTTTGCTCTTGTATTGGCCATAACCTTTTTCTTACGTCAATAGACTTGTGAAAAGAGAGAGATTGAATAATACATTTTTTTATTTTAAGTAATTATTGATTGGTTTTCTATGAGCACATTGCGTTCAGATACTATTCTTATTATTGATTTTGGTTCACAAGTTACGCAACTTATTGCGCGACGGGTGCGAGAAATAGGCGTTTATTCTGAAATTATTCCTTTTCAATCTGCTTTAGAAGGATTTAAGCGAATCGAGCCTCAAGCTGTTATTTTATCAGGCAGTCCTTATTCGACTGTCGATGATGGTTCGCCACGTGTTCCAATGGAGATTTTTAATGCTGGTATTCCGATTCTTGGTATTTGTTATGGTGAGCAAGTTATGTGTGTTCAGCTTGGTGGAAAAGTTGAAAGAGGGCATGAACGTGAATTTGGACGCGCTTTGTTAGATATAAAAGAAGAAAGCGCTCTTTTTGATGGTGTTTGGGAGAAAGGATCGTGCCATCAAGTTTGGATGAGTCATGGTGATCGTGTAGTTGCTTTGCCAGAAGGCTTTCATGTCATTGGAGCATCACAAGGAGCTCCTTATGCTGCTATTGCTGATGAAAAACGTCGTTTTTATGCAGTGCAATTTCATCCTGAAGTTGTTCATACAACAGACGGAGCAAAACTCTTAAAAAATTTTGTTCATAAAATTTCTGGTCTTAAAAGTAATTGGTCAATGGCTGCTTATCGTGAACAGGCAGTTGCTGCAATACGCGAAAAGGTTGGAAAAAGTCATGTAATTTGTGGTCTTTCAGGTGGTGTTGATTCATCTGTTGCAGCTATATTACTTCACGAGGCTGTAGGCGATCAGCTAACGTGTGTTTTTGTCGATCATGGGTTGATGCGTAAAAATGAGGCAGAAGAAGTTCTTACGCTTTTTCGAGGGCATTATAATATAAAGCTGATTCATGTGAATGCTGCTGATATGTTTATCAATGCGCTTGAAGGTGAAACAGATCCAGAAAAAAAGCGGAAGATAATTGGTCGCCTTTTTATTGAAGTTTTTGAAGAAGAAACAAAAAAAATAGGAGGCGCGGAGTTCTTAGCACAAGGAACCCTTTATCCAGATGTCATTGAAAGTGTTTCAGCGATTGGTGAAGCCGTAACGATTAAAAGTCATCATAATGTAGGTGGTTTACCAGAACAGATGAAAATGCAACTTGTAGAACCATTGCGTGAACTTTTTAAGGATGATGTTCGTTCCTTAGGGCGAGAATTAGGTTTACCTGAGCAGTTTATTAGGCGTCATCCTTTTCCAGGACCTGGTTTGGCAATTCGATGTCCGGGTGCAATTACACGCGAAAAATTAGAAATTTTGCGTGAGGCAGATGCTATTTATCTTGATGAAATCAGAAAAGCTGGCCTTTATGATCAAATTTGGCAAGCTTTTGCTGTTCTTCTTCCTGTTCAAACCGTTGGTGTGATGGGTGATGCACGTACTTATGAGTTTGTCTGCGCTCTTCGTGCTGTAACATCTGTAGATGGTATGACGGCTGACTTTTATCCGTATAATATGGAATTTTTGAGTAAAGTAGCAACGCGTATTATTAATGAAGTCGAGGGTATTAACCGTGTTGTTTACGATATAACTTCCAAACCGCCTGGGACTATTGAGTGGGAATGATTGAAATTAAGAATAGTAAAGATATAGTTTTTTAGAATTGAGCATTTCAGAAAATTAGAAAAAATAAAAAAGAAAATTTTTAAAGGCTTTGTATTAATGATTTTAAATCGTCATTAATCCTATTTAACCAATATTATTTGAAATTAAGAGAAGTTTGAAAATATGCTTAAAAAAAAAATTATAGCCCATCGTGGTGGAGCTAGTCTGTATTCTGAAAATACACTTTCAGCATTTCGTCATGCGATTGCATTGGGAGTGGACGAAATTGAATGCGATATTCACCTTCTTAAAAGCGGTGAAATTGTTATATTTCATGATTTTTCCCTTGAACAATTGATTGGGAAAAAAGGATATATTCATGAGATTGATAACAATACACGTCAGCAACTCCGTGTGAAAGGGAGTACTGAAGCACCTCCTTTATTAGAAGAGCTACTTGATCTTTTGGTGCCAACCAATGTAGCGCTTCATCTTGAAATCAAAACATGTGGTGAAATTGAGCGTGAAACTCTTTTATCTCAAAGAGCGCTTGAATTGATCAAAAGTCGAAACTTAGAAGAACGAGTTTCAGTAATTAGTTTTGATGCTACGAGTCTTCGTCCTTTTATTGAAGCAGGAATAACATCTGGGCCATGTATTGATAATTTTAAAGGTGATATCTCTTGTTGTTTTTCTGAATGGAAAAAATTAGGGTATTCTGATCTAAGTTTGGATAGCTCTATTGTATCACGAGACTTTATTGAATTGGCTCTTGATGCTGGCTTCACTGTAGGTGTATGGACGGTCAATGGAGTGTCTCGTTTGGCTCATTGGCTTGATATGCCAGTGCATTATATTACAACCGACCAACCTGATCTTGCTTTACGATTACGTTCGCAAAAATGAAAAAAAGAGCTTTTCTTACTGATTAAGTAATTTGGAGGAAAATTTTTCTAGGTTGATTATGTGCGTTTTCCTGTGTGTTTATTAAAAGTGTGAAAATTCTGATTGGGAACAGTGAAGCTTAGTTTTTGTCCATAATCATTTGTAAGACGTTCTTTGATTTCAACAGTGAAAATAATATTGTTCCAACGTGTTAAAACATGACATCCTATGCCTACAGGTTTTATGAGTTCGATATGTGCATGAAAAACGGGCCCTTTTTCCGGATATTCACCCAACAAAGTCGCTTCCGGCCTAAATGCTAAAATATCAGTTTCTTTGTTACAAGAAAATGAGAAGCCTAAATATTGCTCTAAGATTTGACGGTCAAGAAAATTAATAGGTGGAGAACCAATAAAGCCAGCAACAAAGATTGTAGCTGGGTAATCATAGATTTCCATTGGCGTTCCAATTTGTTCAATACATCCTTTATTCATGACAACTATTCGATCAGCTAATGTCATAGCTTCTAATTGATCGTGGGTGACATAAAGGCTCGTTGTTCCTAATGAACGCTGGAGTGTTTTAATTTCAATGCACATTTGAGCGCGTAATTTTGCGTCAAGATTTGAGAGTGGTTCATCAAAGAGAAAAACACGTGGTTGGCGAACAATAACACGCCCCATTGCAACACGTTGGCGTTGTCCTCCTGATAATTGTCGCGGTTTACGATCAAGAAATGGTTCTATTTCTAAAAGTTTTGCAGCATGAGCAATACGTTTGTTCATTTCCTCTTTAGGCGTTTTTCGATTCTTGAGGCCATATTCTAAGTTTCCACGTACAGTCATATGCGGATAAAGTGCGTAGTTTTGAAAAACCATAGCAATGTCACGATTTGCAGGTTCACGATTATTAATAAGCTCATTGTCAATATAGAGCTCACCAGAGGTAACTTGTTCAAGTCCTGCAATAATACGTAATAGGGTTGATTTTCCACATCCTGATGGACCAACAAGAACGAGAAGTTCTTTATCAGAAACAGTTAAATTCAAGTCATTAATAACCAGACTATCATTATCATACTGTTTCATTATATTAAATAGTTGGATTGTAGCCACAATTATTTCTCCGTTTCAATGAGACCTTTGACAAAAAGTCGCTGCATGAAGATAACGACTAAAACGGGCGGGGCCATAGCAACAACCGCTACTGCCATAAGGATATTCCATTGAGGATTATGTTGAAGTGATTCAACAATGAGTTGTTTTAAGATAACAAGAACAGTTTGATGGTCTTGATCTGTTGTAGCAATAAGAGGCCAGAGATATTGTATCCATCCGTAAATGAACATAATGATGAATAAAGCAGCAATATTGCTTTTGCTAAGGGGGAGAAGAATATCCTTAAAAAATTTCAATGGTCCTGCACCATCAACGCGGGCAGCTTCTAAGAGCTCATCAGGGACAGTAAGGAAAAATTGACGAAATAAAAATGTAGCGGTTGCTGATGCAATTAATGGAATAATCATTCCACTATAAGTGTTTATCATTCCTAATTGTGCAACTATTGTATATGTTGGAATAATGCGGACTTCTATAGGAAGCATTAATGTAATAAAGATAAGAGCAAAAGCAGTTTTACGAAAGGGAAAACGCATATAGACAATTGCATAAGCAGAGAAGAGTGAAATAGTAATTTTTCCAATACTAATGCCAATAGCCATAATAAATGAGTTCATTAAAAGTGGCCAGAGACGTGGAAGACCAAGTTTTACAAGGCCATCACCAAAAATTGCTTTATAATTTTCTAAGCCATATTGTCCTGGTAAGAGTGGAAGTGTCCCTCCATTAAATGTTGCTGAATTATGTGTTGATGCAATAATGGCAATATAGACTGGAAAACAGATGATAAGAATACCAATAATGAGAATGAAATGAGTTAAAAAGTTCAAAAAAGGGCGGTTTTCAACCATAACTTCTCTCCTAATATTGGACCCGACGTTCAATCCAGCGGAATTGGATTAATGTTAAAATAATAACCATCAGCATTAATATGGTTGATTGTGCAGCTGATGCACCAATCATTTGATTTTTAAAGCCATCTTCATACACTTTATAGACGATTGTGCTGGTTGCTCGTGCAGGTCCTCCAGAAGTCATGTTATCAATAATGCCGAATGTATCAAACATGACATAATTGATATTGATGATCAGTAGAAAAAAAGTTGTTGGTGAAATTTGTGGAAAGATTATCGTCCAAAATCGTTTAAAAGGACCGGCACCATCAATGGCAGCTGCTTCTATTTGCGAGTGAGGAACGGATTGGAGACCAGCAAGAAAAAAGAGAAAATTATAGGAAATTTGTTGCCAGCTAGCAGCAATTACAATCAGAATCATAGCTTGCACACCGTTAATACGATGGTTCCATATAATACCTATTTTTTTGAGGAGAAAAGGAAAAGTACCGATGGTTGGATGGAAAATAAACAACCATAACACACCTGCTAATACAGGAGCAACAGCGTATGGCCAAAGTAAAAGCATAGTATAAGCTTTTTTTGCACGAATAACACGGTCAACAGAAACAGCTAGGAGAAGTGATATTGTCATTGAAACAAGTGTGACAGAAATAGAAAATATGATCGTTGTAAGCAGTGATTGTATATAAGTGGTATCAGAAAAGATAGTTATGTAGTTTTCAAGACCAATAAAGGTTGTTGAAAAACCAAAAGGGTCTTCACGCTCAAAGGATGATTTTATTGCTTGAGCAGCGGGCCAAAGAAAAAATAAAAAAGTTACTACAAGTTGAGGAAAAAGTAGCCAATAAGGAAGTAGGCTATTTCTGAAATATGCATGTTTTTCTTGCATGTACAGGGCTCTTTAATAAGAGTCATAGGGAAAAAGAAATTGAAATATACCTATTTTCAAGATCTAATTTTTCAATTTTAAACAATAATCATGAAACGTTAATGATTGGCTTTTTCAAATTCACGTAAAAGTTTATTACCACGTTCAACTACTTCATCTAATCCCTCTTTTGGTGATTTAGAACCATTCAGAACAGCCTCTAATTCTTGATCAAGAATCGAACGAATTTGCGGTAAGCTACCAAACCTTATTCCTTTTGAATTTTCTGTTGGTGGATTTAAATTGATTTGTTGAATAGCAATATCTGCACCTGGATTCTTATCATAAAAATTTTGTTCTCGACTTAATTCGTAAGCGGTTTTCGTGATAGGAAGGTATCCTGTTTTTTGATGCCATTTAGCTTGATTATTTGTTTGTGAGAGGAATTTAAGAAAAGCTGCTGCACCCGCGTATTCTTTAGATGTATGACCTTGCAAAATCCAAATAGAAGCACCACCAATAATTGAATTTTGTGGTGCATCTTTTACATCATCATAATAAGGAAGCATACCAAATCCAACATTAAATTGGGCTTCTGAAATGATTCCACCACGTGATCCTGATGATTGTATTAAAATTGCACAACTTTGTGCCATAAACATTGGTGTTGAATCGAGTGCACCAGCTGGGCCACCGTAACGAAAAATATCTTTATCTGACCATCTTTTAAAATCTGTCCACATGCGTATTTGCAAAGGACTGTTCAATGTTAGTTCTGCATCAAGTCCATCAAGTCCATTTCTTTTTGTTCCTACAGGAATATTATGAAATGCTGAAAAATTTTCTACGCCAATCCATTGTGCAGCATAAGTCATTGTAAAACCACAACTTGCAGCTTTACTGTCAAGAATTTTTTGCGAAAAATCTTCTATATCTTTCCATGTTTTGGGAGGTTGCTCTGGATCAAGCCCCGCTTTTTTAAAAATATCCTTATTATAAAAAAGGATTGGAGTTGAAACATTAAATGGCATAGAGAGCATACGTCCTTGTGTATCAGAATAATAGCTACTGATAGCAGGTAAATAGTCTAAGGTATCAAATTCTTGCTTTGTGTCAGCCATAAGTTGATAAAGTGGATAGATCACACCTTTTGCAGCCATCATAGTACTTGTGCCAATTTCATAAATTTGAGCGAGAACCGGTTGTTTTTTCCCTCGAAATGCTGCGATAAGTGATATCATGCTTTCTTCATATTCCCCACGAAATGAAGGAATAATTTTGTAATCAGATTGGCTTTTATTAAAATCATTGATAAGATTTTCTGTTTGTTTTCCTAAATCTCCACTCATAGAATGCCAAAAGCTAATTTTTGTTTGTGAAAAACCGGTTGTTGCTGCAGTTATAGCAATCATAAATACTGCCGAGGAAAGATAAAGACGATTCATGATTCACCCTTTTTGAATTGATTGAGCACGGTTTTTTTCAGAACTATTAATATAATTCATAAATATATCATGATGGTTCTATTTCGCAAAGATGCTATTTCATTTAAACATGAACCATGCAAAGGTCAAACGAATTTGTGTGAATTGACCAATTTTACAACTTTTATGATTATTTGGATGTAGCCTGTAATGGTTGCATTATAAAATGACAATAATTCTAAAAAAATAAAAAAAGGTAATAAGATAGGCTAACAGTCAAGGAAGTCTAGATGAAGTGAGATAGTCTTTAGGGTTATTATTTAACATTCCAGTAATATTATGTGCCTTAACATTTGTTTATTGCGCTAATGATGGTGTTAACATTGTATTCCATCATATCAAGATAAGTCGCAGCAGGGCCCTCTTTTTCGGATAATGCATCGGAATAAAGTACGCCCCCGATTTTTAAACCTGTTTCTTTTGAAATTTGTTCTATAAGACGAGGATTAGAGATGTTTTCAACAAATAATGCGGATACTTTATTGTTTTTAATTTGTTTAATAAGTTTGGCAACATCTGCTGCAGTAGCTTCTTTTGAAGCATTTTCGGGAGCAAGGATGGTGAGACCATATTCATGAGCAAAATAACTAAAGGCATTATGAGATGTGATAATAGTTCGCTTGTCTTTCGGGATATTGGAAATTTGTGTTGTAATAGTTGTATGCAGTGCTTTTAGTTTTTGAATATAAGTCTGAGCATTTTTATGATAATTTTCACATGATTGTTGATCTATTTTACAGAAAGCAGCAGCAATATTCTTAACGTATGTTTCAACATTGGGGATAGTTTGCCAAGCATGTGGATCAATACTACCGTGGTAATGTGTCTTGTTACGCTGTTCATGTTTAATTTCTAATGGGGAAATATTAGCACTAACTTCTACAAGAAGTGCTTTTGTTCCAGTTGCTATCGTGAGCCGATTAATGAAATCTTCTAAATACAGACCGTTGATGAAAATAATATGAGCATTTTTAATAGTTTTTGCATCACGGGGTGTTGGTTCGTAACTATGGATGCTTGTATTAGGACCAACAAGGGTAGTGATTGAGATATGGTGGCCTCCTACATTTTTTACTAAGTCTGTAAGAATAGAAAAGCTTGTGACGACATTAATTTTTTGATGTGCAATGGCAGAAAGTGGGAAGAGAAGTAATAGAACAGAGGCCAGAAGAAAAAATAGTTTAGCAAATTTATGCATGCTGTTTCCTTATGATGGAAAGAATGTATAGAAAAAAACGAGGAAACCAAGTTGCAATGAGTCCACGTGGACTTATAAGACAGGTGAGAAAATAGATAGAGCCTGCAACTATAATAATAGACGCACCAGAGGGTAGGGATTTATGAAAAGAGAGCAGAAGACCAAATACATTGGAAATGATTCCTAAAATGATTGATAATACACAAATAGAACCCAAACGCGAAAGCCAAAAACGGGCAGTGATGGCTGGAATCATCATAATGCCGACGGACATAAGTGTTCCTAATGATTGAAAACCGCCAACAAGGTTTAATACCATGAGCCCAAGTAATAACATGTGAACATATTTTCCTAGTGGAGAAAGTGATTTTAAAAATAGTGAATCAAAACTCTCTAATACAAGAGCTCGCCAAAAAATACACAGACTACTTATTGTTATAAGCATTATAACAGTAATGAGAAAAATGGCTTGTATATTAATAGAAAGCACTGAACCGAATAAAAGATGCAATAAATCAATTGTTGATCCTTTGAGTGAAATAATTATGACACCTGTTGCCAATGCAAAAAGATAGAAGACAGTCATTGAGGCATCTTCTTTTTGAAAACTATTTCTTGAAATTAAAGTAGTTGCTAATGAAACAATAATACCAGCTCCAACTCCACCAAGAGTCATGAATATGGGAGAAAAACCACAGAAAAGAAAAGCAATGGCAACACCAGGAAGAATAGCGTGTGATATTGCATCACCTGTTAAGCTCATACCACGTAACATTAAAAATACTCCAATGGGACAAGCACTGATCGTTAATAAAACAGAACCAATTAAAGCATTTTGCATAAATTGGAAATCAATAAAAGGCGCTAAAAAAAATGCGTACACGTATGATAATCCAGTTTAGATAAAATTACTTGGTCGCAAAGACTCGTTTTTGTGGAATAACATGGAAAAATTGGATATGAGAGATGGTGTAACAAGGTGATTATTGGCACTTAATAACTGTGTTGTTTCTCCATAAAAAGCATGTTGTTTATGGATATGAATCATTTGTGGAAAATATTCTTGAACAATAAAAGGATCATGAAGTGCTATAAGAATTGTGCGGCCTTTTTTTTGCCAATGAGTGATCAGTGTTAGGAGATCCTTTTGGGTTTTAAGATCTACACCATTGAAAGGTTCATCAAGCAATATAATATTCGAATCTTGGACAATAATACGTGCAAAAAGAGCACGTTGTAGTTGTCCATTTGATAGTGTATTCAGTGAACGGTGAGCAAGTGCTGTAAGCCCAACTATTTCTAGCGCATTTTGAATTTTATATTGATATGAACGCTGGCTTTTCCATAATCCACAGAAAGACCATAGTCCCATTTTAATAAGTGTTTCTACATCAACTGGGAATGTTCGATCAATATCACAGTATTGACGTAGGTAGGCAGTGCGGCTTTTCGTGAGTTTTGTAATTTTACCACTGATAGGTTTAATTAATCCGGCAATAGTTTTAAGAAGTGTAGATTTCCCAGAACCGTTATCACCGGTTATGGCGATTAATGAATTTGTTGTCAGTTTTGCTGAAAAATTTTTTATAACAATTCTGTTTGCGTAACCCAATGTCACATTGTTGAACTGTAAGCTCATATTGATATCATTCTCTATCTTTTAATATTTTAAAAAGTTATGTTATATAATTACATATGTCAATAAAATATTATATTATTTTCTTATGTTTTTAAGAGACTTTGCATGGTAATGGGAAGATCGTGGAAAATTAAAAATAGCTTTGAATTTCTCTTGACGAAATCATGTGTATGTATACTATATATAGTGCTAAAATGATCGGTGATTCAAAATAAACGCTAAATGTGAATACATTGTTCATTTTATTGAAACTAGATTATTTCATAGTAAAGTACTGTTATTTTTAGAGTAGCAGTTCAATTAGAATATCACCTTAGGGGAGTTTTTTTGTTCATTGTCTATATATTAAAGTTTTTTGCGATGAAAAACAGATGAAGACGCTAACAAAATGGCTGCAAAGGCTACGAAGTTAATTGGCTTTATGATACGTTTAATTAAAAAACAGTGAAACAAGAAAAATGCTAGTGAATAGTTGTTGTGTAACGAAGAACAGTTATTAGGATCGCAAGGCCTTTCTTCGTTTGTCCTATGTTTTTTAAAGAAAATGTAGTGATTTAAAGATGCGTTCGACAGTTTATAAGTCATTTTAACTAAAATATGACTAGGCGTTTTATATGTAATTATTGTGTAAATATTGTGAGATTATCAGAATTAATGTTTTTCTGAGTTATTTTTTTGAATTATGAAAGTTGAAAAGAATGATCACTATTTATAGTAAACCATCTTGTGTTCAATGTAATGCTACCTGTCGTGCTTTTGATGCTAAGGGTATTAATTATAATGTTATTGATATTTCTTGTGATGAACAAGCGTATAATTTTGTTCAGTCTTTAGGATATCGCCAAGTGCCTGTAGTAATTTGCGGTGATAATCATTGGTCGGGTTTTAGACCAGATATGATTAATGGTCTTTGTAGCTAATGGGGCTTATTGTTTATTATTCGAGTGCAACGGGTAATACTGAATATTTTGTTTCTCAGCTTGGTCAACGGCTTTTCAAAATTGATAAAAAAAATCCATCAATATTGGTTAGAGAGCCGTATGTGTTAGCTGTACCTACTTATGCAGATGGTGAAGGTAGATTAGCTGTGCCAAAAGCAGTTATTCATTTTCTTAATGAAGAGGAAAACCGTAGATTGCTTCGTGGTGTCATTGGTGGCGGGAATCGTAATTTTGGTCGTTATTATAATTTAGCGAGCAAGATCATTGCAGAGAAATGTTGTGTACCTTGTCTCTATCGTTTTGAGCTGCGAGGAACTAAGGAAGACGTTATTTGTGTTAAAAAAGGATTGGAAAAGTTTTGGAAACAACAAGTGTAAAAAAACTGGAGACGCCAGATCAAATTACAGATTATCATGCACTCAACGCAATGCTTAATCTTTATGATGAGAATGGTCATATTCAATTTGATATGGATAAACTTGCTGCTCGGCAGTATTTTCTCCAACATGTTAATCAGAATACGGTTTTTTTTCATAATTTAAAGGAGAAAATAGATTATTTGATAGAAGAAAAGTATTATGAGAGAGAATTATTTGAACTTTATGATTTTTCTTTTGTTAAAAAGCTTTTTAAGCGTGCTTATGCATTTAGATTTCGTTTTCCTACTTTTCTGGGTGCGTTCAAATATTACACGAGTTATACGTTAAAGACTTTTGATGGTAAGCGCTATCTTGAGCGTTATGAGGATCGTGTTTGTCTTGTTGCTTTATATTTAGCACAAGGGAATAAATCCCTTGCTGAGGGCTTGGTTGATGAAATTATTACGGGACGGTTTCAACCAGCAACACCAACATTTTTGAATGCGGGCAAGAAGCAAAGAGGAGAATTGGTATCATGTTTTTTATTACGCGTTGAAGACAATATGGAATCGATAGGCCGTTCGATTAATTCAGCTTTACAGCTTTCTAAACGCGGTGGAGGTGTGGCACTTTGTTTGACGAATTTACGAGAAGCAGGGGCACCAATTAAGAAAATAGAAAATCAGTCATCGGGTGTTTTACCTGTGATGAAAATGTTAGAAGATGTATTTTCTTATGCTAATCAACTTGGTGCGCGACAAGGCGCGGGTGCTGTCTATTTGCATGCACATCATTTAGATATTATGAAATTTTTGGATACAAAGCGAGAAAATGCTGACGAAAAAGTCAGAATTAAAACGCTTTCACTTGGTGTTATTATTCCTGATATCACTTTTGAGCTTGCTCGTAATAATGAGGATATGTATCTTTTCTCATCGTACGATATTGAGCAGGTTACAGGAAAACCTTTTAGTGATATTTCTTTGACAGAGCATTATCGCTCTTTTGTTGATAATTCAAAGATACGCAAAAAGAAAATAAGTGCGCGGGTTTTCTTTCAAACGTTAGCAGAAATTCAGTTTGAATCAGGGTATCCATATATTTTATTCGAAGATACGGTCAATCGGGCAAATCCAATAGCAGGCCGTATTAGTATGAGCAATTTGTGTACAGAAATTTTGCAGGTAAGTGAAGCAAGTGAACTGGAAACAGATTTAACTTATCGTGCTGTTGGCAATGATATATCTTGTAATCTTGGCTCGATGAATATCGCAAAAGCGATGGAGAGTGACAACTTTGGGAGGACAGTGGAAATAGCTGTGCGTGCCTTAACAGCTGTTTCTGATATGAGTAATATTGCTTGTGTGCCTTCTATTGCAAAAGGCAATGCCGAGAGTCATGCGATTGGTTTAGGACAAATGAACTTGCATGGTTTTCTAGCACGTGAAAAGATCTATTATGGAACACCGGAAGCAATTGATTTTACTAATATCTATTTCTATACAGTTACATATCACGCATTACGTGCTTCTAATTTAATTGCGCGTGAACGTAAGGAAGTGTTTGTAGGATTTGAAAAATCAGCTTATGCAAATGGACATTTTTTTATAAAGTATATTGAGAAAGAATGGAAACCGCAATTTGAACTAGTACAAGAGCTTTTTACGCGTAATAATATCGTTATTCCGAACCAAAAAGACTGGCAAGAGCTTAAGCAATTAGTTGCTCAATATGGGCTTTATAATCGCTATCTTCAGGCTGTACCACCTACGGGATCTATTTCCTATATTAACTATGCGACTTCTTCTATTCATCCGATTGCTTCGAAGATTGAAATTCGCAAAGAGGGAAAAATTGGACGTGTTTATTATCCTGCCCCTTATATGGATAATACGAATTTAGAGTTTTATCAGGATGCTTATGAAATTGGACCTGAAAAAATTATTGATACTTATGCTGTTGCTACGCAGCATGTTGATCAGGGGCTTTCGTTAACGTTATTTTTTCCAGATACAGCAACTACACGTGACATTAATCGTGCGCAAATTTATGCTTGGAAAAAAGGCATAAAGAGCCTTTATTATGTACGGTTACGGCAGATGGCATTGAGTGGAACAGAAGTTGATGGTTGTGTTTCATGTAGCTTATAGGAGATGATTATATGACCAAAATTACAACAAAAAATCCTGTTGTTTGTGCTGTAAATTGGAATAGACTCTATGATGAAAAAGATCTTGAAGTTTGGAATCGTTTAACTGGTAATTTTTGGTTGCCTGAGAAAGTGCCATTATCCAATGATATTCCTTCATGGGCTAGTTTGACTGAGGAAGAACGAAAACTAACAATTCGTGTTTTTACAGGTCTTACTCTTCTTGATACGGTTCAGAATACTGTGGGTGCTATTTCTCTTATGGCCGATGCTGTAACAGAACATGAGGAAGCAGTATTAACTAATATTGCATTTATGGAAGCAGTTCATGCACGTTCTTATTCTTCTATTTTCTCAACTTTATGTTCGACAGTGGAAGTTGATGATGCGTTTAGATGGTCGGAAGAAAATACCTATTTGCAGAAGAAAGCGCGATTAATACTTGAACATTATGAGGCAGATGAACCACTAAAGAAAAAAATTGCTTCGACTTTCCTTGAGAGTTTTTTATTTTATTCTGGTTTTTATTTGCCCATGTATTGGTCGAGCCGTGCTAAACTGACGAATACGGCTGATTTAATTCGGCTTATTATTCGTGATGAGGCTGTTCACGGTTATTATATCGGCTATAAATTTCAATTGGGGTTTGCAAAACTTGATGAAGCTAAAAAACAAGAAATAAAAGATTTTGCTTTTAATCTACTTTTTGATCTTTATAATATTGAGTGTAAATATACTGAAGATCTTTATGATGCTATTGGGTTGACAGAAGATGTTAAGGTTTTTCTTCATTATAACGCAAATAAAGCATTAATGAATTTAGGCTTTGAGGCTCTTTTCCCGCCTGAAGTGTGTCGTGTTAATCCTGCCATTTTAGCAGCTTTGTCACCGAATTCTGATGAAAATCATGACTTCTTTTCGGGATCAGGTTCTTCTTATGTTATTGGTAAAGCAGTGGCAACTGTCGATGAGGATTGGGCATTTTAATGCGTGAAGGAAAAAAGAAGTGCACGGGGTATTCTATTTAAATCTTCACGTATTTTAAGACATTTAAATCCATTTTTTTCAAATAAATCACGAACTTTTTTTTCTTGAGAATAGCCAATTTCAACGGCGATATAACTTTTCTCTTTTAAATAATTTGCAGATTCATAAGCCAATTTTCGATAAAAATAAAGGCCATCTTCTCCACCATTTAGAGCGCACCAAGGGTCGTGTTGGCGTACTTCTTTTGCAAGGTTTTTAATTTCTTTTTCTGGAATATAAGGCGGATTAGAAATAATGAGGTCAAATTGCCCTTTGATGGAATCAAACCAATTACTGAGAAGAGGTGTAAAACGATGGGCAACATTCGCATGCTGTGCATTTTTTGTAGCTGTTTTCAAAGCATCTTCGGAAATATCAACGGCTACAGCATAGGTTTGAGGGATTTGCTTGAGAATCGCAATAGCGATAGCTCCACTTCCTGTTCCCATATCAAGCAATGTAGCTTGTTCTGATTTCTCTAGATGTGATTTGAGGATTGGTAAAACAAGATCAACGAGTGTTTCTGTATCAGGACGTGGTTCTAACGTATCTTTAGACAAAGTAAATGGTATACCATAAAATTCTCGTGTTCCGATAATACGATAGACCGGTTCACCTGCAATACGTCGATTTATAGCTTGTTCTAATTGTACGAGCTGTTGAGAAGATAGATACATATTTGGTTGAAGAATTCTATCAGATGCAGTGGTTCCTGTTATCCATTCAACGAGTATTTTTGCGTTAAGATCGGCTTCAGAAATTCCTTGATGGCGCAATTTTTCTTGTGTTGTTTGGATGAGCTTACTAAGCGAATGATCATTCATTTACTATGATCCATTTCAGTAAGGAGCGTTGTCTGATGATCAGAAATGAGTGCATTAATCAACTCATTTAAATCTCCTTCCATGATACGATCAAGTTTATAGAGAGTCAGATTAATACGATGGTCAGTTACTCGTCCTTGTGGAAAATTATAGGTACGGATACGTTCTGATCGATCACCAGAACCAACTTGAGTTTTTCGGGATGCTGAACGTTCACTCTCTGCTTTTTGCCGTTCAATATCGAATAAACGCGCACGTAAAATTTGGAGAGCGCGTGCGCGATTTTGATGTTGTGATTTTTCTGCTTGAACAACCATAATTCCTGTTGGAATATGCGTAATACGAACAGCTGAATCAGTTGTATTGACATGTTGCCCACCAGCACCAGATGCGCGCATTGTATCAATACGGATATCTTCTGAGCGAATTTCGATATCAATTTCTTCTGCTTCTGGTAAAACTGCAACAGTGGCGGCTGATGTATGAATGCGTCCTCCTGTTTCTGTTTCAGGGATGCGTTGCACGCGATGAACACCTGATTCAAACTTAAGCTTGGAAAATACGCCTTTTCCTGAAATGGTTGCAATAATTTCTTTATATCCACCAACTTCACCATCACTCAAAGAAATGATTTCAACTTTCCAGTTGTGAGTATTTGCATAACGCTCATACATACGAAAAAGATTTCCTGCAAAAAGTGCTGCTTCTGATCCTCCCGTTCCTGCTCGAATTTCAATGATAACACTTTTTTCATCCGCAATGTCTTTGGGCAAAAGAAGAATTTGGAGTTCTTTCTCAAGTTCCTGAATTTTTTGAGATAATGATGATAGCTCTTCTTGAGCTAAATTACGCATTTCTGTATCTGTTTGTATATCACTTATTATAGTTTCGAGCTCTGCTATTTCTTTACGGAGAGAATTTAATGTTCGTATAGGAGCTATAATTGGCTGTAATTCTGCGTATTCGGACGCTAATTTTACATATGTTTCCGCATTTGGATTCTCAGCCATTTGGCTTTCGATTATTTTGAAGCGTTTTTCAAGTTGTTTCATGCGGTCTTGTGGCAAAGAAACCATGGCAATATTGGCCTAATTTATTGAGTGTTAGATAGTTGATAATATTATATATTATATTATTACAAGGGGTGATAAAGAAGAAAAATGCTCTTGCCAACCAAATTATAGAATTTTAAAATAAATTTATGTAAAAATTTGATGTGCATAAGTAGTATTTTTCATTATACATATAGGTCTATTAATTTAGGAATTGCGTTTTTTCCCGTAAATTTCAAGACGATGATAAACAATATCATAACCAAGGGAATGGGCAATTTCTTCTTGTAGTTTTTCAATGATAGCAGAACGAAATTCAATAGCTTCTCCCGTGTCTATATCAATAAGATGATCGTGATGCTCGCCTTTTGCTTGTTCAAAACGAGAAGGTCCTCCATTGAAGATATGGCGATGAATAGTTCCATTTTCTTCTAATGTTTTCATTGTGCGATAAACAGTTGATAGCGAAATACTAGGATCTATTTTATGAACACGCTGAAAAATTTCAAATGCATTTGGATGATCATCCGTGTCGGCTAAGACATCAAGAATAATACACCTTTGACGTGTTACTCTTAGACCGGCAATTCGCAATTCTTTTTCATAAGTTTGTTTATTCATTTAATTATTTGACTTTTCAGATAAATGATCCATGACAATGCTTATATTTTTTGCCTGAACCACAAGGGCAAGATTCATTTCGTCCAATTTTTCCCCATGTTGTTGGATCATTAGGATTGCGTTTTTCGGAATTAATTAACCTATTCTCATTTATCTGTCCCCATGCTGTGGTGTTATTTTTTGCGTTCTGAGTATTGGAAGGATGCTGGGCGCGAGATCTTTCAGATGTTTGTGATTCTACGGGTTTTTGAATAATTTCAAAATGCATGAGTTTAGAAATAAAATTTTTACGGAGATTGATAAGCATAGTTTGAAAGAGTTCGAATGACTCTGTTTTATACTCATTGAGAGGATCTCGTTGTGCATAACCACGGAAGCCAACAGCAGAACGTAAATGATCTAAATGAACCAAATGCTCACGCCATAGTGTATCAATTGTTTCAAGTAGTATAGCTTTATGAAAATAAGCAATTATTTCTGGGCTATAACGTTCAGAGCGTTCCTTTTCAAACTTTTCAACGGCCTTTGTTATACGTTCTACAATTTGCTCTTCTGCAATTCCTTCTTCGCTTGCCCATTTTTCTATTGGAAGATTTAAATTGAAAATCTGATATAGCTCCTTTTGTAAATCTTTTACGTTCCATTTTTCTGCGTATGCTCCATATGGAATGTGGGTTTCTACTAGATCTTCAATGACTTCATTACGCATTTCAACAGTCATTTCAGTTAAATTCTCTGTATTCATAACTTCCATGCGTTGTTCGAAAATAACTTGACGTTGATTGTTCATGACATCATCATATTTTAAAAGATTTTTACGAATTTCGAAATTTCGTGCTTCAACCTTTTTTTGAGCTTTCTCAAGAGCTTTATTAATCCATGGATGGGTAATGGCTTCATCTTCTTTTAGTCCAAGCTTTTGCAGCATACTATCCATACGGTCAGAACCGAAGATACGCATGAGATCATCTTGAAGAGAAAGAAAAAATTTGGAACGCCCAGGATCACCTTGGCGACCAGAACGACCGCGAAGTTGGTTATCAATTCGACGACTTTCGTGGCGTTCAGTAGCAATAACATAAAGACCTCCAGCAGCTAATGCCTTCTCTTTTAGTTGTTGAACATCTTTCTTGATTTCTTCAATTTTAGCAGTTCGTTCTGGGCCTTCAGGTACATTCTGCAATTCTTGCCGAATACGTATTTCAACATTACCACCAAGTTGTATATCGGTGCCACGACCGGCCATATTGGTGGCGATAGTCAACGCTTTAGGAACACCTGCTTGTGCTATAATATGTGCTTCCTGTTCATGATAACGAGCATTTAAAACTTGAAAATCAGTGATACCTTCTTTCCGTAAGCGTTCTGCTAACTGTTCCGACTTTTCAATAGAAGTAGTTCCAACCAGAATAGGTTGTCCTTTTTCGTGAGCTTGACGAATATCGCGAACAATGGCTCGATATTTTTCTTCTGCTGTTCGATAAATTTGATCATCTTCATCGCGGCGTTGAACAGGTAAATTTGTAGGAATTTCAACAACCTCAAGATCATACGTATTACTAAATTCTTCAGCTTCCGTTGTAGCTGTTCCAGTCATACCGGATAATTTTTTATACATACGAAAATAATTTTGGAAAGTAATAGAAGCTAAGGTCTGGTTTTCTGGTTGGATAGTGACATGTTCTTTAGCTTCTAATGCTTGATGTAATCCTTCAGAGTAACGTCGTCCTGGCATCATACGACCAGTAAATTCATCAATGATAATGATCTCACCATTTCGGACAATATAATCTTTATCACGGATAAACAATTTATGCGCTTTCAGAGCATTATTAACATGGTGGACAATTGTAACGTTTTCTATGTCGTAGAGGCTTTCATTTTTGAGATGTCCAGCTTTTTTAAGCATTTCCTCAATTTTTTCAGTACCAATTTCAGTAAAAGTTGTGGTTTTTTGTTTTTCATCTATTTCGTAGTCTTCTGGTGTTAGGAAAGGAATAAATGCATCAATAAGATTATAAAAGTCAGTACGATCTTCTAAGGGACCAGAAATAATAAGTGGGGTTCGTGCTTCATCAATAAGAATTGAATCAACTTCATCAATAATTGCATAATAGTGACCACGCTGTACCATTTGGCTACGGTCAAAAGCCATATTATCGCGAAGATAATCAAATCCTAATTCATTATTTGTTGCATAAGTAATATCACATGCATAAGCTGCTCGACGAGAATCATTATCAAGATGATTGAGAATAACGCCGGTTGTCATACCTAAAAAATCGTAGATTTTTCCCATTGTTTCAGCATCACGACCAGCAAGATAATCATTAACTGTAACAACATGAACCCCTTTTCCTTCTAGGGCGTTAAGATATACCGGTAAGGTTGCCATTAATGTTTTACCTTCACCAGTACGCATTTCAGCAATTCCTCGGTTATGAAGAACCATCCCACCAATAAGCTGTACATCAAAAGGGCGCATGCCGTAAACACGTTTTGCTGCTTCACGGACAGTTGCAAATGCTTCTGGTAATAGCGAATCAACCGTTGCACCTTCAGTTAATCTTTTACGAAATTCAGCAGTTTTTTGGCGTAATTGTATATCGCTTAATTTCTGCAATTGTTCTTCTAAGGCATTAATCTGTGTTATTTTTTGGCGAAATGCTTTAATACGGCGTTCATGAGCCGAACCAAAGAATTTATGCGCAAGAGCACCTAAATTGACCATTTCTGGTCCTTTCTTTCATTTGTTATCACCATAATGGGTGTTTATTAAATTGTATCTATTGCTCTGCATCGTCTAAAACGTTTAGTATAATTAGATGTATGCAGTGCTTTATGTTAACTGACATATAATGTTTTTTCATTTTTTATAAAATAGAGATTAAGGGGCTAAAATCATCGTGTCAACTTTAGTGATATTATTTGAATAATTAAGGTATGGAGTAATTTAGGGTATAATGTGACATTTTTCTATATTATTATGTTTTGTATTATCTGGAATCAAAATGTAATAAAATAGAAGAATCATTTTTTGTTTTTGTGAAATAAAATTTATCAAATTTATCTATGTTTAGATTTTAAAGTGCTATGGTAAAAAAATTAAATTTGAAAGTACATTGATTTTAAAAAGGGAATATATTTATGAAATTCAATTTTAGGGTACTATGTTTGGCCTCAACTTTATTAGTTAGCATACATGCCGGTGTGATAGCCCAGGAAAGCGTAAAGTCTGCAAAAAATGATTTAAGTACTTTGGAGAACGCTGCTGAAAAACCAGTTCCTCTTTCTCATGTAATAGCAGTGATTGATGGGAAAAATATTACGGCGGGGCAATTAGATGAGCTAGCACTCGAAATAAATCCTAATTTAATTCGTGTTTCAGATGAAAAACGCCGTGTAACAGTCTTAAAAGCGTATTTAGATATGCAGGCACTTGCTAAAGCAGCACTGCAGAAAGGTCTAGATAAGACAGAAGCTTATGATAAACGTATGGCAATAATGCGCGATAATATTCTTCAGCAACTTTATTTTAAAGAGATGGTTGTTGATAAAATTGCAGATGCTGATGTGAAAGCTCTTTATGATAAGGAAATTGCTGCTTTACCTAAAGAAGATGAAATCAAAGCGCGTCATATTTTAGTCAAGACAAAAGAAGAAGCAGAAAAAGTTATTAAGCGTTTGCATAAAGGTGAAAACTTTGAGGAAATTGCAAAAAAAGACTCAACAGATGGTTCTTCTGCTGTTGGTGGAGATCTCGGTTATTTTAGCCGTGGTCAGATGGTTAAACCATTTGAAGAGGCTGCATTTAATTTGAAGGTAGGAGAGTATACTAAAAAACCTGTTGAAAGCCCATTTGGTTGGCATGTTATTAAGATAGAGGATCGTCGTTTAAAACAACCTCCTGTCTTTGATGATGTTAAGGATGTATTGCGTACACAGCTTATAAGGGAACATTATCAAACACTTATTACCGATTTACGGGGTAAGATTAATGTGGAATATCCTGATTCTAATATTGCAAAACACATGCAATCGCTTAATGAAAATGAAGCGCCATTTCTAGGTGATACATCCAATGTAGAGGATGGAGAATAATTTTTTTATGCTGGGTCATTTTATAAAGCCCAGCACTTTTATTAATTATATTCAATTGCATTTATGGAAAAGCATTTAATGGTTGTAAAAATATCGCTTTTTTCACATAAACAACCATCAGAGCTTCCACCATTATCCGGTGTGCGGATAGCCACAGCTAAAGCTGGTATTAAGTATAAAGATCGTACAGATCTTCTTTTAATTGTATTTGATAAGCCCGCTAATGTGGCAGGTGTTTTTACACGTTCAAAATGTAGATCTTCTGCTGTAGATCATTGTCGTGCGTCCCTTCTTCATGGGATTGCTAGAGGGCTTGTTGTTAATTCTGGCAATGCCAATGCTTTTACGGGGCACAAAGGTAAGCAGACAACAAATGCAATAGTACATTCTGCATCTAGTATTTTGAAAGCGAGAGAAGATGAAATTTTTATAGCTTCTACTGGTGTTATTGGTGAACCAATGGATGAGGCTTGTATTTTAAATCTTTTACCTGATATGGCTTCTAAAGCAGAGGAGGGATGCTGGTTAGAAGCTGCGAAAGCTATTATGACAACCGATACGTTTCCAAAACTTGCAATGCGCCAATTTGACTTTGGGGGAGAGCTTGTTACTATTAATGGGATTGCAAAAGGTGCTGGTATGATCGCACCAGATATGGCAACGATGCTGTCTTTTGTGGTAAGTAATGCAGCGATTTCTTCAGATATACTTCAAATGATGTTGTCAGAGGCTGTTCAGGAAACTTTTAATTCAATTAGTGTTGATAGTGATACTTCGACATCTGATACATTAATGCTCTTCACAACAGGAAAAGCGAAGAGTTGTTTTCCTTGTTTGACTAGCCAATCAGATCCTCGTTATTGGATATTTGTAAAGCACCTGCGTGAGCTTTTGCACGAACTTGCATTGCAAGTTGTTTGTGATGGTGAAGGAGCTCGTCATTTAATTGAGGTCTCTGTTATTGGTGCTACAACAAATAGTGCTGCTAAGACTATTGCTCTATCAATTGCAAATTCACCACTTGTAAAAACAGCTATTGCGGGTGAAGACGCTAATTGGGGGAGAGTTGTTATGGCGATTGGTAAGGCAGGTGTTGAAGCAGACCGTGATCGATTAAAAATTTGGTTTGGTGAACATCGTTTGGCTGTTAATGGTGAACGTGATCCTCATTATAATGAGGAAGCAGTGAGTGTTTATATGAAGAATCAACATATTAAAATTTGTGTTGATATCGGTCTTGGAAGCGGAAAAGCAACAATTTGGTCTTGTGATTTGACAAAAGAATATGTTGCAATTAATGGTGATTATAGAAGTTGATTCATAAAATATAAACTTGAATATTTAGTATTTATATATTTTAAAAGCATATTGGATATTTAGTTGTTTATTCTGGCATAGGGCTTTTACAATAGCAAGAATGATAGTTATTTATTATTCTTTTGGTTATAGTATGCATAAAAATTCACTCCTTCTTGTTGTTGCATGTGCTTTATTGGATCATGATAATCGAGTGTTGCTTGCGCAACGGCCTCAAGGAAAATCACTAGCTGGTTTATGGGAATTTCCCGGTGGAAAAATTGAAAATGGTGAAACGCCAGAGGAATCGTTAATTCGTGAGTTAACAGAAGAGCTTAGTATTCATGTTGAGCAGGATAATTTATTACCCTTAACATTTGCAAGCCATAATTATGAAACCTTTCACCTGTTAATGCCATTGTATATTTGCCACCGTTATGAGGGCGTTCCAAAAGGACGAGAAGGACAAAATTTAGAATGGGTTTGCATGAGTAGTCTTGATAAATATTCTATGCCTGATGCTGATAAGCCATTGATTCAAGTTTTAAAAAATTTTCTTCTTTAATATTCTGATAAAGGGCAAATATTTACAAACAATGAGAAATTTCTTTTGCTAAATATTTTAGATAAAATAATTATTAGAAATAAATTATTTGTAGATAAAAAATATTTTTAAATTATAGTAAATACTAAAGAAGAATAATAAATTTTATATTTGTTATTATAATAATTAAATTTTAGTTATGTATTATTTTTAAATTTAAAAAAATAATACTAGGAATAAATAATGACATTTAGTTTTTTTATTAATTTATTTTTATTTATTATTTTTTTGTTATGTCTTTTTCGTTACAAAAAAATTAAAAAAAATCTTACATTGCACGCTATACTAGGCCTTATATTTGGTTTAACTTTTGGTAGTGTTTTGCAGATTATTTATAAGGAAGGCAATCCTATTCTATTAGAGTCTGTTGAATGGTTTAACATTGTTGGTGATGGATATATATCGTTATTAAAAATGATTGTTATACCATTAGTTTTTGTTTCTATTGTTTCCGCAGTAGCACATTTGCATTCTATTTATGCTGTTGGCAGAATTGGCATAATAACAATTTCAATACTCCTTTTAACGACATCTTTTTCTGCATTGATTGGTATCTTTATCGTTAATTTTTTTGGACTCACCGCAAATAGTCTAGTACATAAAGGAGAAGATATATCTACTCTTCTTGGAAGTCATATTTCTCAGCTTGAAAATATCAGTATACCAAAGTTAATTTTATCATTTATTCCTCAAAACTTATTCGCTGAGTTAATAGGAACAAAGCCTACATCAATTATTAGCGTTGTTATTTTTTCAGCTTTTTTAGGAGTAGCGGCGATTCTTTTAAAAAAGGATGAACCAGATAAAGGGGAGAAAGTCCTTTTATTGATTCAAATTATGCAGTCTTGGGTTATGCGATTAGTGCGTATTATAATTTCTTTAACACCTTACGGTATTTTTGCTCTAATGACTAAGGTAGGAGCAACTTCAAATGCTGCAGATATTTTAAAATTACTGGTTTTTATTGTTATTTCTTATGTTGGCATTACCCTTATGTTTGCAGTTCATGGCATATTACTGAGTATCTCAGGTATTAATCCATTCCATTTTTTCAAAAAAGTTTTTCCCGTTTTAACATTCGCTTTTAGTAGTCGTTCAAGTGCTGCTAGTATTCCTCTGAATATCGAGGCACAAACTCAATGGATTGGTGTCCCCCAGACAATTGCAAGTTTTGCCGCTTCTTTTGGTGCAACAATTGGTCAAAATGGTTGTGCAGGACTTTATCCAGCAATGCTCGCAACTATGATAGCCCCTTCTGTTGGCATTAACTCTTTCGATTCTCTCTGGATAGCTACTCTTGTTGGTGTTGTAACATTAAGTTCTATTGGTGTTGCTGGTGTTGGAGGAGGAGCCATTTTTGCCGCATTAATTGTTTTACCCATTATGGGACTTCCTGTTACTTTGGTAGCTGTACTCATTTCTGTTGAACCTTTAATTGATATGGGCCGTACGGCTCTTAACGTAAATGGCTCGATGTTAGCTGGAACTATAACAAGTCAGATATTGCGTACAACGGATAAAAGCATTTTTGAAGGATGATTTTCATATTGAGATCATTGCTTTTCATGTCTATTTCGATATAATCTACGTTATTTATTGATAATTTTATTTTCTTATAAAATAGTCTCTTTCCACAAAATATAATGTCTCACAAAGCTACGCATTATCACAGATATAGTTTTGTAGTAAATTTGAATTTTTTATAACCTTAAGACTACCATCTTAGTTCTTTTATCAATTTTAGTATTTTTGGAATTTTCTTTACTTTTGAAGAGCTTGTCATTTTCATAGATGCTAGTCTGGAGTAGATTAAGTAATTACCTTTGTGTGATAGTTTTTTACTTCAAAAAAACTTACTGAAGTTACGTTCTTTTATATTTCTAAAGTTTTTGGGAGCTCTAGTACAATAAAGTTTATAATTATCAGTTATTATTTATTTCTTCTAGAAGTTCATGTTTTGGATTGCAATTTTTAGATATAAGATATCTTTTTTTGTATGTAGTAACTTAATGTTTAATATATTAAATGTTTATAATCTGTGAGCCAAGGAGATATTGCTTTTTTTCTTATTATTATATTAGAATTGCTCACTTTTATAGCTATTATAAGATAGTTGTTTCTATCTTGACTTGATAAAAATTGACTAGGACTATAAGATTTTTCCATTGGTAAAAGAATATTATTAAAATGATTTTATCCAAAAATTTGGATTTCACTTCCAATGTTCACATAGTAGCTTATGCGCATCATAAATTCCCTTTTTTATAAGGCTGTAATTAAAATTCTAATTTTAATATTATTTTTCTGAATTAAGAGTATTTCTCTTTTTCAAAAGGGAGGCCTTTATTATTAAGCTCTTGTATCACACTTGTGACAAATAAAGTTTTTATTATTAATCAAATTAAAGCGCTTTGTTATTTATACTGGCAATTTCTAGTCATAAAGCAAAGTTTATATTAATCATTACCTTACTTATTTTAAATTTGTGATAAAATTGAAATAAGCGAAAATTAAACGATTAATTGCTTTTTTATTACCTCAACTCAATGATTTATCAAGTAATTTTTCTCTTAAGATCTCTGTTGATTATAGGAAAGATTTTACTTCAATAATATAGCTAAGAAACCAAAAATAACCTTGATAACCAACAAGAGCAATATTTATTCTCAATATTTTTAAAAATGCTAATAAAAACATATCAATTGAAATATGTTTCAATCTTTTTTAGAGATTCTTTAATAAGAGGCTCTTTAATCAAGCTATTAGCTTGTTCAGCATTTAATTCTTTCGTAAGAAGCCTATTTACGGCAGAGATTGCTAAATCAACAGCAGTTGAAGAAAGCATCCGAATTGCATTTTCTTCAGCTTGAGCAATTTTTTGTTCCGCTAACCGACTGTGATTTTTTATATATTCCTCTGTTTTTATGCGAGTTTCAGAAAGCATAGCTTCAACTTTATCTTTAGCATCAGCAATTATCTCTTGTGTTTCTTTTTCTATTTCCAAATGTTTACGCTGATATTCAGCAAGCACTTTCTGTGCTTCTTCACGAAGACGAAGAGCTTCATCAAGTTCATCTTTAATGTGTTTGGCACGTGTATCAAGTTTACGTATTATTGCATTAGGAACTTCAAAATAGACTAAAAGAGCTAAAAAAAGAACTAATCCAATAAAAGCCCAAAATGTATCAGTCATTTCCGCAATCCCTAATGACTTACAGCTTTAATAGCTGAACTAACAGATTTCTTACTAATATCAACATCAATTAATTTCTTAATGATTTCAAAAGCAATTTCTTCTGCGATTAAATTAACATTTTGCATTGCTTTGTTTTGAATCTTTTTTATTTTATTTTCAGCATCTTCTAGTTTTTTCTCCAAAGCTGCTTCGATTTTTTCTCGTTGGAGCTCAGCTTTTAATTTAATTTCATTATTTGCTACCTGTATTATAGTTTTTGCTTCTAAACGAGCTTCTGCTAATTTCTTTTCGCAAATTTCAATTACAGTATCTGCTTCTTGTTTCATCCGCATTGCCTGATCTAAATCGGAAACAATTCGATCTCGGCGTGTTTCAATAACACCACCGATACGTGGTACAATTACACGAGAAATGAAGAGATAAAAAAATCCAAAAGAAATAGCCAACCAAAGAAAATGCGAACCAAAATACACAAAATCGAAAGGTGGAAAGGTACGACTCGCATGCTCCGTAATACTATTAAGCTCTCCCTTACCATCATGACACTCTAGCATTTCAGTATTATCATGATCAAATTCTATCCCATCATCAAAATGATTTAGCATTTTAGTATCTTCTACATCATTGCTGGCAATTAACATTTTATTTTCCTTCGAAATAATCACTCTGTCTCTATTAAATCAAAGTTTTTGATAAGCAGTAACTTTCTTTTTATTTAAGAACTAAAAATTGTACCTGTTCTCAAATAATTTATAAAACAGATATGCTTTTTTGAAGGTAATTAGACGGCGAAAAGAAGCAAAAGAGCAATAAGCAGTGAAAAAATACCTAAAGCTTCTGTAACAGCAAAACCAAACACTAAACGACCAAATTGACTATCTGCTGCTGATGGATTTCGTAAAGCACCAGAAAGGTAGCTTCCAAAAATATTTCCAAGACCTAATGCGGTTCCAGCCATACCAAAGCAAGCAAGACCAGCCCCAATATATTTTGCTGCAAGTACTAATTCCATATCATTCTCCTTTAAAGCGAAATTGCATAATTTAACGGAAATCCGTCGGTTTTTTAATGTCCTAGATGGACAGCATCGTTAATATACATACAAGTTAGAACTGTAAAAACATAAGCTTGAAGAAAAGCGACTAAAAATTCAAGAGCCGTAATTGCTACAGTCATAGCAAGTGATAAAATTGCACCGCCCAAACCTATGATTCCAACTCCAACCATTGAAACAATGAAGCCAGAAAATACTTTAAGCGTGATATGACCTGCAAGCATATTAGCAAACAGACGAAATGAAAGACTAATAGGACGAGACAAAAAAGAGATAACCTCAATCATTGTAACTAAAGGCAGTACGATCATAGGAACACCACTGGGAACAAAGAGTTTTAAGAAATTGAACCCATGTTTATAAAAACCGTACCCAATTACCGTTAAAATTACCAACATTGCTAACGAAAAAGTAATTACAATCTGGGAGGTAATTGTATAAAAATAAGGGAACAAGCCAATAAAATTAGCAATAAGAACAAAAACGAATAACGAAAAAACTAAAGGAAAAAATTGCATTCCCTGTGTACCAGATGATTCTCGCAAAGTTGATGCAACAAATTCATAAAGCATTTCGGAAACAGATTGCATTCGTGTTGGAACTAATCGACGACTTGATGATGAAATGAAAAGAAATAATGAAGAGAGAACAACTGTCAAAACGATAAAAAACGATACATTTGTAAATGAAAAATCCATATTTCCAATGGAAATATTAATCAATCGTGAAACCTCGAATTGATGTATAGGATCCGGAGCGTGCGATGTCACTTTAAACCTCTTTATTATCTTCTTTACTTTGTTGCAAAGTTCTACGTTGTTCTAATCGACTGGGAGCAATATATTTCACAGATCGAAGAACACTTAGTATACCAGCAACGAATCCAAGAAAAAGAAAAAATACTAATCCCCATGGTAACGAACCTACTAATTTGTCAAACCCAAATCCTAAAACAGCTCCTACAATAATATTTGCCAGAAATTCACTCGACAACTTAACAGCATATGCTATTTTTTTTTGTTGCTCTCTTCCTTCGACTTTAGACTTCTCTTTCTTTAATATTCTTTTATTGATTAAAGCTAACTCTAAATTCCGGCTGCGACATTCTAAATCTTCTGAATAAAGAGAAGAGACTCGTTCGTATTTGTGTCTCTCAACATCCTTTTGTGGCATATCGGGTTCATCGCCCTTCGCCATAATTGGCTCCTTAATCAAAAAAAGGTTAAAATACACTCTATTAGACTTTATTTAGCATATTGCTGTCAGATTTATTCGTCAAGTCCTCAAAAGAGCTCTACCACAAAGATTTTTGTATATAAATAAAAACGCCTAAAATTTATTTTATTAGGTAGAAAATTGAATAAAAAAGGCATTATATCTTATAATTTCAACAGATTTATAAACACTTATTTTTGATAATAAGTGATCGAATATTGATTTTTAATTTTATAAAATTAAACAATATATAAAAGAAAATCACTTTTTTTTTGTGTGTTTTGCAAAAGGATTATCAGATGTCTGCAAAGATAGACGAATTGGTACACCTTGCATATCAAATTTGTCTCTCAGTCCATTAGAAAGATAACGCAAATATGATTGAGGCATTTCTTCTGATTTTGAACAAGAAATAACAAATCTAGGAGGGCGTGTCTTAACTTGTGTTATGTATTTAACCTTAAGTCGACGTCCAGAAACGGCGGGTGGTGGATAATTAATAATCATCGTTTCAAGCCAGCGGTTCAGTTTTCCTGTAGAAATACGACGGTTCCATACACGGTGCATCATTGTAATATTTTCCATCAATTTATTAATTCCTTGACCATATAGACCTGATAAAGGGACAGCTCTTAAGCCACGCACTTGAGGAAGAAGGCGAGTACATTTTTCATATAAAGTATTTAATGCTTCATGACGATTTTCAATAAGATCCCATTTGTTAAAAGCAATGATAGGAACACGTCCTTCACGAATCACAAGATCAGAAATTTGTAAATCTTGTTTTTCAAAAGATGTCGTTGCATCAAAAACAATTACAACAATTTCCGCGAAACGGATTGCACGTAAGGAATCCACAACAGAAAGTTTTTCTAATTTTTCTTGAACTTTTGATTTTCGACGCAAACCTGCGGTATCAAAAAGTTTAATGCGACGATTATTCCATTCCCAATCTACAGAAATAGAATCGCGCGTAATACCAGCTTCAGGCCCTGTCAGTAAACGATCTTGTTTCAACATGCTATTAATAAGTGTTGATTTCCCTGTATTTGGACGACCAATAACTGCTATCCGTATAGTTTTTTTTTCGTCGTAAACAGGATCTTCTTCTACTGTGTTATCAATATTATCGCTAATAGATGAAATCTGTGTAGTAGTATAAGTCTTTTCTTTTTCTTGCCTCAGATTAAAAACTTTATCTGCACCAATAGCCGCTACAATAGCATCACGAAGGTCTGAAAGACCATGACCATGTTCAGCCGATATTGGGCAAGGTTCACCTAATCCTAATGACCATGCTTCATATTCTCCTGCTATTGCTATTTTTGATTCAGATTTGTTGGAAACAAGTACGATTGGTTTTCCTGATTTTCGAATGAGTGAAGAAAAGTCTAGATCACTTCGTGTTATTCCGCTTTTAGCATCAAGAACAAATAAAATAAGATCTGCTTCATCAATGGCAATTTTTGTCTGAGCACGCATACGTCCTTCAAGTGTATGGTTATCTGCTTCTTCTAGCCCTGCTGTATCAATAACATCAAAATGCAGATCCTGAAGTTTAGCTGAGTGGATACGTCGATCACGAGTTACGCCTGGTTGATCATCAACGAGAGCCAGTTTTTGTCCAACCAAACGATTAAATAGTGTTGATTTCCCAACATTAGGTCGACCAACTATAGCGATGGTAAGGCTCATCAATTTATTCCTTATTTACCTTTCCATTTGCTTGAATAAGCTCAAGCATAATTTTCGCTCGATCTGTTATTTTAAATCCTAGAGCATTCTCTTCAACAATTTTTTTGAAATAATAAACTGCCTTTTCCATTTTATTCTCTTTATAAGCAGCTAAGCCTAGGGCTTCTCTTGCAGACATGCGCATAGGATCAATATCATTGGCTATTTCTTTAACACGTTGCATTACATCGTCAAACGTTCCTATATCAACTAAAATATAAGCTGCTCGAATTTTTGCAACTTCTCGTAAAATCTGTGGTGCTTTTTCATCTGCTGCGATCATATCAAACATTTTTACTGATTTAGCATTATCACCTCGTTCCATCCACAAAGAGGCTTCACGTAAACCTGCAAGAAACGGATATCCACCAAAATTAGATTGTTTAACACTTTCTAATTTTTTAATTGCTTCATCGAAATGATGTGCATCGGCTAAATCAAGGCTTGTCATAAATATATCACCAACATTATTGGCTTTATTTATCTGTTGCTGCTGATAAATTTGATAGATAATGATCGTCAACACAAAAATAATAACTGCACCAATAACCAAAAAACCATAACGTTTCCAAAAATTATAGAATTTTTCTTGACGGAGTTCTTCATTAACTTCATAAATAAAATTATCATGTGTCATATAGTTTGCCTTGAAAAAAATATTCTGCATTTTTACATAAAATGTATAAAATTGGTAATCTTAATCAACAAAGAATTCTATAATTTGGATTGATAAAATTAGAATGAGTATCTGTTTTTATCAATTGAATTTTTTTAATTATTATACTACTTAAAATTTTTGTAAAATTTGTCGATTGATATTACGGCTTTGATGTGCTTGATCTTTATAAAAGCATGAAAAACTATTTTCAATGACTCATTCAAATACACTACAGATTATTTAATTCTTTATTATTTTTTGTAATAGATCTTTCATGATAATGACTGAATACAGGTGCAGTGTAAGTTAATCCTATTATCGATAATTTTTATTGTTTGTAAAAATTTTATACGAATACTTTTATAGAGAATAAATACATAAATATAGCATTTAGATAAAAACAATCATGTTTTGAATATTTAGTTTTATATAAGTTTATACAATTTCAGTAATATTATTCCATCTCGCTTTATTTTATCTAAGCTGTTTTTTCTACGGCGTACATCTATTATCTAAAAAGTATTTTATTGTAATGGCCACACCCACATTAACATGGGAACAGAGACGACTGCTATTAATATAGCTAATGGGATACCAAAACGTGGATAATCACTAAAACGGTAACCCCCTGGCCCCATTACCAACATATTACATTGATGTCCAATAGGTGTGAGAAAATCACATCCAGCACCTATTGCGACAGCCATTAAGAAAGCTTCAGGTTTATAATGAAGAGAATGAGCAAAGCTTGATGCAATTGGCGCTATTACCATTACTGTAGCTGCATTATTCAAAAATGGTGTCACCAACATTGCTGTAATTAAAATAAGCGCCAATGCTCCAGATGGTGGTAAAAATACGGCTAATTGACTCAGCCAATGACCGATTAAATTTGTACATCCTGTTTTTTCTAATGTTTCACTTACTGGAATGAGAGCAGCTAATAATATCAATATTTGACCATCTAGAGTTTGATATAAATTCCGTATCGGAAGGACGCGAAAAACAACCATTGCGACGGCTGCTGCAAAGAAAGATAATGCAACTGGAATAATCTGAAAAGCGGTTAAAGCAATTGCTATAAATAAAATAGATAAAGCTGCAAGACTATGTCGTAAATTGCCAAACATAATATTACGCTTTGCTAATGGCAGGCATTTTAATTCCCGTAACAAATTTGGAATAACTATATCTTGCCCTTGTAAAACAATTACATCTCCAAGACGGAAAACGATGTCATTAAGCCTCCCTCGAATCCTTTCGTGTTGACGGCTTAATGCAAGAATGTTCACATCATAACGCTCAAAAAGTGAAAAATTTTTAGCACTAATGCCGATAAGAGGTGAGTCGTGTGAAATAACTGCTTCAATAATATCAATTTCACTGTCTTTATCGTTTGTAGATACAGTGCAGCCATTAAAAAACTCCAAACGGGAAGAATTAATGACAATATCTAAACCTTTATGTGATCCCTCCAATAACACAATGTCTCCTTCAGAAAAAACAAAATCCGGTAAGGGAGAAATAAAACATTTATTTCTAATAATTTGCAGAACCATAACTTCACCATTTGATGGTTTAACAAGATCAATAATGGTTTTGCCAATAATTGGAGAATAAGCTGGAATATGTACTTCTGAAACATAGTTACGAATATCAATAGCATCATCAAATGATACATTTGGATGCGTACGGATAGGCAACCGCCAAGAAAAAAACACCAAATACAATACTCCAGAAATAGCAACTACTATGCCAACTGGCATGAAATCAAACATAGTAAAAGGAACTCCTGTCAAACGTTCTTGCATAGCTGAAATAACGATATTAGGAGATGTACCTATTTGCGTCATAAGACCACCCAATAAAGAACCAAATGCCATTGGCATTAAAAATACTGATGGTGTAACCTGAGAACGGCGAGCAAACTGAAAAGCTATTGGTAGCATGATAGCCAAAGCACCAATATTTTTAACAAATGTTGACAAAAGCATGACAGAGAGAACTAAAAAAGCGAGCTGAAGCCGTATCGATTTCACATCAGGCCATATATGTTGAATAATTAATTCCATCACACCAGAGCGTGATACAGCTGCACTAACTACAAATACACTACCGACAATAATGACAATATCATTACTAAAACCACTAAATGCTTCTTTTGGACTGACAAGACCTACTGTACAAGCAATCAATAATGTACAAACAGCAACAATATCATAACGAAATCGATCCCAAATGAAAACAATCATCATGAGACAAATGAGAAAAAAAGCCATTATTTGATCTTCTGTCATGATATTCATCTTTTCCTGTTTTAGCATTATTACAAATACACATATTGTTTTTAACTGTTCCTATCGTTAGAAACAAGATCAAACCAAACATGATTGTAATTAATTAAATGGATGATTAAAAATGATCAAAAGATAATATTTGCATATATTTTCTTGTTAATTGTCATAGTTTTTGCAAAAATTAAACTAAAGAAAATTTAGTGATAGTTAATAAAAGTTTATTGAAAAAAATGAAATAATAACTCTACATGCATAAAGTGATAAAAATCGACAGTTTTTTAATGGATGCTATAGCCTCTCTGAATTGTAAGGGAAGTTATCTATATTTAGTTATGAATGATAAAACCGAAAGAAAAAAGAATGGCTAATTTTAATAGTAAATATCAAAATAACCACAAGAACTGGTCGCTGTACATCATTGGATTTATCTTTATTTTAGTTCTCATATTTATTGGGGGATTTTATATAACAAAACCCTATCTAGACAGCTTTATAAAAAAACAAATGGCTCGTCATTCTATCTATGCCGAAACATCGGAGGTTAGTATTATAGGAAAAGTTAACTTAACCAATATTATTTTACCAACTCCTACAGGTATATCACTTAAAATTGGTGCTATTTCAGCTCGTCCACCGATTACCTTCATTCCAGGAAGTTTCACACTTTATAATATTGATTTAAAATATGATAATATTCATTTTAAAATACCAAAAATGTTTATTAGTAATGTGTCTTTAAAGGAAAAAGACATCACAATTAAATCTCGTATCTTACAACCACTTATGCGTCTTAATGTTGCATCAATTTTTGCACCAGATCTGTTTTTTTTCATAAACAATAGTGATAAATCAACTGAAGAAATAAGCATAAAGAACTTTCAAATTTCTGATTTTAAAAATGGACAAATTCGTTCTATTGGTATCGACAATATAATAACGAACATAAATCTTGCATCAACAGCTGCAAATGATACTCGACAAATAGGTTTAATCATTAAAAGTGATGCAATGAAAGCCTATAATATCAATGTTGGTTATGCGCACTCTATCATTTTTGGTACAAGTAAAACGAAGAAAAGCAAGACTGTTATTGGATCCATTGTCTTGGATAATATGATAGTCGATCTCTTTCAGGAAAAAGACAAAAATATCTCTTTTTCTCTTGGCAAGTTTAAAATATCTTGTCTGAAAATGAAACCAATGGATCACTCACCAGAGCAACTTATTAAAACCTATCTTAATGCAAGAAAGAAAAATAATCAGGAAGATGTAAAAGCAGTACGGGATTCTGCTCTCTTAAATAGTCTTTCAGCTATAACTTCTATTAATTTGATTATTAATAAAGCAGCAATCGATATGCCACAGCTTAAAACACAACTTGAGTCATTTGAATTAAGACCAAGTCAATGGCAGCAATCTATACCTCAAAAACTTTTAGTGTCTCTGAATGGTCTTTCAATGGTATCTAAAAGAATGGAAAAAAATGATTTAGATTTTCTTAAAAAAATAAATTTTGAATCTTTAAATCTATCAGGAAAAATTGATGTTTCATATAATGAAGAAAAGCGTACACTTTTCCTAGATGCAATGTCTTTTGATATAAAAGATATAGGATCTGGAGATATATCAGCAAAAATAATAAATATTGATAAAGCATTTTTCTCAGGTCAAAAAGACGCAATGATTTTTTCTACCCAAGATCTTAGTATACCTGAAATTGATTTGCATTATAAAGATTCTGGATTCATTGATAAATTTTTCTCTTATCTTGCGCAGAATCTCAACGATAGTAATAATGAGCATAATCTTAAAGAAGAGCTTTATGATTATTTTTATTTAATAGTAACTGAAAGTTTGAAAATGTTATTAAAAGGTCATGATGAATATGAAAATATTTCAAAATCTTTTGGGGACTTTGCTAAAAATCCACAAACATTAACAATTAAAATGAGGGCGAAGGATAATAAAGGTTTTACAGCTGTTGATCTTAAAAATATTTTACAAAATGATTTATCAAATATTTTAAATAAAATGAATTTAACTGTAAAAAATAAAGCATCTTTTTAAAACACGGAATTAATTTCAAATCATTGAGGTGTAAATTAAAAAGCTATCGTTTCTCTTTTCATTTTTATATGATATTATCAAAAATATTACGAAAGCAATCTATAAACAAAAATATATATTAGCAAAATTGTTGATATTTGGAGTTGTTTTATGCCTAATTTATCATCAAATCGCTTACCTAATCGTGCTTCTATTGTAACTAAGAGAGCGCTTTCTGCTATTGAAGGATTTCTCCATATAGAAGCTCTTAGCGGAATTATTCTGTTAGTTGCGGCGACTGCAGCTCTTATTTTTGCCAATTCTAAATATATTTCTCTTTATGAAGCATTTTGGCATACATCCCTTGGTTTTAATTTTGGTCATTTTAATCTTTCATGGGATCTACATTTTTGGGTCAATGATGTGCTTATGACTGTATTTTTTCTTGTAGCAGGAATGGAAATTCGGCGAGAAATTCACGAAGGAGCTCTTGCAAATTTCAAACAAGCAGTTTTGCCAATTGTTGCAGCAATAGGAGGTGTTTGTTTTCCTGCGATTATTTATTTTAGCTTCAATTTAAATGGTGGACACACTTATGGTTGGGCTGTCCCAACGGCTACTGATATTGCTTTTGCTTTAGGGATTCTTGCTCTTCTTGGAAAAGCTATACCTCCTAATCTTCATATTATTCTTTTATCATTAGCTATTATTGATGATATAATTGCTGTTTTAATCATTGCCTTTTTTTATTCAACCAACCTTGATCCTAGTGGTCTAGCCATTGCATCAGCAGGTATTGTATTGGTTTTATTTTTTCAGTGGGTCGGATTTGCATCAGCATGGCTTTATATTGTACCAGGTGCAATTATTTGGTACGGGTTAATGGTAACAGGGGTTCATCCATCACTTGCTGGTGTAATTTTAGGTATGATGACTCCGGTTTTTCCTACTCGTCATTTCGTAGCTCCACTCACAATGCTCAGTAATGCGGTAAAATCTCTTCAAGAAAAAAATGATGTTAAAGATCTACAACACGTCTCAATGACATTAAAAAAAGTGCGCAAAGGACAACGTGATATGATTGCGCCCGTCATTCGTGTTCAAAAAGCCCTGCATCCATGGGTAGCATACGGTATAATGCCAATTTTTGCTTTTGCAAATGCTGGCGTTAGCTTTGCAAACTTTGATCTTTCTTCTGATAAATCATTCTTTATTGTTTTCGGTATTATTATTGGCTTATTTGTTGGTAAACCGCTGGGTATTATAACTGCTAGTTATCTTGCTGTAAAATTAGGCTTTTGCCGTCTTCCACCTCATATGACGTGGGGAGGAATTTTATTGATTGGATTTTTAGCGGGTATTGGTTTTACGATGTCTATCTTTGTTTCAATGCTTGCTTTTAAAGATATTGTGCAACTTGATTCTGCAAAAATTGGTGTACTTTGTGGGTCTAGTTTATCTGCTTTTCTCGGTCTTGGATATGGCTTCTTTTATATCAAAAAACATAAAAAAATATATGATAGATTTTAATAAAGAAAGTAATGATGCAATTTTAACCAGATTCTTTAAGAGCGGTTTGCTGTATTTAACTGATATATAATTTTCTCATAATCCTAAAAAATATAGTAGTTAACTCTCATAAGTGAGAGCACAATTCCACTGCATAGGGTAACAATTAAACTTACAAGCTATATAAACTTAAAAAATTCCAAGTATGTAAAGATAAATAAGAATAAAATTCAATAGCTACATTTTTCCTTATTTTGCGAACAATACGCTGAAATTATATTTTAAGATTCATATTCAGAAGTATATATTTTATAATGTAGAAAGGTAAAGATATAGTAGTGTTCTGTTTTTTTGCAGGGTTAAAGACTATTGTATTATTATTTTTCTTATACTTTTTTATTTCTTATTGAAGGAAAATTTTTATTTGAATTGTAATAATATTAAGTTTAGCTATTCAAATATAAAAGGATTAGTGCGTTAACTTATATTTAAGAAAGCTAGTAAAAACAAAACTGATATTATGGTTTCAAATTGTATTTCAATTTAGATAGTGCATATTATATTAAAGATAGAAAGTAAAGATTTCAAATTTAAGTTTAGCACAATCATTTTTTGATATTTTGTATATATGAAGATATTGTTAAGTATATCTACGGAGTATTAAGAAGAGAATAATACGTATATTAAGCAGAGAATACATACTTATTCTGGAGATTTTAAGAGAAAAAATATTTATTCTTTATCAATGTTATAAACACCATGTAATGTTCTAACCGCAAGTTCAGTGTAAGCGCTATCAATTAGAATAGAAATCTTAATCTCTGAAGTAGTGATTGCTTGAATATTAATACCTTTTTCCGCTAAAGCCTTAAATGCTGTAGCAGCAACACCTGCGTGGCTACGCATTCCAATCCCAATAATAGAAATTTTTGCAAGATTACTTTCAGATTGGATAACATCAAATCCAATTTTTTTACGATTTTTTTCAAGAAGTCTAACCGCCCTTTCTACATCTGCGGATGGTACTGTAAAAGTCATATCAGTTTTTGAACCATCTTCAGAAATATTTTGCACAATCATATCAACATTAATATGCTCTTCGGCTAAAGGACAGAAAATGGCTGCAGAGATACCTGGACGATCTGCAAGTCGGCGTAACGAAATTTGTGCCTCATCTTTGGCAAAGGCAATACCAGTAACAGTTTGTTGTTCCACAATTTCATCCTCACTACAAATAAGTGTTCCAAGGGGGGTAATTGGATTATTCATGCTAAGAGCATGAGGATCTTCAAAACTTGAGCGCACAAAAATCCGAACTTTATGAACCATAGCTAGTTCAACAGAACGGACCTGCAAAACTTTTGCTCCAAGAGAAGCCATTTCAAGCATTTCTTCAAAGGCTATTTTGGGTAAACGACGTGCTTTAGGTTCAATACGGGGATCGGTTGTATAGACACCATCTACGTCCGTATAAATATCACAACGATCAGCTTTTAACGCGGCTGCCATCGCAACAGCACTTGTATCTGATCCGCCACGCCCTAATGTAGAAATCCGATTATCTGGAGCTAAACCCTGAAAACCAGCTATGACTGCTACTTTACCTTCCTGAAAAGGCTGTATCAAAGAAGATCCATCAATATCTGTAATTCGTGCGCTACCATGAGTATTATCAGTATGAATAGGAATTTGCCAACCAAGCCATGAACGCGCATTTATTCCCATTGACTGAAGTGTAATAGCCAATAAACCAGCTGTTATCTGTTCACCAGAAGAAACAACGACATCATATTCATAAGCATAATTCAATGGTGCAGCATCACGGGTCCATTGCACAAGTTTATTGGTTGTACCAGCCATTGCTGATACCACCACTGCAACTTCATTACCTGCATCTACTTCCCTTTTAACATGTTGTGCAACATTATGAATACATTCAATGTTTGCGACAGATGTTCCACCAAATTTCATGACAATACGCATTATTTATAACACTCTTACGATTTTTATTTAGGTCCCAATGGGAGTAAAGCTTTATGCTATATTAAGTTTCCATTTTGACATAACCAATATCTATCATTTTCACAAGTCTGATATGTTTATGTGAATTTATGCTTGACTTTAGAAAGAATTCACATGACTTGATAAATCAAGAAAAGGAGAGCTATATGATAAACGAAACGCCTACAACGATTGATCAGAATGAAATTGATCATTTTTCGCGTATTGCTGCTGAGTGGTGGGATCCACAAGGAAAATTTCGATCACTTCACAATTTCAATCCAACACGCCTTGCTTATATAAAAGAAAAAATCTGTTTGGCATTTAATCGTAATCCTGTTTCGCTTACGCCTTTTGAAGGTTTGAAAATTCTTGATATCGGTTGTGGAGGTGGTTTGTTATGCGAGCCAATGGCACGTCTTGGAGCTACTGTTATAGGAGCTGATGCTGCGCAAACAAATATTGAAGTAGCAAAAATCCACGCCATTCAAAGTGGTCTTTCCATTAATTATCGCACTACTACTGCAGAAGCTCTTGCAAATGAAGGTGAACAATTTGACGTAATTCTTAATATGGAGGTTGTTGAACATGTTGTGAATGTTGATTTTTTTATAGAGGCTACGGCTAAAATGCTTAAACCACAAGGACTCATGTTTATTGCAACACTAAATCGCACATGGAAAGCATGGGGACTTGCTATTATAGCTGCTGAATATATTTTAAAATGGCTTCCAAAGGGGACACATGACTATAAAAAATTTTTAAAACCTCATGAGCTTAAAAAAATATTGTTCACAAATTCCTTATCTATTATTGATGAAATCGGGATTACTTATAATCCATTAACTGATAGCTGGAAACGCTCATGTGATATGGATGTTAATTATATACTTCTTGCAAAACGGCTTTAATAAGCACATCACAAAAAATAATTATTGAGCATCTTTCAGGAGAGAATCAAGCTTGCCTTCAGTATCTAAAGCATAAAGGTCATCACACCCCCCAACATGATAATCTCCTATAAAAATTTGCGGAAATGTATTACGGCCATTGGCTCGTTGCACCATTTGTTGACGAAGAGAAGTTGATGCATCAATATCAGTGTATTTTACTCCTTTTTGATCAAGCAAAGCCCGTGCTTTTATGCAATAAGGGCAGCTAGGACGTGTATAAAGTGTAATTTCTTTCATGATACTCTCCAAATTTCTATATAATATACTTTAAATAGATTTTCAAAAATAAGGCAAAGAAAAATTATTTTTTAAGACACGCGAAAATGTTAATACATTAACCTGTCGTGCACCTGCATGTTTTAATGTTTTAGTTGCTGCAGTAACTGTCACACCTGTTGTCAAAACATCATCAATAAGCAAAATAGAGCGTCCCTCCAAATACTTTTTAACTTCGTTAGGTACTTTAAAAGCATTCTGCACATTCATTTTGCGTTCTTTGGCCGATAAACCAACTTGTGGACGTGTGTAACGATAACGCACAAGCCAGCCAGGTTTGAAAGGTTTTTTCTGTTTTTCTGAAATGTAACGAGCAAGCTCAGCAGATTGGTTATAACGTCTCATGAAAAAACGACGAAAATGTAAAGGGATAGGAATAATAAAATCACAATCATTTATAATTTCATGTCCAGCAAATATCATCCAATTTGCCATAAAAGGTGCTAATTCCAAACGGTCACCATATTTCAATCGTGTTGTTAAAACCCGTGCTAAACCTTTATGAACAACAGCTGAGCGTAAAGACGAAAAGGGAGGAGGATTCTGAATAGCTTCACCGCTAAGAAATCCTTCTCCCATATCATATGCAAAAGGAGTTCCCATAACAGGACAATAAGGTTTTGTGATAAACTGAAGATCTTGCCAGCAATCAGAACAAATAGTTCCATAAGCGGAAACAATTTTTGCACATCCATGACAAGTTGGCGGATACAAAATTTTTATTAGGCGCTTGATTAATTTATTCAATATATCACCATAAATCAAAAAAATATCTTTAAAATACTGTAACTAAGCTATCAAATTACTATAATAATGCGAAGAATTTATTTCATATTTTAGAAGAATAAAATTTAATTTTTAACTATTTTTCTTTTTTATAAAATCTTTTTTCTTTTCTTTTTGTATTATACAATTGATATAGTATGTATGAAATAATTCTATTTTAAATCTTATCATGCCATAAATTAATCGTACTATAAAATATGTCTCATCCTTTGATTTTTGATTACAATTGTATGGAACAATTTCGTCAACGTGCTTTCAAAAGAGCAAAAAAAGGACATGATTTTTTACTTTCTTATGTGGTTGATGATCTCTACAAACGTCTAAATGCTGTGAATCGTAATTTTTCATTAGCTTTAGATTTACATGGTCATACAGGTCTTGCGGTAAAAATTTTAAAAAAATTGGGTAAAATTGGTTCTATAGAACGTGTTGAAACCAATATGCTTTACCAAAATTACGACAATCCATTTCATTTGCGTCATCGAGAATTTCTTGATTTTCCTCGACATTACTGTGATCTTATTGTTTCACTTCTTTCTTTGCAATTAACCAATGATACTCCAGGTGTTCTCAGCCAAATAAAAAATATCCTTAAGCCAGATGGCTTATTTCTGGCTGTTATGGCTGGAGCTGGTACGTTAAAGGAGTTGCGTGAAAGTTTACTGCAAGCTGAAAATGAAATTTACGATGGTGTTAGCCCAAGAATTTATCCTTTTGCAGATATTCGTGATGCAGGAGCTCTCTTACAGCGTGCAGGCTTTGCTATGCCCGTAGTAGATGTTGAAGATATCATTATACGCTACAATACGATGTTTGATCTCATGTATGATCTTAGAGCTATGGGAATGCAAAATGCACTTTTTAATCGTTCTCGATGTCCTGTATCTAAGCGATTTTTCTTTCTCGCTAACGAAATTTATGCAAAAAAATTCAGTGACTCCGATGGTCGTATTCGTGCAAGCTTCTCTTTTCTTTGGCTTTCCGGTTGGGCTCCTGACAAAAAACAACAAAAGCCTATACCTCCAGGATCAGCTCAAATATCTCTTGTAGATTTTTTTAAAAAATAACATGCTAATGTATAAAAATAATCTATCATGTGTTATGTTAAATGAAAGTTGAAAAAATAATATTTGTTTATTTTAAGACAAGAAAAACTATTTATTCGCGTGATTCTTTTATCGAGAAGTGTATTATATTTTAGGCTGTAATTTTGAAAAATCTCCAACATTTTGTGTAACTATGCGAATACGGTTAAGAAGAGCAAGACGATTAGCTCGAATATCTATATTATCATCATTTACAAATACTTTTTCAAAGAATGCGTTAATAGGCTTTTTGAGGAGTGCTAAACTATTCAGTGCAGATGATAATTCTGTTATATGAATATGATCAGCAATCTTTTTTTCTGTTTCAAGCGTCGCTTGATAAAGCTGTTTTTCTTCTGTTTCAATAAAAAGTTCAGGTTTAACTTTGTTTATTATTATCATTCCTTTTTTGGTTTCATTTTCAAGAATATTAATGGCGCGTTTTATTGCAATTAAAAGGCTGTCTCCATCGTTGGAGTTGATAAAAAAGGTGAGTGTTTCAACTCGACGCGTAATTAATAAAATATCATCGGCGTCTTTTGTTAAAACCGCCTCAATAATGTCGTGACGCGCCCCTTCATCTTTCAGATAACCTTTTAGTCGTTCATGAAGGAATGCTAACAAATCGAGTACAATATTTTCTTTTTTTTCTACAGATATGTTTTGAAGGTTTACACCTTTTGTTTCAGATGCTGCATACTTAACTCTTTGTTGTAGTAAAAAATTTATGGCTTGATGGAAAAGCGGTATAAGTCTTATTTTCAAATCATTTGAAAGTATAAGTTTGATAACTCCTAACGCTGCTCGTCTTAATGCGTAAGGATCTTTTGAGCTTGTTGGTTTCTCATTAATGAACCAAAAACCAATGAGCGTATCAATTTTATCCGCTAATGCGACTGTTACCGCAATAGGTGTAATTGGAATACGATCTTTAGGTCCTAAAGGCCTATAGTGGTCTTCAATAGCTTCAGCTACAAGAGGATCTTCTCCTTGAAGTAATGCGTATTTTCGTCCTATCACTCCTTGTAGTTCAGGGAATTCACCAATAATTTCCGTTTGTAAATCAGCTTTTGCTAATACTGCTGCACGTTTAGCTAATATAGAATCTGCTTGTACTAAGGGTGCAATTGTTTGTGTTAAAGCAGCAATTCTTTCTATTCTTGCGCCTTGTGTTCCTAATTTAGCATGGAAAGTAACATTTAAATAGTGCAGGTGTGCTACTCGCTGATCAAGAGGTTTATTTAAGTCAAGATCAAGCTTTTTAGCTGAAGATTCTAAATGCATAGTGTTGGGTAAATTACACTGATCTGTTTCCCAAAAATAGAGTGCGTCAGAAAGACGAGCATGTACAACCTTACTATTTCCCTTAGAAATTTCTATTCCTTTGTCACTGGCGAGGATATTAGAAACGAGAATGAAATAGTTAGAGAGTTTACTTTTTTCACCTCGTTTGCGTGTTACAAAGCATTTTTGATGCGTTTGAATAGTCAAGCGAATAATTTCTGGAGGAATACTGAGAAAAGTTTTGTCAAAAGTGCCCATGAGGACAACAGGCCATTCAACGAGTCCTGAAACTTCTTCTAAAAGAGCTTTGTCTTCAACTAGTTCCAAGCCATTTGCAAAGCAAAGATTTTGAATATCTGCTAGAATAATGTCTTTTCGTCTCTCTGCATCTAAAATAACTTTATGGTTTTCAAGTTGTGAGATATAGTCATCAAAACGGCGTACTTGGATAGGGTTTCCATTACTTAAGAAACGATGACCATAGGTTAAATTATTACTTTTGAGGGAACCAACTGTAAATGGAATAATTTTTGTTTCACCTATTGCTGATCCAAAAACACACAGAATGTTTTGTAAAGAGCGTATCCATCTTAAGGAGCCATTTTTTGCTGATTCTTGTCCCCAACGCATCGATTTTGGCCATGGAAAATTATAAATAATATCAGGTAAAATATCTGCAATAATTTCTTCGGCTAAACGACCTTTTTTAGTTGTTTTGGCGATATAAAAATTACCTTTTTTATCATCATGTGCAATGTGCACTTTAGAAATGTCATTTAGGCCTGTAGCACGTAAAAAAGCATCAATAACTTGTTGTGGTGATTGTACATTAGGTCCTTTACGTTCTTCATGAACATCTGGCGAGCTTTTAGAAAGACCACGTATATTTAATGTTAACCGACGAGGAGTCCAATATTCACAGGCTGCTTTATAAGTTAAGCCTGCATTAATAAGTTTATCTGTAACACATTTTTTAAGATCAGAAGCAGCTTTGCGTTGCATTTGAGCAGGGATTTCTTCACTAAAAAGCTCAAGCAGGAGATCAGGCATTATACATCTCCATTTGTGGTTATATTACCAGCTTCCGTTAATAAAAAAGCTTCACCGCAGCGGCGTGCAAGATCACGAACACGAAGAATATAATTTTGTCGTTCAGTGACGGAAATAACACCACGTGCTTGTAAGAGATTAAAAATATGGCTTGCTTTAATACATTGATCATAAGCTGGAAAGACGCATAAGTGGAAGTTATTTTCTTTATTAGGTTTTCCAGCATCAAGAAGTGCGGTACATTCACGTTCTGCATCAATGAAATGTTGTTGCAAAAGATCAGTATTAGCAAATTCAAAATTATAATGTGAATATTCTTGTTCGGCCTGTAAAAAAACATCACCATAACTTATTCGATCTGCACCATCTAAGCCGTTAAAGTTAAGATTGTAAACATTACTGACATCTTGAATATACATTGCTAATCGCTCAAGCCCATAAGTGATTTCTCCTGAGACTGGAGCACATTCAATCCCACATACTTGCTGAAAATAAGTGAATTGAGAAACTTCCATTCCATCGCACCAGCATTCCCATCCAAGCCCCCAAGCACCAAGTGTTGGACTTTCCCAATCATCTTCAACAAAACGTATATCATGAAGTGTTGTGTCAAGGCCGATAGCTTGTAGAGAGCCAATGTAAAGCTCTTGTAAATTTGGAGGAGAGGGTTTAAGGAGCACTTGAAATTGGTAATAGTGTTGCAGACGATTAGGATTTGTACCATATCGGCCATCTGTTGGACGTCGGGTGGGTTGGACATAAGCTGCTTTCCAAGGACGTGGACCTAATGAACGTAGCGTTGTAGCTGGATGAAATGTTCCGGCTCCTACTTCCATATCGTAAGGTTGCAAAATTGCACATCCATGTTGAGCCCAGTAATTTTGCAGACTTAGAATAAGTCCTTGAAAAGAACGCTTGGGATTTAGGTTTGAGGGTAGATTCACTCTTTGAATACCATTTTAATGTTTAATCGATAATTCAAGATCAAAAAATTGAGCTTTATTACTGTCTATTGCTTCATAGCGTTATGGTCAAGTATCGTTAGTTTTATAGACCAAACTTTATTTTTTCTTTAATTCTTTCCGGATTGTTTGATTCTCCATCAATTGCATGGTTCCACTGAAATATTGCCTCACGTTTACGTCCAACTTGCCAGTAGGCATCACCCAAATGGTCATTAAGTATTGGATTACTAGGTTGCAATTTAACAGCGGTTTCTAATGCTGTAACAGCTTGAGGATATTGTTTCAATTTGTAATATGCCCATCCTAAAGAATCGAGAATATAACTATTTTGAGATTGTAACATAACAGCTTTTTTAAGCATATTTAATGATTCTTCAAGTTTTTGATCACGATTGATAAGTGAGTAAGCTAAATAATTGAGTACTTGCGGTTGATCAGGAACAAGTGTGAGTGCTTTGCGAAAATCAGTTTCAGCTTTTGACCATTGGTTTAAATAATTAAATGCAATACCACGTTGATAGAAAAGTCTCCAATTATCTTTTTGAAGGTCTGTTATTTGTGCGATAGCTTGATCCATGATTTTGATCGCTTTAGGAAAGTTATTTACCTGCATATAAATAGCAGCTAGAGCGATAAAAATATGATGGTCATTAGGAAATTTTTTCTCTAATAACATTAATAATTTAATAGCTTCATCATAAGCACCATTTTCAGCAAGAGTCAACGCAAGTTGGAATTGTCCGTCTCTATAATAAGGAGAGCTAAGTGGTAAAGAACGATAAATTTTAATAGCTTGATTAAAATCATCTAATTTTGTAGAAATTTTTGCTAATTGAAACAGGGCTGCTTCATTTTTAGGATACAGAACTAACGATAATTGCTGAATAATACGTGCGATCCGTTCTGAGCCTTTTTTGTTAAGAGTTGTTCCAAAATTATATAATACTTCACCAATTCCTTGTTGAGGTGTTGTAATAGGATTTTCTATATTAGCCCCTTTTTCAACTTTTTTACGGATATTTTCGAGTGTTTTGTGCCCTGATAATATCTTTTCTCCATGTAGGAGAGTTTTTATAGCATCGCTGCGCATATTCTGACGTAATTGGAATGAGGCATAGGCTATAATAATACGTTCATAGGTATAAGGAGCTGTAATAGCTCCTTGCTGATTGTTGAATGCTTGAATAAAGTATTTTTTTGCGTCTTTTGGATTTTTTGCTAAATCATTCATAAGAGCAAGATGATAATGTATAAAAAGGGTATACCAAGAGGGCTTTGAGTGTTTTTCAAGTTCAGCGATTGCTTTAATATGATTACCAGATCCGAATTCAGCCCAAGCATTGGTTAGCTGAAATATTGGATTATTATCAGGAGGAGATTTTTGAGTTTGTAGAAGCAGTTGAGCTTCTTTATAATTTTTTTTGATAAGATTTTCTATTGATAATGTTAAGGAAATGAGTGGCGTAATAATACCTTTTTCTTTCAATTTTTTTGCTTGTTGAATAGCTTCTGTGAATGCTCCTACATTTAGCATTGCCTGAAAAATTTCTTTTTGTGTCTCAAGATTATTAGGTTCATAAGTGAGCGCATGTTTAAAATAGTGGATAGCAAGATTCATCTTGTTTTCATAATTCGCAATTCGTCCTGCTAGATAGGAACCTGTAAATGAACTTGGATTAAGAGTTTTTTCAACTGCACTGTACGTGGGCAGTGGTATCAGTATGATTCCTATGAGAGTAAAAAAACGCGATACTATTGCCCTGCGCATAAAGTTAATCCTTCTTAAAGATAATCAATTATTTCTATAGTTTCTAAAGTATGTCTGATTGTTTTACTAAAAATATTATATTGTGATTCTTACAAAGAATTAGTTTATGCGTTCGATACAAAAATCGATAATATCAATTAATGCATTTTTAGCAGGATTGTCCTTTATTGAGGAAAGGGCATCAATTGCACGTTTTCCGTAAATTCGAGCTTGCTCTATTGTATCGGTTAGACCATCGTATTTTTCTATTAATTGTTGCGCATGCTTTAAGGCTTCATCATCGTTATGGTTATTTTCAAGAGCTTGTTTCCAAAATATTTTTTCTATGTCATTTCCGCGTGTGTATGATAAAATAACAGGCATTGTAATTTTACCTTCACGAAAGTCATCCCCAATATTTTTTCCTAGATATTGAGCACTGCTACTATAATCAAGAACATCGTCAATCAATTGGAAAGCTAACCCTAATGATAGACCATATTGATGTAATGCAGAGCGTTCTTCAGGCCCATAACCAGCAATAATGGGTCCGACTTCAGCTGCTGCTGAGAAAAGAGCAGCTGTTTTTGCATTTATAATTTTGAGATAATCGGAAACATTAGTTTCTATATTTTTTGCGGCAGAAAGTTGCATAATTTCCCCTTCAGCGATAATTGCAGCAGCATTTGATAAAACAGAGAGTGCGTCCAAAGAACCAACGTCTACCATCATTTTAAAAGCTTGTCCTAATAAAAAATCACCAACAAGAATACTTGCTTGATTGCCCCAAATTATTCGTGCTGTAGACTTTCCCCGTCGTAACTCGCTTTCATCGACAACATCATCGTGTAATAGGGTTGCTGTATGCATAAACTCAACTGCTGTTGCGAGTTTTATATGTTTATCACCTTGATACCCAAACATATGGGCGGTCGCTAAGGTAATCATTGGACGTATTCGTTTACCACCCGATGAAATAAGATAATTAGAAATTTCAGGAATTATCGCAACATTCGATTGAGCCATAGAAATGATTAATTGATTTACACATTCCATATCTTCTTTAGTAAGACTGAAAAGAGGATGGAGGGAGTCTTGTTTTTTTTTATGCTGTAGTTGTGTGGTGGCACCCAATTTGTTCACTCCTAAAATATTTCAGATAGATATCCTTATAGCATAAAGAGGGATGAGTTTTGACTCAAGCTTTGGCGCTAGTTTGAAATAAAAATTTTAATAATATTGAAAAAATATTTTTTTTTATACTAATCATATCAATTTAAATAGGATAGTTTAAATAGCAATTTCAAAAATATAACTGAAATAATCAGGATAATGTTAAGCTTTTAGATGAGTAGAGTAAACAATTATAATGATGAAACAATAGATGGTTTTCATCGTGGTAAGTTTTATTTAGTGCAACCACGTTTACGAGGTCATCGGTCTGGTATGGATGCTATGTTGCTTGCTGGTTTGGTTCCTAGTGGTTTTAAAGGGAAAGTTGTTGATTTAGGCGCAGGCGCTGGTGCTGCAGGATTAGCAGTTGCTTCACGTTGTACTGAATCTCATATTACATTGGTTGAACGGTCTTCTTTTATGATATCGTATGCTCAGAAAACACTTATGCTACAACAGAATGAGAAGTTAGCGAGCAGAGTTTGTTTATTAAAAGTAGATATTACCTTAAGAGGTAAAGAACGCTTGAAGGCAGGACTGATGGATAATGCATTTGATTTTGCAATTATGAATCCTCCTTTTAATAGTTCAGAAGATCGTAAAACACCTGATGAGGAAAAGTTAGAAGCACATGTTATGTCTGAAGCAATGTTTGAGAATTGGTTTCGGTGTGCGTCAGCAATTGTTAGACCAGGTGGATATTTAGGATTAATTGCACGTCCGCAATCCCTAAATGATATATTATGTGCTTTAAAAGGGCGCTTTGGTAATGTATGTATAGTTCCTGTTCATTCTCACGCTGAGACAGCAGCGATTCGCATTTTATTTTATGCAAAACGTGGGAGCAGAGCTGGCTTGTCTATATTGTCACCATTGGTTATGCATGAGAGTGGTAGTCATGTTTTTTTACCACGGGTTAATGCGATTAATAATGGATGTATAAGTTTGTGGGAAAGTTTTTAATACTTGCGTTTTTAAATTTATTTCTTAAATTTAGATAAGAATTATTTCGATTTTTATAGGGAGCTTTTATTTTTATGGGTTGTATAAAGAATTTAATATCACGTTTTTTTCGTTCTAATACGGTTCAAATCCCTGTAGTAAGGCTTCAGGGGGCGATTATATCATCAAATTCGTCGATATCACGTACATTGTCATTGGCGAGGTGTGCAAGCCTTTTGGATAAAGCTTTTTCTTATAAAAAAGCACCAGCAGTTGCTTTAATTATCAATTCTCCTGGTGGTTCTCCCGTGCAATCACGTCTTATTTTTCAGCGTATTCGCGATTTAGCAAATGAAAAAAACAAACAGGTTCTTACATTTGTTGAGGATGTAGCCGCATCAGGTGGTTATATGATTGCTTGTGCTGGAGATGAAATTTTTTCTGATCCTTCCTCTATTATTGGTTCTATTGGCGTTGTCTCAGCTTCTTTTGGTTTTCCTGAACTTTTAAAGAAAATTGGTGTGGAGCGTCGTGTTTATACGGCAGGAAAAAACAAGGTTACATTAGATCCATTTCAACCAGAAAAGAAAACAGATGTTGATCATTTGAAATCTTTGCAACTTGAAGTTCATCAAACTTTTATTGATTTGGTCAAGGAAAGACGTATGTCAAAATTATCAGATGATTCAAATATTTTTACAGGAATGTTTTGGAGCGGAAAAAAAGGCGTTGAACTTGGCTTAATTGATGAATTAGGTGATATTCGTTCTGTTATTAAAAAACGGTTTGGTAATAATGCGAAGTTACGCTTAATTTCTCCTCCAAAAAGTCTTTTGTCTTCTAAAGTACCTTTAGGTATTTCTGCTGATACCGCTTATACGGCAGTGGATGGTGTTATGATGGCAGCAGAAGAGCGGGCACTTTGGCAACGTTATGGTTTATAATGCCAATAGCGTTTCATTAAATGCTTAAAAAGTTGATAGTGACTTAGAAAGTGCTTACAGGAGCAAAAATGAATAGTGGTGAGTTTTATTTTATTTAGTTTGATATATACCATAGCTTTTTATAGCTGTTATGTATTGAAGTATCATTTAAAATGGGTATATCAGTGTATTTTCATTGGAGAGTTATGCTATACGCAAATACAAAAAAGGAGTGCACGTGAGAGATTCTTGTATAGGTGAATATTACGTTCAATGACATTAAATATACATGTTTCGCTTAAAAAGTGTTCTTATGTATTTACGCCTATTAAGTTGAACTTAGCTTTGCATGTTGTGGGGCAGCGTGCTGATGGCTATCATTTATTAGAAAGCTTGGTTTATTTTAGTCTTAGCGGTGATTGTTTAGGTTACGCGCCTTTTGAGAGTGATCGCTTTGTTATAACAGGACCTTTTGCAAATAGAATTATTGCAGACACAGAAAATTTGGTTATCCGCGCTCGTGATTTTATGCGTGAGAAATTTCCTAAAAGTGCTAAACATAGTTTTTTTAGACTTGTTAAAACATTGCCCGTTGCATCAGGTATTGGAGGCGGATCAGGTGATGCTGCAAGTGTATTACATATGTTACGTCGGCAATGGAAGCTTGATTGTTCTTGTGAAAAGTTAGCAGAAATGAGTTTAGTTCTTGGAGCTGATGTGCCGATGTGTTTATTTGCATTGGAGTATCAACAGCCGCTTTTTGTTAAAGGAATTGGCGAGGATATAGTGCCAATAAAAGGAGCTTGTTCTCTTGCAATGGTATTGGTTAATCATGGTCAACATATTGCTACAGAAACTATTTTTAAAGCTTTGGAAAAGTGTAATCATTCTCGTTTAAAAATTCATTCATCTGCTTTTAAGACGGTTTTTTCGTTGGTTGATTCTTTAAAAAAAACGCGTAATGATCTTTTTATTCCTGCATTAAAAATAGCTCCTCAGCTGGCTGAAGTCTTATATGCGTTGGATAAAAGTGGCTCTCTTTTTTCTCGTATGTCTGGTTCAGGTGCGACATGTTTTGGGATTTTTAAAAATCAGCAGGCAGCGCAAAAAGCAGCTTTTCTTATTAAGTCGATGTATCCCGATTGGTTTGTGAAACCTATCATAACTCTAGGTACGCGATAACAGTAATCAGGAAAATAATTTTGGTCTTTTGTATTGGGTATATAAAGTAATGTTTTTAGCGGAGTGCTCATTGAGATAGATGCTTATGGACTTTAGTTTGATAGATTTAATTTATGGCAGAAGTTTTTTAAAGTCTAACAAAGATAATGGCTTATTATTTAAGTAGTAAAATATTAGAAAAGAAAAATGACAACGAAATAGAACTATCAATAAAGGAAAAAATTCTTTAGTAAAATGATCATAATTTCTCATAGCGTTACGCTTATGTCTCATTGTGCGAAATAGTTTGATTTCTTTCACTTATCTTAATACAATTAAATGTAAGATCATCACTTTTGCAAGTGTAGTTTAAATAGTACCTACTTACTATGGTTTATATACAAGTATTTGGATGTATCCAAAATCATTAATCACGTTACCATATCATATAGTTTGTTATTAGATGAAGTTATGAGAAAGCTAATCAATTTATACTGTATCTTATAAATCTGTTCTGCATGATATGTTGATATCTGACATTATAAGCTTTGCTAAAACTGAGGAAGATTCGAGTATATGATGTTAGAAGATTGTAAGTATATCGCTGAAATATATAAATTGGAGAATTTTTATTTATGGGATTTAGGTCCAATGATAAAAGTAATTTAAGTGGTTATGTCCAATTAGTTTCTAATATAGTGCTTCGTAGTGGTTTAGTATCAACATAAACTGAAAAAGTTGGGTTTTGTTGAACAAATTTTTAAATGGAGTACGTTATCAATTTTAATCGGTTTATCTGAAGCAGTTTTTGTGAGTTTAAGATAAAGTATTGTGTTTACCACTATAATAATTCGTTAGTAATTATTTTGTGCAAATTGAGTGAACAGTTATCTATTATCTTTATTTATATTTTTCTTACTTACAATTTGCCAGATGATAGGTCTATGGGAAATGATTTATTATTTAAGGGATAATTTTTATATTAAGCAACAGCTTTTTGTGCATAATATATGATATCTAAGATATAGCTTTTAAAAATTGGTGTGGGATATAAAATTATTTTAGCTAAAATAGAATTTTTATAAAAATCTCAGAGAAGTCAATATTAGGGATGTACTATTATGATGTCGGGAATAAAAGCTATAATTTCTGGTATTTCTGGTATTTTTTTAAAAGATTATGAAAAAGAATTTATTATTGAGCATAAGCCTTGGGCTTTTATTTTATTTGCGCGAAATATAGGAACAGCAGATAACTTGAAAGAACTTACTACTTCTTTACGAGAGATGAGTAAACGCGATGATGTTTTTATTTTTATTGATCAAGAAGGTGGAAGAGTACAGCGTTTACGCCCGCCTTTGGCACCGGATTATCCAGCAGCTAAAACTTTAGGAGAAATTTATAGAAAAGATCAGGATAAAGGGCTTCGTGCTGCGTGGATTATGTCACGGCTTCATGCTTTTGATTTGATGAAATATGGTATTAATGCGAATTGCCTCCCTATTTTAGATGTGCCGGTGGCAGGAGCTCATGATGTAATTGGAACGCGCGCTTATTCTCAAGATCCACAAGCTGTTGCTGCGTTAGGGCGTGCTGCTGCTCAAGGGCTTTTGGATGGTGGCGTTTTACCAGTGATAAAACATATACCTGGACATGGGCGAGCATTTTCTGATACGCATCTGGAATTAGCATATATCGATATGCCACTTGATATTTTGGAGCAGAGTGATTTTATTCCATTTAAAAATTTAGCTGATTTACCAGCTGCAATGACTGCTCATATTGTTTATAAAGCGATTGATGATAAGTTACCAGCAACGTTATCTAAAAAAGTTATTGAAAATGTTATCCGTCAAAAAATAGGTTTTGATGGACTTTTAATGTCGGATGATTTGTCAATGAAAGCTCTTTCAGATAGTTCATTATCAGAAAATCTTTCGGATCTAACAAGTAAAATTTTTGCAGCAGGGTGTGATATCGTTCTTCATTGTCATGGTCAGCTACAGGAGATGCATACTGTTGCTGATGCTGCTCCATTTTTGGAAGGAAAAGCATTGGAGCGTGTATGTAGTATTCGCTCTAAGGTTACAACACCGGATCATTCGAATGAAAGTGCTTTAAGAGAGGAATTTTCAAGTCTTGTAGCCCTTGTTTAAATGAAAAAAGGTAATTTTAATATTTTTATCTATGATAATGTGATATGCAGAATTGAAAATGTTCTTTTCAAGTGGTCGTTTTATTGCCTTTAATTTATGCAGAGAATATAATATTAATTAGAACATAAGGCTATAATAATATTTATTGATGTACGTCTTTCTTCAAAAAAATGAGTATGAACCAATTTAGGGGTAGAGATGAAGCTATGGGTAATATTTTTTCGCCAACACATTTAATTGTAATTTTGTTGATTATCCTTATACTTTTTGGGCGTGGTAAGGTTTCTGAATTAATGGGTGACGTTGCTAAAGGTATAAAAGCTTTTAAAAGTAATATGAAGGAAGAGGAGGGAAGTCCTGAAAGCGAGTTTGAAGTCGCTGATTATTCTAAAACAGTAGATGCTGCTGAGTATTCTCAGCCGTTATCAGAAGAGCATGTGGTAGGTTTAAAAAACAGTACCTCTTCAAATAAGGCGAGAAAAGATTCTGCTAAGAAAGAGTAATGTGCAGGGTGATTAAAGACGAAATCATAATTTAGCAATAGTCTTTGTAAATGGAGAAATTGAGTATAAGCGATGTTTGGGATTGATGGATCAGAGTTTCTTGTTATCTTGCTTATTTTCATCGTCGTGGTTGGACCAAAGGACTTGCCTAAAATGCTGAAAGTTATAGCAAGAGCGATTGCATATATGCGTTCAACAGCAAATGAGTTTCGTCATCATTTTGATGATGCGATAAAACAAGCTGAGTTAGATGATTTGAAAAAGATATTGCCGAATACTAGTGATCTTAATTCTAGAAAAGAATTTAAAAAATCTTGTGACTCAAAATATAATAAAAAAGGAGATGTTTCAGGTAATTTTAATGTTGATACTGTACTCCATAAATCAGAAAAAGATATAGAAATCTTTGAATTTGGTACACATGAAGTCAATGAAGATTTGACAGTGTCTACTTCTCATAGTCATAAAATTATCTATGCAGATTTTAAAGATAAAGATAAAGACAAGGAAAATATATCGTGACTTCTAAAAAAGATGAAGCTGATGTCAAAGTCACTCTTTTAGAGCATTTGGTTGAGCTTCGTCAGAGAATTATTGCAGCTCTGATTGTATTTTTTATAGCTTTTACTTTGTGTTTTCTTATCAAAGATTATATTTTGAATTTTTTGATATGGCCCTATCAGTGGGCGATGAAGATATCAGGTGGTTATCTTGGAAATATTCGTCTTCAATCAACACAAGTGTGGGAAACTTTTTTAACGAAGATGAAACTTGCTGCGTTTGGTGCAGTTATTTTATCATTTCCTTATATGGCTTTTCAGCTTTATAGTTTTATAGCTCCAGGACTTTATAAAAATGAGCGTCGAGCTTTTTTACCATTTCTTATTAGCGCACCAATTTTATTTATTGTAGGAGGAACATTTGTTTATGGTCTCTTAGCTCCGTTAATGCTGTGGTTTAGTCTTTCTCAGCAGGCCTTACCGGATTTGCGTTTAAGGATAGAGTTTATAGCTCGTATCTCAGATTATTTAAATTTTATGATATCTTTTATTTTGATTTTTGGTTTAATTTTTCAATTGCCTCTTATTATAACTCTTTTAACGAGAGTCGGATTATTGACGAGTCATATGTTAACATCTAAACGAAAGTGGGCTATTTTAATTTCTTTTATAGTTGCTGCTATGGTGACACCATCAGATTTTTTTACTATGTTTGCAGTAGCTTTACCGACTGTACTTCTTTATGAGATCTCAATTTTTATTGCACGCTGGATAGAAAAAAACAAGAAATCTTCGTAGTGAAATTATTTTGTACAGTAAGAAATGAATAAAAATGATGCAAAAAAGGGATTTAAATGCTTGATATTAAATGGATCCGTGATCATCCTGAGGAATTGGATAGAGCGCTTGCAAAGAGAGGTCTTGAACCTCAAGCTAAAAATTTGCAGGAATTTGATCGTGAGCGTCGCTTGCATGTTTCTAAAGTACAACAGGCCCAAGAGTTACGCAATTCAGCTTCAGAAAAGATAAGACAAGCTTTAGCTGTTGGTGATAAAGAAACTGCTAATCGTATTAAGGCTGAGGTTGAAGAAATAAAAGTTTTTCTTTCCTCTGCTGTTTTAGAAGAAAAGCGGTTAACAGATAGATTAGAAGAAGCTCTTTCAGCAATACCTAATATTCCATTAGATGACGCTCCAGAAGGAAAAGATGAAAACGATAACGTTGTAATGCGCTATTTTGGTGCACCACCAACGTTTGATTTTCTACCAAAGGAGCATTTTGATCTTGGTCAAAATCTTAAGCAGATGGATTTTGAACGGGCTAGTAGATTATCAGGTTCCCGTTTTACAGTTCTTTCAGGCTCATTGGCACGTTTAGAGCGTGCTTTAGGCCAATTTATGCTTGACATGCATGTGGACGAACACGGTTATCAAGAGATTTCAGTTCCTCTTCTTGTTCGTGATGAGATTGTTTACGGAGCAGCCCAATTGCCCAAATTTTCTGAAGATCTTTTTCGAACGATAGATGGTCGATGGCTTATTTCTACAGCAGAAGTACCTTTAGTGAATTTAGTAAACAGCGAAATTCTTGATATTACAGAATTACCTTTACGATTTACATCTCTTACTCCTTGTTTTCGTTCAGAGGCAGGAGCTGCAGGACGTGATACACGTGGTATGTTACGTCAACATCAGTTTAGAAAAGTAGAATTGGTATCGATTACCACAGAGGAGCAATCCTTAGATGAATTAGAACGTATGACGGAATGCGCAGAAAATGTTTTGAAGCGTCTTGGTTTGCCTTTTCGTACTGTAGTTCTTTCTACTGGTGATATGGGTTTTGCAGCACGTAAGACCTATGATATTGAAGTATGGCTTCCAGGACAAGAATGTTATCGTGAAATTTCGAGTTGTTCCGTTTGTGGTGATTTTCAAGGACGGCGCATGAATGCTAGATATCGTTTGGAAGGTGAAAAAACATTGCGATTTGTACATAGTTTAAACGGGTCTGGTACAGCCATTGGTCGTTGTCTTATAGCTATTCTTGAAAATTACCAACAAGCCGATGGTTCAATTATTATTCCAGATGTTTTGCGACCTTATATGCAGGATATGAATTATATTACAGTTTAATTTTATAAAAAAATAAGGTACACATTTACTATTTATAAATGGTACCTAATTTAACTAATAATTCGTCATTTTTATCGCCCATCAGTCCTTTAAATAGGATCATATTCTCTTAATTTTAAACTTTTTTATAATGCTCTGTTTCTATTAAGATCAAAAGAAGAAACTACTTTTAACTAGCTACAGCTAACGCTCTTTTCTTCTGCGGAAATATTATATCTTTAATTTCTTGTTGACATGTTTTTGCTTCTTTAACAAAATTTATAATTTCGCGTGCTTGAACTTCTGATACCTTAATACTGCTAGCAAGTGTCTGATAATCATCTTCTTTAATTGCCATATGTTCATGTATTGAAAGACGAAAATTAACTTGATTTAAAAAAACGGAAAGTTCCTTGTTAAGTTGAGAAGTATTTTTTTCTCTTAAAATATTTTTTCGCATATCACTTGGTAGATTTAAAAGACGCTGTATTTCATTACTAGGCATTGCTACCGATTTGTGGATCTGTTTTTGTTCTTTTTCATGGTTTTTAATAATTTGTTTATGATGTACTTCCACAATGTTTCCATATTCTTCAATTGCTTGACAGAGTTCTGGGACATTTTTTTCAGCTTCTCTATATCTTAAATTTCCTACTCCCCACTTTTCAGAGCCGGCAAATTTAGCAATGGATTCAGGAGAGGTTTTGAGTGTTTGGCTATATGATTCTCCTAATTTTGGATACTTAATAATTTGTGCGAGATGGCTGTTCAATAATTCTCGGTCTCCAAATACCAGTTCTGAAAGATCTCGAACTTTTTCTGCATGCTCTTGAACAACAGGATTAATTTTAATTTTATCAGTAATTTCATTTGGGGTTAAAGGCGCTAATGCTTTTGCCGGAATAAGAAAACGTTTAGAACTCTGTGCTTCAGCAGTATCATAGATACCGAAGTTCTCTTCCTCGCTCCTCAACTCCTGTGTTTGAGCATTCGGATTATCATAGATATCCTTATTATCATAGATATCGTCATTATCATGAATATTGGCACTGTCATAGATATCCTTATTATCATAGATATCGTCATTATCATGAATATTGGCACTGTCATAGATATCCTTATTATCATAGATATCGTCATTATCATGAATATCCGATTTCTCTTTTCTTGTCTTTAATATCCGCGCGTAAGGTCTATTTGGATCACAATTTGCATAGATACCGGAGTACTCTTCTTCATTTCTCAGCTCTTGTGTTTGAGCTTCATTCGGATCATAATTTGCATAGATACCGGAGTACTCTTCTTCATTTCTCAGCTCTTGCGTTTGAGCTTCATGCGGATCATAGCTTTCATAGATACCGGAGTACTCTTCTTCATTTCTCAGCTCTTGCGTTTGAGCTTCATTCAGATCATAGATAGCTGAGTATTCTTCTTCGCTTCTCAACCACTGTGTTTGAGCTTCATTTGGATTATAATTTGTGTAGATACCCGAGGACACTCCTTCACTTCTCAACCTCTGTGTTTGAGCTTCATTTGGATTATAATTTGTGTAGATACCCGAGGACACTCCTTCACTTCTCAACTCTTGTGTTTGAGCTTCACTTATTTTATGCGTGTTCGACCGGAATATGTTAATTTTGTTCAGTACTTTTGTGGCTTTTGTGACAACATCTATCATTCTCGACGCTTCAATGTCTGATATACCCATACTTTTAGCAAACTTATCTGTCTTATGCGCTTCAAGCATTTGAAGCTCGTTTGCTGAAAGACGCATATCAACTGAATTGAGAAACAACAATATCTTTTTACCAAGTTGGTAAGTATCTTGATTTTTAAAAACATTCAACAGCATGTCATATGGTAAATCAAGAAGATATTGTATATCATCACTAGGTATTAAAACTTTTCGTGCACAACGTGCTTGTTCTAAGTTATGATGGTAAATGATTGTATCTCTAGATTCTTGCACAACATTTCCGTATTGTTGAACTACTAGACTAAGTTTAAAAATATTTTTTTCAGCCTTTATACGTTTTGGACTTTTAAATCCAAATATTTTAAAACCTGCAAGCTTGGAGAAGGATAAAGGAGAGGATCTAAGTTTATTCACCAATATTCTTGCAGAATCTGGATCTTCATTTATCCGGTTTATCAAAAAAGGTAATGTATTCCAGCTTTTAAATACAGTTTTTGACAAACTTTCAAGTTCTTCTTTTTTTTCTTTAACAAAAGAGTCTTGTAAGACCGATTGAATAATCTGATCATCTGTTAGAGAAGGCAATTCTTTTGGTGAAATAAGAACATCATTAAGCATTTTTTTCTTTTCTTCCAAATTCATATAATAGATTCATGTGTATCAATACTTGAATAAATTGATGTATTAGCTTACAAATCTTTCTGTAACAATTGTTTCATTTAATATTGTCTAAATAGTTTCAATTAAATAATGTTTTTGTTACATGTATCTAATTTTATTATATTTTCACCTCACTGTAGCTATTACTTTCTAACAATGAGACTTGAAAAGCTTGATTGAGTTAATTTCTCTTTAACATACCCTTATTTTCTAATGACTTTGATAATCTTGCGTGCTTTAATTTCTAATACCTTAAATATTGTCAACGAATATCTGATAATCATTATGCTTAAAACTATATCAATGAGAAACCTCTAATTCTATTTCCCTTTATGTTGAAAAAAAATTATTCATATTTTTTCATTCTCTTTGAGTTGTTTATAAAACATTCGTAACTACCATCTGACAATTCTGCTTATTTTGTATTTATATACTATTCATACTCAATATAGCACATATAAACTTACATACAAAAATCTCATTACAACATTTATATTGAGGAAATATGCTTTATTAATATCACCTTATTTTCTAAATACCCCCCCCTAAATATTAAAAAGGTTTACGTCATTAACTGGCTATAGCCATTGTTTGTTGACGGGGATCCTTACTTAACATCGCTTGCTTTTGTATAATTTTGACCTGTTTAATGGTCTCCACAATTTGTTTTGCTTTGTCTTCTGGAATACCAATGCTTTCAGCCAAAGATCCATAATCACCACTATTAATCATTTTACGTTCAACTGCTGAAAGACGAGCATTAACTTGACCTAAGAAAGTACTAGCCTCTTTGCAAACAGTAACATTTCCTTCTTTTTTGAAAGCATTTTCACGTTCTTCTTTTGACATACCAAGATAACACTGTAATTCTTTGCTAGGTAAATTTACGTCTTTTGCAATACGGTATTGTTCTTCTCTATGTTCTCTTAGAACTTCTTCTTTAGAAACTTTCAAATCATCCGCATATTTCAAAATTGCATTATTGAGTTCAGAAAGACTTTTTAGAGCTTTATTACGTTTTGGACTGTTCAATCCACATTTTCCAAAACCTGCAAGATTGGCGATAGATTTAGGGTTGTGTAAAATAGTTTCAGAAAGCATTTTCGCTGAATTTGGATTATCATGAACTCGTTCCAAGCGATTGGATAATTTCTCATGACTTCCAAATACAACTCTTGCCAAGCGCTCAATTTTTTTTCTTTGATGCTGAACATAAGAATTACATACAGTTTTTTCCATAAGTTTAAAGTCTGTTAAATCACGTAATTCTCTTCCTGGAATGAAAACTTCATTAACATTACTAAGAGCTTTAAAGCTGATTACATCACCTATCTTTAATTTCCGGAACGAATCTCTTGGAATAACAGATTTATTGCATACAATCACAGAATCTTTTGTTTTTATCACAACAGTATCTAAGTGACGACTTTCATAGACACCCGTATAGGTCTTTCCTGGAATTGGTGTTGTAACAATTTCTCTTGCAATCTCTTTTGCTTCTTCAGGGTTCACTTTATTTATAGCTGTTTTCAAAACCTTGATGTTTTCTGGATTAGAAGCATCTTCAAACAGATGTTGCATAGGGATTAAATTGTCATTTGCTGCATTAACAATTGCATCTTCCATACGTTTTTGTGTCACAACTGAAAAATCAAGATCTTTATTCTCAGCTTGAGAGAGTTTATTCATAAATAACCGTTGTGTAATTTCATTGCCATCTACGAAAGGACGTGCATGGCCAAGTAGTGCATAAACAGTCGCTAGCTTTCCACTAAACGATTCATTTTCATTTGGAATTTTTTCTTGTGAGGTATTTCCAGTTCCGTTTTTTTGAGCCATTTGAAGAAGTTTTTCATCAAGTTCCTTTAAGCATTTTGAGATTTTTTCATTAGGTGCAAAAAGAGAATTTTGATCAGCTCCTGATATGGTAGCAATTTTACCATTTGACATTTTAATTGGATTATCGCGGGTTTGCCCAGCCCAATCAAATATTTCTCCAAATAAGCGTTTGTGAAGTTGTTTTAGGTAAACATGATCAATTTCTGCAGGTGCTGGTTCTTGATGCAAATTAACAAGTTCTTTTGCCACTTGATGCGCACATTTTATCTTAAATTGCTGATGATCTTGTATCTTAAATTTATTTATTAACGTATAAGGATTTCCAGAGTCAGCATAGGTGTAATTAAGACTTACGTTCAGTAATGATTTCTTTGCGTTTTTGAAAGCTTCAGAATCTTTTATCGACATGATTCCTCCTCTACGATGTTATGTTAAAAAGTATTAAATCAACTTATAGTAAATAATCCCCCTTTTTATATCTTTTACGTGTTTTTCAAAATTTCAAACGTTGTGTAATAGAATACCCTCCTTCTTATTATATGAGCACCAAAAGTTTAATAACTTCTTTTTGTAATTGCTGCAATATGATAAAAAAACCGACATTCACAGTTATCCCACACACTCTTCTTTATTTCGTAATCAACGTTCAATTCATAAAACAGGAAATATATTTTCACTGTTTATGCTATTATTATATTTAGAGCTAAAGAATTAATAAGAAGCATTTTGTTCTTTTCCTTCATAAGAGGAATATTGTCAAGTAGTAGAATTATCTTTTATTCTTTTATCGATTGATCTTACTGTTGAATAATTTTTTACCATCTATGGATGCTATTTTAGGATGATAGGTGGAATATTAAAATTATAAGAATACCTAGAAATATAAGGAATACCTTATGAATACTAATTAAATTTTCAGCATGAGGCGTTTATAATGGAGCTAGAATTATTTAACAGAAAAAGTAAAAATTCTTAATGATCAGAACTTTTCACAAGAGTTTTAAAATGGAATTTTATAATATTTTTTGTAAACAATTTGTATTTTTTAGCTTTTTGTTTCATTTTTATCACTATTTTTTAATTTAATAAAGTTCATTTTGTTTGTAAGATTAAAGGGAGCATTAAAATATAATGCTTTAAAGTGATTCCATAACTTGTTTTAAGATCTCTTTAAATACGCTTTTATCTCAGCATGTTCAATTTGAAGGCAATAAGGGAGTGTATTTCGAAGGTCTCATTAAATTTTATCTTAATGATTTTCTAAAAAAGTGGGAGTACGCATACATTCAAATTTATTATGATTAATACATGCATAATATAGGCATCGTATAAAATCAAAAGATCCAAGTCCTCCATTTATAAACAAAGGAGGGATTTCAGGAAACCCAAATTTTAATTTTATAAAATTTTGTTTTTCTCCAAATCCTGTAATTTGTTGTGCTTAATAAGCCTAGTTCTTAATTAAGGTGAGGGCTTCAAAGATTAAGATTACTTAATTTGTGTGAATATGTTCAAACTACTGGAGACTTAATAATTTCTATAATGTTATGATATAAGAGGACATTATAATGAGAGTTATTTTGCGCTTATGCACTTAATTCAATATTCATATACATCGTGGTAACTATTTCATTATTTTTTCCTTTCATACTTGGTAGTTTTTTATAAAGAATCGAGAATTGAGGTATGCATTAGAGCATGAGTTCTGAGAGGAAATTTAAAAATCAAAGTAAACAATTAATTGGTTTTATTGTGTTTTTATGTATAGAAAATTATCAGTGAATTAATGATATTTATATGCAAGGTTTAATTGTTTATGAGCCGAGAACTCGTCTATACAATAAGATAGCCATTGTATTGGAGATCGAATGATATTATGGAGCAAAAAGGCATTTTACGATTTCGTGAAGAGTTAGCAGGCCTTGTGTTGAAAATGCGCAGTAAAGGCATTGATGATATAAACTTTTTTGCAGCATTAGAGAAAGTTCCACGTCAGCAATTCGTTTCTGCTTCTTGGCTTAATAGTGCTTATGATAATAAAGTTATACCGATTGAATGTGGGGAATATATTGAGCGTCTAGAGGAGCAGCTCTTGATTCTTTCCGCATTATCGTTGAAAAAAACGCACCGTGTTTTAGAAATTGGTACAGGTTCTGGTTTTTGCACTGCCCTTATGGCTTGTCTTAGTGATCGTGTGACAACAGTTGATCGTTATAAAACACTTATTGATTTAGCACGGCAAAGATTTCAGCATTTGGGAATTGAGAACATTATTATACGGCAGATTGATGGAAGTCGGGGTGTTACAGGTTTGGGATCATTTGATCGTATTCTCATTTGGCCATCATGTCCTAATGAACCCAAAGAATGCTTAGAACTTCTTGCGGGAAATGGGATTCTCATTCAAGCTATTGGGCCAGATGAAGGGGTACAAAAAGTGATGCGTTATACAAAGATTGGTAGCCAGTTTGAACGCTCAGAAATGTTTCAAGTACGTTATCAACCCTTCATTGAAAATATTGCGGAAATTTTGTAATTGTGAATTTAAGATATTGCTAAATATTTTGTCTATTCTACCTAATAGCAAATACATTTTGATTTTATTAAGGGGTATTTATGGATATTTTTTTAATTTTAACTCTTAGGTAAGATTAGGAAGCTTTAATAGAATGGTTTAAATATTGGCTAGTGAGCAAAACTATGCATATAAGGGTTTCAAGTAGAATTTTAAAGTGTACTTTTCTAAAAGTTGCTCTTTTGATGGTGATATTAATAGCTACTGGTTGTAGTTCCAGTACGCAGCGTTTTTCTGGTAGTTCTTATAATAATATTACTCCTACCCAATCAACTACATTCATGACTATGACTGATGATCCGCGAATTTTATCACAAAATGTTGAAATACAAAGCAGTGAATTGCCACCTGTAGAATCGAGTAGTATTTCGGAAGCTGATTACAATTCCCCATATAATAATTCTTCAAGGCAAAAGGAAATTTTTTATCCTGATAAGAACAAGCATTTTTCTGATGTTCAGGTTATGGGGATACCGCCTCGAAATCTTGGAACTCTTCCTCGTTCACAGGTGAATAATGTTTCTGTTTTAAAAAAGAATTCTTATATTGTGCAGAGTGGGGATACATTATTAAGTATTGCGCAACAGTTGGGTGTCAGTGTTGATGCGTTAAGGCTAGCTAATGGTATAAACGCTAATTCTATTTATATTGGTCAGTCGTTGATTATTCCAGATCAAAGTGCAAAGATGGCATCAAATATTCAAAATAATATTTCAGATGCATCAAAAAATGTATCTTCATTTCAATCTAAGACTGTATCTCCTGCTAAACAGGGTAAAGCTCCTAAATATGTAGCTCAGAATTCCGTAAAAACTAAGCCTGTAGTTAAAAGTGATACGTTAAACATTGAAAAAAAATCTCCTATACAAGCAACAACACATAAGTCTATAAATGATACGTCAGATCAAATTATTAACCCAAATGATATTATAACTCCACAATCGACGGGTATTTCTAAGATGCGGTGGCCTGTGCGAGGGCGTTTGTTGAGTCATTTTGGTGAAAAGAAAGGAACTGCAGTTAATCGAGGAATAGATATTACAGTTCCTGAAGGATCATCAGTAAAAGCTGCAGAAAATGGTGTTGTTATTTATGCAAGTAATGGGTTGAAAGAGCTTGGTAACGTTGTCATGATTCGGCACGAGAACAATATTATTACTATTTATGGGCATAATAGTAAGCTTATTGTTAATAGAGGGCAAAAGGTACGACGTGGTGATGAAATTGCAAAGTCTGGTTTTTCAGGAGACGCTAAAACACCGCGCGTTTATTTTGAAGTACGTAAGAATTCTCTCCCTGTTGATCCTGCTGAATACTTAGAAAATTAAACCGGTTGCCGTTTTATTTTTTCATTATAAAACTTTGTCCTTTAGATTGGAGATGTAAGGCGCGTATCATTTCATGCATCAGATGAATACTCTTAAGAAGTTTAAGATATTATCGTAATGACATTCTTTTGTTTAAGCATAAGAAATATTCAGGGTAGGGTTTGCACGCAAAGCGTATGCAGTGATTGCATAAACGATCAGCAGTAGGAATACGCAGGAAGAGATTTATATGTTTCAATATAGGTTCTGCTCGTAGTAATTCTCATCTTTTAGGATGAAGAGGAGATCAAGTAAAATAATTCAAGATCATGTGAATTTGTTTGCTTTTGTTCCAAATATAAGCATTCCTTATAATGCTTTTTTAAGTTCTTGCGTGATTAACTTAAATAGCATTTCACTTGTCAAGTTGTATCGGTCGTCGAGGGTATTATTCATTTAATAGGTAAGATAAGAGCGTCATTTCGAGTTATGTTATTATTGCTGGTTATTGAGAGTGTCGTCTATTCTAATCCAGTTCTCCTAAACTTTACACACAGGAAGAAGATATAAAGTACGAAGAATAAAGATCCTACAGGCTTAGGATCTTGTGAGAATGTGGTTGTAATAGAAGTCACAGTAATCATTACCTTAAGTTATAGGATAACCCTCATAAAGATTTAGCAAACGTTTTAAATGAAGGGTGGAAGACATTTGATAATATTTTGTTCAAGCATTAAAACGAACAAAAAATATGAATTTATTTTAAATGCAATCATGGGATTTTTCATAAATAGTTTTTAAATTATCAATTTTTATAAAAATGTGAAAAACTATTGCATTAGAAGTTCTACAGCAAACCACAGTAGGAGTAACTGGTTAAATAAATGACTCATAAGTACACCTCCGCAGCTTACTATTCCAACTATAAAAAAAGCTGTGAACCATGATTTTAAAAATATGACAATAAAAGAAATGATAGAAGAGATGATGAAAGCGTGAGTAATAAATGTTGGTTTCAAGAGAAAACAATTGAAAATAATTGAAAAAGTAGCCCATATTCCAATACCACACATAATGAAAGCTAAGGGGATACTTATTGTTATTGTTTTTGAAAGTAACACTAATTTCATATAAATGGCGTTCCTTTTGTTGATAATCAATTTGTAAACCTTTTAGCTATAGATGATTCATATAGATTTTATCAATATATAGTATTTTTCTATTGACAATGTTTCAAAAATAGTTTCTAAAGGCGCCATATTATTATATGTATTGTAAAATTCTGAGTTTATAGTTCTCGAAAGTTTTTGCTTTCGGGTTTTTTTTTGGGGAATATATAAAGATTTTTTATCTAGGAGAGTACAAATTCTATTCTTTTTAATAGAATGAATAGTATTCTCCATGATGTTTAGCTAGAATGTTTAAGGAGAATATAAATTAAGAGTACATGTTTCTTGAAGGACTCTATTTAAAAATAACTGAGAAAGTCAGTAAAAATATGCAAAAAATGGAATGATTGCTGTATTTGGAATGACAAGTTTTCAAGTATTATGCTGTTTAATTTAGAGAAAAGCTGGTATTTACATGATATCCGAAAAAACGAATAAAATCTGTTTTTAAAATTTTTGTTTGTTGCTTTCTTTTTCTTAAAATTTTATTCCTTTTGAAAAAGTTGCAACTATCTGATGTAGTTTTACAGTATTTAGATGGGCTTTTTTCTTCCGAAGCAAAAACTTATTTGTAAAAGTGAGAGATACTTGAAGTTTAATCTATAGGAGATAAAAATGTTGGTTACTAATGCTTATGCTCAGGCTGTAAGTCATACTTCGAATGGAACATCATTTATTACCTTTGTCCCTTTCATTTTAATTTTTGCAATTATGTATTTTTTGATCATTCGTCCACAGCGTGCGCAAATGAAAAAGAGACAGGAAATGCTTAATGCTGTGCGTCGTGGAGATACAGTTTTAACGGGTGGAGGTATTATTGGTAAGGTTACAAAAGTTTATGATGAAAGTGGCGAATTAGAAGTTGAAATTAGTGAAGGTATACGTATTCGCGTTATTCGTTCAACATTAGCAGATGTTCGGATTAAAGGTGAGCCACTATTGGAAGAAAAATCAAAATCTAGTGCTAAGCTAAAAGCATCAAAAACTTCTGAAAACAAGGTGGAAGTGAAGAAAAGTGTTTCTGCATCTAAAGTAAAAAAAGTAATACAAAAGAAAAATAAACCAAAAACATAGTTATTTTATATGATTATTTGAAGAGTTATTTTTTATAGATACATTAGGGCTTGATCAGTAATAAATGGAATTGGATTTCTATTTATTTTATAGAGATTGTTTTTAATAAATTCATTTAATTGCTGAAATATTACAGCAGTTTATATTTGTTTTATTCCTCAAGATATTTGCTATGTATGATCAAGTTTTTTGAAGAGAACAGATAAGGATGCTTTTGTTTGTTTATAGTATGGGTGTTCGTTGTATTTTATTGCAAACTTTTTGATATTATTTGCAATTTTACTTAGGGTACTATCTTCTTTCTCATTTTGGTAATATTGATATTAAATATTTTATGCATCTTTGGTAGCGTGTTATAATCCGCGTTGGTTAGTGTTATTATTTTCTTTTAATAATTTAGGAGAGAAAAATGCAGTTCGGTTTCCAAAAATAAGGATGCCTGCTATGTCATATGCAATTCAGATTCGTGAAGCGCATTTTCCAGGGCGAGCGCCTATTGATGCTTATGGGAATGGAGGATTTCGTTTCGCAGATATGTCTCATAAGGGTTCTATTATTTGTTTACCATCGGGTATTTATGGTATCGACATGGCAGGACCTCTTCCTACACAGGATAATCTTTCTCGTATTTTGGAAGAAGCAGATAAGATTGAGATTTTATTGATAGGTACTGGACTTGAATTATTGAGTTTACCTGAAAAATTGCGGTGTCTTTTATGGGAAAAGCATATTTCGACAGACACAATGAGCACAGGAGCTGCAGTACGTACATTTAATGTTTTGTTGGCTGAAAATCGTTCAGTTGCTGCATTGTTATTTGCGATAGAATGATATAATTAATAAAATCAGTATGTTAATTAAATATGAGGGATTTTCGTAATTATTGTTCTATTGGATCTTTTGTTCTTGTCCCTTACTTTTTTAGAGTGTTTTTGATTGCTTCTAAAGCTAACTTTTTATGGCTTGCCCTCTATCGTGTAAAGAGAGGCCATATTGTTTTGTAAAAGATCTTGTTGAATTGCCCATTTTAAAAGGTTGTTCATTATTCTCTGGAAGCTTTTGGTGTTTTCTGGTGTTTTTGCGTCGTTCAACTTCTGCTATAAATGGCATTTTATAGAGGATATTTTTTGAAGAGCAATAAACAATAATAAAATGATGAATAACACAATAAAAAGAAAAAATAAAAATATAAATAAATTAATTTTATCATATATTTATAATGTTTTTCTATTGAAAATTTAGAAAGGTATATGCTATATAAAAAGAGTGTTTTTGTGTACACGAATTTCATTTATTGAGTTCTTTATTTTCCTTCAAAAAGGATACAAATATGCTTAATAAAGTATTTTAATTGTCTATCTACGAGTAGATCAAAAAGGAAAATGATGTCTTGCTTTGTAAAGCATTGCCGTTACAGGCTACGGGAGAGGATAGGGGGTGACCCAGATGATAAGGCACGTGAAAATAGCGCCTTTGGTTCAAGATAAATATCCTGATTTAGAAAAGATCACAAATTATCTCTATGAGATTGCTGATAATTCATTAAAAATGCAAGCAAGTCTCTACCCACAATGGAAAGATCCTGCACTGAGGGAACAGCAAATTGGTGCTGAATTGCGTCAAATCTGTCAGCAGTGCCAAAAAGCAGGCGTCAACCCCATCGATGTGCTTGTGCAAAAGGCAAAGGCTTTTGGCTATAGCGGCCCCCAGAATAACAATGAGGTTGAAGCTCTCCAAGAGCGTAACACAGCAGCGCGGACCTTAGCCGCGCGTGGTGGGAAGGTTCCCTTGGGCAGTGTTGATGTGAGAACACTTTCTTCCATGTCGGGAGATGAAATTGCTGCATGGGTTGAGAAGAATAAAGAAAAATATGAATACCTCATGAGCAGGATGTGAAGAGATGCGCAGTGGTGCAGAAGAGATAACCAAGTGGTTGTGGTTGCTTGGTTATGCCGTAAGGCTCATTTAAAAACAAAGAAAGGCATTTTTTGAAATGGCAACAACAAACATAAATATTAATCATACCTTAGCCGTTAAGATTTGGTCTAAGCTACTTGGCGCAGAAAGCTCAAAAGTGACACCGATAGCTCCTCTAATGGGAACAAATACAAATAGTATCATCCAAGTTGTGGATAGTTTGAATAAAACAGCGGGTGATGCAGTCAAAACTAGATTATGTGCTTAGCTTATAGGAGTTGATGTGACTGAAGGGCAAGCACTGGAAGGGAATGAAACAGTGCGGATCAATGAGCTTTCTCATGCTGGGCGTGTTAAATACGAAGGGACGATTGATCAACAACGTATTCCCTTTAATTTGCGTGAAGAAGTCAAGAGTGGACTTGTTGATTGGTATGCTGATCGATTGAGTATGATGTTCTTTATTCAAGCTGCAGGGTATACCGCTCCATGGATGAAGTTTGAGGGGCATACAACAACGATACAACCAGTGCATTGTGGTTTTAATGAGCCATTAGAGCCGAGTAAATTGCGCGTTTTTCGTCCAGAGAATAAAAAGGCTGATGAAGAGCTCACAAAAGACGATAAGTTTACATTATCTCTGATCGATATGGCTGTGGAACGTGCAAAACTGGCTAATCCTAAGATTGGACCGGTGCGTGTCAATGGAGAAAGTGTTTATGTGATGTATCTTCACCCAAAGCAGGTGACACAGTTGCGTACCAATACAGATGCTGGCCAGTGGCTTGACATTACCAAAGCGGTTTATAGTGGAAGCCGCGCTAAAAATCCCATTTTTGATGGCTCATTGGGCATGTATAATGGCGTTGTTTTACGGGAGGCTGAACATGTCCCTCATGGTGTTCATTCAAAAACACAAGAGCCTGTTCTTTCTGTTCGTCGTGCTGTTTTTCTTGGTGCGCAAAGTGTCATCTTGGCTTATGGTCGTAATAATGGTCGTGTTAAGGATGAACCACGTTATCATCTTGAAGAGGAATTTTTTGATTATAAACGCGAATTTGGCATTGCTGCCAAAACCATCATTGGTATGAAAAAATCATGGTACACTTTGCCTTATTCTAAGCAAGGAGCGCAAGATTTTGGCACGATAGTTCTCCCCTGTTTTTCTAAAAAAATATAAGAATATTGAGCACATAAATAGGATTTAAACTATAAAAAAACATCTCAAAAAGAAGTCATTATTTGCAATAATTGAAGAAAGTTTCAAAAATATTTCTTAGAATCAAGAGAATATTTTTTTCTAACAAGACTTTTAAAATGCTTACATCATTTGACAAAATCTTATGCAAACTTCGTATTGATCACTCAGAATGCCTTTTAGATATGGCTAAAAATTAGATTTATCTGTAGCATTTTTTCCATCGAGATTAGAAAAATCTATACCTGTTTTAATAGAACAAACGATCATCAAGCTCTACGCTTTAAATCAAGAAACAGCTTATCTTTTAAGAAAAGAAATAGATGCTTGGAGCAAGAGCTTGATAAGCAAATCTTCTGATTCATGTGATCGTGAAATTGTTGGTATATTTATTAGAACATTTGATAATTTTTCATAACATGACTTAGAAAAATTTAAAAAATTATTAGAGAAAGGTGGCAAAAAAGGGTATGTTTTGTAGAGGCATATTAGGAACTCCTATTCCCTTTTCTCTCACATTTATTTGAGAATTCCTAAATTTAAAAAATATAATAAAAAATAACTTGTATGATATAAAAAAGGTATTGATAGGTGCGATAGAGAATGACAAATTTTCTTCCTTATTGTCTTGATATTTTACGTAATACAGATCGTGATCGTTATATATCAGTTTTATTTGCACCCAAACAAAAACGCAGAGCATTAACCGCTCTTTACGCTTTTAATGCAGAGATTGCTCGTATTCGCGAAAGTGTGCGTGATCCCCTTATGGGTGAAATACGATTACGTTGGTGGCGCGATTCTATTGCTAACGATGAACAACAAAATAGTGAGAGTAATCCGATTTTAAATGATTTATTAAAAACAATTACTTTGTTTAAGTTATCCAAGATAACTTTTTTACACTATTGTGATGCGCGTATTTTTGATCTTTACAATAATCCAATAGCAACTATTCACGATCTTGAAGCTTATTGTAGTAAAACAGCAAGTACAATATTGCAGTTGTCTTGCCAGATATTAGATTTTGATGTGGCACCAAATTTTACAGATGTTTGTAAATATGGGGGAATAGCTCAAGCGTTAAGTGGTATATTACGTCTTTTACCATTGACGCAATCACGATATCAATGTTATTTTCCTACCGATATGTTGGAGGCTTTGGGGATAAGTCGGGAAGAGCTAAATTCTAATTGTATCAATGATAAACAAAAACAACAGATTATTGAGGCTATGGTAGCATTATCACGAGATTACTATCTTAAGTTTTATGATTATTCTGTTACTTTGCCTAAAACGCTTAAACCAGCATTTCTCCCACTAGCAGTTACGCCGGCATCTTTGCAAAAAACAGTACAGTTGGGAGCAAAAGTTTTTCAGGAAAATACAACTTCATTATTACTGTATCGCTATTGGTTGATCACAAAAGCAGCGATTAGTGGCCATTTTCCAAAATTATTTTAATAATAATTTTCAGCTAGTTAGCATTTTAAGTATATTTTATAATTAACTTCATGTGAGTATAGATTATTAACAACTATATTCAGTGGTAGAAAAAGGGGCTTTATACTTAATTATTTGTTCATATGCCTTTGATAGTGATTGAGCATATCGATCAGTGGATTACAGCGGTCTTGTTTAGAGCAAATATTGATAGAGAGTATATGATCAATTTAAAAGCATAAGAAGTAATTTATTGTTATGTTTTTAAGTGGTTATATTTATGATGCCGCATTCACCATTTTCACTGCCAAAGGCAAGGTAATGGCCTGTTTTATCCCAATTGAGTGCTGAAATAGCGCTCTTGCTACAAAGTTTAAGAAATATTTCTTTTCCGTCACTAAAATGTACACATGAAATTATTCCATCATTAAAGCCAATAGCTACAATTTCTTTACTTGGATGGCATGAAACTATACTAACAAGCGCATTTGCTCGTATACCAAGTTCTAACGGTGCTTTGCCTATTGGACCATCTTTCGTATGAAAAGGCCAAACGATTGCAGCTGATGCACCTGATGTTGCTAACCATTTTCCTTTTGTGCTCCAAGACCAGCTTTTAACTTTGCTTGGATAGCCACTCATGCGTAAATGTTGTTTGTCAGCAAGACGCCAACCATGTAAGGCATTCTCTTGCATTGTGGAAATTACATAATGATTATCTGGTGAGAAAATAACATCACAGTGTGCTCCTTTCCATTCTAATGTGGTTGGCACTGTTTGCGTCAACAACCAATGAAGGGTAACACCATTATAGTGAGCAACTGCAAGTCGTAATCCCTTCGGAGCGAAAGCTAAACCTTCTACACTGTATTTATGATAAAACTCTTGTAAACCTTTACCAATATTAGTTATCATCAAACGCGAAGATGCAAAAGCAAATACATTATGTGGGCCGAAAGAAACACTGTTTATCCATTTGCCTTTTTGTATGCCCAATATCTCTATGCGACCATCTGTTGTTGTTTTGCATATTTTCCCATCTTCTCCACCTGTTATAATAGCTGTCTTATCAGGAGAAAAATGGCTTGAAATTATGCCTTTATGCACTTCAATAATTTGTGGGCTTGGTTGAAGGAAAACAATCAAACCTTCTACTGAAACAAAAGCTGGCTTATCGTTAATAAAACCACAAGATAAACAATAACTTTTGAGATTGTAAGGAGTAATACTTGGCATTTTGACTCGTTTATATGCAATTTTCAAAATCAGTTTTTAATTTCTCAACATCGAGAGAACGACCAATAAAAACAAGCCGGCTTTCACGTTTTTCATTTTGACGCCATGGGCGTTGATGTTGGCCTTCAAGAAGCATATGTATACCTTGGATCACATAACGATCGTCATCTCCGTGAAACGCGATAATACCTTTTAGACGTAAAATGTTAGGACCCTGTTCTTGGGTAACTTGTTGAAGCCATGAGAAAAATTTTTCTTTTTGAAGAGCACCTGTTTTTAAACTTATAGAGGTTATCGTTACATCATGCATAAGTGATTTATGGCTGTGCCCATGATGATGTTCATGATCACATTCGGGACTACATACATGATCAGGATTTTCATGATTAAGAAAATGAGGATCGTTTTCTAGAATTCGTTGTAAGTCAAATGAACCACGATTAAGAATTTTATTAAGAGGAATGTTTGCACGTTCTGTTGCATAAATAATGGCATTGGAATTAATGGTATAAATAAGTGATTCAATATGTGCTCGTTCTTCTGCACTGACAAGATCAATTTTATTGAGCAAAATTATATCGGCGAAGGCAATTTGATCTTCTGCTTCTCGGCTTTCTTTCAGCTGAAGTGGCAGATGTTTTGCGTCAATTAACGTAATGACACTGTCAAGGGCTGTTTTATCACGTACAGTGTCATCCATAAAAAAAGTTTGTGCAACTGGAGTAGGATTAGCAATTCCTGTGGTTTCTATAATAATAGCATCAAATCGACTAGAGCGTTGCATTAGGCTTTCCAAAACGCGGATAAGATCGCCACGCACTGTACAGCACACACAACCATTGTTCATTTCATAAATTTCTTCTTCTGATTCAACAATCAGATCATTATCAATACCAATTTCACCAAATTCATTGACAATAACTGCGTAACGTTTGTTATGATTTTCATTTAAAATACGATTAAGAAGGGTAGTCTTTCCTGATCCAAGATATCCTGTAAGGACTGTAACAGGAATTTTAGGAGATGTATTGGGTATTGTTTCCATAATTATATCTTTCATTGTAATGCATCTATTTTAAATTTCTTGATATCGTCAAGTAAAGCGCGAAGTCCACAGAGAACATGGGAAAAAATTGCTTCACCTGCTTGTGCTGTTGCTTGGCTTGCATTTCCTGCTACTCCTTGTTCATTAAGATCATGCATCATCCATCCAAAAGCATGAGGTCCATAGGCTCGTAAATATTGATAATTTTGAATCATCTCAGCTTGCTTATTATGAAAATTTTCTGTTTTTTCCATATGTACTTTTTCTGGTGCTAAATAGAGCATTAAGGAGGTTTCAATAAATCCACCATGGATATCAAGATGTATCTGAGATGGGTCCATTAAGCCTTTTGGCAATCCGAAACGACTCCAACTTGTAGCTACTGCAAGCATTGAAAAACGTTTTCTTAATTCTGTAATGACGATATTCATTAAAGGCGCATTGCCTCCATGAGCATTAAGGATAAGAAAACGCCTGATGCCTTTATGATAACAATGTTCACCAATGTTTATCCAGCGTTCTATAGCCCCAGAAAAGGTCAATGTTTGTGTACCAATAACATTCATATGTTCTACAGAATAACCAATTTTTTCAACTGGTAAAAGTGTGATTTGAAATTGCTCTTTTGTTTCTAAGGTAAGTGCTTTTGCAAAAGATTCAGCAATAATCCAGTCTGTTTCAAAGGGAAGATGATTGCCATGATATTCATGTGCGCCCAGAGGTAAAAGGGCGAGAGGAAGGAGATCAGATACCATAAATTCATTGCCAAAAAAGAAGTGAATAGATTCACATGATACAATATGATGTAAGTAATTTTCTTCAACTTTAGTCCATATACAGAAGAAACGCAAATATAGAGTGTTTTTTGCATCGAAATATGTATGAAGTAAAATCAAACTTTATTTGAAGTGATGTTATGAATTATTGAGATGGCCTCATTAATTTTAGAGTAATTAATTCTGAGGAGTATAAAATGTTCTGGATAGAATTATGCTGCTAAAGGTAATGCATATTTATATATTTGAAAGATAGAATTTTCTTTGTATCTTACAAAAATTGTTTATTTTTTTAGTTTAAAATATGAAATTACAACTGTAATTTAGTTGTATTATTCTGTAAATAATAAATTATATAATACATATTGTGTAGCAAAACGATATATTTACATTTATTTTACTGTTATATTCTCGATTTTTATTAAGAGAAAATATAAATTTTATATTAGAATTATGATTAAGAAATTTATTAAATATCAATAATAAAATATTAATTTATTTATAAAAAAGTTTAAACTTTCCAAAGAAAACCGATACAGAAAATAATATAAAATTGCTAGTGATTTAATAACGTGTTTCACCAAAGGTTTTAGAATCTATAAAGAGGGACCATTCTAAAAAATATATTAAGATTACTCAATATCTTATCTGAAATAATTGAGATATCTCTAGAACAATGAGCGTTTAATATTGATAATTTAAGATTCAACTATAAAATGAGCGATGAGAAAATTTATAGTATATAATTTATTTCAATAATGATGATAACTTTATAATCGAGATATAAAAGCTAAGATAGCAGAATGAAGCACAAGTGGAATTGATTAATTTAAAAGATCATTTTCGTAGTTATTGAATAATGTGGTTATTGTTTATATTTTTACTTTATAATTAAGATAAGAAAAATCATATAAATATTTGAAAATAATATTTTATATTTCAATATGGGTAATAAAGTTAATTCTATAATAACAAATATTGTATTCAATACGTTAGAGGGTGATGCATAATTATATACCACCTTTTTTTGCCAGACTAGGAACTTTTGATAAATTATCTCTTCAAATCTTAGGATAGTGAAAAAAATCAAAACATTACCTTGAAATAAGTGATCAGGAATAATGAATGACATACATGTAGCACATGTTTATATGAATGGACTTTTGTCTATTAAGAGAAATATGATAATTTAAAGCTGCAATAAAAAAATATTAAAAGGTAAGTTTGTAAGTGCTTCTTTGACGAGTTTAACGAGAATAAATTTTGATGATGATTTGTTTTAATTGTTTTATTTTTGAAACGCAGTTGTAGGTTATTTACTAGCCTCTTGGTTACCTTTTACAATGCTCAAAGAGGTGTGTGTTATTTTCTGTATAGAAAATTTCCTATGCACATAGTTACGAAATAAAATGGGTTTTGCATTTTAAGATGCGTTCTAGTTGGAAAATATTGCTTCAACAATAGAAATATTTTTAGATATTTGGTCCAATGATTTATCAATATAGTGTTTCATAGTAAGCTGATATATAAGCATAAATTTACTAAAGCAGGGCTTTATAGGAAGAATGCTTTGGTTTTTGGTTAGAGTATTGATCAATTCTAATTTACCTGTCTGATAAATCTTTTGTGCAATCTTTTTTTATTATAGATTTATCTTTACATAAAACACAAAATGTATTAAATTATATAGAGTTTACTTAACTTTGTATTTCTGTATTTCTGATTTTGAGTGGGAGCTTTTCATATTTAAATGCAGGGGAGAAAGTTTGAAATGAATTATGATCAAAGTATTTAATAGTTATTTATATTTTTTTACAGCAACTATTTTTTGTTTTTTTCAGAATAGTGTGAAGTCAACCCCCAATCACTCATCTGAGTGTGATGAAAATAATGTAGGTTCTACGTTGACTTATAAATGTACTAATAGCGGGGAAAAAATAATCAACAATAAGAATTTTCAGGCAATAATAGCAGAAGGGAAAGGTGTAAATATTAACGGGACAAATATAACCCTTGGTGGTGTAGATAAAATGCCCAAAAAGGCTGGGAAGATCGAAAGTAATATATATGGTGTTGATGTATTGAAAGAAGGAAAAGTCGTTTTAACACAGTCGGTCGTGAGCAATACACATGTAGCGCTTAATGTAAGCAATGGAATAATTGGGATGTACAATGGTGTGATTAAAGAGAGCAACATAGCTGTTCAGGCGTTGGGAAAACCAACGAATGTTATTTTAATTAATTCACAGATTGAGACCAAAGACGGAAAAGCAAGCCTTGTGAGTATGGGGGGAGCAAATGTTGAGGTTAAAAGTGGTGGATTAATTAATTTTACAAACAGTAATGGGGCTTATACCGCGTTGGGAGGGAAAGTCACTTTCGATAGTACTCATATTACCGGAACAGGTATGACAAAAGAACAAAAAAATTACGCTGTTTTTTATATAGATCAGGGCGGTTATATTGATTTTAAGAATGGCAATATTAACGTTATTAATGCTTTTGGCCTATTAATCGACAATACGGTTGCTACTTCTAATTCTATTTCTTTGGATTCATTGGATGAAAATTTACAAACTGATAAAAGTAATATTAACATAACGAAAGCTAATATCGAAGGAGCAACTATCGAGGTAAAAGGAGATGAATTCTACGGTATATATTTTAGAGGAGAGAATCCAGCAGACAATACAATAGAGAAAGTAAATAATGCAATAGTAGGAGGCAAAGAGGATAAAAAAAATTTAGATATTGCAGATATTAAATTTCCAATACGACTTGTTAATTTAAAAGATACAAAACTGAACGTTGTAGGTGGTTCAGCTATTTATAGCGCCGGTGCTGCAGGAGGTAATATTAGTCTGTTCAACAGTTCTATTAGCGCTGATCATTTATTGTTAATGGCTGAAAAGAAATCTTCTGTTCTTGTCTTAGCTGATAATTCTTTACTGACAGGGGGGAGCTATGTTGATGAGAGCTCTACTGCTGAATTTTATTTGAGCGGTAATTCTGTATGGTTTTTAACACAAACAAAACAGAAAAATTCACAAGATTTAGACAATTTTTATATTTCAGTACTTGGTCTTGATAATAGTTCTATTAATTTTAAGAGATTCAAGTCTCCTGAAGCTTATAATTATAAAACACTTCACATTGGGAAAGGGGTTGGCGATGTTTATATTGCGAAGAATAATGCGCAGATTCATTTAAACACAAGTTTAAGTTTTAATGGTTCGTTTGATAGTCAGAAAACTGACAGAGTTTTGATCCATGGTAATGTTTATGGGGAAACTACAATTGATATACAAGCTATTTCAGAAAATCGAAGGGAAAACGTAAGTATAAGCACGGATAATGTTGGAAATACTCAGGGTATTTCGCTTATTCAAGTTTCTGGTACAGCGCAAGAACGTTCCTTCAAACTGAAGGGTGATTATATTACAGTAGATGCTTCTCCTTATCGATATAAGCTTTTTGCTTATGGTCCAAGTTCTCAATTAGGGCAAGCAGATCCGAGACAAAAATTGGTTGGAAAGAATGAGGAAAAAGAAGGTAAACCTAATAATAATTTTTGGGATTATCGGCTGCAAAGTGAATATATTTCTCTATCAGAACCAGAACTAGAACCAGTACCACCAGCGCCAGCACCATCGCCGGAACCTCCAGTGCCGAAACCAGCACCAGCACCATCGCCGGAACCATCAGTGCCCTCAAAACCTGAGGATCCGATAAAACCAGATTTTCCTAGCAAGAGAGTACTAGCGGTTGTGCCACAACTTCCAAGTTATTTGCTTTTACCTCATGCTTTATTTCATACAGGTTTGGTCGATGTAAGTAATCAACGTGAACTGTTGGAAATCATGCAAAGTGCTTCTCATGAAGCGGATAAAAAGAGAAAGACAAACTTTTTTATCCGTGGTTATGGTAGCAACCATCGTTATACTTCCAATTTGTCCGTTTTTGAATATGGTTATGGAGCTGATCTTGACTATAACAATGCGACAGCAGGAATTGTATTAAATACATTAGAGAGCAAACATAGTGCTTCGTCCTTTGGATTTATGGGCGGTTATGGTCAGCTCTCTCTTCATCCTCGTGCAGTTAAACACAGTCAAAAGAGTGTTTTTGATAAATGGTCTGGCAAGCTTTATGCGAATTTGGATCATGATACAGGCTTTTATGCAAATGGCTTTATCTCGTATGATTTTTTTAAGGGCGATGTTGTCACTCTTTCTCGGGGAAAAACAGCAGAACTAAAAGGGAGACTTTTGAATGCGTCTTTGACGGGCGGTCAGTCTATTATCACAGGCTATCATGATTTTATTCTTGAGCCACAGCTTCAAGTTATTTATCAGTCTCTGCTGTTTGATCAAGCGCGTGATATAGATCGGTTTGATATTGATTTAGGAAGCCATGATCAATTGGTAGGACGGATAGGTGGTCGTTTAATAAAAGCTTTTGCCTCTTCTGAAAATGCAGATGTTGTTTCCTTTTATACCAAACTTCATGTTGCGCATAGTTATGAAAAGAAGCGGATAGTGCATTTTAAAGATGCGTTTCAGTTAGGTGCATTTGGTTCTACAGTTGAAACAGGTACAGGTGTTCATGCCCAATTGTCTAATAGGATAGCACTTCACGGTGACTTGTTATACCAACATAAATTAACCAAAGCTGGCTTTTCTGGAATTAGTGTTTCTGGTGGCTTACGTTATCAATTCTAAATCAAGGATTGGTTTTGTATTTATCAGTTTTGCTAAAGCCCTAGAAAAATTGGCTAATGAGCCTTTTGCTGATCAGCCTTTTATCTATGCGTTTAATTCAGTTTTATAAATTTATTAAGAAATGCTTTTTTGTATTCAGTGTAAAGCTTAACTTTATTTATTGGATAGTTTTCATTTAGTAAATGCTAATAGAGAAATCCAATACGTAAAACCTTATTTTTATGATAATAACTTGAAGTGTGTTTATTTATTTAATATAATCCATAATGTATTCATTTTATTTTGAAAGGTTATTGGTATTTTAATGTTGCGCGTTTCTTTCTTTCTTTCTTTCTTTCTTTCTTTCTTTCTCATATTTAATACTCTTTTAGCTAGTTCTTCTTCTCCTTCTTCTGAGGAGGTTGCTTCTGTTAAAAAGTGTCAGAAAAGTAACACTGCGAAAGGTAAATCTTCTTCAAATTCGGACAAGACTACTATGAAATTGGGTACTCGTACTTTCGTGGTGAAAGTGTGTAAAGAAAGTGTAGATGGACAGATAATTAGCCAAACATATCAAATGGGAAATCATTCTAGACGGAATAAGAGTCAGGGTAGACGGAACACCGATGAATCTTCTGAAACCAATGGAGTAATTGGTATATATTCGATTGATGAAGAAAATTCCACTAGTGATGTTGATATAAAAAAAGTGCAAATTCTAGGCCCCAAAAACAGTGATACTGATATTTATATTGGTATACTGACCGGAGAATGGGGAACAATTGTTGCTGATGAATTGACCTTAAAAGACCTAACGATAGGTATTTCTGTTTCAAAAAATAGTTCGGTAAACGCGGACAATACATCGATAAGTAATAATAAGATTGCTGTTAAAGCTAAAGGTTCAAATGCTATAGTTGAGCTATTGGATACAAATATTTTAGTATTAAAAGGGGATAAAGGACTTTTCACTACAAAGGGTGGCTATATTAACATGCAGGGTATAGATAAATTGGATTCAGGCATTAATTTTATTCTGAGTACTGCAGTTTATATGAATACAGGAGAGGTTTCTTTAGAGAAAGTGAACATTATTAATAATACTATTAATGATTATACTTCTGGCCTGACGAACGAGAATGTAGATTATAGTCGTAGTGCTGCCGTTTATATGTATCCACAGAGTACTTTTGAAATGAAGGAAGGGAAAGTTCATCTCAAAAGTGGGAATGGATTTGTATTTGACTTTTCACCATATGAGGCTACAGAAGATTATGAGACAGTAGATGAAGATGGTGATGAGGATGAAGAAGATGAAGAAGATGAAGAAGATGAGGAGGAACAATCTGCATCTGTAAATAATGGAAATGGAGAGAAGGTAAGTGTAGAGCTTGAAAATGTAGACATTAAAATACAGGGTGATAAATATTATGGTGTGTATGGAGTACCTTCTGTTAGTAATAGCGACAGTAGTGAAAGGCTTTCAATTATTTCTTTGAAAAAAACAAATTTTATTGTTCCTAACAGTACCGCTATTTATAATGGTGTTAATATGGAGCTTACCTTTAATTTATCAGATACAAAACTCTCCGGTGATTTTCTGCTAGAAAGTACTGATGGGAGTATAAGCATTAAAGCTAATAACTCACAGCTCGAAGGGGGTGCTTTAATTTCTGGCGCAGCTGAAGCACGTTTGAAATTGGAGAATAATTCGACATGGACTTTAACAAAAAGAAAATCACCGATTCAAGAACAAGGGAATAAAGGACGTGATACGACTAAATCACTTATTTCTACTGTGACACTTAAAAATAGTAAAATTATTTTTGAAAAGCCAAGCGATAATGTTTATCAAACACTCTCTATTGGCACGGGGGATAGTCTTGTTTATACAGCAGAGGGGAATGCGGAGCTTTATCTTAATAGTTATTTAGATCAAGATGGTTCGAAGACGGATCGACTTTTAATCGATGGTGATGTATCTGGTGTTACTGTAGTTTCTGTTTCTACAACTGGAGGAAGTCTAGGAGATAAAACGGGTTCAGGAAATACTCAGGGTGTTTCGCTTATTCAAGTTTCTGGTACGGCACAAAAAGATTCCTTCAAACTGAAGGGTGATTATATCACAGCAGATAATTTACCTTATCAGTATGTTCTTTCTGCGTATGGTCCAAGTTCTGAACTAGGGCAAGCGGATCCAGGACAAAAGTTGGTTGGGCAGAACGGGGAAAAAGGTAAGCAATCTGATAATGATTTTTGGGATTATCGGCTGCAAGGTAAATATATTACTCCACCAGCACCAGCACCATCGCCGGAACCATCAGTGCCCTCAAAACCTGAGGATCCGATAAAACCAGATTTTCCTAGCAAGAGAGTACCAGCGGTTGTGCCACAACTTCCAAGTTATTTGCTTTTACCTCATGCTTTATTTCATACAGGTTTGGTCGATGTAAGTAATCAACGTGAACTGTTGGAAATCATGCAAAGTGCTTCTCATGAAGCGGATAAAAAGAGAAAGACAAACTTTTTTATCCGTGGTTATGGTAGCAACCACCGTTATACTTCCAATTTGTCCGTTTTTGAATATGGTTATGGAGCTGATCTTGACTATAACAATGCGACAGCAGGAATTGTATTAAATACATTAGAGAGCAAACATAGTGCTTCGTCCTTTGGATTTATGGGCGGTTATGGTCAGCTCTCTCTTCATCCTCGTGCAGTTAAACACAGTCAAAAGAGTGTTTTTGATAAATGGTCTGGCAAGCTTTATGCGAATTTGGATCATGATACAGGCTTTTATGCAAATGGCTTTATCTCGTATGATTTTTTTAAGGGCGATGTTGTCACTCTTTCTCGGGGAAAAACAGCAGAACTAAAAGGGAGACTTTTGAATGCGTCTTTGACGGGCGGTCAGTCTATTATCACAGGCTATCATGATTTTATTCTTGAGCCACAGCTTCAAGTTATTTATCAGTCTCTGCTGTTTGATCAAGCGCGTGATATAGATCGGTTTGATATTGATTTAGGAAGCCATGATCAATTGGTAGGGCGGATAGGTGGTCGTTTAATAAAAGCTTTTGCCTCTTCTGAAAATGCAGATGTTGTTTCCTTTTATACCAAACTTCATGTTGCGCATAGTTATGAAAAGGAGCGGATAGTGCATTTTAAAGATGCGTTTCAGTTAGGTGCATTTGGTTCTACAGTTGAAACAGGTACAGGTGTTCATGCCCAATTGTCTAATAGGATAGCACTTCACGGTGACTTGTTATACCAACATAAATTAACCAAAGCTGGCTTTTCTGGAATTAGTGTTTCTGGTGGCTTACGTTATCAATTCTAAATCAAGGATTGGTTTTGTATTTATCAGTTTTGCTAAAGCCCTAGAAAAATTGACTGATAGGGCTTTATCTCTAATTTCCAGAAATTAGAATATTCTATTTTTAAAATGAAAATTAGCTTTTTTAAAGCTTCCTTTAGATATTAATGTAAGGGTGTATTTGTTTTCAAAGAGGCATTGTAGCTTTCTTAAGCCATTTTTTATCTTCTTTATCAAGATATGGCGCATTAACTTGATAAACACGGGCGTGATAATCGTTAAGCCACTGTTTCTCTTGTTTTGTTAAAAGCTTTATCAGAATTAATTGTCGATCAATCGGACAATTTGTAAGTGTTTCAAATGATAGCATATCTATATCGCCATTAGTAATTTTTTGTGCTGGTTTGACAATCATCAAATTTTCAATACGAATACCAAAAGCTTCTTCACGGTAATATCCAGGCTCGTTAGAGATGATCATACCTGGAATAAGTTCTTGGCTTCCATAGCGTGAAAGATTTTGTGGTCCTTCGTGAACAGAAAGATAGGAACCAACTCCATGGCCAGTGCCATGTGCATAATCAAAACCAGCTTTCCATAAAGCATTGCGTGCTAAAACATCAATATCTTGTCCGCGCGTGCCTTTTGGAAATTTTGCACTTGAAAGAGCAATCATACCTTTGAGGACAAGGGTAAAACAGCGTTTCTCTTCTTCTCCAATATTTCCAATTGCTACTGTACGGGTAACATCTGTTGTGCCATCTCGGTATTGTCCACCTGAATCAACAAGATAAAGCTCACCTGCATTTAGTAATCTATTTGTCTTAGTGGTTACACGATAATGAATAATTGCAGCATTTTTACCGGCTGCTGAAATCGTATCAAAGGAAAGATCTTCGAGTTTCATTCCCATTTCTTGTGCTGTTATAATACGGAAGTTTTCTAATTTTTTAGCAGCGGAAATTTCATCAATTGTACCTAGTATTTGTCTATCTAGCCAAGACAAAAAACGAGTAAGTGCTATACCGTCACATAAATGTGCTCTGCGTGAACCATTGAGCTCTGTAGTATTTTTAATCGCACGTGGTAAGACAACAGGATCTGTTAGTCTAATGAAAGATCCTCCTGTTTCTTCAATAACTGTACGTAACTTTTCGCACGTTAAAAATGGATCTAAAGCAAAAACAGTACCTTGTTGAACATGATCTTTGATATTTGAAATAAGTTCTTCTGGTTCATATAGTTTTGCATAACTTTTTAGGTATTGTCTTTGTTCGTTACCAGTTTTTTGACTATCAATAAATAAGAGTGGTTTTTCTTTAATTGAAATGATAGCAAAACAAAGAGAAAAGGGAGAGTTAGAAACATCATTGCCACGTATATTGAATGTCCATGCAATAGAAGATGGATCTGTAAAAATAAAGGCATTGGCACCAGATTGCTTTATGTTTTTGCGAATTTGTGATAGTTTTTCATTGGTACTGCATCCTGCATATTTGAGAGGATGGATTGATAAAGGAGTTTGTGGATATTTGGGTTGATCATTCCAAATAAGATCAATGAGATTGGTTTCACTTTCTATAAGTTTCCCACCTATTTTCAATTCTAATGCTTGTCTCAATATAGCTGTAGCATTAATAGTATGAAGCCATGGATCAAAGCCAATTGAAAGTTTTTGTTTATTTTTCTCGAGCCATTGTGCTGGTGAGCAGATCGCTAAATCTTCATAATTAAAGATACAAGAATCAGTTTGTTGACGGACTTGAAGTTTATAACGCCCATCTGTAAATATAACAGCTTGATCTTTTAAAATCAATGCTATACCAGATGATCCAGTGAATCCAGTAAGCCAACCAAGACGTTGAGCATGTTTAGGAACATATTCTCCTTGATGTTCATCTGTATGCGGTACTAGAAAGCCATCTAGTCCAAAGTGATCAAGTTCTTTACGAAGAGCTGCAACGCGTTTTGCAGCATAAGCAGGATTTGTTCTTATTTCAAAAGATTGATACATAAAGATGTTCTTTCTTTTATTTCAGATGCAAAGTAGTCCATCCTTGTTGAGAATATGTTTCAATATGTTTTAAACCTTGTTTTACGTAAGCTTTTAGAACATCATCATGCTGTTCTTCAATAATTCCAGATAGTATAATAGATCCATTTTTTCGCAATGCTTGCACCATATTATGTGCAAGTTCGATTAAAGGGTTAGCAAGAATATTAGCAACAATAAGATCAAAAGGAGCGCGTGATGCGACTTTATTATCGCTAAAACCTGTAATTGTAATAGCTGTAACATAGTCTGTAACACCATTAAATCTGATATTTTGTTGTGCAACTTTAATAGCTATTGGATCTATATCAGCTGCAAGCACAACAATAGGTTTAAGCATCGCGATACCAATAGCTAATATTCCACTGCCTGTACCGAGATCAAGGGCATTTTTCGGGTTTTCATTTTGTATTACTTTGGTAATCATTTCTAAGCAGCCAAATGTCGTTCCGTGATGACCTGTACCAAAAGCTTGATTAGCTTCAATTTCGATGGGCAAAACATTAGGTGGAATGTTTTGTCGTTCATGACTACCGTGAATAAAAAAAGGACCAGCACGTACTGGTTTCAATTCTGCAAGACTTTTTTTTACCCAATCGATATTAGGCAAGATTTCTATATTAATTTTATGTGGGTCTATTGCAAGAATGCTTGAAAAGCGTTTAGAAGCGCTTTTCTGATTTTTTTGATCAACATAGAGTGAAATCTCATAAATAGTATTTTTGTCATCTATTTCTGTAAGAGAAAGAGGGTAACCTTCCTCTTCAAAGGCTACTTCCATACGAGCGTAAAATTCCTCTGCTTCATTTTTAAGTGCTGTCCAATATAGACGAATTTGTTGTGACATACTATTTTTTATTAGTGTAACTTGAAACGAGCTTTTTAAGCCGCGTAATAGCAATATCGTCTTTTAATTTATTCTCGTTTTCTTCAACATTATATGGAATAATTCCAGCTAGTTTACCACCTTTTTTTAGCAAGAAAATGGCAGCTGTGTGGTTATAGGTATAGTTGTTATCGTTTGTTCCGATTACTTTTTCAGAAACAATATTAAAAGAGGCAACCATCTTATGAACTGCGCTAGGGTCTCCACTTATACCAATAATTTTATCAGTAAAATTGCTTAAATATTCATGAAGCACCTCTGGCGTATCACGTTCAGGGTCAACCGTGACAAACCATACACCCAATCTATCCGCATCTGGACCAATTTCCATAAGCCACCGATTAAGATCCATAAGTGTAGTAGGGCAACTATCAGGGCACATAGTATAACCAAAAAAGATCACTGCAGGTTTATCTCGTATGTCGGCTTCAGTGATGATTTTACCATTAGAAGCAGTGAGCGTAAAATTCTCACCTAAAGGCTTATTTCTAAACGCATCATAGGTGAAAACACCAGCAAGAAATATAACAGTTAGCCCTAGTATCCGTATTATATTTTTCATAAACCAACTCTCTTCATATACAAGAATTATAGTAATTATAACTTAATTTTGCAATCACTGTTTTGAATAAAAAGTGTGTATGTTGATGAGTACGCAAAAATATATAAATAATATGTACTATAAGAGATATTTTATCTTAGATAAAAGATTGCATACTATCGTTTCGTATATTTTATTGCAAAAGCAATATGTGAAAAATGAATAGGTATTCGAAAGAATTTTTTGTATTCAGTATAAAGCTTAACTTTATTTATTGGATAGTTTTCATTTAGTAAATGCTAATAGAGAAATCCAATGCGTAAAAACTTACTTTTATTGTAATAACTTGAAGTGTGTTTATTTATTTAGTATAATCCATAATGTATTCAGTTTATTTTGAAGGGTTATTGGTATTTTAATGTTGCGCGTTTCTTTCTTTCTTTCTTTCTTTCTTTCTTTCTTTCTCATACTTAATACTCTTTTAGCTAGTTCTCCTGATTCTCCTCTTGTTGATGATGATGTTTCTGTTAAAAAGTGTCAGAAAAGTAACACTGCGGACAGTAAACCTTCTTCAAGTTCGAGCAAGACCATTATGAAATTGGGTGCTCGTACTTTCATTGTGAAAGAGTGTAAAGAAAGTGTAAATGGACAGATAATTAGCCAAACATATCAACTGGCAAATAATACTAGACGAAATAATACTTCTAGTAAGAAAAAAGTAAGCAGTGGAGTTGTTGAAACCAATGGAGTAATTGGTATATATTCGATTGATGAAGAAGATTCCACTAGTGATGTTGATATAAAAAAAGTGCAAATTCTAGGCCCCAAAAACAGTGATACTGATATTTATATTGGTATACTGACCGGAGAATGGGGAACAATTGTTGCTGATGAATTGACCTTAAAAGACCTAACGATAGGTATTTCTGTTTCAAAAAATAGTTCGGTAAACGCGGACAATACATCGATAAGTAATAATAAGATTGCTGTTAAAGCTAAAGGTTCAAATGCTATAGTTGAGCTATTGGATACAAATATTTTAGTATTAAAAGGGGACAAAGGTCTTTTCACTACAAAAGGCGGCTGGATTCAGATCCAGGGTATAAATAAATCGGATGCAGGCATTAATTTTACTCTAAGTACCGCAGTTTATATGAACACGGGAGAGGTTTCTTTAGAGAAAGTGAACATTACTAATAATAGTATTAATGATAATGCTACTGACAGTGTGGACAATAATGTAGATTATAGTCGTAGTGCTGCCGTTTATATGCATCCACAGAGTACTTTTGAAATGAAGGAAGGGAAAGTTCATCTCAAAAGTGGGAATGGATTTGTATTTGATTTTTCATCATATGAGGATCAAGAAGGTTATGATAAAGTAGATGAAGATGGTGATGAGGATGAAGAAGATGATGAAGAAGATGATGAAGAAGATGATGAAGAGGAGGAGAAAGAGAATGTAAATCTTGAAAATGTAGACGTTAAAATAGAGGGTGATAAATATTATGGTATGTATGGAGTACCTTCTGTTAGTGATGAAAATGGAAATGCGTCTGAAAGATCTGCAACTATTTCTTTGAACAAAACAAATTTTATTGTTCCTAACAGTACCGCTATTTATAATGGTGTTGAGGCGGAGCTTACCTTTAATTTATCAGATACAAAGCTCTCCGGTGATTTTCTGCTAGAAGGTACTGAGGGGAGTATAAGCATTAAAGCTAATAACTCACAGCTCGAAGGGGGTGCTTTAATTTCTGGCTCAGCTAAAGCGCATTTGAAATTGGAGAATAATTCGACATGGACTTTAACAAAAAGAAAATCACCGATTCAAGAACAAGGGAATAAAGGACGTGATACGACTAAATCACTTATTTCTACTGTGACACTTAAAAATAGTAAAATTATTTTTGAAAAGCCAAGCGATAATGTTTATCAAACACTCTCTATTGGCACGGGGGATAGTCTTGTTTATACAGCAGAGGGGAATGCGGAGCTTTATCTTAATAGTTATTTAGATCAAGATGGTTCGAAGACGGATCGACTTTTAATCGATGGTGATGTATCTGGTGTTACTGTAGTTTCTGTTTCTACAACTGGAGGAAGTCTAGGAGATAAAACGGGTTCAGGAAATACTCAGGGTGTTTCGCTTATTCAAGTTTCTGGTACGGCACAAAAAGATTCCTTCAAACTGAAGGGTGATTATATCACAGCAGATAATTTACCTTATCAGTATGTTCTTTCTGCGTATGGTCCAAGTTCTGAACTAGGGCAAGCGGATCCAGGACAAAAGTTGGTTGGGCAGAACGGGGAAAAAGGTAAGCAATCTGATAATGATTTTTGGGATTATCGGCTGCAAGGTAAATATATTACTCCACCAGCACCAGCACCATCGCCGGAACCATCAGTGCCCTCAAAACCTGAGGATCCGATAAAACCAGATTTTCCTAGCAAGAGAGTACCAGCGGTTGTGCCACAACTTCCAAGTTATTTGCTTTTACCTCATGCTTTATTTCATACAGGTTTGGTCGATGTAAGTAATCAACGTGAACTGTTGGAAATCATGCAAAGTGCTTCTCATGAAGCGGATAAAAAGAGAAAGACAAACTTTTTTATCCGTGGTTATGGTAGCAACCACCGTTATACTTCCAATTTGTCCGTTTTTGAATATGGTTATGGAGCTGATCTTGACTATAACAATGCGACAGCAGGAATTGTATTAAATACATTAGAGAGCAAACATAGTGCTTCGTCCTTTGGATTTATGGGCGGTTATGGTCAGCTCTCTCTTCATCCTCGTGCAGTTAAACACAGTCAAAAGAGTGTTTTTGATAAATGGTCTGGCAAGCTTTATGCGAATTTGGATCATGATACAGGCTTTTATGCAAATGGCTTTATCTCGTATGATTTTTTTAAGGGCGATGTTGTCACTCTTTCTCGGGGAAAAACAGCAGAACTAAAAGGGAGACTTTTGAATGCGTCTTTGACGGGCGGTCAGTCTATTATCACAGGCTATCATGATTTTATTCTTGAGCCACAGCTTCAAGTTATTTATCAGTCTCTGCTGTTTGATCAAGCGCGTGATATAGATCGGTTTGATATTGATTTAGGAAGCCATGATCAATTGGTAGGGCGGATAGGTGGTCGTTTAATAAAAGCTTTTGCCTCTTCTGAAAATGCAGATGTTGTTTCCTTTTATACCAAACTTCATGTTGCGCATAGTTATGAAAAGGAGCGGATAGTGCATTTTAAAGATGCGTTTCAGTTAGGTGCATTTGGTTCTACAGTTGAAACAGGTACAGGTGTTCATGCCCAATTGTCTAATAGGATAGCACTTCACGGTGACTTGTTATACCAACATAAATTAACCAAAGCTGGCTTTTCTGGAATTAGTGTTTCTGGTGGCTTACGTTATCAATTTTAGCCTTTTAAAGATTAGTCTTGTTTTTATTTTGAACAATTAAACAGTTATTTGTGAGTTTCGTTAAGTTGTTTAGCCAAACTCACAGACATTTCTATTTTATGCGTAGTTTAATTTCAGTAGTTAATCATTTTGAAATTCTTGTTATTACTTTTGATCATTCTATGAATGGAGCTTAAAGTTTAAACACACATAAAAGGAACATCTGATTCCACTCTATCGTGGGAAGAAATTAATGCTCTTCTTCAAAGTCAGAGTGTAGTACAAATTCAATACATAAGATAAAAATTTTTTATTGCTGCGTTCATAAATATTAAGGTCACAATTCTTTAATAGAAGTATTACATGTAACTTTTTTAATTTATTCAACTTCTATTTAAGGTATTTTTTTTGAATAGTTTAGACTAAAAAAGTAAATTTTTCTGTCCTTTTGAGATTGAACGCCAATACTATTGATTATGAACATCCTGAAATACCTAAAAACATATTGTTTGTACCTCACAATAGTTACTTGAAAAAACTTTCAATATATCTCCGATTTCAAAAGAGAGACTAATATGATAGAAAATCAATATGTTTTTTAAACTTCTGTGATTTTAAACAAAATTTTTGGAAATGATTTGTAATATGTAATTTTTTTAAATTATTATCAACAGATGCAGATAACGCTTAATTACTTTTCCATACACAATGGTAAGATGCCATAAAAAAGCTAATTTTACCAAGTAATAAAGACTAAGAGCGTCCTTATTACCTGATAATAAGGAAATCCTGTATACTTAAAATATAAAAGCTATTGATTAGAAAGTGTTTCTTTATGTGCTATACTACGAATGAGTAAATCGATAAATAAACTAAGAGCGTAAGAATTAGCTAGCTTTGCTTTCATATTAACAAGGGAAGTTGCTGCTTTAGGATTAAGACCGTTAGGAACACCTTGTGATAATAAGTATTGCTGTAATTTCTCATAAGAGCTTTCGATTTTTTCTTGATTTGGCTCATCACTATTTACACTATTTGTGAGAATATCTTCAAGCCCTTCGATTTTTTTTATGAAGTAGTCCCAGTCAAATTCTCCTTTAGTGTATTCAGTATCGAACATTTTACCTTGCCCAGTTAAAAGCCAATTGATATTGACCCCATACAACATACGATATGTTTGTAATACACTGAGATTAGGCTCTCTTTCTCCACGCTCATAAAAAGCAATAGAGTTTTTTGTCATATTAAATTGTTTGGCTAACGTCTCACGTGGTGGATCACCTAAGGCAATACGTATATTACGTAGACGTTTTCCAAATATAGTTTTCGCTTCTGTTTCAGGACGCGCCATGAATTATCTCCCTCAAATAAATCATTACGGTGTGGGCTTTTGTCCATAAAGGCACACAATGTACCATTATACCATTACTTTATAATAACATTTGTAGTCAACATTTATAATTTTAGTTCTCTTATTTTTTTAACTTTTTAGTGAAAATTAAAAAAAAACTATAAATTTTTATTAGTATTTTATAATTATTTATCTTTTTATCTTGAAAAAAATAAATTTGTCAAATTTTCTCTTGTTTTTTCTCAAAGAGATTCCATATAATTCCTTTTGTGTATATTATGCATTTTATATTGTGTCTTAGATACGGTACTTCGATTATACAAATGTAGGTTGAAGAAATGGACTTTGAGGAACAATCATGGCCCTGTTAGGTTATTTTAGATGGGCTTTTTTCTTCACAATTATCGGTATTTTGGGAGGAGCGCTTATTGGTTGGCTGGAAACAGGGACCATTGTTGGCTGTTTTAAATATTTTTTTATTTGCTGTGTTTTAGGAATTTTAGAAATTTCTTTATCTTTTGATAATTCTATTATCAATGCACGTTTTCTTGGAAAAATGAATCAATTATGGCGCGATCGTTTTTTGACATGGGGCATTTTGATCGCGGTGTTTGGTATGCGAATTATTTTTCCATTATTGGTGGTTGCTGTTGCTGCTTGGATTAATCCAATTGCTGCAGTTCAATTGGCAATATGGGAGCCTCATCAATATGCTGCAATTTTAATGGATGCTCATAACAGTATTGCAGCTTTTGGTGGAACTTTCCTTATGATGGTTGGCTTAAAATATTTTTTTGATCCAGAAAAAAAAGTACATTGGCTGACTTTTATAGAAAAGCCAGCTCAAAGGCTGAGTTCATTCGTGAGAATTGATATTATAATTATTCTGATTCTCATGTTATTTTTTTCAGGTCAGATTATAGCAGAAAATAAGTTAACTGTTTTATTAGCAATGCTTTATGGGCTTTTGACATTTTTGTTTGTCGAAGCAACTTGTTCACTTTTGGATTCTCAAAAAAATACTTTGATTACAGTTTCTAAAGGAGGAGCAGGTTTGTTTCTTTATTTAGAAGTTTTAGATGCTAGTTTTTCTTTTGATGGTGTTGTGGGTGCTTTTGCCTTTTCTCATAATCTTTTTATCATTGCTATTGGTCTTGGTATTGGTGCATTTTACGTAAGAGCTATAACGATCATGTTGTTTGAAACAGGAACGTTATTGCATTATCGTTATCTGGAGCATGGCGCTTTTTATGCAATTTTAGTCTTGGCTGTGATTATGTATACGCAAATTATTATATCTATTCCTGAAGCATTAACAGGGCTCATTGGTATATGTATTATTGGAATGGCATTTTATTCTTCTCTTCGTTTTAAATCTAATCATCTCAGATGAATAAATTACATTGCAATAATAAGAATATGAAGACTTTTTGATTGCTATCATAGCGTTTGGAGGGTGATTAAGAGACCATCAATAATTCTACACCAACTTCATTCATAGCTTTGAGCATCGTATCGAGTGATCCATTTAGATCAATACCAGCACAAGCGTTTAACAAAACCTTGACTTTAAAACCACATTTTACTGCATGCAGTGCAGAGAAGCCAACACAGAAGTCAGTTGCTAAACCGCACATAACTAGAGTTGTAAAATCATGTTCTTTAAGATAACCGTGTAATCCTGTTGGTGTTTTCTGGTCATTTTCAAAGAAGGCGGAATAACTATCAATTTCTTTATTATAGCCTTTCCGAAGGATAAGTTGCGCTTTTTCAACTTTGAGAGATGGATGAAATTCTGCTCCTTGTGTTCCTTGTATACAATGATCAGGCCAAAGTATTTGAAGGCCATAGTCAAGATTAACAGTATCATAAGGAGCTTTCTCTGGATGAAAAGACGCAAAGCTGCAATGGTTTTTTGGGTGCCAATCTTGGGTGAAAATAATATGATCAAAACGAGCTATAAGGTTATTGACAGCAGGGATAATGGCATCGCCTTGTGGTATTGCAAGTGCTCCGCCTGGTAAGAAATCATTTTGAACATCAATAACGATTAAGGTTTGTTTTTTCATGAACTTATTCCAGTTCCAGTGAGCTGGTAGATGCTTTGTGTTTTAAAAGATTATGTTTCATCATTTTGAAGTTTTGAAATGATATGATGAATGTCAGTACTCATTTTATTATCATCAAACCAAAAAAAAGGAATAGATAAATCTTTACGATAATTGTGATAATTTTTTATCAATTGTAACCATTTGCCAATAGATAGAGAATGGTAGTCAGTAACTGACATATGTTTGCGCAGAGCTTTGTTAATCATAGGGCTTTGGACGTCAGATCCTAGGAGATAGCATTCGTTTTTTAAACGCAGCTTGTACCACATCAAAGGAAAGAATGAATCCCATTTTGGTTTATGACACAAGAGCGAAGAAAAGAGATAGGGATTTTTTATAGCATATTGTATAGCCCATAGGATAAGGAAAGAAGGAGCATAAAGGATAGGCTTATCTTGTAGTTCTGTATGGCATTGATAAATTGGTTTGATACGGTAAAAACATAATTTCAAATCTGGTATAGCAAAAAGAGATGATTTTTGATAACACGTCTCAGGCAGAGCTAAGAGTATTTGCTTTTTTCTTTTCAAAGGAATGTTTTTTTGCATTTAAAGTCGCAGTAGGGCTTGTGAGATCAGAAAAAATATACCAATATAGAGCAAGGAGCTATTAGAGCAATAATTAAATATTATGCGTTACAAAATTTAAGAAAATATTCATAACGCAAGTTCCAATAATAAAGAGAAATTTATGGCACGTCAATTTATCTATCATATGGCTGGGCTTAATAAAGCTTATGGCAATAAGAAAATTTTGGAGAATATCCATCTGTCTTTTTATCCAGATGCAAAAATTGGTATTTTAGGTCCAAATGGTGCAGGTAAATCAACCATTTTACGTATTATGGCTGGATTAGATAAAGAATATACAGGAGAAGCATGGCTTGCTGAAGGAGCACGTTGTGGCTATCTTCCACAAGAGCCTGTTCTTAATACAAATAAAGATGTGCGTGGAAATGTGATGGAAGGGCTTGCTGATAAGCAAGCAATTGTAGATCGTTACAATGAACTGATGATGAATTATAGTGATGAAACAGCTGATGAAGGTGCTCGACTTCAGGATATTATTGATAGTCAGAATCTTTGGGATTTAGAAAGCCAAGTAGAAATGGCCATGGCTGCTCTTGGTTGTCCATCAGGGGATGAGGATGTGACAAAACTTTCAGGCGGTGAAAAACGGCGTGTTGCTCTTTGTAAATTGCTTTTATCAAAACCTGACTTATTGCTTTTGGATGAACCGACAAATCATTTAGATGCTGAAACAACAGCTTGGCTTGAAAGGCATTTACGTGAATATCCAGGTGCAGTGCTTTTAATTACCCATGATCGTTACTTTCTTGACAATGTAACAGGTTGGATTTTAGAATTAGATCGCGGTAAAGGAATCCCTTATGAGGGTAATTATTCTGCTTATTTGGATGCTAAAGCTAAACGTGTAGCACAAGAAAGTCGCGAGGAAGTTGCCCGCCAGCGTGTATTATCACGCGAGAAAGAGTGGATAGCTTCTAGTCCAAAGGCTCGTCAAGCAAAATCGAAAGCCCGTATTAAGGCTTATGATGCATTGGTTCAGGCAGCGCATGAGCGTCGTCCTGGGGAGGCACAGATTATTATTCCTATTGGCGAGAGATTGGGACAGATTGTTATTGAAGTTGATAATTTGTCAAAAGCATATGGTAATCGTGTATTAATTGATTCTCTTTCTTTCAAGTTGCCTGCAGGCGGTATTGTTGGAGTTATTGGTCCTAATGGTATGGGAAAATCGACCTTATTTAAGATGTTGACTGGGCAAGAGAAGCTAGATTCAGGACAGATCCGTATTGGAGAAACAGTTCAAGTGAGTTATGTTGACCAAAGCCGTGATGCATTGGCAGGTGATAAAACTGTTTGGGAAGAAATTTCCGGCGGAAATGAAATCATTAAGTTAGGTAAACATGAAGTGAATAGTCGTGCTTATTGTGGTGCTTTTAACTTTAAAGGTACAGATCAACAGCAGAAAGTAGCGCAGTTGTCAGGAGGGCAGCGCAATCGTGTGCATTTGGCTAAACTTTTGAAAGAAGGAGGAAATGTTCTTCTTCTTGATGAACCAACAAATGATCTTGATACAGAAACATTGGGTGCGTTAGAAGATGCATTAGAGAGTTTCGCTGGTTGCGCGGTCATTATATCGCATGATCGTATGTTTTTAGATCGATTGGCAACACATATTTTGGCTTTTGAAGGAAATGGCCATGTGGAATGGTTTGAAGGTAATTTTTCTGAATATGAAGCAGATAAGGTTAGCCGTCTTGGGCCAGATTCTATTAATTTTAGGCGTGCCAATTACAAACCTCTTACACGTTAAAACTATTTGTTTTGAAGTGGTACTGAGGTGGTATTGATACCGTTCATGCTTTCTTCACGTTTTAAAAGGCGATTTGCGCCCCATTCAATAAGTGTTTTGTTAATTGCATCAAAGACAAAAAAGAGCGCTGAATCTCGATCATAACCTTCACAAAGTAAATTATCATACTCTGTATGTTGATGTCGTATATGAGCAATTGTTGCGAGCCAAACTGCAATGGAAGGAGGAAGATATTTCATAGAGGTTCGTGTAGCAGCAGTATAAATACATTGGCTATCAAGGTATGGAACTTGTGGGATAAGAGTTATTAGTTCTTTAGAAATTTTCTGTTTTCTGCGTATTGTCATAGAAGCTTATTTTCATTTTATTTGATAACATAAAAATGGTGCTTTAATTGATCATTTAATGGTTAGTATGTTGATACCCACATTTTATTTATAGATTTTAATATCAGTAATTTGGCGCTTAGGAATATAAAATATATAATCAAATGTATTTTTATAGAAATAAAGATAATTTTTATAGCGTATTTATCGTTAAATTTATGTGATATTTTCTCTAATAGCTATTGTTATATAGCAATTTAGGTATTTACCATTTTATAATTCTATGGAAGAGAAAAGAAGTATGTGTATTTGATCAGTAGTTTATTACAGCTTATTACTTCCTTAGACAGTTGTTCATAACAATTTCAAATTGTAAAAAATTTTGGTGAAATTTTAATATTTAGTGAACTTTTTATAAAAGTTAAGATGATTAGAAAGAGTCTAATGACAGATTTTTGAATAGATTTGCTCCAAATTGGATCATTTTTGAACATTTTTTGCCTTAATTTTTACATTTTTATACTAAAATTACAATTTTTTTATGTTTTTTATAAACAATCATAAGAATTTCTTGTCGTTTAAAATATTTTATTTCATATAAAAGAAACTGTATCATTTACTTTAATGAGTGATGCGAGCAGACAATCAGGGAACCTCTCCCCCCCCCCCGCGTGGATCCCTTAGGTTGTCTAACCCGGCTGGAGGAATTTTTCAGTCGGGTTTTTTTATTATGTGAGTTCTATAACTTTGTTCTTGAAAGAATAGATAGACTATCTAAGAATTTTGTTCAGTATAACAAGACAATCACGTTAATTAAGTACAAAAAGTATAGGTTCGTATCAAAATTTTATAAGGTTTGTTTTTGATTTTACGAAAAAATAGAAGAGACTTTGAGACTTCGATATTTTATAGTGAATGGATTTTGTTTCTCTATAATATATGGATTGTATAGAACATAGTACTCAATCTGTGCAGAAAATCTTGAACGATAAACAGAGCAAAAAAATGATTAATCAACTTTTCTAGAAAGAAAAAGAGGATGGTATAACCCTATAAAAATAAGTTTTGAGTATTTAGTACATGTCGTATCTTGATTGTGCTTTTTTAATATAAGGATTAAAATTTTGAGTGCATTGTGTCTCTATGATTTTCAGAATTAGTGAAGAATATGGCAAAATAGATTTAAAACTATTAGCAAACATATAATTGTCTTGAAATTATGCGAAAATGATCAGTGGGAGTCTACGATAGAAGGACGTAAAATTTCTTCTGATACAGTTCTGATGACTATTTCGGCAAATTTTTGCGCTTGTTCATTATTTTGTCCGCTTGCAAGAGCAGAAGAAATTGCATCTTTACGCGCTTGATAAACAATTCTTTGTTTTTGTTGATCATTCATTTTGAAAAGGCCCATTGTAACATTCGGGAAAGATATTCCTTCTTCTAACTGCATATCTTTTGTTGTATTAATCTGGTGAGAAACAATCATTCTATGAAATCCAAAGTAATAAGCGAGTAAACTAGCTATAAAGATAAATAGCAAAATCAGAATAATATTACGCCAGCGGAATTTGATCATTTCTAAATCCTAAAATTACAACGTATCAGATTACATATAAATCACATAATTTTTTAATTATAATTCTATATCTGTTATTTTGGAAATAATATATAAATTGTTATTTTAAGATAAAATTCAATTACATTTTTATATGAATGTATATTTAAAAATATTAATTATAATGAGTAATTTTTTGAGCACTGGTTTTTAGCCATTGTTTGCGTTGAATGCAAGATTTCAGTTGATCTGATCACGACAGAGTTTTGAAATTATTATTAATAAAACCTTGATAAGTTTATGTTGTAAGTAATCGAATTTGCTCGGTGCTATTTTTTCTAATTTAAATTTATTATCATAAGATATCAATGATAAATGCATTATATTTTGTACTGTAGAAAATGAAAAATATAATCAAAATTTTAAAAAATCCTTCCCCAATATTATAGATATCTTGAAATTATCTTAATATTTTCATTTTTATGACGTTTTTTGGCTTTTTTTATTCAGTAAAATGCACCTTTAAAATTATGGTTCAGGTTGCAAATGTATTAGTGAAGAGAGAAAGAATGCAATTTTTAAAAATCTTTTTAAGTACAGCACTTGCTGTATTTTTTGTGTTAAATATTGAAATAGCTTTTGCAGTAATTAGTATTGTAGATTCAAGTAAGAATGCAGAGTTTTCCTCTTCTCATTCTAAGACGTCTGTTCGTCCTTATGAAGATCTTATCAAAAAAATTGCGATTAAACATAAAGTTCCTATAAATTTGGTACATGCTGTTATCAGTGTTGAAAGTAACTATAATGCTCATACAAAAGGTTCTTCTGGTGAAATAGGATTGATGCAAATTAAGCCGTCTACTGCACGATGGTTGGGTTTTAACGGTTCTGTAAAAGATCTTTATGAGCCTGCGATTAATCTTGAATATGGTATGCGTTATTTAGCGCGGGCGCATAAACTTAGTAGGGGAGATACGTGTCGTACAGTTCTTAAATATAATGCAGGTCATTCTGCAAAAAAAATGAATTCTATTTCAGCGAGATATTGTTCAAAAGTTAAAACATATTTAGCTTCATTAAAGCAGTAATATGCTTTGTAAGTAGTCTAATTATTTTGATAAGGCTTATAAAATATCCTTTTGTTGCTATTTTCAGTTGATGAAAAATATTGTATAAATGAACAATCAGTCGGCTGGGCAGCCGCGCCTATTCAATATTAAAAAGTAATAGGTGAGGAAAGTCCGGGCTCCATGGAAAAACGATGCCGGGTAACACCCGGCGGGGGTGACCCTAGGGAAAGTGCCACAGAAAGCAAACCGCCTATTTTTATAGGTAAGGGTGAAAGGGTGGGGTAAGAGCCCACCGCACACTCAGTAATGAGTGTGGCAAGGTAAACCCCATCGGGAGCAAGACCGAATAGAAATGATGCGCAAGGCTTGACTTGCAGCCAGTTTCCAGGCGAGTCATTTGGGTAGGTTGCATGAGGCGGATGGTAACATCCGTCCTAGATGAATGGTTGCCATGTAAAGCATAACTTTACTAACAGAACCCGGCTTATAGGCCGACTGATATTTGATATATAATAAAAAATTTACATATATTTTGATAAAATTGCATATTTTGAGAGTTTTTACACTCAAAAATAAAACATTTTTTTAAAAAATTATAACATTTCTTTAAGTATTAATAAGCCAATGTATATAGTGATTCAGCTTTAACTTGACTTGCTCTTTGTAGTAAAAATGAGAGTTAAAATTTGGCATATGATAATCTCATATGCCATCGATGGTTAATGATTTTGTAAAACATAGATCAAGATGGGGTATTTTGAGAAGGCAGGATAGTGGAGTCGAACGCCATATTCCAGTATTGTTGCAGTCAGTATTAGCTGAGCTTGCACCATTAGCTGGAGCAAAAGTGATTGATGGCACTTTTGGTGCTGGCGGTTATTCATGCGCCCTATTGAATGCGGGTGCAGAAGTTATCGCTCTTGATCGTGATCCTCATGCAATTCGTGAGGGACAAGCACTTGTTGATCAATTTTTTCCACGTCTCCGTTTAGTTCAAGCAGAGTTTTCACAGTTGGATCATATAGTAGAAGAGAAAGTCGACGCCGTTATTCTTGATATTGGTGTTTCTTCCATGCAACTTGATGAACCTGAACGTGGTTTTTCTTTTCAAAAAGACGGTCCATTAGATATGCGAATGGGGCAGATTGGTTTTACAGCAGCTGATGTTGTTAATTATTTAAGGGCGGATGATTTGGCGCAACTGTTTAAAACATTTGGGGAAGAGCGTTATGCAGTTCGAATTGCTCGGATGATTGAGAAACGTCGTTGTATTCGCCCTTTTTTGCGTACAATTGATCTTGCGCATGCTATTGAGTCTTTAATAGGAAGAAAACTAGGTGATCATATTCATCCTGCAACGCGTGTATTTCAAGCATTACGCATTTATGTTAATAATGAGCTTGGCGAGCTTGCATGTGGTTTATTCGCTGCTGAGCGTGTTTTAAAAGCAGGAGGACGCTTGGCAGTCGTTAGCTTTCATTCTCTTGAAGATCGCATGGTAAAAAAATTTTTTTCTGCTCGTTCTGGTCATAAAAAGGGATCACGTTATCTTCCTGAAATAAAATCAGCTCCAGCAACCTTTATTCCTTTGTTTAAAGGTGTGAAAACCCCAACTCAAGAAGAGTTACAGCACAATCCTCGTGCACGTTCTGCGAGGTTGCGTATGGGGGTACGGACTCAAGAAGTTGCTATTGCAGCAGATATGAAATTATTTGGTTTGGCAGAAATTGTTCGTTTTGAAGGCAGTAAGAAATGATAATTTTTCGCACATTCGATATGATTTTAGTAGTGGTTATGATTTGTATAGCGGGTCTTACTTACAAGGTTAAATATGGGGTCCAAAAACAGATTGGTGAAGTGAAACGTATTGAGCGGGAAATTGCAGAAGAAAAAAATATGGTTAATTTGCTTCATACTGAATGGGCTGTAATGATTGATCCTTCACGCATGAGAAAACTTGCAGAACGTTACAAAAAAGAACTGAGTTTAGAGTTAATACAGCCACGTCAAGTTGTAAAATTAAAAGATATTCCAATGCGTTTGCAAGATAAAATTGAAGAATTGATCAAGCAGAATACCTTTGAAGACGATGATAAAGCTTTTTTAGCTGAGAATCGTAGTGTTCATAGAAATAGTTTTGTTCAAAAAGGTGGGCGGTGATGAAATTGTCGTTCTTATTTTCACAAAAGAACAATTATTCAAATAATCAGTTAAAATCTTTACCTTCTTCTATGTATCAGCCGTATTCTAATCGTCCACGTTTGATTTTTGCTTTATTGTGTTTTCTTTTTCTTTATGGGCTTATAGGGAAATGCCTTATTTTTTATGGGATTAAAGGTGGTCAAATTGAAGAAGCAAAAGGGCCGTTGATAGTGCAATTAGCTTCTCGACCTGATATTGTTGATCGCAATGGGCGTTTATTAGCAAAAGATATTACAACTTATTCGCTTTTTGCTGAACCACGTCGTATTATTGATGTAGATGAGACGATCGAATTAATCTCAACAGTTTTGCCAAAACTGAATTGGCAGGAAGTCCATAAACGTTTAAAAAGAAATTCTGGTTTTTCTTGGATTCAACGTGGATTAACTCCAACGCAAAAGGCGCAAATTATGGAACTTGGCATTCCAGGTATTGGTTTTCGTACTGAAATACGTCGTTTTTATCCAGGAGGATCTATAGCTTCACATATTCTTGGTATGGTCAATGTTGATAATCAAGGTTTGGCTGGCATGGAAAAATATATTGATGATAATGGATTGAGTGTTCTTCGTGCTACCGGTCTTGCTACAGAGGAATCATTGAAGCCAGTGCAACTTTCTATTGATATACGTGTTCAGGCAATTGTACATGATGAATTGATGGAAGCCATGAAACGTTATCGAGCAATTGCTGCGGGTGCTATTATTTTAAACATTTATACAGGTGAAGTTTTAGCATTGGCATCAGTGCCAGATTTTTCTCCTGCAAATCCTGTTGATGCTCTTAAAAGTGACCGCTTTAATCGCATGACCGCTGGAACTTTTGAAATGGGGTCAATTATTAAAAGTTTCACCACAGCAATGGCGCTTGATTCAGGGCTTTTTGATTTGAACAGTATTATTGATGCTTCCCAACCAATTCAAGCAAGTCGTAATCATTTTATTCGTGATTTTCATGGGAAAAATCGCCTTTTAAAATTGTGGGAAGTTTTTATTTATTCTTCTAATATTGGTTCTGCTAAAGAGGCATTGGCAATAGGAGTAGATGGACATCGTAATTTTTTAAAACGACTTGGTTTACTTGAGCGTATATCAACGGAATTGCCTGAAGTGGCCCAACCGATTTATCCCCATTATTGGAAGGATATCAATTCTATGACGATTTCTTTTGGACATGGTATGGCAACAACGCCATTGCAAACAGCAGTGGCTGCTGCTGCTTTAATGAATAGTGGTTTGTTAATTGATCCTACATTTTTAAAACGCTCTAAAAAAGAGGCTTTGAAATATGCTAAGCAGGTTCTTCATCCTCAAACAAGCCAAGATATGCGTTATCTTTATAAGTTAAATAGTGATATTGGTTCGGGGCGTAATGCAAAGGTAGTAGGTTATCGTATTGGTGGTAAGACAGGAACATCTGAAAAAGTTGAAAATGGAAAGTATTCTAAAGTAAAGAACTTTAATAGCTTTTTAGCTGCTTTTCCTATAGATAATCCTTCTTATATTGTCTTAACAATTATTGATGAGCCTAAGCCAGAAGATGGAAAACATTCAGCAACAGCAGCAATGAATGCAGCTCCAATGCTTGCCAACATCATTCGACGTTCAGCTATTTTTCTTGGAATAGAACCGGATTTTAAAAAAGAGTATCAACCAATTGTAAGAACAAAAAGCAATTTGAGATTACCGAAAACAACAATGAAAAACTAATATAAAGGTAAATAGCCATGTTGCTTGGAGAATTATTTGTAGAGTGTATTAAAGATGATTGTCTTGCCTCAATCGAAATTACAGGGATAAGTGCTGATTCTCGTCAAGTATTACCGGGTTATGTTTTTGTGGCCCTTAAGGGAAATCAAAGCGACGGCAAAAAGTATGTAAATGATGCCATACAGCGTGGTGCACGGGTCATTATTACAGATAATAATTTTGTTTTCGAGAACTTATCTATTCCTGTTATTCATGTGTTGGATGCACGTCATAAATTAGCTATAGCAGCTGCCCGTTTTTATAATTCTCAACCTGAAACAGTGGTTGCTGTTACAGGTACAAGCGGTAAGACATCGGTTGTGTCTTTTGTTCGGCAAATTTGGGAATATATTGGTTTTTGTGCTGCTAGTATAGGAACAGTAGGCGTTGTATCACCTAAACGTCATGATATTGGTTCTCTAACCACACCTGATCCAGTAATGTTACAGCGTTTATTATGTGAAATTGCTAATGATGAAGGTGTTACACATGCAGCCTTTGAAGCTTCTTCACATGGGCTTGATCAATGTCGGATTGATGGAGTGCATTTAGCGGCAGCTGCTTTTACCAATTTAGGGCGTGATCATATGGATTATCACAAGTCCATAGAGCATTATTTTCATGCTAAGATGAGACTATTTCATACGCTTTTACCGCAAGATGCACCTGCTCTTATCTTTGCAGATGATGTTTACTCACAAAAGGTTATCGATACTGTTAGACAAGCTCACCGGCAAGTTCTGACAATTGGTCGCACAGGAAAATTCATCACGCTTAATCGTGTTGAACATCAACGATTAAAACAACGTGTTGAATGTCGGATGGGAAATAATATTTATACATTTGATTTGCCACTTGCTGGTGATTTTCAAGTAACTAATGCACTTATGGCTGCAGGTTTAGCGATTGCGACAAATGCACCTTCAGATATGGTTTTTCGTTCTCTTGAAAAATTGCAAGGGGCACCTGGCCGATTAGAATTAGTTGGAAACACAGAGGATGGTGCACCTATTTACGTCGATTATGCACATAAGCCAGAAGCTTTAGAGCAGATGTTACTTTCTGTTCGTCCTTTTACACAAGGACGTTTAGTTCTTGTTTTTGGTTGTGGTGGTGATCGTGATCAAGGAAAGAGAGCTTTGATGGGAAAAATTGCAGGAAATAAAGCTGATATTGTGATTGTAACCGATGATAATCCTCGCACGGAAGCACCGGAGAAAATTCGAAAAGATATTTTACAGGCAGTGCCCGAAGCAATAGAAATAGCGGATCGTGGTCAAGCAATTGAGTATGCGGTGGAATTGCTGAAAGCTGGAGATACATTAATTGTTGCAGGTAAAGGTCATGAAAATGGACAAATTATAGGTCAGGAGATATATCCTTTTTCAGATCGTTTGAAAGTGATTGCTGCTTTAAAGGAGCGGAATAAGTGATAGCTTTATGGGATAAACAGGCACTCATTTCTGCAATGGATGGTTTTACAATTGGATGTTTACCAGAAATTTTTCCTGGGGTTTCTATTGATAGTCGGACTCTTGTCGCAGGTGATATTTTTTTCTGTATTAAAGGACACCATCTTGATGGTCATGATTTTGCGGCGCACGCCTATGCACAAGGTGCTGGAGTTTTGGTGGTTGCACAAAATCGTTTAGACGAAATGAAAAAAATAACAGCTCCATTGATTGTCGTTCCTGATGTTTTGCAGGCATTAGAAAAGCTCGCGCAAGCAGCACGTAAACGTTCAAAAGCTAAAATTATAGCTATTACAGGCTCTGTGGGGAAAACAACTACAAAAGAAGCTCTTAAACAAGCACTTGAAACTGTTGGAAAGGTTCATGCTAATCTTGCTTCTTTGAATAATTGTTGGGGTGTCCCACTGACTTTGGCGCGAATGCCTATAGATAGTGATTATGGTATCTTTGAAATTGGTATGAATCATAAAAATGAAATTCGTCCTTTGGTGAAGTTGGTTTGTCCGCATGTGGTATTAATCACCCGTATTGCAGCTGGGCATATGGAATTTTTCAAAGATCTTGAAGAAATTGCAGATGCCAAGGCTGAAATTTTTGAAGGATTAGACAAAAATGGTATAGCTCTTTTAAACGCAGATGATCATTTTTTTTCTTATTTGCTTAAAAAAGCAAAACAATGTGGTGTGAAAGAAATTCGAAGTTTTGGCCGTTCTAATTCTGCTGATTATCAAGTGAAGGAGGTTCGCCTTTTAGAGAATTGCTCTTGTATGGTTGTACATTTTTATCAGAAAGATATGATGATTAAAATCGGTGCGCCTGGTCAACATATGGTACAAAATGGTTTAAGTGTTCTTGCAGCTTGTGATACGGTTTGTGCTGATTTGGCACATATTACGCTCGCTTTGGGTCGTTTTTCTCTTCAAAAAGGCCGTGGAGCTCTTTATAAGCTGTCTTTATCAAATGGTGGTATGTTTCATTTAATCGATGAAAGTTACAATGCTAATCCTGTTTCTATGCTGACTGCTCTTGATCTTCTTGCAACAGGACCAATAGGTGTAGGTGGGAAACGAATTGCTATTTTGGGTGATATGCTTGAATTAGGGGATCATAGTAAAAAATTACATCGTGATTTGTTGGAACCCATTCGTGTTTCTGGTGCTGATTTGGTTTTTTTGGTTGGTAAAGAAATGGGCGTTTTAGCCAGAGATCTTTCTGCTTATGTTACTGTTTATCATGCTGAAAATATTGAGGAAATTTTTCCACTTGTTTTTTCAGAAATTTCAAATGGAGATCTTATTATGATTAAATCATCACACCATATTTATTTATCAAATATTGTGACTGAAATTCTTAATCGCTATAAAGTCATTTCTTGATAATTTTATTAGGTTTTTGCGCTATGATGCTATTTTTTTCCTTGCTGAATGATTGGATTCCAGGTGTTAATGTTTTTCGGTATATTACTTTTCGAACTGTTGCAGCTATCTTAACATCAGGTTTGATTGTTTTTTTGTTTAGTCCAAGTATTATTGCTTTTCTCAAAAGTCGGCAGGGGAAAGGACAACCAATTCGAACTGATGGTCCTCAAACTCACTTTAAAAAAGCTGGGACACCTACTATGGGTGGATTAATGATTTTAATTGGTATTATGGTATCAGCATTTTTATGGTGTGATTTATTAAATACTTATTTTTGGGTGTCGTTGTTTGTTATGCTTTCTTTTGGGATGATTGGTTTTTATGATGATTATCTTAAAGTGACAAAACAAACGCATAAAGGTTTTTCTGGAAAAGCGCGATTAAGTTTGGAATTTGTAATTGCAGTCATTGCTTGTTTTGTTATTTTAAAAGTTGGTTCACCAGGATTAGCTTTGCCTTTTATAAAGGATTATTTTATTAATTTGGGTTGGTTTTTTATTCCTTTTGCTGCTTGTGTTATCGTAGGTACTGGTAATGCTGTTAATTTAACGGATGGTCTTGACGGGCTTGCTATTGTTCCTGTGATGATTGTCTCTTTATCTTTTGCATTGATTGCTTATCTGTCTGGGAATATGAATTTTGCTGATTATTTACAAATTCATTATGTGGTGGGCACGGGTGAGTTAGCTGTTTTACTTGGAGCAGTTTTTGGTTCTGGACTGGGCTTTTTATGGTATAATGCGCCTCCAGCAGCTATTTTTATGGGAGACACTGGTTCTTTGGCTCTTGGCGGGTTGCTAGGTGTTATTGCTGTTGCCACGAAGCACGAAATTGTTTTAGCTATTATTGGTGGACTTTTTGTTTTAGAAGCGATGTCAGTTATTATTCAAGTAGGTTGGTTCAAACTGACGAAAACGCGTGTGTTTCTTATGGCGCCAATTCATCATCATTTTGAGAAAAAAGGTTGGACAGAAAGTCAGATTGTGATACGTTTTTGGATTATTACGATTGTCTTAGCATTGATTGGTCTTTCAACACTTAAATTGAGGTGAAATCTTGATTTCTGTTGAGTGTTATAGAGGTCAAAAAGTTGCTGTATTTGGATTAGGGAAATCAGGAATAGCTACAGCAAAAGTTTTAATTGCTTGTGGTACAGAAGTAGTTGCTTGGGATGATAATTGTTCTAGTGTGGAAGCTGCTTGTAAGGAAAATATTCCCACAAAGGATCTGTATTATGAAGATTGGACAGAATTTGTTGCGTTGATTTTAGCTCCTGGAGTGCCTTTAACTTATCCAAGGCCACATTGGGTTGTTGAAAAAGCGCGTCAAGAAAATATCGAAATTATCGGTGATATTGAGCTATTTGTTCGTGCACGTAATCTTTTTTTACAGCAAAATGGTTTTGATGACCAAGATGTTCCGTTTATTGCTATTACGGGTACAAATGGTAAATCAACAACCACTGCTTTACTTGCTCATCTTTTAGAAAAAATGGGTTATGATGTGCAAATGGGAGGCAATATTGGAACAGCAATATTAACGCTTAAGCCATTTGTAAAAAAGCGTATTTATGTTATTGAATGTTCGTCATTTCAAATAGAATTAGCTCCATCTCTTCAGCCAACTGTTGGTCTTTTGTTGAATTTAACACCTGATCATATTGATCGCCATGGTAGCTTTGAACGCTATGTGCAGGTCAAAGAACGTGTTGTTTCTAGAGCTTCTCGTGCTCTTATTTCAATTGATAGTTTAGTTTGCTGTGCTTTATATCAAAAGCTTTTTAGTGAAGGTTATTCAATTGATCCAGTGTCTAAAGAGCATGTTGTTAAAAATGGTTTTTATGTAGAAGGAACAAAACTTTTTGCTATTTATCATGGGCAACATCATATGCTTGCAGATTTGGCAAATATAACTTCGTTACGTGGAAGTCATAATGCAGAAAATGCTCTTATGGCTTTAGCAACTTTGCAGATATTAAAAATTACTACCTTAGATATAGAAGAGCATTTAGCAAGCTATTTAGGGCTTGCGCATCGAATGCAACAGGTATGTAAAATTGGATCTATTTTGTTTATTAATGATAGTAAGGCTACCAATGCAGAGTCATCTGTTCCTGCATTGACTACTTTTAATAATATTTTTTGGATTGTTGGAGGGCAGGAAAAAGAAGGTGGGATTGATGCTCTTAAAGGATTTTTTTATAAGATTCGTAAAGCATATTTAATTGGTAGTGCAGCGGAAAATTTTGCACGCATTATCGGTTCTGCTTTTCCTTTTTCGATGAGTTTGAATTTAGAAAATGCAGTCCGCGAAGCGGCTAGTGATGCAGCCCGTGATATGGAGAAAGAAGCTGTGGTGTTGTTTTCTCCAGCTTGTGCAAGTTATGATCAATTTAAGAATTATGAGGTACGTGGGGAGACTTTTGTTTCTCTTGTTATGCAGTTAAAGAAGCAAGAATTGTAAAAAGTTATTTTATGTTAACAGTCGAGAATCTTTTTGAGTGTAATTTAGATTAAATTGCTCATCAAAGATATTAGGAAAATCATATTATTTTTTTTAGATATGATTATAAAAGGTAAAGTGAAGATGATGATAACTCGTGCAGATCGAGGCCCAATCTCTAATTGGTGGTGGACAATTGATCGCTCTATCTTTACTGCTTGTTTGATCCTTATGGGAATTGGTATCATGCTATCCTTTGCAGCTAGTCCCTCTGTTGCAAAAAAAATTGGAATTTCTGATAGTTTTTATTTTGTTCGTTGGCATATTATTTTTAGTATTCCTGCATTTGTGATCATGATTATTATTTCTTTTTTTTCGCCTCGTAATATTCGCCGTTTATGTATTCTATTACTGTTTGCAACGCTTGTACTTATGATTGCAACTTTATTATTTGGTCTTGAGCTAAAAGGAGCACGGCGTTGGATTTCTGTGTTTGGTATTTCTTTACAAGCATCGGAATTTATGAAACCGGCTTTTGTTATTGTATCTGCTTGGCTTTTTGCGGAACAGGTACAGCGTAAAAGTGCTCTTATCTATATATTGGTTATTGCACTATATGTGATTTGTTGTACGCTTCTTATTTTGCAACCAGATATTGGTCAAACACTTTTAATAAGTGCAACATGGGGTGGCTTATTTTTTATTGCAGGTATGCCTCTTCTTGTCGTCTTCTTATTTCTTATTTTGGGCGTTTTAGGAGGCTTTTTAGCTTATTTTTTTGTTCATCATGTCCGTGAACGTATCAATGGTTTTTTAACAGGGGAGGGTAATACATTTCAGGTTGATGTAGGGCGTGAAGCTATTTTAAATGGTGGATGGTTTGGTCGAGGTCCTGGTGAAGGTACAGTGAAACGTATTATTCCTGATAGCCATACAGATTTTGTATTTTCTGTTGCAGCTGAAGAATATGGTATTATTTTGTGTTTATTGATTACAGCACTTTTTGGTTTTATTGTTATACGTTCTCTTTATATAGCGTTGAACACTCGTGATATCTTCACACGTTTTGGTATTGCTGGTATAGCAATGATAATTGGTTTTCAATCAGCAATTAATATGGCGGTTAATCTTCACCTAATGCCTCCAAAGGGTATGACGCTACCCTTTATTTCTTATGGTGGCTCATCTATGGTAGCAATTGCAATTTCGATAGGTATTTTACTGAGTTTGACACGTCGTTGGCCAGAAGCGCGTATTTCAACTGTTTTATCAACTTTTGTTTCGGATACTGCTGATGACACATAAAAAAGTTATTGTTTTATCTGCTGGTGGTACAGGTGGGCATCTTTTCCCTGCAGAAGCGCTTGCTGTTGAACTGAGAGAACGTGGATATGATGTTCATTTGATGACAGATAAAAGAGCTAAGCGTTTTGTCCGCCATTTTGATGAGAAACATATTCATGTTATTTCATCAGCAACCTTTGTAAGACGTCATCCTTTTGCACTTATAAAAACATTTTGGTATTTGTTAAAGGGAATGTTTCAATCATGGATGCTTTTTTGTAAATTGCAACCTGTTCTTGTCGGTGGGTTTGGTGGTTATCCTACCTTTCCACCACTTTTAGTTGCTACCTTAATAGGATATAAGACATTTATTCATGAGCAAAATGCTGTTATGGGGCGTGCTAATAGATTATTGGCGTCTAGAGTTAATGCTATTGCCGGTGGTTTATTATCAGCTAACAGTGTTTATGCTCATAAAACATTCATGACAGGTAATCCTGTTCGTAAGGCTATTCTTCAAGCTGCAAAGATTCCTTATTGTCCTTCTATAGGTGAACAACCATTTCATTTTTTGGTTTTTGGTGGAAGCCAAGGGGCAGCTTTTTTTTCACAAGTTGTTCCTGGAGCAGTGACCTTACTTGATCAAAATATACGGAGACGTTTACGCATTGTTCAGCAGGTTTATGATGAAACCATAGATCTCATGAAAATTTATCGTGATATGGGAGTGCAGGCAGAAGTTGCACGTTTTTTTGATAATATGGCTGAACATATCGCTCAATCCCATTTTATTATGTCACGTGCTGGGGCTTCAACAGTTTGTGAAATAGCTGTGATTGGTCGGCCAGCTTTATTTATTCCATATCCTTACGCTCTAGATCACGATCAAGCAGAGAATGCGGCTAAACTTTCTGAAATGGGAGGAGCGCAGATTATAGTAGAAAAAAATTTAGATATACAAATACTTGCTTCTCTCTTGACAAAAGTTTGTTGTGAGCCACACTTATTGGAAAAACAAGCACTGTCTGCAAAAAAAGTTGGGCAACCTCATGCAACCGTTATTTTGGCAAATATGGTTGAAGCATTGATTTTAGAACGATCATTATTAGATATTAAAAAGGAATTATTTGATGAAAATGCCGCTTAATATTGGCCTTATCCATTTTGTAGGAATTGGAGGTATAGGTATGAGCGGAATTGCTGAAGTTCTTCATAATCTTGGTTATAAAGTTCAAGGATCCGATCAAACTTATAACGCAAATGTTGAACGCTTGCAGAATAAGGGCATTAATATTTGTATAGGACATCGTGCTGAAAATTTAGGAGCAGCAGAAGTTGTTATTATTTCTACTGCTATTAAGAAAACAAATCCTGAATATATTGCTGCCCAAAAAAGGCATTTACCAGTTGTTAAGCGAGCAGAAATGCTTGCTGAGTTAATGCGGTTTCGTCGGACAATTGCTATTGGTGGTACGCATGGAAAAACAACGACTACGTCAATGGTAGCTGCACTTCTTGATGCAGGTTGTTTTGATCCGATAGTTATTAATGGCGGTATTATCAATGCTTATGGGACCAATGCACGCATGGGGGATGGGGATTGGATGGTGGTTGAGGCCGATGAAAGTGATGGGACATTTTTAAAATTGCCGGCTGATATAGCTGTTGTTACCAATATAGATGTTGAGCATTTAGACCATTATGGCAATTTTAATGCTATACGCGAAGCTTTTCGGCAGTTTGTAGAAAATGTGCCTTTTTATGGTTTTGCCGTTATGTGTATTGACCACCCAGAAGTTCAGACATTAGCTAGTCGTATTCATGATCGTTGGGTGATTACGTATGGTGCAAATCCACAAGCAGATATTCGTTTTCTTAATCTTTCGATGGAGGGCCAAAAAGCGTGTTTCGATATTCTTATTCGATCACGAAAAACAGGCGAAAAAATTGAGATCAGCAATTTGATTTTACCGATGTCGGGAAAGCATAATGTTTCTAATGCTACTGCAGCAATTGCTATTGCACATGAACTCGGCATTTCACCTGAAGCTATAAAAAAAGGATTAGCAGAGTTTGGGGGTGTCAAACGACGTTTTACGAAAACAGGGAATTGGAATGGAGTTGAGATATTTGATGATTATGGGCATCATCCAGTTGAAATAAAAGCAGTTTTGCATGCAGCACGTGAGAGCGCAAAAGGAAACATCATTGCGATTATGCAGCCGCACCGTTATACGCGCTTGTATCATCTATTTGATGATTTTTCTACTTGTTTTAATGATGCAGATACAGTGATGATTACACCGGTTTATGCAGCTGGTGAAGAACCAATAGCTGGTTTTGGTTCTAAAGAATTAGTTGAGCATATTCAGATGGCTGGCCACCGTGATGTGCATCTGATTAATAGTTTAGAAAATGTTATTTCTATTGTATCTAGATTCGCTAAATCTGGTGATTATGTGGTTTTTTTGGGTGCTGGTAGCATCACACAATGGGCTTACGCATTGCCCAATCAATTAATGGTACTTGATAACAATGACAAATTTTCAGCCGATTGATGGTGAAGGGCTGTTAAAGAAATTACAGCCGGCGTTACGTGGTATACAAGGCAAATTAATGCCTAATGTCGATATGCGTAAGGTGACATGGTTTCGCACCGGTGGAATCGCTGAGATTTTTTATCAACCTTCTGATGAAGCAGATTTAGTTTTATTTTTTCAGTCTTTGCCTGAATCCATTCCTATAACGATTGTGGGGATTGGTTCTAATCTTCTGGTACGTGATGGGGGGATCCCTGGAGTTGTTGTTCGTCTTTCAGCAAAAGGTTTTGGGCAGTTGGAGCAAGTGTCATCGAAACGCTTTTTGGTTGGTGCTGCGGTAGCGGGTAAACATTTGGCTGCAGCAGCTTTAGAAGCGGAACTTTCTGGTTTTCATTTTTATCATGGTATTCCTGGTGGTTGTGGAGGAGCATTAAAAATGAATGCTGGAGCTAATGGTATTGAGACCGCTGAGCGAGTTGTTGAAGTTTATGCGCTTGATCGTAAAGGGCAACGCCATATATTGAGTGTGAACGATATACATTATTCTTATCGTTGTTGCGATGTTCCTGATGATTTTGTTTTTGTTGCTGCCTTATTGGAAGGAGAGCAAGGGCATAGAAATCATATCCGTGCAGCTATGGAGGAAGTTGCTTTGCATCGGCAGAAGGTGCAACCTATTCGTGAAAAAACGGGTGGCTCCACTTTTCGTAATCCTGTAGGTACGTCTGCATGGCGTGTTATTGATGAGGCAGGGTGTCGTGGTTTAAAGATTGGTGGTGCTCAAATGAGTGAGATGCACTGTAATTTTATGATTAATATCGATCAAGCAACAGGTTATGATCTTGAAAAATTAGGAGAAACAGTGCGTGCTCGTGTTTTTGCTCATTCAGGGCATTTATTGCAGTGGGAAATACAGCGTATTGGCCAATTTGAACAAGATCGTATAGTCTCTCCTTTTGATCAGAATAATTGATTTTTTTATAACTAAAAAATTGAGTCATTTCAAAGAGATAAGAAAAAAAATCTATTAAAAATCAATAAATTAGCAGAGAAGCTCTTGCGTCAGGCTCTTGAGTCTGATTCACTAGGGAGAATGCTAGGCTATTGATTCGCAAAGATAAATCTAGCTCTTTCCTATATATAGTATTTTTTATTTTTATATATTCTGTATTTAGTATATAAAGAAGGATAAATTGTTATGAGAGGTAAGCATATAGCTGTATTGATGGGAGGGCTTTCATCAGAACGTTCTGTAAGTTTATCTTCTGGTTCTGCTTGTGCTGATGTTCTTGAAGCTCATGGTTATTCTGTAACTCGTGTAGATGTTGATAGTCGTATTGCTTCTATTCTTGAGAAATTACAACCACATATAGCTTTTAATGCATTACATGGTTCGTTTGGTGAAGATGGACGTATTCAAGGCATTCTTGAATATTTGAAAATTCCTTATACGCATTCTGGAGTGATGGCGTCAGCATTAGCAATGGATAAAGGGCGGGCAAAAATTATTGCTGCTAGTGCTGGTGTTCCTGTTGCTCCTTCTTATGTAATGGATCGTTGTGCGATTGGATCACAACATCCTTTGGAACCGCCTTATGTAATTAAACCTGTGCATGAAGGATCAAGCGTTGGTGTTATTATTGTGAATGGCGATGAAGCATTTCCACCTCATAATATCGCAAGCTCTGAGCGGATGGATAAAGATGAGGTAATCGTTGAAAAGTATATTCCTGGTCGGGAACTTACTTGCGCTGTTTTGGGTGATGAAGTTTTAGATGTCTGTGAGATTATACCTGATCAACATTTCCAGTTTTATGATTATGATTCAAAATACAAGTCCGGTGGTTCTATTCACATTTGTCCTGCACAACTTTCATTAAATATTTACCAAAAAGTGCAAAGAATGTCTTTAGTAGCACATCAAGCGATAGGTTGTCGAGGTGTTAGTCGTTCTGATTTTCGTTTTAATGAAGAAACGGAAGAGCTAATTTGGCTCGAAATTAATACGCAGCCTGGTATGACATCAACCTCTCTTGTGCCAGATATTGCAAAAGCAAGTGGTCGTACTTATAGCGACATTGTTAAATGGATAGTGGAGGACGCGTCATGTATGCGTTAAATGTTGGCGAAATGGGAATTTTTAAGGCACTATCAGTGCCAATTTTTCCACGTTTTTATCGTTGCTTTCTCCGATTTATATTGCAATTTGTATTTTCTGATATTCATGTGCCGCGTTATTTTGGCTCTTTTGCTGTTTTTTCTTTTTTCTTGCTTTCCTTATTTTATGGCATTGTTTCCAGCGGTCATATGAATAGAATTATAAGGCTTGTGACATTAAATTTTGGTTTTGTGATTACTCATGTTGATATGAGTGGCAATAAAAATGTGACAAAACAATATGTTTTGAAGCTTTTAGGGCTTGATGTTCATCCATCAATTATTAGCTTTGACGTTGATAAAGCACGTTCTACTTTAGAACAACAAATTTGGATTCAATCGGTTGATATTCGGAAAATTTATCCTAACCGGATATGTATTTCAATGGTAGAGCGTGAGCCATACGCAATTTGGCAACATGATGGTGTAATGGATGTGATTGATGATACAGGGCGTATTATTTTACCATTTCAGACCGGTTTAGTTCAGAATTTACCACTTGTTGTTGGTCAGGGAGCGCAAAAAGCAGCGAAGTTATTTATTCAGTCGTTGTTACCATATTCGCAATTCCGTGATCGTATTCGTGCTTATGTGCGTGTGGGTGATCGACGTTGGGATATTTTTTTAGAAAATGGGGTGCGTATTATGTTGCCTGAAGAAGGGGCTATTGAAAGGCTTGTTGCTCTTTTTAAGACAAATACGGCAAAAGATCTTTTTTCTCGGGACGCTTTAAGCATTGATTTACGTCTTTCTGATCGAATAACGATTGCTTTGTCAGATGAAGTGTTAGCACAGCATCGTGCGACAGTAATGGAAGAAGAACGTATTTTAAAGGTATTAAAAGAAAGGAATATATGATGTTTTTGAAATCACATCATCATGGGAGGGGGCGCAAGACGCGTTTTCTAACAGTTCTTGATGTGGGTTCAAGTAAGGTTGTTTGTCTTATTGCTTGTTTACGTCCTTTGAAATATCCGCAACATTTGCACGGTCGTACACATTTTATGGAAGTTTTGGGTTTTGGTGTACAGCGCTCGTGTGGAATTAAATCTGGTGTTGTTATGGATATGCTTGCAGCGGAGCAATCAATACGTTTAGCTGTTGATGCTGCAGAGAAAATGGCTGGTTTAGTGGTAGATTCAGTTATTGTAAATTTTTCCTCAAACCGATTAAAAAGTACTTTTATTAACGGTACAGTACATTTGGGTGGGCGTGAAGTTACTGCGCGTGATATGCGTATGGCCTTGGCAAATGTTTCGCGTAAAGCTTTTGAGGCTGAACGGCATATTATGCATTCTGTTCCGATATCTTATATATTGGATGGAGATAAAGGAATCTCTGATCCTGTTGGAATGATGGGCGAATTGTTTGGGGTGGATGTGCATGTGGTGACAGCAGAAACAGCATCTTTACGTAATTTGGAAGCTTGTATTAATCGCGCTCATTTAAGTGTTGAAGCAATGGTCGCAACACCTTTTGCGAGTAGTCTTGCAGTTTTGATTAATGATGAGGCACGTTTAGGAGCTGCATGTATTGATTTTGGGGCAGGAACAACAACATTTTCAATATTTTCTGAAGGAAAATTTGTTCATGCAGATACACTTTCAATTGGTGGGCACCATATAACTCTTGATGTTGCACGGGGATTATCTATGTCTATTGAAGAAGCAGAGCGTTTAAAAGTTATGTATGGTTCAACACTTTCAGAAACTACTGATGCTCATCATATGATTAATGTCGCTGAAATTGGAAATGAGCGAACTCAATATCCATGTGCAGTTCTTGGTCGTATCATTCGGGCGCGTGTTGAAGAAATATTAGAAATGCTTCGTGATTGTTTGAGTTGTTCTGGGTTTGGTCATATTGTTGGTAAGCGTGTTATTTTAACTGGAGGGGCAAGCCAGTTAATTGGGTTGCCAGAGATGGCGCGTAATATATTAGGAAGAAATGTTCGTATAGGGCGGCCTTTAGGTGTTTCTAGGCTTCCTGCTTCTGCAAAAGGAGCAGCGTTTTCGTCAGCTGTTGGATTGTTAATCTATCCGCAATTAGCGGGTTTCGAAGAAAAAACAATTCATACAACAGTGAGACAATTATCAACTGGCACAGGTGGGTATTTTCAACGTGTCGGTCAGTGGTTGCGTGAGAGTTTTTAGTAGGTCTATTTGGGTATTAATTTTCATCGCTTTGGCTTGCGGTGTTTTATGAGAAGGAAAAAAAACATGACAATTAATCTGCACCGGCCAGATATCGCGGAATTGAAGCCACGTATTACCGTTTTTGGTGTTGGAGGTGGTGGCGGAAATGCCGTAAATAATATGATAAATGCTGGCCTTCAAGGAGTTGACTTTGTTGTTGCTAATACAGATGCACAGGCTTTGGCTATGTCAAAAGCTGAACGTGTTATCCAGCTAGGTGCAGCAGTAACAGAAGGTTTAGGTGCTGGTGCTCTACCAGAAGTTGGCCAAGCTGCTGCAGATGAATGTATCGATGAAATTATCGATCATCTTGCAGATTCTCATATGGTTTTTATTACAGCAGGTATGGGCGGAGGTACAGGAACCGGAGCGGCACCTGTTGTTGCTAATGCGGCACGTGAAAAAGGTATTTTGACTGTTGGTGTTGTGACAAAGCCTTTCCAATTTGAAGGTGCACGTCGGATGAAGACAGCAGAAGCTGGGATAGAAGAATTACAAAAATCGGTTGATACATTAATCGTTATTCCAAATCAAAATCTTTTTCGTATTGCGAACGAAAAAACAACATTTTCTGATGCTTTTGCTATGGCTGATCAAGTTCTTTATTCTGGTGTTGCTTCTATTACAGATTTGATGATTAAAGAAGGATTGATTAACCTTGATTTTGCAGATGTTCGTTCTGTTATGCATGAAATGGGTCGTGCAATGATGGGGACTGGAGAGGCATCTGGTGATGGACGTGCTTTGGCTGCTGCTGAAGCTGCTATTGCAAATCCGTTGTTAGATGACACTTCTATGCGTGGAGCTCGTGGTCTTTTAATTTCTATTACGGGTGGTCGTGATATGACCTTGTTTGAAGTGGATGAGGCGGCTAATCGTATTAGAGAAGAAGTTGATGCTGACGCAAATGTTATTTTTGGTGCTATTGATGATGAGTCACTTCAGGGTGTTATTCGTGTATCGGTGGTTGCTACTGGTATTGATCGTGAGATTAATGATATAATACAACCTTCACATCCTAAATTTCATCGACCCTTAGCTTCAATGCGTAAAAATGATACTGGAGTAACGCAGACTGCTTCTCAGTCATCATCGTCTTTGCGTTCTGAATCAATGGTAGAAGTTATAGAAGCGCTAGAAGTAGAAATGAAACAACCAATTGAAGAGCCGTTTTGTCCAAAAAGTCAATTTTTTGTGCCGACTACAGATACATCATACACTCCACGAACTGTAAACACCGCTCCTTATGGGCAAAATATACATGCAAAGACATCAAGTCCATTACGTATGCAAGTTGGTTGTGTTTCTCAACAACCTATGGCTAGAGCAGTGGGAATGGAAGCAACAGCACACGTTCTTGATGACAAGGTTGGAATTGCAGAACAGAAGAAAAAACAAGTGCAAACACAATCTTGTTCAACGCCGGTGCGTATGCCTGAGTTAAAAGATTTTCCGTCTTCTATTCGGGGGCCAAGTACAAATTTTTCTAATGTCGATCAAGGACCACGTAATCTTTGGCAGCGTTTGAAACAAAGTTTGACGTATCGTGAAGAAATTGAACCAGAAGCTCGGTTAGAGCCTGCTGTCAATTCTTCTTCGCACAAAGATTTTCATATTTCTAGTGCCAATCCTCAGGAGTTTTCTCAAGATACTTCTGTTTATGTGCCTCGTTATTCTACTGAGTTGCAGCAACCTGCATCGCAGGATCAAAACATTTGTATCAGTGAAGAGGACGAGTTGGAAATACCAGCATTTTTGCGTCGCCAAGCAAATTAATGTATAGAAAATTGAAATAAGAGAACTCTATATTTCTATCCATTATATAATGAAAACTTTATTATAGTAAAATTTATAGAGTTTTTATAGAAAATAATAAATCCATTCATTAAATGGGTTTATTATCTATTGTAAAGATAATTTTTGATAGTCTTATGAGGATTGCAAAAAATTATTAAGCATATTAATGAAGTGGTATTATTAATTGGGACAGAAATATCAATCGACTCTTAAAGATACATTAATATTTGAAGGACGTGGTGTTCATAGTGGACATTTATCTGTTATGAAGATTGAGCCAGCTGATATTGAATGTGGTATTATTTTTAAGCGTTATGGCATAGATGGGAAAGAGCAAATATTTCCAGCGCATGCATCGCAAGTTGGAGAAACTGAATTATCAACAGTGCTTGGACATGGAAATATAAGAGTTGAGACAATTGAACATTTGATGGCCGCAATTGCTGCGTATAATTTGGATAATCTCATCATTGATGTGTCAAGTAATGAAGTTCCTATTTTGGATGGTGGCTCATGGGATTATTGTCAAGGTTTTGAAAAGGTAGGTATCGTTCAGCAAACAGCATTGCGGTCTTATTTTGTTATAAAAAAACCAGTGCGTGTTGAAACAGCAAATGGTATGGCTGAGTTTTTGCCGTTTGATGGGTGTCGTTTTGATGTTACAATTTCTTTTCCTACTCCTGTTATTGGCAAACAACATCTTAGTTTTGATCTTACTGCACAAGGATTTAAAAATGATTTGTCTTGTGCGCGCACTTTTGGTTTTGTTAAGGATGTGGAAAAATTATGGACTTCTGGAAAAGGAATAGGTTCTTCTTTAGAAAACTCTCTTATTATTGGTCTTAATGATCAAATTATTAATCCATCTGGCGCTTATTTTGAAAATGAGTTTGTTCGACATAAAATGCTTGATGCTATCGGCGATACTGCCTTACTTGGTGCGCCTTTTATTGGATTATTCCGTTCTTATTGTAGTGGGCATGCTCTTAATTCAAAATTAGTTAAGACTGTTTTACAGGGCGAATCATGTTACGAAAAAAGTAATGTGTAAATAGGGCAAAAATAAAATTTAAAAAATTTACTTGGTTTTTATATAATTTAAAGGCGGATTATAGATTTAGAGTATATAAATTTTGTTAGTTGATTTGAAAATGATATGATACAAAATTTGATGAGTATTTTTCTGTAAAATGATATTTTCTGGAGGCCGAGAGACTATGAAAAAACCTGATAAGTATATTGGGAATATAGAGCATAGAAAATTGACCATTGTACGCAAAGTCTTGATTGGGGTTCTTTTAGGAGGAACTTGTTTTTTAGCAGGTTGTTTAGGTAAAGGAAAAAATATCCTCGATCCATCGATGCATGTTTTAAAAATAGATCCACCAGATGTTTTGTATAATCAAGCACTTGCTAATCTTGATGTGGGGCGCCTTAGTGAAGCAGCAAAAAAGTTTGCTATTATTGAAAAACAATATGCTTATACTGATTGGGGTCGTAAATCATTAATAATGGGTGCTTTTACAAATTATCGGTTAGCTAAGTATGATGATGCAATTGCTATGGCACAGCATTATATTTCTCTTTATCCGCTAGCGGATGATTCTGCCTATGCTTACTATATTATTGGTCTCTCTTCTTTCCGTCGGATTCCTGATGTTACACGTGATCAGCAGGATACGAAGCGTGCTATTGCTGCTATGCAGGTTTTGATAGAACGCTATCCAGAATCAGAGTATGTCAGCGATGCTAAGGCTAAAATACGTTTTGGTCGAGAGCAATTAGCTGGTAAGGAAATGCAGATTGGTCGTTATTATGAAGAAGGTCAGCGATATTTAGCAGCAAGTAGAAGATTTCGTACTGTGATTGAAGAGTATCCAGATACAAATCAGATTGAAGAAGCACTTTTCCGATTGACAGAAGTTAATTTTGCTCTCGGATTAACTATGGAAGCGCAGACGGCAGCAGCGATTTTGGGGCGAAATTATCCAGAAAGTAAATGGTATAAATTTTCTTATGATTTACTGCAAAAAAATAGTATATCGCCTAAAGAGCACAAATCTTCTTGGATTTCTCGTGCTTTGAGTGGCAATAAGAGCAAGGTGAATTAATTTCATATGCTGGTCCAACTTTCGATTCATAATATTGTTTTGATCGAAAGACTTGATATTCATTTTACAGAAGGTTTGTCCGTTTTAACTGGGGAGACTGGAACGGGGAAATCTATTTTACTTGACTCTCTATTGTTGGCTCTTGGCGGACGTGGAGATTCTTCCCTTGTGCGTCATGGTATGACACAGGGGCAAGTAACAGCTGTTTTTAATGTTCCTGTTTCACATCCTGTACGGCGGCTGATATGTGAAAATGGTTTTGATTGTGACGGTGATATCATTCTACGGCGTGTACAATCAAGTGATGGTCGTAGTCGTGGTTTTCTGAATGATCAAGTGATTAGCATTACATTGATGCGTGATATTGGCCGTATGTTGGTCGAAATTCATGGACAACATGATGATCGTGCATTTGTTGATATTAGTACACATCGTCAATTATTAGATGCTTTTGGTGGTCTTGAAAGTGAAGTAGAAAATTTGCGCGAGTGTTATCGCATATGGCATACGTTAAAAGAACGTGTGCAACAACAACGTGTTAAAGTTGAAAGTGCTGCACGTGAAGTTGATTATCTTCGTGCAAGTGTAGAAGAACTTGATAAGTTTGATTTCAAAGTTAATGAAGAAGATGCTTTGTCTCTTCGTCGGGCTGATATGCTTAAATTAGAAAAGATAGCAACAGATATTAGAGAGGCTGATGATCTCTTAGGAGGTTCAAAATCACCAATCCCTGTTCTTGCTAATTTGGTAAGACGTTTGGAGCGGAAAATTCCTGAAGCGCAGGATTTGATTATACCTATAGTGAAGTCTATTGATGATGCATTGCATGCACTCACAACAGCGCAAAATGGTATCGAAGCTGCAATGCAAGCATTGGATTTTGATGTTAACGAGTTAGAACGAATAGAAGAACGTCTTTTTGCACTTCGAGGTTTTTCTCGCAAATATCATGTTTCTGGAGATGAACTTGCTCAGTTGCGCGATAAGATGTGTGCTGAACTTGCTGATTTTGATTCTGCTCAAGCAACACTCGTTCATTTAGAGACTGAAGCTCGAAAAGCGCAAAAAGAGTACGACATATTAGCACAAGCGCTTTCGATAAAGCGTCAAGAAGTAGCGCGTCGTTTATCTTCAAGCGTTATGGATGAGCTACCAGCGTTGAGATTGGAGAAAGCAGAATTTATTGTTGAAATACAGAGTGATGCTGAAAAATATAGTCCAGATGGTATTGATCGTGTTGAATATTGGGTGCGTACAAATCCTAGAACGCGAGCAGGGCCGATATTAAGTGTGGCTTCTGGTGGTGAATTGTCTCGTTTTTTATTAGCATTGAAGGTTGTATTAGCTGATCGTGGATCAGCGCCAACATTAGTCTTTGATGAAATTGATACAGGTGTTGGCGGAGCTGTTGCGGCTGCAATTGGACAACGATTACTGCGTTTATCAAAAAATATTCAAGTTTTTGCTGTTACGCATGCACCGCAGGTAGCATCTAAGGCCCATAATCATTTTCTGATTTCAAAAGTTGAAAGCGGCGATACAGGATGCTTTACGAGTATTAATAAAATAGAAACTCAAGAACGTGCAGAAGAAATTGCACGTATGTTAGCAGGAGAACAAGTTACTGAAGAAGCACGTGCTGCAGCTCAAAAGCTTTTAGCACAGACATAATTAAGAAATAATGAAAATACTAACAAACAGATGTTCATTTAGATTCTTTTTATAATAATCATTGGGATTTGTGTATAATCATCATTCAAGATTTGGAATAGAATTTATGGACAAAAATGTGATTAAAAATTTAACCGCTCTTGAAGCAGCAAGTGAGTTGGAATGGTTGGCAAAAGAAATTGCACGTCATGATGTGCTGTATCATCGTGATGACCAGCCTGAAATTTCTGATGCAGAATATGATGCTCTTTGTCGTCGTAATGAGGAAATTGAAGCCCTCTTTCCTGAATTAATTCGTGCGGACTCTCCTTCATCTAAAATTGGTGCACCGATTTCTGAAAAATTTGAAAAATCTATTCATGCACAGCCAATGCTGTCTTTGGATAATGCATTTAATTTTGAAGATGTTAGTGAATTTATTGAACGTATTCGTCGTTTTTTACGATTGCCAGAAACACAAATAATAGAAATGACAGCCGAACCAAAAATTGATGGTTTATCTTTATCTTTACGCTATGAGGCGGGAAAACTTGTACGTGCTATAACGCGTGGAAATGGATCCATAGGTGAAAATGTCACTACAAATGCGCGAACAATTGCTGATATTCCACAGATTTTACAGGCTAATTTTCCTGATATTATTGAGGTTCGTGGTGAAGTTTATATGGGACAGAAAGATTTTCAGTTACTCAATATTAACCAACAGAAAGAAGGGAAGTTAGTTTTCGCAAATCCTAGAAATGCAGCAGCTGGTTCCTTACGTCAACTTGATTCACGGATAACCGCTAGCAGAAATCTTAAATTTTTTGCTTATGCTTGGGGTGAAGTAAGTGAAATGCCTGCTGAAAGCCAAATAGGAATGATGAAAAAGCTTAAAGAATATGGCTTTATTATTAACCCATTGACAAAGGTTTTTGAAAAAGTAGAAGATCTTATTTCATATTATCATTCTATCGAAGAATGCCGTCAATCACTAGATTATGATATTGATGGGATTGTTTATAAAGTTAATGATTTAATGCTCCAAACGCGTTTAGGGTTTGTTGCTCGTTCACCACGTTGGGCGATTGCACATAAATTTCCAGCAGAAAAAGCTATAGCATTTTTAGAAGATATTGATATTCAGGTAGGCCGAACTGGGGCATTAACCCCTGTTGCTCGTCTTACACCTATTACTGTAGGTGGGGTTGTCGTTACTAATGCAAGTTTGCACAATGAAGATTATATTAAAGGAATCGGTCATAAGGGTGAGCCAATTCGTGAAGGACGTGATATCCGTGTGGGTGATACTGTGATTATACAACGTGCTGGCGATGTGATTCCCCAAATTGTCGATGTCCTTGTTGAAAAGCGTCCAAAAGATACTCCTGCTTTTATTTTTCCTCACGTATGTCCTGTTTGTGGGAGTCATGCTGTTCGTGAAGAAGGTGAAACGGTTCGCCGATGTACAGGTGGACTTATTTGCTCCGCGCAAGCAATTGAGCGAATTTGTCATTTTGTTTCGCGTAATGCCTTTGATATTGAAGGATTTGGTAGAAAACAAGTGGAATTTTTTTTTCATGCTCAAGATAAAATGCTTTGTATTCGTTCGCCAGTCGACATTTTCACTTTACAACGACGTCAAGAAAACTCTTTGAAACGTTTGGAAAATATGGAAGGGTTTGGAGTTGTTTCAGTTCGTAAGCTTTATAATGCCATTAATGCTCGTCGTGAAATTTCTTTAAGTCGTTTTTTGTTTGCATTAGGCATTCGTCATATTGGTGAGGTTAAGGCGCAACGTCTTGCTCGTGCTTACCAAAATTACACTGCTTTTGAAACTGCAGCGATGTCGGCCATTATGCCACCTGATAAAAACAATGAAGGTAATGAGATTTGGGTGGAATTAACCAATATTGAGGGAATTGGATTTCGTGTTGGTAAAGCGATTATTGATTTTTATCAGGAGGTGCATAACCGTGATATTTTATCGGCCTTACTTAAAGAAGTAACTCCTCTTCATGAAGCGCCTGTTACAATAGATTATTCGCCAATAGTAGGGAAAATTATCACCTTTACAGGAACTTTAGAGCATATGTCAAGAGACGAAGCAAAGTCCTTGGCAGAACGGTTAGGTGCTAAGACATCGAATTCTATTTCTAAAAAGACTGATCTTCTTGTTGCAGGTTTCGGAGCAGGATCGAAACTAACTAAAGCACAGCAATTAGGTATTGAGGTTTTGGATGAAAAAAACTGGCTCAAGTTGATTGACGGGCATTATATTGAGAATTTTCATCTCAAACAATGATTCACATAATGTTATTATCATTTCTTATAATAAATTATAGAAAACAAGTTAGTAAATTTTCTATTATTTACTTTATAATTATATTTTTGATGTATGTTTTATGCTATAAAAGACTGATTTTATATCGAAATTTATAATAAAATACAAAATATAAGTTTTTTACAGATCTGTAGAAGAAAAAATTATAAAAATTCTATTGGTATTGCAAATACACTGTTTCTAACAGAAATTATAGTGTGATGTTTTTTACTTAACTTGGTGTCGTTTTTTTAAATTGATATGTGCTGTTTTCAATGTGTTTAATTCAGCTCCATAAATTTATCAAGAAATGCTTTTTTGTATTCAGTGTAAAGCTTAACTTTATTTATTGAATAGTTTTCATTTAGTAAAAGTTAATAGAGAAATCCAATACATAAAACATTATTTATATGATAATGACTTGAAATGTGTTTATTTATTTAGTATTAAATGCACAGTGTATTTAATTTTTATTGAAATATTATTGGTATTGCTATGAGTGATATATTTTCCAATTTTTTATCCCAGCTTTTTGTATTAGTTAATACTTTTTTAGGTGATCCTTCTTCTGTTGATTCGTCTGTTTCTGTTAATAAGTGTCAGAGCGCTCGAGTTGGCAGTAATGGTGAAAGTAATAGTTCAAACAATACTAATATAACATGGGATAATAAAAAATTTATAGTGAAAGTGTGTAAAGATGAACTTGGAAAATCTAATCAACAGGAAGATAGTGAAACTATCACAATTCACATGATAACTGATGAAACATATCATCTGTCTGAACAGACTAGTGAGGAAGAGAAACAAGAAAAAAGCACTTCTGAATACAAAGGGGCAATTGGTATATATACGACTAGTAACGTTAATGCAAATCACGTGAACATTCTAGGTCCCCAAAACAGTAATAGAAATCAAAGAAATAGTCAAAATGGAAATAACGAAAGTGATGAAGATATTTATATTGGTATACTAACCGAAAACAACGGATTCGTTGTCGCTGATAGATTGGTCTTAAAAGACCTAACAACAGGTATTCTTGTTTCAAAAAATAGTTCAGTAAGTGCGGACAATACATTGATAAGTAATAATAAGATTGCTGTTAAAGCTGATGGTTCAAATGCTATAGTTGAGCTAGTGGATACAGAGATTACAGTGCCTAAAGAGGGCAAAGGTCTTTCCACTACTAAAAATGGCATTATTAAAATGCGGGGTGTAAATAAATTGAATGCAGGTATTAGTTTTAACCAAGGTTACGCAGTTTATATGGATACAGGAAAGGTTTCTTTAGAGAAAGTTAACATTATTGGTAAAGGTATCGAAGAATATAATCCTAGTGAGGTTAATGGTAAATTTTTCGATTATATGTCAAGAGCTGCTGTTTATATGTCTCCACAGAGTACTTTTGAGATGAAAGAAGGAAAGATTCATCTTGAAAATGCGAATGGATTTGTATTTGCCTTTAAGAAGAATACAGGCAGTACTCATGTGGAAGAACCTGCATTTATAGATAGTGAAAGTAGTGAAAATATAGATAAGGTAAATATAAAGCTTGAAAATGTAGATGTTAAAATAGATGGTGAGCGGTATTTTGGTATGTATGCTGTATTTGACACAGGTAGTGAAGACTCAAGCAAGTCTACTAGTAAGCCTGTAACGATTACTTTGAAAAAAACAAATTTTATTGTTCCTAACAGTACCGCTATTTATAATTATGATGTTGATGAGGAGCAGACCTTTAATTTATTAGATACGAAATTATCCGGTGGTGTTTTGTTCAGAGTTGCTAGTGGTGTTACAAACATTAAAGCTAATAACTCTCAGCTCGAAGGTGCTTCAATATTGGATTCAGAAGAAGCTATAGTACATTTGAAGTTGGAGAATAATTCGACATGGACTTTAAAAAAAGTGAATGACAGAATCAGTCAAATCCATGCAATAATTGAAAGTGATAGAAATTTTTCTGCTGTTTCTACTGTGACACTTAAAAATAGTAAAATTATTTTTGAAAAGCCAAGCGATAATGTTTATCAAACACTCTCTATTGGCACGGGGGATAGTCTTGTTTATACAGCAGAGGGGAATGCGGAGCTTTATCTTAATAGTTATTTAGATCAAAGTAACTCGGATACGGATCGACTTTTAATCGATGGTGATGTATCTGGTGTTACTGTAGTTTCTGTTTCTGCAACTGCAGGAGATCTAGGAGATAAAACGGGCACAGGAAATACTCAGGGTGTTTCGCTTATTCAAGTTTCTGGTACAGCGCAAGAAAATTCCTTCAAACTGAAGGGTGATTATATCACAGCAGATAATTTACCTTATCAGTATGTTCTTTCTGCGTATGGTCCAAGTTCTGAACTAGGGCAAGCGGATCTAGGACAAAAGTTGGTTGGGCAGAACGGGGAAAAAGGTAAGCAATCTGGTAATGATTTTTGGGATTATCGGCTGCAAATAGTACCAACAGTTGTGCCACAACTTCCAAGTTATTTGCTTTTACCTCATGCTTTATTTCATACAGGTTTGGTCGATGTAAGTAATCAACGTGAACTGTTGGAAATCATGCAAAGTGCTTCTCATGAAGCGGATAAAAAGAGAAAGACAAACTTTTTTATCCGTGGTTATGGTAGCAACCACCGTTATACTTCCAATTTGTCCGTTTTTGAATATGGTTATGGAGCTGATCTTGACTATAACAATGCGACAGCAGGAATTGTATTAAATACATTAGAGAGCAAACATAGTGCTTCGTCCTTTGGATTTATGGGCGGTTATGGTCAGCTCTCTCTTCATCCTCGTGCAGTTAAACACAGTCAAAAGAGTGTTTTTGATAAATGGTCTGGCAAGCTTTATGCGAATTTGGATCATGATACAGGCTTTTATGCAAATGGCTTTATCTCGTATGATTTTTTTAAGGGCGATGTTGTCACTCTTTCTCGGGGAAAAACAGCAGAACTAAAAGGGAGACTTTTGAATGCGTCTTTGACGGGCGGTCAGTCTATTATCACAGGCTATCATGATTTTATTCTTGAGCCACAGCTTCAAGTTATTTATCAGTCTCTGCTGTTTGATCAAGCGCGTGATATAGATCGGTTTGATATTGATTTAGGAAGCCATGATCAATTGGTAGGGCGGATAGGTGGTCGTTTAATAAAAGCTTTTGCCTCTTCTGAAAATGCAGATGTTGTTTCCTTTTATACCAAACTTCATGTTGCGCATAGTTATGAAAAGAAGCGGATAGTGCATTTTAAAGATGCGTTTCAGTTAGGTGCATTTGGTTCTACAGTTGAAACAGGTACAGGTGTTCATGCCCAATTGTCTAATAGGATAGCACTTCACGGTGACTTGTTATACCAACATAAATTAACCAAAGCTGGCTTTTCTGGAATTAGTGTTTCTGGTGGCTTACGTTATCAATTCTAAATCAAGGATTGGTTTTGTATTTATCAGTTTTGCTAAAGCCCTAGAAAAATTGACTGATAGGGCTTTATCTCTAATTTCCAGAAATTAGAATATTCTATTTTTAAAATGAAAATTAGCTTTTTTAAAGCTTCCTTTAGATATTAATGTAAGGGTGTATTTGTTTTCAAAGAGGCATTGTAGCTTTCTTAAGCCATTTTTTATCTTCTTTATCAAGATATGGCGCATTAACTTGATAAACACGGGCGTGATAATCGTTAAGCCACTGTTTCTCTTGTTTTGTTAAAAGCTTTATCAGAATTAATTGTCGATCAATCGGACAATTTGTAAGTGTTTCAAATGATAGCATATCTATATCGCCATTAGTAATTTTTTGTGCTGGTTTGACAATCATCAAATTTTCAATACGAATACCAAAAGCTTCTTCACGGTAATATCCAGGCTCGTTAGAGATGATCATACCTGGAATAAGTTCTTGGCTTCCATAGCGTGAAAGATTTTGTGGTCCTTCGTGAACAGAAAGATAGGAACCAACTCCATGGCCAGTGCCATGTGCATAATCAAAACCAGCTTTCCATAAAGCATTGCGTGCTAAAACATCAATATCTTGTCCGCGCGTGCCTTTTGGAAATTTTGCACTTGAAAGAGCAATCATACCTTTGAGGACAAGGGTAAAACAGCGTTTCTCTTCTTCTCCAATATTTCCAATTGCTACTGTACGGGTAACATCTGTTGTGCCATCTCGGTATTGTCCACCTGAATCAACAAGATAAAGCTCACCTGCATTTAGTAATCTATTTGTCTTAGTGGTTACACGATAATGAATAATTGCAGCATTTTTACCGGCTGCTGAAATCGTATCAAAGGAAAGATCTTCGAGTTTCATTCCCATTTCTTGTGCTGTTATAATACGGAAGTTTTCTAATTTTTTAGCAGCGGAAATTTCATCAATTGTACCTAGTATTTGTCTATCTAGCCAAGACAAAAAACGAGTAAGTGCTATACCGTCACATAAATGTGCTCTGCGTGAACCATTGAGCTCTGTAGTATTTTTAATCGCACGTGGTAAGACAACAGGATCTGTTAGTCTAATGAAAGATCCTCCTGTTTCTTCAATAACTGTACGTAACTTTTCGCACGTTAAAGTAGCCAAAGAAAATTACTGCAGATTTTTTGACAATTTTACCATTAGAAGCAGTGAGCGAAAATTCTCACCTAAAGGCTTATTTCTACATGCGTCATAGGTAAAAACACTAGCGAGAAATATAAATGTTTGTGCTGCGTAAAGAACATTTTGACACTTTGAGAAAAAAATTATAGAAAAGCAGGATGTATAAGAATACAATTTTTAGTTTAGAGATTAAATTAAGAGAGTTTTTTGATGTCTAAAAAGTATGAATCTGTAGATGGAAGCACAATAGTTGATGATAAAAAGTTGAATCATACTAAAGCTGTTAAGCGCTCTAAACGTATCGTTTCAAATGATTTGATTGGAAAAACCGAGGATTTGTCAGATGAAGAAAATCTTCAGGTTGCTACTGCTTACCCTGAAGTATCTGAAGAAAATCAGATTAAATCTTACGATAAACTCAAGAAGTATGAACTTACAGACGAGGAGATATCAGACGGTTTGTTACGACTTTATCGCATTAAAGCCCTTAGGGATTTTGGAGATATAAAGACAGGTGATCTGGGGGGATTTATTGAAGATGAATGCAATCTATCTCATGAAGGCAATTGTTGGGTTGGTAAATTTGCTCAAGTTTACAACAAAGCTTGTGTTTCTGGTAATGCTAAGATTTATGGTAGTTCCACAGTTTATAATGACGCTACGGTTTCTGGTGATGCCATAATTTCTGGTGATGCCCAAGTTTATAATAATACCCAGGTTTATGGTAAGGCCCAAGTTTATGGTAATGCCCAAGTTTATGGTAATGCTAAGGTTTATGGTAATGCCAAGGTTTCTGGTAATGCCAAGGTTTCTGGTGAATCTAAGGTTTATAGTAATGCCAAGGTTTTTAATAATGCCAGGGTTTCTGGTGCAGTGAAGGTTTATAGTAATGCCAAGGTTTATGATGATGCCATAACTTATGGCAAAACTGAGATTTATGGTAATGCTCAGATTTATGGTAATGCTCTCATTGAAGATTGTGCAGTTTTTGGTGATGCTAGGATTTTTGATCACGCAATGATTTATGATAATGCAATGATTTGTGATAATGCAATGGTTTATGGGAATGCTGATATTCGTGGTTCTAAGATTTGGCATAATGCCAAAGTTTATGGCGGAGCTATGATTTCACATCATGCTAAGATTTTCGAAAATGCTAAGATTCATGGTAATACCTTAGTTGTTGATAATGTTAAAGTTTCTGGCAATGCTGAGATTTATGGTAATGCTCGTCTTTGTGATAATGTTGCAATTTGGGGGAATGCCGTAATTTGCGATACAGCTATAGTTAAAGATAATGCTAAGGTTTATGATAGTGCTAAAGTTTATGGAAACGCTAGTATTTGTAAGGATACGCAAGTTTATGGAAATGCTGAGGTTTATGATGATACTTTGATTATAGGTGATATTGAGATTTTTGGTAACGCTAAGATTTTTGGTAATGCTCGGATTTATCATTGTGCTCAGATTTTTGGTAATGCTAAAGTTTTTGAAGCTGCTAGGGTTTATGGTGCTGCTAAAATTTTTGAAGACGCTAAGATTTTTGGTCGTTCGATAGTTAGTGGTAATGCATATGTTTATGGTAAAGCTCAGATTATGGATAATTCTGTGATTTACGAAAATGCCAAAATTTATGATAATGCCAAAGTTGGTGATAAAATACGAGTTCGCGGGAATGTTGAAATGTGTGGTGATGTTGAGATTTTTGGTGACATAGAAATTTGTAACAATGATCAAATTAACAAAAAGAAAATTTGTAACGATATTAAAATGTGTAAACCTAAATCTAGATTGCGTTCTCTAAGCTTGTGATAATATTAAAGCTGCTAAAAATGCTATAGTTTACAATAGAGTTGTAATTTAGGATGTTATTTGTTGTACAAATAGGAAGTTGCAGTTTTATAAGATAGCGTGAAATTTTACGGTTTTTTATGCCAAAAATCAGTGTAAAGTTAAGTTGAAAATTTTTTTTAAAATAGAACAGAGATTATTTCTTTAAACAATAAGCAAAGGGTGCATGGTATTGTTCTTTTCTGATCAACAAAATAAAGGACTGTCTTTGTAAATCATTGATTTATAACTAAAATAAGATTAAGTAATTGAAATTTAAACTTCTATTTGGAAAGGTAACTTATATTATATTGCACTAAGCTTTTATTACAAAATTATCAAGAACACGTTTTTCCCCGGTTTTATCAAAGAAGATAGTTAACTTATTGCCGTCTATTGCTTTAATTTGACCATAACCAAATTTTATATGAAAAATCCGATCATTTATAGAGAACGCTGAGGATTTATTAGAGACTGATTTTGCAATAATAGTTCCTTCAATGTTTTTTTGTTGGCGGAGACGGGTAATTCCAAAGTTTAAATCGATATCACCATAGCAAATTTTTTCAACATGAGCAGTCGATTGTTTTCTCCAATTATTATGGGTTGTTTCTGTTTGATTTTTTTGAGCATGTTGCCAGCTTGGTGTTGAATAACTATTATGAAAAGGATTTTTCTTTTTAAAGTGTGTTTGGTTATAACTACCATAAGATGTTTCAATTTCTGTTATTTTTATATGCTCTTCTGGTAGTTCACTGAGGAAACGAGAAGGGATTGTAGATTGCCAAAGTCCATGAATTCTTCGATTGGATACACACCATATGTGTAAGTGTTTTTTTGCTCTTGTTATTCCTACATAAGCAAGACGCCGTTCTTCTTCTAATCCTGAATGACCACCTTCATCTAATGAGCGTTGATGCGGAAAAAGACCTTCTTCCCAACCAGGAAGAAAAACAGTTTCAAATTCAAGACCTTTAGCAGAATGAAGAGTCATGATATTAACTGCATTCATATTTTCATTGCTTTCAGAATCCATTACTAGTGAAACATGCTCTAAAAAATTACGAAGATTTTCAAATTGTTCCATAGAACGGATCATTTCTTTAAGATTTTCTAGTCGTGTTGGTGCTTCTGGTGAACGATCTTCTTGCCACATTGCTGTATAGCCTGAATCATCAAGAATTGTTTCGGCAAGCTCTGTATGTGGTGTGCGTTGTAACATGCTTTGCCAGCGGTAAAAGTTTTCTACAACATCTCGCAAAGCATTGCGTATTTTAGGCTTTAGCTCATCAGTTGTAATTATTTCAGCTGCGGCAACAAAGAGGGGAATAGAGCGCGCACGTGCGCTATTATAAAGATGACGAAGTGTTGCATTTCCTAGGCCGCGTTTAGGTATATTGATAATACGCTCAAAAGCTAGATCATCAGCTGGTTGAACAACAACACGTAAGTAAGCCAAGGCATCACGTATTTCCATTCGTTCATAAAAGCGTGGACCACCGATAACGCGATAATTGAGACCAAGTGTGACAAAGCGATCTTCAAATTCACGCATTTGGAATGATGCTCGCACCAATATAGCTATATGATTTAAGGAATGGCCAGCCCGTTGTGCTTGTTCAATTTCTTCTCCAATAGCACGAGCTTCTTCTACTGAATCCCATGCAGCATGAATTTTTACTTTTTCATCGTCGCTATTTATCTGATCAGAAAAAAGCGTTTTTCCAAGTCTATCTTGATTATGAGAAATAAGATGAGAAGCAGTTTTTAAAATATGTGATGTAGAGCGATAATTGCGTTCTAAACGGATAATTTTTGCAGGAGAGAAGTCTTGTTCAAAGCGCAATATATTATCGACTTTTGCACCACGCCACCCGTAGATAGACTGATCATCATCTCCTACACAACAAAGGTTAATCTGTTTTTCATGGCGTTGAGCCAAAAGGCGGAGCCAGAGATATTGTGCTGTATTTGTATCTTGATATTCATCTACAAGAATATAGCGAAATTTATTATGATATTCGCGAAGAATATCTGGGTTATTTTGAAAGATGGAAATAGAGTGCAGCAAAAGATCGCCAAAATCACAGGCATTAAGATTTTTAAGTCGATCCTGATAATTACGATAAAGTTTTCGTCCTATTCCATTTCCAAAAGAATAAGCATCGCCCTCTGAAATAGAATTAGGCAAAAGTCCTTGATTTTTCCAAGAATCAATCATCATTGCTAGATTACGTGCTGGCCAACGTTTATCATCCAGTGCTTCAGCTTGAATGAGTTGCTTTAAAAGACGAATAACATCGTCACGATCAAGAATGGTAAAATTGCTTTTTAAGCCAATAAGTTCTGCATGACGACGTAGAATCTTTGCTCCAGTCGAATGAAATGTTCCAAGCCAAGGCATATTTTCGACAGTTTCACCAACAAGCTCACCGATACGTATTTTCATTTCATGTGCAGCTTTATTGGTAAAAGTAACAGCTAATATTTGTTTAGGGTGTGCAAGTCCAAGATGCAAAATATGAGAAATACGAGTAGTAAGAACACGGGTTTTTCCAGTACCTGCACCCGCAAGAACTAAAACGGGTCCTTCTGTATTGATGACAGCTTGTTTTTGTTCTGGATTCAGCTTTTCTAAATAGTTAGGCTTATGTTGTGTGTTTTTTCTTTCTGATATATGCGTCATTAACCTAGAATTATTTTCAGGCTTATGAGGAGATACGTCATTTTTAAGAGACGTTATATGATCGGAAAAGTCATTCATTATAACTTTATCTAGTGTTTTTTTGATTTGAACGCCAGATAAAAATTATTTTCTTAAAAAACACGACACATTTAGTTAAATAAAAATATAGAGATTACAGGAGGAGATAAAGACATAGCGCTATGATAAGAGGCCACCAAATATATATATACGAAATGAAGTTACAAGCTTATTTTTCAATTATAATGGATGCATAAAAAGTCACAACATAAAGAAAAATAAGGCTTTGTCTTAGTGTAAGGTTACATTGAAATTATAGAAAAATCATATTTTGCGAGGAAATCAAAAAAGATTTCTTGGAGAAAAAAGTTTTTGATTAATGAATAGTATCATTCTTCTCTGTTTTCATTAATCGCTAGAGAGATGATTTTGATCAAGAAATTTTTGGGCTTTTAGACTTTCTTTTTTATCAAAAAGTTTTTCAAGCTTTGTTCGTCCAAAACGATAGCGATTTTCTTCTGCATGAATAGCTTGTTTTGTACGTTTTTTCTGTTTTCGAAATTGACGAAGATTAATTATTGTAGCCATAGAGTCATTCATTTATTTTTTTCGGAAGGAGTCCAAAGAAACAATATCAGCACTTTGCTTAGAATCATTATTTGATGGCTCTTTTTCCGTTTTAAGATTTGATATTTTTGTAGATATACTTTCCTTTTTTTGTTTATCTGAAGGAATAAAAGGGGAACACGAAGCAGTTTCTAGATTTTGGCTCTCTCCTGAAGTAAGGGTAGGAGGAAGATCAAATGCTGTTTCAAAAGCTGCTATAGGATCGTAAAAGACTTGAATAGAATTAAAAGGGATAACCAGTTTTTCAGTAATTTCTCCAAAGGAAAGTGTTACTTCAAAAGCAGTTTCTGATACACTTAGATCTCTAAATTGGTGCTGTAATACGATAGTCATTTGGTCAGGATAGCGTTTTTGAAGTCTAGGAGAAATTTTTATTCCTGGTGCGTTTGTTAAGAAAGTGATAAAAAAATGATGGTTACCTGGAAGTCCTGCTTTGGCTACTTCCAATAAAACTTTTCGGATGACACCGCGAAGTGCATCCTGAACAAGAATGTCGTAACGGATCTGATCTTGAACCATCGAAGTTTATTCCTCCTAAATTTATACAGTGATTAAATATGAATAATACAGTGCAATAACATGTTTTTTTAAGCTAGCAACATTTTACTGACTATGCACCTAATTAATCAAGAAAAACACGAATTTATTTTAAATACTTTCTGATAGTTCAAAAATAAATAGGCCTAAAAGTGAAGGCTTCTGTTGCCAGGTGCCTTCGAACCCCGCTTAGACCTGCGACGGTTTAAGACTTAGTTTGAAGCTTTCGCATCGCTTAAGCAGCGATGAGACGGGCTTCCGCATAGTTGTCATTTGCAACTACTCATTTAGTCCGATAACGGTGGTACAATGCCGAGTAAAAGAGCAACCTTTACACCCTTGTCGATCCTGTTTCGCCCCCATAAAAATATAATCTTTATTTTTTATATTTTGGTGGAGGCGCCGGGTACCGCCCCCGGGTCCAATTGGTTTATTTCATTGTCCATTTATTACCATAGCTGAAAAGACAGCTTTGTAAGTATAAACGAATAACAGTTTTTAGAAAAGGGGGATTGTTAATATTTTAAATCCTCTAATTATTGAGATAAAAATATGATGTTTTGTGTATAGTTACTGATTATGAGAGGGACTGAAAAATGATGAATGATCTAGAAGATATTAAATTATATGACGTAAATCCTGATGAAGCTGTAATAGAACGACTTAGACGTCGTTTAACTTTGGTAATGAGACATCAAGATGCGTCGTTAGTTTCTACATCAGATCAAAAAGAGTTAGAGCGTGTTGAAAAATGGGCTCAAGATGTATTGGATATTGATAAGGAAAATGCGCAAAAAGCTGTTGCAAAAGTTGCTGAAATGATGTCAGGAGACCGCAAAAAAAATCGTTTGACTTTTTATTATCTGATTGCCCAGCAGGCTAATGCACTTGATAAGATTTAAATATTTAAAAGTAAATTTTGTATTATAATTTTCAAAAAAGTCTAAATTTCTTTAGACTTTTTTGTTTACTATGAGAATATTTAGTGAATATCATCACCTTGGAGATATCCACTTTTTCGAGCATCAGGCATTAAAAGAACTGCTATGAATGCAACAGTCATCATGCCAGTTACATAAAAATAAAAGATAAATTCATATCCAATATCTTTTAATAAAAGCGCTACAGATTCAGCTGATCCACCAAATAATGCATTGGCAATAGCATAAGATAAACCAACACCCATCGCTCGTATTGAAGATGGGAACATTTCTGCTTTAACAATGCCAGAAATGGATGTATAAAAACTGATAATACATAACATTCCAATAAGGACTGATAATGCAACCCATGAATTTTCAGTATTGCCAATCATATAAAGCCCAGGAATTGTGAAAATCACAGATAAGACACTCCAAATAATAAGTGAAGTTTTTGTTCCAATTTTGTCAGCTAAAGCACCAAATGCTGGCTGAAGTAACATAAAAACAAAAAGTGCGATCGTCATTATAGTTGTAGCTGTGTGCTTATCAAAGCCAGTAGTTGTAATGAGATATTTTTGCATATAAGTTGTATATGTATAAAATGTTAGTGATCCTCCCGCTGTGAAACCAATCACTAGAAAAAAGGCTTTCCGATGGTTACGCCAAAGTTCTCTAATACTACCAGCTTTTTCTTTAGAACGGTTCTCTTTAGTTGTTGTTTCATGAAGTGAACGACGGAGATAGATTGCAACAATGGCTCCTAATCCACCAATAGCAAATGGAATACGCCAACCCCATGCTTTTAGTTGTTCCTCTGTAAGATAAAGCGCTAAAGTAAATATAACAAGGCTGGCAAGAAGTTGACCACCAATCAGTGTAGTATACTGAAAAGAGCTAAAAAATCCTCGTTGGTTTTTAAGAGCAATTTCGCTCATATAAGTTGCTGTTGTTCCGTACTCACCGCCAACAGAAAGTCCTTGAAGCATTCGGAGTAAAAGTAAAAGAACTGCTGCTGAGGCTCCAATAGTTTCATAGGTAGGGAGTATGGCAATTAGGAATGAACCGCTACACATCATAAAAACAGAAATAAGCATTGACCGTTTACGGCCATAACGATCAGCAATGAAGCCAAAGAGCCATCCACCGATTGGACGCATAAGAAAGCCAATAGAAAAAACTATAGCAGCTTTAAAAAGCTGGAGTATAACATTGCCATCTGAAGGGAAAAATTGCGATGCAAAATAAATTGAAGTAAATGAATAAACATAAAAGTCATACCACTCTACTAAATTACCTGAGGCACTAGATATGATAGACCGAATACGTTTTTTCGCATCATATAGTGCTAAAGTTTCTTCATTCTCCATGGAGACCGTCCCTCTTTATTAAGTTACTTAAAATTTGCTTCTTACAATTTGAATCATCAAAATTCAATCGTATAATGGTAATTTCTTGTAAACAGATCATTTTGATACTCATTACATTGTATTTTTGTGAGTTTTAAAGTTTCTGTTTTATACAGTATGCAGAATCGGGCATAAACATTAAATATGAAAGCATATCTTGATCTCTTATTTCATGTTTTAAACGACGGTATTGATCGTTTCGATCGAACCGGTGTTGGGACAAGATCGGTTTTTGGATATCAAATGCGATTTAATTTACAGGATGGATTTCCATTGTTGACAACAAAAAAACTGCATTTGCGTTCAATTATCTACGAGCTTTTATGGTTTCTTAAAGGTGATACAAATATTACATGGTTAAAAGAGCATGGTGTATCCATTTGGGATGAATGGGCTGACAAAAAGGGGGATCTTGGTCCTATTTACGGTTATCAGTGGCGCTCTTGGCCTACACCGGATGGGCGTCATATTGATCAAATAAAAAATCTTTTAGCTATGATTAAAAAGAATCCTTATTCACGTCGTTTAATTGTATCTGCATGGAATCCTGCAGCGATAGAGGAAATGGCTTTACCTCCCTGTCATTGTTTGTTTCAATTTTATGTTGCTGCTGGCAAATTATCTTGTCAGCTGTATCAGCGTTCAGCAGATGTTTTTTTGGGTGTTCCATTTAATATTGCCTCTTATGCATTGTTGACAATGATGATTGCTCAAATAAACCATTTACAAGTAGGAGACTTCATTCATACTCTTGGTGATGCTCACCTTTATTTGAATCATTTTGAACAGGCAGAACAGCAATTATCTCGTACACCGAAAGCTTTACCAACGATGCTTATTAATCCAGAAGTAAAAAATCTTTTCTCTTTTACATTTAAGGATTTTGAGTTGCTTAATTATGAAGCTTTTCCACATATCAAAGCACCGGTGGCAGTATGACTCTTTCAATTTGTTTAATTGCAGCTGTTTCACAAAATAATGTTATAGGTTGTGCAGGTGCAATGCCTTGGCATTTATCAACAGATTTACAACGTTTTAAAACTTTAACTTTAAATAAACCTATTGTTATGGGAAGAAAAACTTGGGATTCTCTTAGACGCCCTTTACTGGGCCGTACGAATATTGTTATTACTCGCAATCGTATGTTAATGCTTAAAGGTGCTGTTATTGCTCATTCTTTATCTCAGGCTTGTCGTATTGCAGAACAGGTTGCTTTTCAAAGTGGTGCAGATGCATTTTTTATTATTGGGGGTGGTGAAATTTTTCAACAAGGATTACAAATAGCTGATAAAATATTTCTTACTGAGATCCTAGCTTTTATTGAGGGCGATAGTTTTTTTCCTGTTTTTGATAAAGAGAAGTGGACTATAATTAAAACACAATATATTCCAGAAGGTGAGAAAGATGATTATCCAACACGTTTTGTGATTTATGAGCGGAAATGATTGTTTGAGATATTGAAGGCATTTATTATTTACATTGTAAGAAAATAATAAGGCGCTTTAAATTGAAATCAGAGATCAAGTTTTGTAAATTATTAAGATTTGATTAATAACATTAATCTAAATGAGGTGATAATGCCCTGGACAAATCAAAATGGTAGTGGCCCATGGAGTGGTGATAGAAATAAATCCAATGGAGATAAAAAATTATCGCCTAAGAAACCTTTCGGTTCTGGTGGTAGTAATGGTCCTAATATTGATGATATTTTTCGTAAGGGGCAAGATCAGCTCAAGCAGTTTGGTGGCGGTGGTATTTTTATTATATTATTTCTGCTTGCTTTATTTTTTTGGTGTTTTCAATCTATATATATCGTTCAACAAAATGAACAAGCTGTGGAATTGCGTTTTGGTGTTCCTAAAGAAGGTATTATCAGTGATGGTCTACATTTTCATTTTTGGCCAATTGAAACTTATATGAAAGTTCCTTTAACAGAAAAAACTATTGCTATTGGTGGTCAGTCTGGTCAATTGCAACAAAGTGAAGGTTTGATGCTTTCAAGTGATCAGAATATTGTTAATGTTAATTTTTCTGTTTATTATCGAATTTCAAATCCCAGTCAGTTTTTGTTTAATGTGAATGACCAAGAAGGTACGGTTCGTCAAGTTGCTGAAAGTGCAATGCGTGAGGTGATTGGTTCACGGCCAGTTGATGATGTTTTGCGTGATAAAAAAGAAGAAGTTGCTGATGATGTCAAAAAAATTATCCAATTGACTGCAGATAAATATCAACTTGGTGTTGAAATAAATCGTGTGTCAATTAGTGAAGCTGCGCCTCCTACTAAAGTCGCTGCTGCTTTTAATTCTGTTCAACAGGCAGAACAGGAACGAGGGCGAATGATTGAAGAGGGTAATCGTGTACATTTTACTAAGATGGGTTTAGCTAATGGTGAAGCTGCACGCACACGGGAAGTTGCAAAAGGTGAAAAAGCGCAGATGATTGAAGAAGCAATAGGACGTTCTGAACGTTTTCAAGCTATAGCGCGTGAAGCTGCGATTGCACCAGAGGCTGCTCGCTATCGTCTTTATATGGAGACAATGGGGCGTATTTTTTCTTCTCCAAGAAAGATAGTTTTGGATCAAACAGCTTCTCCAACGGTATCTTATTTACCTTTAAACGAATTGCTCGGCAGTTCATCAAATAAAACAATAAAAAAATCAAAGCGTTCTGTAATACTACCGGATTCTAACGCTTCTGAGGGATACTAATTATGCAGCAATTTCGTTTCTTTTTTATTTTAGGGACTGTCATATTTGTTTTTATAGCCTTATGGATGTCTGTTTTTATTGTTTATCCTCGTCAACAGATAGCCATTAAGCGCTTTGGACAAATTGTTAATGTAGAACCTAAACCTGGTATTTATTTTAAAGTTCCTTTTTTTGATCATACTGTTATTATTGATAATCGATTGTTGCGTTATGATTTACCTACACAATCTGTGCAGGTTAGTGGTGGTGCATATTATGAAGTGGATGCGTTTTTTATTTACCGTATTACGAATCCGAAACTATTTTTACAACGTATTGCATCTGGTCGTCCACAGATTGCTGCGCGTGAAAATCTTGCACCGCGTTTTATTGATGCCTTGCGTGCTGTTTATGGTAAGCGAGAATTTAAAGCGGCTTTATCGGATGAACGTGGAGCGATGATGGCTGAAGTACAGCGCCAATTTTCTGTAGATGCAGGATCTTTAGGTATTACTATTGTGGATGTGCGGATTCGTAAAACTGATTTAACTGATGCTGTTTCAGAGGATGTGTATCGACAAATGGCAGCTGAACGTGAAGCTGCGGCAGAAGATATTCGTGCTCGTGGTCAGCAAGAACGGGATCGAATTATTGCAGAAGCTAATCGTAAATATGAAGAAATCGTAGCAGCAGCGAAACGTGATGCTGAAATTACTCGTGGTGAAGGGCAGGCTGAAAGTATTCGTCTTTTATTGAATGCACGAAGGGTTAATCCATCATTTTATGATTTTTGGTTAGCAATGGAACAGTACAGGAATTTAGAGAACACTTCGATGGTAATTTCGCCACAGGAGGACTTCTTTTTTTATTTTCGTAATCCACCACAAGCAAATAAAATATTTGCACCCGTAGAGATATTGGATAATAAGATGGCAATTGATAAATAGTAAAGTTATCATAAGATTACATCGTTTTATGAAAAATTCGATCCGTGGATTCTTTCTTTGATGATGAAGGTGGTATGATATTGTAGAAGGCCTGTTAGTTTCATATAAATGTGTATTATAGGTAAAAATATGTTTCTTAAGTGTTTTTCTACGGTAGCTACTATTTCTGTAGTTTTGTGTTTATCGGGATCAATAAGTTGGTCTAATGTTGTTTTGCAACAAAATGCACCATTATCAGTGCCTGATTTAGTTACGACGCTTTTAGATACTGTAGTGAATATTTCTACAGTGCAAACAGTTGATGGAACTGAGCAGGATGAAGATACTTCTTTGCCAATCGTTCCAAAAGATTCATTATTACAAGAATATTTTGATGATTTTTTTACACTTGGAGATGATAAGAAAGATAGCCAATTTCAAAAAGTGCGTTCTCTAGGATCAGGTTTTGTAATTGATGCACAAAAAGGACTCATTGTTACAAATTATCATGTTATCGCTGATGCTGATTATATTGAAGTTAATTTTGTTGATGGTACAAAGTTAAAGGCAAAATTGCTTGGGAAAGATAGCAAAACAGATTTGGCTTTGCTTCAAGTCGATCCAGAAGGAAAAAAATTAACAGCTGTACGTTTTGGTAGATCAGAAAACGCGCGTATTGGTGATTGGGTTATGGCTATAGGCAATCCTCTTGGTTTTGGTAGTAGTGTGACGGTTGGAATTATTTCTGCACGTAATCGTGATCTTAATGCTGGTCCTTATGATAATTTTATTCAAACAGATGCAGCAATTAATCGAGGTAATTCTGGAGGTCCATTATTTGATAGAAGTGGTCAGGTGATCGGCATTAATACAGCAATTGCTTCTGGATCGATAGGTATTGGTTTTGCCATCCCCTCTGATATGGCTCTTTCTGTTATCAATCAGTTACGTAATTTTGGAGAGGTAAAACGTGGTTGGTTAGCTATCCGAATTCAACCGATTACGGATGATATTGCAAAGAATTTAAAACTCGATAAGGCTGTTGGAGCATTAGTTGTAGGTAAAATAGAAAATGCAGAAGTTGATAATAGTCAGCTGCATATTGGTGATATTATTCTTTGCTTTGGAAAGACTAAAATTAAAAATATGCATGATTTACCACGTTTAATAGCAGAAAGCTCAGAAGGACAAGTAGTTAATGTTACAGTTTTGCGTGATGGACAAGAGAAAACAGTAAAAGTTAAACTTGGTCGTTTGGTTGAAACAGATTTGGATGAAAATATAATAGAAAAGTTTGATGATAAAGAAAATGATGATGTACCTAAAAAGATGATAATGCAACATATGGGAATGACGTTATCAGAATTGACAGCTGATTTGCGGCAACGTTACTCAATTTCAGATAAGCTTAATGGATTAATTATAACATCCATTGCACAAAATAGTGTAGCTGATAAAAAACGTCTTCGTGTTGGTGAGATAGTTGTTGATATTAATCAAAGTACGGTCACAACAGTTGAAGATGCCAAAAAACGTCTTCGTAAATTACGTGAAGCTGGGCGTAAAAATGCTTTATTTGTTGTTGCTCGTCCAGATGGAGAATTGCGGGTTGTATTAATCCAAATGGATTGATGTTTTAAGTATTTTTTTCTGTTATTGCTCGTCAACAGAGACATTTGCAGAAAAAGATGAAGGCATTGCTTTTAATGACACAAAGGACAATCACATTGATAGCGGGGCCAACTGCAAGCGGTAAGTCAAAACTTGCGTTAAAAATAGCTCAAGAAAAAAATGCTGTCATTATTAATACTGATTCAATGCAAATTTATGATACTTTAAATATTTTAACAGCACGACCAACAGAAGATGATATTATAATTTCTCCTCATTATCTTTATGGTTATGTAAGTCCTTCTGTTAGTTATTCTGTGGGACAATGGTTGCGTGATGTAGAAAAGCTTTTAAATATAGTGACTTCGAAGTCACTTATTTTTGTTGGTGGAACAGGTCTTTATTTTCGTGCTCTTTTGGAAGGAATTTCAGAAATTCCTGATATTCCGGATGTTTGTCAACAAAAGTGGCGGCATCGACTTCAAGAAGAGGGGGTTGAGAATCTATATCGTCAGTTATTACAGGTTGATGCTGAGCTCTCTAAGCGTATTTGTGCGCAAGATGGTCAACGCATTATACGTGCTTTGGAAGTTTATGATGTGACGGGTAAAACACTTAGTTGGTGGCAAAAACAAGAAACAAAATCTTTGATTGCAAAGGATTGCTCAGAAAAGATTCTTCTTATTCCACCGCGTCAACAGCTCTATGAAAACATTAATAAGAGATTGGATCGTATGGTTGAACAAGGAGTTTTAGAAGAGGTTCTTATTATAAAGCAGCTTATGCTTTCTCCTTTATTACCAGCGATGAAAGCTATTGGTTTACCCGAATTTATAGCTTATTTAGACGGATATTTAAGTTTTGAGAATGCTATTGAGACAGCGAAGACAAAAACTAGGAGATATGCAAAAAGGCAAATGACTTGGTTTCGTAACCAATTAAATGAAGAATGGAAAATTATCGCTGCATAAAAATATTAAAAGCTTGAAGATAGCTTAAAGATAAGAGGGTATTTTAGATGAAATTTCTTTTAAAGATAATTAAATGAAGAAAGAAAATCGTGACAATTAAGATTTAAAATATTTTATTTTAGTTGCTTTATTTAGCAACGATTTCAAATATGCATACAGGTGTAACAATAATAGATTTTAGCTTAGCAAATATTATGCGTATAAAATTTTTTACTCACAGTAATGTTAGTTTTTAGAGTGCTTGCACTTTTTGTACGAATCTTATCTTATAGGTTATGCAGTTTTCACCAGAACAGGATAATGCATTAAAGGCTGTAGCCGCGTGGTTGAAAAATGGGAAATCACCTATTTTTCGTCTTTTTGGTTATGCAGGAACTGGAAAAACAACACTTGCTCGTTATTTTGCTGAAACAGTTGATGGTCCTGTTCAATTTACTGCATTTACAGGTAAGGCAGCCCAAGTTTTACGTTCTAAGGGTGCTAGTAATGCTCGCACCATTCATTCATTAATTTATTGCCCTCGCGGTGAAGAAGAAGTGTCTGATGAAGTAACAGGTAAAACATCCCTTACACCAACATTCGCATTGAATCGACAAAGTCCAGTTGTACAAGCTAAACTTGTTATTGTTGATGAATGTTCAATGGTTGATGAGCAATTAGCGCGTGATTTAATGAGTTTTCGAACACCAATTCTAGTTCTGGGTGATCCTAGTCAGTTACCTCCCATATCGGGAGGAGGTTTTTTTTCTGAAAGCGCGCCAGACTTTCTATTATCAGAAATTCATAGACAAGCGCGTGATAATCCGATTATTCGTTTAGCTATGGATGTGCGTGAGGGACGTGATATTTCTTATGGAGATTATGGTTTAGCACGTGTTATTACTCGTGAAGAGGTTAACCAACAATTAGTACTGGAAGCTGATCAACTTTTAGTAGGTATTAATCGAACGCGTTATCTTTATAATAAACGTTTACGTGAATTAAAGGGCTTCACAACGGATTATCCACAGGTTGGAGATAAACTTGTGTGCTTACGAAATGATCCTACTAAAGGTTTATTGAATGGTTCTTTATGGAAAGTTCTGACTTCACAGAAAGAAACTGTTAAACTAGGTATAAATCTTATTATTAAGCCAGAAGATAGTGAACGTGGTGTAGCAAAAGTTAAGCTTTTAAAAGCAACCTTTGAGAATCCTGATAATCAAATTTCGTGGCAATTAAAAAAACGATATGATGATTTTGATTATGGATACGCTTTGACTGTTCATAAAGCTCAAGGATCTCAATGGGATAATGTGGTTTTGTTTGATGAAAGTTTTGCATTTCGCGATATGTACGCACGATGGCTTTATACAGGAATTACACGTGCAGCAGAGCGCTTAACAATTGTTCGGTAGTACAAGAATATTTTATTGTTTGATATTGTGCTTAGATATGTTTTTTTAATATCAGAATATTATAGAAGTGGGATAGTTTGTGGCAATAAAACTTTCAGTTAACCTTAATGCTGTTGCTGTTTTGCGCAACAGGCGCGATCTTCCATGGCCAAGCATTGAAAACATTGGATATATAGCACTTTCTGCCGGCGCAGCAGGCTTGACGGTACATCCACGTCCGGATGAAAGACATATCCGTTTTGTTGATTTACCAAAAATACGTTTTTTAATGAATGATGCTTTTCCTAATGCTGAATTTAATATTGAAGGTTATCCAAGTGATACATTTTTAGACTTAGCAGAAAAATATGCTGATCAAATTACTCTTGTTCCTGACTCTCCAGATCAGTCAACTTCCGATCACGGTTGGGATTTTGTTAGCAGTGCAGAATTTTTAGCGCCTGTTATTCAGCGCTTAAAAGAAAAAAATATTCGTGTGTCGTTATTTGCTAATACGGTTTTAGATGATCTCGATATTGCTAAAGCTATTGGCGCTGATTATGTAGAATTTTATACTGGACCTTATGGTGGTGCGTTTGATGATGAAGAAAAGCAAACACAGGAGTTAGATAAATTAGTTTTGGCAGCGCAAAAAGCAAGGGAATTACAATTACATATTAATGCAGGTCATGATCTAACAATTGCTAATCTTCCTGCTCTTGTTAATCGGATTCCTTGGATTAATGAAGTTTCTATTGGCCACGGACTTATTGCTGATGCATTAGAATACGGAATGCATGAAACTGTTCAGCGTTTCATTCGGTTATTGGTATAAGTTATCTATTCAAGAAAATGTAACGATGGATTGTATTTAGTGTCTAAATACTCTTATGTCATTGTTGAAAAGTATTATTTATTGTGTAACAATTTGAGTTCTTATTTAGTTATAAAATTACTGCTTGCTGCTTTAATTAAGATCTGACAGATAACGTTTTTTCTAAAAGTAGATTAGTTGTAGTTGGAATATATCTATTTTAAATTAAAAACCTTCTAATTTCTAATAATTAAAAGCATAGGTAATGCTTTTTTTAATTACCTCAAGCACTTAAAAACATTTTGTAATTATATTATATTATATTTTTAGAAATCAATATGTTATTAATAAATAAAAATAATATTGATTAATGCCTGATGGCTTTATTATAGAACTATAGGAAGCTATAAATTCAGCAATATTTTAATTATTTTCTATAATTGTGTTATTTTTGCTGCAGATTTGTTGAAAGAAATATGTAACATTATGTGTCTAAAGTTTTGTTTCGGAGTTGTTGTATGAAATATTTAACAGCATCTGTTTTTACATTATTCTCAATTTCTATAGCCCAAGCAACAGATTTTGTGATTCCTTATCAATCACATACTGATTCACCTTTTGTTTTGTCGTCTGCTTTTTCGTGGCAAGGTTTTTATTTTGGTGCGAGAATTGGTGGTTTTTCAGGTCCGATTACGTCGAGTATTATGGACGAAAATAATGTAGAGCGTAACATTATATTTCAAGATCAATCGTCACCTAAGCTCTCAGGTGTTGTAGGTGGTCTTTATGCGGGTTTAGATATTAATATTCACAATATTTTTGTTGTGGGCTGTGATACCAATGTAGATTGGTCTGGCGTAAAGGATACAAAAGTTATTGATGTTATTGCTTCTTTACAAGCTGATTTAAAATATGGTAATGGGGGGGTGAGGTAGATTTTGGTATAAAACAAAGCTTACAACAAAAATGGCTTAGTGCTATACGTTGGCGTGTGGGGTTTAGTTTTGATCGCGTTATGCCTTATGTTGCTGGTGGTGTTTCTTTGTCACAGTTTCGGAGTACTTATTCAAAGTTTTTGGTGGCATCAAACAATAATTCATCGATACGCAGTCTATCAGAAAAGCCGCTCCCTGTATCATCAACTTCCAATGTAAATACAATGGTTGGTTATACCATTGGTGGTGGTTTAGATTTTGCAATAACTGATAATTTTATTTTACGTGCAGAATACAATTATTCAGATTTTGGTAGAAAGGAATTGGTAAATAGTAAGATAAAATTTAGCTATAAAAGCAATGCCTTTTATTTTGGTTTAGCTTATAAATTTTGAATTTTAGATTAGCTCATTGAACAGTTTTATCGAAGATGACGTTTTTGTCTCTGTGCATTTTATCGTTGTTACTTTTCAGCATATGAGGTTTTAATACGAAGTATCTTTAGTTTGAGTGCAAAACTCAATTGTTTGATCTGGGTTTTTGATATGGAGGTTTGTGTTATGTTGCAGTCATCAAGTCCAATTACTCAGGCTAATGACTCTTTAATCACTGAAAAAAATGAGACATTAGAAGATCTTATTATTCGTTTGGAGAATGACATCTTTAATGGAAAATGGATAGAAGAAATTTATTCAGATATCGATTTTAAAATGATGCCTGCTTTATAAAACAGGCAAACAATAAATACCCAGAGATGAATCTTAGGCTTGTTACGACATTGAAAGATTTGGGCGCATCTATGCAAAAAACAATCGGTGATGGGATTCAATCTTCGAGGTTTATAGTGAATGTACTGACTAGTGCTATGCCCCATTTTGTAGTAATTGATCATAAAACTATCAACAATAAGCTTTCCTTTGTATTATTTGAGTGCACAAGATGTAATAATGAGGTTTCTTTTGTACTAATATCGAAGGTAAAAAGAGCCATTGAAGGTTTCCAATTGCCTGATTTTTATTGTTCTATTGTAGAAATGGATATTCAGCGAAGTATGTCTGAATGTGGAATTTTTAGTTTAGCTCTCGCTAAAAAACTTTATCTTCGATCTGATAAATTAGAAAAACTGCATAGAGATAATATTAAAGGTGATCGGTGGGATAGAGATGTTTATTTATCTTATGATTTATTGGATACATATCTTCCAATTGACTTTTATAAACATGTGCAAGGTTTTAGACGTCTTGAGGAATATGTGAAAAAAAATCCAGGATCTGAAAAAGAAATCGTTAACAAAAAAAATGAAACCATTTTTGAGAGGTTTGAAAGACATACAATGGTAAAAAGAGGTAGAAATATGTCTGCATCAGCACACAAAAAAAGGATTACTGAATATAAATCATTAATGAGATGATAAAATTTCTTAGATGTTATTAGCTAATATGAATGAAGAAAAAGTTATAGATTAAGATCTATTAATTTTGGAAAATTCGCTTGGTTTTATACCACTTTGTTTGTAAATTAGGAAAATATTTAGCATAATTAAGTGCTTAGTATCGGTACAGTATAAGGATATATATTTTTTTATACAAGCGAATTAAAAAGAAAATTAGAGCCGGAGCCTATGAAAATATTAACTGATGGTTTTATAATTTTTAACACCTCAATATAACAAATTACAATTATGTTACGAATTAATGAGTATAGATCATGAGTTTTTATTGTAAACGGAAAGGTGTATTTTATTATCTTAAAAGATTTAAAATTTTATGAAGATATATGGGGGTATTTTATAAATCTAAATTATCAAGGTGTTGTTATGAAGAAAAGTGAAATGATGATAACGTTGGGGGATATTAACGTACCTTCGCCTAAGAATTATGTCTATCCTGACAGTGTAGTGTTGAAGAATAAATATGGGATTATGGATCTTCGAGAGTTCGAGGAGAGAATGGCGCATGATACATCAAAGGAAACTGTTAATATTCTGGAAGAACCTGCTCCAGAGCGGTTTGATTCTTCTTATCTAAAGTATTTGCACAAGCGTTTATTTCAGCATGCATTAGAATGGGCTGGGTGCACCCGTGATGTTCCATTTACACTTTCAGATGGTACAAACGTTGTGATGCCCTCCATGGCAAAGTCTGATTCCGATTTTGGTTTTGCATTTGGTCCACAGATTAAGGAAGGTTTAGATTTCATCGATCAGAAACTAGCTGAGAAGAATTATTTACGAGGCTTGTCGCGTGAAGAATTTGTTCATGATGCAGCAAGAATATTTGGTTCTATCAATTATATTCACCCTTTTAGGGAAGGCAATGGACGCGTACAAAGATTGTTTTTTGTAAAGCTTGCTAGATCTGTCGGCTATAAACTTGACTTTTCCGCCACAACAACAAAGCGCATGACATATGTGAGTGTTGAGGTTACAAAAAACGCGTATATGGAGCCTTTGCAACATTTATTTGAAGATATTTCCAATCCAGAAAAGGCGCGTATTCTAAAGCAATTCATAAGAAAGGCAAAGGAAGATAATATCTTTGATGCGAGTGAAAAGTTGATTACAGTAGCGAGAGAAGGTGAAACCTATAAGGGGATTGGTAAATTTCTTGCTTCAGATTTTATTGTAATAGAAGCGGGAGATACTTGTATCCTCTCTAATAAAGATTCCATTGCACCAGAACAATTAAGGACATTCAAACTTGGTAGTGATTTCATTTTTACAGCTTTAGATACTAAAGAGCTTAAAGAAATTTTTATCCCAGAAGAAAAATTAGCTGCTTTGAGGGAAGATGAAATGATTGAAAAAATTTTGGAATGTAGTTCTGTTCGAGAGCAACGAGATAAAATCCAGCATTGTGCAAGATTTATTTATGGACGTTCAGATAAATTGAACGAAATAATAAACATGATTGATATGGATCCAAATTTGGGGGAGATATTTTCTGAACAGATTATGGCATGTTGTGATAACAAAAAGTATTTCATAAATAAAAAAGTTAAAACTACTAATGAAAGTGTTTGTAAACTTAGTAATGAAATTAAAAATTATGCAAATATTGTAGAAGATTCTAGAAATCAAATCTTAAAGGAGTATAAAGAAAGACAAAAGCGTTGTGGACAGGTGGTAAAAATGCCTAGCAAGGAAGTGCAATGCATTCTCGATATGCCAGAAGATATGCGGGAAGAATCTTTGAAATCACGGAGTCTTTCATTTCTTAATGAAAGTATCTCTGATTTTATCATTAAAGTTAATTCTCGCCTTTCACCACGTGAATGTAAGGCAATCAATGATAATAACTATGAAGAACTCGCTAAAAGTATTAGCGTATCAGAAAGTAAAGCAAAGGCAATTATAAAAACTATTGGGGAAGTCAAAGAAATACAAAAGAAAATACGAGTACTCAGAGCGAATGCTTTAAAGGTGCCAGCTATAGCTTGTTAAAATGTGTTCTTCCATTTCATTTATAGGAGTTTTTTAAAGAACTCTCAAAGTCAGGGGGGATTAAGTATTAGGTATTATCTCATTTAAGATATGAAGAGAAATGCTATGATTAGTCTTTTATTGTTGAATTCAAAGAAAGAGTGTTAGGCAACTTGAAAAATTCAGGTAGCACTCTTGATTTTATTTAAACAGAAAAAATTTAGAAGTGCCGAGGGGAATGTTAATCTGCGATTTTACATGATTAGAATCCATTTAATGATGTTATGGTGGTATTAAAAAGATAGTTTGAAAGTAGCCTTAAAATTATGTTAAGGGAAAATTTATACAAAATGGCACTGGTGACGAGAAAACTACTTAAAGTATTTCATTATGCTTATGTATCAAATCCATAAAACTAGTTTAGGAAGATCCTTCTTTAATATACATTATTGATTATTCCATAAAGATTTTTAAAAAATCATTCGAAAAAATTAATTATTAGCTTAGAAAATAGAACTTTATAAGTATAAAAGCTGAAGAAGAATTGAAAAATTACAATGAGAATAGGATAGACTCTATAATCTAAAGTTTTGTTTCTCATTTTTTATTCTATGCATCTAAAGTTTTTGAAGTATTATATAACTTTTTTGCAACAGTAAGTTGCTTTAATATTTCTGATTAAGATTTTTGTAAAAATGAGATGCAGCGATTCCTAATGTTTTAGGAATTGATTTCTTAAACCATGCAGTAATGATATCTTTAGCTGTATCAATACTAATAACTCTTTAAGATTTTTAGATGCAATGACGAGGGGGAGCCAGTTTATTTATTTCGAGAAATTATACTATCGCCTTTCTGTTTTTTAATTTTCCAATTAGTTTTTATCTGTGTAGCTATGAGAAATTACTATGTAAAAAATCACAGTTTTACAGCGGGAGTTATTGCCTTTCCTTTCAGATTAGTTCCAAGATAACCAACTAAAATAAATTAATAATAATTTGATTTTATAGGATCTTTATTTCTTCATTGATGAGCGGTTTGTATTTAAGTTTATTTCTAGCGCTTGCTTCTTCATAAATCTACACTTTTATTTATATAGCTATATCCTATTATTATAATCTACAATCTTATAAATATCATGATACTGGTAGCTTTAAGCTCTCTCTTGTGCCGTCTTCAGGTTCCTAAAATTTATAACTTATTTCAGAGTTAACCGTACAATGCATTTCTCTTTTCTTATTTGGATTAAGCAAACTATGAAATCGCTTTTCATAATTTAAATATGATTAGCATTTTTGAGTAAGATTCTAAAAATTATTCTTTTATTAGTACGATCACGCTCTTCTAAATTTCTAAGAACATTGATTTTTGAATAAGGATCAGCAGTTGAAAGGCTAGCAACAAACACACAAAGCTTTCTTGGTAATATATCAGCATGAAGAGCTTGAAGATAGGCTCTATTTACGAACACAGTCTGTTCATTATAATGATAACAAATTACTAATTGTTCTGTTGAAGATATAACAAAGGGCTATTGAGATATTGAATGAGAAAATAGAAACCTTTGAAGAGTACAAGTATTCCCGTGTTTTCTATTTTATATATTACGAGATTATTAATGACTGGTTTTCTGAATAAAATTACGTATTTAAAAAAAAACTTAGTGGTCATAGTTTGCATGAGGGATTTGATGTTTTTTTGTCTTTCAGATAAGATGTGAAGATGGTCTTAATATATCCTAATATAAAAGTTTTGCGCTACTGCTTGAAATGCCTGACACAAGCAAAAATGTTTTAGCTGAAAAGAGGTAATTTATTCAGATTTGAAAACACGATATATGGTCTGGTTGAATGCAACTTTGATTTTGTGAGTATTATTCATGCTAAGCTTGAAGCAGAGTAAAAAGATGCTCTAGCGTACAGCTCAATTTTCAATATCTATAATAGTAAGGCTTTTTAGTGAAAGTTAAGTGATTGTTCTGAAAATTCAGATCTTCCTTTAGAAAGCAGCTTAGTTTTTACAAAATAATTTCATCACCTCATTTTTTTAGAATGAACAGGAGATTAATGCACAACATTTTAAAGTCATAAATAAGGTTTACTATTATGATAATAATTCTAGATATGGAAATTAATATATGTCCAGATTAAGAGATTTACTAGGAAAAGTTTTTCATAAAAAAAATAAAAACGATGTTGTGTTTGAAAAAAAAGAAAAAGCTGTACTTAGAAGAAAGCACAATTTTATATTTGGGAAAGATGAGCCATTAAAAACCACTATTATGCGTCTGGAAAACGACATTACGCATGGTAGTTGGTATGATACGCTTTATGGAGAGTTGGATTTTGCAATGATGCCTTCTCTGATAGAGAAAGCAAATAAAAAATATCCACTGATGAGCCTTAAGTTTTCTGCAACCCCTGAGGATGTTCCTATATTAATAAAAAACACAATAGATGATAAGATTCAATCTTCTAGATTAATAGTTAGTCTAGGAGATGAAAAAATCCATTTTGCAGTACTCGATCATCAAACTATTAATGACAGGGTATCTTTGATATTGTTTGAAACTGTAGGATTCAAGCATATGAAGCCGGCGGTACTAGCAATGAGAGTAAAAATGGCTATTGAAGAGAGTCAATTACCTAATTGTCATTTTTCTATAGCAGAAATGGATATTCAACGGAGTGCTTCTGAATGTGGGATTTTTAGTTTGGCTCTAGCTAAAAAGCTTTATCGTGAAGCGGACAAATTAGAAAAACTACACAGAGATAATATTAACAATGTCTTATGTAAATCAGATTTTTTTGTATCTTATGATGAGCTAGATAAGTATCTTCCAGCCGCTTTTTACAAACATACGCAGAGCATAACCCGCCTTAATGAATATATAGAATCAAATCCGAAAGCTAAACGAGAAATTATTAACAAGAAGGGCGAAGTTATTTTGGAGAGGTTTGATAAGAATTCAGTCATGATAGATAATAAAAAGGTATCTTGTTCGCTACATAAAAAAAGAGTTAATGAATATAAATCTTTGATAAGGTAAATATAAATCTTGAATCAAATTATCAATCTTAAAAAATATACAAATTTAGGATGAGTCTTTTGTGAGGTGTTTATATCTCCCATGTTAAAGGGTAGTTTTTATTACTTAATAAAGTTATACAATGATCTGTGCTGAGAAGAAAGCATTTAAGGAACGCTGAATTATTAGCATGGGTTGTGGAAACTATTTCTTTTCTGCAAAAAATTAAAGAGTTTAGCCGTTGCATGCTTGAATATATAATGATGTTATTAAATTTACATTAATGATGTTAATCTGTTTTGGGGGAGCTTTTAGTATTGCGTTCTGCATAAAACAGAGGAGTTAATAGAAAAGATCGAGTTAATTTCCATTAACTTAAAGGAATGTTAGGAACAAAAGAATCTTCTGAAAATAACTATTTACTGTTCGTAGAATTTGTGGCGCTTTTAAATTACACCAATAAATCTAGAAGCATTAAAATGTTCATTTGAAAGAAAAGGATAAACTAAAAATTATAAAATAGCTTGCAGATTCAAAAGAAAAGATTATTGAATGTATTCGTGATATAAGTGTATTAAATTCATTTAATAGAATTAAATACAAGGAAGTTTTTTATTAAATTGTGAAAAAATAAAAATACTTCTCATATAGATTCTCTATATTTAAAAAAGGTGAGGAAATTGTAACACATTGTATTATCAATTTGAGGACAAACGAGATTTAAAAGACATCATCTTTCAATACATAAAAGTATTTTGTGTGATTACTTATGACAATATCACTAAAATTAGATTTTGTATAATCAATATCCTAAAATAGAATTTGATTAAAATGTTCTTTGCAACAAAAAGATCACCCTATAAAGCTAGTGATGTTATCCTCTGAACCAATATGCCCTCATTTTTAGAAATGAATAGTATTGTTCAAAGCTATTTCTGATACAAAAGATGTTCTATAGTACGTGATAAATATAAACCGAGTCACTATACTTAAATTGATTTACAATTTTGCAGAATTATAATTCTATTTAATACTGTTGTGATAGTTTGGCAAAAAGAGCTCTGTTATTTAATCAACTTATTGAAAAATAATTATCGAAAAATGGTGCGGACGGCGTGCACCATTTGTGCACCAATTTTTTCTTCCCTTAGAACTCTCTATAATATCACCTGATAGCGCGGTTTATCTTTTTTTCTGTTTAATAACTATTTGTTTTTATTTTATTTTATTTATTAAATTGCCTTTTGTATATAATCTTGGTACCAGATGAAAGTGCTCCAAGCGCAATTCAAAAGGTGGTTCAAAAGGTGGTTTTTAAAAGGTGGTTCAAAAGGTGGTTCGGAGAATAAGAACGCGTGATAGATTATCTGTCTTATCTGTAAAAAATCTATCTAAAGGCAAATATGCTGATGGAGCTGGTTTGTGGCTTATCAAAACTGAACCAGATCAAGGACGATGGGTTTTTAGGTTTGATCTCAATAAAAGACGACGAGAAATGGGATTAGGTTCCTGTCGCAATGTATCTTTAAAAGAGGCACGGCTCAAGGCTTCAGCTTGTCGTGATCTTTTAAATCAAGGAATTGACCCAATTCGCCAAAAACAAAAAGAATATTTGCGTCGGGCAGGGGGTGGTATTTCTTTACGAGAAATTGCCTCTAGCGCTTTTGAAGCGAAAAAAAACGAATTGAAAAATGAAGGAAAAGCAGCAAGGTGGTTAACACCTCTTGAGTTACATATTTTTCCTAAACTTGGTGATATGCCAATCACTGAATTGACACAAGTTGATATAAAAGGATGCATTTCTCCCATTTGGAAGACAAAAAACGAAACAGCAAGTAAAGCTCTATCCCGCTTGAATATAGCTATAAAACATGCGGCGGCACTTGGTATAGATGTGGATATGCAATTGATACCAAAAGCAAAAGCTTTATTAGGAAAGTTTATTCAAAATACCCAAAATATTCCAGCAATGCCGTGGAAAGAAGTGCCTAAATTTTTTCAATCTTTAAATGATGAGATTGTATCAAATCTAGCTTTAAAACTTCTTATTTTGACGGGTGTTCGTTCTATGCCAATTAGGCATATTCGGTTAGAAGAGATTTATGGATCAATATGGATTATCCCAAAAGAAAATATGAAGGGGATTGTTGGAAAGGTTTCTGATTTTCGTGTGCCGCTTACAGCTGAAGCGCTTGCTGTTATTGAAAAAGCAAAAAAAATAGAAAAAAATGGTTTTTTATTTGCTGGGAATTCTGGAAAGCCTATATCTGATGTAACACTTTCTAAATTCATGAAAGACAAAGGTTTTGATTATAGACCTCATGGTTTTCGCTCAAGTTTACGAGACTGGATAGCAGAGACAACATCCACACCATTTGAGATTGCCGAAACTGTTCTTGCGCATTCAGTTGGGAGTTCAGTAACAAAAGCTTATATGCGAACAGATTTTTTAGAACAACGATATGCTCTTTTGGAACAGTGGGCTGCATTTATAACAGGAGAGATTTAATAAAATGTTCAAAACTTATTCAATCAAAAATATAGCTACTATTTCTTTATCGTAATGGCAATCCTAAAGCTTCAAAGAAGCGTTGATGTCTTTTTTCTGCATTAGCTATGAGCTTATCAAATGAAATCACCTCTATATAGGACTCAGAGCTATTGTGATATCCAAAATATCCCATATGATCCCCAGATTTTGTTAAATCCCAAAGTCTACAACACTCTTTTATTCTTTCAGTTATATCACAGATGATATAACAGTAACCAGGAACTTTTCCATCCAAATTTATTGGACGCCCTTTTGGGGTATATACTTCACCTTTACGAATTTTTTCTAGATAAGTAATGGCCTGTTTAATAGGATCTGTTTTGGTACCAAATTCTGCATCATCTCTCATAGGACGCTTAATTTCAATTATAGTCAGAGATGCCAACTTAGAAGACGCATCCTCTTTGCTATCTGATACCAATAAAGGATTCCAATAGATAGAATTATTACACAATTCTAAACTACATATATCAGGCCTTTCCTTTTCCGTAGATCCTGTAATAGGCATTTTTTTTAATGGGAGATCAGAAGCTAAATAATCATGGAATACTAATTTTTCGTCTATTAACCACAAGTTACAATTATTCATAGCTATGGAATTAGAATCACAATTCATAGGTACTATGAGTTGATGAATAATATCTTCTTTAACATATTTTTTATCACCTTCAGAAAGAGAATTTAAAGATTCCTTCAAAAGTTCTATAATCGTTTTTCTATGGAATAAGTAATTTGCCAAATCGGACTTTTTAAGATCACCTACAGTATTTACATATTTATTAATTCTTGCAGTATAACTGGCTGAATTTTCTCCTTGTTGAACTGCTAAAACATTATGACCTTTTTTTAAAATTTCATTTTCTATTTTAGCAAAACGTTCATGCAAATATAGCTCTAATTCTAAATCCTTTATTGTAGGAGAAATCATATAGTCATTGTCTTTTAAATAGTTTAAGAGTGGACGATAACGCGGTACTTTATGTGTGAACTTTTCAATTATCTCTTTACTGTTTTGAATGTTTTTCTTTAATTCTACAGCTAAATATTTTTGAATTTTTTCATATACAGCTTGCCGTATTGTCGGAAATGATATTTTTATTCTTTCAAATAAATTTTCTTCTGTATCTTCAATCTTTTCTTCAATATCAAAGCCTATTCTTTCAGGACGTACTTTCTTATCCAAAAAAGGGGAGCTTATGTAGCAAGAGTAGATAAATTCACCCATATCATCTTGTAGTTTTGATTGCATACCCGGAATTTTCTTAGATAATTTTTCTTTTGTAATAACTCTATTGCCTGCACAAAAATATAAAGCCTGATTGTCTAAAGGTAAGGATCTAAATTTAATATGCATAATAGAAAAATTATAATTTTCTATTTCTATTTCTTCATTATAAACGGCTCCATGCATGCATTGTTCATATAGATCATTCAACAATATCTTTTCCGAGTCATCTTCAATGGTTATAGAGGGACAACCACCAGTTCTTGCGAAATACCAGAGGCAATGTTCTAAAAGTGCTTTTGCAATAGATTGTAGCGTTTTAGGAATATGGCCTTTATAGGCTTTTTTCAGATCTTTTAATTCAACAACGGTTTCTCTCTGTGTACAATTGTCTTGAAAATCCTCTAATGCTTTTATACCTGCAACAGCATCGAATAGAAATGCCCGTCCTTTTAATTCTTCATCTGTTTCATAAATACTTCTGATTTTTATATTATCAAAAGCTTTCAGCCATGAAAGTCGTCCTATACCATGGCAACCTTTTTCTATTTTATAATCTGAGTCTAAAGTTTCAAATGATTGAAAATTATCATCATTAAAGCCTGTACCATTATCGATTATTTTAAAACCTATAATTTCTGTTTTTTCAGTGTCTTTGTCTTTTTCAAGTGGTAGTAAAACTTGGTCCGATCTTATGATTGAAATTATAATGTAGCTTGAGGAAAAATCATTTCCTCTTTCTTCAATGGAGTGAATAGAATTTACAACTGCTTCAAAAAGAGGCAGCAGAGCATGATTGTCTGGTAAAGTTGTATTTTTTACGCGGCCACTTAAATTTGTTTTCATTATCCCCCCTCCTGATCTATACAAGCGTGTTGTTTTATAAGATCTGATTTTCTTCTTGCTTTCAAAGAACCAAAATTTCAAAGCTAGTCATACCCTAGTATACGCTATTAGAATCTTGAAATCCATGAAACAATTTACTTTAAAGGCTAATTTTTGAAAACCACATGTTTCATGTGTGCAATGATATTATCTGTCGCATCTATAAGGCGAGCAAAATCTAAGAATAAGCACAAAAAGTCTTAGAAAGATCTATTGTAAAAGCTGATTAAGTGTAAAAGCATGATTTATCTCCCCATTTTTAAAGGTGGGGAGGGGAATATTAGATAAATCTCTTGACATGAGCTTTACGTGTAGTACATTGTAGTACAAATAAATAGGAGATTTAAGCAAATGGGTAAAATTCAAGCACGCATACCTGATGAAATTCAGGAAGTTGCAAGTGCAGTTATCAAATCCACGGGTTTGACTGTATCAGATGCGGTACGTATGTTTATGACCCGCATTGCTAGAGATAAAGCATTGCCGCTTGATCTCTTTCAACCCAATCCAGAAACATTGCAGGCTATCGAAGATGCTGAGATGGGACGTGTCGAACGTACGTCATTGGATGACTTGCGAGCCATGATTTGTGAGGATAAAGCTGAAGTATGTAAATCTGCAAAATAATCTTTGTTAGCTATACGGGATATTGTTTATACTAAGTCTTTTCGGCGTGATCTTAAACGTGAAAGTAGGGGGAGATATGCTGATACATTAGAGACGGATTTGCTGCTTGTGATCAAATTATTGGCGGAAAACGAACCCTTAAAAGTGCAGTGGAGAGATCATGCACTAACAGGTCAATGGCAAAACTGTCGTGATTGCCATATCAAACCAGATTTGGTTTTGATCTACCGAAAGCCTGATGACGAAATATTAGAACTTTTACGGCTTGGGTCACATTCTGAATTGCGTTTATGATAATTTTTCAATGTTTTAAAAACCGCTGTTTCATCTGTGTAATGTATGTTTTTCGGATTTTTCTAACTATGTTTCCATCCGCACAAGTATTCACCCTGCTTGTTATGCTTTAAAATCTCTCTTGCTAAGTGTGAGCTGATGGCGTTTAGATCTTGCTGGCTTAAATAAATGGGGGCCCAACCGACACAAGAAGAAACATATTTATTTGTCGTGCAACCAGTCAGAGAGAGCAGCACGCACATCAGCATCACTTTTCTTATTAACTTCATTTTCTATTTCCAGCCGTGTTATTGCTCTCTTGACAATGGTTTCTGTTTGTTTTTGCTGTTCAGTCTTCTTGCCTAAACGAAAAGCTCTTACTAAGGCTATAAAAAAAGCGGCTATAGCCGCCATCACCACCACACCATATTTTTTTCCCCACAAGATCACAAACGTTCCTCCCGTAAGCGCTTAGCAATCAAGATTAACCCCACACAGGACGCAAGAACTATAATCGTTGCTAAAACCCATTGCGTAGGTCCACTCTCTTCTAACAATTCCGCAATTCCCGAAAAAGAAGCTATGATTGGAGCAAGAATTTCTGCTTTTAAAAATTTTGTTGGTTCTTGCATTTCTACTATTTGATAATTAGAAGAAACATAAGCTCCTTTCGCCCATAGGCCTGCTTCTGCTGCACGCCGGTGTACGAGACCATGCAAACGCTTACCACCGGCTTTTGTCCATTTCTGTAATTCGGATGGCACTGCTTCATATTCACCCTTATTAAGCTTTTTTAACAGTGTAGAATTGGAAAAAGCTGTTGTTCCTACATTATAGCAAAAGGACACTAATGCCGCGAATTGTTCATCCGTTAATGGAACTGTAACAGCGCGTTCAACAGCATTTTCAAATTGTCTTAAGTCTTTGCAAAGAAGTTTTTCTGCTTGCTTTTCAGTGATTGTCATGCCCTCATAAACAAGAGGTTTTCCAGCACTGTTTGTATGTCCATAACCAATTGTCCACACCCCAATAGCATCTTTATAGGCGTTCAAACGCAAGCCTTCCCATTGTTTAATAAGTGCAAGTCCTTCTGATGATATTTTTCGCATATACTTCTCCATAAAAAAAGCCCCACATAAGGTGAGGCTGAGTGAAAATCTAAAAATAAATTTCTTTCCATTTTCAAAAAAAACAGAAGAGAAAAGTTGTTTTTTAAAAACTTAATGTTGAGATGGAATTAGCCAAATTAGACAATGGTTTTCTACGAATTTCAAACTAAAAAGGATTGGAAAATTAATTTCAATTTACCCTAAAGAACGAAATTTTAAGATGTAGCTGATCAAAAAATATTATTGGTTAAAATTTAGAATCTGCTAATCAGTTAATTTCTAATTGTGGGATTTAATGTAATGACTGTGGTAGGATACAAAAGCTTAGAGGATTTTTGTGGGCTTGATGAGGAAGAAAAAAGAAATTTTGGAAACTTTCTCAAAAAAAAAAGAAGTGAGCTAATTTTGCCTGTCCATGATATTGTATATAAAGCAGCACAGGAAAATAAACAAATTATCAATGATTTCCTCGAGAAAAATAAAATTTCTAAAACAATTTTTCATATGAGAGAACTATCGTACTCAGCATTATTAAAACAGGAATCTGCTTTCAATTCTGCTATTTTGATGGAAATTAGCCAACAATTTGAAATGCCTAAAAGAGTGATTTCTGAATTAAGTTTGAAATTATTTCAACTTAACGTTTGCGATTCTCAAAAATTTAACGAGCAGCTAGTAAATTGTTTTGGCCAATATGCAGAAAAAATCATTCCATATATTTATGCATTGTGTCTTAGCAATACACAGTCACGCCGTTCAAGAGCGGGAAAAACATTTGAAGATATCATTTATTTTTTATATAATCATTTTGGTTATAGCTTTGATGCTCAAAGAAAAGTTGCAAAAGATCTATTTCAAAAAGCAGGTTTGGGCAAAATGGTCGATTCTGTTTTACCTAGTGTAGAGAGTTTTGAGAAAAGACGCGGTAAAACTGTTATTGGCACCATGAAAACGACTTTGCGTGAACGTTGGCAAGAAGTTATTGAAGAGTTGTCAAGATCCCAAGCTCCTAATATCCATTTATTGACGGTTGATAGTGATATATCTGTAAATAAAATTGAACAAATGAATAAGCACAATATTGTTCTTGTTGTACTCGACACGATTAAAAAACAGGAAAAAGTGCTACATAACCACAGTGTCATAGATTTTGAAACGTATTTTTTGGAAGAACTGCCTGAAATTTTTAATTATTGGAAAAATCAGTAAGATGTATAGGATAATTGATTTATTTGCTGGTATTGGTGGAATTCGTTTAGGCTTCGAATCTGCATTTGGCTTGAATAACACTCAGTGTATTTTTACATCGGAAATTGATAAATACTCTATCCAAACTTATAAGCTTAATTTTAACAATGATTACGTTCATGGAGATATTACCCAGATCCATGAAGAAGAAATACCAAAACATGATATTTTATTAGCAGGCTTTCCTTGTCAACCTTTTTCGCAAGCAGGTTTGAAGAAAGGATTTGCAGATGCACGTGGGACTTTATTTTTTGATATCAATAGAATTTTATCGCATAGGAAACCTCGAGCATTCTTATTGGAGAATGTTAAGCAATTAAAGGGGCACGATAAAGGACGTACTCTTTCTAGGATCGTAGAACATTTGCAATTAAGTGGCTATAAAGTTTTTTATGATATCTTAAAAGCACGAGATTTTGGAGTTCCTCAAAATCGTGAACGCATATATATAGTTGGTTTTTTAGATCATTCTACAAATTTTAAATTTCCATCTCCTATGAATATTAAAACAAGAGTAGGGGATATTTTAGATAATGATGTTGATGAAAAATATACAATTAGTAATACTCTTTGGCATGGACACCAACGAAGAAAAGCTCAGAACAAATTAAATGGCAAGGGGTTTGGTTATGGCCTTTTCAATATGGAGTCACCATATACAAATACACTTTCTGCCCGTTATTACAAAGACGGGAGTGAAATACTCATCATGCAGAATAATAAAAATCCCAGAAAGTTAACTCCAAGAGAGGCCGCACGCTTACAAGGATTTCCCGAAAGCTATCAGATTCCTGTATCTGATGCGCAAGCGTACCGCCAATTCGGAAATAGTGTGTCTGTTCCTGTTATTAAAGCTATTGCGTTGCAGATGAAAAAATATCTGTAGCAAATACGCTTTCACTCATATTTATCCATATGGATGACGCCTTCATCTTCTTCGTATGAAGCATCTGGTGGGGCGTTTGGATCAAGGGTATCATCTTTGTCTGGTGTGGTATTTGCAACGTTTTTTGCAGCGTCTTCTTGCTCTTTATCAAAAAGTTCGCAGTCTATTTTTGTTGTAAATCCACCCATTTTATCAAGTTTGTGTTTGACGCTTTTGATACGCCATTCTGCTGGAATATAGGGGCGAAAAGGGGGATCTTGAATCAGTTTTGCTTCTGCTTGTACAAATGGGTCCCCACCGATATCACACGAAAAGGAAGATTTTCCACGTGATGATTTATTGCGATAAGCAGCAATGGCCGCAACAGCTTCTGATTGGTTATGGTAGGTATATTTGAGTTCATGAAAAGGTTTTTTACCAACCTTGACTTCCTTTTTTTCACCACTGCGGATATCGTGATAGGTTGCAAGAACTCCTCCTTTTTTCTCTTCTTCTTGTTCTTGCTTTTCAGGTGTTTCTGCTGCCGTCTCTGTTTCAGGCAAAGCGGGGACGTCATTTTCATCCATATGAATAACATCTTCTCCTTCATCAATTTCTTCGGCTTCTCGTGCATTGGCAGCAGCTTTTTGATCATCCCCCACATCTGTTTTTAAGCCATTAGCCATACCGGCTTCATCCCGTGAACTATATTTAAAATTCCAAGAGGTACATTGTTTTTCATGAATGATAACAACGGGGAGGGTTTCACCAGTTATAGCTTTGCCTTCACCTCGTTTGGCCAGTACTAATTTACCATCAACAGGTTTCGCTACTGCATCATATTCTTCCGCAAGACGTGTGGCAAAAGCCATATCGCTTTCTGTTGTTTGATCAATGTGACGCACAACAATTTTTGCAAGAGCAGGATCAACTTTTGGTGTATAGCCATTGCGCTGTGCTATCTCTTGAATAATATTGCCTAAAGTTTTCTGGTGATAGGATTGGCTTTTAGGTGTTCTATAAGATGTGTTCATGGAGGCAGCGTGTCCTGTAACACTTAAGGTTTGTGGTGGGCTGCTTACAGAGATTTCATCAATGAGATAGGATCCCATATCACGGTTTTTAACGCCTTCATAGCCAAGAGTGACAGAAATGACTGTTCCAATGAGAGGAATGTCAAGAAAGCCATTATCGCACTCACGGGCGCGGTCATCAAGCTCTATGGTGATGCGGTCACTTTTATCTTCTGCTTCATCCATAATTTCAATTGATAAAACATAGTCCATAAGTATGCGTGTAATGTCCTCTCCATTTGCCATCACTTTGCAAAAAGGTTTCATTGTTTATTACCCCAAATTCTGATCACAGGTGTGGCTTTAGGATAGGGGAGGGATGGCAAGAATATTGTGATACCTGCTTTTAAAATGGGTCCATAGTCTGCAAGACCAAAATTAGCCGCGTAGACGCGTTCAACAGCAAGGGCTTGTTGACCTTTGGCATAGTATTTCCAGCAAATGGCATCCACCATATCGCCTTCTTTGGTCACGTAAAGATCACTCATAGTTCTTCACCATATTCTCTCAAATTTACGGTAAATTCTTGTTTTTTAGGCATGCCATTTTGGTGAAAAATGCTTTGCTTTTCTTTTACAGATAGTATGACAAATTTGCCTAAAATTTTCCCCTGACCTGTCACTAGGATGTGAGGACCATTATGTGCCATTTGTCGTAAATGTTCTATTTGTCCATAACCTCCTTTAAAGTCTGGATAAACCACACCTGTTAAAGAAAATGCTGTATTGGCAGCAGCTGGCAATTGAAGAGCAGCTTTGCGTCCTAAACGCCCTTGTTCAACCCATGGGATGTCATAGGTCATATCAAGTGTTTGATAAGCAGCTGTTTCAATGGAAAAAATAAAACCACCTAAAGCTAACATCATGATGATTAATCCGAAAGACTAGAAGCTATAGCCAAGCGCTGTTGTTTGGCATAGTATTCAAGGGCTTGATTTACGGCGGTGCGGATTTCGTCCTTTAAACCATTGGGAACGGAAATATTTAAATTTGAAATCACCACGCGGGCGTCTACTTCTACCGGCTTATGAACTGTAATAGGTTCTGGAACCTTGAAAGATTCAACTTTTACATTTTTAGCCTGCATTTGTCCTGTTTCAACTATGCCTGTATTGGAGCTGCTTTTACTTCTTCCAAGTGGAGAATAGGGGACAATTGCTGTATCAAGCATTCTTTTGACAGGGGCTTTAGCTTCATTGGTAAAGGTTTTAATGGTCTGGGTTGAACTTTTATTGATTGAAACATTAAAGCCTAGCTTTTCTTTCATCCAGTTTGGCATCCAACTGGTTAATCCATCCATATTGTTGCTAAACCAGTTATACAGATCATCCCACTTGTTTTTTATGCCTTCAAAAAGTCCATTAATCAGATTAGCTCCTGCTGCCATTAAATCAACACCAAGCAACCATTTAATGAGTTCATTGATTCCTTTCGCTATCCAATAGAGCGGCGAAAAGGTTTTAAAGAGCGTAAAGAGGTTATTAAAAACAGTACTACATAAGCTGGCAAAAGAATCCCATATTTTGCTTAGAAAATTTATGACCGTATCCCAATTTTTGTAGAGCAGATATCCAGCAGCAATAAGCACCGTAATACCACCAAGTATCCAGCCTATGGGGGTAGTCATGATTGCATAGCCAAGGGTAACAAAAGCTGCTCCCGCTGCGGCTAATGCAGCAATGAGTGGACCAAAAATAAATGAACCAAGAGTTACAAGACCCACTTTAAAGAGGGTTATTTCACCAATCAATGGCTCTAGCCATTGGAACCAGCTTTTAGTCTTCTCTGTGAGATCACTGATGCCTTTTCTTAAATCAGAGGTAGGATTAAGTAAATCCTGCAAAACTTGTTTTAAGGTTTTTGCCCATCCAGTAATGGTTGTTTGGATAAGGTCACGGTTTTCATCAATTAACTTTGAAAAAGCATCAATTAAATCATTAATCACGGGCATGAAGCGTGCGCCAATAAAGTTTGCGATACCGCCTATTTTTTTCTTAAAAGCACCAAGCTTGTCACTTAAATCTGCTGCATAGCGTGCGACATCGGCTCCTATGAGCCATTTTCCTTTTTTTGCCTTTGCAAATAATTCTTTGATTGGTTCCATCCCTTGTGCAAGCATGGCCGCCATTTCCTTGCCGTCACCACCAAATAGCAGAGCAGCAATATGCTGTCTTTGCGCTTGATTTTTCATCTTACTCATCTTGTTGGTAATTTCTTCCAGTAAGACAGAGTTTGATTTGAGTTTTCCAGAAGCGTTTTTGACCGAAATACCAAGTGCCTCAAAGCCCATAATGCCTCTTTTTTGTCCAGCATATGCTTGTGCTGAACGCCTATTTAAAGTGGCTAGGGATTGTTGAAAGAGTTCGGCAGAATATCCTGAATTATCGGCTGCATCACCCCATAATTGAAGTGATGCAACACTCATCCCTAAATGGCGTGATGCATGGTGTAGACTATCACCCATATGCATGGTTTTCATAGTAACAGCAGTGAGACTGGCCATAAGACCACCACCAGCAAGCCCTAAGACACCGGTAAAGACCGAAGCACGGCTTGTCGCTGTACCAAGAGCCCCTTGAACGCCATGAAGGCTTTTTGTCATATTTTTTACAGCAGCAGAAAAGCGCGGAATACCCAAATTATGGGATAATGTTTTTGAAAGTTTATTGAATTTCTCTTGCACACGTTTTAAAGGTGCGGTGAGTTTGTCTTCAAGAGACAATTTCACCTTTGCATCAGCAACTTTTTTACTCATTTTGTTTTATACCTTTCTGCTGCTTGTTTTCGCCAAAAGAGCAATTCTCTTGGTTCCATTTCCATCATCTCTGAAAGGGACCAATGGAATACAATGGCAATATCGGCGATCAGTTTAGCGGCGGTTTCCCAGTCGAGGTTTCCCGCCGTTTGATAAAAGATTCTAAAATTTCTCCAATGCTCGAGAGGTCATTGATATCAAGCTCACTGATAGCGTCATGCGGCCATTCAGAAAGGCGTGCAATCATAGCGATTGTTTGCTCTATGCCTTCTTTTTTATCAATGGCTTGCAAATCTTTTGTTTTAGGGCGGTTTAAGGTAATTTCTGTGTGTTCTTTTCCTTCAAATGTAATAGGGATAAGCAATTTATGTGTAACACTTTTTTGTATAGTCATTTTATAATCCTATGTTTTCTCTGTGGTCTGCGAGTTGATTGACGCCATTGAATTTTCTAATTAAGTTGAGAACATCTATCTCAACAATTTCAACGTCTTTCTGGACATATTTGAAATATTGCAATGTGAATGTCGCCGTGGATGTTGCTTTGCCCCCCAGTTGCCATTCTGCCATTTCAAAGCCTTTGCAAAGCCCTCTCATGGTAATGATAACACCTTCTGCGGGTGTGCCTTGTGCTTGCATTGAACTGCGCAATGAGATGTCAACATTTGTGCGTCCTAACAGTGTCATTAATTCTGGAGAACAATCAGAAATGGTCATGGTAAGCGTGAGGGTTTCAAGACCAAGATCAACTTCAATGGCGCTATCCATGCCACCGCCACGATAGTCTTCTACAATCAAATTGAGGTTCGGTAGGGTGACACTTTCACACTTTGCTTGATAGGGGATACCGTCGACAAAAATGTTAAAATATTTCAAAACTCTTGGTAAAACAGGTACAGTCATTAAAAGATCTCCTCTAGATAGTCATTGATGATTTGTGAGCGGAACGTGATGTGTTCTGCAGGTGTTGTTGGGGTGAATTCGACATTGAAATAGACTCGGCCATCTTGAATGGCGCTTGCTGTGTTAAGCTCTAGATCTGGTGTACAGCGCCCCCCAAGAATGGCGCCTTGCGCTTTTAAATCACGTAAATAAGCATTGACACTTTCACTTACATCATTCAGGTATGTCCTTTTGATATTGCGATCAACTGCCCATAGATGTCCGCGCAAAATGGCGTCATTGATCATATCCGCGGTTCTCACTACCGATAAGAAGGCAAATTTTGTATCGCTTGAAAGGGTACGATTACCCCAAAGACGATAACCGTTTTCGCGGATAATTGTTGTGATGTTTTGTTCGTTGAGAAGGTTGGCACGGCTTGATCTATCACCAATGGAAAAATCAATCGGGCGTGCAATACCAACAATGCCATTAATCACTTTATTGGAAGGAGAATGCCAAAAGCCATTTGCAAAATCAATTTTAGCAATGACGCCAGCAACCGCTGCACTTGCTGGTTCTTCTAAGATTTCGCCATTACGATTAACTTTTACAAATGGATCAATAAGAATAGCGCGTTTTGAATCAAAATCCTTTGCTGCGGCAAGGGCTGCTTCATCTGTTGTGTTTGGTGCATCAATCACCACAATTGCGCGTAAACGTTCCGCAATGCCGATCAATTCTGCTGCAACGGGATTAGAGGTTGTCCCGATATCGTCTTTGACAGTGAAACCAGTTTCATTTTCTTCAATACTTACACTGGATGGGCGTTGATGTGTAAAGCCCGGAGCAATCAGAATACGTGGTGTTTGTCCCACAACAGATTGTGCTCCAATGAAAGCATGAACACCTTCATAGGCGCCATTTTCATTCACACCACCGAGAATATTAGTGAGTGTTGCGTTTTCATTGTCACCTTCTTTCACACGGACAACGACGACAATTGCTCCCACTTGCTTAAAAATAAGATCAAGAGCATTGGGTAAAGTACCACGTTGTCTGCCTATTCTGTCTAGTTTTGCTGCTTTTGAAAGAGAGCCTGAAACCAGAACGGGTGTGTTAAGAGGAAAGACTTGTTCATCCGCATCTGGTGCTGTACCGATAATGCCAATAACGGCAGACTGAACTGCACGAAGAGGGCGTGTGCCGTCATCAATCTCGATAACTTCAACACCATGTAAAAAACCTGTTGCCATTTTATGCTCCTTTAAAATAGTGGCTAATGAAGTGAATAGGAAAAATGAGGGATGAAGAGCTGTGTTTTTCAATGCTCGGCATCCAAAGATGAAATAAAAAAATTATAGAAAGTATATTGACATTGTTTCTGCAATGTGTATTTTCGAATCAGGTGCCTAAGAAACACCTTAAAACCACAAGCGGATAGATTGCCGAAACAATCTCTTCTCCGCACATTAAAGACTTTGACTCATTATATGCCGTAGCATATAAGAGTTTTGTCGGGTGTAGTTACACCATAAAATACCCTTATGGGGAAAATGTAACGACGGGCTTGTGGCCGTGTTTCTTAGCACCCGGCACTCTTCTAGAGTGTCATTAAGAAACATCTAGCCCACAAGGAGTTCACAATGACTCTCATTAAAATATCAGAACAAGCAATTGATCAAGAGACTGTTCAAACTGTTAATGCGCGTGATTTACATGCATTTTTAGAGATAAAAGCCCGCTTTAATGACTGGATTGTTAACCGTATTAAAGAATGTAATTTTCGAGAAAATCAAGATTTTATAAGTTTTACTAAAAATTTAGTAAAACCCCAAGGTGGGCGCCCAAGCATAGAATACTATCTCACGTTAGATATGGCAAAACACCTTTCCATGATCGAGCGTAATGATAAAGGGCATGAAGCACGTCAATACTTTATCAAATGTGAAAAGCTTTTGAAAAAAGTAGCAACGCCGCAGATCGATTATTCGACTCCTCAAGCATTACTTGGTGTTTTGAATCATCTACAAAGTCAAATCGAGCAGAAAGATCATGTGATTGCTGAATTAACACCAAAAGCAGAAGCTTTGGATGGCTTAAAGCGTTCTGATGGGCTGTTTGGTTTGATTGAAGCTGCAAAGATGCTAGAAATAAGACCAAAGGATTTAACAAATTATTTGCGTAAACACGATTGGGTGTATCGGCGTTCTCCAAGTGGTCCATTGTTACCCTATCAGGACAAAATCAAAAAACAACTTATGGATTGCCCTGCTATTACCATTCAAAGACCGGATGGTACAGAAAAGGTGCTCCCTTCAACAAAAATCACATCCAGAGGATTGGCATGTTTAAGAGAGCAAATCCATGGGGGTGTACAATGAAGGTCGATACTAACTTCTTATGTGATTTATGGATGGGATTATCTCAATTTTCTAGACATGAAAATATGAGTGACAAAGATTGTACAGCTCTGGTTGATACTATGAGTGTCATAGAAAAAGCTTTGATATTAAAGCTCCAAAATGATATGCCAAATATACTTAAAATCTTGGCAGTTCTTACAGATTTTGGAGATTTAGAACTACCACAACCCTTGGAATCTTTGTTAAAAGCTTATGAACCCAATTTAGACAATCCCATTACAAAGGTTGCTTAAGAAAAACATTCCCTTCCCCATCTTAAAAGGTAGGGAAGAGTTTATTAGATTCCCTAAAAAAGCTTATTCCAATTACAAAAGAGTGTTTTTCCTCCAGTACGTTGTAACATATCTTTACATAATACATATTGTACGTATAATATGTATTATCTATTTAAAAGGGTATCACTATGAAAAAATATAGTTTTACAGATGTAAATCGTGGGGCAGGTGATATTTTAGACGAGGCGATGTCAAAACCTGTTGCTTTAACGAAGCGAGGGCGTGAAAAGATTATTATGCTTCCCGTTGATTTATATCATGAATTAATAAAGGCACGTTCTAGCGTCCAATCCTTTATTTATGCAGATGCACCACAAAATGTATTAGACGATTTAGAGCATGGGTTAGATGACATTTTAAATAGTGATGAACATGTTTAAAGCAGGGGATGTTGTTCGATATTACTATTTGTGGCACGAACAAGCACAAAAAGGCGAACATTCGGGGCGTAAAGCTCGACCTTCTTGTGTTATGGTCAAAACTGAAAAGCATCTTTTTTTATTTCCGATCACTTCTCAAGAGCCACATGATTTACAATATAGCTTAAAGGTCCCTGAGATAGAATGTCAGCGTGCGGGTTTGCAAAAGCAATCTTGGGTACGTGTTGATGAATTTAATGTTATTCCTTGCGAATCTTTGTTTGACTTTGAAGATTTGAAGCCACAAGGGCGTTTTAGCCTCGCTTTCATACGTAAGATTGCACTTAAAATTAAAGAGGTTAAAGCAATCAAATTACTTAAAAAAGTTTCTAGAGACTGAGTGATACATTTAAACAGTGTGAAGTATCGGAATTTTGCTAACATCAATATCACGCTCTGCATGCCAAGCATCATAATTGGCTTGCATACGTAACCATATGGCAGCTCCATCACCAAACATTTTTCCAAGACGAGCAGAAATAGCAGGAGAAACAGGCTTTTTTGCCTTCAGGATATCATAAAGATGTTGGCGTGATATACCGAGCATCTGTGCAATTTCTGATTTTGTTTTGCCAGTTTCAGGAATAATATCTGCTAAAAGATCTCCTAGGTGAGTAGGGCAACGATTAGGATTACGTGTGGTCATAGATAGTCTTCTTTGCAATTAATTTAAAACTATTACAATCTAGTCAATATAATATCAATATTGTAGAACCGCAGGAACTTAAGAAATGAATATCAAGCCTATCCGCACTGAAAGGGATTACCAAGAAGCCTTAGAAATTGTGTCTGCAATGTTTGATAATCAACCTAAAGAGGATACTCCAGAATTTGATAGAATGAAAACTCTTGTTTTGTTAATTGAAGCTTATGAAACAGAACACTATCCTGTTTAAATTTTCTCTTGCGGTTCTTTTGTGGGCTCTACGGATGTGCTTGTTTCTGCCATTTCAGTAGATGAGAGCTGTTTTGTGCTTTCATCAACAACAGGAGGGAAAAATTGCCCATCTTTGTAAATCCAACCAATTTGTGCTTCCTTTGAAGGAATGGCCTCACCATCGAAGGCATGAACATAATTTTCTGAAGCTACGATAATATTTGTTACTACACCATTTTCAACAACTGCATATTCCATTAATGCTTCTCCTATATAAAAAATTTTAATAAGATTGCGCCATCTCCGCCATCGCCGCCGATTTTACCCCCATCCTTTCCACGAAAATAGCCACCACCTCCACCACCTCCGTTAGCACCATAATTGCCACCATTACCTCCGTTATGGGCACCTTTACCGCTTATTGAATCCTTTCTGCCACCGCCTCCACCGCCTCCGCCGCCATAAATACTGAGTTCACCATTCTGTCCATCGTCACTATTCAAATGGCCACCGCCGCAGCCACCACGGCCACCGGCAAAAAATTTAGTACTGTATGGAGGCCTACCTATTGTTGTTGAACTACCATTACCACGCTCACCACCATCTCCACCCCGTGCATGAATAATTCCTTTGATAAAGGTCGCTTTACCTTTATCTCCACCGTTTTTATTGCCACCACCACCACCTCTGCCCCCACGACCAACCTGAGCTATTACCGATTTTTTAAGGTCTAGTCCTCTAATTCTAACATGCGCATATTGACCACCATCGCCTCCACCGCCAGCCTTGTCATCTTCGCCATCACATCCTCCGCCACCACCACCACCCCATGCCCATATTTCAATTGCTGTGTCATCAGTGACACCATCGGGCAATGGAATGATACCACTTTCTGTCATGAGAATTTCGACAGGTTTTTTGGTTAATAAAGCCACCAATTTATCTATTTCACTTTTCGTATAATAGGCTGTGAGATCTTCATTGATCTTGGCTCTAAAATCATCAAGTCCCACGATATCTTCTGTTTTATGTTGATGCGCGCCTAACAATGATATTGCACTGCCAAAGGTAAAATTATTATTGCTTGATTTGTAGAGCACATAATTATTAGCTGCGTCCTGAGCGCCCTCGATATCGCTTAAATCGGCAAAAGTGAAAGTTTTATTGGCGGCCATTTTGTTATTGAGGGCACTTTCTAGGCCTGTCACATCGCTGATTGTATGGGCATGTTGTAAAGGAGCTTTGTTCTCTAATTTTTCGTCAATATCAGCAATTTCTTGATCAATTTTGTTTAAGTTTTCACGTAGAATTGGGAATTCAGAACTAATGAAACGTCCTTCTTTTGGCAATTCCATGTCGAGTTTTTTTGTTTTGGTCATGTCTACTCTCCCATCATAATATGCCGGCACCAAAATCACACACCATGGACCGTGCTGCAGGACCACCAGTTAGTGTGAGTTTAAGGCGAGCTTGTTGTGCTGATTTGTCATCGCTGATAAATTTGCGTTCTGTCCAAAGAGGTTCCGATAACTGTTCTGTTTCGTCTAGTTCTAAAGGGCTAAAAACACCGTCATCTAGTTGTATCTCCAGTGTAAAAGATGAACCACCTGGCAAAAAGGTTTTGATATAGCTGGTAAGCCTTGATTTTTCCCCAAAGGCAAAAGCTCTGGTGATATAGGTTGCTTCTTTATGAAGCTTTCCTGCAATCAATTGAACAGGGGCAAATAATACGGGTGAAAGCTTTTCCGTGCCTTTGAGAATAGCTCGGAGTATAACTTTTTCACTGATATATTCAGTAAGATTGAGCAATTGAAAGGGGAGGAGTTGATAAATTGTGCCGTTGTTACGTTCAATTTCAAAGATGACAGAACACTCACTTGAAGGCAATTCAATAGCTGCACGTATTTGCAAATCAGAGCAGTCAACAAGATCAAATTCACCTAAAGGAACGATTTTTTCTGTTTGTTTGTAGCGGGCTGCCAACACTCGAAATGCCAATGCTTCATCTTGATGGGCTGTCCAGCTTTGCGCATTGACAGAAGAAAAGCGTGGACCCGTTACATAGGGATGACTTGAGACATATCTTTGGCTCTCTGCATCAAAATCACCAAGTTTGGCCAGTGAGACAGAATGGTCACCATCATCAGTTTTAATGACAAAAGCAGTTAGACGATCATCGGGGATTAATAAGGGAACATCATAGCGTGCTTTTGCCCATCCGGTTTTTGCACCTTTCATCGAATAGGATGTTTGGGCTTGAATATCAGCGGTAGGATAGCCGTTTTCAGTGGTGACTAAATCAATCATTAAATCATGAGAGGGACTGCCAATTTTACAAAGATGGAAATCAATTCCTGTGATTTGTCGTGTTTCATCGGGGGTAAAGACTTGTGCTTGCGGGTCTACTTGTGTCCATATTTTTACTGTGGTGGTGCGCCGCATCACTTTCACATCAATCACACCTTGTCCGGTAAAAAGCCCCGTTGCAATTGTACCACCTTTGCCCTGTGCGATAACATTCTTTGTGCCAGCGGTAATGTTTTTAGGAATGGTAAAAGCTCCTTCAAGCATACCCTTGGCATCGGCAACAAGGTGGTTATTTGGCAAGACATTGACACCATCAAAGGTAAGGCTTTCCAAGATTTCTCCTTTGGCAAAACCTTCAATTTTAAAGTTCAATTTAATTTGCCTTAAAAAGTCGATTTGCTCTTGGGTTGTATGCGCCAAATCATCACTAATTTCTGTCTTACGGATGCTTCGCCCACGGTTTTGCCCCATATTGAGTTGATTGGTTACACTTGAGAGCCAATCGGTGCGCTGTTCATGCCAAAAGTCTGTTGCAGGGGTAAGGGAGACTATTCCAGGCAAGGGAGAAAAATTTTGATAGGGATTTATTTTTTCACAAGCTGTTGTTAATTCTTGAGCAATGATGACTTCGTTTGTCCAGTCAAGGGTAACAGGGGATTGTAAAGAGGCGGTATAGAATATTGGATCAATGGCAAGCTGTAAAATGCCGTTGCCTACCGCTCCTGTTTGTTTAAAGCCTTCATCTCTATAACTATCATCGAGAAATGGGTCTGCAAACATCCCTTTTTTGGCAACAGGTTCTTTAGAGTCGACATTGCTTTTAATGCGCTCTAATTGCATCAGTCGATCAAGCGAAAGCACCCGTTGAAAGTAACGCCACATCTCATCATAGGGGGCAACACGCGTCCCATCATTAACAACAAGTGGCGTTTCAAGCCAATTGTTGTGAATAGTTGCAAGAGATAACACATCATCGGGAACACTTGGTGCCATGGGTTGGTCCGCCGAAATACCCTTGATATAAACCACATTGCCTTCTGTATTCAGTCCTATGCGGTCAATGCGCGGCAATTTATAAGTGTAACTGACGATAATGTCACCGTCATTAGCACCACCTGAAACGGTAATTTCCTGTGCTGTTACTTTATCCGCTTTTATGCTAGCGCGGTATCGATAGGTCACTTTATAGCTACTGCCAGGGAGAGGTTCATCACCTATGGGAGACCAATCAATGGTATCTCCTGTTTTCTTAAAATCAGTGTCTTCTTTAAATTCTTTGTTTCCTTGAACGACTTTAATGAAAGAGGTGATGCTTTTATCAGGAACACCATCACGCCCTGCAGCAACCGCACCGCGGGTAACCGTGACGGTTTTTTCTTTTGTTAGCAAAATAGAATGAACGGTAGCAATAGGCGTATAATAGGGTTTAAAGGTAAAGCTTGTTTTTTCCTTTGGGGGCGTAAAAATATGGGTTTCACTAGGAACTGCGCTTGTCGAAAAGTCCTCGAGTTCTTCATGACGCAAGGCTGCTAAGCGTTTGCGTTTAAAGCCATTGATATTGGCTTCCCCTTCTTGAATACTAAAGATTTGGCAAGCGTTGTTTGGTCCTAAAGCGCTCACACGGCATCCACTTACGATATAATGCCCATGGGCGCGGTCATAAGTGGCAATAGCTTGCATGGCCGGTTCAAGCAGTGAGGGTGATTTTTGATCAATGAGAACACCATCTTGCAAAATGTAAACGGGGAAAAACGTGCCTTGCTGTCCATCATCTTTGAGAGCCCAAATAAGTTTTGCAATCTCACGGGCAGCACCGGGCTCTCCTTCTGCCAAGGTGCCTGGAACTTGCCCCAAAAGTTCTGGATCATCCTCATGGGTTAGCCAGCTTTTTTGCAGTTTTACACCAATCTCTACACGTCCAACCATGGAAACATTGTTGAGAACAGCCGGTAAAACAGGAAAAATATCACCGGCGATAAAAATCTTACCATCGGTTAAAGTCACTGTTTGTGTGTCTTTGTTGACAAAGGCATCTGCCCGTTCAACACGGTCTCCTTCTTTGGCAACAAGGCGCCCCAAACGGTTATGCCGTCCCCTTATGATGGTTTGGACTTCATTGAGCTCACTTCCTTGAAGAAAAGAGCGTTGTCCATAAAACACAACGCTTTGTTGTTCATCTTTGCCTACTGATCTATCAATTGCAAAGGGCAAGCCACTTTCATGTTTCATGTTAAAACCTCAATAGAATTTTAAATTGTTCGCGAACATCAGCACGTAAAGGAATGTTGATAGGTGTTTTGAAAATCTCTACACCACTTTTTAGGTCATCGGTGCCAAGCCAAAGTTTGCCAATGGGTGTCTGCTCTTTTAGGATGCCATGAACAAGAAGGGAAGCAAAGGAGGCTTGTTTGTCTTCAACATCCTGAAAGTCCGTACGGGCAGCAAGAAACAACAAGGTACCTGTTGGAGAAGGATTAAATCTATTGCCATAATGGCTGTAAACGCCCTCGACAGCTTGTTCGACAGGCTGTACTGCATAGCATCTGCGAAGTCCAATCAAAGAGTTGTTTGCATCTCTTAAAACTAGATAAAGGGGACGGTCGCAAAACCACTTTGCCATAAGCATGTCTCGTTCGTGCTTTTTGACAGAACACCAAGGAAAATTTGCCATGTCCCATGGATAATCAATTTGCTCCCAGCTTAATTCCTCATCTGAGTCATCAATCCAGTTGCCAATTAATGTGCCTTCTTCTTTTGTCAGCTTGTGATGAATTTCTGTTGTACGTCCAAAGGAAAAGAGAGTGCCTTCGGTTGTCAGAGGAATGCCGCTTTCTTGTTCCAGCATATTGTTGTCAAGCCTAGACATATTGGTTTGCAAGGCTTGCACATCATAACCGTAAACACCACGACGAAAGTCAGAGCGCAAACTTTTGGAAAGTTCTACAATGGCTTCAATCGCTTCAAGAGAGCTTTGTTCGGGGAGCTGATTAAATTCAAGTTGAAAGGAATTCCACCAAGTATGCCCCGTCCATGCGGGTTTAAAACGCGCAGAAAGCTCTAACCATCTCAAACCCATCTCTATTGCCAAAACAGAGCCGCGCAGGCGCTGCCATTCAAGCCCCTGATCGATCAAATCATAGAGGTTTGGAACGTAAGGAGTGAGTTCACCAAGTCCATATTCTTCAATCAACCATGGTAAAAAACGGGAAGGGCGTGTGATCAGTTTTGCGCGTGAAATCCCTAAAACAGAACTCTCGACATCTTGATGAAAGTTGCAAGCATCGGCAAGGCGTTTCTCAAATTCTGTTGCCTGTGTGGGAAGGAGGGAGCCTCCCATTAGCGTGCGCGCCCTTTAAAGTTTAAGGTGATTTTACCAATCGATAATATTTCTTCATCGTGAACTACACTGTCCTTTGTTGGTGCAATGGCAATCACTTTCTGAACACCAGGGATCATCAGTTTTGAAATCCACCACGAGAGGCTTAGTTCACGGCCAATGGCTTGTTCTTGTTTCCAAGCCCTGCGTAAATTTGCTTCCATTGTTGTAAGAATTTTCAAAGATGTTTCTGGTAGCAGCCAAACATCTGCTTCTAAGTCTAGCACTTTCTTGACAGCAGCATGCACAATAATGGTATCATTGGTCATAATGATATTTTTTTTGTGAAGGGTTTGTGAGACTTTCTGTAAGAGATCTTCAGAGGCTGTTCCTTCTTCATTGTTGCTAAAAAGAGCAACATAGATGGTTGGATCTTTGCCTTTACGGTAAATAATGGCATCTTTCACACGACTGTCGGCTGACAAAGCGATAAGCCTGTAATAGGGCTCTGTTCCGTTACCTTTACCCCCACGGGCATGAAGCTGTATGCGTTCACGATACCTCTCATCGCTCTCACCCTCCATACGTTGAAGACCATGCCAGTTTCCTAAAGCATCAAGGGATTCACCAGTTGCAAAATCAAGAATATTATTGCGTGCTGCTTCGTTGATACGCTGCCTTAAAAGCAGTTCTCGATAGCTAAAAGCCTCAATGACTTTTATAGCTGGATCACTTTCTAGAAATGTATAATTGGGTAAAAGCTCTTTTAAGTGGGTAAGAACAGCAGCACGTATTTCCTCAAAAGAAAGTTCTGTAATAATTTCCGGTTTTGCAAGCGCTTTACTCATTGTATTATTAATCCTTCCATGATGATGGGCTTGCCTGATGGCAAATAAATACCTGCAAAGGACAGAGAAACTTGTCCGGCTTCAAGCATTTTAAAGTCAATCTGTTTGAGCTTAAAACGCGGTTCCCATTTGTCTAAAGCCTCGGCAATAGCGGCATAAAGAGCAACGGCAAAAGCGTTATTGACCGGTGCATCAATCAATTCCGCAATGCGTGAACCATAATCACGCCGCATCACTCGTGTGCCAATCCGTGTTGTTAAAATATCAAGAATTGATTGACGCAAATGATCAATACCGGATAAGGGCTTTCCTGTTGTGCGGTCCATTCCACTGTTCAATTTGGACCTCCTGTCATGGAACCACCAGGGGCTACACCACCGTGAATATGGCTGTTTCCAATGTTGGTATCGTTATGCGTTAAGTCACTGGAGTGAATGGAAACATTGCTATTTGAATGAAGAGCAATGCCATCATCTGAATGGATGGAAATACCACCTCCTGCTTTTAGGGCAATAGCTTTTTCTGCATCTAAACTCAGGTCACCTTTTGAAACAATTTTTATGCCTTCTGGTGCTTGTAGTTCTAATTTCTTGCCATCTCCTTTTATCGATACACCATCAGAAATTACGAGACTAAATGTTCCTCCTGATGTGATGTTAAGGGTATAGCTATTTTGTTCATCATCATATTCAATGATGGTTCCATCTGGATAAAGTGTCTTATGAATATTGCCTTTATTAGCTGCTTGATTAGCATCCGTGTGGAGTGAACCAATAATCACTCCTTGTGATAAATCACCTGAGGAAGATACGACGACAACTTGCTCTCCAATATCACGCCCTTCATAAGAACAGGTTTTACCAGCACGGGCTTGTGTATCTGGCATCCAATCACTGATCAGATTACCGCTTTTTACCCGATAGCGTGCATTTTTATGGTCAGCATGGCTAATTGTTCCAATCATCACCATATTTGCTACACGTCTTTTTAAATCCGTGATCTCTTTATCGCGTCGTTCAAGCATGGGAGACCTCAACTTTTATGTATTTATCTTTGTTGTTCACGCCTGTTTCGGGGGTAAAACCTATGAAAGGTGTAACTATTCTTGTGCTTTCTTCGTCTGGATTAGAGATATTGGTCACATAAGTGACTTCAAAGGTTAGAATTGCACCATGGAGCGCTAGAGCGCCATTATCACCAAAGGCAAAAGCAATATTTTGCAGGCGGGACATTTCAACTGTGTTGTTAAGATTAGGATTAGCATGGAAAATCTTCTCAACTTGCCATGCTAGTTGATCAACGAAGCAGGCTCCGTTTTCTTGTGTGCTATAACATTCAACATCTACCGTTAAAATGCGCCGTCTGAAGCCAAAATCATGTCCATCCTCGATTGTTTCGTTTTGCGTTGAAACATTAATGGCCGGCATTGTCTCAATAAATAAGTTGAAGTCACGCATATTGAAAACATTATCACCAGCAGCTGTTTTTTCTGCTTTGATCAAGGCAACAAATGCTTCTCTTATCGTTTCGCGCGGATGCATAAAGGCTCCTATTCGAACAAATTGATATTTAATTATTTTTATTGTATTTGTGGATACATTTTGATATACATTCGTTATGACGATAAATATTAAAATTCATGGTATAAATTGGGATGAAGGTAATTGGCCCAAATGCGCTAAACATGGAGTTTCTAAAAAAGAAATTGAGTATTTATTCACTGAACCTGGAAATCTCGTCATAAAGAACGACCCAAACATTAAAGAAGAACGTTTTAGAGCCATTGGTAAAAGCTATAACAAAAGATATATTTTTTTAGTTTTTACCTTAAGAACAATAAAAAGCGAACTGTTTGTGCGTCCTATTAGTGCTCGTTATATGCATCAAAAGGAGATTGATTTTTATGAAAACCTCTAAATTAAAACAGATACCTGTTTTCAAGACGGATGAAGAAGCAGAAAATTTTGTTGATACTGCCGATCTTACAGAATATGACTTAACGGGTTTTAAGCCTGTTCATTTCGAATTTTTACCTAAAGAAGCCTCTATCAACATTCGATTGCCTCAAGTGCTGATGAAGGCTTTAAAGGAAAAAGCTAAAAATCAAGCTATTCCTTACACACGCTATGTTAGGCATCTGATTGAACAGGATTTACGAAAAAGTCATCGTGGTTAATATATCCTTTATAGAGAATAATACAAAGGATAAAGCATGAACAATAATCATTATACGTATCGTGTTTTTTGGTCACCAGAAGACGAAGAATATGTTGGTTTGTGTGCAGAGTTTCCATCCCTGTCATGGTTAGATGTTGAAGCAGAGAAAGCTTTAAAGGGTATTATGGACCTCGTTTCAGAAGTTGTTGAGGATATGCAACACAATGGAGAACAAGTCCCGATACCTTTGTCACATGGCAAATATAGCGGTAAGTTTCAATTAAGAATACCACCAGAACTTCACAGACAACTTGCAATTCAAGCAGCCGAAAATGGTGTAAGTTTAAACAGATACATTTCTTCTAAACTTTGAAGCTTTTAAAGGTCAAAACACACCAAAAGAAGATTAATTTTTATGAAAACCTCTCAATTAAAACAGATACCTATTTTAAAAACGGATAAGGAAGCAGAGAACTTTGTTGATACTGCTGATCTTACAGATTATGACTTAACAGGTTTTAAGTCTGTTCATTTCGAATTTTTACCTAAAGAAGCCTCTTAACTACCTCCCCATTTTGAGAACGAGGAGGGAGCATATTTTACCTTAAGCAACCTTTGTAATGGGATTGTCTAAATTGGGTTCATAAGCTTTTAACAAAGATTCCAAGGGTTGTGGTAGTTCTAAATCTCCAAAATCTGTAAGAACTGCCAAGATTTTAAGTATATTTGGCACATCATTTTGGAGCTTTAATATCAAAGCTTTTTCTATGACACTCATAGTATCAACCAGAGCTGTACAATCTTTGTCACTCATATTTTCATGTCTAGAAAATTGAGATAATCCCATCCATAAATCACATAAGAAGTTAGTATCGACCTTCATTGTACACCCCCATGGATTTGCTCTCTTAAACATGCCAATCCTCTGGATGTGATTTTTGTTGAAGGGAGCACCTTTTCTGTACCATCCGGTCTTTGAATGGTAATAGCAGGGCAATCCATAAGTTGTTTTTTGATTTTGTCCTGATAGGGTAACAATGGACCACTTGGAGAACGCCGATACACCCAATCGTGTTTACGCAAATAATTTGTTAAATCCTTTGGTCTTATTTCTAGCATCTTTGCAGCTTCAATCAAACCAAATAGCCCATCAGAACGCTTTAAGCCATCCAAAGCCTCTGCTTTTGGAGTTAGCTCAGAAATGATCTGCTCTTTCTGCTCTATTTGATTTTGTAGATGATTCAAGAATCCGATCATTGCTTCTGGGCTTGAATAATCGATCTGTGGTGTTGCTACTTGCTTTGCAAGCTTTTCGCATTCGATAAAGTATTCTCTGGCTTGGTGTCCTTTGTCATTACGTTCTATCATGGAAAGGTGTTTAGCCATGTCTAATGTGAGGTAGTATTCTTTTACCTTTCCACCGTTTTCTAAATTTTTAGAAAGCGTTATAAAGTCTATATTTTCCCGAAACTTACATTCTTTAATGCGATTTTTAATCCAGTCTGCAAACTTTGATGTAATTTCCAAAAACGCATGTAACTCACGTGCGTTAACAGTTTGAACAGTTTCATGATCAATTGTTTGTTCCGTAATTTTAATGAGGGTATTCATAAAGAACTCCTAGTTGTTAGATGTTTTCATTGATACCAAAAGGTATCGGGCGCTGAAAACACGGCAACTAGTCCGTCGTTACACTTTCCCCGAAAGAGTATTGTATAGTGTAACCACACCCGACGATATCCATTATATGCTATACACATACAATGAGTCAAAAATTTAAATTTGCGGAGAAAAGATTGTTTCGGCAATCTATCCGCTAGCTGCTTAAGGTGTTTTCAGGCACCTGATTCGACTGTATATATATTCCTATTATAATGTCAAGTAATAATATTATATTTTTTAGACTATAGACTAAATACTGGCATGTATTGATAGCACCAATCGTTAATCAAACCAAACAGCCCATCAGAACGCTTTAAGCCATCCAAAGCTTCTGCTTTTGGAGTTAGCTCAGAAATGATCTGCTCTTTCTGCTCTATTTGATTTTGTAGATGATTCAAGAATCCGATCATTGCTTCTGGGCTTGAATAATCGATCTGTGGTGTTGCTACTTGCTTTGCAAGCTTTTCGCATTCGATAAAGTATAAACGAGCTTCTCTGCCTTTCTTATTATTCTCAACCATAGACAGTTCTTTGGCTACGCTTAACGTGAGATGATAGTCTTTACGATTGTGACCACCTCTGCCTTTGCACGCCAAATTTGGCGAGCAAACAAAGTCTTGATTTTCTAATAAATTATATTTTTTGATACGGTCAGTAATCCAATTGGAAAAGTCTTTACCTATTTCCAAAAATGCATGTAATTCACGTGCGTTCACTGTTTGAACGGTATCGCCATCAATCGCAGTTTGATGTATGTCGATTAAATATTGTGCCATGGTTTGGCTCCTATGTGTTTAAAGGTTTCTTAATGACACCCTAGAAGGGTATCGGGCGCTAAGAAACACGGCACATAGCCCGTCGTTACGCTTTTCCCATAAAGGGTATTGTATAGCATAACCACACCCGACAAAGTCATTATATGCGTGTAACATACAATGAGTCAAAGCTTTTAATTGGCGGTGAAAAGATTGTTTCGGCAATCTGTCCGCTATGTGTTTAAGGTGTTTCTTAGGCACCTGATTCGACTGTATATATATTCCTATTATAATGTCAAGTAATAATATTATATTTTTTAGACTATAGACTAAATACTGGCATGTATTGATAGCACCAATCGTGTTTACGCAAATAATTTGTTAAATCCTTTGGTCTTATTTCTAATACTTTGGCAGCTTCAATAAGACCAAACAAACCATCAGAACGCTTTAAGCCTTCTAAAGCCTCTGCTTTTGGCTTGAGTGTACTTACCTCATTTCTTAAATCTTCTAATTGATTGATACTCTCTAAAAGAAGTTGTTTAATTGTAAGAGGATTTTCTAAAGCATTGGCAAGATTTATTTGCGGTGTTGCTACTTGTTTTTCCAATTCTTGCCAACGGTCAATTATTTTTGCTCGTAAGGAAGTACTGTAACCAGATACGAGAATGAGACATTCACGCTTGGGAAGGTTGTAGCAAGCGCGTTTTTCACCTTTATTATCAAGGTAATAGCCACAAAAATCAACCAGCCCAAATTTGGACCCGTTAAGTTCCTCAAGCATTTGTCGAATATCACGCATGATATGTTTATGTTGCTTATCGCATAATTGAGCGATTTCACGACTGGACATAGTCTGAACCGCTGCATCGTTAGTAACATTTTCCGTAGTTTCTATAAGAGTGTTCATTGTGAACTCCTGTTCGATTAGACCTTTCTTAATGACACTCTACAAGAGTGCCGGGTGCTAAGAAACACGGCGAACAGTCCGTCGTTACGCTTTCCCCATAAGGGTATTATATAACGCAACTACACCCGACAAATCTATTATACGCATGTAGCATATAATGAGTCAAAGTCTTTAATGTGCGGAAAGCTGATTATTTCGGTAATCAATCCGCTGCTCGTTTAAGGTGTTTCTTAGGCACCTGATTCGATTATTCATATCCTTGTGATAATGTCAAGTAATAATATTAATTTTTTAAATAAGTAATCGGTTAAAGTTTTTGATTGTAACCCAATATCCTTCCTTCTCCAATAAAATCAAACAAGCCAGTGACAGGTTTGATTTCACAATCGTTTGTTTTTTATTGTTAGTCTCTCACCCCAGTTGAAATAATTTCATCGTCGTAAATTTCTGCTGTTCCGCAAATCTGTGCTTTTCCACAAACTTGCACTCTGTCAAAAATCGATGCCTCACCATAAATTTGTGCCTTACCAGAAATTTTCGCTTCACCAGAAACTGATGCTTTACCAAAAACTCGTGCATTATCGAAAATCTGTGCATTGTCAGAGATATCTGCCTCATCAAAAATTTGTGCATTATTGCAAATTATAGCATTTCCGCTAACTGATACCTCATCATAAATTTTTGTATTGTCATAAATTTTAGCATTTCCAGAAATAGATGCTTCACCGTAAATTTTTGCTTGTCCTGAAATTTGTGCATCTCCAAAAATGGAGGTATCACCAAAAATCTTCGCATTGCCGTAAATTTTAGCATTTCCGGAAATAAATGCTTCATTATATACTTTAGCGTTTTCAAAAATACATGCTGCATTGCGGATACATACCTCACCAGAAACTGATGCTTCGTCATAAATTTTAGCATCATCAGAAACAGATGCTGTTCCGAAAACTTGAGCACTACCATAAACTTTAGTGCTGTCAGAAACAGATGCCTCGTCATAAATTTGTGCTTTACCAAAAACTTGTGCATTACCAGAAACCGATGCCATACCATAAACCTTTGCATCATCGCTAATTGTAGCGTTTCCAGAAACATATCCATCTCCGTAAACCTGCGCATTATCAAAAACCCAACAATCATCGTAAGGACTTAGGTTTCTTTCTTGTTCAATATATCCGCCTAAATCACCTTTCTTAATTGTACCAAAATCTTTGATAGCTTTAATACGGTAAAGAATAAATTCGCCAACCTTAATTGTATCATTTGTTAATTTGTATTTTCTTCTTCTAAATATAAACATGTACTAGATCATTTCTTTATAAGCATATCTTTATTTTAACTCTCGCAGAATAAGCTTATACATACCGGATTCTGATGCTTGTACATCTATCACAACAAAACTCTCTTGAGAAGAGGGGCTGTTGTTTTCAGGAGAAATGACCACAACGCTATCTTGCGGCTTTGGTGGTAAGCTGCCGATATCATGAATGCAAACATCAAGTTCTTTTCGAGGCACAGTTGTAGGAATTCTCCCACCAGCCTCCGATTCAGAATGTTTAATGCCGTAAATCGCTGTAATCTGAAACGATTGTTGATTGTCTTTTCGCGTGTAGATGACGGGTTGCCCAAAGGTGTTGCGTACATCTTGAATCATTTTGTTGAGCAACCCGTGCCATTGCATATTATTTGCCTCCACTGACTGCTTTAAACAGCATTTCAGGGCGTGTGCAGATGTAAAGCGGATAGCTATAGACCTCCGGTTTTACCCATGCATTACGGTCGTGATCAATGATCAGCATGGTGTAGAGAGGTCTTCCAACGGTGTTGGCAAAATCCAAACTTTCCCCTGGTGCAAAGGTTTTTTGGAATACACCTGGTGCATTGGCAGGAAAGAATTGGCATTCATCAGGTTTAATTCCTATGGCGCGTTTTGTTCCGGCTTTTGCACTTACATTATAGTTATGAACACTTCGGTAATTAATGAAAGTGACACCAGCAAAGTCAAAACTGCCAAAGCTTCCAGATCCAATTGCACTCGGTGTTGCAATGCCTCCGGCACTATTGAGTGTTTGTGCAAGAGCTGTATTTAAATAGGTCTCACGAATTGTTTTATGGTTTTTTAATTTGGAAAAGAATTCATTTCCACAAAGCCCAATAATCCTTGAATGATCAGAAAATGCCCCCTTTGAAGCTTCAATCATTTTCATGATGACTTTGTCAACATGGTCTGCGACGTTTGTTGTCTCATCATTCAGTTTAAAATCAATCGGCTTTGGGGGAGTAATTTCCCATTCCTTGTACCAGTCAACAATGACAGAGCCATCGGCATCAAGCACAACACCTTGAACAGCGCCAAGTTGCATATTTTCCCATGTCAATTCAATTTCAGAAATCAGCTTTTTTTGTTTTCTGGCAATATATTTCATTGCTGTTTCTAACTGATCTTCTGTACCAAATTCACGACGGTTCTGGATTTCCTCCGATTTCACTGTATCACTTTTAGCAATCCGTGTTGTTTGAAAAAACCGTAGATTACGACTATCTCTATCTCCTTCAATCAAAGGGGCTCCGCGTTCACTGGTCTGAATCAATGACAGTGTATTGTCACGTCTTTCAATCCCAACCATTGTGGTGCTTGTTTCCACTTCTTCGAAAAGATCAAGAGAACTAATAAGACCAGGTTGAAATTCATAGTTTTCAATTGCTTTCATCATGGTAATAGAGGAGAAAGCATCGTGTTTAAAAAAGTTCATATCCATGTGCGCATTCTCCTATCGCAACATTATTTTGTTATTGTCTTCTAAAGACTGAATGGCGGCAATTTTCTGTTCATCTGTAATAGCATCTGGCCATAACAATTCAGAAGCCTTTACTGTACTCAAGCGCGCTGTAATGACTGCGCGTTGATCTACTTCTGTTACATCAACAGTGGCATAAGAAATCCCAGCAGGTGTTTGACTACCATCTGATGCTACTGGATTCAGGGGAACATATTTGCCGGTTGCTGTGACTTTTCCCATAACAGTGCCGGCTTCAACAAGTGCCCCTGATGCAAATATCACTTCTTCATTCGACAGATCAGTGTCATAGCGCCCGAGATAAGCGCCATTGCGAACATCTTCATAAATAACGTGACTCATTTTATTGCCCTCCAAGCTTCTTCCCATTTTGCATGAATTTTTGCTTTGCTCACCCCATCACTGTGGGGGGCAGTGGTTGATAGTTTTAACGATGAACTTTTCGATATAGCGGCAGCCAAAACGATATTTTTTGCTTTCTCAACATTCATGCCATCTTTAATTGCTTTTGCTGCATCAAAAGAAACGCCTAAACGTTTTGCTTGCTTTTCAAGGGTCGTAAGCGCTTGGGCGCGCTTTCTTTCCTTTTCAAGAACCGCTTTTATGGTTTCTTGCTTATTTTCGTTATCTTCTTCATCCTCTTCATTTTTCTCTTCGTCGTCGAAGTCTTCGTCGTTTGCGTTAATGTTGAGGGTGTCTTCTTCGTATTCATGGGTGATGTCGACAACCTTTTCATCATCCTCTCCTTCTGCGCGATAGTGTGTGCGTGCCATGTGTTTTTTCCTTCCTTTGTTGCTGTTGGGGGTAAGTGAATGGAATCCGTTAAGGCTTCCAAAGCTTGCGCAAGGGTACCCTGCGCATCTGCTAATCCAAGCGTGATTGCTTGGCTGCCTATAAAAGTTTCTGCTTTTGTTTCGCGGATTGCAGCAGCACTCATTGCTCTGTTTTTTGCAACCAAATCAACAAACATCTCGTAGAGTAGGGCGCAATCTGCTTGCATTTTTATCTTTGCCTCATCGGCTAATGGCTCGTGAGGATTGCCATGAACTTTATGATCACCTTCAAAGACAAAGGTCCATTTATGCCCTTGTTTTTCATCCGCGTATGATTGGTCAAGATGAGCACAAACAACCCCAATTGAGCCTACAACCCCTGTGCGTGCAACCCATATTTGAGATGCAGAGCAGGCAATGGCATAAGCCGCTGAACAGGCAAACTCATTGGCGTGGGCCCAAATAGGTTTGCCATATTGTTTTGAGAGTGCTTGAAACTCTTCGACCAAATCAAACACACCGCCGGCTTCTCCGCCGCCGCTGTCAATATCAAGTAAAACAGCGCGAACATCAGGTTGTGCCATAGCTTCACGAAAAGAAGCACTTAAACCTTCATAAGAAGTTAACCCTGAGAGAGCACCAAGCCATGCACTGCGGCGCACAAGCGTGCCATGCACTGGTAGGATGGCGACATTGTTTTGCACCACATAAGTTTCGGGGGGGCGGAAAGTCTCTGTATTTCCTTGTCCAAAGGCTCCGATGGGAAACTTTTCTCCTGCGAAAAGACGTGGTGCAAGGGCGTTCAAAATGACATCAAGCTTTGTCGAAGAAAGCATATGAGGAACACCAAAAAGTCTGGATGCCAAAAACGGCATATCAAGATTATTTGCCATTTGCATGCGTCTCACTGTCTTGGTTACTTTCATAGGTTTCAGAAGGGGTTTCATCATCAATCATTTGATTGCTATCAGAGGGCATTGCTGCATTATCAGTATCAAAATATAAACCGCGCTTGTGCGCATCTGTGCGTTCTTCTTCGAGTTCGGCATGAATGTTATCAATATCAAAGCCCCGTTCAGCCAACGCCATACGTCGTGTTTTCAAGCCAGCACGAATTTCTTCTTTTTCTGCCGAGATGTCTTTTATGGGGTCAATCATTTCAAGGGGTGGAGCAAAGCTTTCACATTGAAGCCATGGTAAGGAGTTTTCTTCCCATCCCGGTAAATTCACGCATTGGCCAAGCACTGCCATTTCGACAAAGCGTTCCCAAACAATTCGATTAAACTGAAAGGAAATGATATGTTCCCGCCATTGTTTGACATGGCGTCTAAATTGAATGATGGAGGTTCGCACATTGGAAAAATTCCCCCGTGTAACATCCCCTGTCACAACGGCATAAGGCATATTGAGAGCAGAACAAATTCTTAAAATATTGCGAAATTGGAAGGCTTCATAAGAACCACCAACCTCAACAGGATTTGAGAATTTAATCTCTCTATTCTCTCCTACGTAAAGTGAAGCACCGGGTTCAGCTACTGGTAATTCTTCTTTGTTGGCATCCTCTTCATTACGGTTTTCAGGTAATCTTTCACCATTGGGAGAAGTTCCTGTAACAAACACTGCAAAAAGAGCAGCTGTTCTTTTTCGATCAAGTTCTGCATCATCATAGGATTCGAGTTGAAAGATCTTTGTCATACAGCGTGTTATTTTTGGAGAACCACGCAATTGTCCGGCAATACGGCGCTCTTTGATATGAATGACCATTTCTGCAGGGACACGTATGCGCTTTTGGCTCTCAAATGCTGTATTTGTAGGGCAATCATCATAAGGGTGGTGTTCCCAAAAATGATAAGCAACACGCTTACCACTTGCATTAAATTCAATCCCCATACGAATGTAATTGCCTTCAATTTCGGCGGATCCATTGTAGGTAAGGTCGAGCATTTCAGTGGGATAAACTTGCAATTGAAGAGGTACTCCAGAGCGCCCATAAAGATCAACATAATGCAGTCTTACAAAACATTCACCGGTTAAAAAGACCTCTCGTGCAACGGTTGCTTGCAGCCCATAAAAGTTAGCATCTTCATCATAATCAGCCTCATCAACCCATTGCCACCATAAGTTTAGAAGCTTTTTCTTTTCTTCTTGAAAGCCTTCGATACGAGGATATGGTTTAATCCCATCACTGACAGCCGCAGAGACCCATTCTTCTGTTGCAGAACCATAAAGAGCTTCATTGTCATAAAGCCATCTTGAACGGGCAATAATGGTATCACCGCATTCTTCAATCGCTTTATTGATGTGTTTTTTTGCTGGGTCAAGACCATTCATGCGGCGGCTTTTGCTTGCCGCTTCAAAAGGGGGATTGTTTTGACGAGAAATTTTAAAAAAGTCCGTCATTTTATTTAAAAAACCAGCCATTAATAGCCTCGTGATATATTAAAATAGAACACGCTTGCACTTTTACGTCCTTCAAGGTCGGCTATTTGTGTGTTCAGCATCTCAAGTGCTCTGCGAAGTTCCTCAACAGAACGGTTACTGACTTGCTTGTCGCCATGGCGGACTGACTGTGCTCCTGAATAAAGAGCCTCTTCAATTTGCTCCCGACGCTTTTTTAAACTTTCAAGTCTCTCAATTTTGCTGTTAAATTTCCCTAAAGTTTCATCCACAAATTACCTCCAATCTCCTCGTATATAAGGGTTTCTTGCCATTCTGAATTGTTTCTTTTTAGGCTGTGTTGCCTGAGATTTTCTCAGAGAAGGAGAGGGGGTATGTTCTGATGTTGGCTGCTTTAAAGAGCCTTCAATTTTAAGTTTTTCTAAGCGCTCTTCTAAGATATCAACTTCTCGATTAAGGTTTATTCCTGCCGAAATCAGACCTTGTAAAGCCGCATAAGCATAAACCCTACAGTCCAAGGCTTCATTTCTTGCTTTTTCACTTTTTTGCCATTCGATACGCTTGAAGCCTTTAAAATATTTGATCACTTTTCTTTCAGCGGTTAGCTGTTCAAAATATTCCCGATCAAGGCTTTTATGAAAATGCGTTGCTCCAGCGCCTGTGGCTTCAGGACCTGATTTTTTAAACCGTGCTGTAATGATATCCTTAGCTGCATCAACTCCAACAATATAGAGATTAATTTGCCCTTTGTTGTTTCTGCTTGGGCGGCGTGGCCATACTGCACGCCATCCCGCCTGTCCCTTAATGCCCCATATGCGCCGCCCTTCACGGGGGCGTACGTAATTGTAAACAGCCTGTGTATGTCCACCACCGGTATCAATACAAGCCGCCGTTATCTTGATACCTTCTTTATAGCCTGGATGCGGCCAACGTTTTGCAAGATATTCATCTAATTGATCCCACACTTCAAAAGAAGAAGGATCGCCAAGGATAACTTGATAATCAATATTCCAACTTTCTTCGCTACGTCCCCATCCGACTACTTCAAGCTCTAAACGGTCGTTTTGTACGTCAATTCCTGCTGTCAACACGACGGCTTGTTCTGGTGCTAAAGGATAATCTTCGCGCTGTGCATAGAGGCTGTCTGGATCAACAACTTCACCGGTTCTATCCTCCCATGGTTCTCCAAGAACGGTATTCACAAAAGGTTGCAGAAGGGCTGGATCATCTTTGGCATTTAAAAATTCACGCGCACATTCACCCCAAGTAAGCCAAGGGGAATAGAGTGCAGAAATATGATAAGAGCGCAAATTGGGTCTGCTTGACTCGCTGGTTGGAACCCAACACGCACCTCTTTCTTCACACATTAAATCCGTTTTTCGGTGTTCTGCATGTTCATGTCCACAATGGACGCAAACAAAAACAGCTTTTTCAGGGGCGCCTTTTGGCCATTTAATTTGTGACCAAACAATAGGCTGGAGTACACCACATGCATCACAAGGGACGTTGTAATATCGCTGGTCTCCCAGCACAAAATCCTTGGCAATACGGCTTGTGTCACGGTGGGTCGGGGTAGACAATTTAAAAATCTTTCGTTGAATAAAGGTCGAGGTACGTTTTTCTGCGATCATCACTGGATCACCCTCGTTATCGACACTGAGAGGATAACCATCAACCTCATCCAAAATCAGATAACGAATAGGCATAGAGCGCAAACCAGCAGCACTGTTCGCTCCTGTAAGCATCAACGCCCCACCATCAAACTCTTTAGAAAACATGGTATTACCACTGTCACGCGCACGGGCAGGGGCTATACGTTCACTTAAAGCGGGGCTGGCCATAATCATTGGATCAAGTCGCGTCTTTGAAAGCTTCTTAGCTGTCTCAACTGTGGGCATGACATAAAGGGCTGGTCCTGGGCTATAATGAATAGCGTAACCACAAAAGTTCAGTCCTGCCTCTGACATACCAACTTGTGCCCCTTTCATGACAATGGTTGTTTCAATAGGCACGTAAGAGGAAAGATTATCCATGATTTCGCGCAAATAGGGGGTCCGTTTTGTTCTCCACAATCCAGGCTCGGCACTCGCTACGGTGCTAAGGTATCTATTCTTATCCGCCCATTGAGAAACCGTGTATGGTGGGTCTGGTTGTCTTGCATCATTGGCATTAGCGAAAAATTCTTTAACAACATTCTCATCCATTATTCATTCTTTTCTCTCCTCAAAACTTCCTCATTCTGGAAGCTGAGGATCATGATAAGGAACCGGAATATTAATAGCTTCAAGTAAAGCTTCTCGTATATAATAATCAATGGCTCCTATCAGGCTTGCGGCATCACATTCAACTTGTGCAGCAATGCTTGCTCCAAAACGATGAGGGAAATTCAACATGGCATCACGGTGTGCTCTTCCAAACTCACGAGCAGCTCTCTTTACTTCTTCACGGTCGACAGTTGTTTCGCGCAAGCGTTCAAGAGCAATCTTTTCGCTTTCAAGGGCAACTTGCATTCGCTCCAGCTTAATTTTGTATTCATTAGCACCATCTGTAGAGACTTGTTTTATCTTTGTTCGCGGTTGGCCATCCGGTGCTAAAAATGGAGCAGGACGCTTTGTTGGATTCTCATTCCATATTGCTGTTGCAAGCGCTTCATGAACAGAGCCATCTTCAAAAAGAGCCTTATCAAATTTTCCTGTTTTAAAACGCGAAACCACCGCATTAGGAGAAACATGCATCTTTTTGGCAAAGGCACGAAGCGATAGACCTTGTCGAGATTTCTTATTCATAATTGCTCCTTGCTTTCTTCTTTTCCCTAAGAAGTAAGTTGTACGGTGTTACGAATAATTGACAATTGGGTATAATCGGGTATCTATTACGGTATGCAAACAGATACACTTCAAATTACACAAGAATTGTTGGCTCTTAAAAAAAACTTTGAAATAGAATGTGGCTATACAAAAGAAGATTTGGAAGCCGTGAATTCTCCACCATTGACAGATGAAGAGCTTGCACGCCTCAAACCAGCTAAAGATGTTTTACCACCCTCTTTCTTTAAGGATGTAACAAAAGAACGCCGTAAACGTGGGTGAAGCTTTTAAAGCGGACGATTGAGTATACTACTACCTCCCCATTTTGAGAACGAGGAGGGAGCATATTTTACCTTAAGCAACCTTTGTAATGGGATTGTCTAAATTGGGTTCGTAAGCACGCAATAAAGATTCTATAATTGGAGGTGGTCTTAAAGTTCCAAAATTTGTAATCATTGCCAAAATTTTCAGTGCATTGGGAGTTTCGTCTTGAAGCTTTAAAATCAAAGCTTTTTCTATCGCATCCATGGTTTCAATAAGAGTATTAAAAGCCTTATCTTCAATATCATCACGATCAGAAAACTGATACAACGCCATCCACAAATCACATAAAAAGTCGATACTGGTATTCATTGTACACCTCCATGGATTTGTTCTCTTAAGCATGCCAATCCTCTGGATGTGATTTTTGTTGAAGGGAGCACCTTTTCTGTACCATCTGGTCTTTGAATGGTAATAGCAGGGCAATCCATGAGTTGTTTTTTGATCTTGTCCTGATAGGGTAACAATGGACCACTTGGAGAACGCCGATACACCCAATCGTGTTTACGCAAATAATTTGTTAAATCCTTTGGTCTTATTTCTAGCATCTTTGCAGCTTCAATAAGACCAAATAGCCCATCAGAACGCTTTAAGCCATCCAAAGCCTCTGCTTTTGGTTTGAGATCAGCAATCACATGATCTTTCTGCTCGATTTGACTTTGTAGATGATTCAAAACACCAAGTAATGCTTGAGGAGTCGAATAATCGATCTGCGGCGTTGCTACTTTTTTCAAAAGCTTTTCACATTTGATAAAGTATTGACGTGCTTCATGCCCTTTATCATTACGTTCTATCATGGAAAGGTGTTTTGCCATGTCTAATGTGAGGTAGTATTCTTTAGAAGGACGACCTCCTGAACTTTCGCTCAAAAAAGAGCAAAAGTTATAACCTTCTTTAAATTTACATTCTTTAATACGACGAATAATCCAATCTTTAAAACTGGTTTTAACTTCTAAAAATGCATGCAATTCACGCGCATTAACAGTTTGAACAGTTTCCTGATCAATAACTTTTTCTGATATTTGAATAAGGGTATTCATAAAGAACTCCTAGATGTTAGAGGTTTTCATTGATACCAAAAGGTATCGGGCGCTGAAAACACGGCATCTAGTCCGTCGTTACGCTTTCCTCATAAGAGTATTGTATAGCGTAACTACACCCGATAAGGTCATTATATACTTGTCGCATATAACGAGTCAAAATCTTTAATGTGCAGAAGATTGATTATTTCGGCAACCAATCCGCTAGATGTTTTAAGGTGTTTTCAGGCACCTGATTCGACTGTATACATATTCCTATTATAATGTCAAGTAACAATATTATATTTTTCAGACTATAGACTAAATACTGGCATGTATTGATAGCACCAATCGTTAATCAAACCAAACAGCCCATCAGAACGCTTTAAGCCTTCTAAAGCCTCTGCTTTTGGCTTGAGTGTACTTACCTCATTTCTTAAATCTTCTAATTGATTGATACTCTCTAAAAGAAGTTGTTTAATTGTAAGAGGATTTTCTAAAGCATTGGCAAGATTTATTTGCGGTGTTGCTACTTGTTTTTCTAATTCTTGCCAACGGTCAATGATTTTTGCTCGTAAGGAAGTACTGTAACCAGATACGAGAATGAGACATTCACGCTTGGGTAGGTGATAGCAAGGGCGTGTTTCTCCTTTGCTATCAAGATAATAACCGCTAAAATCAACCACCCCAAATTTGGGGGCGTTAAGTTCTTCAAGCATTTTCTTGATATCACGCATAACATGGTCATGCCGTTTATCACATAGTTCAGCGATTTCACGACTAGACATAGTCTGAACGATTGCTTCACTAAAAGTGCTTTCTTTAGTTTCTATGAGAGTGTTCATGTGAACTCCTATTGGTTAGACGTTTTTGATTAACACTCAATAAAAAGAGTGTCGGGTGCTCAAAAACACGGCCAATAGTCCGTCGTTATGCTTTCCCCATAAGGTATTGTATAGCATAACCACACCCGACAACATTATTATATGCATGTAGCATATAATGAGTCAAAGTCTTTAATGTGCGGAGAAGAGATTGTATCGGCAATCTATCCGCTATTGGTTTAAGGCGTTTTTGAGGCACCTGATTCGACAATAGACATATTGTTATCATATTGTCAAGAGGTGACTTCACATTTTTTAAATAATTAATGCATATTAAATTTGTTATTTATCAATATGTTATGTGTACAATGTACAGTTGATTTGAAAATTCTGTCGCTAGCGATAGTTCGCGCTCGTCTGCCCCGCAACAGATCCAACCCGCTGGGAAGTACCTTTTGCATTGATTTTATTGATTTTTTTATGGAAAATAAAAAGTATCATCGGTAATCTTTTTTAAATTACAATAAGAATATGTTAGGTAATGCGTAAACCAATAAGGATATGTAATTAATAGATAGAGCTTAAGAACATGATCTAGCTTCTTTTATTGGCAGCGTATTCTTGACGTTCAAGTTGTCTCTGTATGTTTTCGATTAATCTTTCATTGGCTTTTTTTATAATAGCATTTTCAATTTCTGGCTTAGACATAACTGTAGCAATTGATGGTCCTTCTTGTTTTGCAATGGGGAATTTATCTCCGTCTACCCTTTGAAAAACATTACCCTTCATCTTTTTTAATTCAACACGCCTTGGAAAATTCCCTCCCTTGATAAAACCGTGAGGCAAGATTTGTTGTTTTCCAAACATTTTGTAAGTTACACCGCGTTTTGTTTCTTTTGTGTTAAAGAATTTAAGAGGTATCGGTATTCCAGAACCAATGACATCTGTCTCGAGAAACTTTGCTGTAGCTTTATCTTTAATATAAACGCCTTTTTTGACACGCTTTGGTTGGGCTGATGTAGCGTCAGCAATTTGTTTTTCGGTAAAACGTTCGACTTGTTTTGCTGCGGTGTTAACAGCATTACGCAAAGCCCAATTAAGACGTGGCGCTTGAAGATTGGTAAAAGTATCTTTTGCTTGTTGCAGATACCATTTTTGGTGGATGATTAATTTCAACTTTTAAACTTTTGGGTAGGAGGTGTTGATGATGTAGAAGCTTTAGGTGCTTCGATCTGTTCTTTAGGTGCTTCGATCTGTTGAAGTGAAGTTTCTTCTACATCTGGTTCAGAGGATGTTTGTACGACTTCTTTTTCTATTGGTTTAGTTTGTTTAATTACTTTTTCAGGTTTTATTGTTGTTTTACTTTCAACAAAGGGTTTTGCGGCGTTTGCTCGTTTAAGTCGAGCATAGACTTGATTGGAAATCTCTACAAATGGATTATTTGGAGTTGATTGTTTAAAATGAATAGTGCTTTTATTATCGCCAACAACACACATTGGCTTAGTGATGATTGCTTTCATTTTTGCTCCTTTTGAGGCAATTAATTAATGACATCATTGGTCAATTAATAGCTTTTGATATTTGCAAAATAGATTAGCCTGTTTTATCAATAAAAACAGTGCTTTAAGCTATCTTGAAAGCTTAAGATTTTACCAAATTTTAGGGGATATTTTTGAATTTTAGACACAATTCAACTAGTGCCGCGATGTCATTAAATACGATTTTTCACGTATTGTCAATAGAAAAAATCTATATTTTGTATTTTTTTTATTTTTTGATCAAAATTTAGTATTTCAAAAGCTACTCTTTTAATTTTATATCAACAACATTTGTGTTGTATTTAAACATTTTGGATGTTGCATTATATTTATGAACAGTCAAGAGTTAAAAAGATATCTTACAAAACATGGTTGCAGTTTCACCTCAGGGGAAGGCGGCCATTTGCTTGTAAACGTGGTTCTAAAAAGTCCGTTTTACCTATGCATGGCACGCGGAAAGAGTTAGGAACAGGATTAATTCAAAAGATTCTTAAAAATCTTGATCTCAAGTAAGTCTGAATATGGAGATGCAAATGAAATATGCACTTAAATTTATCAAAGATGACAATGATACTCTTCTTGTCGTTTGCAAAGACTTTCAAGAATTTATTACCTATGGTAACGACGAAAAAGAGGCTTTAGAACACGCTAAAAATGCCCTTTTAACAGTTATTATGGGGCGTTTCCAAGATCGAGAAGTTGTCCCTTTCGGAGCTCGTGATACTGCCTATCCTTTTGTTGAAGTATCTTCATTGGTCACTTTAAAAATTGCAATACATAATGCTATGGTTGAAAAGAATTTACGCAAAGCTGATCTTACGCGTCTTTTAAAACTCAATCCAATACAAATTGATCGATTGTTGGATTTAAAACACGCAACAAAATTAGACTCTTTAGAATCCACTCTTATTACTCTTGGAAAAGAGGTTACCATTAGTATCCAAGATGCCGCTTAAAATTTATCGGTTTTGCGTAAAATGTTTATGGAGCGCATTAAGAACGATATGCAATGAAGGCACAAGGTATGGTAATATTTGATCTTCTACAACAAGATATTGTAATGCGGAATGTAGGTTGTATTGACGGTAAAAACATTGTGCTTCTTTGATAACCTCTTTCATTTCTTCATAATAATGCGTTGCTTTTTCAATCCACTGTTTTTGTGCTTCTTCATTTGATGAAGGAGAAAAATCGTCATAAACAGCACAAGGCAAACCTTTTGCACATAGATAATCATTTTTAATTTGTAGGTACTTTTGTGCTGCATCATATTGGTCTTGATTGAGTTTGCTTTGCAGATAAAGCCGTCCGATATAAGTTCCAGAAAGTGAATTTTTTGCCTGTTCTATAGTCAAACCAAAATGCTTAACACGCATTTCAATCGCTAATTGATTAGCAGCTACAAATGGCTTTTTATTTTTAGCCCGAGAAATACGTCCATTGGGTTCTCGGATACATTTTTTAATACGTGGACGTCCACGTTTTGCTCGTTTTTTTCTTTTTGTCATATTTTTTCAATCAAAATGGCATGCTATCGTTAAGAGATACCTCATGATTTTGAGCGCCTGAGGCTGTAGCATAATTTTGAGAAGTAGTGGGTGAGGGGGACGTATATTGATCTTTCCTTGCATCAAGTAACTTTAACTCGCCTTTGTACTGAGGCAGAACAATTTCTGTTATGGAATGATCTTGTCCCTTTTTATCTTGCCATTTGCGGGTTTGAAGCTGTCCTTCAAGGTAAATTTTACTTCCTTTGTTAAGATATTGGAGAGCTATCTTTGCCAGTTGAGGATTAAAAATCACCACGGAATGCCACTCGGTTTTTTTTATTTTCTGATGGGTTTCTTTGTCTGTATAGCTCTGAGAAGTTGCCAACTTAAAATTCACAATCTCTGCACCAGAAGGCATCATTTTTCCTTCGGGATCAGCCCCAAGGTATCCGATTAATGTCACTTTATTGAGCATGTTTTTATTGACCTTAAACTTGTCTTTTATAGATATAAGATCTTAACATGATTTGCTTATTTTTTCAATTGTTTCAATATATTAATAACATTTTTTTAAAGTATTATATTATATTTTAATATGCAAAAAATATAGATAATTCGGTGTTCATTTAAAACTCTTGATATACATACATAAATGTATTAACATAAGATATGAAAATAGGATTTGAATGGGATGAGGCTAAAGCAAAAAGCAATCTTAAAAAACATCGTGTAAGTTTTGAAATTGCTGCACGTGTTTTTGCAGACCCGTTCGCCATGGTTAAACAAGACCGCATTGAAAACGGTGAATATCGTTGGCAAACTTTAGGACTTGTAGATGGTTTCCTATTGTTGCTTGTAGCACATACTATCCATGACGATAAAGGTGGCATAGAGATCATCCGTATTATTTCAGCGCGGCGTGCTAATTTGAAAGAGAGAAAATATTATGAAGAAGAAAGTTCGTTATGAAATTGATGTAGGTAACTTATCACCTCTGACAGATAAGCAGAGAGTTGAAATTGATGAACTAGCAGCAATGCCGGATAATGCAATTGATCATAGTGATATTCCACCACTAGATGATGCATTCTGGAAAAACGCCATTCGTAATCCATTTTATAAACCAACGAAGACTGTCACAACGGTGCGTGTAGATTCAGATGTGCTAGCATGGCTTAAAAGTCAAGGAAAAGGCTATCAAACGCGGATTAACGCCATTTTACGTGATGCCATGCTTCGTTCAATGCGTTAACATCTTTCCAGCTTAAAACGCATCAAGTCGCTTTTAATAAATATATCAAACTTTTTTGTTCGATTTATTATTGATTATCGAACCTTTTTGTGCGATACTTGTTTTATATCAAAGTGAAGGGGAGGATGAGTTGAAACGAGAGGCACTGCTTAGAGAATTACGTAAAGAAGCCAGAAAAAGAGGTGTTCATTACAATGAAGTTCCTGATGCAGGTAAAGGATCACATTATTTGGTAACTTTTGGAGACAAAACAACTGTTATAAAATCTGGTGAATTAACTCCGCTTTACGTGAAAATAATAAAGAAGCAATTGGGGGTATAAGTTACTCTCTCAAGTGTTTTTTTTTCAAAAGCATTTCGATGACAGCGAGGAGATTTAAATATGGAATATACTTATCAAGCAAAATTTGAAACTGATCCTGATGGCGGTTTTGTTGTAACTTTTCCAGATGTACCAGAAGCAATAACAGCTGGAGAAAATCGAGTTGAAGCGTTAGAAAATGCTACCGAAGCTTTAGGACTAGCATTGCGTAGTTATCTTATGCGCAACCTACCTTTACCAACACCACAACAACACAAAGATCTTGTAGCAGTCACAGTAGATGCATGGAATGCTCTTAAATTAGCAGTCATAGAAGCTTTTAATAAAGCAGATATCACAAAAACAGAATTGGCTAATCGTCTTAGCAAAAAAGAAACAGAAGCACGTCGCATTCTTGATCCAAACCATCCTACTAAACTTCAAACATTAGAGCAAGCGCTCACTGTACTGGGCAAACGAGTAGTTATCACAATAAAAGATGCGGCTTAAAAAATATTTTTCTTAAACTTTTTATCCAGTGCTTTCTTTATTTCCTCCTCCATTTCTTTCAACATGGGTTCATCGTCTTGATCGTACATCATCACCTTCGCTGAATACTGCTGAATTTCTTTGTTCACTTCACTTATGAGAGGCTCAACATTCAAAATAGTCTGGGGCACATTTCCTCCATAAAGCCACGCTTTTACCTGCGCTTTGGTACTGTAATCGGTATTCTCAGGCATGTCATGATATTGCCCCCCATCAAACTTTTCATACTCCCTTGTCCCATCATCATACTCATACAGATTGTAAAAACGCTCAGCGACTCCAAGCCCCCATGGAACATGACCAACAGCTGTTGCTATGAACTTTTTCTTCTTCACAGGCTGTTGATTTTTTGCTAAGAAGAATTGTTTGAAACTGAGTATGTTTTCTCTCATTTTTGCTCTATCCTTTCTTTGTCTCAAATTTGATCACACAGCGCGTTTTGTATCTGCAATGTGGAATTCATCAAAAAACTATCAAATCTCTCTCTATGGTACGTTTCTGTCGATTTAAACGCATGTCAAATCACAAAACAATCAGTAAACTTCACTATTTTGCTAACCTGCAATGTTTTTCACTGTTCTCCCAAGACCATTTAAAGTTTCTTCAAGCTTTTGCTTCTGAACAAGCGTTAGTGGTCTAAAATGCTCTTTCGCTGTTTTTTCTTGGACTGCTTTCTCACGTGTATTTTCAATTGCTCTACGTACACTTTCGGCTTTCGAAAGAAGAGTATTTTCTACTGTCTGGCAATAAGCTAAAAGCTCTCCACAAGTTGGCATAAATGTTTTTGATATCCCAATTGCTTGACCAACCACGATATCTTCGACCCCCTTTTTCAGAGCGTATGATGAAATGCGGTCCAGCATCATGCCGTAGGATAAAACCACGGCTTTAGCATCTGTATTCGCAGGGACTCTCATGCTTGAGAGTAGGAAAGAAGCTTGCTCAATTTGCTTAACTGAAGCTTTCACAGAGAGCAACGCTTGTAGACGATTGCAAGAATCTAAGGCTTGCTCCTCCTCCTGTTTCGTCAATGAATTCCCAGCTTTCAGCATCAATGGGTACCCCGGACTGATCATTTCCGTAATCTTCTCTAGATGAGAGATGATCTCTGAGTTCGTTGAAGCCTTCTGCAAGTTGTTCTGTGAAAGTTTTCTGAGTGAGTTTGCCATAATGATCACCTAACCGTTTTTCCTTTTTCAAATCTTCCTTTTTCTTAGCTAGCAATCCATACCTAGGATTGGTAACCCAATTGTACCAAGTCCTTTGCCAATCGCGGTGCTTAGCTTTTGAACATGGATTAGCTTTCCAAAAATTAGTAAATCGTTCAACTTCTAACAGCGCCTCGTCATGCGTTAAGCCTTTATCAATTGCGTATTGCAAATTAGGTTCAAAATCCTCAGGCAAGCTTACGAGAGGTTTTTTAGTTTTGCTCCGCTTAGCTTCTTTAGGAGTGTTTTCTTGCTCGTGAATGGGAGGTTGGTTTTCTACAGCCGTTGCGTTTTGTTCTGATGGGTTCTGGAGAGCATCAACCTCTGTTGGCTCTTCAATCAAATCGTTCGTTTCTAAATTTTCAGAACAAATTTCTTTTTTTGCTAATACGATAGTATTAGTTTTTTTATTATATATGTTATTGTTATTGTTAATAGCATCATTAAGCATTGCTTTAGCATCATTAAGCATATGCTTAGCATCATGCTTAGCATCATTAAGCATATGCTTAGCATCCTTAAGCATCGTTTTAGCATCATGCTTAGCATCTTGATCATCACTAATTGTTTTTTCTTGATGATGTCTTGCCCATTTTGCTTGCGCTGCCTTCTGTGCTCTCTCTGAAAACTTATTTAAATTTTCGTTTGAGTTATTGAGTTCTTCCTCAACATCTGAACTCCATAAACGACCATCTTCTAAACAAATGATGTGTCCAGATCTAAATAAATAATCTAACGCCTTTTCAAATCTTTTTACTGTACAACATGTAAAATGAGATAATATTCGTGAATCATTCAAAAGAGGTTCACGTGTGTGTAACATTCTTACCCGCAACTTCACATAAACATTGACTTCCATAGGTGGTAAATCAGAGAGCTTAAATAGCCACTGGTCTGTATTAAGTCTCGTCCAAGGTATTTTACTGGACATGTATTTCCCCTTCTTTCCTTAAATATAAAATTGCCAAAGCATCTGCTTCATTATCATCTTTAGGCGCATGCCCTTTGGCACACACCGCCTTAATCATTTCTTCTTTCGAGGCATTCCCTTTCCCTGTTGTCTCTTTCTTAATCGTACTAACAGGGATCCCTTCATACGGGATCTGATAATACTCACACCATGCTGTTAAGGTTGCTAACAAGCCACCATAAACATGTGCGGCATCTGTCCCTATATGACGGCGGACTTCTTCAAAATACACCGCATCAATTCTCCCTGCTGTCAGCTTAATTTCATTAAGCCATTGCTTAAAACGCAAATAACGCATCCCACCCCCTTCAAAACGACGGGGCTGGAAATTCATAACACCACTGATAATGTGACCATCGGCACCACAAATCGCCCAACCGGTCTTTGTCCCTAGATCAAAACAGAGAATGGTTTGTGCCTTAATGGTCATGATACTTTTGCCTTTCTTTGGGACGATTATCACAACCAATCTGTTGTGCTTCAAACTCCATGAGGAAAAGAAGACAGCAAACGGCATGAGCCAAGTGTGGCAATCCGCTTTCAAGATCTTTATCTTCTCCACCAAACCAAGCTAATAAATGACGTAAAGCAGCTCCATACAAACGGCTCCAATTCATGCCATGAAGCCAATTGCTTGCACCGTACTTATTGGCTCCAAACTCTAAAACACGGCCAACCTCAAGCAATGTAAGGGGTGGAATAAGATCAACACGCGGTTTACCACTATCATTCTTATCGGCTTCAAAAGCCATGATTATCCCCCCTTAAGGTTGTTACCTATTTATGCGTGCGTCATAGCAGAGCGTGTTGTGATTGCCTGTCTTGAAAAAATGTTTATGGAAAAGTAAGCTCCCAACGATTCTAAAAAAATGGGGAGGGGAAAGATGCTAGAATGGGCAAATATATTTCTTACAGGTTTTGTGTCATTTACTGTGTCGCTTTCTGTAGCGCTTATTTTAAGAAATAAAGATCGTAAAGAAGCAGCTAAAATTCGCAAAGATGATTTAGAAAAAGCTGCAAAAAAACGAGAAGAAGATAGAGAATGGATAAGCAAGCAATTTGCAGAAAGCCAAGAACAGACGATAGCCCTTAAAGAGCAAGCGATATCGACAAAAGATCTTGCCAAATGGTCAGAAAAACATATTAAAATTTTGTTAGATAACAAAAGAGTACAGGATTTGGGTTTGCCCGCTTCCATATATACAACTGGACCACATTCTCCAACAATGGGCAAGTGGACGCTTCTTTTTTTTAAGATCAAAAACAATGCACAAGCTGTCATCCACGTTTTAAATATAAAGCTAAAAGATGATTCTCGTTTTATTCTTGGATATGGCATTAGATACAAACCTGAAATAGTATGGCGGCAAAAACAATCAACATATGTTAATCCTGATGCTGTTGAAAAATCATACCCAATATCACGCGGACACTGTAAGAAGGCAGAGCATTTTCGAACGGGACAAGAAATCGATGTTAATATTTCTATAGCTCCCTCAGAAAGTAAGTACACAAGCATCCCTATTGTTGTGGCAGCGCGTGAAGAAGATATAAAAGACCAAGTTACTTTAATCATTACCCACACATCCCCACTGCAACCAGAAACAACAATGACTGTAACTACACAAACCGACCTCATAGACTTTAAAAAATTGGATTAACTCAATTCAGACACATACTGCACACATCATTTATTAATTTGATTTCTTCTTTTCTTTTTTCGATGAGTTTATCCCTTAAGAAGCCAAGCTTGCTTTCGACTGAGCCCATAAACAAGATCAGCCCATTTAAGCGATAAAAAGATGAGAATTCGTGAGCAAAATAATTATCCATCCAAGTTGTAAAAGCTTGCGTAAACACAGATGAAAACCATTGATTAAAGTCATCGTGCGGCAATAACGGAAAATATTTTCTATCATCACGCGCAAAGATACTATTCAGCATATAGACAAGAGCAGCTTTTGATAAGGGATCTATGCTTATTCCAAAACATGCATCTTGATGCGAAAGGACACCATAATATATGTCTCCCTCTCCAATCTTATTAACAAGATCAATCAACTGAACTTTGGTGATAGAGATCTGTGGTTCATTTATCATCTATGATCTTTCTTTTTGCATAGAGCGTAGAATATTTTTCAATTAAATCTTCTTGTCGACGTATTATGTTTTTCATTATTTCATCTGTCTCTTTTTTTTGTGTTTCCGTCATTTTATAAAAGTAAAAGCCAGAAAAAAACATGATTACATTGACTATAAAAAACACAATCATTGTTGCCAAACCGTAATCCATCTTTATTTCCTTTCTTCATAATGTAATTGCTGCATATCTTTTTTGGATTTTGTCATTGGATGATTATCCCTATGGTATTTATTTCTATAATTATGAAGAAACCAATCTAGTGTAACCCAAGGTAGATCTTTGGATTTAGACAACTGAATAATTGTGTTCCAGTATTTTGGTGAAATACTATTGCGATCGCGCATTTTACGCGCAGCTTCATAGCTACATCCAATTTCTTCTGCAAATTGGCGTATAGATTCCCAAGATTCAATCAAACTTTTGACATAAAAATTATTAACCATGAAATAAACAGTACATTACGTACAATTTTAAATCAAGATAAAATAGTACACAATGAATGAAAAAAATAGTGGATAATGTACGAATGACTTATTTGCCAAAAGATAGACTTAAAATAGCACGTAAAAATGCTGGATACACAACACCAAGTGAGGCGGCACGCGCTATACCAGCTCTTAATCAAAATACTCTCATTAGTCACGAAAATGGAAACCGTCCTGTTTCACGCCAAAAAGCTGAACTCTACGGACAAGTATTTAATGTCGATCCGGGATGGATTTTATATGGTGAATCTCCTCAAGAGAATCCTAGCCTCAATATAAGTATTCCTCTTATTTCGTGGATTAGTGCTGGAGAATTAAGTGAGCAAGATAGAATAATGGATTTTTCAGATTATCCTATGACAGAAGCTGTGAACCTTCCTGCTGGTGAATGGATTGCTCTGCGTGTAGATGGTGCATCTATGAATAAAATTAGTCCTCCAGATTCTATAATATTTGTAAATATGCGAGACAAAAAACTTGTACCTAATGCCTGTTATGTAATTGCAGATGAAACTGGGCAAGCAACATATAAACGATACAGACCTAATGATGATCCTCCTTTTCAGCCTGCTTCATACGACAAAACAATAAAAGCTCCAAAACTTGAAGGCGCTATCTCTGTAATAGGTCGTGTACGACGTACTATCCTTGACATGTAAGCTCAATACGTTTTCATTTAAGTTATCAACTAGATGATATTAACAAATCACAGCTGATTATTGATTCTCAAATTACACGATGATTCGTCATTTTTTATTTTTCTAAAAATAATCGTACATTATGTACTTGACTATAATTCGCGCATAATGTACTAATATCTCCATAAACCACAAACAAACAACAGCTGCAAGGCATTAGAGGGGGTAGATATGGAAAAGCCGATTTTTATTAATCCAGATGAAATTCTTTTGGTTATATGCACGAATGAAAATGAAAACACTGCACGGTCTGGACCTTTTTATGATGAAACCGAAGTCTTAAACTTTTTATCTGACATTGAGGATGTAGAAAGAATTATTCGCGTCGAACTCTCAACAAATCGATGGGAAGATATCTCTGAAGAAATTGCTGAGGCATATATCAAAGAAAATGCAGAGAGCTGCTTTTATGAAATGATTGAACATCCTTTTGTAGAATACAGCGATGCTTATGAGGCTTTTAGAAAAGATCTAGAAGATCAAAAAATTGATGATGAAATCTACGGCACTTATGAAGAGCAACACCGTCTCAGACTTTCTGATGTGCTTTAAAAAGGCACAAAGCTCTCTTTACAAATACTCTCATCATAAAAAGCAATGGAATTGATCATGAGGCATCTTACAGAAATTACAAAAACTGTTGAACAGGAAACTGTTCAGACTATGTCTAGCCGCGAGATTGCTAAATTATGCGGTAAAAGACATGACCACGTTATGCGTGACATCAAGCAAATGCTTGAAGAATTATACTCCAAAAGTACTGCCCCCAAATTTGGGGTGAGTGATTTTGCTGGATTATATAAGGATTCAACAGGTCGTACGCTACCTTGCTATCATCTACCAAAACGTGAATGTCTCATTCTCGTCTCAGGTTATAGTACTGCCTTACGGGCTAAAATCATAGACCGTTGGCAAGAACTGGAAAAACAGGTGGTAGTTCCACAGATTGATTACTCCAGTCCACAGGTCATGCTTGGTGTCTTAACCCATTTAAAAGATGAAAATGAACGAAAAGATACTCTTATTGCTGAACTCACACCAAAGGCAATGGCTCTTGAGTGCTTGCAACGGCAAGATGGCCTCTTTGGTCTTACTGAAGCTGCTAAAATCCTCGAGATGCAACCAAAACAATTTGTTCAATTTTTACAGCAAAAAGGTTGGGTTTATAGACGTGCAGCAGGTGGAAATTTGCTCTCTTATCAAGACAAAATCCAAAAGCAACTTATGGATTGTACAACCATCACACTTCAAACTGCCAGTGGAATAGAAAAAGTTATTCCTTCTGCAAAAGTCACCACAAAAGGTATGGGCGTTCTGTCTCAAGCATTACAAAAACAAACTATGCATTAAACATTAAAATTAGAAGAAAACTCACTTTTACATACCTGTTTCATACCACGGGTAGAGTGCGTGCAAATCAAGGATTGCTCCTATGACAAATTCCCCTTTAGCTCTTATCTCCCAAAAATATGGGTTCTCAGAACAAGAGTTTCGAAAAACAATTATTAAAACTTGTATTAGCCATAACTTCTCTGATGAAGAGTTTGCTGCCTTCATCTCCGTCGCAAATACTTATGGCTTAAATCCACTCACGAAAGAGATTTATGCTCTTCCTAAAAGAGGTGGCGGGATTATTCCTGTCGTCTCTATTGATGGATGGATCAAGATCATCAAATCAAATCCTAAATTTGATGGCATGACCTTTCAAGATCAACTCGATAAGGACGGCAATCTAATAGCAATCAAATGCGCTATTCGCTTGAAGGAAATTAAAGACCCTATCGAAGTCACGGAATATCTCAACGAGTGTAAACAAAAAACTGACCCATGGCAGAAATATCCTGCACGCATGCTGCGCCATAAAGCAGTCATCCAATGTGCTCGTTATGCTTTTGGATTTTCCGGTATTTACGATGAAGATGAAGCAGAACGGATTAATCAGGGCGCCAATTCACAAAGACAGCTTGTATCCGATGAAATGATCATGGAAATCCAAAACCTCATGCAGGAAACACAAACAGATGAAACAAAGGTTTTGAGCTTTGCCAATGTCAGAAACATAACAGATCTTTCTCTTCAAGAAGGACAGACTGTTTTACATCTCCTACAGAAAAAAAGAGAACAGCAATCCCCTCAAGAACAACAGCCTGCTGAATTCGTTTATGACTATGATGAAACTTATAGACAAGACAGTGTTCATCACCAAGAACAAAGAGCGGTGTGAGATGGAACAAAGAACTGCAGAATGGTTTCAGGCACGTTTAGGAAAGGTCACCGCATCTAATATTTACAATGTACTCAATAAAACATCCAAAGGAATGCCTACAAGCAAATATGAAGAATACAAAATCAAACTCATGACAGAACGTTTAGTTGGTGAAATTAGCGACTCTTATACAACAGCTGCTATGCAACGGGGCATTGAACATGAAGGGGATGCCCTCAAAGAATATAGCTTTATTTATGATAGAGAGGTTACTCCATGTGGTTTCATCCAACATCCTGCAATCGAAATGGCCGGTGCAAGCCCTGATGGTCTCATTGGTGAGAATGGGCTCATAGAGATTAAATGTCCCCAGTCTGTAAACCACCTTCGTTTCTGGATGACAGAAAAAATCAAACCAGAATATTTAGCACAAATGCAATTTCAAATGGCTTGTACAGGACGTCAGTGGTGTGATTTTGTGAGCTATGATCCTCGGTTTTCAGGACAATCTGCTCACTTACGTCTCAAGGTTCAGCGGATCCATCGGAATGATGAACAGATAGAATCCATCAATCAAGCAGTGGAAGCATTTTTAGAAGAAATCGAACAAGACATCAAACAGATTACAGCTCAAGCGGCTTAAAGTTATGGGGACGCTCCAGCCATCCCCCTCCAGCGTCCCCGCCCATTTAATTATTCTCAACACTTAGATAATAAGGAAAATTTTAAATGAACGAAGAAAAATTAACTGCCTCAGTAGAAAAAGTAAGCTTATTCGAACAAGCTTTACTGTCGATGCGTTTGCAACGGCTTGTCAATATACAAGATCTCTCAATTTATCTCGGAATGTCAATGACATATATTAGAGAGCTAGTAAAAATCGGAGCTTTTCCTAAGCCTATACAAGAAGGACGATACTTAAAATGGGATCTTGTTGAAATTGATCGTTATATTGAAGCTAAAAAAACTGAAAGAGATTCAGTAGAATTGTCTTGAAGAGGTCCAAAGTAACGAACTGCTTATAGAGGAGATTAACAAGAAAATCAAAAAGCTATCATGAGGACTTGACGTTATTTCTGCGATGTATATTTTCGAATCAGGTGCCTAAGAAACACCTTAAATGCATAGCGGATAGATTGCCGACACAATCTCTTCTCCGCACATTAAAGGCTTTGACTCATTGTGTGTTACACGCATATAATGATTCTTGTCGGGTGTAGTTACGCTATACAATACCCTTATGGGGAAGGCGTAACGACGGACTATGCACCGTGTTTTTGAGCACCCGGCACTCTCTTTAGAGTGTCAATCAAAAACATCTAACTGCATAGGAGTTCATCATGAACAATCTTATAGAAATTAAAGAACAAGTCATTGATCAGGAAACTGTTCAGACAGTAAATGCACGTGAGTTGCATACGTTTTTGGAGATAAAATCCGAATTTAGAAATTGGATTAAAAATCGCATTGAGGAGTATGGCTTCCTAGACAATAAGGACTTTATAAGTTTCGCTAAAATTTTAGCGAAACCTAATGTCTCTCAGGAAAAACAAAGCATCATGAGTTTCGGTAAAAATTTACCGAAACCTAAAGGTGGTCGTCCAAGTACAGAATACCATCTCACTTTAGATATGGCAAAGGAACTCTCTATGGTTGAACGCAATGAGAAAGGGAGGCAGGCTCGTCGTTATTTTATTGAATGTGAAAAAAAGTTTAAAAGCCAATCTGTTGATTATGAAGATACACGTTTTGATTTGCCAAGTTATTGGGAGGGTATGAATGCAGGTGAAAAAGCTTTGTATCTTTTAGGTCCTATTCATGTACGTCTTGTTGATGCTTTTAGAGTAGATGAAGAGAACAGAAAATATAAAGCTCTCATTAAAGAAGCAAAGCAGGTTTTAGCAAGATCTGTTGTGAAAGCTGCTTAATTTTAAAAGTATGGTTCATCTCCCCGTTTTAAGAGCGGGGAGGGGAATTGGGGAGGCAAAGCAAAATATGGTATGGTGATTTAGTCCCAAAATATGCCTCAAAAAAGCAGCAATGATTCGTATTTTAGTATTATCTCAGTACCATCTGATAGCGTTATGATAGGGTTTTAAAAGGTGGTTTAAAAGGTGGTTTAATTTTTTCTGATTTCTAATAAACTACTGAAAAATAAGAAGAAATTCACATATCGTGGTGCGGACGGCGGGACTTGAACCCGCAAGGCCTTAGGCCGGCAGATTTTAAGTCTGCTATGTTTACCGATTTCATCACATCCGCGGATAATTTCTCATAAGCTATATCTTCTATTGAATCAAGGATTAATAATAAAAGGTAAGATATTCAACTTTTAATAGAATTCTTGACAGAAAATTTATAACTTTTATGGCTAAAAATCTCTAGGATGTCCATGATAAAAGATAACAATTTGTGCTATGAGTGAATTTGTTTATAATATAACTAAAGCTATGATATTTTTACATAATTTTTTGAAAATATTATTTCAGTGAAATGATTTTTTTATTTAAGAATATGATGCAGATGTTTATTTAAAATATAAAGATTTAATAATTAACTACGGTCATATAAAATTTGTAGTACTTTTTGATTTTGATAATTCTTGATAGATCGCAAACGATAGTTTGATGCTAAGCTGGTTTGTAATAAAACTCTAATGAGAAGAACAAACTAGATTTTATGATTGTATCTGTATGAAAAAGTTGTCTAATTAATGATGTAAGTAATTTATTTTATTAATATGATTGGTAAGCAGAGTTTCTTTTTATTCGGTTATGGAAGTTGATTTCTTTATTTAAATGGTGAAAAGCATATAAAATTAGAAAATATAATATATTTGTAGATGAGACTATTGTAGCTGAAACGAGCATAATTAGATTGTGGGATATTAGAACGGTTTTTACGTATTTTGTTGTTATAGTTCCTAAAAATTTTTTTGACGATGATTGAAATGTTGAATTTTGAAGGTATTGTTATTTGAAATAGTTGTTGTTGATTGATGTTCTCAAAGGTCTTTTTTATAAAGAGAAAAAATTCTTTTAATTGTTTCTAGTGGTAATGATTTTAAATATTTTCTAGGTATTAGAGAACGATTTCACATTTTCAGGGGTAGAGCAATATTTTATTTTAGTTTTTGGTGATATTTTATAAAGGACGTAGTTTTAGGCTCGAATTGTTATTTTAAAAGATAATATTTTCAGTATCTTATAAAGATAAATTAAAGAATTTTATTAGAAATGTTGCGATATTGCAGACGGTTATAGAGTTACTTGGTTTTATAATTTGAAATTTTTTTGAACGAAGGAATATAGAAAGTGAAATCCATTTTTTGTTTTATTCTGAGTGTATCTTTATTATTAGGTATTGGGACATATAATGTAGTAGCTGAGCTAACAATAGTGCAAAAAAATACGCTTTCAAATTTAGTTGTTGATATTAATAAAGCCATGAAAAATAAAAATTTTTCTATTGTTTCTGCTCATATGCCTGATAGGCTTTATAGAGAAATAGCACGTCGGTTAAATACAACAGAGGATAGTTTACGTAATAATTTTCTTGAGAAACTTCATATGCAGTTTGCAAATTTGTCCACTGACGCTTATCATTTAGATGAAAAAGAAATAGACTATAAGCGAATTAATAATGATATTTTTTATGCTTTGATTCCAACTGTTATTGAGACAAAGGATCGTATCATAAAATATAAAACCTTAGCGATTTTTGATAATGGTAAATGGTTTTTAGTTTATGGGGGGCAAAAGACTATACAAAATACAGTTTTTTTGGAGATTTATCCTGATTTTAAGGGAATAAATATGCCGAAGGAAACAGTAATAGAAAAATAAATAATTTTGCAAGGTAATTGCTTTTTATGTTAATCTAGTAATATTGCCTATTAAGGTGTTTATACTAGTGAATTAGGTTTTTACACAAAAAGGTTTTATACATCTTATTTTGGGTTAATATGCCCATATGGGTGTTTGATAGCTTATTTCAAAAGCATTAGTTCATAAAATTAAAGTTATGACTCTATTGTATGGTTTCAAAAATACTACAATTTAGCTTGTAATTTATTGATAATTATAGAGTTAGGGAAAATTTTATTTTGAGTGTAAGTGAAGAAAATGTTTTTACAGAACTAGGTTTGTCCTCTATTTTAGTTAAAAACCTATTTAGTGCTGGTATGAATAAACCTAAGTTTATTCAAGAGAAAGCTATCCCAGTAATGTTAAAAGGGCATGATATTTTAGGGATTGCACAAACTGGTTCTGGAAAAACATTGGCATTCAGTTTACCTATTTTGAACCGGATTTTAACTTTAGGTGATAAGCGTTATCCTAAAACTGCGCGAGCCTTAATTTTGGTTCCTACGCGTGAGCTTGCTATTCAGATTGAGGAAGCAATTAGTGCTATTGCAAAAGGAACTCATCTTTCAACGTGTTTGATTGTAGGGGGAATGTCACGCTTGACACAAATTAGACGGATGGCAAAGGGTGTTGATATTTTGATCGCAACAACTGGACGTTTAATGGATCTTATCCGTAGTAAATATGTTGATCTTTCTCAGTCTCGTTTTTTTATTCTAGATGAGGCCGATCGTATGTTAGATATGGGGTTCATTAATGATGTGCGACAAATTGCAAGATTTTTGAATGAGAAATGTCAAACGGCACTTTTTTCTGCGACAATGTCAAAAGAAGTTAATGTGCTTGCAGATAATTTACTTAGGAAACCAGTAAAAATAGAAGTTGTTTCTCAAGGAACCACTGCTGCGGAAATTACTCAAGTACTGTATTGTGTTTCTACAAGTGAAAAAAAGAGTATTTTGAGTAAACTTTTAACAAATCCTGCTTTGACTTCAGTTATTGTATTTATACGTACTAAGCATGGAGCTGATTCTGTTGCGCGTAGTTTGACAAAAGCAGGATATTCTGTTGCTACAATTCATGGAAATAAATCACAAAACGCTCGGCAGTGTGCGTTAAAAAATTTTCGTGAAGGACTGGTAAGAGTTCTGGTTGCGACTGATATTGCTGCACGTGGTATTGATATACCTGGAATCAGCCATGTTATTAATTATGATTTGCCAGATAACGCTGAAAGCTATGTGCATCGCATTGGTCGTACGGGACGTAATGGTGCATCTGGTGATGCTATTACGTTTTTTGATGAGAAAATAGAACAGGTACGTTTGTGTGCTATAGAGCGTCTGATTCGTATGAAATTAAAACGAAAAGAGATTCCTCTGCAGTTCGCGCCATTGCCTGAAAAACTATCTGAACCGACAATTTACAAGCGAGAAGGTAGTAAAAAACACCACTTAAAAGGATTTAAAGGTCGAAAAAGATCTTGAATGGAATCGATAGAATTGCACAATCAAAAAGTAAAAAATCTGATTAAAATAAAAAACAAAAAATATATGAAGTTATTGCGTTTTCAAAGTTAGATAAATAGTATGACTTTACAAAGAATTATTAAAATTTACTTTTATGCATTGTTGGATATAAAACTATTATTATTTAGCTATAGTAAGCAAGATTAATATGTTACTATAGATATATTAATGTGAAATCAGCTTATTTTATAATGTTGTCAGGATATTTAAGCTTTACTTGTGCTCATTGTTAACGATGACAGCTCTTTCGTTACTTTTTTATGATTTTAGTAAGAGCTTTTTATCTTTAAGAAAACAGTTAAACAGAAAAATAAAATTAAATAAAGAAATCTATTAAAAAGAGTCGTAAAACGATTGAAAATAAAAAATAAAATTAACAAGAAAAATGATTTCTATGCGTATATTGATTTTGTTTAATGGTTGTAGGATATCGTGAATATGATTTTTGCATAAGATAGTTTTTCATTTACCTAGAGCGAAAAAACATTGTTATCATCAGCTCAAATTTAGCAAAATAAATCTTCAAGTATAACAAACAGAATAGTCGGTGCAGTTGGCAATATATATATGAAGGGCTAAATTACGCAGATTATAGAAGCTATAAAACAATTCAGAAAGAAGTACTGATTCGCAATGAATTTTAGAGAAAAATCTAAAATCCTACCCTCATACTTATTTTGATATTCTTCATCTTAAAAAAAGATATGTAAAAACAATAAGTTATATGAAGTATAAAATAAAATGGCTCCCCGGGCCGGATTCGAACCAGCGACCAACCGGTTAACAGCCGGTTGCTCTACCACTGAGCTACCGAGGAACAGTATATAACCATCTAATTTACAAAGCCTATAGCAAAGCAATATTGATTTGCAAAGAGAAAAATTATTTTAATTTTTTAAATATTCGAATTATAATGTAATAAATAAATAGGTTAGAAAAAGTTTCTTTGCCTTGACGGATGCTTTGCCTTCCCTTATTGACGGTCTTTACATTTTAATGGGGCTTCGTGGCGGAATGGTTACGCAGAGGACTGCAAATCCTTGTATCCCGGTTCGATTCCGGGCGAGGCCTCCAGTTAATTTGATTTGATAATTCTCAAAATCTTAAATGAGTTGCTTGCGTATTTAGTAGAATACCGTGTACATTAAATTGGCGCAATTTAGGATCTTACTTTTTTGTCGCACCAGTAAGTAGTAGAAGATGTTCACATCTTAAACTGTTTCCGCTTTGTTAGAGCTTTTATTGCGTATGGGAGAGAAGATTAGTGATGATTATAGATTTTGTAGAACTTCGCCATAAAATGGTTGATAATCAAATTCGTACAGTAGATGTAACAGATTTGTTAGTTCTCAAAGCATTTTTAACAGTGCCACGTGAAGATTTCGTTCCAGAAAATATTAGAAATTTAAGTTATTGTGATGCTGATATTGTTGTATTTCCAGCGCAGAGTAATTTATCTGTACGTCATTTAATGAGACCTGCATCTTTAGCGAAATTATTACAATTGGCAGCTATAAAATCATCAGATGTTGTTTTGGATATTGGTGCAAATAGTGGTTATTGTTCTGCATTGCTTTCAAAACTTGCGAAATCCGTTATTGCCTTAGAAAGCAATAAGATCCTTGCAGAACAGGCTGCCAAGATTTTAGAGCGTAATAAGTGTAATAATGTCATGGTTGTTCATGGAGTCTTAGAGAAGGGATATCCTATTAAAGGTCCTTATGATGTAATTTTTGTTGAAGGTGCTGTTGATTTCATTCCTGATGGTATTTTCTCTCAAATGAGAGAAGGTGGGCGTCTTGTTGTGGTTGAAGGACGTGGAAATGCTGGTATTGCACGAATCTATGTAAAAAAAGAGAGTACTATTTCGGTCTGTCGTAGTTTTAATCTTTCTGTAAAACCCTTACCTGAATTTTTAAAATTGCCTGATTTTGTATTTTAATGCTGATTTTTTATGAATGAATAGATAAAGAATAGTATAATTAATTTAGGATTTATATTGTGTTAAAAATAAACAAGAAACTTCAAGTATGTTTATTTCTGATTTTTTACATTTTTGTCTCTGAATTAGCTTGTGCTGATACATTAATGGATGCCTTTGCTAAAGCTTATCTGCATAATGCTAAATTGAATAGTGAGCGTTCGGCTGTGCGCATATCAAATGATGATGTAGTTATTGCAGGCTCAGGCTTTTTTCCACAAATTGAAGGAATTGGGAGCTATGGTCGAAATAAAGCTGTTATAGCTCCTTATAGTACTTCTGGATTTATAGGAATAAGATTAAATCAAAGATTATTTGATGGTTTTATTACGCAAAATACATTTTTTTCAGCTAAATTAAAAATGCAAGCACAGCATGAATATTTTCGTAATGCTGAGCAGAATATGTTTCTTGAAGTTGTGACAGCATACACTAATGTCTACAAAGCACGTCGTATTGCTGAACTGCGTCGAAAAAATTTGATTGCCCTTGAAGAGCAAGTTCGTTCAGATAAAGCAAAACTTGAGGTAGGGGAAGGAGGGCGTATTGATTTTGCTCAAGCACAAGCAGCTCGTTCTGTTGCTGTTTCTGAGCTCAGTATTGCTCATGCTAATGTAAAATCAGCAGAAGCAATTTATCGGCAAGTAATTGGTGCTGATCCTGAAAAATTAGAACACCCACCGATGGCAAAAGAGTTACCAGTGAATCTTGATTCCGGTTATGAAATTAGTATCGCTACGCATCCAGCGATTCTTTATGCAAGATATTTAATTGATTCCAGTTCTTACAATGTTAAAGCGAAAGAAGGAGCATTGCTTCCTAAAATTGATTTGTCTGCGACAACATCTTATAATCGGATTTATAGAGGGCCTGGAGAGGATGGAGTTTCTCAATCCATAGGCCTTTCACTTAGTTTTCCAATTTTTGAAGGGGGACGTACATCTGCACAGATTCGTCAGGCCAAAGAACAATTTAGACAAGCCCATTTTCAGCTTGATTTGGCTCAAAATGAAGTAAAGCAAGCGCTTACCTCGGCTTGGTTTCAGTTAGAAGGAGCACGTGCATCTGTCGCAGCTTATCGTGAGAGTGTTCGTGCTGCTGATATTGCTTTTAAAGGTCGTATTCAAGAAAATCGTGTAGGACAGGCAACTACATTAGATGTTTTAAACTCTCAGATGCAGTTAATTAATGCTCAAATTGCGCTAATAACAGCAGAATGTAATGTTATTGTTGCAAGTTATAGTGTTCAATATTCTGTTGGTAAATTGACTGCAAATTATTTGGGTTTGAAAACGGTTAAATATATTCGCTGAGAATCGAGGATATAATTAGTAGTTTTCACATATTAAAATAATTTTAATTTGCATAAAGGGTAGATCATAAATTAATTGTTAATATTGAAAATATGTTATTTCCTAAATAACATTTTGTATGACGTTAGAAAAAAGTTGTGTGTAGTATCATATTTAAGACAAAGAGATGTGTTGACTTTGTCGCTCTTTTACTACAGTAAAATGGTAGTTTCATTTGTTTTTGCGTTTCGAGAGGTTTAAAGTATGGTACAGAGTTCAAATGCGTTACATGAGCCAAGTATGGATGAGATTTTAACATCTATCCGTGAAATAATTGAAGAAAATACAGTTCAGTCCAATAATTTCTCAGGTGAATCTAGTGATTCTATTGCAGCAAATGCTTCTGCAAAGAGTTCAGTAAAGTCATCGGAAGGTATTTATGATGCGACTTTATCCGTCGATGATGCGATGAGAGCTTTAGCTGATCGTATTGGTTTTGCTGCCGAAGATGGGATTTCTCCTTTTAAAGATGGTACAAGATTGGAAGATAAGATGGATATGCAAGGGATGAATATTTCCTCTGAAGAGCAAAATTCTGCTCATAAAGTAAAACAATATGATGAGGCATTTGTATCACAGAAAAGAAATTCATCTTCTGATTGTGTAGAGTTATCTGCGTATGTTGTTTCATCTGCTGAAAAGGTTGCAAGAGATGTATTGCGTCCTGCTATAGCGGAATGGTTACAATGTCAATTGCCTATTTTACTTGAAAAAATCCTACGTGAAGAAATTGTCAAAACCGTTAAGAATTTATCTTAAGAGCTTTTAAACTCGTTGTATAATCTGCTATTTATTAACTTGGTTATCAGAGTTCTGATGTGGTTTTATAAAGCTATTTAGGTAAATAGTATTTTGCATGTGATGTAGCTAGTTTTTGACCATGAATTGTTTTTTCAGTGGTATTGTGAAATTAAGTGGATAAGATGCTAGAAAAAAACTACGATGCTACCTCTGTAGAGCCGCGAATTGCAAAAGAATGGGAAAAGTGTGGGGCTTTTAAAACAAAGATAGATTTAGAGCTTGATGCAGAGTCTTTTTGCGTTATGCTGCCGCCGCCGAATGTCACAGGCTCACTTCATATGGGGCATGCATTAAATACGACAATTCAGGATATTATGGTGCGTTTTCAAAGGATGCAAGGCAAAAATGTGCTGTGGCAGCCGGGTATGGATCATGCAGGGATTGCAACGCAAATGGTTGTTGAGCGCCAACTTGCAGAACGTCAAGAGCCAACACGTCAAGAAATGGGAAGAGAAAAGTTTATTGAACGCGTTTGGAAGTGGCGTCATGAAGCCGGAGGGATGATTACTAATCAACTCAAACGCCTTGGCGTTTCGTGTGATTGGTCACGCGAGCGGTTCACAATGGATGAGGGCTTATCTCAGGCTGTCCGTGAAGTTTTTGTTAAGCTTTACAAGCAAGGGTTAATATATAAGGACAAGCGTTTAGTCAATTGGGATCCAAAGTTGTTGACGGCTATTTCGGATCTTGAAGTTGAACCGAAAGAGGTCAAAGGTTATTTATGGCATTTTAGGTATCCGCTTGAAGGAAAAGTTTTTGATCCAAATGATTCTACAACTTTTATAACAGTTGCAACAACACGTCCTGAAACAATGTTGGGGGATACGGGTGTTGCGGTTAATCCTGAAGATGATCGTTATAAAGATCTTATAGGACAAAATGTTATTCTGCCCCTAGTTGGTCGCAAGTTGTTAATTGTTGGTGATTCTTATGCTAATCCTGATGAGGGGAGTGGAGCTGTGAAAATCACACCAGCACATGATTTTAATGATTTTGAAGTAGGAAAGCGGCACAATTTAGGTTTAATTAATATTTTGACGCAAAAGGCTGAGATTTTTTTGCGTGATAATGAGGCGTTTTTTGATGGCTTAGTCTTGTCTGACGAATTGAATGCGTTGGTGGAATATTTAGATAAAGTTGATCGTTTTGTTGCACGAAATCGTATCGTTTCTTGGATGCAAGAAAGAGGTTATTGTGTAACTGTTAATGAGCATCCTCATGTCGTTCCTCATGGTGATCGAAGTGGAGTACCCATTGAGCCGCTTTTAACAGATCAGTGGTATGTTGATGCTGCTGAATTAGCAAAGCCAGCGATAGAAGCTGTTCGCCAAGGGAAAACGAAGTTTATTCCGGCTAGTTGGGAAAAAACTTATTTCAATTGGATGCAAAATATTCAGCCTTGGTGTATTTCTCGCCAATTATGGTGGGGACATCAGATACCTGCTTGGTATGGTCCTGATGGTATGATTTTTGTTGAAAAAAGTGAAAAAGAGGCTTTAGATTCGGCTTTATCTCATTATGGTAAAATAGTTCAATTAACACGTGATCAGGATGTTTTAGATACTTGGTTTTCATCTGCTCTTTGGCCTTTTTCGACGCTAGGGTGGCCTGATAAAACAATTGAGCTGACAACTTTTTATCCAACATCTTTATCGGTTACTGGATTTGATATTATCTTTTTCTGGGTTGCTCGTATGATGATGATGGGTATGCACTTTATGGGAGAAGTGCCTTTCCCAACTGTTTATGTACATGCTCTAGTACGGGATCAGTACGGTGCAAAGATGTCAAAATCGAAAGGAAATATTGTTGATCCATTGGAACTCATTGATCAATACGGTGCAGATGCGCTACGCTTTACTTTAGCTATTATGGCCGCGCAAGGTCGTGATGTAAAACTTGATCCTTCACGTGTTGAAGGCTATCGTAATTTTGTTACGAAATTGTGGAATGCCACTCGATTTGCTAAAATGAATGGTGTTCGGCGTGATGTGGCTTTCAAACCAGAAAAAACGAAACTTGCAATTAACCGTTGGATTTTAACAGAATTATCCAAAACTGTTTTGGCAGTTACTAAGGGCATTGAAAACTATAAATTTAATGATGCTGCTCACGCACTGTATCGGTTTGTTTGGAATGCATTGTGCGATTGGTATCTTGAACTTCTTAAACCTGTGTTTCAAGGTTCAAATGAAGATTCTAAAAAGGAAGCACAAGCGTGTACAGCTTGGGTTCTTGATGAAGTTTATAAACTTCTCCATCCTTTTATGCCTCATGTAACAGAGGAGTTGTGGTCTCTTACTGCAATGCAAGACATGAAGCGTGAGAATATGTTAGCATTAATGCAATGGCCACAAATGACGTTTAAAGATGAAGAAGCTGCAAATGACATTAGTTGGATTATTGATGTAGTTAGTGGTATTCGTTCTGTGCGTGCTGAAATGAATGTTCCAGTAAGTGCACTGGCACCTCTCGTAATTTTAGAAGGAGGGCAAGTAATACAAGAACGTGTACATCGTTATGAGGCTATTCTTAAAAGATTAGCGCGTATCGGAGAGATTCATTTTTCTGATCAGGTTCCTGCTATATCAGCTCAAATAATTTTGGGAGAGGCAACTTTTTGTTTACCATTGGGGCAGTTGATTGATTTAGATGCTGAACGTGCTCGTTTGAAAAGGGATATGGATAAAATTGAACAAGATATTGAGAAAATATCAATTAAATTAGATAATCCAAAATTCATAGCAAATGCAAGGCAGGAAATTATTGAGCTTGAACGTAAAAGAATTACAGAGCTGTATGAAGAAAAAAAGAAAGTATCTATTGCTTTGGAACGGCTAGCTTAATTCAGGTTTTTCCTATTTTTTGAAAGTTAAAAAAAGATTTGAAATAGCATTGTGGGTGACTTATGCATATACATTGGTCACTCAATTTATGATTAAGTGGAGTTTTATAAATTAGTAAATATTCTAGATACTAGTTAGGCAAAAATTAATAGGATAAGAAAATCTTATACAGAAGTATGATAATTTTGGTTTGTAATTGAAAGAAGCGGTTTGTTTATCACATTATTTTTGGAGATATACTCTTTTTGAGGAAACAATCTGTGTAGAACAATATTAATTGAGATTTATTAAACAATTAATGTATAAGGTCGATGTTGGGTTATCCATTTAAGAACTTACTTTTTTATTTTTAGAGAAAATTTAAATATAATACACAATAGCATTATGAATTGTTAATTTTGAATAAAATTAACAATTCATAAAAGCACATAATTAAAAATTTAGGTTATGTATAATCTGAATTACACTGTAATGATTAATAATTAAGGATTTTTGATAAAAACTCTTGAGCCCTTGGTGTTCTAGCTTGTGGGTTGGAGAAAAAATCTTCAGATGAACAATCTTCGAGGATCATTCCTTGATCCATAAAAATTATACGTTTTGATACTTTTTGTGCGAAGCTCATTTCGTGTGTAACACAAATCATTGTCATACCTTCTTCTGCTAGGCCTATCATGACGTCTAACACTTCACCTACCATTTCTGGATCTAAAGCAGAAGTTGGTTCATCAAAGAGCATAACAAATGGGTCCATAGTTAAAGAGCGTGCAATAGCAACACGTTGCTGTTGTCCTCCAGAAAGCTGACCAGGATATTTATCTTTATGTTCAATGAGTCCAACACGTTCAAGATATAATAAGCCACGCTCAAGCGCTTCTTTTTTACTGCGTTTTAAAACTTTAATTTGTGCAATAGTTAAATTTTCCATGACGGATAAATGTGGAAAAAGCTCAAAGTGTTGAAACACCATTCCTACATGGCTACGCAATTTGGATAAATTAGTTTTTTTTGAATGAACTGGTATGCCATCAATCCAAATTTCCCCTTTTTGAAAAGGCACTAAGGCGTTAATAGTTTTTATGAGGGTTGATTTACCAGATCCTGACGGTCCACAAACTACAACCACTTCTCCTTTATTGATATTGGTTGTACAGTTTTTAAGAATGTTAACTTCGCCATACCAGTTAGAAACATTTTTCATTTCGATCATATGAGTAGACATTATTTTCTCCCCTGTTAGCGAATAATGGATATTTTTTTCTGCAAGAGTAAAACTATTTGCGATAATGTAAAGCAGATCACGAAATAGAAAATTGCTGCTAAAATATAAGCTTCCTGTTTTACACCGAAATTGTTAGAGACAATATCAAATCCATTCAAAAGGCTATTGCCACTGATTGCATAGACAAGTGTTGTGTCCTGAAACAGGATAATAATTTGTGTTAGAAAGACTGGTAGCATATTTCTGAATGCTTGGGGAAGAATCACAATACGCATATTTTGCCAGTACGTCATTCCGAGAGCTTGGCCTGCATGTTTTTGTCCTTGCGAAATTGAAAGTATGCCAGCGCGCATAATTTCAGCAAAATAAGCGGCTTCAAATGCAGTAAAAGTAATTAGTGCTGATTTATTAGCACCGATTGATGTACCTGTTATCAAAGGCAGGAGCACAAAAAACCATAAAATAACCATTACAAGCGGTATTGATCGCATGGCAGTAATGTAAATTATAGCAAGTGTGGAAAGCAGTTTAATAGAAGAAAGACGCATCATTGCTAATAATACGCCAAAGATAAGACCAAATACCGTCGTAACAATCGTTAGAAAAATGCTAAAAAGCAAACCTGATAAAATATAAGAACAGAATATATCAAAAGTAAAAAATGAAAAATCAAATTCTGAAAAATTAAACGGAGAATAGGTATTTATAAATTCCATTATCATATTTAACGCCCCTCTGTTTGAAAACAAGGAATTCTAATTGCTTTCTCAATTATGGTCATAAGGACGAATATGAATAGAGATATGACAATATAAAGGAGTGTAACAAGTAGATAGTTTTCATAAACATGACTTACTTCTTCAATTGTTTGATACTGGAATTGCATTAGTTCATTAATAGAAACAGCGAATGCTATAGATGAATTTTTTACAATACCCATTGCTTCTGAAGTGAGTGGGGGCATAATTGTGCGAATAGCACGTGGTAATATGATGTAACGATAGCTCTGGTAAGTATTAAATCCCATTGCCATTGCAGCATAACGTTGTCCAGAAGGAATAGATTCAATACCAGAGCGAACTTGCTCTGCGATACGCGCGGATGTAAAAAAACCTAAAGCGCAGATTATTAATAAAATGGGTGGAAAATTCATTGCAGGTGGATAAATTTTAGGTACGACAAAATACCATAAAAATACTTGAACAAGTAAAGGAATATTACGCATAATTTCTACCCAAAAAGTACCAACAGCACGTAAAAAATTATTAATGATGGAAGTTTTAGGCAGAGTACGTATCATTCCTATAATAACACCCATAAATACAGCTAGTACCAATGAATAGATAGATAATATGGCTGTATTTTTAAAACCATCGAGGAGTGTATCCAAATAGGTATGACTTATGCCAGGAGTTCCGAGACATCCGGCTACCAGTGTATGATTAAGATCATCTGTGCAAAGGAACGAAAAGTCCATTAATTGATTTTCCTCAAGTTAATCAGCTGCTAAGTAGAGAAAATAGATCAGCTATATTGATACAGGCTAAGTGTATTGAAAAATTTAGAATATGACTACACCTAATTTATAAAGAGTATAGTCATTCTCTTACAATGATTTTATAGATTATTTTCTATATAAGCTTCTCGTGGCTTATTATTTGGGTGCTCCCAAGCATATTGGGTTTCTTTAGAGAGAGGAAGATTGATGATAGTATTTGTAGGAGGGATTGGTTCCATGAACCATTTATTATAGAGTTTTTCGAGTGATCCATCATTGATTTGGCGTACGATACTATCGTTAATGGTTTGTTCAAAGTTTTTGTCGTTTAGTCGGAGCATACAAGCGATAGGTTCAACGGAAAGTGTAGTGTCAAGAATTATATAATCGGATGGATTTCTTGATTTAGCAATATGCGCAGAGAGAATTGATGTATCCATAACAAATGCGTCAGCTCGACCAGATTCTAGTGATAAGAAGCTATCTCCGTGATCTTTACCGTTCACAACTTCAAAATGAATATTTTTTTGACGTTTATTTTTACGGATAAGCTGCACAGCCGTTGTACCAGTGGTTGTTGCGACTTTTTTACCATTTAAATCGTCAATAGATTGAATGCCAGAATTTTTCTTTACAACGATTTTAACTGATTCAACATAGGTTGTGTATGCAAAAGCAGCTTCTTTACTGCGAGCAGAATCATTTGTTGTTGATCCACATTCAAAATCATAAGTACCGTTTTTCAGTAGGGGGATTCGGTTTTGTGATGTAATGGGCTGATAATGAACTTTGATTGGTTGACCAATTTTTTTTGAGATATCATTAATAATACGTTCTGCCATTTCAGTATGGAATCCTGTATACTTACCGTTACCAAGCGCGTAGGCCAAACCTGATGATTCGCGAACACCTAAAGTAATTTCTCCCGTTCTTTTAATCTTCTCAAGTGTATCATTTGTAGCGTGAGCAATGTTTGTTGACCCCATAAAAATTGCTGCAATAAATATTAAAAATGATTTTCTCATTATTTCCTCCATTTTTATATAATTTTTTTATTATTGTTTGCTGTATTCAGGATATATTTCAATGTATGATGTAGCATATTTATTGTTTTAGGTGGGATTTTTTTTATATATCTTATCATATCTTAATTAATTGCAGTTGAGCTCGATCCAAATGGGAACGTGATCTGATGGTTTTTGATATCCCCTTACCTCTGTTTGGCTATAGGCACAAATCAACTGATCCGCAGCTTCTGGTGATAATAATAAATGATCAATGCGTATGCCATTATTTTTTTTCCATGCGTTAGCTTGAAAATCCCAAAAACTGAATGATGGAGCATCTGTTACATTTCGGATAGCGTCATAAAAACCCAAATGAGTAATACATTGAAATATTTGTCTTATTTGTGGAAGGAATAAAGCATCGTTACTCCATTCTTGGGGATTTTTTGCATCTAATGGGGTTGGAATAACATTATAATCACCGGCAAGGATTAGAGGTTCTTCATATGCAAGTAATGATTTTGCATGTGTATACAATCTTTTCATCCATTCTATTTTATACAAGTATTTTTCACTATTGATAGGATTGCCATTTGGAAGATAGAGAGAAGCAACACGAATGCTTCCTATATTTGTTGAATAAACAGTTTCAATATAACGCGCTTGCTTATCATTATTATCACCTGGTAATCGAAGAATAACTTCATCAGGTACTTTTTTAGAAAGAATTGCAACGCCATTGAAGCTTTTTTGTCCATGCGTTTCTATGTGATACCCTAAATTTTCAATTGTATCACGCGGGAAATTTTCATCAACACTTTTAATTTCTTGTAAGCAAGCTATATCAGGTTGATTCTGTTCTAGCCATTTACATAATGTTTCATGTCTCGCTTTTATGCCGGCTATATTCCACGTTGCTATTTTCATGCTATTAGTTTTAAGTATCAGATTTGTAATTAGCAAGTTATTCTGTTAAATATTATGTAATTACCCCCAATATATTGGGCCATTTTTATTTTATGAGTTTGTTATTTTGTGTATTAGCTTTTTTTGTTTTTTGAATTTTTACTTTTAAAAACTTTTCTGATGTTTAGTACTTGACGAATGTACATGTTCTCGCTATTAAAAACTATTATGTTCAGTACGAAAGCGCATTGAGAGTTAAGGTGATTTAGTTCATCTTAAGAGAAATTTGTAAGATCTAAAAGCAAATGCTAATGCAAGAGGTTGTAGCCTCCTATGCTAGTAGTCGGGTAAGCTGTTTATGCAGTCATGCCCGATTTTGTATTATGAACATATATTTATTCTGAATATTATCGGGATAGATAATAGAAACCCAAGTGGGAATGACGAACGCAGATTGTTAAAAAGGAAGGTTGCATGCCTACCGTAAATCAGTTGATTAGAAAGCCACGTGTAGTGCCGGTTAAACGCAATAAGGTTCCTGCCCTTCAGGCAAATCCGCAAAAGCGTGGTGTTTGTACTCGTGTATATACAACTACACCGAAGAAGCCGAATTCTGCTCTTCGTAAAGTTGCTAAAGTTCGTTTGACAAATGGATTTGAAGTGATTGGTTATATTCCTGGAGAGGGGCATAATCTTCAAGAACACTCTGTTGTGATGATTCGTGGTGGTCGTGTCAAGGATTTGCCGGGAGTCCGGTATCATATTGTTCGTGGGTTGCTTGATACGCAGGGTGTTAAAAATCGTAAACAGCGTCGTTCTAAATATGGCGCAAAGCGTCCGAAATAAATATTTTGAGAGACAAAGCAAATGTCCCGTCGTCATAGAGCAGAAAAACGTGAAATTAATCCAGATCCTAAATTTGGTGATTTGGTTATTACAAAATTTATGAATGCCATTATGTTTGATGGTAAAAAATCAGTGGCTGAGCGTATTGTTTATGGCGCTCTTGATACAGTTGAAAATAAGGTTAAGACAGATCCTGTAGCTCTGTTCCATCAGGCGTTAGAAAATGTAGCTCCACATGTTGAGGTTCGTTCGCGTCGTGTTGGGGGTGCAACTTATCAGGTTCCGATTGATGTTCGTCCTGATCGTCGGCAGGCTTTAGCTATTCGTTGGTTAATTGCAGCGGCGCGTGGGCGGAATGAAACAACAATGATTGGTCGCCTTTCTGGTGAGTTGGTTGATGCCGCTAATAATCGTGGTTCTGCGGTAAAAAAGCGAGAAGATGTTCATCGTATGGCTGAAGCTAATCGTGCATTTTCTCATTATCGCTGGTAGGTGTATTTAGAAAAGATCTAAGGCAAAAAGAATGGCTCGCGAATATAAAATTGAGGATTATCGTAATTTTGGTATTATGGCGCATATTGACGCCGGTAAAACCACGATGACTGAGCGTATTTTATTCTATACTGGTAAGAATCACAAGATTGGTGAAACGCATGATGGTGCTTCTACGATGGATTGGATGGAGCAAGAGCAAGAGCGTGGTATTACAATTACATCTGCTGCTACGACTACTTTTTGGGAAGGTTGTGATGGTCGGAAACGACGCTTTAACATCATTGATACGCCTGGTCACGTTGATTTTACAATTGAGGTTGAGCGTTCTTTGCGTGTTCTTGATGGTGCGATAGCGTTGTTGGATGCGAATGCAGGTGTGGAGCCTCAGACGGAGACTGTTTGGAGGCAGGCTGAGAAGTACCGTGTGCCCCGTATGGTATTTGTTAATAAAATGGATAAGATTGGGGCTGATTTCTATCGTAGTGTAGAAATGGTTGCTTCTCGATTGGGTGCTAAGGCTCTTGTCTTGCAGTTACCGATTGGTGCTGAAAATGATTTTGAAGGTGTTGTTGATCTTGTTGAGATGAAGGCATTGACGTGGGATGGTTCTATTGGGGCTTCGGCCGTAGTAGGTGAGATACCTGCTGAGTTAAAGGAGAAGGCAGAGGAATACCGAGAAAAATTGGTTGAGATGGCTGTTGAAGTTGATGAGGCTGCAACAGAAGCTTATTTGGAGGGGGTTATGCCAACCAATGAACAGCTTGTGGCTCTTATTCGTAAAGGAACAGTGGAGGTTCAGTTTCATCCGGTTCTTTGTGGTACAGCTTTTAAAAATAAAGGTATTCAACCGCTTTTAGATGCTGTTGTTTCTTATCTTCCTTCTCCTGTTGATGTTCCGGCTATTAGTGGTGTTGATGTTAAGACTGAGTCTGAAACAACGCGTGAATCTTCAGATGAAGCTCCGCTTTCTATGCTTGCTTTCAAGATTATGAATGATCCATTTGTTGGGTCTTTGACTTTTTGTCGTATTTATTCTGGTAAAATTCAAAAAGGTGTTTCTCTTGAGAATACTGTGAAAGGAAAAAGAGAGCGTTTAGGGCGTATGCTTCAGATGCATTCTAATTCTCGTGAGGATATTGAAGAAGCCTTTGCAGGTGATATTGTTGCTCTTGCTGGTCTTAAGGAAACAACAACAGGTGATACTCTTTGTGATCCTTTGAAGCCTGTTATTTTGGAGCGGATGGAATTTCCTGAACCTGTTATTGAGATTGCTATTGAACCGAAAACAAAGGCAGATCAAGAAAAAATGGGTCTTGCTCTTAGTCGTTTAGCTGCAGAAGATCCTTCATTTCGTGTCAAATCGGATGAAGAATCTGGTCAGACAATTATTGCTGGAATGGGTGAGCTTCATCTTGATATCATTGTTGATCGTATGCGGCGTGAATTTAAGGTTGAAGCTAATGTCGGGCAGCCTCAAGTAGCTTATCGTGAATCAATAACAAAAGTTGCTGAAATTGATTATACTCATAAGAAGCAGTCTGGTGGTGCGGGGCAATTTGCTCGTGTGAAAATTGTTTTTGAGCCTCATGATGGTGATGACTTCGTTTTTGAGTCAAAGATTGTTGGTGGTGCCGTTCCTAAAGAATATATTCCAGGTGTTCAAAAAGGCATTGAAAGTGTTATGGGATCAGGCCCTCTTGCAGGGTTTCCTATGCTTGGTGTAAAAGCTACTTTGATTGATGGTGGTTATCATGATGTTGATTCTTCTGTTTTAGCTTTTGAGATCGCTGCGCGTGCAGCATTTCGGGAGGGGGCGCAAAAGGCCGGTGCTCAGCTTCTTGAGCCAATTATGAAGGTAGAGGTTGTGACGCCAGAAGATTATGTTGGTGATGTGATTGGTGATTTAAATTCTCGTCGAGGTCAAATTTCAGGTACTGAAGCTCGTGGTATTGCGACGGTTGTGAATGCAATGGTTCCTTTGGCGAATATGTTTGGATATGTGAATACACTTCGGTCAATGAGTCAGGGGCGAGCTCAATATACAATGCAATTTGATCATTATGAGCCTGTTCCTTTAGCTGTAGCGCAGGAGATTCAGAAAAAGTATGCATAATCTATATACGTAATTTATAATCGTATATTAATTTTAAACTTAGTTCATAATTTGAACAGAAAATGGAGAGCTCAAATGGCAAAGAGCAAATTTGAACGTACGAAGCCGCATGTTAATATAGGTACGATTGGTCATGTTGATCATGGGAAGACTTCATTGACGGCAGCAATTACGAAGTATTTTGGTGAATTTAAAGCGTATGACCAAATTGATGCGGCACCTGAGGAGCGGGCCCGTGGTATAACGATATCTACTGCGCACGTTGAGTATGAAACGGAGAGCCGTCACTATGCTCATGTTGATTGTCCTGGTCATGCGGATTATGTTAAGAACATGATTACAGGAGCGGCCCAAATGGATGGTGCCATATTAGTTGTTTCTGCAGCAGATGGGCCTATGCCTCAAACGCGTGAGCATATTTTGTTGGCCCGTCAGGTTGGTGTTCCAGCGATTGTTGTTTTTCTCAATAAAGTTGATCAGGTTGATGATAGCGAGCTTTTAGAGCTTGTAGAGCTTGAGGTTCGTGAGCTTTTATCGAAATATGATTTTCCGGGAGATGATATTCCTATAGTTAAGGGTTCGGCTTTAGCGGCGCTTGAGGATTCAAATAAGAGTATAGGTGAAGATTCTGTTCGTCTTTTGATGAGTGAAGTTGATAAATATATACCGACCCCTGAGCGTCCAGTTGATCAGCCGTTTTTGATGCCTATCGAGGATGTTTTTTCTATTTCTGGTCGTGGTACGGTTGTTACGGGTCGTGTTGAGCGTGGCATTATTAAAGTTGGTGAAGAAATAGAGATTATTGGTATTCGTCCTACATCTAAGACAACAGTTACTGGGGTTGAAATGTTTCGCAAACTTTTAGATCAAGGCCAGGCTGGTGATAATATAGGCGCTTTGCTTCGTGGTGTTGATCGTGAAGGGATTGAACGTGGTCAAGTATTGGCGAAGCCTGGTTCTGTTACCCCTCATACTAAATTTAAAGCTGAGGCTTATATTTTAACAAAAGATGAGGGGGGGCGTCACACACCGTTTTTCACGAATTATCGTCCTCAATTTTATTTTCGTACGACCGATGTTACGGGTATAGTTACGCTTCCTGAAGGAACGGAAATGGTTATGCCGGGTGATAATGTTGCAATGGATGTCTCTTTGATTGTTCCAATCGCGATGGAAGAGAAGCTTCGTTTTGCGATCCGAGAAGGTGGTCGCACCGTTGGGGCTGGTATCGTATCTAAAATTATTGAATAAGTGAGATAATCATTGAGAAATGTCTTTTATTATCAAGGACGTTTCATATGTTAAGGAAATAAAGAGCATGAATGGCCAGAATATCCGTATTCGTTTAAAGGCATTTGATCATCGGATTCTTGATGCATCGACGCGTGAAATTGTGTCAACCGCTAAGCGTACTGGTGCTAATGTCCGTGGTCCTATTCCGCTTCCAACACGGATTGAGAAGTTTACGGTTAATCGTGGCCCACACATTAACAAGAAGAGTCGTGAACAATTTGAAATGCGTACGCATAAACGTCTTCTTGATATTGTTGATCCAACACCACAAACGGTAGATGCGCTGATGAAGCTTGATCTTTCTGCTGGTGTGGATGTTGAAATCAAGCTCTGAGGTTTGAAGACAGAAGGAACTGCCCCAATGCGTTCAGGTGTAATAGCACAGAAGTTAGGTATGACCCGTATTTATAATGATGCTGGTGAACATGTGCCAGTAACTGTGCTTCGTCTAGATAAATGTCAGGTTATTGCTCAACGTACAGTTGAAAAGAATGGTTATACTGCTGTTCAATTAGGTGTAGGATTTGCTAAGATTAAAAATACATCTAAAGCTCTTCGTGGGCATTTTGCTAAAGCTGTAGTTGAGCCAAAGGCTAAAATAGCAGAATTTCGCGTTAGTCCTGATAATCTACTTGATGTTGGTACTGAAATTACCGTGGAACATTTTGTGCCAGGTCAAAGGGTTGATGTAACAGGTGTGAGTATTGGTAAAGGGTTTGCTGGTGTTATGAAGCGGCATAATTTTGGTGGGCATCGTGCCTCTCATGGTAATTCCATTACACATCGTGCTCATGGTTCAACAGGTCAATGTCAAGATCCTGGAAAAGTATTTAAAGGCAAAAAAATGGCTGGTCATATGGGGCGGGTACGTGTAACAACTCAAAATATTGAAGTCGTTTCTACGGATGTTGATCGTGGTTTAATTTTAGTGCGTGGTTCTGTTTCTGGCTCTAAAGGGTCTTGGATTTTAGTGCGAGATGCTGTAAAAAGGCGTCTTCCTAGTAATGCACCAAAACCTGCTGGTATTCGCCGGCTTGTTAAAGAGGAAACGGGGGCAACTCCCTTAATGGCGGAAGTTTCTGAATCTAAGGGAGCTGAATGATGGATCTTATTATAAAAACTCTTGATGGTAAAGAAGCTGGGAAATTGAAAGTTTCTGAAAATATTTTTGGTCTTACTCCTCGTGAGGATATTTTGCAACGTGTTGTTCGTTGGCAGCTTGCACGTCGTCAAAAAGGTACGCATCAGTCACAAGGGCGGTCTGATGTATCGCGAACAGGGGCCAAAATGTTTAAACAAAAAGGAACTGGACGTGCTCGTCATTCTTCTGCTCGGGCACCGCAATTCCGAGGTGGTGGTAAAGCACATGGCCCAGTGATACGGAGTCATGCGCATAATCTTCCTAAAAAGATTCGTGCTCTTGGGTTGCGTTTAGCTTTATCGGTCAAATTAAAAACAGATAATTTGATTATCGTTGACGAGCTTAGTATTCGAGACGCAAAGACAAAAGTGCTGAATATGAATTTTTCTAAACTTGGTTTCAATAATGCTTTGTTAATTGGTGGAAAAGAAGTTGATATGAATTTTTTTCGTGCAGCATCTAATATTCCTAATATTGATGTTTTACCAGTTCAGGGGATTAATGTTTATGATATTTTGCGTCGCAGCAAGCTTGTTTTGTCAAAAGAGGCTGTTGAGACACTTGAGGAGCGTTTCAAATGACGGATCTTCGTTATTATGATGTAATTTTAAGTCCAGTTGTTACTGAGAAATCGACTATGCTTTCTGAGTATAATCAAGTTGTTTTTAACGTTGCTCAGAAAGCAACAAAATCTGAAATTAAAGCTGCTATTGAAGCACTTTTTAGTGTAAAGGTTAAGGCAGTGAATACAATAGTTCGTAAGGGTAAAATGAGGCGTTTCAAAGGTATTGTTGGTCGGCAAAGTGATGTTAAAAAAGCAATTGTAACACTTGTCAAAGATCAATCAATTGATTTTTCAGCAGGCTTATAAAAGGTTCAGAGGTTAGAAGAATGGCACTTAAGCATTTTAATTCGACTACGCCCGGACAGCGTCAGCTCGTTATTGTAGATCGTTCTGATCTTTATAAAGGTAAACCTGTAAAGAGACTAACGAAGGGCTTGCCGTCGAAAGGTGGTCGCAATAACCGTGGTAGAATTACTGCCCGTTTTCAAGGTGGTGGTCATAAGCGTAGTTATAGGCTTATTGATTTTAAGCGTATCAAGCGTGATATGTTTGCAAAAGTTGAGCGTTTGGAATACGATCCAAATCGTACGGCTTTTATTGCGCTGATTCGTTATGAAGATGGGCACTTGAGTTATATCCTTGCACCACAGCGTCTTGATGTTGGTGACTCTGTTATTGCTGGTTCAAGTGTTGATGTTAAGTTAGGCAATGCGATGCCTCTTAATAATATGCCTATTGGTACTATTGTTCATAACGTTGAAATGAAGCCTGGAAAAGGTGGTCAGATTGCGCGTTCAGCAGGGGCTTATGTGCAATTGGTTGGGCGAGATGAAGGGATGGCTATTCTTCGTCTTAATTCTGGTGAACAACGTTTGGTTTCAGGTAGTTGTTTTGCAACGGTTGGTGCTGTTTCAAATCCTGATCATGGGAATATTAGTGATGGTAAAGCTGGTCGGTCACGCTGGCGTGGTAAGCGTCCACATGTTCGTGGAGTTGCTATGAATCCAGTTGATCATCCGCATGGTGGTGGTGAAGGTCGTACATCAGGTGGTCGTCACCCAGTGTCTCCTTGGGGAAAGCCTACGAAAGGTAGGCGTACACGTTCCAATAGAGCCACTGACAAGTTTATTATGCGTTCGCGTCATCAGCGTAAGAAATAGGAAAGGTAGTCTAAAGTGGTTCGTTCAGTGTGGAAAGGTCCGTTTGTTGACGGCTATCTTCTTAAGAAAGCAGAAAAAGTTCGCGCTAGTGGACGTAATGAGGTTATTAAAATGTGGAGTCGTCGTTCTACTATTTTACCACAATTTGTTGGTTTGACTTTTGGTGTTTACAACGGCAATAAACATATCCCCGTGTCTGTTTCTGAAGAAATGGTTGGGCACAAATTTGGTGAATTTGCTCCTACCCGAACCTATTATGGGCATGGTGCGGATAAAAAAGCGAAGAGGAAGTAGGGATGGGCAAAGCTAAGGTTCCACGCCAACTTAAAGATATTGAAGCAAAAGCTGTCGCCCGAACAGTTCGTGTAAGTCCGCAGAAGCTTAATTTGGTTGCTGCAATGATTCGTGGTAAAAAAGTTAATATGGCATTAGCTGATTTGACATTTTCGCATAAGCGTATTGCTGGTACTGTTAGAAGTACTCTTGAATCAGCAATTGCGAATGCGGAAAATAATCATAATCTTGATATTGATTCCTTGATTGTTGCAGAAGCATATGTTGGTAAATCTATTGTAATGAAGCGTTTTCATGTTCGAGGCCGTGGTCGAGCTAGTCGAGTGAAACGTCCATTTTCTCATCTCACTATTATTGTTCGTGAAGTTGTAGAAAAAGCGGAGGTTGCATAATGGGACAGAAGATCAATCCAATAGGACTTCGTCTTGGAATTAATCGGACTTGGGATTCACGGTGGTATGCTGATAGTGGTGAATATGGGCGTCTTCTTCATGAAGATGTAAAAATTCGCTTGTATGTAGTTGAGGAATTAAAGCAAGCAGCTGTTTCTAAGGTTGTTATTGAGCGTCCTCATAAAAAGTGTCGTATAACTATTCATTCAGCACGTCCTGGTTTAATCATTGGTAAGAGAGGTGCTGATATTGAGAAGTTGCGTCGCAAGCTTTCAGAGATGACTAATGCTGAAACTTCGCTGAATATTGTTGAAATTCGTAAACCAGAAATTGATTCCACAATTATCGCTCAGTCTATTGCTCAGCAGCTTGAGCGTCGTGTTGCTTTTCGACGTGCAATGAAGCGTGCTGTTCAGTCTGCTATGCGTCTTGGAGCTGAGGGGATTCGTATTAATTGCTCTGGTCGTCTTGGAGGGGCTGAGATTGCCCGTATGGAATGGTATCGTGAAGGTCGTGTTCCACTTCATACGTTGCGAGCTGATGTTGATTATGGTACAGCAGAAGCTAAAACTGCCTATGGTATTTGTGGTGTTAAAGTTTGGGTTTTTAAGGGTGAAATTCTTGAACATGATCCGATGGCTTCAGAGCGTCGTGCTGTAGAGGGTGATCATTCGAGTTCTTTATTGAATCGTCGCCGCGAAAATGCTTAATTTTGTGGTTGAGTTAGAAATTTGGAGTAGAGGGCAATGTTACAGCCAAAGCGCACAAAGTTCCGTAAACAATTTAAGGGGCGTATTCATGGTTCTTCAAAGGGAGGAACAAGCTTGAATTTTGGTGCTTATGGTTTGAAAGCTATTGAGCCAGAGCGTGTTACTGCCCGTCAAATTGAGGCAGCGCGTCGTGCAATTACACGTTATATGAAACGTTCGGGTCGTGTATGGATTCGTATTTTTCCGGATGTTCCTGTTACGTCTAAGCCAACTGAAGTTCGTATGGGTAAAGGTAAAGGAAGTGTGGATTATTGGGCAGCGCGTGTTGCGCCTGGGCGTGTTATGTTTGAGCTTGATGGGGTTCCTGAGGATGTGGCGCGTGAAGCACTTAGGTTAGGTGCCGCAAAGCTTCCTGTTAAGACTCGTTTTGTACAGCGTATTTCTGAATAAAGAGGTTAGGCGATGAAAGCTGCAGAATTACGAGCGCAAACGCTCGAGCAAATGAAAAATGAATTGGCTAAATTAAAAAAAGAGCAGTTTAATTTGCGTTTTCAGAAAGCAACAGGTCAGTTAGAGAAGACTGCACGTATTAAACAAGTTCGTCGTAATATTGCACGTGTTAAAACATTTCTTCGTCAGAAAATAAACGAAAATAAGGCTTAAGGAAGTAAGATATGCCTAAACGCATTTTGCAAGGTGTTGTCATTAGTGACAAGAGTGATAAAACTGTTGTTGTTAAGGTGGAGCGTCGTTATTCTCATCCGTTGCTTCAAAAGACGGTTCGGCAATCTAAAAAATATAAAGCACATGATGAGAATAATCAGTTCAAAATTGGAGATCAGATTTTTATTCAGGAATCTAAGCCAATCTCGAAAGATAAGCGTTGGATTGTCGTTAAAGACAGTGTAGCTTAGTTAGCTAGGTGGGTTGTTTTAAAATTTAATTTTAGTTTATATTCATTGGTGGATTTTGAAACAAAAACTTTGTCATTATTTGGCGGGTAAGTTCAGGTATATCAAATATTTATCAGGATATGGGTATTTAAGAAAAGGTGGCCATTCATGATTCAGATGCAAACAAACCTCGATGTTGCAGATAATTCTGGTGCACGTCGTGTCATGTGCATCAAAGTGTTAGGCGGTTCAAAGCGGAAGTATGCTTTGGTCGGCGACATTATTGTTGTTTCGGTTAAGGACGCTATTCCTCGTGGACGTGTAAAAAAAGGAGATGTGATGAAAGCTGTAGTGGTTCGTACTGCCAAAGATATTCGTCGCGTGGATGGTAGTGTAATTCGTTTTGATAGGAATGCTGCTGTTTTAGTTGATAATAAGAAAGAGCCAATTGGTACACGTATTTTTGGACCGGTTCCCCGTGAACTTCGTGGTAAAAACCATATGAAGATCATTTCTCTTGCTCCTGAAGTATTATAAGGGGTGGATATTATGCAAAAGATTCGAAAAGGTGATAAAGTGGTTATCTTGTCCGGTAAGGATAAGGGATGTAAAGGTGAAGTCATCAAGGTGAATCCAAAGGAGAATAATGCTCTTGTTCTTGGGCTTAATATGGTTAAATGTCACCAACGTCAAACGCAAAAGCAAGAAGCTGGAATTATTTCTAAGGAGGCTCCTATTCATTTATCTAATTTAGCACTCTCTGATCCTAGAGATGGTAAGCCTACTCGTGTAGGCTTTCGTTTGAATGCAGATGGTGATAAGGTTCGCTTTGCCAAGCGTTCAGGAGAATTAATTAATGGCTGAGGAAAAACAAAAGCCGCGTATGAAGGCGCATTATTTTGAAGTGGTTCGTAAAATACTTCAAGAAAAGTTTAATTATAAAAATGAAATGCAAATACCCCGTCTTGATAAGATTGTGATTAATATGGGGGTGGGTGAGGCGACAGCTGATTCAAAAAAGCCCTCTATTGCAGCTGGAGATTTGGCATTGATAACGGGTCAGAAAGCTGTTGTTACCCATGCGCGTAATTCTATTGCGACCTTTAAAGTGCGTGAAGGGATGCCTCTTGGAGTTAAGGTAACACTACGTAAAGATCGTATGTTTGAATTTTTGGATCGTCTTATTACAATTGCGCTTCCACGGGTTCGTGATTTTCGTGGTTTGAATCCAAAAAGTTTTGACAGTCGTGGCAATTTTGCTATGGGTATTAAAGAGCATATTGTGTTTCCAGAAATTAATTACGATAAAGTTGATCAGATTTGGGGTATGGATATTATTGTTTGTACGACAGCGAAAACGGATGATGAAGCGCGTGAGTTATTGCGTGCTTTTAATTTTCCGTTTCGTTCGTAACGGCAAATATAGCGAGGTGAAGTTATGGCTAAAATGAGTGCCGTTGAAAAAAATAAACGTCGTGAAAGGATGGTGAAGCGTTATGCTGCACGTCGTGCGCGTTTAAAAGCAATAGTGATGAATCAGGAAGTTTTGCTTGAAGAGCGCTTTAAAGCTTCTATTCAGTTGGCACAGTTGCCTCGTAATTCTGCAAAAGTTCGTATTCGTAATCGTTGTGAAATTTCGGGTCGTCCGCGTGCTTATTATCGTAAATTAAAGATGTCACGGATTGCATTGCGTGATCTTGGGTCTTTGGGGTATATTCCTGGAATTGTTAAGTCTAGCTGGTAGGGAGAGGTTATTAGATGTCTATGTCAGATCCTCTTGGTGATATGTTAACCCGTATTCGGAATGCGCTTGGTCGTAAAAAAGGAAAGGTCATTACTCCTGCATCTAAACTTCGTGCAGGGGTTCTTGATGTTCTGAAATTGGAAGGCTATATTCGTGGATATAATCAGGTTGATTTAGGTAATGGAAAATCTTCAATTGAAATTGAGCTAAAATATTTTGAAGGTTTAGCCGTTATTCGTGAAATTTCGCGTGTTTCAAAGCCAGGTCGTCGTGTTTATGTTTCTGCTAAAGCTATTCCTCTAGTGGCGAATGGTCTTGGTATTTCAATTTTATCAACTCCTAACGGAGTGATGGCGGATCATGAGGCGCGTAAACAAAATGTTGGTGGAGAGCTTCTCTGTCGTGTTTTCTGATTAATTTAAAGAAAATGGAAAAAAACAGGTTAAGAATAATGTCTCGTATTGGAAAAAAACCCATTCCGGTTCCTTCTGGAGTTACCGCTATCGTTGATGGTCAGCTGGTTAAGGTAAAAGGTCCGAAAGGTGAGCTGAGTTATGTCGTTAATGATGAAGTTTTAGTTAAGCTTGAGGAAAATGTTGTATTAGTAGAACCACGTGATCAATCAAAGGGTGCTCGTTCTAAGTGGGGTATGTCACGCTCAATGATTGAGAATATTTTTTGTGGTGTAAAAGATGGTTTTGAAAAGAAACTGGAAATTAATGGTGTTGGTTATCGTGCTGCGTTGCAGGGTAAAGATATTCAGTTGTCATTAGGTTTTTCTCATGATGTCATTTATAAAGTACCAGCTGATGTTACTATAACAGTTCCTAAGCCGACAGAAATTGTTGTTTCCGGAATTGATAAACAGAAGGTTGGACAAGTAGCGGCAGAAATTCGCAAATATCGTGCACCTGAGCCTTATAAGGGTAAAGGTGTGAAGTATGCAGATGAGTATATTGTTCGTAAAGAAGGTAAAAAGAAATAAGGATTTCATGACATGGTTTCTTCTAAGCGGATTGTTCAACGTAGAGCCCAACGTGTTCGTCGTCAAATTAAAGCCGTTGCTAATGGTCGTCTACGGCTTAGTGTTTATCGCTCAAATCAGAATATTTATGCTCAAATTATTGATGATACACGTGGACATACTCTTGTTTCTGCGTGTACTCTTGAAAAGAATTTAAAGAACTCTTTAAAAAGTGGTTCTGATAAAGAAGCTGCTTTTGTTGTTGGTAAGTTAATTGCTGAGCGTGCGAAAAAAGCTGGTGTTAATGAAGTTGTTTTTGATCGTGGGCCATATGTTTACCATGGTAGAATAAAAGCTTTGGCCGAAGCTGCTCGTGAGGGTGGTTTAAATTTTTAAAGTGTGTAGCTTAGAAAGTTTAGTAAGGAGATCTTTAGGATATTTCGTACTGGGACTTTGTTAGCGTGCTTCCGGAAAAGAAAAAGGAATGAGGAATGGCACAAAAAGAGCGTAGTGATCGGGATGAACGTGATAGTGAGTTTGTTGATAAGCTTGTTCATATTAATCGTGTTTCTAAAGTTGTGAAGGGTGGTCGGCGTTTTGGTTTTGCTGCTCTTGTTGTTGTTGGAGATCAAAAGGGGCGTGTTGGTTTTGGTCACGGTAAAGCGCGTGAAGTGCCTGAGGCAGTTCGTAAGGCTACAGAGGCTGCAAAACGTGAAATGATTCATGTACCGCTGCGGTCTGGACGTACATTGCATCATGATGTTGAAGGTCGTCATGGTGCTGGTTATGTTTTGTTACGCGCAGCTTCTGCTGGTACTGGTATTATCGCTGGTGGGCCAATGCGTGCTATTTTTGAGACACTCGGTATGCAGGATGTTGTTGCAAAATCATTAGGGTCATCAAATCCCTATAATATGGTGCGTGCTACCTTTGATGCGTTAAAGCGCCAAGTCCATCCTAAAAGTATTGCTGCTCAGCGAGGCATTAAGTATTCAGTGTTGCAGTCGCGTCGTCAAAATATGATTGATTCGGAAGAATAATGTCTAGGCTTGTCGAAAAGGGAATTAAAAATGATTCAAAAAAAATCTCAGATTAGCAAGACTGTGACGATAGAACAAATTAGAAGTTCGATTCGAAAACCGCAAGTTCAACGTGCAACATTAAAGGGGCTTGGATTAAATAAAATGCATCGTCGTCGTGTTTTGGAGGATACACCTTGTGTGCGAGGTATGATTGCTAAGGTTAAGCATCTTGTTCGCGTTATAGAGAAAAATTAAAGGTTGTAGGAGTATATAAAATGAAGCTCAATGAATTACGTGATCGTGAGGGCGCAACAAAGAGCCGTAAGCGTATTGGGCGTGGGATTGGTTCTGGGACTGGTAAAACTGGTGGTTGTGGTGTTAAAGGTCAGAAGTCACGTTCTGGTGTATCGCTTAATGGTTTTGAAGGGGGGCAAATGCCTATTTATCGCCGTTTACCAAAGCGCGGATTTAAGAATTTATTTTCTAAAGCTTACAATGAAGTTTCATTAGGCCGTATTCAGTTAGCAGTTGATGTGGGTAAATTGGATATTGAGAAATCAGTTGATGTTATTACATTAAAAGAAGCTGGTATCATTAGTCGGGTAAAAGATGGTGTGCGTCTTCTTTCTGATGGAGAGCTAAAAGTTAAGATTACGTTTAATGTTTCTGGGGCTTCTGAAATGGCTCGTAAAAAGATTGAAAAGGTTGGTGGTCAGGTTAATTTTTGCAAAGTTACTCAATAATTATTACGACGTAAACAATGCAGGGAAATATGGCCTCTCTTTTACTTCATTATTTATAAAGAATATTGAGCCTTTCGTTGTTTTTATATGGTGGTATGAATTCTAAAGATTATGTTTATTTAAGTTAAAAATTTAGCCTATAAACTGGAGAAAATTTATGGCATCGGCTGCAGAGCAATTGGTTTCCAATATGAATTTTGGCGCTTTTTCGCGTGCAACTGAATTAAAAAAACGTATTTGGTTTACTTTGGCTGCGCTTCTTGTGTATCGTTTTGGTACTTATATTTCTCTACCTGGCATTAATATTGATGTTTTACGACAAACATTTGAACATCATGCATCTGGTGTATTAGGACTATTTAATATGTTTGCTGGGGGTGCTGTTGGACGGATGGCAATTTTTGCATTGGGTATAATGCCTTATATATCAGCATCAATTATTGTACAGTTATTAACATCGATTGTTCCTTCATTAGAAGCTCTCAAAAAAGAGGGTGAGTTGGGTCGTAAGATCGTCAATCAATATACTCGTTATATGACCGTTATATTGGCAGTTTTACAAGCTTTTGGTATTGCCGTTGCGCTTGAAACTGGCATAGGAACAGGTCTCCAAGTAGTTATAGAACCAGGTATAATATTTCGTATTTCAGCAGTTATTTCATTAGTTGGTGGAACAATATTCTTGATGTGGCTTGGTGAGCAGATTACATCACGTGGCATTGGTAATGGAATTTCTCTTATTATTTTTACAGGTATTGTAGCAAATTTCCCTTCTACGTTTGCTCAACTTTTAACTGCTCATAGTCAAGCTGATTTATCAACTTTTTTATTAATAGGAATTGTTGTTGCTGCTGTTCTTATTATTGGAGTTATTGTTTTTGTAGAGCGGGCACAAAGGAGGATTATTATTCAGTATCCAAAGCGTCAAGTTGGAAATCAGATGTTTCAAGGTGATATGTCTCATTTTCCTTTGAAATTAAATACTGCTGGTGTTATTCCGCCAATTTTTGCTTCATCTTTATTATTATTACCTGCAACTATTAATAATTTTTCTGATAAAATGCCGCAATGGGTCCAAAATATTTCTTTTTTCCTTAGTCATGGACAACCACTTTATATGATTGTTTACGCTGTTTTGATGGCATTTTTTTGCTTTTTCTATACAGCTATTGTATTCAGTCCAAGTGATACAGCTGAACAATTAAAAAGGCACTCTGGTTTTATTCCAGGGATCCGCCCTGGTGAGCGTACAGCTGAGTATATTGATTATGTGTTAACACGTATTACTGTTATTGGAGCTATTTATATTATTCTGATTTGTTTACTTCCTGAGTTTATGATATCAACATTGCATATTCCTTTTTATCTTGGTGGTACATCTTTACTCATTGTTGTTACTGTTACACTTGATACGGTCGCTCAAATTCAGGGCAGTCTTGTTGCACATCAATATAAGGGATTGATTAAAAAATCAAAGCTTCGTGGAGGTAGAAGAAAACGATGAAGGTAATTCTTTTAGGTCCTCCTGGAGCTGGCAAAGGTACGCAAGCTAAAATGCTTACAGAGGAATATAATATTCCTCAGTTGTCCACCGGTGATATGCTGCGTGCAGTTATTATGAAAAAAACAGAAGTTGGGAAAGAAGCTAAAGCGATAATGGAATCTGGTTCTTTGGTTTCTGATGATATTGTTAATCAAATTGTATCAGATCGTATTAGTGAAAGTGATTGTGCAGGTGGTTTTATATTGGATGGGTATCCGCGGACCTTGGCACAAGCAGAGGCATTGCAGCAAATTTTAAAATCAAAAAATGTACAACTTGATGCGGTTATTGAGCTTGTTGTTGATGAAGATGCATTGATTGAGCGTATAAAAAAGCGTGTACAAGAAGCGGTTGTTTCTGGTGGGCTGGTTCGTTCAGATGATAATCCTAGTGCTTTTGCAAAACGATTAGTTGAGTATCGCGAGAAAACAGCTCCTGTGTCAAAGTTTTATTCGGATATTGGATTACTAAAAACGGTTGATGGAATGGCTGATATTTCTGATGTATCGCGCGCAATTAAAGAGCTTTTTAAATGAAGGACTTTATCAGAAATAAATTGAAAAGAGTTGACTTTTATAATGAAATCTATCAGAAATCGCTTTGATTCATTTCAGTAGGAATAACGGGATTCGGAATATGTTTGAGCCGAACCCATTTTTTTCTATAAAATGCTTCAAGTGTTTTATGGTAAACTGTTAACATACTCAAGGAGAATAGGCGTGGCCCGTATTGCTGGTGTCAATATCCCGACAAATAAGCGTGTAGTTATTGCGCTTCAATATATCTACGGGATTGGACAAAAATTTGCTCAGGAAATTATCGAGAGAGTTGGTATTTCTCCAGAGCGTCGTGTACATGAGCTTTCGGATGCAGAGGTTTTACAGATTCGTGAGACAATAGATCAAAGCTATCAGGTTGAAGGAGATCTCCGTCGGGAGGTTGCGATGAGTGTAAAGCGTTTGATGGATCTTGGCTGTTATCGTGGTTTACGCCATCGTCGCTCTTTGCCTGTTCGTGGGCAGCGTACGCATACAAATGCGCGTACGCGTAAAGGTCCTGCTAAAGCAATTGCTGGTAAGAAAAAGTAAAAATATTTAATTGCTTTAATTGATTGTGAGGGTTTTATTTTAGATATTTTGTTTTTGTTGAATATTTAAAACAAGAGTGAATAAGATAGAGCTGCTGGTATTACTGCAGTAAAGAGATCGTTGAAAGGAAGACTATGGCCAAGGAAGCCACACGTATTCGTCGTCGCGAGCGTAAGAATATTTCATCAGGTGTTGTACATATCAATTCAACATTTAATAATACAATGATTACTATTACTGATTCTCAGGGACATACAATTGCATGGTCATCTGCTGGAGCTCAAGGATTTAAGGGATCACGTAAGTCTACGCCTTTTGCTGCACAGGTTGCCGCAGAGGATTGTGCCAAAAAAGCACAAGAACATGGTATGCGTTCATTGGAAGTTGAAGTTTGTGGGCCCGGAGCAGGTCGTGAATCCGCTTTACGTGCATTGCAATCTGTTGGTTTTTTAATTACTTCCATTCGTGATGTGACACCAATTCCTCATAATGGATGTCGTCCGCGAAAAAGGCGGCGTGTTTAATTTGGGTATTGTTTTTCATTGTCGGAGCTTTCTCCGATGTTCACGCTGGCCGTTGCGATTGAATGGTAACGGAACTAAAGAACAGGAATAAAAATATGATCCAGAAAAACTGGCAGGAATTAATTAAACCCAGTAAGGTTGAGTTTCACGCGCATAATGATCCGAATATTGTAAGTGTGGTTGCAGAACCTCTTGAGCGTGGTTTCGGTTTGACATTAGGAAATGCATTGCGTCGTGTATTGTTATCATCACTTCGTGGTGCTGCAGTTACTGCTGTACAAATTGATAGTATTTTACATGAATTCTCGTCAATTCCCGGTGTTCGTGAAGATGTTACAGATATTATTTTAAATATCAAAGAGATTGCTATACGTATGGAAGAGGAGGGGCCTAAGCGGGTTATTCTCTGTAAAGAGGGACCCGGAGTGGTTAAGGCTGGAGATATACAAACAGTTGGGGATATGGCAATTCTTAATCCGGAGCATGTGATTTGCACATTGGATGAGGACGCAGAAGTTCGCATGGAACTTATTATCAATACAGGAAAGGGTTATGTTCCATCGGAGCGAAATTGTATTGATGATGCACCAATAGGGCTTATTCCCGTTGATAGCCTTTATTCGCCAGTTCGTAGAGTATCCTATAAAGTAGAGAATACACGTGAAGGACAGATTCTAGATTATGATAAATTGACGTTAACAATCGAAACGAATGGTGCTGTTAATGGTGAAGATGCGATTGCTTTTGCAGCTCGTATTCTTCAAGATCAATTGTTGGTATTTGTTAACTTTGAAGAGCCACAAAAAGAATTGGTGGAAGAGCCGGACTCTGAACTTTCCTTTAATCCAGCCTTGCTCAAAAAGGTGGATGAATTAGAACTTTCAGTGCGTTCAGCAAATTGTCTTAAAAATGATAATATTGTTTATATTGGTGATCTTATACAAAAAACAGAAGCTGAAATGCTTCGGACACCAAATTTTGGACGCAAATCATTGAATGAAATTAAGGAAGTTCTCGCATGTATGGGACTCCATCTTGGGATGGAAATTCCTGCATGGCCTCCTGATAACATTGACGATCTTGCGAAACGTTATGAAGATCAGTATTAAATTAAAATTGAAGGAGAAGGCTTATGCGCCACAGTAAATCAGGTCGTAGGCTGAACCGGACTGCTAGTCATCGTAAAGCAATGTTTGCAAATATGGCGGCTTCGCTTATTGAGCATGAGCAGATTATGACGACGCTTCCAAAGGCTAAAGAAATTCGTCCTGTCGTTGAAAAATTAGTTACGCTTGGTAAGCGTGGAGATTTGCATGCACGTCGGCAAGCGATTTCAGCTCTTCGTGATGCGAGGCATGTTGCGAAATTGTTTGATACATTAGCGGTACGTTATGCATCACGTAAAGGTGGTTATTTGCGTATTATGAAAGCAGGTTTTCGTACTGGTGATAATGCTCCTATGGCTGTTATTGAGTTTGTTGATCGCGATGTTGACGCAAAAGGTGCTGTTGATTATGCACGTATGGAGACAACAGCTGTTAAAGAAGAAGCTGCTTCATAAAAGGAGCAATTTTTCTTATTAGATTTTTAAAAACCGTCTTTTAAAGGCGGTTTTTTTATTAAATTTTAAGGGGTTTTTTTCATTAAAATTGTAGAGCTAATTTTTTCTATTATGTAAAAAGGAGAGAGGCGACTTTATTCGTTGAGTTGTTTAATTTCTATATTGTTTGTTGTTTGGATAAATTTTTTGTGCCTAAATCATTGATTATTTAGTGATGATCACTGATTTTCAAGGTAAGTAAGAAGGTTTTCTTATCTTATTAAGAAGTAAGCTTTTGTTTTTGAAGGAGCTAATAATGAAATATTCTATTTTAATGGGGCTTTTTTTTGTGATTATGGTACAAATAACGTTTTGTTATGCGAATGCTCAAATTCCACAAAAACAGTCAGATATTATTTTTTCATTTGCTCCTTTAGTGAAAAAGACTGTTCCATCCGTTGTGAATATTTATGCTGCACGGAAAGTTAGAGTACGTTCGCCTTTTGAGGGAGATCCTTTTTTTGAACAATTTTTTGGTCGTTATCAAGGTAAGCGATCTTTGCGTACTCAGTCATCATTAGGATCTGGGGTGATTGTTGATGCACGTGGTTTGATTGTTACTAGTTACCATGTCATTAAGGATGCTAGCGAAATTAAAGTTGCTTTTTCTGATGGCCGGGAATTTGAAAGTACAGTTATATTAAAGGATGAAACAACGGATATTGCAGTACTTGAAATTAATTCAAAAGGTGCTCAATTTCCTGTTCTCCTTTTAGGAGATTCTGATGCAGTGGAAGTTGGAGATCTTGTTCTAGCAATTGGTAATCCTTTTGGTGTTGGTCAGACGGTTACAAGCGGCATTGTTTCAGCACAAGCACGTACGCGTATAGGTATTTCTGATTTTGATTTTTTCATTCAAACAGATGCTGCTATTAATCCAGGTAATTCTGGTGGGGCTTTAATTGATATGAAAGGTCAATTAATTGGGATTAATACGGCTATTTATTCACGTTCAGGTGGTTCTGTAGGGATTGGATTTGCTATCCCAGCTAATCTTATTAAGGTTGTGCTTGATACAGTTAAGCGTGGTGAAAAGTTTCTTGTGCCGCCTTATATTGGAGCATCTTTTCAAAGTATTACACCTGATATTGCAAGTGGTTTGGGTTTAGAACATTCGTATGGTGCACTCATTATTGAGATTATCAAAGGTAGTCCGGCTGAGAAAGCTGGTTTGAAAGTGGGTGATGTTATTTTGAGTGTGCAAGGGATGCAAATTGAGAGTCCAGATAGTCTTGGATATCGTTTAATGACAACTAGGATTGGGCAGAGCCTTGTTTTAGAATATTTACGGGATGGAAAAATTTTTAAAACAGAAATAACTGTATTATCAACACCAGAATCTGCATTTGTACAATCTGAAAAAATTGTGGGAGAAAATCCTCTTTCTGGTGCGGAAGTATTAGATTTAACGCAGTACAATAGTCGACGATTTCATCTTCCTGTTACTGTGAAAGGTGTGATAATTACTAAGGTTGACCAAAGAAGTAATGCTGCGGGTATTTTTCGTCCTGGAGATATTTTGCATACTGTTAATGGTCATAAAATTCAAACTGTGAGTCAGTTAAAAAAAATGCTTATGCAAAAACACTCACATATTTGGGAACTAGAATATGAGCGCAATGGTTTACATATTCGTCAACTGATTCGTTGAGAGTTTTATTTGAATAAAGATTTTTATACTTTACCCTTTGATTCTTGTGTTAATCAAAATCGTCCCCTTGCAGAAAGGATGCGTCCTCGCTCTCTTCATGAAATGGTAGGGCAAAACCATTTAATTGGAGCGGAAGGCTTTCTTTCGCGCATGGTTGCGTCTGGCTCTTTTAGTTCTATGATTTTCTGGGGACCACCAGGTACAGGTAAAACGACGGTAGCACGTTTGTTGGCACTTGAAACAAATTTTGCTTTTGAACAAGTTTCTGCTATTTTTACTGGAATATCGGAACTAAAGAAAATTTTTGAAGTAGCCCGATCCCGTTTGATGTCTGGATGTCAGACATTATTATTTATCGATGAAATTCACCGCTTTAATCGCTCTCAACAGGATAGTTTTCTACCTTTTATGGAAGATGGAACTATAATTCTTGTAGGAGCAACAACTGAAAATCCTTCATTTGAACTTAATGCTGCTCTTCTTTCACGTGCACGTGTTTTAACTTTTCGCGCGCATGATAATGAAAGTTTGGACATACTTTTGAAACGTGCTGAAAAAGTAGAGGGAAAATCACTGCCTTTAGATGATCATGCGAGAGAAATTTTAATAAGGATATCTGGCGGTGATGCACGAGCAGCTTTAACATTAGCAGAAGATATTTGGCGTGCTGCACAGCCAGAAGAAGTTTTTAATACCGAAACTCTGCAGGCCATAATTCAGCGTCGAATTCCGATTTATGATAAAGGAAGAGATAGTCATTATAACCTTATTTCAGCATTGCATAAGTCAGTTCGTGGTTCTGACCCTGATGCCGCACTTTATTATCTTGCACGTATGTTTGATGCGGGTGAAGATCCTTTATATATTGGGCGTAGGTTGGTTCGCATAGCTATTGAAGATATTGGTTTAGCAGATCCACAAGCTCTTGTAATTTGTAATGCAGCAAAAGATGCTTATAATTATTTAGGATCACCTGAAGGAGAGTTAGCTCTTGTGCAAGCATGTCTTTATGTTGCAACTGCACCAAAATCAAATGCAACTTATCTTGCTTATAAAGCGGCAATGCATAGTGCTCGCAAAAACGGTTCTTTATCTCCTCCTAAGCACATTCTTAATGCTCCTACAAAATTTATGAAAGAAGAGGGATATGGGCATGGTTATCGTTATGACCATGACGAACAAGATGCGTTTTCAGGGCAAGAATATTTTCCTGAAGAACTTAGCCATCAGATTTATTATCAGCCACAAGAACGTGGTTTTGAGCGGGAAATTATAAAGCGTCTTGATTGGTGGAAGAAATTACGACAAAAACGAGTTAATCAAAAATAAAATTTTAGAGAGAGTAAGATAGAATGTATTTGTGATTGTTTTTTTGTATTTAATCATAATTATTATAATTTTAATTAAGATTCAGATTACCCTAAAAGAACTTACTGCTATTTTATGGAGTAAAGGATATTTGGTTTATTTTAAGAAATAAGGTATTAACAGTATGTAAATTTAGTATGTAAGCGACTCTCCCTAATATGTTATTTCTTGAAGAAAACATAGTTTCTTTTAAGTGGAGAGAATTGGATTTTGCTGAATCTAACTAAGAATAAAAGAAATAGTCTGTGAACATCCAAATTCGAGGCTTTAATTAGGTGAAGAGAACAGTATATACTGTGTATTAAATTTGTTATAACTCACTAAGGATATAGTTGTGGATAAAACAAAAGCTTTAGAGGCTGCTCTTTCACAGATTGAACGTTCATTTGGTAAAGGCTCGATTATGCGTCTTGGGCAGAAAGAGCAAGTTGTTGAAATTGAGACGGTTTCGACTGGTTCGTTATCTTTGGATATTGCTTTGGGGGTAGGTGGACTACCAAAAGGGCGCATTATTGAGATTTATGGACCAGAAAGTTCTGGGAAAACAACATTAGCTCTTCATTCTATTGCTGAAGCGCAGAAAAATGGTGGGGTTTGTGCTTTTGTCGATGCAGAACACGCTCTTGATCCTATTTATGCGCGTAAACTTGGTGTTGATTTAGAAAATCTCTTTATTTCTCAGCCAGATACTGGTGAACAGGCATTGGAAATTACAGAAACACTTGTTCGTTCTGGTGCTGTTGATGTGCTGGTTGTTGATTCAGTTGCAGCTTTGACACCACGTGCAGAAATTGATGGTGAAATGGGGGATTCTTTACCTGGATTACAAGCTAGGTTGATGAGTCAAGCATTACGAAAATTAACAGCATCGATTTTTCGATCTAACTGTATGGTTATTTTTATCAATCAAATTCGTATGAAAATAGGTGTGATGTTTGGTTCTCCTGAGACAACAACAGGTGGAAATGCTTTAAAGTTTTATGCTTCTGTTCGTTTGGATATTCGTCGCATTGGTGCTATTAAAGATCGTGATACAATTATTGGGAGTCAGACTCGCGTTAAGATTGTAAAGAATAAGTTAGCACCTCCATTCAAGCAAGTTGAATTTGATATTATTTATGGTGAGGGCATTTCTAAATTAGGGGAATTAATAGATTTAGGTGTTAAAGTTGGTCTTGTAGAAAAATCTGGTTCATGGTTCTCTTATAATTCTCAGCGTTTAGGGCAGGGGCGTGAAAATGCAAAGCAGTTTTTATGTGAACACACAGAGATAGCGGCTGAGATTGAAACAGCTTTACGACAGAATGCTGGTCTAATCGCAATTGAATTGCTAGAAAATTCTGGAGTAGAAAGTACAGAGGGTGAGGAAACAATCTGATATAATATTAGTTTGAATAGGATTCCTTTATTTAAAGTTTATTCTATTTTTATTTGTTAGAATTTTGAAGTACAAGATCGTTTACTTTTTATTTTTTTGCAGAGAATATTTCTATCTTGATTAAAGCACTAAAGCTAGCAAAGAGTGCTGTATTAGGTAGTTATTTGGTTTTTGCGATTTTTTACTGTATTCTACAGGTGTAAATATGAATAGTGTTAATAGTATCAGGTCAGCTTTTCTGGATTATTTTCATCGTAATGGACACGAAATTCTTTCTTCGAGTCCACTGATTCCACGCAATGACCCTACATTGATGTTTACAAATGCAGGAATGGTTCAGTTTAAAAATGTTTTTACTGGACTTGAACAATACCCTTATAAACGAGCAACAACAGCGCAAAAATGTGTTCGTGCGGGTGGAAAGCATAATGATCTTGATAATGTTGGTTATACAGCGCGTCATCATACTTTTTTTGAAATGCTTGGGAATTTTTCTTTTGGTGATTATTTTAAAGAAGAAGCCATTTTTTTTGCATGGAATCTTTTAACCAAAGAGTTTTGTCTTTCGCAAGATAAATTGTTGGTTACAGTTTATCATACTGATAATATTGCAGCTGAATTATGGCGTAAAATTTCCGGGCTTCCAAACGAAAAAATTATCCGTATTGCGACCAATGATAATTTTTGGTCGATGGGAGATACAGGACCGTGTGGTCCTTGTTCAGAGATTTTTTATGATCATGGCGATGAAATTTTTGGTGGGCCTCCGGGAAGCGCTAATGAGGATGGTGATCGTTTTATTGAAATTTGGAATCTTGTTTTTATGCAATATGAGCAAGTTAATAAAGAAGAGCGAACTGAATTACCTTGTCCTTCTATTGACACTGGTATGGGATTAGAACGCATCGCAGCTGTTTTGCAAGGTGTTCATGATAATTATGATATTGATCTTTTTTGTAAATTAATTCACACTTCACAGGAGATAACAGGTATAGAGGCAACGGGTGAGTTTGTTGCCAGCCATCGTGTTATTGCTGATCATCTCCGTTCTTCTGCGTTTTTGATTTCTGATGGTGTTCTTCCTTCCAATGAGGGACGAGGATATGTTTTGCGTCGTATTATGCGTCGTGCTATGCGTCATGCTCATTTTCTTGGCGCTAAAGAGTCATTAATGGAGAAACTTTTGCCTGTTTTAGTACGCGAAATGGGGCAAGCTTATCCCGAGTTAGTGCGTGCTGAGTCCTTGATTTCAGAAATCTTAAAGCTAGAAGAAACGCGTTTTCATAAAACTCTTGAACGAGGGCTTAGTTTATTAAATGAAGCAAGCATTGATCTTAAAGAAGGTGATCATTTGGATGGTGAAGTTGCCTTTAAACTTTATGATACATATGGTTTTCCACTTGATTTGACGCAAGATGCCCTTCGGCGTCGTGGAATATCTGTTGATATTGATGCTTTTGAAAAAGCAATGGAGCTCCAGAAAGCTGAAAATCGCGCCAATTGGTCTGGTTCTGGCGCATCAATAACAGAAACAATTTGGTTTTCTATTCGTGATAAGGTAGGCATTACAGAATTTTTAGGTTATGAAGCAGAAAAAGCTGAAGGCGTTATTACAGCTCTTGTTTGTGATGGTGAAATTGTTGATCATATTTCTTCAGGGCAAGATGCTGTGCTTGTTGTAAATCAAACACCTTTTTATGCTGAGTCTGGTGGGCAGGTAGGTGATAGTGGCATTATTTCTGGTGAGTCTTTTGTTTTTGAAGTGCGTGATACCCAGAGAAAGGGTGATGGGATTTTTATTCACATTGGGGAAGTAAAATCTGGCCGAGCAAAGATATCTGATTGTGTGGAACTGATTGTTGATTCTGAACGTCGTAGAAAAATTCGTGCTAATCATTCTGCTACCCATTTGTTGCATGAAGCTTTGCGTTGTATATTAGGGCCTCATGTTGCACAGAAGGGATCTTTAGTATCTCCTAGCCGCTTGCGTTTTGATTTTTCTCACCCAAAGCCAATTTCATCAGAAGAATTAAAAAGAGTAGAAGATTTAGCAAACGATATTGTGCTGCAAAATAGTAAGGTCATAACTCGTTTGATGGCGCTGGATGATGCAATTTTGGGAGGAGCAATGGCATTGTTTGGCGAAAAATATGGTGATGAAGTTCGTGTTGTTTCTATGGGAGAGAGATGTGAACCAATAGAATTAAAAAAGCATTGGTCAATTGAGCTTTGTGGGGGCACGCACGTACAGAGAACAGGTGATATTGGTTTGATTCATATTGTTGCTGAAAGTTCTGTAGCTTCTGGAGTTCGTCGTATTGAAGCTTTAACGGGTACAACTGCACGCCTTTATTTACGTCAACAAGATAAGCGAATTTATGAAATGGCGAGTTTTTTAAAAACTTCTCCTGCTAATTTGGAAGAACGTATAAGGAATTTGCTTGATGATCGTCGTAAGTTTGAAAAAGAGTTGAATAATACACGTAAAAATGTTTTTCTGAATGGTGGGGCTCTACAGGGTAAAAAAGAGGAAATTACAATTATTAATGGCATTTCTTTTATGGGGAGAGTTCTTAGAAACATTGCAGTGCGGGATCTTAAAACGTTGGTAGATTCTGGAAAGAAACAAATTAAATCTGGAGTGGTCGCTTTTATTAGTATTTCGGAAGATGGCAAAGGAAGCGCTGTTGTTGGGGTTACTGATGATTTAATAAATATATTGAATGCTGTTGATTTAGTGCGCGTTGTTTCGACTGTTCTTGGTGGCCAAGGTGGTGGTGGCCGTCCTGATATGGCACAGGCTGGTGGCTCCAAAGGAGATAAAGCTGATGAAGCGATTACGGCATTAAAAGCTTTTCTTAAAGGGTAATTTTTATTCTTGTTATATGTTGCAGTTTTTAAGAAAGCTTAAACTGTATATCGTTATATTAAATTTTTATTTAAAAGCGTAGAAAACAAAAAATTTTTATGATGCAATAGCTTTGTGTAATGGCACTATATTTTCTGTTTCCGTTGTTTCTTGATCAATCATTAAGCCGCCAGTTTGTAATAATTTATAGAAGCGACCGCTTTTGCTGATCAGTTCTTGAAAGCTACCTTTTTCAATTAAACGGCCATGATCTAAAAATAATATAAGGTCAGCATTGCGTACTGTTGAAAGACGGTGTGCTATAATAAAGGTGGTGCGGTTTTGACTTACACAATCGATAGCATCTTTAACACGAGCTTCTGTTTCAACATCAAGAGCACTTGTTGCTTCATCCAAAATAAGGATGGGTGCATTTTTTAAGATAGCACGTGCGATTGCTAATCGTTGTCTTTCTCCACCTGATAATTGTGAACCTCGCTCACCAACTAATGTATCATAACAATCATTTTTTTCTAGAATAAAGTCATGAGCAGCAGCTATCTTTGCAGCTTCATAAAGTTCTTCATCTGTTGCGGTTGTTTTACCTATTGAAATGTTATCGCGAATACTACGGTTGAAAAGACCAGAATCTTGAAAGACTGTTGCTAAAGCTTTACGCAAGGATTCACGATTAACTGTGCGTATATCTATTTCATCAATACTGATGTGCCCAATCGTAGGATCATATACGCGTTGTAACAAATTAATTAATGTTGTCTTTCCAGCACCTGTTGGCCCTACAATCGCAACGGTTTGTCCTGCTTTAACTTTAAATGAAATATCAAAAACACCTTGAGAAGAATTAAGAAATTTATAGGATACATGATGAAACTGAATTTCACCTTTAACATTTTGAAGAGAAGGAAGATTTTCTGGTGTATTGATATGAACAGTAGAGTCTTCCATTTCAAAAAAATCTTTTAGTTTTGCTTGTGAAGATATAGCTAAATTGATGAAATTGCTAATTTGATCAAGACGATTAATCATTAATTGAGCAAATCCAACAAAAGCAACAACTTCTCCTACTCGCACTTGACCTTTTGTTACAAAAAAGGCACCTAGAAGTAAGACACACACTATCGAAATTGTTGAAGCCATTCGATTTAAGCCACTAGCGAGAGCCCACCAATTTAAAACAGGATTTTGGGCTTTAAGAAGATCAGCTGCGTGTTGATGAAGTGTGGAGGTTTCTTCTAATATTTGATTATAACTTTGCACGATCGAAACGTTAGAAATTGAATCACTGACATGTTTAAAAAGATTATGGTGGTAGCGTTCTACAGCTGCTTGTCCATCTTTTGTTTTTTGCATTACTAAGCGTGCAATTAATACATAGATAATAGCGAGGACAAGCAAGACTATTGAAAGACGCCAATTCATTTTGAAAGCTATTGGCACGAGAACAAATAATGCAACAAGAGTTGAGAGATGTTGGCGCATAAAGTCAAGCCATATGGTTGACATAGAATCTATTGCACGTAGTAGTGTATGAAGAGCATTAGAAGTTCCACGTTGTTGATGCCAGATTAGTGGCATAGCAATGATACGTTCAAAAGATTCTATTAAAACAGTTAAGCGACGTCTATGTGCTAAGCGGTCAGCACTACGTGCTACGAGTACATAAGCAATAATATTAAAAACACCAAAGCCTACCCACATTATGAGGGTTGAAATAATGCCAGATTTATCTGCAATTGCATCAATAACGTGTCCAAATAAAATAGGTTCTATAATTGTAATTATAGCTAAAGTAATATTAGCTGAGCAGATTAAAATGGATGCATTTTTTTCTTTGTTGAGATAAGAAAGAACACGAGCATAAATTTTAAATAAAGACACAGATGATTATCTCCAATTCCCTCTCAAGTTGCTCTAATATTAGTGGTTAGTCTTTGAAACTAATAAAATTTATGCGGTAAGAGAATGCAATTTTGGATACAGATTGTAATACAGCGTGATAGCGTCAATTTATAAAATCGTTTTTTGCATTTATATACAGTAGGATGAGAATGTTAATAACAAATTTTATGATGAGAGAATTATTATGGTGAGTGTAAAAATAAAAAAGGTCGAAGCAGATGAAAGTGGAATGCGTTTAGATCGCTGGTTTAAGGTATACTATCCAGATGTTGGGTTTGGATATTTGCAAAAACTTCTGCGTTCTGGACAGATACGGGTTGATGGTGGACGTGTTAAAAATGATATGCGTCTTGTTGTGGGTCAATCTATTCGTGTGCCTCCTTTACTTATAGATAAAGAGGATAGCTTTTCTGTAATCAATAAAATCGTTTGTGGACGGGACGATGATATAATCTTAAAAGATATGCTTCTTTATGAAGATTCAAAAATTTTTGTTTTTAATAAACCAGCAGGTTTAGCTGTACAAGGTGGTTCTGGCTTAACGCGTCATATTGATAATATGCTTGAAGTATGGCGTAATAAAAAAGGCGAAAAACCGCGATTGGTTCATCGCATTGATCGTGAGACATCAGGGATTCTTGTTGTCGCGCGGTCAAGAGGAGCTGCACAGGCTTTGACTGCTGCTTTTAGAACACGAGAAACAAAGAAAACTTATTGGGCATTGGTTCGAGGGGTGCCTAGAAAAAAGCAGGATAAAATTTCGACATGGATGGTCAGAGAAATAACTGCACAAGGTGATAAAATGCGTGTTTGTGAACGTAGACAACCAGATTCCAATCATGCAGTGTCTTATTATCGTGTTTTGGATACGCGAGGAAAAGCCCTTTCTTGGCTTGAAATGGAGCCCTATACAGGAAGAACACATCAATTACGTGTTCATGCTGCTTATATAAATCATCCGATTATTGGTGATTCAAAATATTTTTTTTCTGATAGTAATTGGGACTTGCCAAGAGGAATGCAAAATCGGCTTCATCTTCATGCACGTCGTATCCGTATACCTCATCCTTCAGGAGGCGTATTAGATGTTACTGCACCTTTACCACCTCATATGGTGCAAAGTTTTAATCTTTTCGCTTTTAACGAAATCGATGGTGATACAGAATAATAGAAACAATACTGTATTTTTTCCTTTAATATTTAACTAATTGATTTATAAAGATAATATATTACTTTATTTTGAATTAAAGTTTAAAACAGAGTAACACTCTCTTATTTCAACCTATCACATTTTAAAACAAATACAAAATTATTTATGTGTTACAAAAATAGTTAACATATAAATAAAAATGTTTTGAGAATTCTGTAATCAGTAATGGTATCAAGATATTAGCTAAAAGTCTTTTAATATATTGATTCTTAAATCAAAATTAATAAAAAATCCAGAAGAAAGATCGTATGTAAGGGTTTTAAAAAATTATCTTTTGAATGATCTATCGTATTAAAACTAGCAGGTACTTACTGAAAAGAATCAAAAGCAATATGCAGTTTAAATACTCAATATGGTTATAAAACATCTTCTATAACTGATATAGTATGGTGTTGTGAGTATTATATTGTCGATTAAAATTACATTGCTTTTTAAATTGGACTCTTCCTTATTTTATTATGAGATGGTGATATTATCACTATAAGACATTTCTTTAGCATTTATTATTCCATGAAAAATATTAAGGATATTGATTTATAAATCAATGATTATAAGAGATTGTGAGCTGATGTTGAGATTATCATAAAGAGATATAGTATAAGATTTTTGATGTTAAATGGCATAATACTTTAGTATTCGTTGGAATGACTGTAGTTGATATGTTTTAAAATTGCTGTACAGTATTTTTTATAGCTAATAATTGCAAATTTTATTCTAGAAACTTTATTAGGCTTGTTGAAAATATTAAAGGTAGAGAAAAATGCGTGAAATTTTAGGTGATGTTGATACATTATTGAATGAAGGTAATCCTTTGCATCATCCTCAAAAATTATCATGTCGGCCATTACCTAAGCGGTTTTATGAAAAAGTAGACGTCACCTGTAAAGAAGGAAAATTTTTTATTTTACTAGATGGGAGATTATTAAAGACACCTGCAAAACGTGATTTTTTTCTGCCGGTAGAAATGCTTGCTGGATTGGTAGCACAAGAATTTACTGCCCAAAAAGCAGTGATTGATCCAGCAAAAATGCCAATTACGCGTTTAGTTAATACTGTTATTGATGGTGTAATTGATAATATGCAAATTATTTTTGAAGATCTGCTGCGTTTTGTTGCATGTGATATGATTTTTTATCGAGCACAAACACCAAAAGAATTAGTGAAACGACAATCTGAAAAATGGGACTTTTTACTTGATTGGGCAGAAGAAAGATTAGGTACACATTTTAATTTAGTAGAAGGTCTTATGCATGTTGAACAACCACCTGAGTCTATTCAAGCGGTGAGCAATTATTTACGCAAGATAGAATCTCCTTATACATTAGCTGCACTTCATGCAATGACTACATTGACAGGATCAGCTCTTATTGCTTTTGCTGTAGCTGAGAGAAAGATTTGTACAGATGATGCTTGGGCTATAGCGCATTTAGATGAAGATTGGACAATGGAACAATGGGGAAAAGATGAAGAAACAATAACACGTCGTGCTTATAAAAAGTCTGAGTTTAATGCAGCAGCTACAATTATTACTGTTTGCTCAAAATGAAATTCTCATCTCAATTTACTATAGGAATAGGAAAATAAAATTACTGTCTCAGGTATTTGTGTACTGCATAGAGCGCAATTGCTGCAGCATTTGAAACGTTTAATGACTTAATATCTCCAGGAAGATCAAGGCGTGCTAGTGAGTACGCATTTTCCCGTGTTTTTTGACGTAAGCCTTTACCTTCTGCTCCTAAAATAAGAGAGATTTTAGTCCCTTTTAACGCTGTTTCTAAAGGAAATTTACCTTCTGAATCAAGTCCAAAACTAATAAAGTTCATTTGGTGAAGTTCTTGAAGTGTTTTAAAAAGATTGCGTACAGTAATGTATTCAATGAGTTCTAAAGCTCCAGATGCTGCTTTGGCAAGTACACCACTTTCTTGTGGTGAATGGCGATTAGTAGTAATGATTGCTCCAGCTTTAAAGGCTACGGCAGAGCGCATAATAGCACCAACGTTATGTGGATCAGTAATTTGATCCATGATAATGATAAGATCGGTATTTGTCAGTTCCGATAAAGGACGTGATTTTAGAGGTTCAGTTTCTAATACAATTCCTTGATGAACTGCTTCCCTTCCTACAAACATTTCCAGTTTTTTAGGTAAGCATGATGTTACAGGACACGCTATATTTGATTCGTTTATACCAAGACGCTTTAAAGCATTTGGTGTAGCATACAGATGTCTTAAAACTCTTCTAGGATTCTTCAATGCTGCATGAACTGGATGAATACCGTAAAGGTAAATTTGTTCTTTTTGTAATGGGATAGGTGGTTGTTTTACATATGTTGTAGATTGAAAAAAAGAGCCTTTTGTATTACGATATCGGCGACGAAGACGAGCATAATGAGAGTCTTTAAGCATATTTTTTCATATTATATTTATAATGGATTTGTATATAGAAAAAATATAAAATTTTAAATTATTTAATAGGAAATTTGTAAAGAACCATATTTATTTTGTTGACAGATGCAATACTAAACGCCATAACCAACCCTCAGCCAATCTAAACTTAGTAGAAAGAGATTGGTTGTAGTGGTGCTTTATCGCCCAGCTCTGCCGATGTAATGGAGGGGTGCCCGAGTGGTTAAAGGGGACGGACTGTAAATCCGTTGCGTATGCTACGTTGGTTCGAATCCAACCCCCTTCACCATTAATCAAATAGAGCTGATATGTGCGGGTATAGCTCAATGGTAGAGCAGCAGCCTTCCAAGCTGAATACGCGGGTTCGATTCCCGCTACCCGCTCCAGACATAAGCTGGCGATTAAGTAAAATGGTGGGTGTTTTCCATCATAATTAAAGAGGCGAATATTTTCGTTTTATAGTTGTTATGCCGGACTGAGGTATTAGGACGGTCTGGTTTGATTCTAAGAACCTTTTTTATGCTAACTAATTTAAGACAAGAGATTGACGGCGATGGCAAAGAGCAAATTTGAACGTACGAAGCCGCATGTTAATATAGGTACGATTGGTCATGTTGATCATGGGAAGACTTCATTGACGGCAGCAATTACGAAGTATTTTGGTGAATTTAAAGCGTATGACCAAATTGATGCGGCACCTGAGGAGCGGGCCCGTGGTATAACGATATCTACTGCGCACGTTGAGTATGAAACGGAGAGCCGTCACTATGCTCATGTTGATTGTCCTGGTCATGCGGATTATGTTAAGAACATGATTACAGGAGCGGCCCAAATGGATGGTGCCATATTAGTTGTTTCTGCAGCAGATGGGCCTATGCCTCAAACGCGTGAGCATATTTTGTTGGCCCGTCAGGTTGGTGTTCCAGCGATTGTTGTTTTTCTCAATAAAGTTGATCAGGTTGATGATAGCGAGCTTTTAGAGCTTGTAGAGCTTGAGGTTCGTGAGCTTTTATCGAAATATGATTTTCCGGGAGATGATATTCCTATAGTTAAGGGTTCGGCTTTAGCGGCGCTTGAGGATTCAAATAAGAGTATAGGTGAAGATTCTGTTCGTCTTTTGATGAGTGAAGTTGATAAATATATACCGACCCCTGAGCGTCCAGTTGATCAGCCGTTTTTGATGCCTATCGAGGATGTTTTTTCTATTTCTGGTCGTGGTACGGTTGTTACGGGTCGTGTTGAGCGTGGCATTATTAAAGTTGGTGAAGAAATAGAGATTATTGGTATTCGTCCTACATCTAAGACAACAGTTACTGGGGTTGAAATGTTTCGCAAACTTTTAGATCAAGGCCAGGCTGGTGATAATATAGGCGCTTTGCTTCGTGGTGTTGATCGTGAAGGGATTGAACGTGGTCAAGTATTGGCGAAGCCTGGTTCTGTTACCCCTCATACTAAATTTAAAGCTGAGGCTTATATTTTAACAAAAGATGAGGGGGGGCGTCACACACCGTTTTTCACGAATTATCGTCCTCAATTTTATTTTCGTACGACCGATGTTACGGGTATAGTTACGCTTCCTGAAGGAACGGAAATGGTTATGCCGGGTGATAATGTTGCAATGGATGTCTCTTTGATTGTTCCAATCGCGATGGAAGAGAAGCTTCGTTTTGCGATCCGAGAAGGTGGTCGCACCGTTGGGGCTGGTATCGTATCTAAAATTATTGAATAAGTGAGATAAATTAATTAGGATATATTTAAGATATTTTTCTAAAAGATTAGGGGTATAGCTCAGTTGGTAGAGCGGCGGTCTCCAAAACCGCAGGTCGCGGGTTCAAGTCCTGCTGCCCCTGCCGTAAATTGTGATTTGAATCACAGTTAGAGAGAGGATAGACAGATTGGTTATGTTTATTTTCTTTTTTTTATATAGGGCTTGTTTTTTTGAACATGAATCTGTATTGAGTAAAAGGTGATGGGATTGCGTAAGGATTATTGTAATTTTTCGCATTTTTGTCATGTTTTTTATTGTATAGTTGCAATAAGATTAGAAAGAATGTAGTGTGATTAATGGCATCTAAAATCAATCCTATTACCTTTTTAAAACAAGTTCGCGCAGAAACAGCTAAAGTAAAATGGCCTTCGCGTCGTGAAACAGTAATTTCTACTGTTATGGTGTTGGTGGTAACTGCATTGGCTTCAGTTCTCTTTTTTGTTGTGGATCAGACGGTAAATTTTGGCATATGGCAGGGTATTGATCTTCTAAAGTATCTTTTTAGTTGATAGTGCAAGGAAATGTGACTGTGGCTGCTCGTTGGTATATTGTTCAAGCATATTCAAACTTTGAAAAAAAGGTAGCGGAAGCTATTGATAAAGAAGCAAAGCAAAAAGGGCTTGATCATTTATTTAAAAAAATTTTTGTTCCGACTGAGCGTGTTGTTGAAATTCGTCGTGGTCGCAAGGTCGATTCTGAGCGTAAATTCTTTCCTGGTTATGTTCTTGTTTGTGCTGAGTTGACAGATGAGGTTTATCATCTCATTAAGAATACTCCTAAAGTGACAGGATTTTTAGGTTCAGATGCGCGTCCTGTTCCTATTTCTGATTGCGAAGTTGAGCAAATTCTTAAACAGGTTAAGGAGGGGGTTGAGTCTCCAAAGTCTTCTATGTCATTTGAAGTGGGTGAGCAAGTTCGAGTAGCAGATGGGCCTTTTGTTTCTTTTAATGGTATCGTTCAAGAGGTTGAAGAAGAGCGCTCTCGCCTTAAGGTTGAAGTGTTAATTTTTGGGCGTCCTACGCCTGTTGATTTAGAGTTTGGTCAGGTTGAAAAGCTTTGATTGAGCTTAAAGTGATTTTTTTAATCACTTTAAAAATATATAGAAATGTATTAAGATAGAAGGTGATTTATGGCTTTTGCCAGCTTAATGATCCAGACTATCAAACTGCAGTGGTTTTTTGGTATAATTTAAGTAGCCAATTTACCAATATAAATTTAGAGGCAGAGTATTATGGCAAAAAAAAGTGTAGGTCAGTTGAAATTACAGATTCCTGCAGGGGCGGCTACTCCATCACCTCCGATTGGTCCTGCTCTTGGGCAGCGTGGTATTAACATCATGGAGTTTTGTAAGGCTTTTAATGCAGCTACGCAGGAAATGGAAAAGGGTGCGCCGATTCCAGTAGTTATTACTTACTATCAAGATAAGTCTTTTACGTTTTCATTGAAGACGCCTCCGGTATCTTTTTTTTTAAAAAAGGCAGCAAATTTAAAAAGTGGTTCAAAAGAGCCGGGTAAAGTGTTTGTTGGGACAATTTCTCGTGATAAGATTCATTCGATTGCGGAGGCAAAGATGAAAGATCTTAACGCAAATGATATTGAAGCGGCAATGCGCATGGTTGAAGGTTCTGCTCGCTCTATGGGCTTAGAGGTGTTAGGCTAATATTATGGTAAAGATAGCAAAGAGAATACATAAAATTCGTGAAGGTGTTGATTTTAATAAGCTGTACGCTTTAACAGATGCTATTTCAATGGTCAAAGAACGCGCTGTTGCTAAATTTGATGAAACAATCGAGATTTCGATGAATTTGGGTGTTGATCCTCGTCATGCAGATCAGATGGTTCGGGGTGTTGCTCATTTGCCTAATGAAACAGGTCGAAATGTTCGTGTTGCTGTTTTTGCACGTGGTGTTAAAGCCGAAGAGGCTAAAGCTGCTGGTGCAGATATTGTGGGGGCTGAAGATTTATTTGAAACTGTTAATAGTGGAACAATTAATTTTGATAGGTGTATTGCAACACCAGATATGATGCCTCTTGTTGGTCGTCTTGGTAAAATTCTTGGTCCACGGAGTTTGATGCCGAACCCAAAAGTTGGTACTGTAACAATTGATGTTGCTAGTGCTGTTAAGGCTTCTAAAGGTGGTGCTGTTGAATTTCGTGTTGAAAAATCTGGTATTGTGCATGCTGGCATCGGTAAGGCTTCTTTGGGAATTGAGAAAATAGTGGAAAATATTAAAGCTTTTGTTAGTGCAGTTAATAAAGCTAAGCCGCAAGGTGCAAAGGGAGAATATATTAAGCGAGTTGCAGTTTCTTCAACTATGGGTGTTGGAATAAAGGTTGATCCTGCAACAGTTCGTTCAGAGATAATATGAAAATTCAGAGATAATATGAAAACTTGTGGTTTTATTGTGTATCTGATGGCTGAGATTATATTTTAGTTATCAGTTTTAGTTGGTATTCAGTTATCTGAGCTTTATTAAGCTCAGGTCATACCGGGAGAAATTCCGGAATGTCCTGTCCGAGATTGTAGGTGATACCTTGTTTTGGTGTCTTAATTAGAAAAGGCCTGCATGAGATTGGGGTAAGAACTTTGAAGTTAATAAACTTAAAAGGTTTGAGCCAAGATTGCCTTTGATCGTTTATGCGTGAAGAAGGGGGCAGGATCCTCATCGTTAGCATAGAAGAATTTCATGCTATCAAAGGTAACCAACAGATTTGTTTTAATAGATCTGTTAAATGGAGAAAGACAGTGAATAAAGCGGAAAAAGGAAAATTTGTTGCATGGCTTAACAAGACTTTTCAAGAGTCAGGTTCTGTTGTTGTTGCACATTATTCTGGTTTGACTGTTTCACAAATGAACGATCTTCGTTCAAAAATGAGTGAAGCAGGTGGTGCTATTAAAGTCGCCAAAAACCGTCTTGCTAAAATCGCTCTTCAGGGTACAAAATCTGAAGAAATGATGGATCTGTTCACTGGGCAAACGCTTATTGCTTATTCAGAAGATCCAATTACAGCATCGAAAGTTGCTGTTGATTTTGCAAAGGCTAATGATAAATTTGTTATCCTTGGCGGTGCAATGGGTGAAACAAGTTTAAGTGTTGATGCTATAAAGTCTTTGGCTTCATTACCTTCACTGAACGAATTGCGGGCAAAAATTTTGGGTATGGTTTCTACTCCTGCAACCCGTATTGTTCAGGTTATTAATGCGCCTACTGGCCAGGTTGCGCGTGTTGTTGGTGCATATGCTCGAGGAGGATGAAGCAGCTATGCTGTTTTTTGTAATCTAAGTTTACAGAAATTCTTGATAGGTTTCTGTTTTTTTGGATAAGTTCTAAACAATAATTCAAATCTTTTAAGTGAAGGAATTTTAAAATGGCTGATCTGGCAAAGATCGTAGAAGATCTTTCTAACCTTACTGTTTTGGAGGCTGCAGAGCTTTCGAAACTACTTGAAGAAAAATGGGGTGTTTCTGCTGCTGCTCCTGTGGCGGTTGCTGCTGTTGGTGCTGTTGCTCCAGCTGCCGAAGAGAAAACAGAATTTGATGTTATTCTTACAGATGGTGGTGCTCAAAAGATTAATGTTATTAAAGAAGTTCGGGCTCTTACGGGGCTTGGACTTAAAGAAGCAAAAGACTTAGTTGAGGGAGCACCTAAGCCTATTAAAGAAGGTGCTTCTAAGGAAGAAGCAGAAAAAATTAAGGCCCAACTTGAAGCTGCTGGTGCTAAGGTTGAGCTTAAGTAAGTTTATTTTATTGGTAAATATTGATATGTGCCAATTTTCCCCCATAAAAGGGGCTTAATTAAGAGAAACCTTTTCCTTACAGTTTAGTGACTGTAAGGGAATGGGCTGTTGTAAACAGCCTAATGGTAAAATCAAATTAAGTAGATATATTGGCTATTTAGGTATATAAAAATTAGAGATACTTACAAAGGGTATCAAATGAGCTGGTCTGTATGTATGCAGACTGATGACATAAAGCTATCAAGGTTTAGTCTACCTTGAGCAGTAAAGATCGAGGAGCAACGATGGCTCAGACTTTAGCGATGATGTCCCAATTTAATGGCCGTAGACGTGTGCGTAAATTTTTTGGTAAGATTCCTGAAGTAGCAGAAATGCCGAATCTTATTGAAGTTCAGAAAGCTTCATATGATCAATTTCTTATGATTGAGGAACCAGAAGGCGGGCGTTTAGATGAAGGTTTGCAGGCTGTTTTTAAATCGGTGTTTCCTATTTCGGATTTCTCCGGAACAGCTATGCTTGAATTTGTTCGTTACGAATTTGATCCACCTAAATTTGATGTAGAAGAATGTCATCAACGTGATTTGACATATGCAGCACCATTAAAGGTGATATTGCGTTTAATTGTCTTTGATGTTGATGAAGATACTGGTTCAAAAGATATTAAAGACATTAAGGAGCAGGGTGTCTATATGGGTGACATGCCTTTAATGACCGACAATGGTACGTTTGTAATTAATGGTACAGAGCGTGTTATTGTTTCGCAGATGCATCGCTCTCCAGGTGTCTTTTTTGATCATGATAAAGGAAAAACTCATTCATCAGGTAAATTTCTTTTTGCAGCTCGTGTGATTCCTTATCGTGGTTCGTGGCTTGATATTGAGTTTGATGCTAAAGATATTGTCTATGTTCGTATTGATCGGCGGCGAAAGATTCCAGTGACAAGTCTTTTAATGGCATTGGGTATGGATGCATCAGATATTTTGTCGACATTTTATAATAAAGTTTCTTATGAACGTACTAAGAATGGGTGGCGTATTCCTTATTCAGTTGATCGTTTTAGGGGCATGAAACTGGTTTCTGATCTTGTTGATGCAGATAGCGGTGAGGTTGTAGCAGAAGCTGGTAAAAAACTAACAGTTCGCGCTGCAAAGCTTTTAGAAGAAAAAGGTTTAAAAGCGATTGAAATTAGTGAAGATGATTTGTTGGGATCTTATCTTGCAGAAGATATCGTAAATTATCAAACAGGTGAGATTTATCTTGAAGCTGGAGATGAAATTGATGAAAAAACATTAAAGATTTTGTCTGATGTTGGTGCTGATCAGATTAATATTCTTGATATTGATCATATGAATGTTGGTGCATACATTCGTAATACCTTAAAAGTGGATAAAAATGAAAGCCGGCAGGATGCTTTATTTGATATTTATCGGGTAATGCGTCCAGGTGAACCGCCAACAATTAATACAGCAGAGGCAATGTTTCATTCATTGTTTTTTGATCCAGAGCGTTATGATCTTTCAGCCGTTGGGCGAGTTAAGATGAATTTACGTATGGGGCTTGATTGTCCGGATACAGTTCGCATTTTGCGCCAAGAAGATATTCTTGCTGTTGTTAAGATGTTAGTTGAATTGCGTGATGGTCGTGGTGAGATTGATGATATTGATAATCTTGGCAATCGTCGTGTTCGGTCGGTTGGAGAATTGATGGAAAATCAATATCGGATTGGTTTACTTCGTATGGAGCGTGCAATCAAAGAACGTATGTCATTGGTTGAAATTGATACTATTATGCCGCAGGATTTGATTAATGCAAAGCCAGCAGCAGCTGCAGTTCGCGAATTTTTTGGGTCCTCACAATTATCGCAATTTATGGATCAAACCAATCCATTGTCAGAAATTACTCATAAACGTCGTCTTTCTGCTCTTGGTCCAGGTGGTTTAACCCGTGAGCGGGCAGGTTTTGAAGTGCGCGATGTGCATCCTACGCATTATGGTCGTATTTGTCCGATTGAAACACCGGAAGGGCCGAATATTGGTCTGATTAATTCTTTAGCAACATTTGCTCGGGTTAATAAATATGGTTTCATTGAAAGTCCATATCGCAAAATTATTGATGGTAAGGTAACGAAAGAAGTTATTTATCTTTCTGCTATGGAAGAATCAAAACATTATGTTGCTCAGGCAAACTCTTCATTGGATGCAGAAGGACGTTTTACGGAAGAATTTGTTGTTTGTCGTCATGCTGGTGAAGTGTTAATGGCTCCGCGTGATCATATAGATTTGATGGATGTTTCACCAAAACAGTTAGTTTCTGTGGCTGCTGCCCTTATTCCATTTTTGGAAAATGATGATGCAAATCGTGCGCTGATGGGATCTAATATGCAGCGTCAAGCAGTTCCACTTTTGCGTGCAGAGGCACCTCTTGTTGGTACAGGTATGGAAGCAATAGTTGCTTGTGATTCGGGTGCTGCTATTGGTGCAAAACGTGGTGGTATTGTTGATCAAGTTGATGCAATGCGTATTGTTATTCGTGCAACAGAGGATTTAGATCCTTCAAAGTCTGGTGTTGATATCTATCGTTTGCAGAAATTTCAGCGTTCCAATCAGTCTACCTGTATTAATCAGCGTCCTCTCGTACATGTAGGAGATCGGATAGAAAAGGGTGATATTATTGCTGATGGTTCATCTACAGATCTTGGTGATTTAGCTCTTGGGAGAAATGTTCTTGTGGCATTTATGCCTTGGAATGGTTATAATTATGAGGATTCTATTTTACTTTCTGAGCGCATTGTTGCTGATGATGTATTTACTTCGATTCATATTGAAGAGTTTGAGGTTGCTGCACGTGATACAAAGCTTGGGCCAGAAGAAATTACCCGTGATATTCCTAATGTTGCAGAAGAGGCATTAAGAAATCTTGATGAAGCAGGTATTGTTTATATTGGTGCTGAAGTTCATCCTGGTGATATTTTAGTTGGTAAAATTACACCAAAAGGTGAAAGTCCAATGACGCCGGAAGAAAAGCTTTTACGTGCGATTTTTGGTGAAAAAGCTTCGGATGTTCGTGATACTTCTATGCGAATGCCTCCTGGAACTTTTGGTACTGTTGTAGAAGTTCGTGTTTTTAACCGCCATGGGGTAGAAAAAGATGAGCGTGCAATGGCAATTGAACGTGAAGAAATTGAGCGTTTAGCTAAAGATCGTGATGATGAGCAATCAATTTTGGATCGGAGTGTTTATGCACGTCTCGCGGATATATTAACGGGTAAAGTTACGATAGAAGGTCCAAAAGGTTTTCCCAAAGGAAAGACTCTTGATAGTACAGTGATGGAAAAGTATCCACGATATCAGTGGTGGCAGTTTGCTGTTGAGGATGAGAAGCTTCAGAATGAAATTGAAGCTTTGCATAAGCAGTATGATGAATCAAAAAAAGCACTGCAACGTCGTTTTATGGATAAGGTTGAAAAAGTTCAAAGAGGCGATGAAATGCCTCCTGGTGTTATGAAGATTGTGAAAGTTTTTGTTGCAGTGAAGCGCAAAATTCAACCAGGAGATAAAATGGCAGGACGTCACGGTAATAAAGGCGTTGTGTCACGTATTCTTCCAGTAGAAGATATGCCATTTCTTGAGGATGGAACGCATGCCGATATTGTTTTGAATCCTTTGGGTGTGCCAAGTCGTATGAATGTTGGCCAAATTCTTGAAACACATCTTGGTTGGGCGTGTGCGGGTATGGGTAAAAAAATTGGTGATTTAATAAAGCTTTATCAGGAAACTGGAGATATATTGCCTTTGCGTCAACGTATTGAAAATCTTATTCCTGATGATGATCGTAATGAGCCAGTTCGCCACTATGATAATGAAAGCCTTATTAAGTTAGCACTTCAGATGAAGCAGGGCGTTTCGATTGCAACACCTGTTTTTGATGGAGCCCATGAAGCTGATATTAATATGATGTTGGAAGATGCAGGCTTAGATAGTTCAGGTCAAGTTACGCTTTATGATGGTCGTACTGGAGAGCCTTTTGATCGTCCAGTGACTGTAGGATATATATATATGCTTAAATTGCATCACCTTGTTGATGATAAGATACATGCGCGTTCAATTGGACCTTATTCACTTGTTACACAGCAGCCGTTAGGAGGTAAGGCTCAATTTGGTGGTCAACGTTTTGGTGAGATGGAGGTTTGGGCACTTGAAGCTTATGGTGCTGCGTATACTTTGCAGGAGATGTTGACGGTTAAATCAGATGATGTGGCCGGTCGAACGAAAGTTTATGAAGCTGTTGTTCGTGGTGATGATACATTTGAAGCAGGTATTCCTGAAAGCTTTAACGTATTAGTTAAGGAAATGCGTTCTCTTGGTCTTAATGTAGAGCTTGATGATGCACGTGAACTTATTGCACAACGAGTAATATCTGATTCAGAAGGTTAATTTTGAGGAAGCATATTTTAAAATAGTATGCTCTGATTTTTTTGTAAAGTTATAATAGAGAAATTTCTATTAGATGGCGGAACATTTTAAAAGTGAAAACAAGTCTCAAATAAAGCTTTAACAAAGAGAAAAGCTATTGTGGCGAGTTTTAGAATCTTTGAAGGAGAACAGCATGAACCACGAGGTCATGAATCTTTTCAATCCTCAGGCACCAGTGCAGACATTTGACTCTATTCGTATTTCCATTGCGAGTCCTGAGAAGATTCTGTCTTGGTCATATGGTGAAATTAAAAAGCCAGAGACTATCAACTACCGGACATTTAAGCCAGAGCGTGATGGTCTTTTTTGTGCTCGTATATTTGGCCCTATTAAAGATTATGAATGTTTATGTGGTAAATATAAACGTATGAAATATAAGGGTATTATCTGTGAAAAATGTGGTGTAGAAGTCACTCTTTCACGGGTGCGTCGTGAGCGTATGGGTCATATTGAGCTTGCAGCTCCCGTAGTTCATATTTGGTTTCTTAAGTCATTACCTGGTCGTATTTCTACTCTTTTAGATTTGACTTTAAAAGATATCGAAAGAGTTCTTTATTTTGAGAATTATATTGTTACAGAACCAGGATTGACATCTCTTAAGTTACATCAGCTTTTATCAGAAGAAGAATATATGCTTGCTGTTGATGAATTTGGAGAGGATCAATTTTCAGCTATGATTGGTGCAGAGGCTATTTATGAGCTTCTTGCGGGAATGGAATTGGATAAAATTGCAAATGATTTGCGTATGGAGTTAGCGGAAACAACTTCAGAATTAAAACAGGCAAAACTGATTAAACGGCTTAAGATCGTTGAGAATTTTCTTGAATCTGGTAATAAACCAGAGTGGATGATTATGAAAACTATTCCAGTCATTCCACCAGATTTGCGTCCATTGGTTCCATTAGATGGTGGTCGTTTTGCTACCTCAGATTTGAATGATCTTTATCGACGTGTTATTAACCGGAACAACCGCTTAAAGCGATTAATTGAGTTGCGTGCTCCTGGAATTATTATCCGCAATGAAAAGCGTATGGTGCAAGAAGCCGTTGACGCGTTATTTGATAATGGTCGTCGCGGGCGTGTGATTACTGGTGCAAATAAGCGTCCATTAAAATCCCTTTCAGATATGTTAAAAGGTAAGCAAGGACGTTTCCGTCAGAATCTACTTGGGAAGCGTGTTGATTATTCAGGTCGTTCTGTTATCGTAACAGGTCCTGAATTGAAATTACATCAATGTGGTCTTCCGAAAAAAATGGCTCTTGAGTTATTTAAGCCTTTTATTTATGCGCGACTTGATGCAAAGGGCTATTCATCTACTGTAAAGCAGGCCAAGAAGCTTGTCGAAAAGGAACATCCAGAAGTTTGGGATATCTTAGATGAGGTTATTCGTGAACATCCTGTGTTGCTGAATCGTGCGCCGACGCTTCACCGCTTAGGAATTCAGGCTTTTGAACCTATTTTGATTGAAGGAAAAGCTATACAACTTCATCCGTTAGTGTGTACAGCATTTAACGCAGATTTTGACGGTGATCAGATGGCTGTTCACGTCCCTCTCTCTCTTGAAGCACAGCTTGAAGCTCGTGTTTTGATGATGTCAACCAATAATATTCTTCATCCAGCTAATGGTGCACCGATTATTGTTCCATCACAGGATATGGTTCTTGGTCTTTACTACCTTTCAATTGTTTCTGAAAAAGAACCAGGTGAAGGGATGGCTTTTGCAGATATGGGTGAATTGCATCATGCTCTAGAAAATAAAATTGTAACTTTGCATACGAAAATTAAAGGTCGTTTTAAGGATCTTAATAAGGATGGTGGAGTTGTTTCAAAACTCTATGATACAACGCCTGGTCGTTTAATTATTGGTGAACTTTTACCAAAAAACCCGAATATTTCATTTGATATTGTTAATCAAGAAATGACTAAAAAGAATATTTCTAAAATGATTGACCAAGTTTATAGACATTGTGGGCAAAAAGAAACTGTGATTTTCTGTGATCGTATCATGCAGCTTGGCTTTTCTCATGCTTGTCGTGCTGGAATTTCATTTGGTAAAGATGATATGGTTATTCCTGATAGTAAGTCTCATTTAGTAGCAGAAACGGAAGCCCTTGCTAAGGAATATGAGCAGCAATATAGTGATGGTTTAATTACCCAAAGTGAGAAATATAACAAAGTCGTTGATGCTTGGGGTAAATGTACTGATCGTGTTGCCGATGAGATGATGAAGCGTATTCAAGCAATTGAATTTGATCCTAAGACAGGTCGTAAACGGCAGATGAATTCAATTTATATGATGTCACATTCCGGTGCGCGTGGTTCTGCTAATCAGATGAGGCAGTTGGCTGGGATGCGTGGGTTGATGGCAAAACCGTCGGGCGAAATTATTGAAACACCAATTATTTCTAATTTTAAAGAAGGCTTAACTGTTAATGAATACTTCAATTCAACTCACGGTGCACGTAAAGGGCTTGCTGATACTGCATTAAAGACTGCTAACTCTGGTTATTTAACGCGGCGTCTTGTTGATGTTGCACAAGATGCTATTATTTCAGCAGTTGATTGTGGTACTATGAAAGGTCTGACTATGCAGCCAATCGTTGATTCAGGACAAATTGTTGCTTCTCTTGGTCAGAGAATTCTTGGTCGTACGGCGCTTCTTGATATTTTGCATCCAATTTCTGGTGAGGTTATTCTTGAAGGTGGCGCGATGATTGAAGAAGCTGATGTTGCTAAGATTGAAGAGGCAGGAATTCAGTCTGTTCAAATACGTTCTGCTTTGACCTGTGAAACGCGTCTTGGTGTTTGTGCTAAGTGCTATGGTCGTGATTTAGCGCGTGGAACATTGGTTAATCAGGGCGAAGCAGTTGGTGTTATTGCAGCTCAATCAATTGGTGAACCAGGAACTCAACTTACGATGCGTACTTTCCACTTAGGTGGAACAGCACAAGTTGTTGATTCATCTTATTTTGAGGCGTCTTATGAGGGTACAATAGAAATTCGTAACCGCAACGTGGTTAGGAATTCTGAAGGCCATTTGATAGTTATGGGGCGCAATATGGCCATTATTATTAAGGATGAGGCTGGCAAAGAACGTGTTGTGCATCGTATTAGTTATGGAGCACGCATTTTTGTTGATGATGGTGATGTTGTAAAATGCGGTCAACGTATAGCAGAATGGGACCCTTATACACGGCCAGTTCTGACTGAAGTCGATGGTTATATAGGCTTTGAAGATATGGTTGATGGTTTATCAGTTACTGAAACGGCTGATGAATCCACAGGTATTACTAAGCGTTTGGTTATTGATTGGCGTGCTAACCCACGTGGTGCTGAACTAAAACCAGCGATTATCATTTATACAGATAAGAAGAGTGAGACTATTGCTAAATTGTATAAAGGTGGAGAGGCGCGTTATATGATGTCAGTAGAGACAATTCTTTCTGTTGAGCCGGGTTCTTATGTTAAGGCAGGCGATGTTATTGCGCGTTTGCCAATGGAAAGCGCTAAAACTAAGGATATTACGGGTGGTTTGCCGCGCGTAGCTGAGCTTTTTGAAGCACGTCGTCCAAAAGATCATGCTATTATTGCTGAAATTAGTGGTACAGTTCGATTTGGTCGTGGTTATAAAAATAAACGCCGTATTATTATTGAACCACATGATGAATCCCTTGAACCAATAGAATATTTAATTCCAAAGGGCAAATTATTTCATTTGCAAGAGGGTGATCAGATTGAGAAAGGTGATTATATCCTTGATGGAAATCCAGCACCTCATGATATTTTGGCAATTAAAGGTGTTGAAGCTTTGGCATCTTATCTTGTTAATGAGATTCAGGAAGTTTACCGTTTACAGGGTGTTTTGATTAACGATAAGCACATTGAAGTGATTGTTCGCCAGATGTTGCAAAAAGTTGAAATTACTGAAGCTGGTGATTCTGGTTATATTGCAGGTGATCATGTTGATCGTATTGAATTAGATGAAATCAATGATAATCTAATTGCAGAAGGTAAAAAACCTGCAGTGGGTAATCCTATACTTCTTGGAATTACAAAAGCATCTCTTCAGACACCCTCTTTTATTTCAGCAGCTTCATTTCAGGAGACAACTCGTGTGCTTACTGAAGCGGCAGTTTCTGGAAAAATTGATACTCTGCAAGGGCTTAAAGAAAATGTTATTGTTGGTAGGCTTATACCTGCAGGTACAGGTGGTGCGATTGCCCAAATTCGTCGTATTGCTACTGTTCGTGATGATTTGATTATGAATGAGCGCCGAAAATCCAGTGATGATGAAACCACGAAAGCTATGTTAACAAATATGACAACTAGCACTGTTGCAGAATGATTAATAATGCTAAGAAAGATGTGAAGCGCCTGAAATAAAATTAGGCGTTTATTAGGCTTTAAAATTCAGAATAGCGTTTCTGATAAATGTGTTTTTATAAGTTTTATAAGGTGATCTTAGATTTAAGAAATTTTTATGTAAATTAAGATTTTTAATTATAACATTTAGTATTTTGATTGTTCTACTATAAGTTTGCGATATTTAGGTAATTAGGAAGAGAAATTTATTTTTGTGTATTGAACAATTGAAAGATCTATAAAATAGATGGTAGTCATCTGTTACCTTTCAAGGAATAAGATAAAGAAGTTAGATTATCTGATAAAAAGGTATTCTTTTTAGAAAGCTTTCTTCAGTTTATATTTTTTATCTTTCAAAAGAGAACAATAAGAAAATTCTAACTAAGATTTGATAAAGAGCCTATAAGTTTTGGATAACAATGTAGTTGATTTATTGAACAGATATTAGAATGCAAGGATATTATTCAATTAATGATTTAACGCGGGAATTTTCAATAACTGCTCGGACTCTGCGTTATTATGAAGAAGAAGGGTTACTTACGCCTTTTCGGCATGGGTGTAAGCGACTGTATACGCAAATGGATCGTTGTAAATTGAAGCAAATATTACAGGCTAGAAGGGTTAATTTTTCCTTATCTGAGATATACAATATATTCGCAATAGATAGAAAACCACCTGATAATGAAAAAAAACTTAAAGAGTTAATTGAAGCTATCAATAAAAAACGTGCTGATTTGCGGCAGATGCAGAGCGATATTACTGATTTATTAAATGATTTAGAATGTATCGAAGAGACTTTTTTTGAGAGTTTAGCTGAATTAGGAGTTAATCGTTAGTTTTAAGTTTTATCAGTTTGACTAAAAATTTAGTAAAATTCTATCTCAAATTTAAGGTGTCTTTTAGTGATACTTACACTGATATAGAAAGAAGTCACTTGTAAAAATAAATATCGATATAGTATATAAGACATTTAATTTTTTGATTACAGTATCAAAAATTAGTTTGTTATATAAACACGAAATTATATCATGGAATTATTATCTGTTCTATGTATCGTAATTTTTGTAAGGAAATAAAAACTTACAAGAAGTTGTAGAGATTGTAGTAGTTAAACCATTTTAAATTCAGTTATCATACTTTATGATAGGATTTTACGCAAAATAATGTAAATAATAAGCGTTTAAGAGATACCGTATTTCTGTTTATGTTTGGTACAATGTATTTTGCTTTGTTCTTTATTCAATATTCTATGCGTTTATAAATTTTGACACAATCGTATTTTTCGCAATTAATGATTCCCATTGTTAAATAAAATAAAATTTTCAGAAATACATATAGTTGATTTTATTGATAATTTTAATGATTTCTCTTAATACCATGATAAGAGCAGATTATGCAGTTTAATGCTGTAATAATAAAGGCTATTTTATGCTTTATTGAATATTTATGTGCATTATGATACTCGCACTGCTATTTTTTCCTTATTGTTTTGGTTAAAGCTTGGTGAGTTTTTATATTTTATAAAGATTAGTCAATTAAAATATGTATTAAAGTATAGTTTCTGCAAATGATTTTAAAAATATAGAATCTATTGATTTTATCCTATTTTTATATAATTCATTGGTGAGAGAAAGCCATAGTAAGCAGAAAAAAAGAGATAAGATTAGCAGATAAAGCATGTAACCAAAGAATTTGCCTTATTCAATGTACTAGAGATGCTAAATTAGGAAGTATAAGAGTTTTTCATTTTTTTCATTAAAGAAGAACGGCATTTAAATTATCTTTCATATAAGAGCATATAAGAGAAAGTAAGCACAATGAAGGGTTCTATTGTTGATATTTTTCAATCCATTTTATCACGAAAATCAATTCGAGCATTCACTGATCAGCCTGTTAAGCGAGAAGTAATTGAGCAAATATTAAAATTTGCGGCACGGGCTCCATCTGGAACAAATCTTCAACCTTGGAAAGTGATTGTTTTGACAGGGGAAGCATTGCAGAAGGTTGGAGAGGAACTTTCACAATTGGTATTATCGGGTATAAAAGGGGAGCGTGAATACCAATATTATCCACGTCAATGGCGTGAACCTTATCGTTCTCGACGTAGAAAAGTTGGTTTAGATCTTTATAAAAGTCTTGGAATTCAACAAGGTGAGCAAGAAAAGATGTTACGCCAACAAGCACGGAATTTTTCATTTTTTGGTGCACCTGTTGGACTTTTATTCACGATGGACCAAGACATGGAGATTGGGAGTTGGCTTGATTTAGGTATGTTTATGCAAACCATTATGTTAGTTGCGCGTGGCTTTGGATTAGATACGTGTCCCCAAGCTGCATTTGCTGATTATCATAAGCAATTATGTGCACTTTTGTCAGTACCTTCCGAAGAGCGTATTATTTGTGGTATGGCTCTTGGTTATCGTGATGCAAATGCTCCAGAAAATAATTTTGAGACTGAGCGCGAACCGATCAGAAATTTTGTACGTTTTATTCAATCATGTTAGGAGTTATTTTTATTTGTTTGAGTATAAAATAAAGAATTATACAAAATGTTTTATGAAACTTTTCATTTTACATTTTATTTTAATATTGCGTCTTAATACTTATTTTACTATATTTCATATAGTGAGATGAGGGGGGGTATGTTGTTGTTTACTCCTTAAGGGTTAGATATGGAAAATGCTATAGAAAAGGATTGCTGGATGGTAGCAAGACGTGCTACGTTCATGTTTGTAGCTATTATTTTTTTTATTTACTTTACAATTTAATTTTAATGAAAAACGTGTACTCAAGATCCGCGTTTGATTTTGAGGTGGGCGGTGTTTTTATCTGTTTTTGAAATTTTTAAGATTGGCATTGGTCCTTCTAGTTCTCATACAATGGGTCCAATGCTAGCTGCTAATATGTTTTTGCAGGAGATTATTGCAAGGAATCTTTCTCAGCCATCTCATCGTAAGATTTCTCATATTCGAGTTTATCTTCATGGTTCATTAGCTTTTACAGGAATAGGTCATGCTACCGATAGAGCTGTTGTATTAGGGCTTTTAGGGGAAAAAGCATCTACTGTTGATCCTGATTGTATAGGGTTGCTTTTTGAACAAGTGAAACGCGAAAAAAAAGTATGGCCAGAAGGTCATCCTGTTTATCGCTTTGATTTAGAAAGTGATCTCATTTTTGAAAGAAAAAAGATTTTACCTGGACATGCTAATGGTCTCGCATTTGAAGGGCTTAATGCTGAGGGCAGTGTTCTTTTACGACAGATTTATTATTCTATTGGTGGTGGTTTTGTTGTAACTGAGAATGAATTAAATCGTGCAGATTATAACACAAAATTAAAAACATCACAGGTGCCATATCCCTTTGATTCGGCTGATAAAATGTTATCAATGGCTAAAGCTTCAGGTTTTTCAATTGCTGAAATGAAACGTATAAATGAAGAAACAAAAATGGACCGTGCTGCTTTTAATGCTGCACTTGATGAGATCTTTTGTGCTATGATAAATTGTATTGATAGGGGGCTTTTACAAGAAGGTGAATTACCAGGTGGATTACGTATCCAAAGACGAGCTAAAAGACTTCATGATAAGCTGTTGGAGGACCAGAAAAAAAATTGCAATAAACCACTTTTAGCAAATGATTGGCTTTCTGTATATGCTATGGCAGTAAATGAAGAGAATGCTGCAGGTGGTCGTATTGTTACAGCTCCGACAAATGGTGCAGCTGGTGTTGTATCTGCTGTTTTGCGCTATTATACAAAATTTCATGATGGTGCAGATAAAGAGGGAATTCATAATTTTTTATTAACAGCAGCAGCTATAGGTGGTATTATTAAGCATAATGCTTCTATCTCTGGTGCTGAGGTCGGCTGTCAGGGCGAAGTTGGAGCGGCGTCTGCTATGGCAGCAGCAGGGTTGACGGCTGCATTGGGTGGTTCGCCAGCGCAGATTGAAAATGCAGCTGAGATTGCTCTTGAGCATCATTTAGGTATGACGTGTGATCCAGTTTCTGGTCTTGTTCAGGTTCCTTGTATTGAACGTAATGCAATGGGTGCTGTTAAAGCTGTAACAGCTTCTTCTCTTGCTTTGCACGGGAATGGAAACCATTTTGTTTCTCTTGATACTTGTATTGAAACAATGCGTCAGACAGGGCATGATATGAGTGAACGTTATAAAGAAACAAGCAAGGGTGGTCTTGCGTTGAATGTTTTATCTTGTTAAGTCATTTAGTGTGTAAGAAAGGTATCAGCTTAGTAAAGAAATTCAATAATATCAGTAATATATGCTTTCTTGCATTAAGCAGTAATATACTATTAAGAAAGTTTTTAAGTTATTGAGCAGTAATACTAAATATTTTTTTCTGATAATGAAAAATACAATTGAGTTTTTTGGGTCTTAATAGACTAAGGAAATATAATATTTTTCTATTTTCAGCTTTTATTGTAAGGATAATATTATTTTAAAACTGACAAAAAAATGCCAAGTTCATTATAACTTGATAGATTTTAAAATAAGGATTATTCAAATTTATAAAACATTTTTCTAAAATTTAATTGTAAATTATTTATTTGTTGCTCCTAGGCGGAGTTTAATAGGTACATTACCAGTTTTACTTGCAACACGTAAGTGGATATGTACAGAAGGCATTGCTAAACGACGATTTCGAGTTGTTTGGCAAATGAGAAGGCTGACAAGAGAATGAGTGTTCAATGTAGTTGAGTTATGTTTTAGATTAGCTAGCTTTGTTGCAGCTTCGTGAAGTGATCGTAATGAAAGAAGAGATGGTTGTTTTAAAAGCTTTTCTTTTTCAGATGGGGTAGTAGCATTATGTGTCATAGCACTATCCTTAATGTGGAATCCAAAATTTTTAATAAGCTACAGTATAGCAGTTAAAATTTGCTTTCTTTAAAGCAGCACAAGTATTAAATGCAGCTTTTTTTGATGGAAAGCCAATAAATCGAGCGCGATAATAATGATGTCCATCTTTTTGAAAAGGTTGCATTTGCGGAGATGCATATCGTAGAGTAGAGTGGGCGGCACTTGTTGCTTTTGAAAGCATAATCTTAGCTTGCTTTTCACTAGGAAGAGAGCCGATTTGGACAGCCCATCCACTGTTTCTAGATAAAGAAGCAGAAATAACTGTATTCATTTTAACAGTTTTAGTTTTGTGAGGATTAGGAATTGGTATAATAACTTGGTTTATTGCGGCTACAGCTGTATTAGAATCGTTAGGCTGTTCTGTAAGTGCTGTTAAAAGACTAGAAATTTCATCATCAGAATTAATTAAATTGTTTTTTGTAAGAGGTATAGGTGTAGCAGATCCAATGGGTAATTTATAGCGGGCAGTAGCTACTAAATATTCATTAGTTTCTACAGGGCTTGCTTTTGGTAAATACTGCTTTAGTAAATTAGCCATATGAATGTTACGTGTATTAGATGATTTTCCTCCCATAACAACAGCAACAATAGAACGTCCATTGATACGCATTGATGTTGCTAAATTAGAGCCTGACATTTGCGTATAGCCTGTTTTGATTCCGTCAACACCTTTTATTGTTTTGATTAATGTATTATGGTTATTAATTGTTTTTCCCCGAAATTTAAAATGTGTTGTTTTAAATAGCTTGTATTGTTCCGGAAAGTGTCTGCGTAAGGCCAATGCTAAAGTAGCCATGTCCTGTGCTGTAGAATAATTACGTGTATCTGGGAGGCCTGAAGCATTGGCAAAATGGGTATTTTTCATACCAAGTTTGCGCGCTTTTATTGTCATCATTTGAGCAAATTTTTGTTCACTTCCACCAAGATATTCACCAATAGCAGTAGCTACATCATTTGCTGATTTCGTAATAAGAGCTTTAGTGGCGGCTTCTATAGAAATTGTTTGTCCTGCCTTAATACCAATTTTTGTTGGTGGACGTGTTGCTGCGTAATTAGAAATAGGAATAGGTGTATTTGGTGTTACACGACCGTTTTTTATAGCTTCAAAGATCATGTATACCGTCATCATTTTTGTTAAAGAAGCAGGATAACGCTTTAAAGTTGCATTGGCTTGAAATAATGTTTTTCCTGTATTTGCATCTATAACAATAGCTGCATATTTATCGGGATAAGCTTCTTTAGGAGTAGCTATTGCCCAAGAGCAAGAAATAACTAAAACAGTGAGAGCAATTCCTACTTTTTTATAGCAATGCACAATTTCTGGCCAGTTGATATACACTTAATAACATCCTATTTATGCTAAAATTTTTTATTAATATCCACATTTTTAGTTGATTTTATATAATTTAAACGAATGATATTACTAATTTATTTATAAACATCATTTTATGAGTCTTTATTCCCAATGTAATCTAATTATCAAAAATCTCACCGTTAGAGAGGGCTTTTATTCTATGTATAATTACATTACAATAATTGTAATTTAAATTCATAATTAATAGAAAACTATCCCAAATAAGAAGATTATAATGATGAAAAAGGCAAAAATTAGGGAATAAATAAGTTGTTGCTATTATACATTATATTATTCAAAATTTTAAAAGTTTAAATTAATTATATTTAAGGATCTTTTTATAAAGATCATTGACTAAAATTTTTAAACAGTCGCCTTATTAAATGAGGTTAAGAAGATTCATTCAAAATTATTTAATATTTTATTGTCGATAGTACATTATAGTCCATTAACAGACTAGGATAGTAAGAAAATTTGGTTATTGTATATTTTAATCATGCTAACTAATGCTGTAACTCAAATATATCACAATCAGGTCATTGAAGTTGTTAAAATGTATCGCAACAATGATAATATATAAACAACTAATCAGTTATCTATATTAGCTTAAGGCATAGTTGATGGATCGAGACGCCAATTTTAAAATAACTAATTTTATAATAGCTGGTGAAACGGTTGGTGAAATTTTATTTGATAAACTATGAAATAATAGTACAATCGGTATAATTTGGGATGGAGTAGAAGGGAAGCTGTTGCTAAAACTTCACCTTCTAGTGTGTCTATTTCTCTCAAAGTGGAAAAGTTGATAGTATTTCATTTGTTTCTGTCAAAGAGGTATATCAGAAGAATTTATAATCTAGGGGTACGTTAAAAGAGCTGCTCGGATTTTTTTTGCATTTTCTTCAAGTATTTCTGTGGGTGTTATTACATTAGTATGGGCATTGAGCTCTACTCCTTCCATACGCGGTATAATATGGAAATGAAGATGGTAAACTGTTTGTTTGCTTGCTGCTTCATTAAATTGCATAACGGTTACTCCATCGGCTTCAAAGGCTTTTTTTACTGCTTTGGTGATTTTTTGAACAGCTTTAATAACTGGAAATAATATTTCAGGATCTGCATCCAATAGATTTCTACAGTTTTTTCGAGGAATGACTAGCGTATGACCTTCCGCTTGAGGCATGATATCCATAAATGCAATAACATCTTTATTTTCATAGACTCTAATAGATGGAATTTCATTACGAATTAATTGAGCAAAAATATTATTATTATCATAAATTTGTTGCATGAAGCATTTCCTTTTATAGCATCCTTAATCCAGAAAGAGTGTTAATTACAATGTTTAGATCTTAAAGCAAAAGAAGAAATGTGAAACTTGGTATAATATGAATGAATTTTTTGTTTTTATCTAAGATATTAGATTTCTATAAAGAAGGGCTTCTATTTCTAATTTATCACAGGAAGAACAGCAACCCCAATAGCGGAGCAAGTATGTTTTCTAGGCTCATTACATAGGAGGTTTACAAGTAAATCAGAAGCTCCATTCGCAACGAGAGAGATATCAGTAAAGTTAGATTTACTGCAACAAAGACGCTGATTTTAAGTACTTTTTTATTTAAATTACCAAGGGCTATTTTTATTTATGCAGGGAATAAGCGCACACTTGTGCTGAGTTCTGAGCTTATTTGCTGTTGACAGTTGATCAACTTTTCCAATTGCTACTGGTTTTCATTAGTAAAAGGTAACTGACTAGAGATAAAAAGCCGATTACCATTTTGTGATACTATTACAGTTTGTAACAGGTTGTAATGCTTCAAGAATAATAGTGTTGAATTTTTCTAAATGATTTTCGATTGATTCGGTCATATTTTAGTCCCATGATTATTATATAAATCCTATTACATAGTTTTGATTTAATGAAAATGCTGTCGTTAATTAAGGTATAAGCTTTTCTTGTTTTTGATTATCTGATGGGTATGAGGTGAATTTGGAAGTTAAGAATGCTTAAGTTTTTGTTTATAATAGGTTTTCATATTATTTATTTATGTTCTGTAAGAGCTGAAGAAGCTACTTTTTTAGTTCCGCATCGAGTAGTTTATGATTTTCAGATGGATAATGCTTCTTGGGATCCGGTCATTATAGGAATGTCTGGGCGCATGGTTCATGAGATCAAGGGTTCTGCATGTCAGGGGTATACAACACATACTAGTCTTGTTGTTCGCGTTTATACGGAAGGTATGCCTGTTCGTTTAATGAGTCAGGAGGTAAAAACTTATACAACAGGTGATGGTCACAGATTCCACTTTGACATAAAAAAAATAATGGAACAAAATGTGGGAAAGAATACCGAAGGAATTGCTGAGATTACTAAAGATGGAACTTTAGTTAAATTAAAGAAACCAGGAGAAAACGTGTATAAGCTTGAGAAAGCTGATTTTCCAATTACAAGCCTGAAAAATATTATTCGACACGCAAAGGCTGGTCATCGTTTTTATAATACAACTTTATTTGATGGAGATAATGGTGGCGATAGAGTGATAAAAGAAAGTGTTGTTATTGGAGAAAAGAAGAAATCAGTATCTGATTCTGAGATAAAGGAATTGAAAAAATTAGATGAGAATGGCTATTGGCACGTTATAGTTTCTCATTTTGATGATACAAAAAACAAGGATGGTTTACCGATTTATCGTCAGAGTTTTCATTTATATGAGAATGGTGTAATGCGTCACTTGCTTATAGATTATGGGGATTTCTCAATACGTTTAAAATTGAAGAGTCTTCAATTTCTCGATGAGAAAAATGATCTGCATAACTGCAAACTTAATAACATTAAATAATGTGCAGAAAATAACTTGAAAAAAAATCAAATGTTATTATGGTAGCATTATCTCGCACGCGGATTTTTGGGTGTTTATGGAGTGATTCTAGAAAATATCCACCGGTAGTAGGCTTGCTTACTTTTTCCGCGGAGGTCAAACCGGAAAGGATAAAATTATGGCATTACCAGATTTTACTATGCGCCAGCTTTTAGAGGCGGGTGTGCATTTTGGTCACCAGACGCATCGCTGGAATCCAAAGATGGCTCCCTATATTTATGGTCAGCGTAATAATATTCATATTATTGATCTTTCTCAAACTGTTCCACTTTTACATCAAGCGCTTAAAGTTGTTTCAGATACAGTTGCACGTGGAGGGCGTGTTTTATTTGTTGGCACTAAACGGCAGGCATCTGATATTATTTCTGATGCGGCAAATCGCTCTGCACAATACTATGTTAATGCACGTTGGCTTGGTGGTATGCTAACAAATTGGAAAACAATTTCTAATTCGATCCATCGTTTACGAAAGCTGGATAAAACTCTTTCTTCTGGGGTGCAGGGTTTTACTAAAAAAGAGCGTTTAAATCTTGAACGTGATCGTGAAAAACTTAATCGTGCGCTTGGTGGTATTAAAGATATGGGATCTGTTCCAGATCTTATGTTTATCATTGATACGAATAAAGAGAATATTGCTATCCAAGAAGCGAAGCGTTTAGGTATTCCGGTTGTTGCTGTTATTGATACTAACTGTGATCCTGATAATATTGATTATCCAATTCCGGGTAATGATGATGCTTCGCGTGCAGTTACTTTCTATTGTGATCTTATTGCGCGTGCTGCTCTTGATGGTATTGCTCGTCAGCAAAGTACGATGGGAGTTGATTTAGGAGCTCAAGTTGATGCGCCTATGGAGCCTGTTTTAGATGTGCCTGTGGAGCCTGTTTTAGAAGATTCGGCTACTGTTACTGAAGAATAATTTGAAAACTTCTGTTAAAGCACTTTTTTTATAGAAAAGGTTTTGAGTGTGCGTTGGATTTCTCTGTACGCGCTTTCATTATTATAAAGTTAAAGAGGAAAATATGAGTATTACCGCTGCACAAGTAAAAGAACTTCGAGAATTATCAGGCGCTGGTATGATGGATTGTAAAGCAGCTTTAGCAGAAAGCAATGGTGATATGGAGGCTGCAGTTGATTGGCTTCGTAAAAAAGGAATAGCCAAAGCAGACAAAAAGGCTAGCCGTACAGCAGCTGAGGGGTTGATTGGCGTTTTATCAAAAGGTTTCAGTGCTGTTTTGGTTGAAGTTAATTCTGAAACAGATTTTGTTGCTCGTAACGATGCATTTCAGGAAATAGTTCGCAATGTGGCAATTGCTGCTTTAGATACGAAAGGAGATGCTGAGTCTGTTTCTGTATCTATTTATCCAGGCTCTAAAGAAACTGTAGAGACAGTTATTAAAGATGCAGTTGGTACAATTGGCGAGAATATGACATTTCGTCGTTCAGCTAAATTATCTGTTACTGATGGTGTTGTTGCTTCCTATATGCATAATGCTGTTGCCGATGGTCTTGGTAAACTTGGTGTTTTAGTTGCTGTTGAGACTTCTGGGAATAAAGAAGCTGCTGCTGCTTTTGGTCGTCAAGTTGCTATGCATATTGCTGCAACTAACCCGTTAGCGTTAACAGCGCAAGATATTGATGCTGGTGCTATTGAACGGGAAAAATCGATTTTTTCAGATCAAGCACGTCAATCTGGAAAACCTGAAAATATCATTGAAAAGATGGTGGAAGGGCGCATGCGCAAATTTTATGAGGAAGTGGTTTTGCTTTCTCAAGCTTTTGTTATGAATCCTGATATTACTGTTGAAGCTGCTTTGAAAAATGCAGAGCAATCCATTGGTGCACCAGCGAAAATCACAGGTTTTATCCGTTTTGCTTTGGGTGAGGGTATAGAGAAAGAAGAGTCTGATTTTGCTGCAGAAGTTGCAGCTGTAGTTAAGAGCTAGTTATTTTCCGAATTATTTGTTAGAAACATCAAATTATAGCACAATAAATATTAAAAATTGTAATTATTTCAGGGGTATTACGTGACAAGGTGGTGCCCTTAGTGTATCGAAGACAAAAAGTACAAATACTTTTTGGGAGATTATAATGACATTAGCTCTTCGATATAAACGTGTCTTATTGAAAGTGTCTGGTGAAGCACTTATGGGAGGACAAAGTTTTGGCATTGATGTTTCAGTTGTAGATCGTATTGCTACTGATATTGCTGAAGTCCGAGCAATGGGCGTAGAGGTTGCTATTGTTATAGGTGGAGGTAATATTTTCCGTGGCGTTGCTGTTGCTTCACGTGGTGTGGATCGTGTAACTGGCGATCATATGGGAATGCTTGCAACTGCTATTAATTCTCTGTCATTACGGACATCATTGACGAAATTAAAGATTGAATCAGTTGTTTTATCGGCAATTGCTATGCCGCAAATTTGCGAAAGTTTTTCGCAGCGCAAAGCAATAAGCTATATGAATCAAGGAAAAGTTGTTATTTTTGCTGGTGGTACAGGTAATCCATTTTTTACCACTGATTCTGCAGCTACTTTACGTGCAGCAGAAATAGGTGCAGATGTGTTGTTGAAAGGAACACAAGTGGATGGCATTTATTCTGCAGACCCTAAAATAGATCCCATGGCTAAGCGTTTTGATCAATTAACGCATATTGAGATTTTACAAGGGGGGTTATCTGTTATGGATACAACAGCTGTGACTTTAGCACGTGAAAATAATTTACCTATTATTGTATATTCTATTCATGAAAAGGGTGGCTTGGCTAAGGTGTTGAATGGAGAGGGACAGTTTACGATAGTATCAGAATGAAAGTAATTTTCAGGATACAATGAAAAGGGAAATATAAATATGGATATAACACTAATTATGGATGATCTGAAACGTCGCATGGAAGGTGCTATTTCATCTTTTAAACATGAATTAGGTAGTTTGCGGACTGGGCGAGCATCGGCTAGTTTATTGGAACATTTGACAGTTGAGGCTTATGGCTCTGTTGTTCCAATAAATCAAGTTGCCAATGTTTCTGTTCCGGAATCGCGAATGCTGTCAGTCTCTGTATGGGATAAAACGATGGTTGGTGCTGTTGAGCGTGCTATTCGTGATTCTGGTCTTGGTTTAAATCCTATTACTGATGGTGTGAATTTGCGTATTCCTTTACCTGAGTTAAATGAAGAGCGTCGAAAGGAATTAGTAAAAATTGCATATCAATATACAGAGCAAGCTCGTATTGCTGCTCGCCATGTTCGTCGTGATGGTATGGATAATTTAAAGAAGTTAGAAAAGGAAGGAAAAATTGGACAAGATGAAGCACGTAGTTTGTCTGAGAAAGTTCAAAAGCTTACCGATACAACCATAGCTGAGATTGATAAAATTTTGGTTTTGAAAGAAACTGAAATTATGCAGGTTTAGATTTCTATCATTGGACAAGGATATCATATTTTTATTATCTGCCATTTGCTATATATAGATTAAGAGAATGGTAAGAATGTATTATTTCGCAATTTTTTTTGATAATCTTTTAATTCTTCAGTAAATGATTTACGATTGTGATAATAAAATATCTTATGTGAACAGAATATAGATATCAAGTTTAATTATTTGCGTGGATTTTTCATGAGTAATGAGCAGAAGTTTTCTAATCTTAAAAACTAGGTAACATATTTTAACTCTCTTTTCTTTTTGTTTTTATTTTAATAGATAAAATTTTAAAGCAATTATAGATGATGGTTAGTTTTGTAAGTGTTATTTTTTATCAAATTTTACTATCATTATTAGTAAATCTTAGAAAACTACGGATATAAAATATTGCATAGAAAATTTTAGATATTATCTCTTCACTTGATTCTTCTTTTTTATCGTTTGGAGATTGTTTTGTCTAATCTTATGTCTCGCATTCTGACAGCCATTATTTTGGGTGCTATTACTTTGTATCTAACGTGGTGTGGTGGAACTTTGTTTTTTTTGTTTACGTGGGGAATTGGTGGTTTTATTCTTTATGAGTGGATTGATATCACTGAAGAGAAATGGGGCCTCTTACAAAAAATATTAGCTAGTGTTTTTTATTTTGTTTGTGGTTTCTTGTTGATTTTTAATACATCTGCTTCATTAGTGTTCAGTGTTTTAATGATTCTAGCAGTATTGTTAGCTCTCCTGTCTATTAGGAATGCTGGTTGGATTTTTGGAGGATTTATATACTCATCTTTTCCAGTAGTGGCTTTGTCTTGTTTACGAGGCTATGATTTATTGGGTTTTTGGAGAGTGATTTTTTTATTTGCAGTAGTGTGGAGTACAGATATCGCTGCGTATTTCGGTGGTCGTGTATTTGGTGGCCCGAAGTTAGCACCACGATTTTCTCCTAACAAAACATGGTCAGGGGCAATCGTTGGAACGCTTGCTGGGCTTTCTAGTGGCATAGTAGTTGTGATTTATGTTTTTGGTATCAGTGCAGTGAATTATTTTATATTCTTCCTTGCTTTAATATTATCCATTATTTCACAAATAGGTGATTTAGGGCAATCATGGCTAAAAAGGCGATTCTCTGTTAAAGATTCTGGTTTTTTATTACCTGGACATGGAGGATTTATGGATCGTATGGACGGGTTGGTGGGTGCTACTTCTCTTTTTTATATAATTGGCTCGTTTATGTTTGATATGAATACTCCTTTAATCTTTTTTATGTGATTTTATTGGAAAATGATACTTTGGAATTTTAAAGTCATATACTTAATGTGAGTGATCTCTTTTTAAGAGGTTTAAATGTTATTTTTACCATTTTAATTATCGTTTTTGTACATGAGATGGGACATTATCTTATTGGAAGATGGTGTGGTATTCAGGTGTCTGTTTTTTCGATTGGATTTGGACCAGAATTGCTGAGTTATACAGATAAGAGAGGTACACGGTAGTGTTTAGGGCTTTTTTTATTAGGAGGATATGTAAAATTCATTGAAGATAATAATGGATTAATATCATCGTCCAAATTATCTTCATTTACACTTGGTTCATTTATGGGTGCTCATGTTTGGAAAAGAGCAATGACTGTTTTTTCTGCTCCCTTATTCAATGTTTTTTTTACTATTGTTATTTTAATATTTTTTTCTTTTTTTATGGACGTGTAGTTGTTGAACCGGTTGTTGGTTATCTAGAAAAGGACTCTCCGGCTATTTAAGCTGGTTTAATACTAGGCGATCGTTTTGTTGAAATGGATGGTAAACAGATTGAAAGTTTTGGAGATTTAGTAGTTTATGTAACCTTACATGGTGGAGATCTTATAGAATTTAAAATAGAGTGTGTGGGGCAAGTTTTAACGGTAGTAATTACACCTACAGTAATCAAGCGGGCTGATGAATTTGGCAATCAGGTTTGGGTCGGTATGATTGGTGTGAGAGCTCCTATTGTTCTTGATAATCATGAGCGTTTAGATCCAGTTTATAAGAAACATATTCATTATAATTGGATGGAATCAAGAACAGAGTCATTAAGGCGTATAACATTGATTATTATCCAAATAATTTCTTTTTTTAGTCGTTTAATCGATGAATAAAAAGATCATTGCCAATTAAGCGGCCCTTCTAAAACTGTTCAGATTGCTTGGAAAATTAGTGAAACAGGTTTTTCATCTATGTTGCATTTTACAGCTTTTTTTTCAATTTGTATTGGGCTTATTAATCTTTTTCCTATTCCACCGCTTGATGGTGGACATTTATTGTTTTATATTGCTGAATCTATGATTGGTAAGCCAGTTCCAGCTAAAATTCAGGAAATTGTTTTTCGCATAGGTTTTTTTATTATCATCGTATTTATGATTTTTGCGCTATTTAATGATTATTTTTGTTGATTTGGCTATTAGTTATGGAGAGTATTGTATAAATTGAGGAATAATTGAAGATTAGCAGATTGTTTACTATATTCGCAAGATATTGTGGCATAGTAAGCTAGGGGTGGTAATTTAAATGCATAAATAGTTCCTAATAAGAAGTTACTGTAACTTAACTTATAGGGATATGTGTCTAAGAATAAAGAGAGTATTAAGGTGAAAAGGCTAATGACTGCGAATTCGAGATTTTTAAACGCAACATCTGCATTGGTGCTAGCTATAGTTGCAGTTGTTCCAGCAGCAGCTGTTATGTCAATTGCAATGGTTGAGAAAACACAAGCATCAATTGTTCATTCTATTGAAGTTCGTGGTAACAAGTATGTAGCTGCTCAGACTATTAGAGATAATATGAGAATTAAAGCTGGAAGAAATTTTTCTGAAGGCGATATTGATGCTGAAGTAAAACATCTTTTTGAGCTAGGATTATTTTATGATATCAAAATAAATCAAATAGGCAATAAGCTTATTGTAGCTGTTAAAGAGTATGAGGTTGTTAATCAGATACTCTTTCAAGGGAATAAAACATTTAAAGATCCTGATCTTAAACGTTTCATTACTCTGAAACAAAATGAAACTTTCAGTTCCGATAAGCTTTCAGCTGATATAAAAGTGATTCGTGAAGCGTATAAGACTGCTGGTCGCAACAATGTTTCTGTTACAGTTCAAACTATTAATTTGGGCAAAGGACGTGTGAATGTGGTTTTCAATATCGTTGAAGGCCAGAGGACAAAAATTGCCGATATTACGTTTCAAGGGAATAACACATTTGGAGTGCGTCGTTTGCGTGATGTGATTTTAACGAAGCCTTCAGGAATATTTTCGTTATTGTTGAAGGGTGACGTTTATACAGAGGATCGTCTAGCTGCAGATGAAGAGGCCCTTCGCCGTTTTTATTATAATCGTGGTTATGCTGATTTTCGCGTTATTTCATCTAAGGCAGTTTATGATGAAAAAAATAATGCCTATAAAATTCATTTTATTCTTGATGAAGGGGCATGCTATAAAATTGGTGATATTCAGATTGAAAGTGATATTGCTGGAGTTGATACTCAGTCTCTGAAAAAGATTATTAAAACTCGTACAGGTGATGTTTATAATGCGGAACATGTTGAGCAGTCTGTAGCAATTATTAATAATAAAGTTGCTGACTCTGGATATGCTTTTGCTAAAGTTGATCCAAGAAGAAACCGTAATTTTAAGAATAATACAATTTCAATTGTGTATAACATTGAGCAAGGTCCTCGAGCGTATGTCCAACGAATTGAGATACGTGGTAATGAAAAGACTCGTGATTATGTTATTCGGCGTGAACTTGATTTAAATGAAGGCGATGCTTACAATCAAACAATGGTGCAGCGTGCAAAACGTCGACTAGAATCTCTAGGTTTTTTTAAAGCAGTTAATATTTCAATGGTTACGACCGATCAACCTGATCAGGTTACATTGGTTATAGATGTAGTAGAAGTTCCAACAGGAGATCTTTCTTTCTCTGGAGGGTATACGACAGGTGGTACGAGTCCAGGTATGTCACTTGAAGTATCTGTCACTGAGCGTAACCTTGGAGGGCGTGGTCAATATGTGCGTTTGGGGTTAGGGGCTGGTCAAGAAAAATCTCGTAATTATAATTTATCGTTTGTTGATCCTCATTTCTTAGGTTACCGTTCATCTGCGGGTCTTGATATTTTTCGCAGTACTTATCGCGCTGATAAAGCATATGATGTAAGGCAAACAGGTGGCTCGCTTCGATTTGGGTTACCAATTAATGATAAAGTATCTGCTAATTTAGCTTATTCTTATGTACAAGAAGAATATGATTTTGGTGCACAATATGATTTAACTGATGATCAAGTCGTAAAAGAATTGTACGGAAAATATTCTGGTGCAATCGTTCAAGCTGCTAAGCATAGCCCTTGGCATCGCTCGTCTATTAGTTATGGTTTAACTTATAATTCCATCGATGATATGAAAAATCCCCATGATGGTATATATGCTCGTCTTCTTCAGGAATATGCAGGGCTTGGTGGAGATGCACAGTTCTTGAAGACAACTGGTAAAGCAATGATGTACAAGACACTCTCTGATCGAATGGATATGGTCAGTTTATTTTCTGTTGGAGCGGGTTATATATATGGAATAGGAGATGATGGTCTTCGTATTTTTGATATGTTTAAAAGCAACAATGATATGATTCGAGGCTTTAAATATAACGGAATAGGGCCGCGTCAGGTTTCTCAGTTGGGTGAAGTGTATTTCTTAGGTGGTACAACATATATGAATGGAACTGCTGAAGTGCAATTTCCTATACCTATTGTTCCTGATAGTTTAGGATTCCGTGGTGCTGTATTTTTGGATGCTGCGACACTTTATGGTAATAATTATAAGCCTGTTTTGAAAGATGAAACGCCAGTTACAAATTCTCATAGTTCATGGCGAACATCTGCGGGTGTTAGTTTAATGTGGGAATCTCCATTTGGTCCGCTGCGTTTTGATTATGCTTGGCCATTAACTAAGCAAGAAGGCGATAATGTACAAAGTCTGAACTTTGGTATTTCTACAAAGTTTTAATTTGGATTTTCTCTAGGAGAGCAAATTTTAAGGGAAATTACATTAGACTGGGAGAGAGAGTGTTTTGATGGCGGATACATTTTTTTTTACGCCGTCTCGGCGGTTGACAGTTGCTGACGTAGTAAAGTTGACAGGTGCGAAGCTTCTTAATCCAGAGTTTTCTAATACAGTTATAAATACTCTCTCTTCTGTAGAGAGTGCTGGGGAGGGCTCTCTTGTTTTTATAGAGAATCGAAAGTTTTCTGATGCTTTATTAGGGAGCTCTGCCGTTGCTGTCTTTTGTACGAGTGATATTGTTTTTAAAGTGCCTGAAACTATTGCAGTTTTGGTGACATCTACTCCGCAACGTGATTTTGCTCAAGTAGGACGTATTTTATTTCCTGCTTCTGTTAGGCCAACACCTTGGTTTGGTCAAAAAGAAATTTCACCGCATGCTTATATTCATCCAAGTGCTAAACTTGAAAATGATGTGTGTGTTGAGGCAGGAGCTGTTATTGGTAGAAACGTTGAAATTGGTTCGGGTACTCTTATTTCATCAACAGCTGTTATTGGAGAAAATTGTCGTATTGGACGTGATTGCTATATTGCTCCTAAGGTAACAGTTCAATATTCTTTAATCGGTAATAGAGTTTATATTTATCCTGGTGTTTGTATTGGGCAGGATGGTTTTGGTTACGTTCGAAGTGCTATTGGTGTTGAAAAAATTCCGCATCTTGGTCGTGTGATCATTCAAGATGGTGTAGAAATTGGTGCAAACACAACGATTGATCGTGGTACGTTTGATGATACAATTATTGGCGAGGGGAGCAAAATTGATAATTTGGTGCAGATTGCTCATAATGTGAAGATTGGTCGTTATTGCCTTATTGCTGCTCAATGCGGAATCGCTGGAAGCACATCTATAGGAGATATGTCTCAGCTGGGGGGAAGTGTTGGCATCGCGGATCATATTACAATAGGTGAATGTGTTCAAATTGCTGCTGGTAGTGGTGTTATGAATGATATTCCAGATGGAGAAAAATGGGGAGGTAGTCCAGCGCGACCATTTAAACAATGGTTTCGCGAAGTGGCAGCATTGCGTAGTATCGGAAAAGTAAAAAGGGAGAAACGGTGATATGACCGATACTGAAGAAACTAAAAGTCTAGAATCTATGGATATTGATAAATTGTTATCAATATTACCACATCGTTATCCATTTTTATTGATCGATCGTATAATCGAAATTGATGGTGATCAAGAAGCTATCGGCATTAAAAATGTAACAATTAATGAACCCCATTTTATGGGACACTTTCCTGAAAAGCCAGTTATGCCTGGTGTTTTGATTTTAGAAGCTATGGCACAAACAGCAGGAGCGATTTCACTTTTAAGTTTAAATAATAAGGAATTAGGCTTAGTTTATCTTATGACTGTTGATAATGCGAAATTTCGTAAACCAGTTACACCCGGTGATCAACTGAAAATTCATGTCCGATTATTAAAAAAACGATCAAATATTAGACGTTTTTTATGTATTGCAAAAGTAGAAGATGTTCGCGTTGCTGAAGCAGAAGTTTCTGCAATGATTGTTGAATCAAAGTAAATGATGTAATAGGAATGTGGGAATGTCTGATACAAAAATCCATCCAACTGCTTTTGTAGAAAAAGGAGCGCAACTTGGCAAAAATGTATCAATAGGGCCGTTTTGTCATATTGGTCCAAAAGCTGTGATTGATGATGGATGTCATTTAATGAGTCATGTTGTCATAATGGGCGAGACAGTGATAGGTGCGAATAGTAAGATATTTCCTCATGCAGTTTTAGGTGCAGAGCCACAGAATAATAAACATAAAGGGGGGCATACAACTCTTTTTATTGGTAAAAACTGTATGATTCGTGAAGGTGTTACGATGCATAGAGGCTCAGATTCAAGCTCAGGAACAACAGTTGTTGGTGATAATTGTCAATTCTTTTCTTATTCTCACGTTGCACATGATTGTTGTGTAGGAAATCATGTGACATTCGCAAATAATGCAATGATTGGCGGTCATGTTATAGTTGGTGATTATGTTATTATTGGTGGTGGTGCAGCTGTTCATCAATTTGTTCGTATCGGACATCATGCATTTATTGGTGGTGTATCTGCATTGGTTGGAGATTTGATTCCTTATGGAACGGCTGTTGGTGTACAAGCGAGACTTGCTGGACTCAATATTATTGGTATGAAGCGTGCTGGTCTTGCACGTAAAGAGATTCACGCTTTACGTCATGCAGTTTCTATGCTTTTTGATCGGAATAAACCGTTTAAAGAACGTGTTAATGATGTTTTTTCTTCTTATTCTACTTCGCAATCTGTAATTGATGTAATTAATTTTATTCAAGAAAAAGGAAAACGTTTTTATTGTACACCTAAATTTGAAGATAACGTGATAGATACATAAGGACTAAAAGTGCCTTCTTCTAATGCCAGAAGTTTTCTTTCCGGTAGGACTGCCATAATTGCTGGAAACGGTGTTTTACCTACTGTAGTTGCTCAAGAACTTGAAAAACGTGGACAAAATCCTTTTCTTGTTCTTTTGCGTGGTGAAGCTGATATGACACTTTATGATTATGAGCATTGTGAACTATCAATTGTAGAATTAGCGCGATTATTTAAAATTTTAAAAGCGGCTGAAATTCACAATGTTATTTTAGCAGGTGGTGTAAAAAAACGTCCATCTCTTTTGCAATTACGGCCCGATTGGACAACTTTGTCGGCTTTATCAAAGTTGTTTAAGGCATTGAGAAGTGGAGATGACACATTATTAAGAGCTTTTATCCGTATTTTGGAAGACTATGGTTTTTGTGTTATTGGTGCTCATGAAGTTGTACCAGATTTACTCGCTCCAATAGAATTTAATGTAACAGTGCAACGTGCTAATTCCAAGCAGAATGCTGATATTATTTTGGCGGCTGAAGCAGCAAGGAGCTTAGGTCGATTAGATATTGGACAAGCAGCTGTAGCTGTTGATGGCCAAGTGGTAGCAGTAGAAGATTCAAAGGGAACTGATAATATGTTAAGGCGAGTTCAGGAAATGCGGGAAAGGCAGAAAATTGTCCCGCAAGGCGGTGTTCTTGTGAAATGTGTAAAACCACAACAAGATTATCGGGTAGATTTGCCATCAATTGGACCTACAACAGTAATTAATGCTGCTAAAAGTGGATTGTCTGGTATTGCAGTGGAAGCAAAGAAAAGTTTGATATTATCTTTAGAAAAAACGATAGAAGAAGCAAATAAACGTTCTTTGTTTATAGAAACATTTAGGACAACGGATAATGAATAATAGTTCTTTAAAAATTGCTGTTATTGCAGGTGAAGAATCTGGTGATTTACTTGGAGCAGACTTGATTTCTTCTTTATCTAAACAGACAGGATGCAATATTCATTTGATTGGTGTTGGAGGTAGACATTTAGAAGCATTAGGCTTGAAAAGTTTTTTTGACTTTAATGATATTGCTTTAATAGGTTTAGGAGCAATATTAAATAAACTGCCATTACTATTGATGCATATTCGTAATTTGTCTAAGTTCATTGCACAGGAACAACCTGATTGTTTAATTATTATTGACAGTCCTGATTTTACTCATCGTGTTGCAAAAAGAGTACGCACTTTAGCACCTTCTATTCCTATTATTCAATATGTTGCCCCAACTGTTTGGGCATGGCGGCCAGAACGTGCTAAAATTATGTGTAAATTTGTGGATCACATATTGGCTATTTTTCCATTTGAAGAAAAGATTATAAAAGATTTGAATGGACCGGATACAACTTATGTTGGGCATCGTCTTTTAAACTATCCCCCACTTTTAGCTGTTCAATCGAAAAAAAAGCGTTTACGTAATGAACCAATATTGCAACCTACAATTGTCGTTTTGCCAGGATCACGGAGGGCAGAGATACGCAGTTTGATGCCTATTTTTGGACAAGCAATAGAAATTGTTAAACAACGTATTCCTCATTTACGTATTATTTTACCAACTTTACCGTATTTAATAAATGAGATTCATCTTTTAACGCAAGATTGGAAAAATGAGGTTGAGATTGTTGTTGGTGAAGATGAGAAATGGTCTGCTTTTGCAGAAGCTGATGTTGCACTTGCAGCGTTAGGAACAGTTTCACTTGAATTAGCGCTGGCAAGAATTCCGATGGTTCTTTGCTATAAGCTTGATTATTTTTTTAAATTATTTTTTTTTTCAAAAGTATTACTATGGAGTTCTGCTCTTCCAAATATTATTGCTGATAAGCCTGTTGTGTCGGAATATTTTAATGAATTTTTGCGACCTGGCATGTTAGCAAGGCAGATAGAACAACTTTTACATAACCATTTATTACGGCATGTACAATTTGATTCCTTTGATATAATAGAGACGAAAATGAAAACAGAAGTGCCATCAGAAGATATTGCTGCTCAAACGATTATAAGCTTTCTTAAGGAAAAAATAGAGCATAAAAAATTGCTGATACCATAATGTTTATGGCTAATGTTTAATTTTAGCTAGAAAATCACGAGCACGTTGGCTTTTAGGATGAGTAAAAAATGTGCTCGATGTTGTGTCTTCAATAATTTTTCCGTTTTCTAGAAAGAGTATCCTCTCTGAAACTTTGCGAGCGAACCCCATTTCATGGGTAACGCAAAGCATTGTTATTCCGGTATTTGCTAGTTGAGCCATAACCTCTAAGACTTCTCCAACGCTTTCTGGATCAAGTGCTGACGTTGGTTCATCAAAAAGCATTATTTGAGGTTCCATACAAAGAGCACGTGCTATAGCTACACGCTGTTTTTGTCCACCAGATAGTTGTAAAGGATACTTATTACAGTGTTTTTCAACACCAACTTGTGTAAGGTAATGGATTGCTTTTTCTGTTGCTTGTTGTTTAGAAAGTTTGTGAACGGCTATAGGTGCTAAGATACAATTTTGTATAACAGTCATATGAGGAAATAAATTAAAGTTTTGAAAAAGCATTCCTATTGTACGTAAAATATTTTTTTGTTGTTGTATGGGAGCTGTATTAATATCAACGTTTTTGACTAAGATTGAACCTTCTTGTGCTTGCTCTAATTGATTAATACAACGAATTAGAGTTGATTTTCCTGATCCTGACGGACCACAAATAACAATACGTTCGCCAGTTTCTATATCTAAGTTGATATCACACAGTACCTGAAAATCCCCATACCATTTATTTAAGTGGCGGATAGAGATAATCAAACTTTTTGTATTATCAATAGGATGATTATTTTTATTTTCTAGATTCATTTTTCATTTTCTCAATTGATGAACAAATAGATTAATTTAACATTTTGATTGGGCAAAAAGCTTTTATAATTATTTTTTATCTATCGTAAATATCGGGTTAGATAGTGTTCAATCAAAATAATAATTCGATGAATAAGCTCGACGATAATAAGATAAATAATAGCAGCCCAAACATAAACTTGGAAATCAAAAGTACGTGAGTAAATTAGTTTAGTTGTACCCATTAAATCATAGACAGTTACGAGTGAAGCAATAGCACTAGATTTAGTCATTAAAATAAATTCATTTCCTAAGGGGCGTAATGCTACTACCATCGCTTGTGGAAAAATAATTTTGAAAAATATTGTAGAGCGATTCAGTCCTAAAGCTTTTGATGCTTCTCGTTGTTCTGCTGCTACTGCTAATAAGCTGCCTCTAAAGATTTCAGCTTGATAGGCAGCAGAATTAAGCGAAAAAATAAAAAGACAACAATACCAAGCATTTTGAAAAAACCACCATAAGCCAATTTGTTGCCAGAAGCTACTCAACGATCCAAGTCCATAGTAGAAGAGAAAGAGCTGTGCCAATAAAGGAGAACTGCGAAAAAAGTAGATATAAGCACGTGCCAAATATTGTAAGGGTTTATTATTAGATAAACGTATGAATGTGATCAATATACCAAGAAGAAGTCCTATTGAACAAGAAATAGAAACAAGTTTCAAAGTAACAATAAAGCCATCAAATAATTTTAGGCTATAACGGTTTAAAAGTGCAGGATTAAAAAGAAAATAGGGCGCATCAGAAATCATTAGATTAGTACCTTTTATATCCTACTTGAGTGCATTTTATCTAGATAACGTAAAATTGCCGAAGAAACTGCTGAAAATAATAGATAGAGTAAGCATGCTACAAGATAAAACAAAATAGGTTCATTGGTTGCTGTAGCAGCTAAATTAGTTTGTCGCATGAGATCAAGCAGTGAGATAGTTGAAACGAGGGATGTATCTTTAAGAAGAGTAAGCCAATTGTTAGAAAGCCCTGGTAACGCATTGTGGAGAAGTTGAGGAAAAACAATCCGGAAAAACGTTGTTGAGCGTGAGAGACCTAGAACTTGCGCTGCTTCATATTGGCTTTTATCAAACATCTTAAATGCCGCAAGCCAAACTTCACAAGAAAAAGCTGCAAAAACCATACTGAATGCAAGAACACCAGCAATAAAAGCATTAATACTAAATATTATGTCAATATTTAAGAAATCAAATATAGCTTGAATACAGTTTTGTAAGCCATAATAAACAAAAAACAATGTTAAAATTTCTGGTAGTCCCCGAAATACAGATGAAAATAAAGTTGCTATAGCTTTAAGTATTCTGATATTGGATTGAATTATTGTTGCATTCATAAGCCCTAAAGGAAGACCTAAAATTATGGAGCATAGAGCTAATGATAATGTTATTCCTGCACTTTTCAGGATTACCATACCCCACCCACCATTGCTAAATGATAGCAATGATAAACTGTCAATCATCTCCGTTCTCCTAATAAAGATTTGAGTAGTTATTTCCAAAAGTATAGATCATTTGCTCAATTTGTAATTAATTTTATATTTAATAAGTATCAATTTGGAAGTATTTTTTAGTAATTTTATCATATGTTCCATCATCACGGATTGCTTTTATGGCTTTATTGAACTGATTTTTAAGATCGTCATTGTTTTGGCGTATAGCAATTGCAACAGGAAGTTCAGTTCCTTCAATACTTCCTAAAAAATGGCAACAATCTTTTCCTTGGTTTTTAAACCAATCTAATATTTGTAATTTATCAAGAATAACGATATCAAGGCGGTTACTTAACAAATCACGTATTACTTCTTTTGTTGTGGGATAGAATTTAATGTTCACTCCTTTAGATGAATAATGGTTTTCTGCATATATAGCTTGTGTCGTGTTTAATTGTACACCAAGATTTTTTCCTTTAAATGCTTCTACTGAGATTTCTTTAATTTGTGAATCTTTGGGAACAATTGCAGCTGATTCTGTGCTGTAATAAGCATCTGTAAAGTCAATTTTTTTAAGTCGCTCTTGTGTAGGGGATAGAGATGCAATAATAGCATCATATTTTTTAGCAAGAAGGCCTAGAATAATTCCATCAAAATCTTGAATAGTGATAACACATGCAATTTTCATTTTTTTGCAAAGCGCATGAGCTATATCAATATCAAAACCATGAAGTTTATTATTTGAGTCAATATAACTGAATGGAGGATAGGAGCCTTCAGTTGCAATTGTAAACGTTTTAGCATTAACGAATTGCGAAAATAGTGTTGCACTTATTATGAAAGCTGCAGCCAATAATTTCATTATCCTCTCCTATGAAGTGCACAAAAAGATACTATGATATGACATATTTTATAATCTGTAAGCTTTATGAAGAGCAATACAAAAATTTATTGATATTGATTTAGTTATAATCATAACAATTCTTTATCGTGTTAGAAGTATATAATATATGTACAGGCAGAAATTCAAAGTAAGTGAAATATGAATTGTATTTTTATTATCTTTGTATAAGTATTATTTTAAATTAATGATGCTATAGTTTAATATTCTGGGAATGGCTGGGCACTGTTCTATTATGTTGCAATAAACATGTTTTAATGTCGTCAGTTCGCATTTAGTAAGAAACATATCAAGCATAGAAAACATGATAAATAATTTTAAGAATGGTAAAGTATCGATAAAAAGTAGTGATAGAATAGATTTACTAGCTTAACGTTATTTTTTAGTAAGATGATTAAATTTTCCACGGTTTGAAGTAGTTTCTATTGCCTCTTTATTTGTTATTGACATGACATATCTTTAAAGAGCATGATCTATTAGAACGCAAGTTAAGCCGCGGCTAGGAAGAGTTAAATGTAATCTAAGATCTTATTTTAACTTAAATATGACGTCTTTATGTTTTTAAAAATAGAAAGATCAATATATTCTATCTGATAAAAATAAGATTGGTAATTTGAAAGAAATACCAAAAAAAAATAAAGCCCCAATAAATTAAGGCTTTATTAATTGATTTTTTATTTTTTTGAATTTGTACGGTTGTTTATCGGGATATATTCGCGTGCTGAAGGACCTGTATACAGTTGACGTGGACGGCCAATTTTTTGTGCTGGATCTTCAATCATTTCTTTCCATTGTGCAACCCAGCCAACACTGCGTGCTAATGCAAAGAGAACAGTAAACATTTCAGTTGGAAAACCTAAGGCTTTTAATGTAATACCAGAATAGAAATCAACATTAGGATAAAGCTTTTTTTCAATAAAGTATTCATCATTTAGAGCAATTTTTTCAAGTTCCATAGCAATATCAAGAAGTGGATCATCTTGAATATTGAGTTCTTTTAAGACTTCATGGCAGGTTTGTTGCATGATTTTTGCACGTGGATCATAATTTTTATAGACACGATGGCCAAAACCCATAAGACGAAAACGATCATTTTTATCTTTTGCACGCGCGATAAACTCAGGAATTTTTTGAACAGTGCCTATTTCTTGCAACATTTTTAGACATGTTTCATTAGCACCACCGTGCGCTGGTCCCCAAAGGCATGCTACACCTGCTGCTATACAGGCAAATGGATTGGCTCCTGATGAACCAGCAAGACGTACCGTTGATGTAGATGCATTTTGCTCATGATCTGCATGAAGGGTGAAAATTCGGTCCATAGCTCGAGCAAGTACTGGATTAATTTTATATTCTTGGCAAGGAACAGAAAAGCACATATGAAGGAAGTTTGCAGCGTAACTGAGATCGTTACGGGGATAAACAAATGGTTGCCCAATGCTGTATTTATAGGCCATTGCAGCAAGGGTTGGCACTTTGGAAATAAGACGAATAGAAGCAATCATTCTCTGTTGGGAATCTGTAATATCAATGGAATCATGATAGAATGCAGACATTGCTCCAAGGCAAGCAACCATAACAGCCATAGGATGAGAATCACGACGAAAGCCATGGAAAAATCTTGCAAATTGTTCATGCACCATCGTGTGTTGCATAATACGGTAGTCAAAATCAATTTTTTCTTGTTTGGTTGGTAGTTCTCCATAAAGCAAAAGATAACAGCTTTCGAGAAAGTCTCCTTTTTCAGCGAGCTGATCAATAGAATAGCCACGATAAAGTAGGACTCCTTTATCACCATCGATATACGTGATTTTTGATTCACAAGAGGCAGTTGAGGTAAAGCCAGGATCATAAGTAAAGGTATCAGTTTCTTTATAAAGAGATGCAATCTCAATGACATCAGGGCCAATAGTACCTTTACGGACAGGTAATTCTATTTTTTTACCATTGACAGTCATATATGCTTTATTTTCGGACATTAAATATTTCCTTTCAGTGCTTCCATTTTTTTAAATTGATATGCTGTTTTTTAGCTATAGCAATTTATAGTTAAAGCTTTTCCTACCTATTTTAAGAATAGATTGGCTCTAAAATTTTGTTTAGGCAATCTGAAATATTTTTTAGCATAGCTTTTTTTTTAATATTTGTTTCAATTTTTTAAATTAAAAAACAAATTTATTTTTCATTACAAGAATTATACTTTAATATTTTCTAGTTTTATATATTAAGTTAATATGCTGTTCAGGTAATTTGGTCGTTGATGCGGTTTAGGGATTCATCTTTTCCTAATAAGATAAGCAGGTCAAAAATTCCTGGTGATGTTACGTGTCCTGTGAGGGCAGCTCGAAGTGGTTGAACAACAGCTCCAAATTTAAGTTTTTGTATTTGTGCATAATGTCGGATGGTTTCATCCAAAGTTTTTGCATCCCAATTTTGGGATGACATTAGAACAGGGTAAATTCCTTTTAAAATAGTTTGACCATTTTCATCTAAGAGTGTTTTTGCTTGTTCATCAAGAGGTAACGGTCGTTGTGCGAAGATAAATGATGCGTCATTAATAAGCTCAAGCAACGTTTTTGAACGTTCTTTCAGAATTGGTATTGCAGCTAGAAATTGAGCCCGACGTTTTTCATCAAGGTATTTTGTTATTTTTAATTCATTTGCATTTTCTGGTAAAATGTTAAGAGCAGCATCACATAGATCTTGATTATTACTTAGACGCATATAGTGTCCGTTGATGGCATCTAATTTTTTGAAATCAAAACGAGCAGCACTTTTATTAATATCATCAATATCAAACCAAGCAATCATATCTTCTATTGAAATAATTTCATCATTACCATGACTCCAACCTAGACGAACAAGGTAATTGAGCAAGGCAATGGGGAGATATCCCATTTTCCGATAAGCATCAATACCTAGCGCACCATGCCGTTTTGATAATTTTGCACCGTTTTCACCATGGATGAGCGGAATATGGGCCATTACAGGGATATCCCATCCCATTGCATTGAAGATAATTGCTTGGCGAGCTGCGTTTGTAAGATGATCATTACCACGAATAATATGTGTTATCCCCATATCATGATCATCAACAACAACAGCATGCATGTAAGTTGGAGAGCCATCAGAACGTAAAATTATAAAGTCATCTAGATCTTTATTAGGAAAGCGAATATCACCTTGAACACGATCGTGCAAAATTGTTTCACCATCTTGTGGAGCTTTAATTCGAATGACAGGTTTGATTCCTTTGGGGGCTTTAGAAATATCACGATCACGCCAGCGCCCATCATAGCGTGGTGGGAGACCTTTTGCAAAAGCATTCTCACGCATTTCAGCTAATTCTTCAAGTGTTGCATAGCAATAATAAGCTTTGCCATCTTTTACCAGTTGTTCAGCAACTTGACGGTGACGCTCTGCTCGTTTGAATTGTGAAATAGGATCTCCTTCATACTGGAGTCCCATCCAGTGCAAACCATCTATGATAGCTTTAACTGCAGTTTCTGTTGAACGTTCTCGATCTGTATCTTCAATACGTAAAAGCATTTTTCCTCCAGTATGTTTTGCATAAAGCCAGTTAAAAAGTGCGGTACGAGCGCTACCAATATGAAGAAATCCTGTAGGAGATGGTGCAAAACGGGTAATAACAGACACAGACATTATCCTCTAAAATTAAGATGTTATTTATGAATTTTATTGAAGAACTATGTTAGCATAGGTATTAGGGTGTGCAATAGCCGCATTGCAAGTAAAGTGGGGATTTGCGGATGTTAGATCAAAATAAAGTTAAAGATGATCTACCAAGAGATTTTTTCTCAAAGAGAAAAAGTCTTGTTTTGATACAGAAGGGTGATCGGTCTGTTATTGATGGTGCAAGCAATGCTACCTATAATGGGAAAGAGGACTTTTTATTTTCCTTTTTTAAGGAAAAAGTAGTTTTTTTCTGGAAGTGGCTGATAGATTGCATAAACAGAGAAATTTCTGTCGGACTGCTTTTCTTATTAGTTTTTGTCTTTTTTTCTACGGGCATTATTTTTTATTTCAGCTTAGAGCAAGAACCAAGTTGGAAACAATTTGTTATATTGATTATTATATTCTCTAGCTTGTTATATGTTTTACGGTGTTATCGGAAGATATGGTTTATAACTGGATTTTTATTTTGTATTGTATTAGGCGCTTTGGCGGCAAAAATAGAAACATGGCATATGTCTACGCCAATGTTGAGTCGCGATGTTGTTACCATATTAACAGGACGAATTGTTTCTATTAAGTCTTTAGGGAAAGGGGGATTTCGTTTAAAAGTAGATGTTTTGAAGACAGAAAGACCTACTTTATATTGTAATCTCAATCGGGTGCATTTAGTCGCAAAGTCTTTACCATATGGGTTAACTCCTGGAGATGGCTTATATGGGAAAGTAAAGCTTCGTGCTTTATCTGGAGCGATACGTCCAGGAAGTTATGATTTTAGTTTTCATAATTATTTTAAAAGAATTGGTGCACAAGGATTTTATTTAGGAAAACCCAAAAAGATATCAGTTTTTCAGCCTGATATGATGCTAGGAAAAGTTTTACAAAAAATTGAAAATTTGCGCATGCAAATGACTGAAAAAGTTATTAAAACGGTTGGTGGAGAAGGAGGGAAAGTTTCTGCTGCTTTAATAACAGGACAGAGAGGGGGGATTTCACATAATACCAGTGAAGCATTACGTATAGCCGGATTGGCACATATTTTATCAATATCAGGTCTGCATATGGCTTTACTGAGTGGTATGGTTTTTATTATTATACGGAGCTTTTTTGCATTTTTTCCAGTCTTTTCATCTTATTACTCAGTTAAAAAATTTGCTGCCATTGCTGCATTAATAGTTACAGCTTTTTATTTGATATTGTCTGGTGCAAATATTGCTGCACAAAGAAGTTTTTTGATGGTAGCTGTTATGTTGGTTGCTATATTATGTAATCGTTCTGCTGTAACAATGCGTAATTTTGCTATTGCTGGTTTAGTAACTGTAGCTATAAGTCCGCATGAAATATTAGAGCCTAGTTTTCAAATGTCATTTTCTGCAACCGTAGCTTTGATTGCTGCTTTTTCTTGGTGGAGTGAGGGGTATTGCTCTTGTAAAGGAAATACAGCACCTTCTTATATTGGAGGAAAGGTGCTTCGTTTTGTCTTTTTATCCGTTGTTTCAACTTGCATGTCTTCATTGGTAGCTGGTTCTGCAAGTGGGATTTATGCAGCTTATCATTTTTCTAATGTAGCTCTTTTAGGTGTTATCAGTAATGCTTTGGCTTTGCCTATAGTATCAATTTTCATCATGCCATTTGGACTACTTTCAGCTTTTTCAATGTTTTTTGGGCTTGAATGGTGGCCTTTACAGATTATGGGATTTGGTACGAACCTTATGATAAAAATTGCTTATGCAATACAGGCTATTTCTCCTGTTTTAAATCCTGGATTTATCCCGCTATCTGCATTGATTTTATTAAGTATCGGTTTAGTTGGGCTCACTTTTTTAAAAACGGCTATTAGACTCTTCTTTGGTTTTTTTATTTTGGGAGGTATTTTAGTTTGTATGATGCAGTCACCTGTACAGTTAATCATAGCAGATAATATGAAAATTGTAGGTGTTTTGAATGACAAGATATTATATGTTGATCGTTATCATCCTTCTAAATTTACAATATCTTTATGGGAAAAATCGTTTCGCATAAATAAAACCATTAAACCAACAAAGATTGGTCCATCTCTCAAAGGACAATTTATTTGTGATGATAAGATCTGTACAACTTTATTAGAAAATGGATTTAAAATTGCTATTTTATATGGAGAGACAGATCATTGCGTAAAAGCAGATATCATAATTAAAAAACATGCAACAAGCAATGAAACGTGCGATTCAATAAATGCAATAACATTTACATCTCAACAACTATTATCGCGAGGAAGCGTTATACTTACTAAAAACAAAAACATCCTTTGGTCTTCTGCAGGTTTTTATAGACCATGGAATACTCATAGAAAAAATTTATAAAGGCTAGCTAGTTTATAGCCTCTATATAAATTTTATAATAACTTCATTTCACAAATGAGATAATAGTTTTTCTAACATTCACATTCAGCAGAGCTTGCATTGAGCTGACTATATTTCTCTTCTCCCATTGTTTTAAAAAGTTGAAGCTGAGTTTCAAGAAAATCAATATGATTTTCTTCATCTTCAAGCAATTCATCAAATAATTTCTTTGAAACATGATCAGAAAGCTTAGCACAAATTTCACGTGATTTTAAATAAAATTCTCGAGCTTCATATTCACTTGCAAGATCACATTCTAAAATATCCTTAAGGTTTTTTCCAATACGTAAAGGCTCAGAAGTTTGAATATTTGGATGTCCTTCAAGAAAAGTAATACGCTTAATGAGTTTATCTACATGTTCCATTTCTTCTATAGATTCTTTGCGCTCTATTTTAGCTAATTTGATATAGCCCCAGTTTTCTATAAGAGAAGAATGCAACAAATATTGATTAACAGCACTAAGCTCAAGAGAAAGAGCTTTATTGAGTTGCTCGATAACTTGTGAATGACCTTTCATAGTATTCTATTGTCCTATTTTGTTTTTAGTACTAGATACGACTAATACAAGAAATGATACTTAATATATTATATATTGCCTTGATTAAGTGTTGGGCTAGTCCTCTTTATCCTTAATGTGAATGATCCAATAACATGAGGAAAATAAACTACCACATTTTACTACATCGTTCCATTAATTTATAAATTAATTAGAAAGAATCAATAGTTAATAATCATTTTTTTAAAGTAGGCATTTTCTTGATATTTACATGCTTTATAAGCCTATAGGAGCATACTTTGTATTAGAATTTTTAAATAATTATTTTATAAATTATAAGTCTTTTATTAAAAAACAGAATAGTTAATTACTGTATTCTATGTAACAAGTCTTATTTCCAATAAGCTAACAAATAAAGTTATAGCTGCTTAGAGCGATAAATCGTTTTTTATAATTCATAATAAATATTGCTCATTGAATTGATATAAAGGAAGGTAATGTATGGATATTCAAAAATTAAAAAAAATGGCTGCTGCTAAAGCACTTGAATCTGTGCAAGATTATATGCGTCTTGGTATAGGCACTGGTTCTACAGTAAATGAATTTATTCGTCTTCTTGGTGAGTGCATTACAAATGGTTTAAGGATAACTGGTGTTGCTACTTCATATCATTCTGAGCATTTATGTCGTCAGTTTGGAGTGCCTATTACTACTTTAGATAAAATATCTAAGCTTGATCTTTGTATTGATGGAGCTGATGAAATCGATCCTCAGATGGTCTTGATCAAAGGAAGGGGTGGAGCATTGTTGCATGAAAAAATTGTAGCATCTGCATCTGATGAGATGCTTATTATTGCTGATGAAACAAAGATGGTAAAAACGCTTGGTGCTTCTGGGGTGCCAATAGAAGTTAATCCATTTGGGATGAATGCTACATGCAAGGCGATTGAAAAGGTAGTGAGTAATTTAGGATTTTCAGGAGAAATTAAATTACGTATGAATGGAGATATTCCCTTTGAGACTGATGGCGGTCATTTTATTGTTGATGCATTTTTAGGATCTATTCTAAATCCAAAAGAATTATCAGATGCGTTATTGGGAGTTCCTGGTGTTGTTGAACATGGTCTTTTTTTAGGTTTTGCTTCTCGTGCAATTGTAGCCATGGCAGATGGTACAATAAAATTTTTAGAATCATCTAGTAACTGAAAACTTGTTAAAAATTTAAAATAATAAATTTAAACTATAATATTTCTATGGAGTCATCATTATTATGAGAATAACAGTTTTTTTTCAGAAATTTATAATATTACTTAGTGCAGTTGCTATTTTAATTGTGAATATTCAAATAACTTATGCGCAAGATGTGAGTGATAAACATTTAGATTCAGCTAAAAAGGTGATTAGTGCTATTCGTGCAACTGATCAGTTTGATAGTTTTTTGCCAATGGCAGCACGTGATATTAAAGAAAAATTAATAAGTAATGATCCAAACTTAGAAAAAAATATTTCTGCAATTGTTGATAAAGAAGCGCTTACTTTAACTAAACGGCGTGCTGATTTAGAGAAAGAGGTGGCCTATGTATACGCAAAGCATTTTAGTCAGGAAGAACTTGATAAAATTTCAGCATTTTACAGTTCTGATGTTGGTAAAAAATTTTTGATGACAGTTCCAGATGTTGCGCGCGATGCTTATTCTGCATTTGATGCATGGTCTGCTACTGTAATACAGGATCTTATAGAAAATGTAGAAAAAGAAATGTCCCAAACACTTAACTTAAATAATTCTATTACTCCTATGGAATCCACTTCTTCACAATCTCCAATGTAATTCATTAGTTTCATAGGTGTCATAGGCATTTTATTTAAAAGCAGCAGCTAGATACTACTTTAAGGAAAATAGAGTGCTCTGAGAGTATTATCTTTGTACAAAAAAATCAGAAAAAAGAAGAAGCTTTTATTTGATGACAAGAAGTAGTACCTGTACAGTGAAAGCGTATGGGAAAGGATATTTTATGATGCTTTTTGATTTGTTCGTTATTGGAGGAGGATCGGGTGGAGTGCGTGCTGCTCGTCTTGCTGGACAACTTGGAAAGCGTGTCGCTATAGCAGAAGAACATCGTGTGGGAGGAACTTGTGTTATTCGCGGTTGTGTTCCTAAAAAATTGTTTGTTTATGCATCGCAATATGCACGCGAATTTAAGGATAGCATTGGTTTTGGCTGGGAATATGTTAATCCAGTTTTTAATTGGAGCAAGTTGATTGAAGCTAAAAATAAAGAATTATCTAGGTTAGAGGAGCTTTATTGTAAGGGATTAAAAAATAACAATGTTCAAATTTATAAGAGTCGCGCTGTTTTTATTGATGAACATACATTAGAACTTTCTGCAACAGGTGAGCGAGTAAAAGCAGAAAAGATTTTGATTGCGACAGGGGCAACGATTTCTCCAAATTTTGCAATAAAAGGCAGTGAGTTATGTCTTACTTCTAATGAAATTTTCGATCTTGAAAAATTACCAAAATCAATAGTTATTGTTGGTGGTGGTTATATTGGTCTTGAATTTGCTGGTATTTTTCACGAATTGGGTGTGAAAACAACATTGGTTCATCGTGGTGATTTAATTCTTCGTAATTTTGATTATGATTTACGGCGGTTATTAAGTGATGCGATGATTGAAAAGGGAATTTCTATTATCTATGGGGCTACAGTTGCCCAGGTTGAAGCCCAAAATAGCCACTATAACGTTGTTTTATCGAATGGACAAATTATTACTACTGATCAGGTTATGTTGGCTACGGGACGTGTGCCAAATACAAAAGGCTTAGAACTTCAGAGGGCAGGTGTTAAACTTAATGAGGATGGCGCTATTATTGTTGATGAAAAAATGACAACAAATATACCTCACATTTGGGCTGTTGGTGATGTAACAGGTCATGTTCAGTTAACACCTGTTGCTATACACGAAGCAATGTGTTTTATTAAAACTGTTTTTGAAGATACTCCAACGATACCGGATTATAATTTAATTGCGACAGCCGTTTTTTCGCAGCCAGAGATTGGAACTGTTGGTCTTTCAGAGGAAGATGCCATTCGTTATTATAAGCGTGTTGAAATTTATCGTATACAATTTCGTTCTTTGCGTAATACTCTTTCTGGTAATGCAGAAAAGATGTTTATGAAATTGATTGTTGATGGTGAGAGCCGTATTGTTATTGGTGCTCATATTTTGGGAGAAGGTGCTGGTGAAATGGCTCAGCTTGTTGGAGTCGCTCTAAAAGGAAAGCTGACAAAAGATATATTTGATGAAACTATGGCAATTCATCCAACAGCAGCAGAAGAGTTGGTAACGATGTATAAACCGAGTTATATATATGAAAATGGGAAGAAATTAGAAAGTTAAATAGTGGATGTTATAGAAAATTATAAAGATTTGCATACTGCATATACGCTGATTAGGTAAGTTTTAGAGAGAATACGGTGATAAAAAATAGCCCTCTGAAATCTTGGAAAAAAATTAATTAAACAAATTTTAACTTGTTCCACTAAATCTGTATTAGCAGAAATTAAATAAGAATTGAGCAAATATATTCCTTTGTTTTTTTTGATGAAGTGTACCAGTTTAAAGAGTGAGTTAGCAGTGGTTGCAGAAGGTTAAGCTTTTTATAACAGAGAAAATTGTGCAGAAAATTTTGCTATAAGCATAAGATTGATCATATCCACGATTTTTTTCGTGTATTTTTTGCAAAGGGCAATCATTTTAACTTTTGGGAGCTTTAAGCCAGTTGTTAAAATTGGTTGTACTGTTAGTGAATTTTCAAAACTACGCTTCTTTGATATGGAAAGAAAAGAAGATAAAAAGTTGTTCTTTTATAGAGAGGATATCATCAATGGGATTGAATTTAATAAAACTGTTTGTACTCTTGGTCTATATCTATCTTGGTCTATATCTATAATGAATGTTCATAGTTTATCGTCAGTTAATGGCAATATTAGTTATTGTATGCTTTTTTATAGGGCGGGTATGCTAATTTAGAAAATGTCCATAAATGGATGTTATATTTTATTTTAATAGTCTACAATGTAAACGTTACGAATTATTAGCAAAGCGTATTTCTAAAGCAATCAATTTTATACATTTAATAGGAGGTAAAGCTAAAATAAATCTCTCATTACGTGAAACATCTCCTTATACAAGCCACGAAGCGTTTTTGCGAGGTTTTGACAGGAATTGATTCAACTTTTGACAATTTGTATGCAGTATCTGACCATATATTGTAGATTGGTGACTATGTGTGTTATCTTGATCATGCGCATGTATAAAATTATCATAGTATTAAAAATTCTATCGGATTACAATGTAATTCTTCTATTAATTCTGATGAGCTTTTGAAATTGATGATTGATATTCTCAATCCTGTAAGCGAATCAGGGTGACTTATATCCTTATTGTGCGTTTGCATGGTAATACGATTACGGCTAATGATTATAAATACGTTCTTTTGATTATGTTTTAAAAGAATTTGATAATTTTTTAGTTCATTAGGAAGAGAGTGCTTATCTAGGAGGTGTGCATATTGAAATGATAGGATGCAATGTCACTAAATGTACAGGCAATGCGAAAACCATTTCTGATCATTATAATATTTTATTGTGATATGAGTTCAAACGCGAAACAGTCGCTTAAGTTAGCTTTTTTTGTTGATGAACGTTTGAAAAAAGTCGTGATGCTTCTTCAGTTATTTAGGAGAGAAGATTTAGATAATAATCCTATCCTGTTGTTTATTTTCAATTTTTATGGAAGTAAGCACTTTTAGTAAAAATTCCTTTGATGGTTGAAACTGATTGATGGTCACGTTAAGTTGATACAATGAAACAAAAACTTATAAAAGATGATTTTCGGATTGTAATTGCTCAATTAAATCCTGTTATTGGTGATATTGGGGGAAATTTTACTCTTGCGAAAATGGCATATCAAAAAGCTTACGAACAGGGTGCTGATCTTGTTTTGTTGACTGAGCTTTTCATAAGTGCTTATCCCCCTGAAGATCTTGTTCTTAAATCTTCTTTTACAGAAGCATGTGAAGATGCTGTTAGAAAGTTAGCGCAGCTCACGAAAGAAGGGCCTGGAATTATTATTGGCGTTCCTTTAAAACGTAATAACAACCTTTATAATGGTATCATGATTCTTGATGATGGGCAGGTGATTGCGGAATGTTTTAAGTATGATTTACCTAATTATTGTGAATTTGATGAAAAGCGCGTATTTGCTTCTGGTCCACGTCCTGAGCCTATTGTGTACCGTGGGATAACGTTAGGAGTTTTGATTTGCGAAGATATTTGGAATGATCCTTCTATTTGTGCTAATCTTAGCCATAAAGGAGCTGAGATTATTCTTGTTTCTAATGGGTCTCCTTATCACCGTAATAAAACACAAAAACGTTTAGACATTGTTCGCTCGCGAGCTGTTCAATCATGTGTACCAATTATTTATGCTAATCAAGTTGGAGGCCAAGATGAATTAGTATTTGATGGGGGGTCTTTTGCACTGGATGAACACGGTCAAATAGCATTTCAAATGAAGCATTTTGAAAGTCAGATTACTTTGAGTCATTGGCAAAGAAAATCTATTGGGTGGCAATGTATTTCTGGTCCAGATGAAAAACTTTTAGATGGAGTAGCTGCTGATTATCACGCCTGTGTTTTAGGTTTAAAGGATTATGTCAATAAGAACCGTTTTAAAGATGTTCTTCTTGGCTTTTCAGGAGGAATTGACTCAGCGCTTTGTGCTGCAATTGCGGTCGATGCTTTGGGAGCTGAAAGGGTTTGTGCTGTGATGATGCCTTATTATTATACATCACAGGAATCATTAAAGGATGCTAAAGATTGTGCCCGTCTTTTAGGATGTCGTTATGAAATAATACCTATTTTTAAACTTGTTGAGAGTTTTTTGAGCATAATGGCCCCTATTTTTTCAGGGTTAAAAACTGATGTTACAGAGGAAAATCTTCAAAGCCGTATACGTGGAAGCGTTTTAATGGCTCTTTCAAATAAATTTGATTCGATGGTAATAACAACAGGTAATAAATCGGAAATGGCCGTTGGGTATGCGACTCTTTATGGCGATATGAATGGTGGTTTTAATCCCATTAAAGATATTTATAAAACGCAGGTTTATAAATTAGCTGAGTGGCGCAATAAAAATTATTTGCAGAATTTATTGGGACCGAAAAGAATTGTCATTCCAAATAATATTATAACAAAAGCACCTTCTGCAGAGCTTCGGGACAATCAAAAAGATGAGGATTCTCTTCCTCCTTATCCTATTTTAGATGATATCTTGCAATCTCTTGTAGAAGATGACATGAGTGTTTGTGATATTCTTAAGCGTGGACACTCACGGCAAACAGTTGAGAAAGTAGAACATTTGCTTTATTTGGCTGAGTATAAAAGACGGCAATCTGCACTGGGTGTAAAAATTAGTTATAAAAACTTCGGGCGTGATCGTCGTTACCCTATTACCAATCATTTTCGCGATAAAAGTTGAGCATTATTTTGATGATAAAAGTTCGTTTTGCCCCATCTCCAACAGGTTATATTCATATAGGAAATACTCGTATTGCATTGTTTAATTGGCTGTATGCGAAAGCGCATAACGGTACATTTATTTTACGTTATGATGATACAGATGCTAAGCGGTCCAAACAAGAATATATTGACGCTCTTATGGTTGATCTCGAATGGCTTAGTATTCAACCAGATGAAGTTTATTATCAGTCTAAACGCTTTAATCGATATGATGAAGTTGCAGAAGTTTTAAAACAACGTGGCCTTCTTTATCCTTGTTATGAAACAGCGGAGGAATTGGATCGACGTCGTAAAATACAACTTTCACGTAAATTACCCCCTGTTTATAATCGTGATGCATTAAAATTGACATTAGAAGATAAAAAAGCTTTTGAGGATCAAGGTCGTAAACCTCATTGGCGGTTTCTTTTGCCTAATTTTGAAAGTAATCCATTTCAAACTAAACGAACAGAAGTTTATTGGGATGATATCGTAAAAGGTAGGCAGACGATAGATTTGGCTTCTATGTCAGATCCTGTCTTAATTCGTGAAGATGGGAGCTATCTTTACACTCTACCTTCTGTCGTTGATGATATAGATATGGCTATTACACATATTATTCGTGGCGGTGATCACATTGCTAATACTGCTGCGCAGATTGCTCTCTTTAAGGCTCTCGATGCAGTGTCTCCAATTTTTGGTCATATTAATTTATTAACAACAACTTCAGGAGAGGGGCTTTCAAAACGGAATAGTGATCTTTCCGTTCGTTCTTTGCGCGAAGATGGCTTTGAGTCTATGGCTGTTCAGTGTCTTGCAGTGTTAATTGGGACGTCGCAAAATGTACAAGCATATCCTAATCAAGATATTCTTTTAAAGCATTTTTATCTCGAGGATACATCAAAATCAGCAGCAAAATTTGATGTAACTGATCTTCTTATATTGAATAGTCATTTTGTTCACGAATTGACTTATGAAGACATCAAAACACGACTTGAAAAATTTTCTATTCATGGAGAACAAGCAGAATATTTTTGGAATACGGTAAAAAACAATATTACTAAGCTGAATGATACAGTTTTATGGTGGAAAATTATTCACACCGATGAGAGCTTTGATGTAACCTCTCCTGAAGATCGTGTTTATGTGCAACAGTCTGTTCATTTATTACCTGAGGGGGGATTGAATGATGAAAGTTGGAAAATTTGGACGACGGCGTTACAAGAAAAAACGGGTCGTAAAGGAAAAGCTTTGTTTATGCCGTTGCGTCAAGCTCTTACGGGGATAACGCATGGACCTGAAATGGGAAAAATTTTACTACTTTTAGGGCGTGAAAAGATAATAAAAAGATTAACTATGGTAGGTAGCGGAAAACTCTAAACTAGGTAAAATATTCACTATTATTTTTCAGTAATCAAATTAGAGAGCTTCAGTATTGTTTTTTATAAGCATGAATGCTGGAATATCAGCGCCAAATCCAATTGGAATAGGACTTTTGTTTTTTTCATGACATTTGTTTGATGATTTCTCTTTGTTATCTTTAGTTTCAATGTAAGCTGACTTCTCTTTTTCTGGTATTTTTTTCGTTTGAGTTTTACGCTCTTTTTGAGCAGTTTTCTGTTGCGATTTTGTGGGTTTTGTTTTTGAAACAGTATTGTTTTCTTCATCATGAGCTATTAAAGTAGAAAGATCACCATTAAGCCACTCAATTTTTTCTTTGCTTATTTCTTCAATGGCACAGATGTATTTTTCATCAGCTTTTGTAACAATGGTAAAAGCTTTACCGCTGCGTTTTGCACGTCCTGTGCGGCCGATGCGATGAATATAATCTTCCGCATGTGTCGGTACATCATAGTTGAAAACATGACTGACTGCTGGGATATCTAGACCACGAGCAGCGACATCAGAAGCAATAAGAAGTATAAATTTATTGTTTTTGAAGCTAGCTAATGTGTTTGTTCGTGAATGTTGATCCATATCACCATGAAGTGTACCTACACTGAAATTATGTTTAATAAGATATTGAAAAAGTTCAGAAATATCTTTTTTTCGATTACAAAAAATGATAGCGTTTTTAAGTTCATCACCTTCATTCTGAATAAGTTCTTTTAAAACAGCTTTTTTATCACATGGTTTACTTTCAGACTTAACTAGTCGTTGCGTGATTGTTTTCGCTGTTGAAGACGCTTCTGTAATTTCGATATATACAGGAGAATGTAAAAATTGCTTTGTTAATTGTGTAATTTCTGGTGCCATTGTTGCTGAAAAGAATAAAGTTTGGCGTGTAAAAGGAGTCACTTTACAAATACGCTCAACATCAGGGATAAAACCCATATTTAGCATGCGGTCAGCTTCGTCAATGACTAGAATTTCAACACCTACCAAGAGTAATTTACCACGCTCAAAGTGATCTAGAAGACGTCCTGGTGTTGCGATCAAAACATCAGCGCCTCGTTCAAGTTTACGATCTTGGTGTTCGAAAGAGACACCACCAATTAATAATGCAACGTTTAAATTATGATTAACACCATATTTATCAAAATTTTCTTTAACTTGGGCAGCAAGCTCTCGTGTTGGTTCTAATATGAGGGTACGGGGAATTCTTGCTCTTGCACGTCCTTTTTCAAGTAAGGTAAGCATAGGAAGGACGAAGGAGGCTGTTTTACCAGTACCTGTCTGAGCAATTCCTAAAACATCTTTTTTTTGAAGAATATAAGGGATCGTCCTACTTTGAATAGGCGTCGGGATTGTATATCCTGCTGATTTTATAGCTTTAATAACCTTTTTTGAAAGGCCTAAATTATCGAAATTGTCCAAAGCTAGTGTCATTCTTTCTTTTTGCTGATTATTTTGCAATTTTAACGATTGTCTAAGGATATTGGCTAAGTCAACATTCCATTTTCTTAAAGACGGGTTAAGATGCATTTTAAAAAAAGTCAACTATAACTACTATATATCCGTAAAAAGAACGATAGAAAATTAATAACGAAATTGTTCTGATAAGATTCGTTCATCCCAAGAATGGTCAGGATCAAAAAGGATAGAGACTGTTATTTCTGTTGCTGATGAAATAGTAACTGAATGGACAGATTTCACTTCAATATTATCAGCAGCTGCATTGACGGGACGTTTGTTATATTCAAGCATATCAAAGCGCACTGTGGCGGTATTTGGAAGTAAGGCTCCATGCCAAGCTCGAGGACGAAAAGGGCTAACGGGAGTAAGGATCATAAGGGGCGCCATGAGAGGTAGAATAGGTCCTTGGGCTGATAAGTTATATGCAGTAGATCCCGCTGGTGTAGCAACAAGAATACCATCGCAAATTAATTCTTCCATGCGAACTTGGTTATCAATACTGATACGAATTTTAGCAGCCTGATATGATTGACGAAATAAGGATACTTCATTGATTGCGAGTGCTTCAATATGTCCTTGAGTTTGTGCATTTGCGATCATGCGTAAGGGATGAATTTCTTTTTTATGTGCAGCAGCAATACGAGCTGGTAATTTTTTTTCATGAAACTCATTCATTAGAAAACCTACTGAGCCTCGATTCATACCATAAATAGGTTTACCAGTATTCATGACATCCCGTACTGTTTGCAACATTGTTCCATCTCCACCAAGTGCAACAATGATATCGGCTTCTTCAAGAGAAGAGTGACCATAAATAGATATTAATTTATTGGTGGCCTTGATAGCTTCTTCAGTTTCTGCAGAAATGAAATGAAAGCGGCTTGGTAGTGTAGTCATTAAAAATTGTCCTGATATTCACGACTTATTTTTTAGAATTTAAAAACTTTATATAAGGATTGTTTTGATAAAAGAAAGAATTTTGTATGAAAAGTAATTTATTAAAACAAAGGAATATGTATGCAAAATAGCATTAAAAAATAATATAATTTTACCAAGAATAAGCATATATTCTTTATTAAGTTTTTAAAAGGAGTGATTCCTCATTGAAGCTGGGAGCATGATCAGCTAAAGAAGTATAGCAGTTTTAATCATCATTTAAGCACCCGTAGCTCAGCTGGATAGAGCGCTGCCCTCCGAAGGCAGAGGTCACAGATTCGAATTCTGTCGGGTGCACCAAATTTTCCACTTTGCTGTATATTTCTTATCTTATAAAAACTGTTTTAAATATTAAATCTAGATAAAGCTACTTTGAATGAACTTGAATCTGTTTATTGGGATGGTAAAACGAGCAAGCTTCATCATGACACACATTTGGCTATTAAAAGAGAAGCAATGTGTATTGCTGCTGGCAATGAATAAGTTCATAGAATTAATATTGGATTTGGCAAATTAGCCTCGATTAAAACTGATATAGATAATTTATCCATTTTATAAAGAAATCTTATTTTATCACATTAATTGTAGAATAGGAATGTCTTCACCTGAAAGTGTTTTATGATTGATGATGACTTTGAATCTTATTTCTCGTTTGGGACGATGGACTTTAAGTGTTGGTTTGGAATTATTGTATTTACTAGAGAATATGCTTGCAAGTAGAGTTATTTCTGTTTTTCCTGAAAAAGGCTCAGTAGGTGCATTAGGTAATCTTGTTCCGCTTGCACATATAGCTTCTATGATGATAGGAGAAGGGGAAGCGTTTTTTCAAAATTTTGTATGAGTGAGAAGGTTGCACTAGAAAAATCAGGATTATCTGCCATTATTTTAGAGGCAAAAGAAGGGTTAGCCTATGATCAATAGATTCAAACATCAACCGCACTCGTTCTTGCAGTTTTTTTCCATGGTTATTATGTATGCACTGTATGGTGGACTTCTATTGTAGCCATAAGTAAATTAATTTTAAACTACGATCAGAACATTATAAAGAAAGAGTCTAGAGACTCGTTTTTTTATGATGCTTGCCCATCAGATTTTTTTTTGATAAATTGGAGAGCTACTTAGTTTAAGTGAAAGAGTAGTGCGTGTTGTCATAATACAATTACCCTATTATCTACATTTCCTTAAAGCTGAAGGGAAAGGAAGAATGCAGTTTTTTTGTTGTAAACGGTATATGTCGCATCACCATATAAAATGAAATTATGCATCTTAGCCGTTGTAAATTGTATTCTTGTATGAAAATATAGAAAATAAAAATTCAAGCCCTTCAGATCTTTTAGAGTTTTTTACATTTCAATCGGTTTCGGTTCTTATTAATCTGCCAATTTTGCTTCTGTAAAAGTTAGGATGATGTTTGAAGAAGGATAGAAATGACAACAAATGAACTTAAACGAGGTATAAATCAGCGTCAGGTTATATTTTTAGCTCTTGGTTCTGCTATTGGAACAGGGCTTTTTTATGGATCGGCACAGGCGATTAATCTTGCTGGTCCAAGTGTTTTAATTGCCTATTGTATTGCAGGTTTAGCTATTTTTATAGTTATGCGTGCTTTAGGAGAGATGATTATTCATAATCCACTGTCTGGTTCTTTTGCACGTTATGCTACAAATTATATATCACCATTAGCTGGTTTTTTAACAGGATGGACATATGTTTTTGAAGTAGTGCTTGTTGGTTTAGCTGATATTACAGTTTTTGCAACTTATATGAGTTTTTGGTATCCTGATGTTCCTTCTTGGATATGGACATTGAGTATTACTCTTATCATTACTGGTATTAACCTAGCAGCAGTGAAAGTGTATGGTGAGCTAGAATTTTGGCTTTCTTCCGTAAAAATTATTGCCATTATCGCTATGATTATTTTAGGAATAGCAATTATTTTTTTTAATTGGAATACAAATACATTTTCTACCATTGGGATTCATAATTTATGGCAAAATGGTGGAGTATTTCCAAATGGTTTATTTGGTTTTTTAGCTTGCTTTAGTGTTGTTGTTTTTGCTTTTGGAGGAGTAGAGATTATTGGAATGGCTGCAATGGAAGTACAGGATCCTGATAAGACAATTTCAAGAGCAATTAATTCTATTCCAATTCGAATTGTGCTCTTTTATGTTATGACTTTAGCAGTTTTAATGTCGCTTTATCCTTGGAATGAAATTCGCCTTATTAGTAGTCCTTTTGTTACAATTTTTGAAAAATTTGGTATTTCATCAGCAGCTCATATTCTTAATATTGTTGTTATTACAGCTGTGGTTTCTGCGATTAATAGTGAAATGTATGGTGCGGTTCGCATGATCCATGGTTTGTCGCAGGAAGGTTATGCATTTAAAAAATTCCAATATTTATCAAAAAACGGTATACCGATTTTTGTTATTTTACTCGTATTTAGCATCTTTATTTTTGGTGTTATTCTTAATTATTATTATCATAATCAGCTTTTTTTTCTTATTGCAGCAATGGCGACATTCGCTACAGTTTTTGTGTGGGTAATGATTTTGCTTTCGCAAATTTTTATGCGGCTTAAAATGTCTACAGAAGAACTCCGTGATCTAAAGTTTCCAATACCATTTTGGCCAATAGGATCCATTTTTGCTACTTTATTTATGATCTTTATTTTTGTTTTGTTATGGTTTTTTGATAATACGAGATCGGTGTTGATGATAGGTGTTGTTTGGCTTTCTTTTCTTGTTGTTTGTTTTTATGCACTTAAACTTTATAATTTAAAGAAAAGAAAAGTCTATCAAGAAGAGAAAAAGATTTAAAATCAAAAAAGTGTAATTTATATAATTATCTATATTTAAGGGGGCTTTGGAATGTAAAAAAATGATTGAGCGATATGATTTTAAGATAACGTCGCTATTTTAAGAAGAGAGGGTAGTCTTTTTTAAGATTTTTATACTTATATTGCTTTATTTAGTGAAAAAGAAAATTGATTTCTATAACCCCCATCTCGCAAAGTAACATCAAGATTTTTAAGCATAATTCCCTCCCTAATTGATTATTTAATTTACTTCAAAGTCATAAAATAATTTGCTTTTCGACTATAAATTACAAAACCTACTATGCAGCATAGTGCCAATAAAATGGCAAAAAACCATGGATTATGTCTAGATATTGTTCCAATCATTATTGCACTGAATGCAGCACTCCCTAATTGTAATGCTCCCATAACTCCAGATGCTGCTCCAGCGGCTTTTGGGTGTGATGAAATAGCCAATGCTGTTCCTAATGGCAACAAAAAACCATTGCCAAAAGTAAGAATAGAAATGGCTATTAAACTCGTTAGAAGCGGCCACGGACTTACATACATTTGTATAGCAAATAATATGCCACCCATAACAAAAATAACATATCCACGTTGAATAGTACGTTCCATAGACTCTCGCTTAAGAAAGCTTCGCGCTACCAAATTCCCCAAGACATAGGTTAAAGAAACACCAATGTAGCTATAACCAATGTATAGAGTTGATAAACCTAAGTTTGTAAGAAAAAAAGGAGATTCTACGATATAAGCAAAGTAGGCTGCATAGGCAAAACATGGAATCAATGCGTAAAAAATAAACTGTTTATTTCTAAGAACTTCCAAGCTGTTCTTAATAATTCCTACAGGAGTAAAAGATTGACGTTTTGTAAGAGGGAGAGTTTCTGTTAATACAAAGAGACAAAGGAAAATGGATAAAAGTATAAAAAGGCTTAAAAAGATAAAAATGGATTGCCAATTAAAAAATTGTAATAAAAGTTGGCCAATTAACGGTGCAAGTGCTGGTGATGTTCCGACAAAAGGGAAAATAACCAAATAAAATTTTCCTGCAGCTTCTTTGTCCATTAAATCGTTAATAATAGCGCGACTTAAAACAATCCCTGAACAGGCTCCAAGGCCTTGTAAAAAGCGTAGTGTTAAAAAGGCTTGGATATTGATTGTATAAATAATACCTAATGTTGCAAACAGCCATAAAAACAAGCCAAAAAGAAGTGTTTTTTTACGCCCAAAATTATCACTAAGTGGTCCGTAAATGAGTTGTCCAATAGCTACTGCAGATAAAAAAATTGCCACTGCATGTTGAATTTGCGATTCTGTAACTTGGTAGTATTGGCGCATATCTCCAAGCGCCGGTAAGAAAATATCAGTAGAAATTAAACCTCCTACTGATAAACATATTATAATTACCATAAACAATGGTGTATGTTTATAATACATATCTTCTCCCCCTTTAACACAATAGATATAATAAATATAATTGGAACTTTTACAAGTATAATTATATTATATCCAACAAAACATGTGCATATTTTTTATAATTATTTATTTTTTACTACTACAAAATAGATTTATTTAGAGGTTTATATTTTTATATTTGTAAAAAATTTTATATAAATATTTAATTAAAATGAGCAAGAGTAGAGCTTCTAGAAAAGAAGCAATAAAATTTAAAATATTTTTCATAGCAATAAGAGAAAACAGTTACAGTAACAGAAACTAATTAAGTACAGGACAGCACTATCCATGCAAAGATATTAGTGACTGGACTGAGAGCTTTAGTATGAACAGCTAAAGATAATCGAGTGAAGTAAAATACTGTGTTTGTTTATAAATATGTTAACGAAAAAATGCCCAAAAGGTAAAAAATGCAGTTTTAGCAGAAGCAACCCTATAAAGTAGGAACAATAAACTCATCTGGTTCCATACCCATAATATCAATCTTTCTTCAACCGGTGAAACAGAAACCCGTCCTGTGAATGCAACGGTCGTTTACACCATAAAATCATAAAGTTTTACAATGCTCAATAATCCATCTGCTATTGATGATATTGCTGATGCGGAGCAAATTCGCGTTCTTTTTTATGCGAGTCATAGAATGGTTCATGCGCCTTTAAAAAGAGATCATCGTTTTGATCAAAAAGGATGTTCAGCATGATTTTTTAAGCGCTTTAAGGAACACCAAAAAGCAACCGATGAACGTCTGGAAGCTCTGAAAAATAGGTGTCGAAGATGGTAAAGGGGATAAAGATGGAGATAAGTGTTTATGTTGGCGGCGGCGGTGGCGGTAGTTATTCCAATGGTAAAGTTGGTCATGGTGGCCATAGTACGTGGGGCGGTCATGGTTGTAAAACGGCAACAATAAACAGAGACGCTGATCAAGAGAGCCATAACCAAACTGGAAATAGACAATGAAGTTAATAAGCAAAGTGATGCCAATGTGCGTTCTGATCTTTCTCAGTGGGTGCGGAAGTAGAAGCTTTTCTTGTATCGGTTAGTCTCCCCTGTATTTAGATCAGAAAGATCTCACTGTCATCAGTATCAACTTGTCCAAACAAATCTTGAAGCATAACAAATATGGTGAACAGTTGTGTGGATGGAAACAGGTCAAAAAAGTTAAAACACAAAGATAAAGAGACCAAAAAACGAGATTAATTTGTCATAGATTTTAGAGAAAAATCTAAAATCCTGTTCCCTCACTTTTACTTTGGTATCACTCACCTTTAAAAAAGATAAATAAAAACGATAAGTTATATTTATGTATAAAACGCTTGGTGGGCGTGACAGGGATTGAACCTGTGACCCCTACGATGTCAACGTAGTGCTCTCCCGCTGAGCTACACGCCCATTATATAATAGTAGCATCACGTATAAAACTATAAACGTTAATGTTTGATTGAATTTTTATAATAAAATACGAATAATTAAAAAAAATATCTTTTTCAAGCAGCTATAAGTATTTTTTCGATTTCACTAACCAATTCACGTAAATGAAATGGCTTAGAAAGCACTTTAGCATCAGGAGGAGCATCATGATTTGAATTTAATGCGACTGCTGCAAAGCCTGTAATAAACATTACTCGTAAATCAGGATCAATTTCAGTTGCACGTCGTGCTAATTCGATTCCATCCATTTCTGGCATTACAATATCAGTAAGTAGAAGAGAAAATGGCTCTTCTTGTAAACATTCATATGCGCTCACACCGTTATCAAAATCAGTAACTTCATAGCCTGCACGTTCGAGTGCTTTTGCTAAAAAGCGGCGCATATCATTATCATCTTCTGCAAGCAAGATTCGTTTCATCATTATGTCCAGTTGCTTTATTTATCAGAATTTATCATATTGATTTATACATTGTAGAGCGTTTATAGAAAAAGCTATAAAACATTTATAATGAAAATGAATGGCGAAATGGTTAATTTCTTAGCTGTTATCCAGAATTCACATTATTATTTTTACTTTTTGAATTCGTTACGTACATAAATTTGGGTTAAGAATCCGATATTTTGAAGGTTTTAGCTCACTTAATTGCAGATTCTATTTTTTCACTTTTGCTGATTCTTATCAGATTGATTATATACATTTTATGATTATATCAGTTTTAGGAGTTGCTAATATTGAAAAATTAGAAGATTATTAATTATTTTTTATATCGAAAGTTTATATAATCAGGGAATGCCTTTGATCATAGAAAACCTATTTATTGAACAATTTTGTGTTTTTGATGGTTGTTAGAAATAAAGCAGTCAAATGCAGACCAAAATTGTTTATAAAAGTATTTTTCACGCATAATCGTATCAAGATCAGCTCCTATAATTGTAATACTGTCTGTCAAATGTGTTAATCGACATAATTGTCGCGCTTCAATATTATTCGCAATATTATTTTGATTAGCAAGGATAAACAGTGTTGGGATTTGTAAATTCCCATGAAGTATATTTGTTTTCATTGCATCGATTGCATTGAGCGTTGAGGATAGCCACTGGGCCGTTATTGGATTAAAAGAAAAATTAGAAAAATTAGATTGTGTGTTTTTCTGTTTTAATTTTTTTCTATCTTTAACAGGTAAAAAGCCAAGGCCTATATCGGAAAAAAATTGTGTTAACTTATGTTGAAAACTGTTTGTTTTATTACCTAGTGGAGCAAAAAGAGGAGAAACGCAAAGCATTCTGTTAAATTGATGAGTGATAAGGCTTAGCCCGTTAAGTGCTATTAGTCCTCCCATACCATAAGTAAGCATGTAATAAGGTGGAGGGCAATCAGTATAAACAATTATTTTAAGAAATTCAGATAAGTAATTGATATAATTATTAATATTAAAATAATTATGTCGATACCATTTTTGTTTGTTCGGTTGGTTCCCTTCTTGACCAAACCAATCAAATATTGTGGTATAAAAACCGCGTTGAGAGATTTCATTCATTGGTAAAAAATATTCTTCTAGAGTATCTGTATAGTTTTTGAGAATAACAACCGTTCCTTTAATTTTTTTTATTTCAGAATTTGTTATTGCAAAACGAATCTCATGGTTGTTAGCTGTTTTGAAATAGCTACTATGCATATTAGAAAAAGAAGAATTATGGCCCGGAGAATAAAGAGGTGTTTTCAATTGGCATCCTTTGTTGATGTACGTGCACAAGTTGGTGTAAGATAAAAAAATCTGTTACTTGTAATGCTGATGGAAAGTTAAAAAACATTTATTTTATTTATATGTATTTTTGTAAATTAAAATACAAAGGAGTTGAAATAAAAAAGATTTGTTCCCAAATAAATATTACAGTTGCCGTACTGGGACTGTTGGTCTGCAAATATATCTGCCATTTGGAGACTTGAAGGATCAATTATAGTCGCTCTAAAGGAGGGCAAATTTATGCGTCAAGTAGACTTTTCACCATTTTATCGTTCAACAGTAGGTTTTGACCATCTTCTTAACTGGTTTGATTCTAGGACACAATTAGATGATATTTCTTCTTCTTATCCACCGTATAATATTGAGCGTTTAAGTGAGGATTCTTATAGAATTTCTATGGCTGTTGCTGGCTTTTCGCAAAATGAAATAGATATTGAAATACATTGTAATCAGCTAACCATTAAGGGTGAGAAAATGCCAGAAAATGACGGTGCAGGGCGTGAGTTTCTTTATCGAGGAATTGCTTCACGTGCTTTTGAGCGTCGTTTCCATTTAGCTGATCATGTTAAAGTTATTGGAGCTGAACTAAGTGATGGTCTTCTTCATATTCAACTTCAAAGAGAAACGCCAGCTGAATTGAAACCAAGAAAAATAGCTGTGCAAGCAGCGACGTCTGCTACTAAAAATAGCAATAATCATAATACATCTACAGAAAATTTAAAACTTAAGGCAAAAGAACAATTATAATTTTCTAAGTTATTTGAATAGCACGGGATAAAAGTCCCGTGTTTTTTATATTGTCTTGAAGAGAAAGTCTAAAGATTCTTTGTATAAAAATAGCTATAAATAATTGAAAAAGCAGAATAGATGTTTGAAATTATATATGAAGAAATTTTCTCTTTAGGAAAGCATCCTTTTTTCTTAATTTTGAAGGATGGTCGGAGCGGCGGGATTTGAACCCACGACCCCTTGACCCCCAGTCAAGTGCGCTACCAGGCTGCGCTACGCTCCGAACTATTTAGCACGACTAAACAACTGTTTCTTTAAAGGCAAGAGAAAAACAACATAAAATCTATCAGAGTATTCTTTTGTGACAAGAAAGAACCACTAAGATGATGAAAGAAAGATTTTGTAGTCCAGTATTTATAATTTATTTGCGATAAGTAATCTGATCACTAAGTTTTTTATTTACTAATTTTTAGCAGCTGCTGTATGCAGAGCTTAAGGATTATTAATAGTATGATGATGAAGAAAGTGAATAGTTTTTATGATTTTAAATAAATTTATTTTTAATTGCAGCATTAGTGGAAAAGCAAGGATATCTCTTTCATATTTCCGTGTATATTGAAAATCTGTTTTGAGGATAAATCAATTATATTAACATAATGATAGATTAAATAAAACGAAAAGAACTCTTAAATTACTTTAAAGAGATTGTAAGAGGAATTAAAATCTAAAGAAATGTATACATAATTTTATTTGCTTAATCCGATGCTTGTTTTAATATCAAAAATGACATTATTGCAGCTAAAATCTTTGTTCAGTGAAAGAATAATAAACGATGAGCCGTTTTTCAGTAATAAATTTGACAGAAGCTGCCATAGATCGCGTTAAAACTATTATGAAGACAAAAAATGCATATGGTATTCTTGTTGGTATCAAGAAAGGTGGTTGTGCAGGTATGGAATATACCATAACTCTTGTAACAGAAGAAATGCACGATGCTGATGTTGTTGAAGTTAACGGTGCTCGTGTTTTTGTCGCACGCGATGCAGTATTATTTTTATTAGGAACGCAGATGGATTATGAGGTAACAACATTACGCTCAGGTTTTATATTCAATAATCCTAACCAAATTTCATCTTGTGGATGCGGTGAATCGGTAGAGATTCGTCCTGTTTCGCAAAATAAGATAAATGAAATATACAAGAAAATTTAGTTAAATAACAAATTTTTATATAATTTTTCTAATTATATCTATTAAGATGTAAAAATAATTTTTTTTATTCTGCATTTTTGGCTTTCTTCCAAAGATCTTTCATTTCTTTTGAAGAGACATCGGTTAGCATTTTAGATTGAGCTAGCAGATTTTCTTCAATATTCGCAAAGCGATTTCGAAATTTTATATTAGTTTTTTTAAGTGCTTTTTGTGGATCAATATTCAAGTGACGAGCGAGATTCAATAGAGTGAAATAAAGATCGCCGAATTCTATTTCTATATCGGATTTTTTTTTAATTTTTATTGCTTCTTTGAGTGTATTGAGCTCTTCTTTGATTTTTGCAAAAATTTTATCACTATCATACGACTCAAAACCAACTTCTGCAGCTGTTTTTTGTAATGCGAGTGCTTCTTTATCTGTTGGTTGAGCTGATTTTACTTGGATAAGATAACTTGCTAATTCATTATCTGGTACACTTATTTCTTCATATTGTTTTTTCTGTTCGGCTTTTTCTATTTTCTTGATATGCTCCCACATTCCTTCTACAAAACCACGGCTTTTTTGCTCGGCATTTCCAAAAATATGAGGATGACGGCGAATCATTTTTGCCGTAATTGCATAAACAACATCTTCAAAAGTAAAGCTTCTTTCTTCTGTAGCAATCATAGCGTGATATACTACCTGTAAAAGAAGATCACCGAGTTCTTCACAAAGATCTGTTCGATTACCTCGTTCAATGGCGTCAATAACTTCGTAAGCTTCTTCAAGCATATAAGGTATAATGGACTCAAAAGTTTGTTTTATGTTCCAAGTGCAACCACTCTCACGGTTTCGTAATGCTGCTACAATTGAAATAAGGTCATTGATATCTTTTGATGCTAGCATTAATGTCTCTTAATATAATATAATTATAGGTCCCAGCGTCTATGAAACCACATCCATTGTTCAGGATATTCACGTACCCAAGATTCAACAATATCATTTAGTTTTTGTGTGGCAGCAGGTATGTTAATTTCATTTTTTTCATCAAGTGGTAGGTCTACACGTTCATATAAATCTAGACGGTAACGTCCTCCAGTTAATCGGATACAACGTGCTGGATAAATATCACAATTATATTGCCGAGCGAGTTTTATAATTAAGGGATTTGTTTTAACTGGTCGGTTAAAAAATGTTCCAGGAATACCTCGACGGAACTTTTGATCGACAAGAACGCCTGTATTTTCACCTTTTGCTAGTTTAGCAGCTAGTATCCAGACTGCACCGGCTTTGGATGGTACAAGATGTCCCATAGAAGTTTTGCGCGCTTTAAGAACTTTTTTTGCAATATAGGGATTGTTGGGTGGCCTAAATAATACTGTGACGTTAAGATCAAAACTTTGAGCGCATATAGGAAGAAGTTCAAAATTTCCAGTATGGGCTGTGAAAAAAATATGTGGTTTTTTTTCGTTCTTTAATCGTTGAAATATTTCAATACCGTTGACTTCAACCAATCCTCGCTTATCAGCATTAGGATCGAAGTCAAAAATTTTATCAAGAAAAATATATTCGGCTAGAAGTCGCCCCATATTTTCCCACATTTTTATTGCAATTTTACGCAATTCTTGTTCTGTTTTTTCTGGATATGCAGCTTTAAGATTAGAAAGTGCAATTTTATGACGAGGTACAAGAGGACCGAATGTTTTTGCTAACCAGGAAAAAAAAGAAAAACCAATATTAGCAGGAAGATATCGTAGAATGGCTAAAAAACCGATTAATAAGTTTGCCCATAGAAAATTAAAATAATTTTTTATATTAATTTTAATACGATACATAAAAATTTTAATATAATACTTTAACATAATTAATTGATCTTCAGGATGATTTTTCCGAAAACATCACGACTTTCCATGCGTTTTAAAGCTATATCAATTTGATCAAAGTTAATAATTGTATCAATGACAGGATATATAATTCCTTGCGCCATTTTCTCCATAGCATTTGCCATATTTTCCATACGACAACCAAATGAACCAAATATTTTTAGTTGTTGCTGAAATAATTGCATTAAATTCATAGATGTTGCAATACCAGAAGTAGAACCACAAGTTACCAAACGTGCTCCGCGTTTCATACTCAGCATAGAACCTGCCCATGTATCAGCTCCTACATGCTCAAAAACAACATCAACACCTTTTTTTTGCGTTAATTTACGAACAATACCTTCGAAACGTTCTTTACGGTAATTAATAACATGATCTGCTCCAAGAGATTGTGCTTTTTCAATTTTGCTGTCTGAACCCACTGTAGTGATAACTGTACATCCCATGTTTTTTGCAATTTGAATAGCTGCTGATCCAATACCAGAACCACCAGCATGTATTAGAATTGTTTCTCCAACTTGTAATTTTGCATTATCAAACAGCATATGCTCTACGGTTCCAAAGGTAATAGGGGCCACAGCTGCTTTTATTTCATCACATTTTAAAGGCGCTGGCACTAGTAGATGTGCTGGAAGATTGACAAGTTCACAAGCAAATCCATCAAGATGAAAACCATATACACCTTTTACTTGATCGCAAAGATTATCACGTCCTTCGCAGCAGGCTTGGCATAGACCACAAGTATGCGCTCCATAAATTGAAACGAGTTGCCCAACTTGAAAATTTTCAATGCCATCTCCTAATTGAGAAATTTCACCAGAAGCTTCTGCACCTATAATAAGTGGCATTTTTCTTTTCGCGAAGGCCATACCGCGCCATCCCCATACATCAATATGATTGAGAGCAACAGCCTTTATACGTACTGTGACTTCACCGGGATTTGGTGGCGGTGGTGGTGGAGTATTAGTAATTTTAAGTTGGCGCTCATTGATTAGTTGCAGTGCACGCATCGTTATTCTCTTTGGATCTCTATAAAGATTGATAGTTTTCAGATTAATTTAAATGATTATCCTTTATACGCTGTAATAACAAGGCTAGTATTTTGACCTCCAAAACCAAATGAGTTTGATAAAACTGCATTTATGCAGGCTTTACGCTTATGATTAGGAACAACATCTAAAGGAATTGTAGGATCGGGATCATCGTAATTAATTGTAGGAGGAAGTATTCCTGTTTGAATGGTTAGAAGCGAAAAAACAGCTTCTATGGCACCTGCAGCAGTTAATGTATGGCCAATCATTGATTTATTAGAAGAGACTGGGATGTGCTCTAAAATATCACCAAAAACTGTTGATAATGCTAGATATTCCATCTTTTCATTTTCAGGTGTAGAGGTTCCATGCGCGTTGATATAATCAATTTCATTGATAGTGATTTTTGCATCCGCTAAGGCTTTACGCACTGCTTCAATTGCAGGTGATGCATCGGGCTTTGAACGGGTACGATGAAAATCATCGGCTGTTTCTCCACAGCCTGCCAAAATTCCTAAAATTTTCACTTTACGAGCTAAAGCACTTTGAACAGACTCAAGGACAAGAGCGCCTGATCCTTCGGCCATCACAAAACCATCTCGATCGCGGCTAAACGGTTTTGCTGCTTTTTCTGCTGGATCATTTTTGGTGGAAAGAGCAGATAATAGTGAAAAACGGATAAGGGATTCTGCTGAAACCGAACCATCCGTGGCGATTGTGAGAGAACGATCTGTTTCACCTCGTCGAATTGCTTCAACACCTAACTGGATAGCTGTTGCACCCGATGCACAAGCGGTTGAAAGGGTAATGGGAAGCCCTTTTGTTCCAAATTTTTCTTGAATTTTTTCTGCAATTGTTCCAAATTGAGTAGCTTCAAAAAGCGCATGATGAGGTTTTTTACTACAAACTTCAAGAAGGTGTGCATAAGTAGGTTCATGACTGGATATTACTTCTTTATCAAGAGCGAAGCGTGCTTTCCATTCAAGTTCAACTGGAGGAGCAGCTAAAAACAATGGTCCATTAAAATCTTCTTTGTCAAGATTTGCTTGTTCTAAAGCCTCTTCTGCAGCAAGATGCGCTAATCTTTCGGAAAGAGCTGCAGCACCGATTGTACTTTCTTCAAGAAAATCAATCGTTCCTGCAATATGTGTATTTAATCCTTCAACAGGAAAGCGCGTGATTTTATGAATGCCACTAACACCATTAATTAATTTGTTCCAATTTTTCTGTTTTCCTTGTCCTAGTGATGTTACAACTCCTGCTCCAGTGATTGCTACAAGTGGACGTCCAAGATGATCATTATATTTCATCATAGAAACTTTCTTTTAGACAGCGGTAAGGTGCACTATTCCTTCAGCTCTTTTTATACCAATAGTTGTAATAAATGCTTCACGTATTTCTTCAGAAAACAGCTTTTCATGAGAACTCAAAGAGGGAAAGCTACGTTTTTTCCTAACAGCAATAGCAGCTAATGCAAGCGCTAAAGGAAATTGCGCTTCTCGCATATAGCCAAATAATGTCGTAATACCACGGTAAAATATATTAGCATCGTCAAGAGCGCTTTGTTCTGCTCTTGTGGCATTATGACAACCTGAGGCTGCTGAAATTGTAAATGAAGCTTCAGCCTTTACTGTTTTTAACATTGACGTAATTGTATCTTTAAGGGAATTTTTTGTTCTATTTGTTTGATTCGTAATAATTTGACTAATTTCAGCATAAACACGCGCATTGCGTTTTTGAGCTTGTTCACCATTTTCAAGAACAAGAAAAACACCACCAGAGCCAGTAATTAATCCACCACCAGGGCATTTTTTACGGGACCAAACTGGTGTCCATTCACCACGTGTTAAAAGTCCTCCAAGCTCATGAGCTAACAGCATATCGTGGCTTTGTGCATTATAAGAGCCACCTACCAGTACGTGTGTGCTTTGTCCTGAGCGAATACGTGCAGCAGCAATTTGAATAGCAGAAAGTCCACTTCCTTCTTCACCCATAAAAGTACGAGAAGAACCGGTTATTTTATGAACAATCGAAATATTTCCAGCTAGAAGATTTGATAGCTGCGATAAAAATAAAGTTGGCCGAAGCTCAGTCGAAAGGGCTAAATTTAACATATGCTCATAATGAGTGATTGTACGGGCTTTTGCAAGAATTTGCGTATCAACAGCAATGTCACGTTCTCCTCCACTCGCTGCAACGATCATATCCATTGTTGATGTTAACTGTTGATTATTTTTCATATCTGCATCATCAAGAGCAAGACCAGCTGCATAGGTACCAAGGCGTTGCCATATTCCCATTTGTCGTTGGTCACTTCGCTTTGGGATTTGCAGATTCCAATCAACTTTTGTCAATTGATGAACAGCATAGGGGGCGAAAGTTGTACAATCAAGGTTCGGTTTAATTTCGGGGTTATTTAATTGATTCCAATGATGAACAGCTCCTTCGCCTAAAGAGCTTATAATTCCTATACCAGTAATGAATACAGCATGATTCTGCATAGCAAAAAATTAGTTAGCTTGTTTTAAAGCAATGAGTTCATCAATTTTTGTGCAAAGATTTTTAAGAACAAAGTACTCTTCAGTTGCGACTGAACCTTCATTGATTTCTTGTGTCCACTGTTCTAATGGGATTTTAATTCCGAAGGCTTTATCAATGGCAAAAACAATATCAAGAAAATCAAGACTATCAATTCCTAAATCATCAATCGTATGGCTTTCGGGTGTAATCGTGCTCCGATCAATTTCACTGATTTCTGCAATAATATCAGCGACTTTGTCAAAAGTATAAGACAATGTATGATTCCTTATTATGTTAGTAGCTTTATAAAAGACTTCAATTACGATTCTATCTAGCCTTTTTTATCTTAAAAAAAAAGGCTTAATCCAAAATAGAATTGTCTTTTCAATATTGAAAATGAATTTATAATAAATTTAGCTTGGTTTCTAAAGTGTTTCTATAGGAGGCTTTTAAGTTTTATCTATATGAGAATCTTTTATTTTCATTTGTTTTATTGTGAGATTTTTTCTATTTGCAGCAAGGACTGCTAGAGCTGTCATGTTGACAACACCCCGTGAAGTTACTGAAGGTGTTAGAATGTGTGCGGGACGTGCAGCTCCAATCAAAATAGGGCCTACATGCAGTGCATTTGTTAAATTTTTTGCGATATTAAGAGTGATATTAGCTGCATCAAGTGTTGGAAAAACTAGCAAATTAGCTTCGCTTGTAAGGCGTGAAGCAGGGAAAACACGGTCACGAAGAATTTTGGAAAGTGCGGAATCACCATGCATTTCCCCATCTGCTTCCAAATTTGGATATAATTCAGCAAGGATTTCGGTAGCACGACGCATTTTGCGTGCGCTTGCTGTATTTTTGGAACCAAAATTTGAATGTGATAATAAAGCTGCTTTTGGTTTTATACCAAATGCTTCAATTTCTTGTGCTGCTAGGATTGTCATTTCTGCTACTTCTTCCGCAGAAGGATTTTCATTAACGTAAGTATCCGTTAGAAAAAGAGTACCATGTGTAGAGATAAGGAGACTAACGGCAGAAAAATGATTAACATTTGGATTAAGCCCAATGATTTGTTCAATTAATTCAAGATTACGTTCGAAACGTCCTTCTAGGCCGCAAATCATTGCATCAGCTTCACCACGCATAACTGCAAGAGCTGCAATAGCTGTAGTTGATGTTCTTACGATTGTTTTTGCAACTTCAGGTGAAACTCCACATCTGCCTGTATAATGTAGAAATAAATTAACATAGTCACGAAAACGTGGATCATTTTCTGGGTTTGTGATTTCAAAATCTATGCCGGGACGAATTTTTAAACCAAAGCGTTTTAATCTTGTCTCTACCACATGTGGACGACCAATAAGAAGAGGAATAGCTGTTTGTTCTTCAAGAACAATTTGTGCCGCACGAAGAACACGTTCATCTTCACCATCAGCATAAATTACACGTTTACATTTTGCTGTTTTGGCTGCTGCAAAAACAGGCTTCATTATAAGGCCAGAACGGAATACAAAACGATTAAGGGTATCATTATAGGCCTCCATGTTTTCAATCGGCCGTACTGCTACACCTGATTCCATTGCTGCTTTGGCAACAGCAGGGGCAATGCGTAGTATTAAACGCGGATCGAAAGGCGAAGGAATGAGGTATTCTGGTCCAAAACTAGGTGGTTTTTTTGAATATGCACATGCTGCAACGTCTGAAGATTCTTCACGGGCGAGGGCAGCAATCGCATGAACTGCGGCCATTTTCATTTCTTCATTGATTGCAGTTGCACCAACATCTAATGCACCACGGAAAATATAAGGAAAACAAAGAACATTATTAACCTGATTAGGATAGTCAGAACGTCCTGTACAGATCATTGCATCAGATCGTACTGCACTTGCTTCTTCTGGCATAATTTCCGGTGTTGGGTTGGCAAGTGCTAGAATTAAAGGATTTGAAGCCATCTTTTTTAAATATTCAGGTTTCAAAACTCCGGCTGCTGAAAGCCCTAAAAAAATATCTGCATTCTCGATGATGTCGGCTAGAGTTCTCGCATCAGTTTTTTGTGCGTAGTTAATTTTCCAACGATCCATAAGTGTTTTGCGCCCCTTGTACACGACACCATCTAAATCACTAAGCCAAATATTTTCTACTTTTGCTCCAAGACGGACTAAAAGATTAATACAAGCCAAGGCAGCTGCGCCTGCACCTGAGGAAACTATTTTTGCATTTTCAATTTTTTTGTTAGCAAGACTTAAAGCGTTTAATACCGCTGCACAAACAATAATAGCAGTTCCATGTTGATCATCATGGAAAACCGGAATATTCATTCTAGCACGAAGTTGCTCTTCAATTTCAAAGCATTCTGGAGCTTTAATATCTTCAAGATTGATTCCACCAAATGTCGGTTCTAATGCAGATACAGTTTCTATCATTTTTGTGATATCGGGTGCATCAAGTTCGATATCAAAAACATCAATATTTGCAAATTTTTTAAATAAAACAGCTTTTCCTTCCATAACCGGTTTAGAAGCGAGTGGACCAATATTTCCTAAGCCAAGCACGGCAGTTCCATTTGTTATAACAGCGACTAAGTTAGAACGAGAAGTGTATTGAGATGCAAGTTTTGGATCATCGTAAATCGCAAGACATGGCGCAGCAACACCTGGAGAATAAGCAAGTGCTAGATCACGTTGATTATCTAAAGGTTTTGTTGCTTGTATCTCTAGTTTTCCAGGTTTCGTATGTTGATGATAAAAAAGCGCTGCGCTTTCAAGTTCAGTTTGTTGCAGACGAGTATTGCTATTTTGTTTTTTAGACATTTTGATAATATCCGAGTTAGTATATATATATTTATAGAAGCGTTGCTATTTATAATCAGTTTTATCTATTACAGGTTCTGATTTCTTTTTATATCAAGGTAAGGGTAGGTTAATTTTTCCAGATTACGAAACCACTTTCTGAGAGTATATTAATTAATAGGTTCACTAATATTAGTAGTATTATTTTGTCATTCTGACAGAATTTCTATAATTTTTATAAGTTTAAATGGATTATTCTTTCAGTAAAAGTATAATATAATTATATATAATAGATAAAATTAAAAAGAAAAAAGGTGAAAAAGAGAAACTTTTTCACCTTTCTTTTTATTTATTGAATGCGTCCACTTACATGAGCAAGCATAGTATAAACTTTTCCAGTATCTGATGTCAAATATTGGCGGGCTAAATGGGTATTTCCAGAATTGCGAGATATATCACGTAATAATTTTTCAAACTCTGAAATATATTGATTAACTGAATCTTTAAAATCTATATCATTTAGATATTTTTTTCTAATTGTTTCAAATATTATTTTTCCATTTGGTGTATAAAGATGTTCAGCTATGATATTTTTTTGTCCACGTTTATAACGATTCCATAACTCAACAGCAGCATTATGATTAATGGTTTGAACAATACTATTTACTAATGAGTTAAGGGATTCATTCATAGAATCAGACTTTTCTTGTTTTGGTGAAGAAGAGAAGTCGTTATCTTTTTCTGAGTATAATATTTCTTCACGTGAGACTCTTTCTAAAAGATCTGATACCCATTTGTTTTGTTTTGTTTTGTTTTGTCCTGATTGTACAATAGGTTGTGGTGGTACTATTTTTTTATTGATTTCAGGAGTTGCATTATTTGACATTAATAATGGGGACATTGTTGGTGTTGATTGGTCTTTTTCAGTATTTTGCACAATATTCGTTAAGTTTTTTAGTGCTACAATTTGTTCACTTAAGGCATGTCGAATTGTTTGTGTTGTTTCTTTTGCCTTTTCTGGTAATTTTTGAATACTTTCATCAAAATCATTATTAATTTTTGAAAGTTCTGAACGAATTTCATTGGCTGAAAAGCGTATGTTTTCTGCAGCGTCTGAAAAACGTGTTGAAGCTTCATTGATCAATTCATGAAGTGTTCGTTGCATTAAATGTGTCGAGTTACGTGTATTTTCATCAGCACGTTCAAATGTTAAACTAAGAACATTTTCGTAATGTTTTATAAGCTGATTAACCTCATCAGACTTCGAAACAAGAGCATTGCTTAATATGGAAAGTGCGTTTTGCTTTTCTTTGAGTGTGACATTAAGTGTGTTTTCTGATTGTTCAAGAACGCGAATAGCTTCAGACAGCGTTTTAGCATGCTCGCCAAAATTGTTTGTTATATGACTAATTTGTTCAAATGTATTTTGAGAAAGTCCTTGTAAAGTCTCTACGTTGCTATTGAGCTCTTGATTTGATGTTGATAAGTATTGTGTTACTTGATTGCTATTATGGAAGAAATTATTAGCAGTTTCATTCAATTGACCATCAAGGCTTTGAACCGTTGAGATCAAAATGTTACTGTTTTCATGAATATTATAAATGGATTGGTTCAATTGCTCGAGGACTCCTGAAACATTCTTAATAAGATCTTCTTGCACAGTAGCCATAGTTTGAATAGTTTCGGAATTTTTTTGTGTAAGAGTACTCACTAAGGATTCATTTTGTGCATAAATTCTTTGTTCAACTTCTTGTGTTGAAAGCGAGAGCTGTTCACCAATTTGCTGGGTTAAATTACTAACCGTTTCAGTTGTATTGTATACTGCTTGATTCAAATAATCTGTTAATTCTGTTAATTGTTCCATATGTCCTGAAATTTTTGCAGATGTTTCATTTCTTGCCTCTTCTAAGCGACTGTTTACATTAGCTAATTGATGACTTAAATTATTTTGAAAATCTAACATCGATTGATGAAGAACATTAGAACGTTCATTGAGTAATTGATTAACTGCTTCTGCTGAAGCATGAATTGTTTCATTAATCAATGCTTGCGCGTTATTGCTTACTGTTGTAAAGGCATTTGCAGTATGAGCTGTCTGTTCAGTTAGGGCAGAAATGACTTTCTCACTAGTTTCGTTGACTGTTTGTTCAACATTCAATGCAATACGGTTACTAGACTCTGAGATAATATTTGTTGCTTTGATAGCAATATCAGCGAAAGATGAAATAAATTGACTACCAGCAGCGGTAAGAGAAGCCTCAGATTTTTCTGTTTCATTAGCTATTATTGATACTAATTTTTCAGAAATATTGGTCAACTTTTCTTGTACGTTGTTTGCAGCTGTATCAACAGAATTTTCTAATGAGATACGTATGTTATCTGCGCTTTCTTCCAGTGCTTTCTGGATTACTTGATTATGTTCATTATTAAGGACAATAGATTTTTTTAGATTATCAGATCGTTCTTCAAAAGTGGATGTTTGCATATCAATGGTTTCACATACTTTCTCAAGTTTTTCGGATAACGTTTCTTCCAATGTAGCAGCACGTTCAAAAACTTGACGTGCACGGCCTTCCAAATTTTCGTCGAATAATCCTATGCGTGTCTGAAGGGTATCAAGAAATACATCATTTGATTGAGAAAGAGTGTTCTTAAGAAGATCAGTATGTCCTTCAAGATTTTTTATATGATTTTGAAAAGTTTCTGTAACGATTTTATTATTATTAATAATTGCATTTTCGACTAAGTCTGTTTGTTGCTTTAATGCCATATCAACATGTATATCGCTTTTAGCGATGATATTATGAATTGTTTCCATACGCTGCTCAAGTGTGCGCGCTTGATCTGCAAGGACTTCATTAAGAGCAAAACTATTGATAGCTAAGGAATCACGAAGAGCATCGGCACGTATATCAATATTTTTGATTTGTTCTTCTAAAGCATTTTTAGTTGTATCACAGCTTTGTGTAATGGATTCTTGTAGTTTTTCTGTACACTGAATTATGTTATTAGCGTGATCTTTAGCATGTTCATCAACAATTTGAATATTCTGACTCAACATCTTTTCAACATCTGAAACATTTTGGGCCAATACATCAATTTGATCTTTTAATGTGTCAGCAATTTTATTGTTTTCGCTGTCCAACATGCTCGCCATGACATCTCTTTGATTAGCGATTTGTATTTTGAAGTCTTGCGAGCGCTCATTTATTATGTCTATAATTGCATTATCAACATTTTTGATTTCTTCTTGTAAAACTTTTTTACTTGCATCAACTGCAGAAAAAATCTGATCATGTCCGCTTGTAAATACATTACTAATATCAGTAGTTATTTCTTTAAGATTTACGCTGATTTGAGAGGCATGAGCTTCCAGAAAGTTACCAAGCTTTTCAGCGTTGTTTTCTAATTCTTTACTACGCGCAACAAAGGACTCGATAATGGTATCGCTGTGTTCTTTAAGAGATAAGTCAACGTTTACTAAACGATTTTCAAACGCTTCAATTGCCTCTGAGGTGATATTATCAAATTTAGAAGAGAGTTTATATGCTTGTTGATCAAGCTGCTTAATTTTTTCGTCGAAATCTTGTAATGATTGGTTATTACGGTCAATAATCGCTTCATCTAATGTTTTAAATTTCTCATCAACACTATATAAAGTTTGGTTGGTTGCATCTTGTATACGTGTTGCAAGCTTAGCAATATGCAATTCAGCTTTAGCGGCGGTTTCATCGAAAGTTTTTTCTAATTGTTTTTCATTATTGTCAAAACGTTCTGCAAAAGTATCAAAAGTTTTTCCTAATACATGAAAAAGTTCTGTATTTTTCTGCTGAACTTGTAATGTTGTTTCATTAAATTGTTCAAAGAGTTGATTTGTTACACCATCACCTGCGTAAGAAAGCTTTTTAACAAGATCTTCCCCTTGTTGTTGTAAGGTTTGGGTAAGAGTTTGCGCAAGTTTCTCAACATTGGTTGCAATTTTGGAAGTAGCTAAGTCAAATTCATCACTCAGTTGCTCTTGTGTTCCTTTGATTACTGTTTGTACGCGATCAGCATGATTCAAGATTGCTGTACGTTCATTATTTAACTCCTTAATTAAGGTATAAATACGTGATTCATTTTCAGAATAGGCTCGTTCAAGATTATGAACTTCGCTTTGAATGATAGCTTCGAGTTCAACAGCACGGCCGAGGGTGCGTTCGATTCCTTCATTCATTGCAGCTACTTCTTTACGAAGAGTTTGACCTATAGCAATTGCTTGCTTTTCAGAAATGTTCTGTGGTTCGCTAAGTCGTTGTGCAGCATTGGTCATAAGAATGGCAATATTACGCAATTCATTTGAACGTTTTATAAGTTGGGTAACTCCCCAAGACATAAGGATAGGAATTGTAGTTCCTGCCGCTACAGCTAATCCGAGGGGAGATGTAACAAAAGTAATTATATTTGCTAAAGAGCTTAGTCCAGAAGGAGCTAGTTTATGAGCAATAAAAGCACCACCTGTTGCCCATAGAGCACTGAGAGCTGTCGTGCTCCAATAAATCCGAGAAGCACCATTTTGTTTTAATGATTTGAAATTGAAAGGTACTGTTATATCATCATTAGCAGGGAGAGGTTGTGTAGGTAATAGTGTATCACGTACAGTTCCACCTGAAAGTTCATGAATTGGTTTTTGACCAAAAAGTAATTCAGCAACTGATTCATCAACAACAGCATTATCATGAATATTAGATGAGGTGAGAACTGAAGTTTCATTTTCAGAAAGAATTTCTTCTTCTGAAGTTGCAATTTTTTGAATCAAATCATCTACATTAATTAGATTTTCAGAGTCACTTGATATTATTTCTTCAATCTCTGCGTTATCAAAGTCAAAGTTCATTGCTTTTTCGAGAGCTTCTTCGACTTCGATTTCAAATGTTTGCAATTTGGTTCTGCGTGCCATACTCGCCTCATACTCTTACAGATGGAAAAGGAATACGCCCTTATCCAGATATTTCTATATATTAACTGTTAATTGTTTAGAAAGGAATATGTTTAAGGAAAAATTTAAAAACTTATCAAGATAAAGTTAACGCAACTTTTGTTTTACGATCAAAAACAATAAAAAACATATTAAAAACAATATCATATAAAATTATAACTATAATGGAATTATCTATAGATAACTCAAATTGATAGAAAATATTATGAATTTAGTGCATTTAATGGAAGAAATTTAATAGAAATTATATTTAAAATAATGCTCTAGAGATTATTGCAAAATGTAATGAGTATGTCGATATACAAAAAATAATATTACAATGCGATATTTGTCTTGAGGATAAATTGCTGTGTCACATTAATTTCTTTTATAATAAGAAGACATAATATTAAAAATTGCGTTTGAATACAAGTTTACTTTATCAAAGTACTATATTTCTAAATTAGATACTCTAATCATTTATTCCTTATAAAATAAATATGATTATTATTCTTTCAGTTAAAAAATATCGTATTTTTACTGAAAATTTTATTGAAAAATAGTAAAGTGAATCTTTAAATAATATTTATTAACGCCAAGTAAACGCTAAAAAGTTATCATACTTTGTATCTGAATTTGCTAATTTTTATGCTCATAATTCATAAATATTATATTCAATTTAATATAAGATAATATCTTATAAAATTTTTAGTACGGATACATTGACAAGTTAGTACTTTCAGTCAATATATATTAAAAAAACTGTGATAAATATTTATGCATTTCACAACACAAGGTGTAAAAATAATGGCAGAACGATCACAACACCTGCAAGATATTTTTTTAGATACAGTTTGTAAGCAAAAAATTTCTCTTACAATTTTTCTTGTAAATGGTGTTAAGCTGACAGGTATTGTTGCATCATTTGACAGCTTTTGTATCCTTCTACGCCGTGATGGGCATGTGCAGTTAGTCTATAAACATGCTATTTCTACAATTATGCCTGGGCAATCTGTACAGCTGTTCGAAAATGAAGATGATCAGTAAACAGCCTATAGTATATCTTTTATCCTTTTTATAATTTTTAAGTTGTCATGATATGTAAAAATAAGAAATCTGGGAAGTTTATTTCACAGATTGAGCAGCAGATGCGTGTTGTTATTTTTGTACCGATCTGTTCTGATGGATACAAGCAGAAAAAGACTTTCAATGAACACTCAGTAGATTCTCGAGTAAGAGAAGCATTAGGGTTAGCACGTGCTATTAAATTGAATGTTGTTCATTATGAAATTATCAATATTGCTAAGCCATGTTCTTCAACTTTTTTTAGGATAGGTAAGGCGAATGAATTTGCTCATTATATAAATGAGCATCATATTATGCTTTCGATTGTTGATCATTTTCTAACACCAGTGCAGCAGCGTAATTTGGAAAAATTATGGAATTGTAAGGTTATCGATAGAACAGCTTTGATTCTTGAAATTTTTGGTGATCGGGCACGAACAAAGGAAGGGGTTCTACAAGTAGAATTGGCTCATTTATCTTATCAAAAAAGTAGGCTTGTTCGTAGTTGGACACATTTGGAGAGGCAACGTGGTGGTACTGGCTTTTTGGGGGGGCCTGGTGAAACTCAAATTGAAGCAGATAGACGTCTTTTGCAAAATAAAATTATTAGTATTCGTCGCGAATTAGAAACTGTTGTTAAAACACGTGCTCTTCACAGAGCTAAAAGAAAAAGGATACCTCATCCTGTTATTGCTTTGGTAGGATACACAAATGCGGGGAAGTCAACACTTTTTAACCGTTTAAGTGATTCTAATGTATTGGCAGAGGATATGCTATTTGCAACTCTTGATCCCACTTTACGTAAAATTGTTCTACCTCATGGGCAAACAGTTCTTTTATCCGATACTGTGGGTTTTATATCTAATTTACCAACACATTTAATTGCAGCTTTTAGAGCAACCCTTGAAGAAGTGATAGAAGCTGATTTAATTCTTCATGTAAGAGATGTATCCGATCCTGATCATTACGCTCACGCTCAAGATGTTTTTGAAATACTTTCAGATCTTGGTGTTGATATTAATGACACGGATCATATCGTGGAAATTTGGAATAAAATTGATACGTTGGATCAACACGCATTGGGCGTTTTGCAGACAAATTCAAAAAAAATGTTAAATTCTGCACTGATGATATCAGCCCTTACTGGTAAAGGTTTAAGTCAATTATTAGCACTTATTGAAAAGAAGATTTTTGGGGATATACAGAGTGTTGAGTTGATTTTAAAGCCTGATGAAATGAGGATTATTGATTGGCTCTATAAGAACTCTGGTCAAATAGAAAAAAAAAGCAACGATGATGGCTCTATTACTATTAAAGCAATGCTTACTGCTGAGGCAAGAAAACGATTGAATTATATAAAACAAAATATGTACTAAAGTTATCGTAAATAAAAAGTTTTTATATTTTCTTATCTTTAATGAATATAAGCTGTAGTTAAGAGGAGTGTTCCTATTATCTCTTAAATAAAAGAGAGTAATATATTTTTCTGGTTAAAATAAAAATGAATCTTTAAATACGATAAAAAGTTAGTACGCATAATGTAGCGAAAAACTCTCATTGCTTTTTTTATAACGATACATTGTGTATTGTGAATTTTGTTTATCCAAAACCTTACCAAGCAACATTAACATTTATATTATGCGCTTCTGATAGAATACCATTATCGATTATCGACTGATAAACAAAATAATATTATCCCATTACTATTCTCTCAACCGGTTTTTCTAAATTATTCAAGTTCTGATAGAATAATTTTCTATGATATAGACGTGAAAGATTTTATAAAAATATCCAATTATTACGCGAAGGTGATTTTATTGATCTTTCTTTTGAAGCAAAATATTGAAGGATACCTGACAAGGCTTAGAAACTTGATTTTCTAGCTTTTCTGAGAAAATCATGAGGCAAGATCAAATACCATAAAAATACACTTTTCATATCTTAAAGATATTTCATTCATCTATTGCTTCTATTAAAATGATGCATCAAAAAGAACAATCTCTATTATCTTTAATTTATAATGAATAATTCTGTTTTTATGGCTCTAAAGACTAAACTTGATTTTTGAATACATAAAAAGCTCATATAGCTTTACAATTAGGCTTAATGACTTCGTCAAATCAAGGTAATGATTGGTAGAAATAGAGGAACTTTTTGCTCAGTTAGAAAGTAAAATTTCCTAGATTTCCTAGATTGTTGATCAAATTCATTGGGATGTGATCATTGCAGAAAGCTTTAAAACACAGTTAAGAGAGAAAATTAGTACTTTTGTGAAGGATCAATCTCAATCCTTATCACTTGTGGAGGAGGGCTATTACTGCAAAAATATTCTGTAGCAAAAAACACTTAGAGAAAGAAAGTTTTAAAAGCAATGGTAGTACCTCCTGTTTCAAGGCAAAAAGAAGCTCTTAAATTTTGAGTACAATAGAGAAATTATCAGTTTGCTTAAAATTGCGTGTTTCAACAGTTTTTTCAATCATCGGACAAGAAATCGCAAGAATAGCAGAAAAATTATCTCTTCTTATCAAGGAATATAAAATAATCTTGTTGGTAGATATTTCTTGGCAACAAATAGAAAAAGCGATTAACTCATGTTCAGGAGTGATGTTTTAAAAGGATGACAGCAATTGCATGATGTTATTTATCATGATTATGATACAGGAGTTGATATTTCTCCGTGGGGGATAATGAATTGCTGAGCGCGCAAAAAAAATTCAAATGTTATCCTTAATTATATATATTACAAGAATTTAAAAAAGATTATGATTTTATTATTTTAGAGATGACTGTCGAGCCTCAATATGGATTTGAAGAAATTGCAGAATTGACAGATTATTATGTTTGTGGTGTTCTACTTTGTAAACATAATTGGATATAGCGCAGACGATATATAAATTCTCAAGAATATTTATTGTATCAATTCATAGTTGTAATGTGCAAAAACAGCGCTAATTATATCTTATAGCAGGGCTTTGGTGTTTAATAGGGCATTTTTGTAGTTGTAGATAAACTGGAGATAATCAGAAATGACAATAAAAAGGTTGAATGATATAGCTTTGACGCCACTACAAAAACAAAATCGAAAGCAAATACAGATATGGCTTTATGCTATTTTATTGCTTTGTTTAGCGATTGTTTTAATAGGCGGAGCTACCCGTTTGACAGGATCTGGATTATCAATAACTGAATGGAAGCCGATTTATGGTGTAATTCCACCGATTAGTGTAGAACAATGGCAGGAAGAGTTCTTAAAATATCAACAGATAGCACAGTATAAAGTACTCAATCGTGATATGACTTTAAATGCATTTAAAGTGATTTTTTGGTGGGAATGGGGTCATCGTTTTCTTGGTCGTTTGGTTGGTCTTTTAGCTTTGTGCGGTTTAATTTGGTTTTGGGCAACTAAGCGTATCGAAAAAAATATTCTTCTTCAGCTTGTATCCGTACCAGTTCTTATTGCTGTTCAAGGGGTTATTGGCTGGTGGATGGTAGCTTCTGGTTTGGGATCAAGTAATTTAACAAGCGTTAGTCAATATCGTTTAGCGATTCATCTAATAACAGCATGCTTTGTGATTATTTTTGTTACTTATTTATCTCGAGGTCTTACAGAATATTCAGAACAACCGGCAGGTCAAACTGTACAACGTTTTGCAGGTTGGCTTGTTTTTTGCATTTTAGTTGAGATTTATTTTGGTGCTTTAGTTGCAGGTCTTCATGCAGGCAAAGTTTATAATACATGGCCATTAATGGATGGACAAATTATACCTGATGGATTGCTGAACTATAATCCCGTTTGGCTCAGTTTATTTGAAAATCCTTTAACAGTGCAATTTGTACATCGTTTTTTTGCTTATTTTTTATTTATTATGGCTATTATCCACGTTTTGTATGTAAGCAAAAAAAATCCCCACTCAACGCATGCTCGTCGTGCATTTTTGTTATTTGTTATCATAGTTGTTCAGGCATTTTTGGGTATTATTACATTGTTAAATGAAGTGCCAATTAGTTGGGGCCTTATTCATCAAAGTATTGCTTTAGCAGTATTGTGTTTTTCAGTTGTTCATTGGCGGGCTACAAAGGGGTCATATCTTGTTCTTAAATAAGAACTTTTTAAAAATATTTCAGCCTGAAAGCATTAAATCAAGATTTTGAATAGCGGATCCGGATGCTCCTTTTCCGAGATTATCAAATATAGAGCAAAGATTGAAAATACCGTCATTGTCATTGCCAAAAACAAAAAGTTTCATACTATCTTTATGTGCTAAGGATTCTGGGTTTAGTTTGGTTAGTATTTCGGTTTCTTCTTGTGATGCAATAGATATTGTATTTTGTTTATTGTAATGAACATGAAAAATTTCACGAAGATCAGAACAGTTAACTGATTTTGTAAATAAGCTGCGATGTAGGGGAATATTAACAATCATTCCTTGAGGAAAACGGCCAACACTTGGCACAAAAATAGGTGTTTGGCTAATTTGCCCATAAATTTTGATTTCGGGAATGTGTTTATGATTAAGATTTAGACCATAAATAAAATAGTTTTCTTTTAGAGAATCTTTTTTAGATTGATCTTCCATTTGAGCAATTAATTGTTTGCCACCGCCTGTGTAGCCAGATATAGCATTAATTGATATTGGGTAATCAGAGTCTATTAAACCTGCTTCACGTAATGGTCGAATCAAACTAATTGCGCCGGTTGGATAACATCCAGGATTTGCAACATAGTGCGCTTCTTGGATACGTTTTTTTTGTCCTGTTGTCATTTCAGGAAAGCCATAAACCCAGTCTGCAGCAGTACGATGCGCTGTTGAGCTATCAATAATTCTAATTTTTTTATTATTTTTAAGGAGGTTAACAGTTTCCTGTGCGGCTTCATCCGGAAGACATAAAATAACAATGTCAGCTTGATTAAGGTAGTCTTTTCGAGAATCAAGCTTATGGCGATTTTTGTGAGGGATAGATAGCAATTCTAAATCAGAACGTTTCGCCAATCGCTTTTGTATTTGCAGTCCGGTTGTTCCATGTTCACCATCAATAAAAATTTTTGTTGCCATCTATTATCCTTAAATTTAATTTTTACTGTTAGATCCCATTTTTAATATTCTATTCAATTAAATAATTGGATATTTTAGAACTGCAAGCTTATTATTTTCTTGTTTGAAAAGAGTATAATAACATTACGTAATATAAGTTTTAGAATGTAATTTGTTTGTCATTTATTTTTTTGAAGATAGGATTTTATTATTACAAAAATAAAGATATAGACTGAACTTTTGCTGTATTTACAGTTTTTGAAATTAAATTTAAAAGATTTTGTCTATAAGATTTGCTGTGTTACCTTCTATTACTTTAATTTCTAATATTTAGGACATGTTTATGACCAAGCAAGCAAATGATCTGCGGAAGTGTTTTTTTAATGATAGTTTACAAGTTACTGATTCTGTGGTTTTTGATGCAATCAGTGGTGAGCTTGGACGTCAGCGTCATGAGATTGAATTGATCGCCTCAGAAAATATTGTTTCAAGGGCAGTTCTTGAAGCTCAGGGATCAATTTTAACCAATAAGTATGCAGAAGGTTATCCAGGAAAGCGTTATTATGGTGGTTGTCATTTTGTTGATTTAGTTGAAGAATTAGCAATTGAGCGAGCAAAAAAGCTTTTTGGTGCAGCTTTTGTAAATGTGCAGCCTAATTCTGGTAGCCAAATGAATCAGGCTGTATTTTTAGCTCTGCTCCAGCCTGGTGATACATTTATGGGGCTGGATTTGAATTCTGGTGGCCATCTCACCCATGGTTCATCTGTTAATATGTCAGGCAAATGGTTTAATGTTGTTTCTTATGGTGTTCGTCAAGAAGATCAGCTTCTGGATATGCAGGAAATAGAGCGTTTAGCAAAAAAGCATAAACCAAAGCTTATTTTAGCAGGTGGCACAGCCTATTCACGCTTATGGAATTGGAAATTGTTCCGTGAAATTGCAGATGAAATTGGAGCGTATTTGATGGTTGATATGGCTCATATTGCAGGTTTAGTTGCTGGAAATGCTCATCCTTCACCTGTACCATATGCTCATGTTGTCACTACAACAACGCATAAATCGTTGCGTGGTCCCCGTGGTGGTATGATATTGACAAATGATGAAGCCTTAGCAAAAAAAATTAACATGGCAGTTTTTCCAGGTCTTCAAGGTGGCCCTTTAATGCATGTTATTGCAGCTAAGGCTGTTGCATTGGGAGAGGCTTTGCAACCTGCTTTTAAAGACTATATTGCTAATGTAGTTATTAATGCTAAAACTTTAGCAGAAAGCTTAAAAAATAATGGTTTTAATATTGTTTCTGGTGGTACAGATAATCATTTATTTTTAGTCGATTTGCGTTCTAAAAATATAACAGGAAAGGGTGCAGAACAAGCTTTGGGCCGTGCTAATATTATTTGCAACAAAAATAGTATTCCCTTTGATCCCGAGAAACCATCAATAACTTCAGGGATTCGTTTGGGTACACCTGCTGCAACAACACGTGGTTTTTCAGAAAGTGAGTTTACTCAGATTGGAAATTTTATTGCAGAGGTTCTTGATAATCTTAGTTTGGCACGAAATGATGGAGAGAATACTTCAGTTGAAAGAGCTGTCAAAAAGAAGGTCCGTGATATGACAAGTGAATTTCCTCTTTATTCTTGTTTGAGTTCTTGTTGAGGTATAAAAAAGATGCGGTGCCCTTATTGCCAATGTGAAAATACACAGGTTAAGGATTCACGTCCTACGGAAGAGGCAACAGTCATCCGTCGTCGGCGTGTGTGTTCCGTTTGTGGTGGTCGTTTTACGACTTTTGAACGTGTCCAGCTACGTGAGCTTTTTGTTCTCAAAAAAAGTGGTCGGTGTGAGTTGTTCGATCGTGATAAATTAATGCGGTCGGTTAATCTAGCAATACGTAAACGTGATATTGATTCTGAGCATATTGAACAGGCAATTTCCGGTATCGTGCGACAGCTTGAGAGTTTAGGAGAACCTGAGATTTCCTCAGAAAAAATTGGTCATCTTGTACTGGAATCTTTAAAAGGTATTGATGATATCGCTTATATTCGTTTTGCTTCTGTATATCGTGATTTCCGTAACGCAAGTGATTTTCATAATGTGATAGATGAGTTATCAAAAAATGCAATAGATATAGAATCTGGTTTTGATGGATAAAGCAGAACAAGATAAGCGATTTATGGCTGCTGCTATTCGTTTGGCAGAACGGCATATCGGTCTTACGGGTGAAAATCCTTCTGTCGGTGCGTTAATTGTACAAAATAAAGGGGCGGGTGCGTCTATTGTTGGTTATGGTGTAACCGCTCTTCAGGGAAGACCTCATGCTGAAGTGCAAGCTTTACTTATGGCAGGCCCTTTGGCCTATGGTGCGACTGCCTACGTTACTTTAGAGCCATGTTCACATTATGGAGAAACTTCACCATGTGTTAATGCACTTATTAATTCAGGTATTACTCGAGTTGTTATTGCTCTTTCTGATCCGGATCAGCGAGTTTATGGTTGTGGTATTGCTCTCTTACGTGCAGCAGGTATTGAAGTTGTTGAAGGGGTTTTAGCTGACGAGGCTTTTGAAACATTAAGTGCTTATTTATGTGTAAAGAAGTTGCAGCGTTGTGAAGTTACTTTGAAAATGGCTATTTCTGCAGATAATGGCATAGGCAAAAAAGGGAAAGGGAGTGTAAGGATTAGTGGAGAAATTTCTCGTACACAAACTCATATTTTGCGTGCCCAAAATAATGTTATTATGGTTGGTATTGGCACTATATTAGCAGATGATCCACAATTAGATTGTCGTTTGCCAGGACTTGAAATCCGTTCACCTATACGTGTTATTTTGGATAAAGATTTACGCATTCCTCTTTGTGCGAAAGTCGTTCAAACAGCAGCGAATATTCCTACATGGGTTATTTGTAGTACAGCTTCTTCGAAAAAAAGAAAAAAAATAGCTTTAGAACAATGTGGTGTAACCATATGTTCAGTGAATACTAACAATAATTTGTTATCACCTTTTGCTATTTTACAGCTACTTTATCAGCGTAAAATCAATAGTGTTTTACTTGAGGGAGGAGCAAAGACAGGAAAAATATTTTTAGATGCTGGTTGTGTAGATTGTTTGATATGTTTTTATGCGCCGATTCTTTTAGGGAAAGATCGAATTAAGGCTCCTCATTTTCAATCTTATCTTTCAGAATTTAATGAAGTTGAAATGAGAATGCTGGGGAATGATCGTTTGTATAAATGGAGACGTAAGATATTATGTTCACAGGGATCGTAACGGATATTGGTTGCATTGAAGATATTCAACCTTTAAAACAGGGAATGCGTTTAAATATTTCTACTCATTATGATGTGGAGAGTTTAGAAATAGGTGCATCAATTGCATGTTCAGGTATTTGTTTGACGATTGTTGAACGCGCATTAAAACCTATAGATTCTCATTGGTTTATTGTTGAGGCATGGGAAGAAGCACTGCGTTTAACTAATCTTGCGCAATGGACAAAAGGAACTTTGATTAATTTAGAGCGCTCACTACGACTTGGTGACGAAATGGGAGGACATTTAGTTTTTGGCCATATCGATGGTCTAGCTGAGATTATTGAGAAAAAAAATGAAGGTGGTGCAACTCGTTTTCGTTTGCAGGTTCCAATGCAATTAGCTCCATTTATTGCAGAAAAAGGTTCTATTGCACTTAACGGAACATCATTGACTGTTAATTATGTTGAAAATAATATTTTTGATGTTCTTATTATTCGTCATACACTTGAAATGACAACCTGGGGGCATGCTGATGTTGGAGATCAGGTGAACTTGGAAGTTGATCAATTGGCTCGTTATGTAGCTAGACTTTCAAATTTTAAAATGAATAAGTCGTAAAATTGTTTTGTTTTTTCTTAAACTTGGGATTACAATAATTTCAAGTTCCTTTGTTTTTCTGATAGGAGCCATATGGCAAAAAATAGGCATAAAAAGTTGCGTGTTTTAATTGTTGAAGCGCGTTTTTATGATGAAATTTCCGATTCTCTTCTTGCAGGTGCAGTTAGTGTTTTGCAAAAAGCTGAAGTGAGTTATGATATCACAACGGTTCCAGGAGCATTAGAAATTCCTTGTGCAATAGCTCTAGCTGAAAAAAGTAATGAAACATACTACGATGGTTATATAGCACTTGGTTGCGTTATTCGGGGAGAAACATATCATTTTGAAATCGTGGCTGATAATTCTTGTCGTGCATTGATGGATTTGACCATTTATCAACAATTAGCTATTGGCAATGGAATTTTGACTGTTGAAAATGAATTACAAGCATGGGAACGTGTAAGAAACAATGAAAAAAATAAAGGTGGTTTTGCTGCTAAAGCCGCTTTATGTATGATTGCTCTAAAGAAAAAATTTGGAGATAATCATTAAATATGGATGATGTAAAAGGCAAAGATTTTCTACGCTTAGCTAATAAACGAGGGGCAGCAAGACTCGCTGCGGTACAAGCGCTTTATCAAATGGATATGGTTGGCATTGGTGCTATGGAAGTAATAGCTGAATATAAGGCTTATCGTTTAGGAAAAGATATTGACGGTAGCCAATATCTTGATGCTGATTTTCAATGGTTTTGCTCTATTATTGTTGGAGTCGTAAGAGATCAAAAGCAGCTTGATCCTATGCTTCATAAACAACTTTCTGAAGAATGGGCGCTTTCACGTCTTGATTCTACATTACGAGCAATTTTGCGTGCGGGTTTATGGGAATTAATCAACCGCAAAGATGTGCCAATTGCTGTCATTCTGAATGAGTATATTGATATAGCCAAGGCTTTCTTTGACAATGATGAACCAAGGCTTGTAAATGCAGTTCTTGACAGTATAGCAAAGGAAATGTGTCAATAGACTTGTCAAAAAATCCCAATATTATCGGGATTTTAATTGAACATTAAAAACTAGCGGTTAATAACTGGATCATCTGTAGGATCTGGGGCACCCTTGATAAGTTGAATTAAAAATGGTTGATCATTACCACCAGTTGGTGTTGTTTGTGCGATGAAATCAAAAATTTTCCCATCTTGTAAACCGTAGTTAGCTATTTTTGTAACTTGACGATCTTTATTAAAGTAGATTGCTAAAACTTTGCGATCAGTAATTTTGGTTTTCATAAATTGCATTTTTCGGTATCGAGTTTGTGAAATATAATAGAAAACTTCATTATTATATTGCGTTTTCAGAGAAGGAGATCCTAAAGATAAAAGAACTTGCTCTTGACTTGAGCCAATAGAAATAGAATCAAGAGCATTTTGATCAAGAATATAACCTTCTTTATATATTTGGCTTGAATTAAGGGAATTATATATTTGACTTGAGTTTAAATAACTGAGTGGATTGCAACCCGCAATTCCCATTATACTTATTATTGAGAGGCTCATCAGTAATTTTCGTTTAGTGTTTACTATGTGGGGTATTTGAAACAATGATATCTCCATTTTACACTTAGCAATATATGATGAAAAGCTGATCTCAAGTCTTTCTGAAATTTTTGATTTAATGATTATTCACCATATCTTACGACGACTTTCCTTATTATAATGCCATATAGAGTTTCTTTAGAAAAGAAAAAAATTCATAAAATATAATCTGGTCAAACAGAAGGTGCAGTGTAATATATTCTTTTTTACATTTTGGAGTCGCTAATGACTATTTCAAGTATTTCTCAAATGGAATTTGCTTTAACTTATCCAGTATCAGTGCGCTCATTACCTACAAAAGGAATAAAAGTGCATATTTGTGCAAATCATCAGGAATGTGGATCTTTAGCTAAGAATCACGGTTTAGTTGATGTAAAATTTTTTGAGGGAGAATTTTGTATTTTACCATGGAAAAAACGTGGAGTACGTGTAAAAGGTTTATTAAAAGCACACATAATACAATCGTGCGTTATTACATTAGAGCCATTAGAAGATATTATTCGTGAAAATATTAACATTGTTTTTGTTCCTGAAGACTCAAATTTAGTTAAGCCTAAAATATCAGAGGGTACGGGTGAATTATTTTTAGATGTGGAAGGATCAGATATACCAGAAGTGTTTTTTGGAGATAAAATTGATATTGGTGCAGTCATGGAAGAGTTTTTAGAATTATCAATTAATCAATATCCACGTAAAGAAGGCGTTAATTTAGATACAGTTAAAAATTTAGAAAAAATTAAACAAAATTCGTCACCATTTTTTGTTTTAAAAGAGTGGAAGTGATTGTAAACATATAAATTATCTGTTGTATACTTGTATAAAAACAGTATCTTCTGGAAAGAAATTGTAGCGATAATTTTTATAATTGTTTAATAGCAAACCGTCGCGATTTAAATGTAAAGATATAGGATAAGCAAGCGTGATTAAAATTGCTGTGGATGTAATGGGTGGTGATTATGGTCCAGAAATTACTCTTGCGGGAGCTGCAATTGCTCAGAAATATTTGCCAAATATTCATTTTTTGTTTTATGGGATAGATAAAGTTGTTGAACCGATTTTAAAAAAATACCCTCATTTGGTTGCAGCGTCCTGTTTTTATCCTACAGAAGGTTATACGCGTATGGATGAAAAACCTAGCCAAGCACTTCGTAATGGGCGTGGGAAATCATCAATGTGGCATGCGATTGAGTCCGTAAAAAATGGCAAAGCAGATGCTTGCGTTTCGGCTGGTAATACTGGTGCTCTCATGGCAATGTCTTATTTTTGTTTAAAAATGATGGCGGAAGCTGAACGTCCTGGTATTGCTGGTATTTGGCCAACGATTCGTAGTGAAAGTATTGTTTTGGATATTGGCGCAACAATTGGAGCATCTGCTAGTCAATTGGTTGATTTAGCAGTTATGGGTGCTGGAATGTTCCGTGCTTTATATCATATTGAAAAGCCAAGCGTTGGATTATTAAATGTGGGGGTTGAAGAAGTCAAAGGCTTGGATGAAATAAAAAAAGCGGGGATGATGTTACGTAAAGTACAATTAGATGGTTTAGAATATAAGGGATTTGTTGAAGGAGATGATATTGGAAAAGGAATCGTTGATGTTGTTGTCACTGAGGGATTTTCCGGTAATATTGCTTTAAAAGCTGCAGAAGGAACTGCTCGGCAGATGGCTGAAACCTTAAATATTGCTATGCGTAGTTCTATTTTTTCATATATTGGGTATTTTTTATCACGAAATGCTTTTCGTAAATTGAAACATAAAATGGATCCAGATAGGGTTAATGGTGGTGTCCTTTTAGGTTTAAATGGTGTTGTTATCAAAAGCCATGGCGGTGCTAATGCTAACGGTTTCGCTTCTGCTATTCGTGTTGGGTATGAAATGGTAAGTAATGGGCTCTTAAAAGAAATAGCTACGGATTTACGCTTCTTTCATGAAAGCAAAGAATTATTTTTAGGTAATGAAGGTGAAGCTGGGACAAATATGGAGGTAGTATGATAGATATTTGCAGTATAGAGGAGAAGGTTAAGGCGACATGATTCGATCAGTTGTGTGTAGTGTGGGAAGTGCCTTACCAAAAAAAAACGTATCGAATGATGAGATTACAAAGTTGGTTGAAACATCTGATTCGTGGATTGTTCAACGCACAGGAATTCGTCAACGTTATATTGCTGATAGTAATGAAACTACTGTTTCTTTAGGAGTACAAGCTGCACAAGAAGCTTTGAAGAATGCTGGTATGACGGTGAAGGATATTGATTGTATTATTTTAGCAACTTCAACACCTAACCGTACTTTTCCTGCTTCTGCTGTTGAAATTCAGCATGCTTTGGGAATGAAACATGGTTTTGCTTTTGATATTCAAGCGGTTTGTTCTGGTTTTATTTTTGCATTGGTAACGGGAGATGCTTATTTACGCTGTGGAGTAGCAAAAAGGATTTTGGTGATTGGATCTGACACATTTTCTCGAATTTTAGATTGGCAAGATCGTACAACATGTGTTTTATTTGGCGATGGTTCAGGTGCAGCTATTTTAGAAGCTCAAGAATTTGAAGGCACTTCTTCTGATTCTGGTATATTATCGGCTAAATTGCGTTCTGATGGTGAATATGTAGATAAGTTGTATGTTGATGGTGGCCCTTCAACAACACAAACAACAGGTTATTTACGCATGGATGGGCGGGAAGTTTTTAAACATGCAGTTAGTATGATAACTGATGTAGTTGATGATTGTTTTGCAGCAGTTGGGATGAACCCTTCTCAATTAGATTGGTTTGTACCTCATCAAGCTAATAGACGTATTATTGAAGCATCAGCTAAAAAGCTAGGAATCATCAAAGACCAGATTGTTATTACTATTGATCAGCATGGTAATACATCTGCAGGATCGGTACCGTTAGCTTTAGCGACTGCTGTTCAAGATGGAAGGATTAAAAAAGGAGATCTTATTATGCTAGAGGCTATGGGTGGAGGTTTTACATGGGGAGCAATTCTCATCCGCTGGTAAATTATAGCAGCTTGACCATATTTAAATAAAACATATAAATTTCTTTGTAATTTTTAATATTTAATAGGTGAATAATGACAAGTAAGACAGTAACACGTGCAGATTTGGCTGGCGCGGTTTGCAGAAAAGTGGGCTTGTCACACACTGAATCAGCCGATTTAGTTGAGTTAGTCTTAGATGAAATATGCAATTCACTCGTCAGAGGTGAAATGGTTAAATTATCTTCTTTTGCAACTTTTCAAGTTCGTGATAAAAGTGAACGAGTTGGACGCAATCCAAAAACAGGCGTTGAAGCATCGATTCCACCACGGCGTGTGATAACATTCAAGGCTGCAAATGTGCTCAAGAAAAGGATTTTGGATACGCATCGCGCAAAGAAAAAATAATTTTATATTAATAGACAATATTAAGATGTTTGTTCTTTGTTAAAGAGTTTTACATTTATTAGATTCTTTTCTCTTATATTTTAAGTGAATAGTTTCTTATTGGAGAGATTTTATATTGTGATTAGTCTCAATATGAAATTGATCAGTAACTGTAAAATATTGATATAATTTTAGGTGAGGTATTATAAAATGGATAAAAGCCCCGATGCTTTTCGCACAATTAGTGAAGTAGCTGATTTATTGGGGATTCCGCAGCATGTATTAAGATTCTGGGAAACACGGTTTCCTCAGATTAAACCATTGAAGCGTGGGGGGGGACGTCGTTATTATCGCCCTAATGATATCGATTTGCTCAATGGTATAAAACAATTACTTTACGGACAAGGTTATACTATAAAAGGTGTGCAACGTATTTTAAAAGAGAAGGGGGGGGCTTTTGTTGTTGACCTTGGCAAAGGTGATCTTGATGCCATGAATATTTTAATAGAAAAAAAATGTGCAGAACAAGAATCTGAATTTGTGCCAGCTAAGTCAAAAAAAATAGCGTTTGGGCTTTTGGGTTTTATGAAGAATGAAGGAGAAGCCCCTTTGGGGACTATAAATAATTATCGAGATAAAACTGATAAAGCCTTATTACAGGAAGTGCTTTTTGAGTTAATTGAGTGCAAACGTATCCTTGACAAAGCTCGATAATCACAACCTATTTATAGTATTTTTTATTTTATGATATCAAGCATTGATTAATGACGTAAATCTGGTGGTGTTGCTTCATCCAGCAATTGCGCAAATACCTTTTCTATAGGTAAAAAGGTTTGCTCTACACTTCCTAAACGGCGCACATTAACACTATTTGTTTGAGCTTCCTGTTTGCCACATACCAAAATTACAGGAATTTTTTGTAAAGAGTGTTCGCGTATTTTGTAGTTAATTTTCTCGTTGCGGGAATCTAGTTTTGCTGAAAGACCAAGAGCTTTGAGTTTTTCTGTTATTTTTTTGGCATACTCATTCGCATCGGATGTAATCGTCGCCACAACAATCTGTTGAGGTGCAAGCCAGAATGGTATGTGACCAGCAAAGTTCTCAATTAATATACCTAGAAAACGCTCCATTGAACCAAAAATAGCTCGGTGGATCATAACAGGTTGGCGTTTTTCTGAATCCTTATCAATGTAAAATGCTCCAAAGCGTTCAGGTAGATTAAAATCTACTTGTGTCGTTCCACATTGCCACTCGCGGCCAATAGCATCTGTCAGTATATATTCAAATTTTGGTCCATAAAATGCACCTTCACCAGGAAGAATGCTTATTTTAACACATCCTGAAGATTTTTCTTCAATAGTTTTAAGAACAGATGTCATGATATTTTCAGCATGGTCCCATAATTCATCTGAGCCAACACGTTTTTCTGGTCGTGTTGAGAGCTTAAGGCTGATTTCTTTAAAACCAAAATCTGCGTAGGTTGATAAAATTAAATCATTGATACTAAGGCATTCATCAGCTAATTGTTCTTCAGTACAAAAAATATGTGCATCATCTTGTGTAAAGCTACGTACTCGCATAAGTCCATGTAAAGAACCTGAAGGCTCGTAACGATGAACAAGGCCAAATTCAGCTAGTCTAACGGGTAAATCACGATAGGATTTTAAACCGTGTTTAAAGATCTGTACATGGCCGGGACAATTCATTGGTTTTAGAGCGTAAGTACATTCATCATTCCAGTCATCGGCAGCTGGAATTGTTTTAAACATATTTTCTTTATACCATCCCCAGTGACCTGATATTTCCCAGAGTGACTTATCAAGAACTTGTGGCGCCTGAACCTCAGCATATTTATGATTGTCGAGACGACGACGCATGTAACTGATCAAATTTTGGAACATTTTCCAACCTTTTGGATGCCAAAAAATCATTCCTGGGCTTTCTTCCTGAAAGTGGAATAAATCCATTTCTCGTCCTAAACGGCGATGATCCCGTTTTTCAGCTTCTTCTAGCATATGAAGATAGGCTTTTAAGTCATTTTCATTAGTAAATGCTGTACCATAAATTCTCGTTAACATAGGATTATTGGCATCACCACGCCAATAAGCACCTGCAACTTTCATCAATTTAAATGCATTACCAATTTGGCCCGTAGATTGCATATGGGGGCCACGGCAAAGATCAAACCAGTCGCCTTGATAATAGACTTTTAAATCTTGATCATCAGGGATAGAATCAATAAGCTCGACTTTATAGAGCTCATTTTTTTCAGAAAAAATCTTTTTAGCTTTTTCACGAGACCAAATTTCTTTTCTAAAAGGTTGATTGCGTTGAATAATTTCACGCATTTTTTTTTCAATAGTAGTCAGATCATCTAATGTAAAAGGTTGCTTACGCGCAAAATCATAATAAAAACCATTTTCAATAACAGGGCCGATTGTCACTTGTGTTTCAGGAAAAAGCTCTTGTACTGCCTCAGCTAAAACATGCGCGCAATCGTGGCGTATCAATTCAAGTGCACGTGGATCATCGCGGGTGATGATTTCTACTTGTCCAGATTGTTCTAATGGGTCTGAAAGATCTCTAATAACTCCATTAAGACTATAAGCAACTGCTTTTTTTGTAAGAGACTTAGAAATAGATTCAGCTAATTCTAAACCAGTTGTTTCTGTCTGGTAATCGCGCTTTGAGCCATCAGGAAAAGAAAGAGAAATAGAGCGAGACATAAAGAACCTTTTTAATCCAATTCTGCTAACGATTGCAGATGGTTTCGTGAACATTTAGCAATAATTAATTAAAGCTAATAAGCTGATATTTTATCAATTCTTTTTTATGCATAATACATTAAAAAAGAAAGAATTATTTATTACGTTTAATAGAAATTTTCCAATAGTACCAAGGCTTGTAGGAATTTTCAATAGAGGTTGGTACTGGATCAAAGCCAGTTGTCCCAAAAGGACAACAACGTATAAGACGAAAAAGTCCCATCCATGCGCCTGCCCATAAACCATGGCGCGCAATTGCTTCGTAGGTATATTCTGAACAGGTTGGTCTGTGACGACAATGAATACCTATAAAGCTAGATAGAGTTATTTGATAAAAACGTATGAGTCCAATACCAAGTAATCGTCCAGGTGTCTTCTGCCAAGGTCCTGTATAGTTTCTTGTGTATTTTTTATTTGTTTTGACGTGTTGTTTAGTCATTCATTTCTTCTTCAATTTGTTTAATACAATCTATGACTGCATCAAAAGTAAGCATTACCGATGCATGACGTGTTTGATAGTCTTTAATGGGTTTTAAACAGGCAAATTCCTCAAATGGAGGTGAAGGGGGAGGGCCATCCTTTATTAACATATGCTGAATAATTTCATATAATATTTTAAGATCTTGGGTTTTTTGACCAATGATATGATTTGCAAGAATAGAAGATGAAGCTTGTCCAAGTACACATGCGCATATCTCATGAGAAAAATCTATGATGGTGCTATTTTTTACTTTTAGGTCTACGGTAACAGTGGATCCACAAAAGCGTGCATATTTTTTTGATGTTGCATCTGGATTGTTAAGGCGACCAATTCTGCTTATATGTGCAGCATGTTCAAGTATTTTATGACTATATATGTTGTCAATCATAGGCTATTATCTGACTTTCAAGAGTTATTGCTATTTAAACTTTTAATTCATTTATATAAAGATTATATAAAATACATATATATGTCTTACTACGTAATAAGTTGGAGTTTTTAATGTGTGATATCATAAAAGGAGGAGCAACTAATTCATTTTTCTCTGAGAAAAAAAAGCCTAGTGTTGAAGAAGTGGAAATGGCAATTCACACATTACTGTTATGGATAGGAGAAGATCCAAATCGAGAAGGGCTATTAGATACTCCAAGTCGTGTTGCTAAAGCATATCATGAACTTTTTAGTGGTTATAACGAATCAGTTAAAGAAATTTTGGCTACAGTTTTTGAAGAAGTCTCAGGATATAGTGAACCGGTTATATTGAAGAATATCTCTTTTTATTCACATTGTGAACACCATATGCTTCCAATTATTGGTAGAGCTCATGTTGCCTATCTTCCTGATAAAAAAGTTGTTGGACTTTCAAAAATTGCACGTATTGTAGATGTTTTTTCTCGTCGTTTACAAACACAAGAAATCATGACAGCTCAAATAGTAGATGCTTTAAAGACACATCTAAAACCTCGTGGTATTGCTGTAGTGATTGAGGCTGAGCATATGTGCATGGGTATGAGAGGAATACGAAAGCAAGGTGCTACGACTATTACAACAAGTTTTCATGGGTATTATCAAACTAATCAAATGGCACAAGATAGTTTTATGTCATTGATACGCTAGGTAATATAGAAAATATGCATTTTAAGGATTTGCATTGTTAAATTGAAGTAGTGTAAAATAAATTATGGTGATATAAAAATAAACTTGTACCCTATTGTATGATTTGTTAAATGCGAAGAGTGATGTATTTTACTCTGTCGTGTGCGGTCGTGGCGGAATTGGTAGACGCGCAGCGTTGAGGTCGCTGTGGGGCAACTCGTGGAAGTTCGAGTCTTCTCGACCGCACCATTTATATCTTTTATGATTGGTATTTAAAGTACGATAAAAGCTATAATAGTGGGCACTCAATGCTCATTTGCACATTTTAAAAATGTTTTATATAATGATCGCTTTTTTGCAGGTTATTAGAATCTGTATCTTATGTTATCATTATAGGTACGAAATATGAGTTCTTGTTTATCTGATAAGATTAGGTAGTATTGCAGTGAGAAGTGTATTACTGCTGAGGCATTTAGTTCTTTTTATTTGTGCTACTTTGTTGGTGGCATGCGGTAGCTCGCGTGCTGTCCTTTGGCATGGAATACATGCAACACCGTCTATGGTTGCTACACAGCGAAAGGTTGAAGGGAAAATTCTTCCGAAAGCTATTATCCCAGTGTACGTTGCTACAAGTCGTATGATGCAGGATAATTATTCTCAACCTTATGGAGCAGAACGATCAAATAAAGTACATTACAATCGCGTTGATGTAGGAATTCCTCAACAACATGTGAAAGGTATGGTTGAGACAAATGCCTATAAACCTAGTCATGATAAATATTTTGCAGCAGTCGCTTTGCAAAAATATGATAATAAAGAACAGTTTAAACAGCAATTAAATATTGCGTTAGCAAAAAAAGCAAAAGGAAAAAAAGAAATTTTCCTTTTTATCCATGGTTACAATAACAATTTTGCGGATGGTACATTTCGTACAGCTCAATTTGCTTACGATTATTGCTTGAATGTTGTTAATGTACACTATTCATGGCCTTCAGCTGGTGCAATACCTCTTTATATTTATGATCGTGATAGCGCTAATTTTGCGCGTGATGGATTGATAGAACTTTTGATTGCTATTAGTGAAACAGATGCTGATAGAATTTCAATTATTGCCCACTCTATGGGTAATTTCGTTACGATGGAAGCATTTAGAACTCTAGCATTGCAAGGAAAATATAAGCTAATTCAACGTAATACGAGTTTTTTAATGGCAGCTCCTGATATTGACCTTGATGTATTTGAGCGTCAACTTAATGATATTAAAATATTACCTCAGCCAACAGCCATTTTGGTATCTCGTAAGGATAAAGCTCTTGCTGTTTCAAGTCGCCTTACAGGTGGACATCCTCGTGTAGGGGATGGTTCAAATATTGAAATATTGCGGAAGAATGGGATAGCTATTCTTGATTTATCTAATGTTGATGGTGGGACGCATAATGTATTTGCATCTTCACCAACATTAATGGCTCTATCTCGAGAAGGATCTTTAGCTTCAACAATTATGCAAGAGACAGAATTATCACCTAGTGAGGCGATTCTTGCTGATGGTAACAATATTTTAAAGAGAACAGCGAGTTTTATTCTTTATACGCCTATACGTCTCTTATCTCCATTAACTAATTATTAAATATAAAAAATCAAATATAATAATTTAATACCAATAAATTAGAAAAGAGGTTTTTTTAGCACTTTTTTTAGAATAACTCTATAGGATTTAAAATGAATAGTGGAATAAATGTATACAACTGATCATTAGGTAGAGTTATAATGGTTCAACAAAAATACTATACTAAGACACTTACATTAGTTGATTATTTATCTTATTCTGCTGTTAGACTATTAAATATTTATGCTATGCTTTTGAAAATAAAAAAAGCTAATATAAATGGAGCACCGGATTTATTGCATAAAATTGATTCTACTAAACAGCAGTTAGATGAAATAAGTTATGCTCTTGTTTTAGAATATCGCAAACGTCAAGAAAACGAGCATTTTTTAAAACAAATTTTAATGTCAATTTCCGATCAAATTTTTTCACTTAATAATGGTTTTAAAGAAACTAGTCGCCTTTTATTCCAAGAAATACGAACAATTCAATCACAAATTCAGTATTTTTATGAAGGTGAAGAGAAACAAAATTTATTAACTGATAATCAGGAAACATCTTATTCTTCATCCAAAATTGATGATATTATTCAACGATTACAAAAAGCACGGCAGAATCTTGCTTTTGAGAATCCACATCTTTTTGAAAAATAATCGTGCAGTTCAAAATACAAGCTAAAATGTATGGGAATTTGGTAATCTATAAATTTTGATAAGTGGATTAAATTAGATAACATCGCTAAAGAAAGATACATAGATTTTCTGTATTTATTTTTAAATAATTTAATAAAAAAGAAATTTCATTTAACAAAAATAAGTATTAGGAGGTTGATATTATCAAAAAAATTATTCTATAAAAAGTATCATTACCTTCTATTATATTTTAAAGGTATTTAATTTGATTCTTTAATTATAATAGTTCGAGGAAAAATTTACTAGATTCTAGATGAAATCATTAATATGGCTGAACTTCTGATTTAGCTTGATTGTGAAATCCAACTAAAATTTATATATTGACTATTTTATAGATTAAAAACCAAAAGTGTATCATTTTTTCTTTTTCTTTAAAATTCGTTTTAAGGCTAAATGAAATTCTTTATGCTTATAAAGGATAAAAGGATTAGAAAAAAGCTTTTCTATTCCTTTTATTTATTCTAAATTAGCACTATAAATAAGTTGTGATACTCATAAAAATATTAAAGTATGTCACCTTTAATTGTTAAAGCTAATAATTCTATGAAGGAAAAAAATCTTTTGTAACAATCATGTATATTTTAATTTAAACTAAGCTAAATTATTTTGATGGGAAATATTTTTCTACCAATGCGTAAATAATTGCTGCGGTCTCAATATCCAAAAGCCCATTATAATTTTCTTGACGAAAATGGAGTTGAAACGCCATAATTAAATTTTTATACCCACTTTCAGTATTTGCACCTGAAATATCGTATCCATACTTTTTCAGTTTAGCTATGACTTCTTCCTTTGCTTTTGCGAAAAGTGAAGGATCTTTAGTGAACTCTTCTTGATAAGAATCTTTTTGTTCAGCATCATACCATGCCCCTATACCTGAATCATAAAGTTTTTTCCATGGAAAAGCTGCGCCTGGATCTATTTTTCTTCCAGGAGCAATATCACTATGGCCAACAACATTAGTTGGTGAAATATCTGGATAACGTTGAAGAATATTAAATGCAAGTTCTTTAATTGCATCAATCTGCTCTGGATGAAAAGGTGGAAATGTAAATTTCCCGTTATTATCGGTTGCTAGATTAACTGTTTCAATTCCAATAGCTGTATCATTTAAATTATTACGTCCAGCCCATGAACTAATGCCAGCATGCCATGCTCGCTCATTTTCATCAACCAGATTAAAAATGCGCATATCTTTAAAACCTGCATCAATGTATGTCTGTTCTGAAGGATCAGGAACAAGATAATGAGCGCTGACTGAAGGTCCTGTGAGAGTTATAACAGATGATTTAAAGTTGGCTGCAGTGTAATGCATTACTAGAAAGCGAACCCGACGATTAAAACCCTTTACAGTACGATAGCTATTATAATCAATTTTATGCATAATAAACCCCCTTTATTTAATCTTTAATTATAGCATAACGATATTATATATTATTACAATAATTAATTTTATTTATTATAAAAAATAATAACTAAGAAATATGATATAATTAATAGAAAAAAGAAGAACATGATAAAATTAATTCAATAATTATGTTTTAAAATATATTTATAATTATCCTGCATAATTTATAAAAATAAATCTTTTTTACTTCTTTATTGCTATTACATACATTAAAAATTCATATGATTAGGTAGTTTATATTCATGTTGAGATCTAGAAAGTTCAGTTATTCTCTTCAGGAATGCGTGTTTTTAATTAGGAGGAGATCGAAAATAAGGATAATTATGGTATTGATGTGGTTTGTATTTGATTTAAGAGTTGTCTATAGAAGTCAACAGGTTTTTCATTTCAAGATGTTTGCTGATTAGTGATATTTGATGTAATAGAAGAAATAGCCTTAAACGCTTAGACCTGTTTGTTAGCTAACGTGAGGCTTTATAGTTGTTAACATATAATCATAAGCTAATTTATTTAGCTTAAATATTTTTGGTAAATTGCATTGTAATATTTAAGTTATATAAAATTAGTAATTATTAAGTATTTTTTATTATAAATTATTACTGCATATTACTCTTGCTATCACTTAATAAAACAAGATTTTAGATCATTTCAATAGAATATAAATTTAACTGATACAATAATCACTTCTTTTGCTAAAAGATTTATAAATACTCTTATCATAAAATTACAAGATGTATATGATATTCTAATTTATCAGCAGTTATATTTATACACTAGCCGTTATAAGTATCATAATGAGAAAAGCTATCGATGTGATTAATGAGATTTGAAATTAGAATAAATTGAATGATACAAGTTACTATAGAAATATTTAATTATAAAAATTTTTTATAAGCTTATCAAAATTTGGGTATAAAATTTTATATAATCTAAAAAGAAAGATATTTTTTATTCATTTTCTTTTTTACTTTCTATATACTTAGCAAGAGCATCAGTTTCTTGTTCAGTAAAAAAAAGGCCAAGTTTTGAACGGCGCCATAATATATCTTCACATGTTTTTGCCCATTCTTTTTCCATTAACCATTTCACTTCTATTTCATAAAGACCATGTCCAAAATATTTTCCTTTATCCACATTCCCATTCACAAATATTATAAATGTTTCTGAACCATAGGAATGAGCAAGCCTACGGCAAGTAAAAGCATCTAAATCTGGAAGTAAAACAGAAATTCTGTTTTCAATCATATCTAATCTATTATATGGAAAATCACCTCCAGGAAGAACAGAATTTAGTGTCCATGGTCCTTTTTTAGAACCAAGCGCTTTTTCAACAAATTTCATCACATCTTCGGCCAATATACGATAAGTCGTTATTTTCCCACCATACAGATTAAGAATTTTCGGTGTGTTCTCTATTCCTATTTCTTTTAGGACATAATCACGTGTTATTTCTTGAGCTATTAAAGCACCATCATCATAAAGAGGGCGAACACCTGAATAAGTCCATATAATGCTTTCACGCAGTATCGGTTGTGTAAAATATTCATTTGCTACTGTGCAAATATAATCAATTTCTTCATCACTAATAGATACATCAGTAGGATTACCTTGGTAATCACAATCTGTTGTTCCTATTAATGTAAATTCTTCCTGATATGGAATAGCGAAAATAATACGATTATCGTTATTTTGTAAAATATAAGCGCGATTATGCATATCAAGTTTTGGAACCAAAATATGAGATCCCTTAACAAGCCGCATCGAGGGAAATTCTGTAGAATTTAAAACGTTCTCTAAAACATGATTAATCCAAGGACCAACCATATTTGCAATATAGGAAGCTGTAACACAATATTTTTTATCACTCAATTTATCATGAAGAGTAATAAGCCATTTATTCTCTTTTATTGTTAAGGATAGGACTTCTGTTCGTACTTTTATATCAGCTCCCCATTTTTCTGCATCTCGCGCATTAGCAATGACCAAGCGAGAATCATCTACTATCGCATCAGAATATTCAAAACCCTTATAATAATTTTTTTTAAGAGGAGTACAAAAATTTTTTGAAAAATTAACCATTTTGGTACGCTGAAATATTTGATTCCAACCGCCAAGATAATCATAAATAAAAAGTCCTAAACGTAATATCCAAGAAGACCGTAATTTTTTATGATAAGGTAGGATAAAGCGCATAGGATGTACAATATGTGGAGCCATACGCCAAATAATCTCACGTTCTTTTAATGCTTTACGAACTAATCTAAATTCATAGTGTTCAAGATAACGAAGACCACCATGAATAAGTTTTGTTGATGCACTTGATGTACCTGATGCAAGATCATTCATTTCAGCTAATCCAACACTAAATCCACGACCAGCTGCATCTCTGGCTACTCCGCACCCATTTATTCCTCCGCCAATAATAAATAGATCATAATGCATTGTGGCTTTCATTGTTTTTTCTTTTTTCATATTAAGTTGGCTCTACAGGAGTTAATGATGGCGATATTTGAGTAATTAAGATGAATGCTTTATATCGAATGCTTTCATATTTCTTTTAACAAAAAAATATGAAAATATGCATGAAAATATTCTGTTTATCAGATAATAGAGAACAGGTTATCTCTATAATTTGCTAAATTATATATTATAATTTAATTGGTTTGTTGTATAAATATGCTACTTTACCATATAAATTTATAAATACTTAAGCCAAATACAAAGACAGATAAATATGATTGATCAAGCTCAATATTTAAAATTATCATTTATAAAATTTTTTTTAATAGCGATCATATTGAGTGTTTTTATGTATTCATTTTTGTCAGATGCACAAACAAAAGAACAAACATCAAATCATCTAAATATAGAAAATCTTAAAATACAACTTTTAGAAGATTCTGCTTTTTTGTCGAAACTTAGCGAGAAAAGTACAAAAAACATCAATGATGATTATATTCGACAAATTATAAGAGACTATCTCCTTAATAATCCAGAGATTATGATTGAAATGCAGCTTATTCTTCAGGAAAAATTTGAACGGCGTCGTCAACAAGAAGCTCAAAAACAATCTGAAATCATTAAATTATTAGAAAAGGAAATTTTTCAATCTCCTTATGATGCTATTTTAGGAAATCCAAATGGAAAAATAGTGCTTGTTGAATTTTTTGACTATAATTGTAGGTATTGTAAACGTTCCTATTCAGATTTAATAAGTCTAACACAGGAATACCCAGATCTACGAATAATCATCAAAGATTTACCGATTTTAGGGCCTGATTCCGTAGAAACACATATTATTGCTTATGTTTTTAGAAAACTCTTTCCAGAGAAGTATTTTCAGTTTCATAAAAAACTCTTAATGAGTCAAGGCCGTGCAAATGAAGCTAAGGCTATAAAAGTAGCAATTTCTTTAGGAGCTAATGAAAAAGAACTACGAAATGCAATGCAAAACTCAAACTTACGGAAATTCTTTCAAGAGAATATTAAAATTGCTTCTGCCTTGAATATCCTTGGTGCTCCCGCTTATATCATCGGAGATAAAATATTTAGTGGAGCTGTAGAAAAAAGTATTTTGCAGGCAGCAATAGAAGATGCACAATGAACTCCTTTTTTCTTAATTAGATTGTTGAGAAATAAATCGATATATTGATGCTTTGATTTTTTTGTTAACAAATTTATAAATGTGAATTTGTATTGCGGTTTAATTTAATTACAATGTGGACATAATAATTAGGGAAAGTTTTATTAAAATTTAAAAGATATTTAGTCATAAAGATAGTAAGTGTTAGAAATTTTATCGGTCAAGGAGTTAGGAATAAAATGGCAATAAAAAAAACAGATGCTCAGCAATGTACTGGGATTAATACGGCAATTATCCGCGACCTTGCTGAAATTTTAAACAATGCAAATTTGACCAATATTGAAATTGAACAAGGTGGGGTTCGCATTTGTATAGCGCGCCAAAACACTTCTTCTTCTGCACAAACAATTTATACACCTACGTCTGGCTCTACAGTAGTTTCTTCTTTACTTTCAACAACTGAAGATTCTACAAAAAAAGAAAAACCAAAAAATGAAATAGTATCTCCAATGGTTGGCACAGCATATCTTGCTCCTGCGCCAGGTGCACAACCTTTTGTAAAAGTAGGACAAAATGTTTCTAAAGGTCAAACTTTACTAATTATTGAAGCAATGAAAACGATGAATCAAATTTCATCACCTCATTCAGGTACTGTGACTGCTATTTTAGTTACAGATGGTCAACCAGTTGAATTTGATGAACCACTTATTATAGTTGAATAAAGCGAGGGGCAGTCATGATACAAAAAATCCTCATTGCTAATCGAGGAGAAATTGCTCTTCGCATTCTGCGAGCGTGTAAAGAACTTGGAATTAAGACTGTAGCTATTCATTCAACTGCCGATGCTGATGCTATGCATGTCCGGCTTGCTGATGAAAGTGTATGTATTGGTCCTCCACATTCTCGCGATTCTTATTTAAATATTTATCAAATTATTTCGGCTTGTGAAATTACAGGAGCTGATGCTGTTCATCCAGGTTATGGATTTCTCTCTGAAAATGCAAAGTTTGCAGATGTATTGGAAGCGCATAATATTACATTTATTGGTCCAACAGCAGCACATATTCGTATTATGGGTGATAAAATAGAAGCTAAAAAAACTGCTAAAAGCCTTGGCATTCCTGTTGTACCAGGTTCTGATAATGCTATAGTTGAAGAAAAAGAAGCTCTACGCATTGCTAATGAAATTGGCTATCCAGTTATTATTAAGGCTTCTGCAGGTGGTGGTGGACGCGGTATGAAAGTTGCTCATTCTGAGCAAAAACTTTTAGCAGCTTTCAAAACAGCACGTTCAGAAGCTAGTGCTGCTTTTAATGATGATTCAGTTTATATTGAAAAATATCTAGAAAAGCCACGCCATATTGAAATTCAGATCATAGGTGATGGAGCTGGTAATGCTATACACTTAGGAGAACGTGATTGTTCACTTCAACGGCGCCACCAAAAAGTATGGGAAGAAGCGTATTCGCCTATACTTAATGAAGCTGAGCGGAAAAAAATTGGTAATATTGTTGCAAATGCTTGTGCAAAACTCGGATACCGTGGGGCAGGTACTGTTGAGTTTCTTTACGAAAATGGTGAATTTTATTTTATCGAGATGAATACCCGTTTACAAGTTGAACATCCTGTAACTGAAGCAATTACAGGTATAGATTTAGTTCATGAACAAATTCATATTGCATCTGGTTTAGGGCTTTCAGTTGCCCAAAAAGACATCCATTTTTCTGGCCATGCTATTGAATGCCGTATTAATGCTGAAGACCCAATTAATTTTACACCATCTCCAGGACTTATTACCCATTTTCATACACCTGGAGGGCTAGGAGTTCGTGTTGATTCAGGGGCTTATTCAGGTTATCGTATTCCTTCCTACTACGATAGCTTAATCGGAAAACTGATTGTTCATGGTCGTACGCGTTTGGAATGTATGATGCGTTTACGGCGCGCTTTAAGTGAGTTTGTGGTTGATGGTATCAAAACTACATTACCTTTATTTTGTGATCTTATTGATAATCAAGATATTGCTAATGGTGATTATGATATCCATTGGTTGGAAAAATATCTTTCTGATAAATTAGTTTCTTCCGATTTATAAAGAATAAGTTTATATATTATACTTGTTTATCAAGATAAGCATATTAATAAACATCAGATTAATTTGATTTAGATATATCTTTCAATATGTAACTACATTCATAATTTTTTATTTGCCTTTTTGTAAGTTTATGCTATCTCCAATGTAGCGTGCCCTTATAGCTCAGTTGGTAGAGCACCTGATTTGTAATCAGGGGGTCGGGAGTTCGAGTCTCTCTGGGGGCACCGTTTTTTATTTAACATATTGAAATGTAATATTTTTATTTGAATTTTTCTTTTTAAGACTATCTTTCAGACTACCCTTTGCAATTTATAGGGTTTTATCTGATTTATTCTTATTTTGCTTCTTATTTTTCTTTAGAATGAATGTTGATGTTTATTTGAATTTCTTCATCTCACTGTTCTATCTAGCTTATATAGTTTGAGAAGTGTCCTGTTAAAGTACTAAATTGCAAGTTGTTGTTTTGAATACACTAAAAAGCCGTTTGTTTACACTCACATGTTATTATAATCTATCGCCATCATTAGATATCATTTTATTAATATTCTTTTTGTATTATATAAAATGGCTGCAATACTAGGAGGCAGTGGAGTATTCTCATAGTTTTAAGCAACTTAAGCTACAATCTATTTATTTTTTGTTCGATTTCTTCTAAAAATTCTTGAACCGCTTTATTGATGTGGGGGATTTGTTCATCATTAGGGAGAATATGCTGAATCTTGGGATGTAATTGAGCTGATTATCTTATAAAGAATGGATCATAGCTAAAAAATCATACCATTGGATGCTCTGTATAAGCCATTTGAAATTGCATTTGCACTAAATATTCTGGTTTGATTTTTTTTATCGTCAAGAAAAGAAAATGATTTACAGACTTTGGGATTTCATGGATGACTTCTAAAGTATACAGCTATCCTCTCTATATTTGTAAGCACTCTAAAATGATGTTTAGAGAAATGATAGAAGAAGACAAGATACTATGCATGAGCTATTCAGAAAAGATGTGAAAAATGTTTTAGATAAATAATCTCAAAAAGCTTGATGTTTGTATCAATAATATTAGAGGATTATACCTCAACCTAAGATCATATTGTTATTTGAGCACTTAAAGAAAGCGCTTTATTGTTACAGAAGTAAAAACCTTAGAATATGGAGTATACAAATCTTATTTTGTGAGGAAATATTTTTGTCTAGTATATTGTTAAAATTATACGAATCGTATATAAATTTAACATATAATTGTTAGTAAAATATTAATTTCTTTTTAAAAATCTTATTCGATATTAAATAGAGCATATTAATCAATTTCTGTTATTTGATTTAATGTCTAAGGGGAATAGCACTAAATGCTAGCTGAGGGGAACAAGAGCCTATCTATACAATACAATACAATACAATATCTTGTCTTCAATAGAACATGAAGAATTAGAGAAACTAATTGTTACTTAGTGATAGGATTATAGAAAAATGTTTAGATTATTTATTACTTTAATAATTGTCATATTTTCACATTTTGTTTTTGCTGATGATGATAGAATAGTTTATCGAGCAGCTATGGATACTCCTAAAGATCTAAAAGCTGCTGGAGGTTTTTTTCCTCGAGGTATGGATAGAACACGGCCTAACCAACCTCCACCAGATATAAGTTTATGGAATCATGTGAATGGAACTGGAACGGGAATGGCACGCCATGATTCTGGTTATGTATCTACAACAGTTAATCGGAATCTTGCGATTCGTTGGGTTAGTAGTTACCTTAATCATAATGGTTATGTTTATCATATTCATACAACACCTAATTTTATTGATGTTAATGGAACTTTAGGTCGTTATTCTCCACATAGTCCTGAGCAAGAGATGGCTGCATTAGGTGTTATTCATTGGACTCAAATTATTGGGTGGGAAAGAGTGAGTGGGGGGACTGTTGGTCGGTTTGTTCGAAATCCGGATTATAGAGAACGAATATATTCTGGCTTTTCATCAGGAGGTACTCAACCACAACTAGCTGGTTTTCCTGATAATCATCAAGCTTGGGGTCAGGAACCGTGGAGTTCTTATGCTAATTGTGAGCTTAAGTCAACTTGTACTCCTAAAAACTCTGCGCAAAAATTTGGAGAGGAGTGGTTTTTAAAATCTCATAAAGCCGTCGCGAAAGTAATGTTGCAGGCTTTACATGTAGGAGATTAAAATATCTAAACTTCTTTGTGATATTGCATTGTATTATAAAGAAAATTATTCGTATATCTCTAATATATAAAGGAAAATTTGATGAAAAAAAATTTAAAAATTGTTTACTTCATGTCTATTGCCTTTTTTCTACTGTTGTTTTCTCAACAATCTTTTGCAGATAGTTTTAAGAAGATTTGTGATAGTAACGCTGGTGAACTATACTCAGACGTTAAAATAAAATCAATTGCCGTTATAAATACTCCACGTGATAAGAAATTTTATATATCAATAGGAGTAAATGACAATTTTATGGTAAATAAAAGTTACTTTAATAGTGAGTTTTTAGATAGAGAAATGATCAATACAGCAAGAGTAGCGCAAGTACTACAACATTCTGTTGATTTGTGTGTAGCAAAAAATCTTCAATTCTACGGTATCAGTCTGCGTTGAGTTTATGCGTTTAAGTAAATATTATTTCATAATACATGTCATAAAATATATTGAAATTAATTATTTAAATGAGTTTATTTGTAGAATTATTCAAAAGATCTGTGCTTTTTAAAAACAAATTATAAGAAGAAAATTATGACATAAAATATTATAACATATGTAAGCAATCAAATGAAATGCGAAACTCTGTTATCACAGTTTTCTTTTTTATCGACCTTTAATTTTTAATAGGATTTTTCTTTTAGCTCTTAATTGTACTGAATTATAAGTATCTGTATACAATAAATATAATTTTTATTGTATTATTACCTTATTAAAAGTACTGACTTAATACATGTTTTTTAAAAAGTTAGAGAAATTTTATTTAAATAGTATTTTTTATTTATCAATTAAAACATGTTTTTTATATTATTCATTTCATGGGATGTATTGAAACACAAGATTAGATTTTACTATTTAAGATATTATTTCCTAATTAATTAGGCAAACAGAAATGTCAATTTGCATGAATTTAAAAATTATCTTAAAAGAAGATAACAGTCGAACTGAGACTTGTATCTCAGCATATTATATGTGCTTTTTTCTATTAATTATTGAAAAAATTTTAGACTACTAAAAGCTGCATAAAGTAAGTGTAGAATGTATTTTCATTTTCTTAAAAGTAAGAGAATAAAATATCCATATGAGGAAGATAGGAAAAGGGAGTATTTGTTTGCTTAATAGGATAATAATAAAAATATATGAATAATATTCCTATGACATTTTATCATTCTCCAGCATTAGTAAAATTTGCTGTGGCACCAATGTTGGGTTGGACAGATCGGCATTGCAGATTTTTTTATCGTCTTTTGACGAAAAGGGCGCTACTTTATACTGAAATGTTCGTAGCTGATACTGTGATTTATGGCATCCGTAAAAAGTTATTAGCTTTCAGTGATGAAGAACATCCAATTGCAATACAATTAGGAGGATCAGATCCCAAAAAATTGGCAGAAGCTGCACGTATTGCCGAAGACTTTGGTTATGATGAAATTAACTTAAATGTTGGTTGTCCATCAGATCGTGTTCAAGCAGGTATATTTGGTGCTTATTTAATGTTGCATCCTGATATTGTAGCACGGGCCGTAGAAGCGATGAAACGAACTGTTACTATAGCTGTAACTGTTAAATGTCGTATTGGTGTAGATGATCAGGATGAAGAATTGGCTTTAGATTTTTTAGCTGATCGTATATGGAATGTTGGTTGTGATGCGCTGTGGGTACATGCACGCAAAGCGTGGTTAAAAGGATTAAGTCCAAAAGAAAACCGCGATATTCCACCACTTAATTATAAAAGAGTTTATAATTTAAAGCGTAAATATGAAAATAATTTTATTGGATTAAATGGTGGAATAAAATCAATTAGTGAAATTAAAGAACACTTAAGATCATGTGATGCTGTTATGGTTGGACGACAAGTTTATCATAATCCTATTTGGTTGCGCCTGATTGATTCTGAAATATATGGTGAACCGCAAAATAATCTTAGTGATTATGATCTTATTAATGCTATGTGTGATTACACCGCTAAGCATATAGCTTCAGGAGGACGTCTTTCTCACATTACACGCCATATGATTGGTTTGTTTCAAGGGCGTGATGGCGCACGACGATGGCGACAAATATTATCACATGATGCAACAAAGACGGATGCTAATGTGCATACTTTAAAAGAAGCTTTTGCTTCTATCAGTTAAAATAATTTGATAAAAACTTTAATATTATATAATAAATTTAAATTATAATTTATGAATAATTATTAAAAAATTGCAGTTTTTCAAGAAAGAGATAAAATAAATATCTTAATCTATTAGAGCTAAGCTTTGTTAAAAGTTAAAAAAATGTGAAAGTTTACTGCAATAATTGTATATAGCGAGATATCAGTTTCATATTTTGTCCTTAAAGAGATTTTCAACATTCGCTCTCTTATCATCCTAGATGCTTATTAAATAGTTCATCTTACGTTTGTAATATGAGAAAAAACAATAAATTATTTATATCCTACCTGTAAAAGAAAATGCTAGTTATATATTGTAGATTCGAAAAGGTATTTTCATGATTGCTAGGCCATTTGATGATTTTCGTGCTTTATTAATAAATTTACCTATTGCTGATGAATTTACAATAACTTTAGCAAAAAAACGGCAGGCACAATTAGTAAAAACAAAGGGTGCACTAGGAAAATTGGAAGATATTGCAGTTTGGTATGCGGGATGGAGAGGAGAAGAAAAACCAATTATAATGAAGCCTCTAGTTGCTGTTTTTTCTGGCAATCATGGGGTTACTGATGAGGGTGTTACGCCATTTCCACAATCTATGACACAACAGATGGTACAAAATTTTACAACAGGTTGCGCTGCTATCAATCAGATTTGTGTAGCTTATGATCTTGGATTGAAAATATATGATTTGGCACTAGAATATCCAACAATGAATATTACAAAAGATGCAGCAATGGATGAGCGTAGTGCAGCTGCAACAATGGCATTTGGAATGGAATCAATTGCTGGAGGAACAGATCTCTTGTGTATTGGAGAGATGGGAATAGGCAATACGACTATAGCTTCAGCTTTATGTCTTGCTTTGTTTGGTGGAGAAGCTGAGGAATGGGTAGGATCTGGTATGGGAGCCGTAGGAGAATTTTATCAACGCAAGGTTATGGCTGTAAAGACAGCGATCTCTTTACACAAGAACTATTTAAATGATCCTCTTGAAATTATGCGCCGCTTAGGAGGGCGTGAGATTGCTGCTATGGTAGGGGCTATTTTAGCTGCAAGAATGGAAAAAATTCCAGTTATTTTAGATGGGTTTATAGCGACAGCAGCAGCAGCAGTGCTGTATAAAATAAATCCAAGTTCCCTTGATCATACACTTGTTGGGCATGTTTCTTCTGAAACAGCTCATCGTAAACTTTTAGAAAAAATTGGAAAAGAACCACTTTTGGATTTAGATATGTGTCTTGGTGAAGGAACCGGTGCAGCTATAGCAGCTGGTATTGTTAAAGCGGCTGTCTTAGTTCATACGCAAATGGGACCGTCTGAGTAGAAAAACTGAGTATTAAAAAGTAAGAATGTGATCATAAATATTAAACAACTTTAAAAATATAATTTTCTAGAAAATAAAAACTTTATTAAAATATAAAATTCAAGTTTTCTAAAATCATTCATTTTTTCACATAATATTTTGATGGTATAATTTTTAAAAATAGATACCTCAAATTACTACTTTTTCATTTGAGTTAGCTGATTTGATATTTTTCAGTTTTTAAAAAAGATATCAAGACTGAATTGCAGATTTTATGATATCTGAACTTAGAACGTATAAATTGGAGTTTTAGTGATTATTAATTATTTCAATATGGTTTTGGGTATATTAGCTTTACTAGTGGCTATTAACACGACTAGATAATAATCTTATAGGTTATAAATTTCAAACCTTCTTTTAGTGAATTCATATTTAAAATTAGATGCTATTTAAATTAAATAATAGCATTTAGTTAAGTAGAGCTTCTTATTAACAATTTCGGATATTAGATGTTACAATATTAGATAAAGAATGCTGCTTTATGCATGGTGAACTCAGCTCTATATTATAAAGCTATCATGATTAATTTATTATATTTTATATTGATAATTCCTTACATTGCTTATAAGGGCTATGAACTTTATTAAAGTTAACTAGTTTGATAAAAAATTAATATACTATCAAATTCATAAGAATTTACGGACTAAACAGCGGAGATATACAATAAGCTCCTCATTAAACCATGGGTGTTTTTTTAACCAAAAAGTATTTCGCCATGACGGATGGGGTAAAGGCATAACATTATATCCTCTGGGTTGACGTATGGATAGTATGTTTTTCCAATCATTGACGGTTTCCGAGACAGTTTTGTATTTTAGGTTTGTGATATGCCATTTGTGCGCGTAACTTCCAATAGCAAGAACAAGTTTTATTTGTGGCATAGCTTGAAATACTTTTTCATGCCATATTTCTCGACATTCATTTCTTGGAGGCAAATCAGATTTATTTGGATCATAGCCAGGAAAACAAAAACCCATAGGAACAATAGCAAATAGAGATCTATTGTAAAATTCATCACTGGTTACACCGAGCCAATTACGTAATCTTATGCCAGAATGATCATTAAAAGGGATCAAACTTTCATGCACACGCAATCCTGGTGCTTGACCTGCAATTGCAATAGAAGCAGTATTAGATAAATAGACAACAGGCCTTGGTTCATGGGGAAGGGGAGGAAGATAATGTGGATGTTTGATACAAACACGACAAGAATGAATATCTTTTTCTAATTTTATAATATGCTCACATTGTTTTTTGTTCATAATAAATAAGAAATTAAAAAGATATTTTTATGGAGTAAAGAGATTGCTTTATTTTTTTATGCGGGGATGAGTTTTACGCCATTCTTGCGGGTTTTGAAAACTTGACTGCCATATTCCTTTTTTTCGTCTTTTAGCTTTTTGTTCTTCTTTAGGATAGTTATAAAAACTGATAGCCCAACCATTGCGTACCATTGCTGCGTTAATGTTATTAACTTTTTTTGTTCTACATATAGCAAGAATACGATGATAGTTGTCTTTTTTGGACCAGTAACATGTAACAGATTGATGAGCTATAAGTTTTTCTAATTTTTTTTTTGCTTGCAAGCCGCATGCGTAGCGTTCTTTTTTTATACCGCAAAATTGATTGAGTTCAGGAGCATCAATTCCTGCAAGTCGAATTATGTTATCAGAAATTTTAATTGAATCACCATCAATGACCAATGCCTTACCTTTTATAGATTTTTGGGGAACAGAAATTATGTTAGTGATTTGTGCTGCAGTACATCTCGAATAAATTGTTCCATGAATAAGAACAATATTTATTGTAACAATACTGAAAATAATAAGTTTTTTGCTAAAAATATTCGGGTTAGAAGGAGAATTATTTATTTTCATGAGATAAAAATATGGGATGAGTTGAGATAAAATACTGGTAATTTGTAATAACTGTTTCATTTTGAAAAATATTCATTATGCTTTATCTATAAATAAATATATACAATAGCAAGATGGTAGGGAAGACAGGCTGCTGTTTCTCATCTATGAATTTTATCCTATAGAAAATTAATTAAATGATTATGTGATAGTAAAGGTAGAGTATTTGATAAAGTTTTATTTGTAGATCCAACTCCTTTAAGCATAAATAAAAACTTATATAAGTCTTCTCTTGGACATAAATATCAATCTGATCAGGTAGATTATTTATGTATTTTTGTTCATTGAACAAAGAGAAACAATTTGCGAGTAGCGCAAATTTTACGTATATAGGCGCTTAAAATTCCTTCTTATAAAAGATCCAATATCATTTCCATTAGCCCATATACAATGTCCTTTTTTACCTATGATGATTGCTATTCTGATATATTGACACATGGAAAGAATTTTTTGAGGATATATTTGCCTTTTTAATAAGTAACAAATTTATCATTATAGGTAGCCTTGAGGATCTGAAAGAATACTTGCTAATTATTTTATATAACTGGCACGTGGAAGATGATTGATATAGGAAAATGCAGCGTCAGTGAGAAGATTAAATAATTATTTTTCAATAATAATTAATTATGAGTACTTAGGTTTGTATTGATCAAGATAGTTTATATAACTAATGCACTTAGTAACATATCACTCTTTGAGACTGCTGTGAGTAATGAATTATTTTGTAAAATAAAGGTTGAGACTTTAGCTAGAAAAGCTAAACATTTATCTTAAAAGAATACAACCACGTTTCCCTTTTTTATTAGGAGGGTAATAATAAAAGAGCTTTTGTAAAAAAGCCAAATTATCAAGAACACTGCAATATATTCTGCGTTTTTATTTATAAAGCATGCTTAATTTTAATAATTCAAACGAAAAGTTAATTATTTAATTTTTGTTTCTTTAAAATCAACATGCTTTTTGACAATTGGGTCATATTTACGTTTACTCATTTTATCTGTCATTGTGCGGCTATTTTTCTTTGTTACGTAGAAAAAACCAGTATCTGCTGTTGACAAAAGCTTAATCTTAATGGTTGCTGCCTTAGCCATAATAAGAGTCCTATTATAGTAAAATAATACTACTTTGCTATCAAAATTTATTGTTGATGCAATTACATTTTACATACGACACTACGGATGTTATACAAAAAGTCAAGAGTTGTTTGATTTTCTTATTAATTGAGTAAGCACTAAAATAATATATAAGCTAAAAAAACAGGCAATTGACAAAGAAAAACCAAATGGTTTTAAAATATCCATCGTTTGACCAATAATTGCTGGTCCAATTAACGTACCAATTCCGTAGCAAAAAATAAAAGCAGAATTAGCTGCAGCAAGCTCTTGTCCTTTAAGGTATTCACCAAGTTGTGCAAGCCCAATTGTATAAAGACCTGCAGGTATTCCACCAAGGAAGAAAAGATCAATCATCAAAATTAGTTTATGTTCTGCTATCTGTGGTATAATGAGAGTTCCAATCAATCCTAAAATAGCGCATCCTATAAGAGAATAGCGTTTATCTTTTAAATAATCACTTATGAGGCTGATAGGAATTAAAAGGAGAATATTGCCAAGAGCAAGAATTTCCATAAAATGTATGGTTTCATTTTTATTATATCCAATTGATAAGCTAAAAGGTGTTATAAGTGTTAGCGTTCCCATTTGTATAGCACCATAAATAAGTGCTGCTATTGTTGAGGTGGGAACACGTAAAATATGTGAAAAAAACGCTGTATTTTCCTTACTCTGAAATTTTGGGCTTAATTTCCAAGCAAAGAGAAGAGGTATGATAGCAATTATAATAAGAAGGCAGCCGGCACCAAAAGGTATAAAATTTTGTGTTCCTATTTTTTCTAGCAGCATTGGGCCTAAAATAAATCCAAGACCTAAAGTAATGGCATAGATAGAAATTACTAGACTGCGTCTGTGAGGTGGAGATGCATTATTGATCCAAAACTCTGATAGAATAAATATAATTGTCATCGCGAAATGCAGTGTAAATCGCAAAATAAACCAAATCCATATTGATTCAAAAAAATAGAATCCTAAAAAACTTAGGGAACCAATAATCATCATAATCAATATTGATTCGACAACACCGAAATATAAGGCGATTCGAGCAGTTAGAGCAGCTGCAATAATTGTTGCAATTCCTCCGACTCCTCCACTATAACCGATGATACTATTTGAAAATCCTTTTTCAGTCATTAGCAACGAAATAAGTTGTGTTCCCATTCCTAATGCTATACCGACAGTACCAATGGTCGTAATCGAGGCAATAATTGCACGCAAAGAACTATTTGAGAAGTTGAAGGTTTTGTTCATCATGAGGGGAGTTTAATTAAAATTATAGTGTTATATTTAGATCATATGATTAGTAATAAATTTTGTTGAAAATAGAAAAAGAAAATTGCGATTTAAAAAATAGTATTTACAGTGTAGCACATAGTTTGTAGGGTAATTATGTGGATTTTTAGATGATAAAAGGCAGATAAGTCTATATGTTGCATATTTTATGATATATTCAATAAAAATTTTTTGATCTTTTCTTAATCAAAAGAGAATCACAGAAATTTATTATATAGAGCTAAAAAAAGAAACAGTATGCATCAAATAATAATAAAATGACAAGAGATTTTTAAATAATCCATTACTTTAAAAATGTTGGCTATATAGTTCTTCTTAAATTAAGACATCTTTTTAAAAAGATATTAAAAATAAAGATTTTTTTAAATAACTTTTTGTATAATAAGCTTAAAATATTTGATACTAATGTTATCAACAATCAATTAGTTTTTAAAATTAAATATTGTTATGGATTTATCATAGCTTTTAATCTTTGTGTGCAGAGATATAATTCTAATTTTGCGATCTTTTATTCAAGGTTATCTTTTTTATTAGAAACATAATTGCGTTTTTTCACTATAGATTTATTTTTGTGGTAGGAGATAGGTAAAGAAGTTATGAGACGAGGTTTTGTTAACATTTCAAAACATAACGCACCAGAAAAAGGTTGGACTTCTAAAATTTTTACTTCGACTACATCACCGAGTTGATAACATTTATGGCTGCGTTTTCCTATAAGGGTATGCTGTACTTCGTCAAAATAGTAATAATCACTTTTAAGTGTAGAAATAGGTACAAAACCATCTGCATTCAATTTATCAAGTGCAATAAAAAGACCTGCTTTTGTAACTCCTGAAATATGGGCTGTAAATGAGTGTCCAATTTTATTAACTAAGTAATGTGCAACAAGTCGATCAATAGTTTCTCGTTCTGCCGTCATTGCGCGGCGTTCGTATAAAGAAATTTGAGTAGCAATTTTTGCAAAATTTTTCTCTTGTTCATCTGTGAGTCCATCATTACCCAATTTCAGAGCTTTTATAAGCGCTCGATGAATAATTAAATCAGCATAACGGCGAATTGGTGAGGTAAAATGTGTATAGTTAGGCAGATTTAAACCAAAGTGGCCTATATTTTCAGGACTATATTCGGCTTGAGATTGTGAGCGCAAAATAATCTGATTTACTAACTCCTCTTGTTCCGTATTTATAGCTTTTGTAAGAATATTATTAAGCTGTGCTGATGTAAGTTCAGCTCCTCGTGCGAGTGAAATTCCTAGACTTTGAAGAAAGTTCTGGAGCATTTCTTGTTTTGCAAGAGATGGCTTACTATGAATACGATAAATGAGAGGTTGATGATGTCCTTTTAATGTTTCAGCAGCTGCAACATTTGCTTGTATCATGAACTCTTCAATTAATCGATGTGCTTCTAGGTGAGATAAAATCACAACATCTTGAATGTGTCCATTTTGATTAAGAATAATCTTTTTGTCTGGTACTTCTAATTCTAATGGTTGTCGGCGATTGCGCGCAATTTTAAGGCAGGAATAAGCACCCCATAATGGTTGTAAAATGTTTTCAAGTAAGGGAGCTGTTTTTTGATTTGTCTTTCCTTCAATTGCACATTGTACCTCTTGGTAGGATAATTTGGCTACTGTACGCATTACAATACGATGGAAACTATGTTTACGTTTGTTTCCATTCGCATCAAAAATCATACGAACAGCTAGTGCAGGTCTATCTTTTCCTTCATGCAATGAACAGCGATCATTAGAAATACATTCTGGAAGCATTGGTACGACACGATCAGGAAAATAAACAGAGTTTCCTCGTTTTAATGCCTCTTGATCTAGAATACTTCCTGCTTGTATATAGCAAGAAACATCCGCAATTGCGACAATGATAATCCAACCTCCGTTATTGGTAGGGCTTTTGTCCTTTATTGCATAAACTGCATCATCATGGTCTTTTGCATCTGGGGGGTCAATTGTAATAAACGGTAATTGTCGCCAATCTTCGCGGTTAATAGAGTTATCAGGTTTTACATTTTCAGCTTGTTCAAGGACATCTGAGGGAAAAATATGAGGAATTTCTTTTGATATAAGGGCAATCATTGAAAAATCTGTTTCATTATTTTCATTATTAATGTGCCCTAAAATATTTCTTACTTTTGCTTTTTTGAAGCTGTAGTTAGTACTGTTGTTAATTTCAATTTCGACAAGATCACCAGCTTTGATATCTATGCTCGTAGACATATCAATAATAAGCTCGTTGTTTTTACGTTCTATGGGATCTATTTGCCATTCGCCATTTTCTAATTCTCTCACTATACCAAGCATATTTCTTTTTTTCTTATCAATCTTGCGGATGATTCGTCCTCTATAAGGAAAATTTTGCAAAACTTTATTTCGAAAAATTTTTACTAGGACGTGATCTCCAATACTAATGCTTGCTCCTCTTATGCGATGAGAAGAAGAAATTTGAATATTGGGCTTTGGATCATTGGGCCATTCAAGAGGTTCTGCAATAAAGTCACCGTCTTTATCAAGAGCGCTAACTTTGACTAAAGTAATCGATGGTAATCCCTTTTTGATGCTTAAATTTTTACGTTTTTTTGGTATTGCATAGTTATCTTTTAAGTTACGCAATATATCTTTTAACCATATATGAGAAGCACTATTCAAGTTAAAAGCTTTAGCAACTTTTCGTTTACTCGATTGGTTTGGATTATGAGTGATAAAGGATAAAATTTCTGATTTACTAGGTAGCTTCTTAGTATTAGAGATTTGAAAATATTTTGTTTTTTTCTCGCTTTTAGCCAAAATTTATGCTTTCTTTTTGCGGGGTGAGGATTTTTTTGGTGTTGCATTCTTTTTTGAAGTAGTTTTTTGTTTTGTTTTTTTAATCGATGCCTTAGCTAATATAAGTTCTAAGGCTTCTGCAAGTGTGACTGTAGCTGGATCTTTATCCTTTGGTAAGGTAGCATTAATTTTATTCCAGTTAACATATGGACCGTAAAGACCATTACGTATGGTAATTATCCCACCTTCTGGGTGATCTCCTAGTGTTGCCAGCATAGCAGATGTTATTTTACGTCGGTTTGTTGTACTCTCTTTTTTTTCAGCAAGTATTGTAACAGCGCGATTAATGCCGATATCAAAGACTTCATCTGTACTAAAAAGATTTGTGTATTGTCCGTCATGAGCAAGATAAGGACCATATCGTCCAATTGCGGCTGTAATTATTTTTCCTGTTTCAGGATGAATGCCAACTTTACGAGGTAAAGACAGCAAAGCTAAAGCTTTATCAAAATCAATATTTTCTATATGCCACTCTTTAGGCAAACTTGCACGCTTAATTTCTTTACCTTCGCCAAGTTGAATATATGGACCAAAGCGGCCATGACGAAGGGAGATATCTTTTCCTGTTTCGGGATCAATACCGAGCATAACAGGTTCATCATTGTGCACCGTTTTGCTTTGTTCTTCTGTATCTGAACCTAATTGGCATGTATATTTACATTCTGGATAATTAGAGCAACCAACGAATGCACCATAGCGCCCTAATTTTAATGATAATTGGCCGTTTTTACAAAGGGGACAAGAGCGGCAATCACTTCCGTCTTCACGTGTTGGAAAAGCAAGAGGAGCTAACGTTACGTTTAAAACATCAAGAACATTCATTATGCGTAGTTCTTGGATGCTCGTAATAGATGCATTAAATTCATCCCAAAAATCGCGTAAAACATCTTTCCAAGAAAGTTTTCCATCCGATATAAGATCTAATTTTTCTTCAAGAGCTGCTGTAAAACCATATTCTACATAGCGATTAAAAAAATTTTCAAGAAAGGCTGTAACGATACGTCCTTTAACATCAGGAATAAGTTTGCGTTTATCAGTTATGATATATCCACGATCACAAAGTGTGCTTAATGTAGATGCATAAGTTGAAGGCCTACCAATTCCCAATTCTTCAAGTTTTTTAATTAATGCAGATTCAGAATAACGAGGAGGTGGTTCTGTTGTATGTTTGACCGATTCAACTTTTTCTTTTGTAAGTGATTCCCCAACATTAATCTGTGGAAGACGTGTTGATGCATCCTCATCACTATTTTCTTCTTCTTTTGGATCCGTATAAGCAGAAATGAAGCCATCAAAACGAATAACAGAGCCTGTTGCGCGTAAATGAGCGTGATTTTCTTCTTGAGATGCTTCAATTTCGACAGTTGTACGTTCAATTTCAGCAGAACACATTTGGCTGGCAATTGCGCGTTTCCATATTAATTCATAGAGTTTTGCTTGATCACTATCGAGAAAGTTGCACACTTGATTAGGATGACGTATAAAATCTGTAGGACGAATAGCTTCATGTGCTTCTTGTGCATTCTTAGCTTTTGTTGAATAAAAACGTGGTTTTTCAGGAAGATAATTTCTTCCAAAAGAATCAATAATCGCTTTTCGTGCTGCATCAATAGCTTCTGAAGCCATTTGCACTCCATCAGTACGCATATAAGTAATAAGTCCTGCTGTTTCACCATTGATTTCAACACCTTCATAAAGCTTTTGAGCAACTTGCATTGTGCGAGAAGCTGAAAAACCTAATTTTGAAGAAGCAGCTTGTTGTAATGTAGATGTTGTAAAGGGTGGAGAAGGATTCCTTTTTATAGGCTTGGCTTCAATACTTAACGTGCGATAATTTGCTTTTTCCAACATAAAGAGAATTTGATCAGCTTGTTTTTGGGATTGAATATCAAGCTTACCAAGTTTGTTATGGTTAAATTCTATTAACCGTGCATGAAAAATGTTATTTTGGAGTGTTTTCAAGTATGTTGTAATCGACCAGTAGTCTTCTTTAATGAATTTCTCGATCTCTGATTCGCGATTGCAAATGATACGTAGGGCAACTGATTGAACACGACCAGCAGAACGGGCGCCAGGTAATTTGCGCCATAAAACAGGTGAGAGATTAAAACCAACTAGGTAGTCGAGGGCTCGACGTGCAAGATAGGCATCTACAAGCGATATATCAATATCGCGTGGATTTTTCATGGCATCAAGAACGGATTTTTTCGTGATTGCATTAAAAACAACTCGTTTAACACGTTGATCATTTAAAACTTTTTTTTGTTTTAGAACATCAAGGATGTGCCATGAAATAGCTTCTCCTTCACGATCAGGGTCTGTTGCTAAGATAAGGCTATCGGCTTCTTTGACTGCTTTTGCTATTTCATTCAAACGTTTTGCTGAAGCAGTATCAATATCCCACTTCATAGCAAAATCTTTATCGGGAAGAACAGAGCCATCTTTTGCAGATAAATCACGTACATGTCCAAATGATGCTATGACTTTATATTGAGATCCAAGGTACTTATTGATTGTTTTTGCTTTTGCTGGGGATTCAACGATAACAATATCCATAATTTTATCCGAATGTTGAAACAAAATTCTCTTTATAAACTTCTTTCAAATGAATAGCTAATGACAATTGGTCAAGAGCACATAAAAAAAAACTACATTATACAACTTTTGATTGTTATTATTAAAAATACACCTTATAAAAGAAATCGTATAACTTATTTTCCACAGCCAATATAAAAAGCATACGGCAAAATACTAAGATAACATCTATTGAGAGGTGGGGAGAATGCTCAAGGATAAAAGATTATGTTTATAAATCACTTAAAGATTATCCACTATATTACAGATATGTCAAAACAAATGAGCCAGATGGCACGTCAAGCTCATAGTCCACTTTTAGCATTGCTTTTGGATATGGCAGCTGAAGAGGGGCAAAGCATTATTAATAGTTCTGAGGCTCTTGGAGAAGATCCTAAGTCGACAATGATACGTAACCGCCAGAGTGCCGAATAAGCTTTCCAGCAAGATCCAGTTCAATTAACAAGAGGTAGAGTTTTTGTAACGAAACACCTGAATAAATGCTGAGTGTATCTAAATCAATTGGAGTGCTTGATAGAGCTGCAAGGACAGCTTCACGTTCTATATCATCTCCAATTAAAGAAGTTTCATTCGTTATTTGCTTGGGGGGACTAGTATTTTCTCGTGGAAATTGAATTGAATATGTTTCTTCAAAAAAGCTAAGTTGAGGATCATTTGTATTCGATGTTAATGGTGTGAGTGTTTCTATAATATCAGAGGGATGTGTAACCAGCAAAGCACCTTCTTTAATAAGATTATTTGTACCAATTGCTCTTGGATCAAGTGGAGATCCTGGAATAGCGAAAATCAATCGTCCCATTTCAACAGCTTGGCGTGCTGTAATTAAAGAGCCTGATCGCATGGCCGCTTCTACTACTAAAAGACCAAGCGATAGAGCTGCAATAATACGATTTCTTCTTGAGAAGTCGATAGCACGTGCTTTCCAACCAATGGGCATTTCACTAATAATTGCTCCACCATTAGCAAGAATATCATCATAGAGTTTTTGATTTTCGGGAGGATAAATGTAATCAATACCACCAGCCATAACTGCAACTGTGCCTGTTAGCAAACTTGCTTGATGAGCGGTGCTATCAATTCCACGTGCAAGTCCAGAAATAATTGTAAAACCAGCATTACCAATAAAATGAGCAAACTGATTAGTTAATTTTTTGCCGACTGCAGAGGCATTTCGAGAACCAACAATCCCAACAGAAGGTTTTTGAAAAATCGTGCAATCACCTTTTATAGCAATAAGTGGAGGTGATGCTTCTACTACTTTGAGAAATGGTGGATAATCTGGTTCTCCTATACCGATAAACCTAATACCTTGTTTTTCAGCTTGTTGCATTTCTTTTTCGGCATCATCTAATGTCGCGATTCGAATAGGTTTACGAAGCCCTCCATTTTTACTAAGCTCAGGAAGCATAGCAAGAGCATTTTCTGCTGTTTTATAATGGTCAATCAAATTACGAAAAGTAACTGCTCCAATATTTTCGCTGCGTAATAATCGCAACCAATTTAATCGTTGCTGATCAGTAAGCAAAATTCCTTTATTTATTCCTATTTGTGGTATCAATTTTATTTTCTTCCCCTGCTAATAATCTGCGAATATTAGTATGATGTTTTATAATAACGAGTATGCTCATTATTATTACTATGCAAGCAACATAGAAAGAAGGGGAATGATAGTAAATAAAAATTGGAGTAATAATTACAGCTGCAAGTGAAGAAAATGAAGAATAGCGCGTTAATATAAACGCTCCTATCCAGACAATAATAAAAATAAGAGCTGCTAACCAATCAAAACCTAAGCAGACACCTAAATAAGTTGCAACCCCTTTACCTCCTTTGAATTTAAGCCATATGGGATAAATATGCCCTAAGAAAGCTAAAAATCCAGCCAGAAGAGCAATTTCTACAGTAGGAAACAGAAATTTTGTCACCCAAATAACAAAAGTGCCTTTTAATATATCGCATAGAAGAGTAAAAGTTGCGATTTTTTTATTTCCTGTTCGTAAAACATTTGTCGCTCCGATATTTCCAGAACCAATTGTTCTTATATCGCCAAGTTTATAAAATTTTGTAAAAAGTAATCCAAATGATACAGAACCAATGAGATAAGATATCAGGAAAATAAGACATGTATTGAATTGCAAAAGTGTTTCTACTTCATTCATTAAGAATCTCATTTGCTTTGTTGATTAATTTTAAATACTGATTGTCCCTTTACAAAAGTTTGAAGAACACGTCCCTGAAAACGAGCCTTTTCGAAGGGAGTATTTTTTGAACGTGAATGTAGCATATCTACAGATAAGACCCATGGCTCATCTAAATCAACCAAAATAAGATCTGCATAAGCACCTTTCATAAGCGTTCCAGCATTGAGACCAAAGAGTTTTGCAGGTGCTGTTGATAAAAGTTCAACTAATCGTACAAGAGGTACAGTTTCATTGTGATAAAGGCGTAAAGCTGCACTTAACAAAGTTTCCATGCCAATAGCACCTGGCGCAGCCTCTTGAAATGGCAAACGTTTTCTATCAATGCTTTGAGGATTGTGAGAAGAAGAAATAATATCTATTGTCCTATCTTTTATTGCTTGAATCATTGCTATACGATCTTCTTCTGCACGTAATGGGGGCATTAAGCGGAAAAAAGTACGATATTCACCAATATCATTTTCATTTAAAGATAAGTGATTAATAGATACACCAGCTGAAATTTTTTCACTATTTTGTTTTGCTAAACGAATAGCGTCAGCAGACATAGCTGTCGATATCTGTGCTGCGTGGTAGCGTGTTTGTGTTAGAATAGCTAGCCGTAAGTCTCTTTCGAGTGGAATGACTTCTGCCTCACGCGGAATTCCAGAAAAACCAAGCCAACTCGCTAATAAACCTTCATTCATAACGCCTTGATCAGAAAGATCGTGGTCTTGTGTTTCATGAATCAATGCAATATCGAAATCACGTGCGTAAATCATTGCGCGCCGCATCACAGCTGAATTTTGGAGTGTCTTTTTTCCTTCACTAAAGGCAACTGCTCCTGCGTCCTTCAATAAACCAAATTCAGTGATTTTTTGTCCTTGCAGACCTTGTGTGATAGCGGCAACTGGATAAATATTAACTAATGACGTTTCATGCGCTCTGCATGTAATAAATTTAATAAGAGCTACATTATCAATTATCGTCTGTGTATCAGGCATCATAAGAAATGAGGTAATACCACCGGCTGCTGCAGATTCGCTTGCTGAAGCAATAGTTTCAGGGTATTCAGCTCCTGGTTCTCCGATAAAGACTTGAGCATCAACAAGTCCAGGAAGAATTGCTTTATCTTGTGCATCAATGATTTCTGCTCCTTCTGGTATTCCTTGATTCAAAGCTTCTTTTCCAGCGGCTACAATCAGTCCATTTTCAATGATAACTGTACCAATTTCATCAATTGCGCGTGAAGGATCAACAATGCGGGCGTTTTGAAAAACTATTGGTTTTGTCATTTCTTTTCTTTACTCCAGTTATGGCGCAAATCTAATAAAGCCTCCATGACCGCCATGCGCACAGCAATACCCATTTCTACTTGTGTGTGAATCATACTTTGTGTACTATCTGCTATATCAGAAGCAATTTCTACACCACGGTTTATTGGGCCAGGATGCATGATAATGCAATCATTTTTAGCATACGCTAAGTTTTCTTTATGCAAACCAAAATAATGGAAATATTCACGAATAGAAGGGATGAAAGCACTTGTCATACGCTCCCGTTGTAAGCGTAGCATCATAATAACATCAGCACCTTTTAGACCTTCTTTCATTGTATTAAATACTTCAACACTCATATTTGAGATTCTAGGAGGGAGAAGTGTTGATGGGGCAACAGCACGAATACGAGCTCCTAAAGCATTGAGACTGATAATATTAGAACGGGCGACGCGTGAATGTAAAATATCACCACAAATTGCGACAGTTAATCCTGCAATATGACCTTTTATTCTTCTAATGGTTAGAGCATCTAATAAAGCTTGTGTTGGGTGTTCATGTGCACCATCACCTGCATTAACTACGCAACAATCAACTTTTTGTGCTAAAAGCGCTGCAGTTCCAGCGCAGCTATGGCGAATAACGAGTATATCAGGTTTCATGGCATTAAGAGTTGTGGCTGTATCAATTAATGTTTCTCCTTTTTTTACAGACGAATTACTAATAGCCATGTTCATCACGTTTGCCCCTAATCGTTTGCCAGCTAATTCAAACGAAGATTGAGTTCTTGTGGAGGCTTCAAAGAAGAGATTAATTTGTGTATACCCATGTAATATAGATTGTTTTTTATTAATTTTCTTGGAAAGAAGTACATTCTCATCTGCGCGATCAAGCAATATATTAAGGTCTTGTACAGTGAGGTGTTTAATCCCTAAAAGATGTCGGTGAGGAAAAATTGGAAAAGTAGTATTATGAGTCATAGTATTCTTTTCTATAGATCTCTAAAGAATGTAAATCATCATTTTTTAAAATATAATAAATGTTTTTAGCTGTAAAAAGGCAAATAGTCTATGATGTGAGTGATTCTAATAATAGGAATATACTATATGAATGTTGTATTCACGCAGAATTTACAGCGAAAAAATGCATTTCTTAGTGATACGCTTATGTTTCGTATTGCATCTACTTTACCTACTTCCTTATTGGCAAGCTTTGAGGAAATAGGAGCTTTCGTGGCTAGTGATGAGGCGTGGGATCTTGCACGTTTAGCTAACAGCCACCGACCCCAGTTGCACTATAATAATCGATGGAAACAGTCAAAAGAAGAATTAGATATTCATCCTTCTTATCATACTCTTCAGAGGTATTCTAGACAAGCAGGTTTAGTTTCTTCGCTTTGGGAAAGTGCGACTTCAGAGAATGGAGTACGTTATCAGGCGCGTGCTATTCGCTTGGCTTTATTGGCCGGTTTGGAAACAGGACATTTGAATGAGATCACTGTAGCAAGTGCTGCTATTGCAGTTTTAATTGGTGATATTGAACTATTTAAAAAATGGCAAGATGCACTTTTATCACGCCAGTATGATTTATCTTCTAAGCCTATTGATAATAAAATAGGCGCCTCACTGACGTGTGCTTTTGATAATATTGAGGAAAGTGAGAAATATACTTTCAATTTTCCAGCTGTTCAAAGGATTTCTTTTGATGAGAAAATGGGGCGTGATCTATACCGTTTAAACATTATAAAAACCAATGTTGTTAATCCGATGGCTGACGGATATATTGTAAGCGCAGAGATAGATGGCCTTTTAAGCTGCTTTTTAATTCCACGGTTGCAAGAAAATGGCTTATTAAATGGTACTATATTAATTCGTTATTTAATTCAGCGGTCTGGAGAATGTTCAGCTCCAGAAGGAGTTATTGAATTCCGAGGTTGTTGTGGTTGGCTTTTGGGTAACGTAGGAGAAGGAGCTAAGGTGATTAAGGATATCGAAACGATGATGCGTTTCGATCAAGCTATAATATCTGCAGGTGTTTTGCGGTCTGCACTTCAATTGAGTATAGATTTTCTTCGGAAGAAAATGCCAAATCAACCCTTTCCACCATTAACAGAGCGTATTTTTGCTGATATTGCACTTGATATAGCTGCTTCGCAAGCATTGGTTATGCGTTTAGCCCGAGCATTTGATAACGCTGTAGATAATCGTTCTGAGGCAGCTTTTGCAAGAATTATGACACCTATTATTGCTTGTCATGTCAGTCAATTAGTGATTCCAATTGTTGGTGAAATTATTGCGCAAGTTGGTATAGAGAGTTTTACGGATAGTAATCCCTTGTTGCAAATATTGCGTGATAGTCCTGCACGAATAGTTAAAAATAGTGGTATGAATCAATTGGTAAGGGATGCAATTCTTATAGGAGATAAAGCACCTGGATTATTTCAGCAATTATTAGAAAAAATTGCAGCTGATATTGGACAAGCTGGTCCACGAGCGATTGAGATTATTAAATCCGCTGTGAATATGGCTTCGACGAATGAAGGAGCTGGTAGGTTTTTTGTTGAGCAGATGGCATATGCATCTGCTAGTGCTGCGTTACGTTATACAGAAGTAGAATATATTGTAAATGCTTACATGGAAAGCCGTCTTGGAGGACAATGGAGATCATCTTATGGTATGTTGATTGCACGATATAATCCAACACAATTATTAGATATTCTCTATCCTACTGTTTGATTGCAAAGTCTTAATTCTATCGAGAGCACCCTGTAAAATGAAAGCAGCAGCAGCTGAATCAATACGTGATTTTCTCTTAGAGCGTGACATATCCATTTCTAAAAGAAGACGTTCTGCAGCGATTGTTGATAATCGTTCATCCCAAAAAACAAAAGGAATTTCTGTATATGTTGCCATATTACTAACAAAAGTTTTAGTTGCTTGAACACGTGGGCCATTGCTTCCATTCATATTAAGAGGTAAGCCAATGATAATAGCTCCTACGTTTTCATTGTTAAAAATCTGTATAAGCGTGAGAGCATCTAATGTGAATTTTTTTCGATAAATAACAGGTCGCGGATTTGAAAATGTTAAACTAATATCAGAAATAGCAATTCCAATTGTTTTGGTACCCAAATCTAAGCTTGCTATTGTCTGCCCAAGTGAAAGATGTGTTTTAACTTCATTTATGCTGATAATGGTCATCTTTATATGCTTAGAGTATTATAATATTTTCGTTAGTTGCTATAAAAAATTGGGGTGTAAATATCAATATTCTTGCGCTTATAGATGTAGACTTGTATAGCCAAAAAATGAATAGGTTAATAATATTAGAGTAAATCAAGTAGGAAAGTATAATATGTCTGTTGATAGTAAAACAGTCAAGCGGGTGGCAAAATTAGCACGTATTGCTATCCATAATGATGAAGTTGAACGTATAACAGAGGAGTTTAATACCGTTTTAGATTTTATAAAACAACTTGACGAAGTTGATGTTGATGGAGTTGAGCCACTAACATCAGTAATTCCAATGACTTTACGAAAACGTGAAGATGAGGTTACGGATGGTAATAAGGCTGCAGATATTATAGCAAATGCACCTTTAGCAGAAGAAAATTTTTTTCTTGTTCCAAAAGTAGTCGAATAATTTTTTATATTTTAAAACTCGAGAATCGACATGACCGATTTAATAACCTTAACAATTGCACAAGCTCGTGATGCTTTAAAAAAGGGAGACTTGAAAGCAATTGAACTAACAGAAGCTTATTTGAAAGCAATTGAATTGGCTAATCCAATTCTGAATGCTTATGTAGCAATAACTGCAGAACAAGCAACAAAAATGGCAGTTGAATCCGATATCCGTTTGGTGAAAGGAAAGGCTGGCATTTTAGAAGGTATTCCACTGGGAATTAAGGATCTCTTTGCAACACAAGATATACATACTCAGGCTTGTTCATATATTTTAGATGGTTTTAAACCGAAATATGAATCAACTGTAACTGCTAATTTATGGAAAGATGGAGCAGTTATGTTAGGTAAGCTGAATATGGATGAGTTTGCTATGGGATCATCTAATAAAACATCATGTTATGGCCCAACTATTAATCCATGGCGAAAAAAAGAATCAGATGAAAAGCTTGTTCCTGGCGGCTCCTCAGGAGGTTCTGCTGCTGCTGTGGCAGCTCATCTTTGTGCAGGAGCAACAGCAACCGATACTGGTGGATCAATACGTCAGCCAGCAGCCTTTACTGGTACTGTAGGGGTAAAACCAACTTATGGGCGGTGTTCGCGTTGGGGGATGATAGCTTATGCCTCATCACTGGATCAAGCAGGACCTATTGGACGAGATGTGCGTGATTGTGCAATTATGTTAAAATCAATGGCTTCCTTTGATAGTAAGGATTCAACTTCAGTTGATTTACCAGTACCTGATTATGAAAGCTATCTTGGTCAATCGATCAAAGGAATGAAAATTGGTATCCCCAAAGAATATTATATTGAAGGGATGTCTGAAGAAATTATTAATCTTTGGCAAAAAGGAATAAATTGGCTAAAAGATGCAGGAGCAGAGATTGTTGATATTTCGTTACCTCATACAAAGTATGCTTTACCTACTTATTATATTTTAGCTCCTGCTGAAGCATCTTCTAATTTGGCACGTTATGATGGTGTTCGTTTTGGGCTTCGTATACCAGGAAAAGATGTTATTGAAATGTATGAAAATACCCGTTCAGCTGGCTTTGGTGATGAAGTCAGACGGCGTATTTTGATTGGAACTTATGTTCTTTCTGCGGGGTATTATGATGCTTATTATCTTAAAGCTCAGAAAGTACGAACTTTAATTAAACGTGATTTTGATCATTGTTTTGGGCTTGGTATTGATGCTATCCTAACTCCTGCAACGCCAACATCCGCTTTTAGTATTGCAGATGAAAAAATAAAGAATGATACAATAGCCATGTATCTTAATGATATTTTTACTGTGCCAGTTAATATGGCTGGCTTACCAGGGATTTCTGTTCCTGCAGGTTTATCATTAGATGGTTTGCCTCTAGGATTACAATTAATAGGTAGATCTTTTTCTGAGGAAGTGATTTTTAAAATAGCATATATTATAGAACAAGCAGCAGGAACATTAAATGCTGAAAAATGGTGGACATAAAAGATATAGTTTATAATTTTAATGCTAATAAAACTAATTATAAATAACAATTAAATATATGAAACTTATTCGTTTTAAAGCTATTTCTAATGAGTTATGAACAAAAAGAAGCTTTTAATTAATTTCATAATCATTAGAGTTAAATAATAAGGATATAGGCACTGTAATTTTTAATTGCCAAGATATGCATCTTTGACACGTGAATCGGAAAGCACAGCTTTAGCTTCATCGTGAAATAATATTTTTCCTACTTCTAAAATATAAGCATAATTAGCAATGGAAAGTGCTGCAGATGCATTTTGTTCAATAAGAAGAACAGTTTTCCCCATATCATTAATTTTCTTTATAATCGAAAAGATTTCACGTACGAGAAGGGGCGCTAAACCGAGAGATGGCTCATCTAATATAACTATATCGGGATTACTCATAAGGGTGCGGCCTACGGCTAACATTTGTTGTTCACCACCTGACATTGTACCGCTCAGTTGCTGGGATCTTTCACGCAAGCGTGGAAATAAATCAAATATCCATTCGATATTGCGAGTAACAACAGTTTTATCATTACAGATATAAGCTCCTAGCTGAAGATTCTCTAAAACAGTAAAGTGAGGTATAATACGCCTTCCTTCAGGCGTTAATGCAATACCTAATCGTAAAATTTCTTCCGGTTGTTTTTTTATGATAGATTTGCCTTTATATATAATTTCTCCGTGAATCGATCGATTGAGGCCTACAATAGAATGTACAGTGCTGCTTTTACCGGCTCCATTCGCTCCAATTAGAGTAACTATGCTGCCTTTTTTTATAGACATAGAAAGGTCTTGAACAGCTTTAATTGCACCATAATGAACATGAAGATTTTTTATTTCAAGAATATTCATGATATATCTTCACCGAGATAAGCTTTAATAACTCTAGGATTATTGCGTATTTCATTGGGTGTGCCATTAGCAATACAACGACCATATTCTAATACACAAATATATTGACAAAGATTCATAACAACTTTCATATCATGTTCAATCAAAAGGATTGTAAGATCAAATTCTTTTTTGATTTTTTCTATAAATTGCCTTAATTCATCGCTTTCTTGTGGATTCATACCGGCTGCGGGTTCATCAAGAAGAAGCAGTTTTGGTTTTGTTGCTAAAGCTCGAGCAATTTCTAAGCGTCGTTGTGCTCCATAGGAGAGGGTGGTTGCTTTTTGATGAGCGAGATGATCAAGCTGAAGCTTTTTAAGAAGTTCCATTACATTGTTATGAATTTGTCTTTTCTCTTTAAGCGCACTTGGTAATAATAAAGCTGCATTAAACCATGGTTGTTTCTGTCGAATATGAGCACCTACCATAATATTTTGTAAGACTGTTAATCCTGAAAAAAGGCGTATGTTTTGAAACGTTCGTGCAATATGGAGCTTGCAGATAGTATAAGGTGGGAGGCCACAGATTTTTTTATTATCTAAAAGAATTTCTCCATTTGTTGGCGCATAAAAACCAGAAATCATATTAAAAATAGTTGTTTTTCCGGCACCATTTGGACCAATTAATCCAGTAATTGTTCCTCGTTTAATAGCCATATTAACATTGTTTACAGCAATTAATCCACTGAAATGCATTGTAAGATTATTGAGTGAGAGAATCGTACTGTTCATGATTTTTGCTCATTTTGAAAAGATTTCTTCTTATTAAAAGATTGGAAATCCAATTCCATGAAAATTCACGTTGGCCTAATAACCCTTTTTGCCAGTATAAGATAATTGCCAGCAATATAAGTGAAAAAATAACCATTCGTAGGCCTGGTAATCCCGGAATATTTATAAAGCCTAGATTTAATGGATTTTCAATGATACGAAGCCACTCAAGCATTATTGTAATAATAATGCTGCTTATAACGCTTCCTGTAATAGAACCAAGACCACCAGCCACAACAATCATTAAAATATTAAAGGTTAGGATAAAATTGAACATTTTGGGATCGATAGTTGAAATAAGAGCGGCGGTTAATGCACCACCAATACCTGCAAAAAATGCACCAACCGTAAAGGAAAAACAGCGATAGAAAAAAGTATTTACTCCCATTATTTTCGCAGCGATTTCATCATCGCGAATAGCACGTAAAACATTACCTGTATTGCTTTGTAATAAAAGAGTAATGAAAATTATTGTAAATGCTAACCACCCAAAATTCCACCATAACGTAGCATATTGAGGTATTCCTTTGATTCCTAATGAACCATTTGTTAAAGGTGTAGCATTGATAATGACAACACGAATAATTTCTGCAAAGCCTAGTGTTGCAATTCCAAGATAATCACCACCAAGGCGTAAAATAGGGAAAGCGATTAGCAAACCTATAATTGCAGCAGATAATCCGCTTATAATCACAGAAACAAAAAACGATAGTTGCAAATTTTTTAAGGGTTCAGCTATCGGTTCTAAAATCCACATCATTTCTTTTTGTTCAGGAGAGAGAAGAAAAATTGCGCATACATAAGCACCAATAGCCATAAAACCAGCATGTCCTAGGGAAAACATCCCTGTAAATCCATAAGTCAAATTGAGTGAAATTGCTAATATTGCATTGATAGCGATAAGATTAATAATACGCAGTGTATAGTCATTAAAATAGTTATCAGCATAAAATAAAAAGCTAATAAAAATTATAATGCTAACAAATGATAGAAAAATGTTTAATGATTTTGTCATTAAATTTTCTCCTGGTTTTTCTTACCCATTAAACCAGTTGGCATTATTAATAAGATAAGAATCAAGAGGATAAAAGCAAAGGCATCTCTATATCCAGATAAAGTTGGAGAGAAGGCAACAACCATAATTTCAATAAATCCTAATAGTAAGCCTCCAAGCATTGCTCCTGGAATTGATCCTATACCTCCAATAACAGCTGCAATAAAAGCTTTTAATCCAGGAAGCAAACCCATATAAGGATGAATTTGAGGATAACGTAAAGACCACATAATACCCGCTATGGCACCTAATGCAGAACCTATACAAAATGTAAATGCAATAATCTTATTAACAGAAACACCCATTAAACGAGTTGTTTCAATATCATATGATATTGCACGCATAGCAAGACCAGGCTTTGTTTTGTTGATTATCCATAATAAAATAATAACAAGAATGAATGAAACAATAGGAACGATGAGAGACATGGGAGCAATTCGAATGATACTCTTTCCATCCTGTCCGAAAGACCATAAGATTGGTGTTACAAGAAAATCTGGTTGTTTTACAGCTTTTGGAATGCTGCTAAAAAACATGATTGCAAGACTTTCAATAAGAAAAGAAATGCCAATCGCGCTGATAAGCACTGAAATACGTGGAGCGTTACGCAAAGGTTTATAAGCTAACTGATCAACAAAAATTCCCACTGCACCGGTAATAAAAATGGAAAAACAAATAGCTAAAATCCAAACGGGTTTAAAATCTTGCAGAGAAACTTGTGAGTAATAAATAAGTCCTGAAACAAGAATAAAAAAGATAGAAATCCAATAAACTTTTTGTTGTTTCTGAAATCCAATAAAGATTGAATAATAAATAAAAAGTGAGAACAATATAAGTAAAATAGCAACCCATGTAGGCATAAAGCTAATTGTAGAAAAGGAAAAAAAATATGCTCCCAACATTATGAGATCACCATGAGCAAAATTAATCAACCTCAGAACACCATAAACCATGGTATAACCGATTGCAATAAGCCCATAAAGTGATCCTAATGTCAGCGCATTAAAGAGATATTGAATGAACATTTCAGTGCTCATCTCTTATTCCTTATGTATTAATATGAAATATGATAGCTCTAAATAATTTAATCTTGGAATACATTAACTAAGCTTATAATTTTAATTGAGCAACTTATTAGTTTGAATTGTTTTTTGTAAGTCAGTAGACTGTATTTCGTGTAAATAAATACGTTTTCCATTTTTTATTTCAATTACACCAATAGAAGCTTGAGGATTATGATTTTCATCTATGGATATAGTTCCAAAAGGGGTTTGAAAATCTTTTAACTTACTCAATTCAGCTGTAATTTGCTCACGATCAGCACTGCCAGCATTTTCAATGGCTTGCATAAACATCATATATGCTGTGTACCCCAAAACTGAATTGATATTTGGTTGTTTATTGGGATAAGCAGTTTTCCATTGATTTGTAAATTCTTGTGCGGCTTTTGACATGTTTGGTATAGCTTCACTGTAAGGAAGTGTTGTATGCAAAAATCCTTCTGCAGCTGGTCCTGCAATGGCAATAGTTTCTGGATTATCCATAGCATCTCCTCCCATAATGCGAAATTTTGCCCCCAATTCACGTGCTTGCTTTATAATTATGGCACCTTCAGCAAAATAAGATGGGATGAATAAGATATCAGGCTTTTGTGCTATGATTTGTATAAGAGCGGCTGAGAAATCTTGGTCTCCAGAGTTATAATTTAAATTTGAGATAATTTCACCGCCTAACTTTTTGAATGAACTGGTAAAGTAACGTGCAAGACCAATTGCATAATCGTTAGATATATCTTTTAAGATAGCTGCCTTTTTGGCATGTAAAATTTGGGTTGCATAAGTTGCAGCACCTATAGCTTGATAAGAGTCAGTGAAGCATGCACGAAAATAATACTTTTTGCCTTGTGTAACCAGTGCATTTGTTGATGAAGTTGCGATAGTAGGTGTTTTTGCTTTTTCAGATACTTCTCCGCCTGCTAATGACAGTGAAGAACCATAGGTTCCAATGATTCCATTAACTTTGTCATTAGCGGTTAAACGCGCGACAGCATTGACTGATTCTACTTTATCAGATTTATTATCAATAACAATCAACTCAACTTTGCGTCCTAGTATTTCTGGAGTTTTTTTATGTGCTAATTGTATACCATCAAGTTCAAGTTTTCCTCCAAACGCATTTTGTCCAGTTAATGGAAGATAAACACCAATTTTAATAGGATTTTCTGCAGAGGCATTTGTCAGAAATGCACTTATTATAAAAGCTACGGTAAGGATCTTTCTCAATTGCATTACGCACTTTTCCTTATTGTCAGTTATAATTTTTATTATAAATTGTATACATTATCTTGAACTTTATTATCATGCAAGTTATACATCTTATAAAATTGATCAGTGTGTACGGAGTGTGTGCAAAAAGTCTTCGAGATTACCGTTATATTTATTTATGTGTGATGTGTATAAACCTTCTTGGATGAAATTTTATGATTTATGAGCTGACATTACGAAGTAGATGCGACAATATGGGGAAATCTTATCTTAGGTCTTGCTTGTTGATGTAACTACAATGTCTACTTACGCAGAAGAATCAATTTGTAGAATTCAAACCTACAGGATCACGTTTGGTTATGACAAGTAAGGATACATTAAAAGATTATTCTCCATCTGAAGATGGTCTCGATATTTGTGGTGAAATTATTGAAATTAGTGGTGTCATTAAATGGTTTGATGGCAGCAAAGGATACGGGTTTATTATTCCTGATCTTCCGAGTCTTCCTGATATATTATTGCATGTGACAGTGATGCGGCGAGATGGTTTTCAAACAGCTTTAGAAGGAGCTAAAGTTATTTGTGTTGTAAAACAAACAGAGAGAGGGCTAAAATGTATCCAAGTTAAGTCTATTGATTGCTCATCGGCTACTCATCCTTTAGAAATTCCAGTGCGTACACATGTTGTAGTAACTCCTGAAAGTGGTTTAGAGCGTGCAATTGTTAAGTGGTTTAATCGCGAAAAAGGATTTGGTTTTCTTAGTCGGGGGCAAGGAACAGAGGATATTTTCATTCATATGGAGACATTACGTCGTTTTGGTTTAGCGGAACTCCGTTCTGGTCAGGTTGTTCTTGTGCGTTTTGGTAAGGGAGAAAAGGGCTTGATGACAGCAGAAATTTATCCTGATATAGCGCTTCCATTTGTTACAAATTAAATTTCTAATATTATTAAGGGGAAGTATCATCTCTGTTTTTTTTAAGTTGTGTAATTTATCTTAAAGGAAAATAGTAATGATGCAGGATAAGAGTTTTGAAATTTTTAAAGAAAAAACAAATTATTCAATTTATTCTATTTTTAGCTACTAATATTTCAAGTGCGGTTATAGCAGGAAAGCCTATAGAGATTCCTATTGATCGAACTTTTTTAATAATTAATACAGAACGGAATGCGATTTTTTATGAGGTAGAGATTGCATTTTCACAAACTCAAGCGAGCGCTGGTTTGATGTATCGTACTGATTTTCCTCGTAATCGTGCTATGTTATTCAAGAATTTTCTTGGTAGTATGCCAGAAGATAAACAAGAAATGTTTATGTGGATGTCTCATACATCTTTACCTTTAGATATAATTTTTTTAAATTCAAAGGGAGTTATTGTTTCAGTTGTTGAAAATACTCTTCCATTTTCAAAAAATATAATTTCGTCAAAAGTACCTGCAGCTTTTGCTATAGAACTTAATGCCGGTGAGGTTGCTGATAAAAAGATACAGCGGGGTCAATGTGTGATGCATCCTGTTATTTATGAGAAATGTGAAAGTAATAAACTATGACAGCAGAAGAGATTCGATTTTTTGAACATGATGGTTTGCGTTTTGCTTACTGTGAAGAAGGACAGGGTGCTCCTATTTTATTGATTCATGGTTTTGGATCTTCTGCGCGTATAAATTGGTATGCAACAGGTTGGTTTCGTACTCTTATTGCGGCAGGCTATCGTGTTATTGCTTTTGATAATCGTGGCCATGGTGATTCGGATAAGATCTATGATCCTTTATTTTATACACCTCAAGCTATGGCTAGTGATGCGGTTAAATTGCTTCAACATTTAGAGTTATCCAAGGCCCATGTTATGGGATATTCTATGGGAGCTCGAATTAGCGCATTTATGGCTCTTTTGTATCCGACATATGTGCATAGTGTTATTTTTGGTGGTTTAGGAATTGGTATGGTAACGGGGGTAGGTGATTGGGAGCCTGTTGCTCAAGCTCTTTTAGAAAAAGATGTTTCAGCAATTACTGATCCTCGTGGTTTGATGTTCCGTAAATTTGCAGAACAAACTAAGAGCGATAGACGTGCTCTTGCTGCTTGTATCATGACATCAAGACAAGAATTAACAGAGCATGAAATTTATAAAATTAAGCAGCCTGCACTCGTTGCAGTTGGTTCATTAGATGAAATTAGTGGTGAAGCTGAGCCATTAGTGGCTTTATTGCCACATGGTGAGGCACTACAAATTCCTGGGCGTGATCATATGCTTGCTGTTGGAGATAAAGTTTATAAAAAAGGTGTTATCGATTTTCTTGCTCGTCATCCTATTGTTTAATTATTGTTTAAAAGATATTCGAGATATTAAAGAAATAATCTATTATTTTAAAAGTGCAGGTATTTTACGTGGAGAAAGAGTTGATAAGTTATTTGCAATATGCCTATCTAAATATTGTCCACATCGTTCAATAAGTTCTTCATTATATCCACTAAAAAAGTGGTTAGCTCCTTTTAGGATTTCTTGTGTAATAGTAATTCCTTTTTGCATTTTTAGTTTATCGACGAGATTTTGAACATCTTTCGAAGGCGCGACTTTGTCGATATCACCGTGAATGATTAAGCCGGATGAAGGACAAGGAGCAAGAAATGAAAAATCATAAATATTTGGTTGTGGAGCAACTGATATGAAGCTCTCAATTTCAGGTCTGCGCATGAGAAGTTGCATTCCAATCCAAGCACCAAACGAATAACCAGCTACCCAACAGTTTTTAGAATTAGGATGCTGTGTTTGCACCCAATCAAGAGCAGCGGCAGCATCTGAAAGTTCGCCTATACCATAATCAAATTCTCCTTGACTTCGACCAATGCCACGAAAATTGAAACGCAGTGTAGTAAAACCACGTTGTTGAAACATATAAAATAAATCATAAACAATTTTATTATTCATTGTTCCACCGAATTGAGGATGAGGATGTAGAACAATCGCAATTGGTGCATTTTTTTGTTGAGAAGGTTGATAACGTCCTTCAAGACGACCTGTGGGACCATTAAAAATGATTTCTGGCATTAAATGCTCCTTAAAAGCTATGAATGTTTTCATTGACCTTGGTCGAATTTTACAATAAAATCCACCTTGTTTAGGTATTTTTTTTAATTAATTACTAGATATCCTTTTTTGAAGGCGTTTTTCAAGAAAATTGCATTATTTTTTTTAAATCAATTTTTGGGATAGATAATTAGGATTTAAAATGGCTGTAAAACGCCGGTATCTTGATCATAATGCAACGACACCGCTCACAAAAATGGCACGAATGGCATTATTAGAATCTTTAGAGATATTTGGTAATCCATCATCTGTTCATACGGAAGGGCGTGCTGCTAAAGCACTTTTACAGAAATCCCGTAGACAAATTGCTGATAGACTTAAGGCAAATCCAGATAATGTTGTATTTACATCTGGTGCTAGTGAAGCAGCGATGACTCTGTTGACACCTTTTTATCATATTGGAAGGTCTGAAGTGCAGTTTTCGCATCTGTACATTGGTGCGAGTGAGCACCCGTCCATTGCAGAGGGAGGACGTTTTTCTAAAGAATTGATTAGTATAATTGATGTTGATCAGAATGGTTTGATCCAGCAGGATAAGTTAAAATCTTTATTAATAGGGCATGATAAAGTGAAAGGTTTACCGCTTATCGCTATTCAAGCTGCCAATAGCGAAACTGGTGTTATCCAAAATATTCAAGAAATAGCGACTATTGTTCGGGATGCTGGAGGTACTCTTATTGTTGATTTAGTTCAATATATAGATAAACATCCCATTGATATTAATCATTTTGGAGGTGATTTTTTTATATTATCAGCCCATAAAATTGGAGGACCTAAAGGGGTTGGTGCATTTGTTTCATGTGGAGATCTTCTTATGCCTTCTCCTCTTATTACTGCTGGTGGACAAGAAAAAGGACACCGTGGAGGGACAGAGGCCTTACCGCTTATTGCTTCTTTTGGAGCAGCAATGGAAAATTGTTTTACTCAAGAAGAAATAAAAAAATTAATCTATTTACGTAACAAATTGGAAGATGGTCTACTAAAAATTAGTCATGATGTTATAATTTTTGGTAGGAACGTTCAACGTTTGCCAAATACTACTTATTTCACTGTAAGGGGTATAAAAGCTGAAACAATGCAAATTGGTTTTGATTTAGCAGGATTTTCTGTATCAGCAGGCTCTGCTTGTTCTTCAGGAAAAGTAAAACAGAGCAAAGTTTTGGAAGCAATGGGATATCATATATCAAATGGTGCGATCCGTGTTTCAACAGGACGTTGTACAACTTCTAAAGATATTGATGATTTTTTATTGATTTTTGCTCAAATTATAGGTAACAAAAGGCAGCATTAATCAATTAAGAAATTAAGCATTATTCTTTAAAAATGGAGTAAGCTTGATTGGAATTTTCCTATTTTGCATATTAAAGTCACCTATTTTTATTTTGTGAAGCAAATAAGATATTTATCTTTTATCACCGGTTTTTGACACCGAAAAAAATGGAGAAAACCGATGCCGGCAGTGCAGGAAACAATACGCCAGGTAAGTGAAATAGACGTTGATCAATATAAATATGGTTTTGAAACGAATATTGAAGTGGATAAGGCTCCAAAAGGGCTAAATGAAGATATTATTCGATTTATTTCCGCTAAAAAATGTGAACCTGAATGGATGTTAACATGGCGTTTGAAAGCTTTTCGCCGGTGGTCTAAAATGGAAATACCTCGTTGGGCACGCATTAAATATCCAAAAATTAATTTTCAAGAACTTTACTATTACGCTGCTCCTAAAAATCATACAGGACCAAAATCTTTAGATGAGGTTGATCCTGAATTATTAGCGACTTATGAAAAGCTTGGTATTCCCTTAAAAGAGCAGGAAATTTTAGCTGGAGTAAAAAAACAGACGGATCTTTCTACATCTGATGATAATATCTACGCATCAGGGCAAGTAGCTGTTGATGCTGTCTTTGATTCTGTTTCGGTTGTAACAACATTTAAGGAAGAATTAGCACGTGCCGGTGTTATTTTTTGTTCTATTTCAGAGGCTATCATTGAGCATCCTGCTTTTATTCAGGAATATTTAGGAGCAGTTGTACCAGCTGGTGATAATTATTACGCTGCCTTAAATGCAGCTGTCTTCACAGATGGCTCATTTGTTTATATTCCAAAAGGAGTGCATTGTCCTATGGAACTCTCAACCTATTTTAGGATTAATGAACGTAATACAGGGCAATTTGAGCGAACATTGATTATTGCAGATGAAGATTCGTATGTCTCTTATTTGGAAGGGTGTACTGCGCCTCAGCGTGATGAAAATCAGTTGCATGCAGCTGTTGTCGAGCTTATTGCTTTAAAAAATGCGGAAATTAAATATTCAACAGTACAAAATTGGTATCCTGGTGATAAGGAAGGAAAGGGGGGGATTTATAATTTTGTAACTAAACGAGGGGATTGTAGAGGAGATAATTCCAAAATTTCGTGGACACAAATTGAAACAGGTTCTGCAATTACTTGGAAATATCCATCTTGTTTATTACGGGGTAATAACTCACGCGGAGAGTTTTATTCTATTGCTGTTGCAAATGGTCATCAACAAATTGATTCCGGTACAAAAATGATCCATTTAGGAGAAAATACATCAAGTCGTATTATCTCAAAGGGTATTTCTGCTGGTTTTTCGAATAATACTTATCGTGGACAAGTTACTGCACATAAAAAAGCTAAGAATGCACGTAATTTTACTCAATGCGATAGTTTGTTAATTGGTAATGATTGCGGTGCTCACACAATACCTTATATTGAAGCAAAAAATGCAACAGCTCAGTTTGAACATGAGGCAACGACATCAAAGATTTCTGATGATCAACTTTTTTATGTTATGCAACGGGGAATTCCTGAGGAAGAAGCAATAGCATTAATCGTTAATGGATTTGTAAAAGAAGTTATTCAAAAATTACCAATGGAATTTGCTGTTGAAGCGCAGAAACTAATTGGCATTAGTTTAGAAGGCAGCGTAGGCTAATTGCTCATTGCATAAAATACAGCAACAACAGGATTAAGTTATGTTAGAAATAAAAAATTTGCACGCCCGTATTTCTGAAACTAATACGGAAATCATTTGTGGTTTAAATTTGACGATTCAAGATGGTGAAGTCGCTGCTATTATGGGGCAAAATGGAGCAGGAAAATCTACTTTGTCTTATTTGCTTTCTGGTCGTGATGACTATGAAGTAACAGAAGGTGATATTCTTTATAATGGACAATCAATTTTAGGAATGAGTCCAACAGAGCGTGCAGTAAGCGGTATTTTTTTAGCATTTCAATATCCAATGGAAATACCTGGTGTTGCAACAATGGAATTTTTAAAAGTTGCAATAAATTCTCAACGTAAAGCTCGAGGTGACAAAGAACTTAAAATTTCTGAATTTATTCAATATGTTAAGAAAACCGCTTCTGAACTTGAAATAGATATGGCTATGCTTAAACGTTCACTGAATGTTGGTTTTTCAGGTGGAGAAAAAAAGCGTACTGAAATTCTTCAAATGGCTCTGCTTGAACCAAAACTTTGTATTTTAGATGAAACGGATTCTGGTTTAGATATTGATGCTTTAAAAATTGTTGCAGATGGTGTTAACAAATTGCGTAATCAAGAACGTTCATTTTTGGTTATTACTCATTATCAACGTCTGCTTGATTATATTACGCCTGATACAGTGCATGTTCTTTATAAAGGTCGTATTATTAAAAGTGGCGATAAATCTTTAGCATTGTATTTAGAGCAAAATGGATATGCTGATATTATCAGTAAAACTGCTTGAGGTTATTGAATATGCGCATAAACTCACAACCAAAATTGATTGCAGTTGAAGAAGATATTATCAATAATTTTAATCAACGGATTGATCTTTTACCCGGCGATGAAACAGTGCAAGTTATCCGTAAGAAGGCGATTGAATTATTTCAAAAAACGCGTCTTCCTTCGCGCAAAGTAGAATATTGGCATTATACTGATTTACGCGTTTTATTAAAGTCTGTTAGTGATTTTTTAGAATTTAATGATAAACAAACGATTGATAAATTACTTCCAGAAAATATTGTTTTTTCTATTGAAAATGGTAAAGCGCTTACCTCAAATAAAATAGAAGGTGTTGAAGTAGAGAATCTTGTAACGGCATTAGATAAAAATAGTGCTAAACTAAATTCAACTATTTCTGATGAAAATTTTATTGGACAATTAAATACAGCCTTCGTTACAGATGGTTGGCTTCTCAAGATTTCTGATAATATTAAATTGGATGTGCCAATTGAATTACAAAATATTCAAATGGGAGGGCAATCACATACTTTTTCAAGTATCAAAGTCGGAAAGAACAGTCAGGCTGTAATTATTGAACGTCAGATAGGCAATGACAAAGATACTTTTGTTAGTTCAGTTATTTCATTAAATCTCGCTGCTAACAGTAGTATAACGTGGATTCTTATCCGTGATAGGGGGGAAAGTGCTACACAATTTAGCCAATTTCGTGCTGTGCTTGCTAAGAACGCTGAATTAACACTTTATGTGATTAATATAGGTAGTCAACTTAATCGTCAAGAAATTGATATTGAGTTGTTAGGAAAAGAGTCTAATTTTCAATTACGAGCAATAAATTTATTGTCTGGAAAAATGCACAGTGATCTTACGATGACTGTACGTCACGTTGAAGAAAAATCAATTTCGAAAGAAATTATACGTAATGTTGTCACAGATAAAGCACGTGGTGCTTTTCAAGGAGTAATACGCGTTGCACAGAAAGCGCAAAAAACAGATGCCCATATGGCTTGCAATAGTCTTATTCTTTCAGATGATGCAGAATTTTATGTAAAGCCTGAACTAGAAATTTTTGCAGACGATGTTGCTTGCGCTCATGGAGCAACAGTTGCTAAAATTAATCATGATCATCTTTTTTATCTAATGGCACGTGGTATATCTTTTAAAACTGCCTGTGAACTTTTGGTAAAAGGGTTTATTTCAGAACTTATTGATGACATTAAGCAAGATAACATGCACACTCTTTTAAGTACTATTATTAGTAAATGGTTAGTAACGAACGTCTAAGGCAGAAAAATGGAAAGTAAGGTAAAAACATTAAATTATAATGTAGAAGAAATTCGCCGTGATTTTCCTATTTTGCAAAATAATATTTATGGTAAACGATTAGCTTATCTTGATAGTGGAGCATCCGCTCAAAAGCCACTATCTGTTCTTAATGTCATGAATGATTTTTATCGACATCATTATGCTAATGTACATCGAGGCATGCATTTTTTATCAAATACAGCAACACAATTTTATGAAGATGCTCGTGAAACAGTTCGAGCTTTTTTAAATGCTCAAGTAGTTGAAGAAATTGTTTTTACGAAAAGTGCAACAGAAGCTATTAACACTGTAGCTTATGGTTGGGGAATGCCTAAATTAAAAAAAGATGATGAAATTATTCTTACTATTATGGAGCATCATTCAAATATTATTCCTTGGCATTTTATTCGTGAACAAAAAGGTGCTAAACTTATTTTTCTACCAGTTGATAAAGATGGTGTTTTACATATTGAATCTTTTCAAAACGCTTTAAGTGATAGAACCCGTCTTGTTGCTATTACACATATGTCCAATATATTGGGAAGCATATCTCCTATCAAAGAAATTATTAAGTTAGCACATCAAAATGCTGTTCCTGTTTTGGTTGATGGTTCTCAAGGAGCGGCACATTTAACGGTGGATATGCAAGATCTTGATTGTGATTGGTATGTTTTTACTGGTCATAAAGTTTATGGTCCTACAGGTATTGGTGTTCTTTATGGTAAAAAGTATCGGCTGGAAGAAATGCGTCCTTTTCAGGGCGGAGGACAAATGCTTGAAGAGGTGACACTTGATAAGGTTTCTTATAATTCTCCTCCATATCGTTTTGAAGCTGGTACACCTCCTATAGTTGAAGCTATTGGATTAGCGGCAGCTATTGATTATATACAAGAAAAAGATAGAAATGCGATTTATACACATGAAATGGCGCTTTTAAATTACGCCCATGAAAGACTCCAAACAGTTCAGTCATTACATATTTATGGACGTGCTTTGAACAAAGGTGCTATTATATCCTTTGAGCTTGAAGGTATTCACGCACATGATGTTGCTATGTTTGCTGATCGAAAGGGAGTTGCTATACGTGCGGGAACGCATTGTGCACAGCCTTTATTACAACATTTTGGTTTAACGTCTATCTGTCGTGCGTCATTAGCAATGTATAGTAACCGAGAAGATATCGATCAGTTGGTTGAAGCGTTAGAAAAAGCAAGGATATTTTTTAATGGTTAGATTAATTAAAAAATGCTCTTCAGCTGAGCCTATTGGTTTAGAAAATGATAAGCAAGAGTCTTGTTTATCAGCAATTCCAGAATCTGAGATTGATCGTCTGACAAACGATATTATTGCTGCTCTTAAAACAGTCTACGATCCGGAAATACCTGCTGATATTTATGAGTTAGGATTGATTTATCGGATTGATATTGAAGATGATCGTTCGGTAAAAATTGAAATGACACTTACAGCTCCTGGATGTCCTGTTGCAGGTGAGATGCCAAGTTGGGTAGAAAATGCTGTAAGTGCAGTTGAAGGTGTTTTAAGTGTTGAAGTAATTATGACATTTGATCCTCCGTGGACACCTGAGTGTATGTCAGAAGAAGCACAAGTTGCTGTTGGATGGTATTAAAAATAAAATAATAATAAAATCAATATTTTATTATCTTATTTATCACTTTTTTGAGCTTTTTATTGTTTCGATAGACTAGCTTTTTGCGATTAGCGCTCTTTGTATAAAAAACTACTATGTTATCAGCTAAAAATTTCTTTGAGTTGAGATACTATTGCATCTAAAATTGCAGTTTTTGTTGCGGCTACTTTTCTTAAATCATCAGTTAATTTTTGGTACTAGCAACAGTAATGGTAATGGAAGCTACCATTGATAAGACAGAACTTGAGATGGGGCTTTAGACAATGGCAAGACTGGGATTGATAATCATGAAGGTAGAGTTTGCTGTAAAAGTGATTTTTGTGGTTGTTGTGCACGCTTAATAACAAAGAAAAAGTTTTTTGGAAAGAGTATGGTCAGTATTAGAAAAGGTGTTTACGCCCTTAGTCCTTATGCAGTTAGTGCGTATTGCTAAACGCTTGCAAGAGCAATGTTTGTAATCTTGTCGAGGAAAGAAATATTTTGTGGTGATGATGGTGGTTTTAGAAGCTTTTTTGTAGCCTGAGTGAGGGCTTTTCGTTTTGGTAAGAAGACTGAACGGCAAAAATAAACAGCGACTATCATTATAAGAGAGTAATAATATAGCTGGTCGTATTAGTTAATATTGAATATATTTGGAGAAAAGCAATTTCATTGTCATTATTCCAAATTTAGTAAGGAAAATCTTTAAAGCATAACAAATAAGGTGCTTATGTATATGGGTAACGATGAATAAAAATCGATCACAAAGAAAAAACTCAATGCTTTTGATACTTAACACAAACTAAAAATCACCTTGAAAGCAAGTTTTGATTTTTAATGCGTATAAAGGAAAATATAAAGTGCTATTCCCTAACCTTTATTTTTGTATCCCGCACCTTAAAAAAAGATAAATAAAATCAGTATGTTACATTTACCTATAAGACACATGGTGGGCGATGAGAGACTCGAACTCCCGACATCCTCGGTGTAAACGAGGCGCTCTACCAGCTGAGCTAATCGCCCAATTTAATAATTCACAATTGGATGAACATTCTATTAAGGAAAAAAAAAATTAAAGGCAAGAATAAAAAATGTTATTTATTAATGTTTTTTAGAGAATTAGACGAGTTTTATTGTTTATTTAATTTTTTTTAAAAAACGTTTCATTTTTCTTGACAGAAACGAATGAACATCTTACACGACCATTGATACCATATTAATTGGTTCCAAGAAGTGCGCGGGTGTAGCTCAGTTGGTTAGAGTGCTGGCCTGTCACGCCGGAGGTCGCGGGTTCGAGCCCCGTCACTCGCGCCATTTCAGTTTTTTATTTCCTAATTTTCTTAATATGTGCTTTTTTGTAGGTTATAATAATTATTTAGCGCATTCTATAGAATTTTTAGCTGATGTTTAATTTTTACTTTTTTATATAGTTTTATGAGAATAAGGGCTTGCGTCTTCCTTTTCTCTGCAGTACCTATTAAAATAAATACTGCGCGGCATGCCCTTTAAGCTGTACGAGCGGAATTAGCGTGATGATTGTTGTAATTTTATCTAGACAACATTAGATGTTTACGCTAATTCAGAACCTCATTAAGGCGGAAAAGGATTATGATCCATTTATTGAACTCTTATTTACCGGTATTGATTTTCATTATTATTTCAGTAATTATTGCTGGAGTTCTTTTAATTATACCTTATATTGTGGCTTATCGTGCTCCTGATCCTGAAAAACTATCGGCTTATGAATGTGGATTTAATTCATTTGATGATGCTCGAATGAAGTTTGATATTCGATTTTATCTCGTTTCAATTTTATTCATTATTTTCGATCTTGAAGTTGCTTTTCTTTTTCCTTGGGCTGTTTCGTTTTCTTCAATAGGTATATTTGGTTTTTGGTCGATGATTGTATTCTTAGCGATCTTGACAGTTGGATTTATATATGAATGGAAAAAGGGGGCTCTTGAATGGAATTAGGGTTTAATAATTCAACGGTTGTTGCTCCAAAAGCGAAAGGAATCATTGATCCAAATACAGGTAAGCTGGTAGGTTCTAATGATAAGTTTTTTAATGATATTAATGCTGAATTAGGAGACAAGGGCTTTTTAGTAACTTCAGTAGATTCTTTAATCACTTGGGCACGCACCGGTTCATTGATGTGGATGAGCTTTGGTTTGGCTTGTTGTGCGGTTGAGATGATACAATGCTCGATGCCTCATTATGATAATGAACGTTTTGGATATGCGCCGCGCGCTTCGCCCCGTCAATCAGATGTCATGGTGGTTGCTGGTACTTTAACAAATAAAATGGCACCCGCTTTACGCAAAGTTTACGATCAGATGCCTGAACCACGTTATGTGATTTCTATGGGTTCCTGTGCAAATGGTGGAGGGTATTATCATTATTCTTATTCCGTTGTGCGTGGATGTGATCGTATCGTCCCAGTAGATATTTATATTCCAGGATGTCCTCCTACAGCAGAGGCGTTGCTATATGGTATCTTACTATTGCAGAAAAAAATCCGTCGTACTGGGTCTATAGAGCGATAGGGATTTTAAATAATGAGTGAAACATTAAGCGAGCTTTCTAGCTATTTGAAAGATAAATTGGGGGATAAGATAGAAGAAAGTATTCTTGCATTTGGCGAATTGACAATTGTATCACGTCTTGATGCAATTACTGATGTTTTAATGTTTGTTCGCGATGATTCTCGTTGTCAATTTATTAGTATTACAGATATTAGTGGTGTAGATTATCCTTCTCGTGAAAAACGTTTTGATGTATCTTATCAGTTATTATCTCCGCGACATAATTTACGTTTACGTATTAAAGTGCGTACTGATGAGAATATTGCTGTCGCTTCTGCTTGTTCGATTTATCCTGGAGCAGAATGGTATGAGCGTGAAGCCTACGATATGTATGGCATTTTATTTTCAGGGCACCCAGATTTACGACGTATTTTAACAGATTATGGATTTGAAGGGCATCCTTTGCGCAAAGATTTTCCTGTAACAGGGTTTGTTGAATGTCGCTATGATAATGAAGCCAAACGAGTTATTTATGAGCCTGTTGTTTTGCGACAAGAAATGCGTAATTTTGATTTTCTTTCGCCTTGGGAAGGTCATGAACATATTTCGTTATGTGGTAAAAAGTCACATGTTGAAAAATAATACTATAATTGAAAATGTGATAAAGATTGTAAGTTATTTAAAAATAATTGATCCTTTTCAGTAAGGATGGTGTATAGAAAGCTGTAATTGTATATGAGTTATTTGATTCACAGTGAATAGTTATTTTATATCGTGCATTAAATAGCATCGTATTCTTTGTGTTCAGTTTTTAGGATGCATTGAGAAAAGTAAGGGGTTAATAGTGGCTGAGGTCAATGTCCGAAATTTTAATATTAATTTTGGTCCACAGCATCCTGCTGCGCATGGTGTTCTGCGTATGGTTTTAGAATTGGATGGTGAAGTTGTTGAACGTGTGGATCCACATATTGGATTACTGCACCGCGGCACAGAAAAGTTAATGGAAACAAAAACTTACCTTCAGGCAGGACCTTATCTTGATCGTTTAGATTATGTCGCTCCTATGAATCAAGAGCATGCTTTTGTGCTTGCTATTGAAAAATTGTTGGGTGTTGAAGTTCCTAAAAGAGGTCAATTAATTCGCGTTCTATTTTCTGAAATTGGGCGTATTCTTAATCATTTGCTTAATGTAACCACACAAGCAATGGATGTTGGTGCTTTAACACCGCCGCTCTGGGGGTTTGAACAGCGTGAAAAATTGATGATTTTTTATGAACGTGCATGTGGCGCACGTCTTCATGCAAATTATTTCCGTCCTGGTGGTGTGCATCAGGATTTACCAGAATCTTTGATTGAAGATATTGGTAATTTTATTGACCCATTTCTTATTGCTCTTGATAAACTTGATGCACTTATAACACCTAATCGAATTTTTAAACAGCGGAATGTAGATATTGGTGTGGTGAATATTAACGAAGCTTGGGCCCGTGCTTTTTCTGGAGTAATGATTCGCGGAGCTGGTGTGCCGTGGGATTTGCGTAAAAGCCAACCTTATGAATGTTATGATGAAATGGAATTTGATATTCCTGTAGGTAAAAATAGCGATTGTTATGATCGTTATCTCATTCGTATGGAAGAAATGAGGCAATCAACGAAAATTATGCGGCAATGTGTGGACCGTTTGCTTTCTTCTGAAAAAAATGGACCAGTTTCGAGTTTGGATCGTAAGGTTGTGCCACCAAAACGCAGTGAAATGAAAAGTTCGATGGAAGCGCTGATTCATCATTTTAAACTTTATACAGAAGGTTTTCATACTCCTCCTGGTGAAGTTTATGTCGCTGTAGAAGCGCCAAAAGGTGAGTTTGGTGTTTATCTAGTCTCTGATGGAACCAATAAGCCTTATCGTATTAAATTACGTGCTCCTGGTTTTGCTCATCTTCAAGCTATGGACTTTCTGACTCGAGGTCATATGCTAGCAGATGCAACAGCTATTTTGGGTTCAATTGATATTGTTTTTGGGGAGATTGATCGTTAATGTCTGTACGCCGTCTTGCCGATGCTATCCATCAACCAGCAGAATTTTCTTTCACAAAAGAGAATCAAGTATGGGTGCAAAATACCATAAAGAAATATCCTGTAGGGCGTGAACAATCTGCTGTCATTCCTTTATTAATGCGTGCTCAAGAGCAGGAAGGTTGGGTAACGCGTGCTGCAATTGAACATATCGCTGAAATACTTTCTATGGCTTATATTCGAGTTTTAGAGGTTGCAACTTTTTATACTCAATTTCAATTGAAACCAGTTGGAACAAAGGCGCATATTCAGGTTTGTGGTACCACTCCTTGTATGCTACGTGGTTCTGGAGAATTGATCAAAGTTTGTCAAAAAAAGATTCATGATAAGCCTTTTGTTACTAATCAAAGTGGTACATTATCATGGGAAGAAGTTGAGTGTCTCGGTGCTTGTGTTAATGCTCCGATGGTTATGATTTTCAAAGATACTTATGAAGATCTTACAGCTGAACGTCTTGAAGAAATTATTGATGCATTTGAAGCAGGTAAAGGTTCTAATATAGCTGTGGGACCACAAAATAATCGTAAATCATCAGAACCTATTAGTGGATTAACGTCTTTAGTTGATGAAAATAAAATGAAATCATTTAAATCTTCAAAGAAAAAGAGAAATGAAGGTATGGAAGTTGGATGAATATTTTTTTGAGTTGAATAAAACATCTTAATATAAAAGAGAAGTTTTGGGAAAAATATTGAAAAATTGAATTAGGAAAATGCTAAAAATGCATTCAGTTATAGAAAAAAAGGTGGGGTATGCTGGCTGATAAGGATCGCATTTTCACCAATATTTATGGTTTTAAAGATAAATCATTGAAAGCTGCAGTATTGCGTGGACATTGGGATGGTACCAAAGCAATTATTGAAAAAGGCCGTGATTGGATTATTGATGAAATGAAAGCATCAGGCTTACGTGGCCGTGGAGGTGCTGGCTTTCCTACTGGTATGAAATGGTCCTTTATGCCAAAACAAAGCGATGGTCGGCCTCATTATTTGGTTGTAAATGCAGATGAGTCGGAGCCAGGAACATGCAAAGACCGTGATATTTTAAGACATGATCCTCATACTTTAATTGAAGGATGTGTTATTGCCACTTTTGCAATGGGAGCAAATATTGCTTTTATTTATGTTCGTGGTGAATATATTCGTGAGCGTGAAGCGCTTCAAGCTGCAATTGATGAGTGCTATGAAGCCGGATTACTTGGCAAAAAGACTAAATATGGTCATGCTTGTGATATTATTGTTCACCATGGTGCTGGAGCTTACATTTGCGGTGAAGAGACAGCCCTTCTTGAGAGTCTTGAGGGGAAAAAAGGTCAACCTCGATTAAAACCTCCGTTCCCTGCAAATATGGGTGTTTATGGTTGTCCAACAACCGTTAATAATGTAGAATCTATTGCAGTTGTTCCTACGATTTTACGTCGAGGTGCCTCGTGGTTTTCGTCGATTGGTCGGGCAAACAATGTTGGGACAAAATTGTTTATGGTTTCTGGACATGTTAATGCGCCTTGTACGTTTGAAGACGCTCTAGGTGTTTCTTTTCGTGAATTAATTGAAAAACATACAGGTGGTATTCGCGGTGGATGGAGTAATCTTTTAGCGGTTATTCCAGGGGGAGCTTCTTGTCCAATTGTTCGTGGAGAAGATATGATAAATGCCATTATGGATTTCGATGGGATGCGAGATGTTGGCTCTTCTTTTGGAACGGGTGGTATGATTGTTATGGATAAATCAACTGATATCATTAAGGCAATTTGGCGTATAGCAGCTTTTTTTAAACATGAAAGTTGTGGTCAATGTACTCCTTGTCGTGAAGGGACTGGATGGATGATGCGTCTTTTGGGGCGTATGGTTGAAGGAAGGGCGCAAAAACGCGAAATTGATCTTTTGTTTGAAGTTTCTAAGCAAATTGAAGGGCATACTATTTGTGCACTTGGAGATGCTGCGGCATGGCCTATACAAGGATTAATCCGTAATTTTCGTTCAGAGATTGAACGAAGAATTGATGATTATACGCGAAGTGCAGTTCAAAGTAAAAATGTTGCTTTGGAAACAATAAAATAAAGAGTTTTGTTTTTAAAAATAATGAAATACAAATGAGAAGTAGGTTATTCGCGAGCTGGATTGGTGATGATAAGTATTAAAGTTGATGGTAAAGAAATTGAAGTTCCTGACTATTACACACTGCTTCAAGCTGCTGAGGCTGCGGGTGCAGAGGTTCCACGTTTTTGTTTTCATGAAGCTTTATCAATTGCTGGGAATTGTCGTATGTGCTTGGTAGAGGTCAAAGGTGGGCCTCCAAAACCACAAGCTTCTTGTGCTATGGGCGTTCGTGATTTACGATCAGGGCCAAATGGTGAAATGCCTGAAATATTTGTTAATACGGAAATGGTCAAAAAAGCCCGTGAAGGCGTTATGGAGTTTCTTCTCATTAACCATCCATTAGATTGTCCTGTATGTGATCAAGGTGGTGAATGTGATCTTCAAGATCAAGCAATTTTTTATGGTCGTGATTGTTCTCGTTATACAGAAGATAAACGTGCTGTTGAAGATAAGTATATTGGGCCTCTTGTAAAAACTGTGATGACACGGTGTATTCATTGTACACGTTGTGTTCGTTTTACAACAGAGATTGCAGGTGTTTCAGATCTTGGTTTAATTGGCCGTGGTGAAGATGCTGAAATCACAACATATCTTGAAAGAGCAATGACATCTGAATTGCAAGGCAATGTTATTGATCTTTGTCCAGTAGGTGCTTTAACTTCAAGACCTTATGCGTTTTGTGCACGTCCATGGGAATTAATTAAAACAGAGTCGATTGATGTGATGGATGCTCTTGGTAGTGCTATTCGCATTGACAGCCGAGGGCGCGAAGTTATGCGAATTGTACCACGCGTTAATAAAGATATAAATGAGGAATGGATTTCAGATAAGACACGTTTTATTTGGGATGGATTGCGCACTCAAAGGCTTGATAAACCGTATGTTCGAAAAGATGGAAAACTTCAGCCTGTAAGTTGGTCGGAGGCTTTTGAAAAAATTAAAACGGTTATATCTGAAACTTCAGCAAAAAAAATTGGAGCAATTGCTGGAGATCTTGTGTCTATTGAGGAAATGTATGCTCTTAAATTATTGTTGCTTTCATTAGGCTCAAAGGCCTTTGATTGTCGTCAAAGGGGTATGATTTTATCTCCTGAATTAGGCCGTTCGAGTTATATTTTTAATCCTACTATTGCAGGTATCGAACGTGCTGATGCAATATTAATTGTAGGATCTAATCCGCGTGTTGAGGCTGCTGTTTTAAATGCACGTATTTTAAAACATCAACGAGTAGGAAGAGTTCCAATTGCGTTAATCGGAGAACAGGTCGATTTGCGTTATCCGTATTCTTATCTTGGGGCTGGTACTGATGCATTAGGTAAACTTATTAGTGGAGAGGATGCATTTTTTGATATACTAAAAAAAGCCGAGAGGCCCCTTATTCTTATTGGAGAGGGTGCTATTTCAGGTAAGGAAGGTTTATCTGTTTTAAAGAGTCTTGCAAAATTGGCAGACCTTGTTGGAGCTCTTAATGAAGAATGGAATGGATTTGGCATCCTTCATACTGCTGCATCAACTGTTGGAGGATTAGATATTGGCTTTACCTATAAATTGGGAGTTGAAAATATTGTTAAAACCTGTGAGGTTCTATTTTTGCTTAGCGCTGATGAAGTAGAATTAACTAATAACAAAGCCTTTGTAATTTATATTGGAAGCCACGGTGATAATGGTGCACATGCTGCTGATGTGATTCTACCAGCGTCTACTTATACTGAAAAATCAGGGCTTTATGTTAATACAGAAGGTCGTGTTCAGATGACAAATCGAGCTGGTTTTGCTCCAGGTGAAGCAAAAGAAGACTGGGCTATTTTACGTGCTTTATCCGATGTTTTAAATAAAAAGCTCCCTTTTGATTCATTATCTCAATTGAGACAAATTTTATTTAATGATTTTCCACATCTTTGTGCCATTGATAATATAGCGCCTTCATGTATTAATGATATTAAAGCTCTGAGTTCACAAGTAATTGTTCTGAGTCCACACAAATTTACTTCTATGATTAAAGACTTTTATTTAACAAATCCAATAGCACGTGCTTCTGCAGTTATGGCAGAATGCTCGTCTCTTGCAAAAAGTCATGCTGCAGAAGCTATGAAGTAAGAACAAAAGGGAAAAGGAACAGTTATGTATGATTTCTTTATGGCTTGGCTATTGCCATTATTAATTATAGTGGGTAAAACGCTTATCCTTTTAGTTGTTCTTTTGGTTTTAATTGCCTATTTGCTTTATGCAGACAGGAAAATTTGGGCAGCTGTCCAATTACGACGTGGACCGAATGTTGTTGGTCCATGGGGATTATTGCAGTCTTTTGCAGACTTGATAAAATTTGCTGTTAAAGAACCGATTATTCCTGCTGGAGCTAATAAAGGTGTTTTCCTTCTTGCTCCTTTTGTTTCAGCGGCACTTGCATTATCGGCATGGGCAGTTGTTCCAGTTAATGAAGGCTGGGAAATTGCAAGTATTAATGTTGGTTTATTATATATACTGGCTATTTCATCTCTTGAAGTTTATGGTGTTATCATGGGAGGATGGGCATCAAATTCGAAATATCCTTTTTTAGGAGCTCTTCGTTCAGCGGCACAAATGGTTTCTTATGAAGTTTCAATTGGTCTTGTTCTTGTTACAGTTGTTTTAGTAAGTGGTTCACTAGATCTTACAGTAATTGTTCTTAAACAGAATAGTGGTTTTGGAAAGAATATTGGTTTGCCATTCAGTAGTTTTCTTGATTGGAATTGGTTAGTTCTTTTTCCAATGTTTATTATATTTTTTATTTCTGCGCTTGCAGAGACAAATCGTCCTCCTTTTGATTTGGTAGAGGCAGAGTCTGAGCTTGTTGCTGGACATATGGTTGAATATTCTTCAACTCCTTATATGCTTTTTTTTCTTGGTGAATATGTTGCAATTGTTTTAATGTGTGCATTAACAACTATTTTGTTTTTAGGTGGTTGGTTACCTCCTCTTGATGTATGGTGGCTTAATTGGATTCCTAGTGTCATTTGGTTTGTTCTGAAAGTTTGTTTTGTATTTTTTGGATTTGCTATGGTTAAAGCATTTGTACCCCGATATCGCTATGATCAGTTAATGCGCCTTGGTTGGAAGATATTTCTTCCTATTTCATTGGCAATGGTTGTAATGACCGCTGCTGTTCTGCAATATACTGGTTTAGCTTAAGAGGAAAGCTTATATGTCAAGTCTTATTCAAGCAGCAAAATCACTTCTTTTATTAGAATTCATAAGTGCCTTTTTTTTAGCAATGCGTCAGTTTTTTTCTCCAAAACCTACAATTAATTATCCCTATGAAAAAGGTTGTGTTTCTCCACGTTTTCGCGGTGAACATGCTTTGCGTCGCTATCCAAATGGGGAAGAACGGTGTATCGCATGTAAATTGTGTGAAGCAATTTGTCCCGCACAGGCTATTACAATTGAAGCAGGGCCTCGACGTAATGATGGCACACGTAGAACTATTCGTTATGATATTGATATGGTTAAGTGTATCTATTGTGGTTTTTGTCAAGAGGCTTGTCCAGTTGATGCTATTGTAGAAGGTCCGAATTTTGAATTTGCAACAGAAATGCGTGAAGAACTCTATTATGATAAAGAAAAGCTTTTAAATAATGGAGATCGTTGGGAGCGAGAAATTGCTCGCAATATATTAATAGATTCACCTTATCGTTAGGTGTATTGTTAAATGGAGAGTCGTTCGGTAATGTATCCGATAAGGGTAGTCTGGTATGGATTTTCATACCGATTGATTGATTGATTGAGGGGAAGTCTATGCTAACAGGTCTAGCAGCGGCATTTTTCTATATTTTTGCTTTCATTATGCTTATAAGTGCGGTCATTGTTGTTGCCGCACGTAATCCTGTTCATTCAGTCTTATTTTTAATATTGGCATTTTTTAATGCCGCAGCTTTATTTTTGCTTGCAGGAGCAGAATTTTTAGGACTTATCTTATTGGTTGTCTATGTTGGAGCTATAGCGGTTTTATTTTTATTTGTAGTTATGATGCTTGATGTTGATTTTGCTGAATTGAAAAGTGGTACACTTAGATACGCTCCTATTGCTGCTTTTATTGGTATTATTATTGCTATAGAGCTTATTTTTGTTTTTATTAGCGACAGCTTTTCTCCAGTTTCAGGAGTTCATACTACACAACCAACGCCAGATTTAACACAGCGAACAAATACTCAAGCGCTAGGAGATATTCTCTATACAGATTATGTTTTCTACTTTCAAATCTCAGGATTAATTTTATTAGTTGCAATGATTGGCGCTATTGTTCTGACACTCCGTCACAGATCAGGAGTTAAACGGCAGTCGATTGCAGTTCAAGTTGCGAGAACACCAGAAAGTGCAATTGAAATTAAAAAAGTTGAATCAGGTAAAGGTATTTAGCGGAAAGATTATTATGTACATTGATATTATTCATTATCTCACTGTTTCTGTATTGATATTTACAATTGGTATTCTTGGTATTTTTTTAAATAGAAAGAATGTAATTGTTATTCTTATGTCAATTGAGCTTATATTGCTCTCGGTTAATCTTAATTTTGTTGCGTTTTCAGCTTTTCTTCATGATTTAGTTGGGCAAGTATTTTCTTTATTTATCTTGACAGTAGCAGCTGCTGAAGCAGCAATTGGTCTAGCAATTCTTGTTGTATTTTTTCGTAATCGTGGTTCTATTGCGGTTGAAGATGTTAATGTGATGAAGGGCTGATACGTGATGTATTATATGATCGTTTTTCTTCCGCTTTTAGGTTTTTTAATTGCTGTAATAGGTGGAAAGACTATAGCTCCTCGTGCCAGTGAGCTTGTAACATCTAGCTTTATGATGATTGTTGCTGGGTTGTCATGGATATCTTTTTTAAGTATGGCTTTTAATAATGCTTCAACAGTTGATATACCGCTATTGCAATGGGTAGTTATTGATAAATTAGTGTTTAATTGGTCTTTGCATGTTGATACATTGACAGCTGTTATGCTTGTTGTAGTGAATAGTGTTTCAGCATTAGTTCATATTTATTCGATTGGTTATATGCATCATGATCCTTCAAGGTCTCGTTTTTTTGCTTATCTTTCTTTATTTACGTTTATGATGTTGATGTTGGTGACAGCTAATAATCTAGTTCAAATGTTTTTTGGATGGGAAGGTGTTGGCCTTGTATCTTATTTGTTGATTGGTTTTTGGTTTCAGCGGGATTCTGCTAATAAGGCAGCAATGAAAGCTTTTGTAGTTAATCGTGTTGGGGATTTTGGTTTTCTATTAGGAATATTCAACATTTTTGTTTTATTTCAGTCAGTTAATTTTGTAGATATTTTTACAAAAGCTGCAGATAATAATTTTATAAAGGGTATGACGTTTTTAGGTGGTCATTTTGGGGGACAAACAGTAATTACTATTACATGTCTTCTTTTATTTGTTGGCGCTATGGGTAAATCAGCACAATTTCTTTTACATACGTGGCTTCCTGATGCGATGGAAGGACCAACTCCAGTATCTGCGCTCATTCATGCAGCTACAATGGTAACAGCTGGTGTTTTTATGATTGCGCGTATGTCACCGATTTTTGAACTTTCTCCGAATGCTTTAACAGTAATTATTATTATTGGGGCAACGACAGCATTTTTTGCTGCAACTGTGGGAGTCGTACAAAATGATATCAAGCGCGTTATTGCTTATTCTACTTGTTCACAGCTTGGTTATATGTTTGTTGGGTTAGGGGTTGGAGCATATGGAGCAGCCATTTTCCATCTTTTTACGCACGCTTTTTTTAAAGCCTTATTATTTCTCGGAGCAGGGTCTGTAATTCATGCTGTTTCTGATGAACAAGATATGCGAAAAATGGGTGGATTATATAAACATATAAAAACAACTTATTGGATGATGTTTATAGGAACTATTGCCTTAACAGGCTTTGGGATTCCTGGAACTTTTTTTGGCACTGCAGGATTTTTTTCAAAAGATGTTCTTATAGAATCTGCCTTTGCATCGCATAATATTGCGTCAGAATATGCTTTTTGGCTTCTTATTTTATCTGCTTTATTAACGAGTTTTTATTCTTGGCGGCTTATATTTATGACATTTCATGGCAAGACACGTGCAACCGTTGATGTTATGCATCATGTGCATGAATCAGCTCCAGTGATGTTGGTTCCATTATTTATTTTATCTATCGGAGCATTGTTTGCTGGTGTAATTTTCCAGCCTTATTTTTTTGGTGACTTTTATGATGCTTTTTGGAAAGGTGCATTATTTACGGGAAGTCATAATCATATTCTTCATGAAGCACACAATGTACCTGACTGGGTAAAATGGTCGCCATTTACGGCGATGATTCTTGGTTTTACATTAGCGTATTTATTTTATATTCTAGTTCCTTCAATTCCTAAAAGAATTGCTGAATTTTTACCTATATTACACCGATTTCTTTATAATAAATGGTATTTTGATGAAGTTTATAATATTTTATTTGTTCGTTCTGCCTTCGGAATTGGTAACTTTTTTTGGAAAATAGGCGACAATAAGGTTATTGATGGTTTAGGCCCAAATGGCATTGCAGCGCGTATTAGTAATATCACAAATAAAGTTATTCGCATGCAAACAGGATATCTTTATCATTATGCATTTGCAATGCTGATTGGTGTAGCAACACTCATCACATGGATGATGATTAGGAGCTTAAATTGATGACCGACTGGCCTATTCTTTCTACTGTTATTTTTTTGCCGCTTGTTGGTGTGTTCCTGATTTTATTAATCAAGGATGATAGTGAAGTAGCAAAACGCAATATACGTAATGTAGCATTTTTTACGACTGTGTTTGTTTTTATTATTTCTTTAGTTATTTGGGCAGGATTTGATACTACAAACTCTGATTTTCAGATGGTTGAGAAATTCCACTGGTTAGGTAGTGGTATTAGTTACCATGTAGGTATTGATGGTATTTCTGTACTTTTTGTTGTTCTTTCAGCTTTTCTTTTACCTTTCTGTATTTTAGCAAGTTGGGATGCTATTCAAGATAGATTAAAAGATTACATGATTGCTTTTCTTCTTCTCGAAATTGCAATTATTGGAGTTTTTTGTGCTCTTGATGCAATCTTATTCTATATTTTTTTTGAAGGTAGCCTTATTCCAATGTTTATTATTATTGGTGTTTGGGGTGGGGCGCGTCGTGTTTATGCAAGTATGAAATTTTTCTTATATACTTTGCTTGGCTCAGTGCTCATGCTGGTTGCTATCATGGTTATGTATTGGGAAGCAGGAACACTTGATATACCAACTTTGTTAACCTATCAGTTTAATACACATATGCAGACGTGGTTGTGGCTTGCATTTTTTGCTTCTTTTGCTGTTAAAATGCCAATGTGGCCAGTTCACACATGGTTGCCTGATGCTCATGTGGAAGCACCAACAGCAGGCTCTGTTATTTTAGCTGGCGTATTACTTAAATTGGGCGGTTATGGTTTTATTCGTTTTTCGTTACCAATGTTTCCTATTGCTTCAGCGGATTTTGCTTCTTTAGTTTTCACATTATCGCTAATTGCGATTATTTACACATCTTTAGTTGCACTTGTTCAAAGTGATATAAAGAAACTAATTGCTTATTCATCGGTGGCGCATATGGGATATGTAACGATGGGTATTTTTTCTGCTAATGAACAAGGCATTCAAGGTGCTATTTATCAGATGCTATCGCATGGAATTGTTTCTGCAGCTTTATTTCTTTGTGTTGGAGTCATCTATAACCGCTTACATACACGTGAAATTTCAGCATTTGGCGGTTTAGTAAATAACATGCCTAAATATGCTGTTGTTTTCTTGATTTTTACTATGGCAAATATTGGGTTACCTGGAAGTTCAGGATTTATCGGCGAGTTTTTAACTCTAATAGGTGTTTTCCAAGTTAATAAATTGGTTGCTGTTTTTGCTACAACTGGCGTTATTTTATCAGCAGCTTATGCACTTTATCTTTATCGGCGTATTGTTTTTGGCTCTTTAGAAAAAGAAAACTTGAAAGTTCTTCTTGATCTATCACCAATAGAAAAATTCACCCTTTATCCAATGGTTATTATCATAATATTTTTTGGTGTTTATCCAACACCAATTTTAAAAACAACAATGTCTGCGGTAGAGTCTTTGATCAACCAGCTACACTAAATAAAAGATGAATGCTCATGCAAACTGAAATAATAACTCAATTAATGTTAATTCTTCCTGAGATTTTAATTGCCTTGGGAGGAATAGCACTGCTCTTAATCGGCGTTTATTCTGGGTCGCATTCATATTTAACTGTTACAGGTTTAGCGATTGCTCTTCTTATTGCAACTATTATTATCATGATGATCTTTCCAAAAAGTGGTTTTTTTTGCACAGATGCGCTCATCATTGATTCTTTTAGCCGCTATATGAAAATTTTAACGCTTATTGGTGCATTATTTGCTCTCATTATATCTGTTTCTTTTACCTGTGCTCAAAAATTTGATATATTTGAATTTCCAGTATTGGTTCTGTTTGCAACCCTTGGTATGATGTTTATGATTTCAGCAGGTAATATGCTGTCTCTTTATATGGGGTTAGAGCTACAATCCTTATCTTTATATGTTTTAGCTGCTATTAATCGTAATAATGTTAAATCCTCTGAAGCAGGATTAAAATATTTTGTTTTAGGTGCATTGTCTTCAGGATTACTTCTTTATGGTATTTCATTGCTCTATGGTTTTACTGGCCAAATTAGCTTCCATGAAATTGCATTGGCTTTAAAAGATGAGGTTGTGCAGTTAGGTGTTATTTTTGGAATTGTGTTTATTTTAGCTGGTTTGGCTTTCAAAATTTCTGCAGTTCCATTTCATATGTGGACTCCTGATGTTTACGAAGGCGCGCCAACACCTATTACAATGTTTTTTGCTGGTGCCCCTAAAGTTGCAGCAATGGCATTAATTATTCGTATAATTGTTGTTGCTTTTATTCCAATTGATAATACTGATAACCTTATGCCTGCATGGCAGCAAATTATAGTATTTATAGCGATTGCATCAATGATATTAGGTGCATTTGCTGCAATTGGTCAAAGTAATATTAAGCGTCTAATGGCTTATTCATCGATTAGTCATATGGGATATGCCCTTGTTGGGTTAGCTGCAGGAAATATGCTTGGAGTAAAAGGTGTTATTATTTATATGACCATTTATCTTGTTATGACACTTGGCTCATTTTCTTTCATTCTTGGTATGCGTTCACATGATGGAAATGTTGAAAATATTTATGATCTTGCAGGATTGGCAAAAACAAACCCATTTATGGCTATTATTATGACAATACATCTTTTTTCTTTAGCAAGTATACCACCTATGGCAGGTTTTTTTGGAAAATGGTATACATTTTCTGCAGCTGTTCATGCAGGTCTTATTCCGCTTGCTGTGGTTGGTGTATTGGCTTCTGTGATTAGTGCTTTTTATTATTTGCGTGTCATCAAAATTATGTGGTTTGATGATGCAAAAGCTGACTTTATTTCTTTATCAAGTGAACTTAAGTTTTGTCTTAGTCTTTCTGCATTGTTCATTTTATTTTATGTGTTTTTTGGAATTGTATTTTCTGAATTGGCAGAACAAGCAGCTGCAGCCTTGTTTTAGTGAATATGGTTTATGTGTTGTCAGACTTTGCACAAAAACAAGGGTATGATATTGAATCATATGAAAGTGTTGACTCAACAAATCTTGTTGCACAGCAAAAGGCGCATTCTGGACATCACGGGTATCTTTGGATTGTTGCGAATGAACAAACACAAGGAAGAGCTAGAAGAGGAAGAATATGGAGTAGTCCAAAAGGAAATCTGTATTCTAGCCTTTTATTAATTGATGATATTATTCATCAGACTGCTGCTCAACTTAGTTTTGTTGCTGGAGTAAGTATGTTAGAGGCTGTCAAACAATTTATAAAGAATGAAAAGCAACCTAACGACATTATTAGTTTAAAATGGCCGAATGATATTTTACTTAAAGGAGCTAAAAGCTGTGGGATTTTACTTGAACTTTTCAAACTAACTCCGCTAAAATATGCATTAGTTATTGGTATTGGTATGAATGTAGAATACCATTATGAAGATGCGCCGTATCCAACCTCAAGTATAAGGAATATTGGTTTAAATATTGATAAAGAACAATTGTTTACTGCTCTGACGCAATATTTTGCTGAAAATTATCTTCTTTGGAAACAACCCTGTGGATGTGATATAATTCGTAAAAAATGGCTTTTATATTGTTCTCATCTTGGACAACACATTACAGTAAACAGCGATGAAAGGATCATTGAAGGTATTTTTGATGGTCTTGATTGTGATTTTAACTGTATTGTACAACAAAAAAATGGTCAGCGAGCAATCATAACATCTGGAGATGTTCATTTTGGTTTAGCTACTTCTGCTGATGTAGATTGTAATTGACTTATAAAGTTTTATTTCAGCATGAGTTATCTTAATAATTTAGGAGACATTTATGACTGTTGCCAATAAAAATGAATTGGTTTTTTTACCTTTAGGAGGAGTTGGAGAAATAGGAATGAATCTAGCTGCCTATGGGTTTGGTCCTAAAGATTGTCGTGAATGGTTACTTGTTGATATGGGAGTTAGTTTTGCAGGTCCTGAATTACCTGGAGTAGATCTTATTTTGCCGGATATTCGTTTTTTAGAAAATGAAAAACATAATGTCTGTGGTCTTATTTTAACACATGCTCATGAAGATCATTATGGTGCTGTTCTTGATTTATGGCCAAAGCTTAAAATTCCAATTTATTGCACTTGTTTTACTGCTGGATTATTAGAGAGTAAAAGACAGTTAGATTTTGAATTTCATGAAATTCCAGTTAATATTTTTCAATCTGGCGATTGCTTTCAGATTGGACCATTTTCAATCGAAGCTATTTCTGTTAATCATTCAATTCCAGAAGCAGTTTCTTTAGCTATTACAACATCTTTAGGAAATGTGATTCATACTGGAGATTGGAAAATTGATCATACGCCTTCACTTGGGCCTATAACAGATGAAGAACGGTTTCGGGCTTTGGGGAATAAAGGTGTATTAGCTTTATTGTGTGATTCCACTAATGCACTTCAAGATGGTATATCACCATCAGAACAACAAGTTCAGAAAAGTATTTCTGAAATTATTTTGAAAGCTAGAGGTCGAATTGCTATTACAACTTTTGCCTCTAATATTGGCCGTATACGCTCAATTGCTCTTGCTGCTGAATCTGTTGGACGTCAAGTTCTTTTGGTAGGACGTTCTTTAAAGCGTAGTGTTATGGTCGCACAAGAGCTTGGTTATATGGATGATATAGCACCATTTATAACAGAAGAAGATTATAGCCATATTCCACCTCAAAATATTGTTTTGGTGGTAACTGGCAGTCAAGGTGAATCACGTGCTGCATTAGCAAAAATCTCGCGAAATGAAATGAAAAATATCGTTCTCTCTCCTGGTGATACAATTATTTATTCATCACGTAATATTCCAGGTAATGAAAAAGCTATTATTGATATACAAAATCGTTTTATTGATCAGGGTATTAACATTATTACCAATCGAGATGCTCTTGTGCATGTTTCAGGTCATCCCCGTCGTTCAGAACTTTTACAAATGTATGATTGGACAAAACCACAGATCCTTATTCCTGTACATGGTGAAGCAGTACATCTTACAGCTCAAGAAACTTTAGCACAACAAGTTGGCATAAAAACTGTTGCTAGAATTAGAAATGGTGATATATTTCGTCTTGCACCAGAACCAGTAGAAATTATTGATCAAGTTCCTGTTGGTCGTATCTATAAAGATGGTTTTCTGCTTGGTAATGAAGATGAATTAGGAATTCGTGAGCGTTGCAAATTAAGTTATGCTGGTCATGTTTCTGTTTCTCTTCACATGAATAGTAAGCATGATTTAATTGATGATATTGGTCTTATAATATTTGGTCTTCCTAAAAGCGATAGAGCAGGGGCATTATTAGAAGATATTCTTTTCAATGTTATTGAAAATGCCGTTAATAATATTCCGCGTGCAAAAAGAAAAGATAATGAACTTATCCGAGAAGCTGCGAGGCGTGCAGTAAGAGCAGCTGTTAATAAGATTTGGGGGAAAAAGCCTATTTGTGTAGTTTTTTTACATCGTTCAAAATAAAAGTATTTTAATATTCGATTATTTTTTATAAAAAGAAGATAAAATTATTTCAATTAGCTCATTGTACAAATACGGACTTCACACTTTTTATGTAAGTGCAGTTAAAGAAAGGATAGAAGATAATATTTCAATATTATTATCATATTTGCAAGCCTTCAGAATATAGCTATAAATACCACTTGTAAATTGCTGTAATTTGATAAGTCTAATTAGGAGTAATAATTTTAATGCGTCTTTCTCAATATTTTCTGCCTATTTTAAAAGAGAGTCCTAAGGAAGCAGAAGTTATTTCACATCGATTTATGTTGCGAGCTGGTATGGTACGTCAACAAACGTCAGGAATTTATTCTTGGTTACCATTAGGTAAAAAAGTTCTTGACAAGATTTGTAAGATTATTCGTGAAGAACAAGAACGAGCTGGAGCTTTAGAAATATTGATGCCAACGATTCAATCTGCTGATCTTTGGCGTGAAAGTGAGCGTTATAATGATTATGGTCTTGAAATGTTACGCATTAGAGATCGTCAAGATCGTGATTTACTCTATGGTCCGACCAATGAAGAGATGGTAACAGATATTTTCCGTTCATACGTTCGTTCTTATAAAGATCTTCCACTAAATCTCTATCATATTCAATGGAAATTTCGTGATGAAATTCGTCCACGTTTTGGTGTGATGCGCGCACGCGAATTCTTGATGAAAGATGCTTATTCTTTTGACCTTGATTATGCGAGTGCAAAAATATCCTATAATCGTATGTTTGTTGCTTATTTACGCACTTTTTCTCGTATTGGCTTAAAAGCAATTCCTATGCGTGCTGATACAGGTCCAATTGGCGGTGAGCTTAGTCATGAATTTATTATTTTAGCCAAAACAGGTGAAAGTTCTATATTTTGTGACAAAAGATTTCTTGAATTTACAGTTCCATCTGTTTCAATTGATTTTACTGATAAGGATGTTTTAGCTGATATCGTTAGACAATGGACATCTTTATATGCTGCAACAGAAGAAATGCATAATGAAGAAGAGTGGAGTAAAGTCCCTGATAGTAATAAGCTCTCAGCGCGTGGTATTGAAGTAGGACATATTTTTCATTTTGGTACAAAATACTCTGCTCCAATGGGGGCAAAAGTTATGGGACAAGATGGAAAAGAGCACTTTGTTTCTATGGGATCTTATGGGATTGGACCTTCGCGTCTTGTAGCAGCAGTCATTGAGTCTTCTCATGATGAACATGGTATTATTTGGCCAAAATCAATCGCACCATTTGATTTTGGTATCATCAATATGAAACCAGATGATGAAAAATGTAGTTATATATGTGAAACTCTTTATCAGGAGCTTATACGTCGTGGTTTTGATCCACTGTTAGATGATACGGGTGAGCGTCCTGGATCGAAATTTGCAACAATGGATTTGATTGGTTTGCCGGTACAAATGATTATTGGTCCTAAAAATGCTACACAAAATGAAGTTGAAATTAAAGATCGAAAAACAGGTCTTAGAGAAGTTTTAACGGTTGAAGCTGTGCTAAACCGATTTTCGGTAATTTGATGGGCAATATCATGACTGTTTTGAGGAATAAAGGATTTTCATCTTATGAATGGATGATTGCTTTCCGTTATATGATTCCTAATAAAAAACATATGTTTACATCTATTATTTCAATTATTTCTTTAATTGGAATTATGTTAGGAGTTTTTGCTTTAGTTGTTGTTATGGCAGTTATGAATGGTTTTCGGACAGAACTCCTCAATCGTATTTTAGGAATGAATGGGCATCTTATTGTACAAACCATTGATTCTAATTTTACTGATTATAATACTCTTATTTCTTCTCTGGAATCTATCAAGGATATAAAATTAGTTCTCCCGATTATTGAAGGACAAGCTCTTGTCCAGGGTAATCTCGAAAGAGGAACTGGTGCTTTAGTTCGTGGTGTACGTCAAAAAGATTTGATGAAACTGAAAACAGTTGCTCAAAATATTAGCTCAGGTACACTCGCTCAATTTGATAAAGAAGAAGGCATTGCAATTGGAAGTGGTTTGGCAGAAAAATTGGGTCTTACAGTTGGAAGTCATCTGCGCATCATTACACCAGATGGTGATGATACGCCCTTCGGAGTTACGCCACGTGTCAAAGCTTATAAAGTCGTTGCTATCTTTGAAGTTGGCATGTCAGAATATGATTCAATATTTGTTTTTATGCCTCTTCATGAAGCACAAATTTTCTTTAACTTAGAGGAAAAAATTCAATCTTTAGAGTTATTTCTTAATGATCCTGATGCTATTGATCAAATAAAACCGGTGATAGAAAAAACAGTTAATCAACAAATTCATTTAATTGATTGGCGTACGCAAAATCAGTCTTTTTTTTCAGCATTACAAGTTGAACGAAATGTTATGTTTTTTATTCTCTCTCTTATTATTCTTGTTGCGGCTTTGAATATTATTTCAGGCTTAATAATGCTTGTAAAAGATAAAAGTCATGATATTGCAATTCTGCGTACAATGGGAGCAGATCAAAGTGCGATTATGCATATATTTATTACCACTGGCATGGTAATTGGACTTATTGGAACGATATTGGGTTTAATTTTAGGAATTATAGTTACTATAAATATTAATCATATTCAGGACTTTATATCTTGGCTGTTTAATGTCGATGTTTTTAATCCTCAGCTTTATTTTTTAGCAAAGTTGCCCGCTCGAATTGAGTGGGGACAGATTGCTATGGTAGTTATGATGTCTTTGTTTTTATCTTTTCTTGCGACTCTTATTCCAGCATGGCATGCTGCTAAATTAGATCCTATACAAGCGTTAAGGTATGAATGATGTCTACTGTTTTAGAACTTGTTGAGATTGAGAAACATTTTGTTGATAATAACAAACCTTTAGTTATTTTGAATAAAGCCAATTTTGTTTTAAAACGTGGAGAAATTGTAGCACTTGTAGCACCATCTGGTTCTGGAAAATCAACATTTCTTCATATCGCAGGATTATTAGAAAGACCAACAGCTGGCGATATTTTGTTACGAGGTATTTCTTGTGCAAAACGTTCTGATGATGAACGCACAGCAATCAGACGAAATGATATTGGTTTTGTCTATCAATTTCATCATTTACTACCAGAATTTACGGCTTTAGAAAATGTTATGATTCCTCAAATGATTGCAGGATTGAAAAAATCTATTGCAGAAGATCGTGCCTTTAAATTATTAAGCTATCTTCGTGTTGCTCACCGCGCTAAACACCGTCCATCAGAATTATCAGGGGGAGAGCAACAACGTGTTGCAATTGCGCGTGCTGTAGCAAATGCACCTTCTGTACTTTTAGCTGATGAGCCTACAGGAAACCTTGATCCTACAACTTCAGCATATGTATTTCAAGCTTTATCAGTACTTGTGCGCCAATCTGGTCTTGCTGCCCTTGTTGCCACACACAATTATGGTTTAGCCAAACAGATGCATCGTCGAATTACAATTAAAGAAAAAAAAATTATTGAACTTCCTTAATATTGAGATACAAATTTATTCTAAAAAAATAACAGTGTAGTGTATGTTTATTTTTGTCTGTTAGGAGATTTTTATGACAAATTTGGCCATTGATGAAAATCGATTGGATTCACGTCGTCGCCGATTGATTTTTCGTGCATGGCACCGAGGTATTCGTGAAATAGACTTGATTTTGGGCCAATATGTTGATGCACATATTGCCAAGATGAGTGATCAAACAGTTTCTGAACTTGAATATATTATGTCTTTTGAAGATCGTGATTTATTAGGGTGGATTACAAGAGAAGTTTCTATACCAGCTGAGGTAGATAGTGCACTTTTTCGCGATATTATAAATTATTGCTCTCGTATAAATTTTAATTAATCAAAATGGCTATATTAAAAAAAATTGTTATTCCTCCAAATACGCCTAGTGGTATGATTTTTGATGGTGTTGTTGATGGATTTGAAGCTTTTGCACTTGCTAAATTAAGTGCAGAAATTGCTCAAGATAAACCACTTGTTTATGTTGTTCGTGATGGAACAAAAATAGCTTATTTACAGCAAGCTTTAAATTTCATTGAACCTAATTTATCTGTTTTTCAGTTTCCGGCATGGGATTGTTTACCTTATGATCGCGTATCACCTGGGATAGCTATTACTGCACGTCGTCTTTCAGCTTTGGCGCATATGTCAGATCTGCGTAAAAATCCACGGTTTTCAATCATATTAACAACAGCTAATACAGTTATTCAAAAACTACCACCTTGTGCAATGATTGATGATCAAATTATCCATGTGCGTATTGGTCAATGTATGGATATGACATATTTAATTCATTATTTAGAACAGAATGGTTTTGAACGCGTTGCAACTGTACGTGATATTGGTGAATTTGCTGTAAGGGGAGGAATTATTGATATTTTTTCTCCTAGTTATACGGAACCTTTTCGTCTTGATTTTTTTGGCCAAACTTTAGAAACCATTCGCGTATTTGATCCAGAGACGCAACGAACAATAGCGAATAAAACAGAATTATTTTTACAGCCGATGAGTGAAATTACTCTCACTCCTGAGTTTATCAGCCGATTTAAAAGCAATTATATTCGTTCTTTTGGGGTACCAAAAAAAAGTGACATGCTTTATGAGGCTATTTCTCAAGGGAGGCGTTTTTCAGGTATGGAGCATTGGCTCCCATTGTTTTATGAAAATCTCAATAGTTTTTTTGATCACTGTGGTAATCTACCTGTTGTTTTTGAGCATCTCATAGAAGAAGCTCTCATTGAACGATATCGCCTTATTGTAGATTATTATAATTCGCGCAAAGAACGCGAAAATAATCAAGAGAATGATGTTTCTTATCATCCAATAGAGCCTAATCTTCTTTATTGGACACCCGAACAAGTTTTAACATGTGTAGAGCAGTGTGGTTTGCGTATTGATTTTACACCTTTTAATATTTCACGAACACTGAAACAGACAGTTATTCATACAAATGCTACACAGGGCTATGATTTTATAAAAGAACGTAATGCTCCAGATAAAAATGTTTTTTCAAGTGTAGTTGATCATATTGCTTCATTGCGATCTTCTGGTAAGAAAGTACTTTTGGCTTTTTGGAGTGAAGGATCTATGGATCGTTTACTGCAAGTTCTTGATGAACACGGTTTACAAAAAGTAGAAATTGCAAAATCATTGCAGACCGTAAAAGCAACACCGCGTGATCGGATTTTAGCTGCTGTTTTAATGATAGAGCATGGCTTTGAAATTGAAGATTTTGTTGTTATAGCGGAACAAGATATCCTTGGTGATCGATTAGTAAGATCACCAAAAAAGCGTAAAAGTAATGCGCATTTTATTTCTGAAATTGCTTCCTTAAATTCTGGTGATATCGTTGTACATGTTGATCATGGTATTGGACAGTTTATTGGTCTCAAAACTATCATGACAACAGGAATTTTACGTGATTGTTTAGAAATCAACTATGCTGGAGGCGATCGGCTATTCTTACCCATTGAGAATATTGAACTTTTATCTCGTTATGGATCAGAAAGTACAAATGTCACGTTGGATAAATTAGGAAGTGTTGGATGGCAAACACGTAAAGCACGCCTTAAAAAGCATTTATTAAAAATTGCTGGTCAATTGATCTGTATAGCTGCAGAACGTGCCATGCGTTCAGCACCTGCTTTAACTCCACCAGTAGGACTCTTTGATGAATTTGTTGCATGTTTTCCTTATGAGGAAACGGATGATCAAATGGATGCAATTAATGCTGTTTTAGATGACTTAGCATCAGGAAAACCAATGGATCGTTTAATCTGTGGTGATGTAGGTTTTGGTAAAACAGAAGTTGCTATTCGCAGTGCTTTTGTTGCAGCATTAAATGGTTATCAAGTTGCTGTTGTTGTGCCCACAACTTTGCTTTCACGACAACATTACAAAACTTTTCTTGCTCGTTTTCAAGGGCTGCCGGTTAAGATTGCTCATTTGTCAAGGCTTGTAAAAGCGAGAGAATTGGCGCAAATTAAAAAAGGTATTTCAGAGGGTACGATCGACATCGTTATTGGAACACATGCATTACTCAATGATTCAGTGAGTTTTTCACGATTAGGACTTCTTATCATTGATGAAGAACAGCACTTTGGAGTAAAACATAAAGAGCGTCTAAAAGAATTAAAAAGTGATATTCATGTTCTTACACTTTCAGCAACTCCTATACCAAGAACATTAAGTCTTGCTTTATCGGGGCTACGTGAACTTTCGTTAATTACAACTCCACCTATCGATAGAATGGCTGTACGTACTTTTATTTCACCTTTTGATTTGATGGTTATACGCGAAACATTATTACGTGAATATTATCGAGGTGGACAGAGTTTTTATGTGTGCCCGCGTATTTCTGATCTTTCTTATGTAGAAGAATATCTCAAAACGCATGTGCCTGAAATTAAATTTGTTATAGCACATGGACAAATGCCAGCTGGACAACTTGATGATATTATGAATGCGTTTTATGATGGCCAATATGATGTATTACTTTCAACCACTATCATTGAATCAGGTCTCGATATTCCAACAGCCAATACATTAATTGTACATCGTGCTGAAATGTTTGGTCTTTCTGCACTCTATCAGTTGCGTGGTAGAGTAGGGCGTTCAAAACAACGTGCTTATGCACTTTTTACTTTCCCTTCTGGTAAAGTTTTACTTCCTGCAGCAGATCGTCGTCTTAAAGTTTTGCAATCCCTTGATACATTAGGTGCAGGTTTTCAACTGGCTAGTCACGATATGGATATTCGAGGTTCAGGTAATTTATTAGGTGAAGAACAATCAGGACACATCAAAGAAGTTGGGTTTGAACTCTACCAAAAAATGCTTGAAGAAGCCGTTGCTGAATTAAAAGATGGCCAACATGATAGAGATAATCAGTGGTCACCTCAAATTTCTCTTGGTACAGCAGTGATCATACCAGAAAGTTTTGTACCTGATTTATCATTGCGTATGGGGCTTTATCGTCGTTTAACAGAACTTGATAATATAGAACAAATTGATGAGTTTGGAGCTGAATTAATTGATCGCTTTGGTCCTTTGCCACTTGAGGTTCAACACCTACTTAAAGTTTTTTACATTAAAATATTATGTCGAAAAGCACATGTAGAAAAAATAGATGCTGGACCAAAGGGGATTGTTATACAATTTCGCAATAATTACTTTGAAAATAGTATTGCTCTTGTTCAGTGGGTTGAGAAACAAGGATCAATGGCAAAAATTCGACCAGATCAAAGCATTATTTTGATTCGTGATTGGACTAAAGTCAATGAAAGACTTGTTGGTGTAGCAAATATTATGACACAACTTGCAGAAATGGCAACGGAGTGCGCTGCTTAGTTTAAATTAAAAAAGTTTTTTATATTTATTTTAATTTACATGTTATGCTATAATATATTTATTCAAATAGGTATAATATTGTAATTTTTCCTTAAATAGTTTGAAAAAAAATAACTATAATATGATTATAGTCAAAAATTATAAATATAGCTTTTTTATTACTCAATGTAATAAGTTGGAGAAAATTCTGCTTATTCTGAAGCTATTTACAGCCTCTTTCTGATTTAAGCCTTGATGAGAAATTTAAATATCTTATAGCATAGAGCGATAAAAAATCATTCATAAGAAAAGAAACTTCCTTTAAAAAGAAAAAGATGTTTTTACGAATGTAATTCGTGAAAAAAACTAAAAATTCCCTTTGAACATATTCTTGATGATTAAAAAAGCACTAAAATATTGTAACCAAGCTTCAGTCAGAAAAGATATTTGAGGCCTTTTCTTATTTGTATATGTATCAGGTTGCCTTTAATATGAAAACACAAGAGGGTGTTATTTTAGAAAATGTTGTAGCATCTGTATATGTAATTTTTTTTGGAAAGACGATTGGGCAAAAGATACAATTGATACAAGTCCAGCATTAAAAATACATTTAGCCTTACCTATGAAGCTTCTCATTTCTCTGATTTTAAAGAAAAAACTTAGTATTATAAAAAAATTTACTATAAGTGATGAAGCTTGATATTTTGAACATCTAAAGAAATTCCTTCAGATTATAAAGTTTACAAAGAGATATACAATGTAATGCTTTTAAATAAGAGAAAAAGCATTATGAATCACATATGCTTTTATATTAAAAATTTTTTTCAATAAATAAGATTTATAATAATTTTTATAGGCCATGTTCATTTGTATTTTTCATTCACGCCACCAAGCTTGAAGGCGATAACCATATAACGATGTATAAGAAGGATGTTTAAGATATGACCATTTTGCTACCCATTGTTCAGGTAAATGATAAAGCGGTATATAATAACTGCCAGAAATCAAAACTCTATCTAAAGCACGCACAGCTGCAATAAATTCAGTATCTGAGCGCGCATCAAGTATTGCTGTTATCATAGCATCTATAGCAGGATCAGCAGTTCCTGCAAAATTAAAACTTCCTTTCAAATTTCGAGAAATAGAAGCCCACCGATTTATTTGTTCATTGCTTGGCGACAGAGAATTTTTTAATTTACCAATAATCATATCATAATCAAATGTTCCTAAGCGATTTTGATATTGACTATCGTCAACAGTTTTTATCTCAACATCAATACCAAGTCGTGATAAAGTACTCTGAAATGCGAGAGCGACTTTCTCTTCTTCAAATGTTTGAGTCATAATCTCAAATTTAAAAAGCAAACCATCAGGAGTGATAGCTTTATTGTTTTTTCTAGTAAAACCTGCCTCTTGTAGAAGTGTCCAAGCTTTTTGAGCAGATTGACGCTCCATGCCTGACCCATCTGTTTTAGGAATATGCCAATGTCCATTCATGACTTTAGGAAGAACAGCATCAGGGTAAGGTGCTAAAAGTTCTTTTTCTTTTTCACTTGCTGTTTTTCCAATAGACGAAAGAACAGACCCATCCCAATAACCTTCTGTTCTGGCATAGATATTATTAAAAAGGTGATTATTAATCCATTCAAAATCAAAAAGCATTGAAAGTGCTTGTCGCACTTTTCTATCTTTAAAAATAGAACGGCGTGTATTAAAGACAAAACCAATAAGATCGGCAGGTGTACCTTTCGAAAAATTTTCTTTTATAACTCGCCCTTCGCGAACAGCTGGAAAATTGTAAGAAAGCCGCCATCGATTCGGATTGGTTTCAATGAAAATATCAATGAGGCCTTTTTTAAAAGCTTCAAAGTGTGCAGTATCATTGCGGAAATACTCTATTTGAATGGTATCAAAATTATTTAGTCCTTTATTAACAGGAAGATCATTGCCCCAATAGTCGGGGTTGCGTTTGTAAGTAATTCGTTCACCTGGATCAACATGCTCAATAATATAAGGACCACTTCCGAGAATTTTAACTAAACCGTTTTTTTCAAAATCATCGACGTTAATAGCGTGTTTTGGCAATATTGGCATTACACTTGCCAAAAGAAGTGGAAATTCACGATCTTTAGAGTTTGGAAAACGCATTTTAATACCATGAGAACCAATTTTTTCTATAGATTCTATGCGTTTCATATATCGATCAAAAGGTGGTCTTCCTTTATTTTTAAGCAGTTTTACTGTGAATAAAACATCTTCAACTGTTATAGATTTTCCATCTGAAAAACGAGCTTTTGGATTAAGAAAGAAAGTAATTTCAGTACGTTCATCATTTAATTCAACCTTTTCTGCAAGAAGACTGTATAGCGTAAAGGCCTCATCACGAGAACGTACCATCATTGTTTCATAGACAAGACCAGAAAATTGTTCATTAGCCACGAGACCTTGTGCAGTTGTACGAAAACTACGGATGACGAATGGATTTAATCCATTAAACGTTCCAACAGCTCCATAGGTAATTTTTCCTTTTTTATTTGCGTTAGGATTAGCGTAAGGAAAATAACCAAAATTACCGGATAATTTTGGTGATCCATGCATAGCAATACCGTGTGCTATAGCATTATGACAACAAAAGAAAATTACAAAAACAAGAAGAAAATTAAGATAATGAGCGCTATAGCACGACATAGAATTTTATTTTCATTATAATTTAGCGATGATTCTTTAATATATTTCAAAGATTAGGATATTTTGTGTATTACTGTGAAAAAAAAGCCAATAAAATAAAAAATATGCTATATATAGTATATAAAAGGTTAATTAGTTATTCAATGAGATTTACTTATTATATATTTTACTTTTTTCTTCATGCTAAAGTAAGAAAAATAAAGAAATACCATTCTATAATTTAATTATAATTTATTGAAAATTATATTTAATGTCCTATCTGGGAGTTATTATATTTAGAAATTGTTCTGAAAGCGTATTGAAAGGATTAACTTAATCATGTCGCATAAAAATATTTACTTTTCTGTTTCAGTATTAGCTGGAGCTGTTGCTTTTTTTCTTACCATCCATACTCCAGCAAATGCACAGAGCTTATCTCAGGGATGGTATAAAGTTTGCAATAAACAGCATGATGTTGATATTTGTAATACGATGAACACAGTTGTAGCAGATACTGGTCAACCTTTGACAGCTATTAATTTAGTCGAAATAAAAGGCAAACAAAATGAACGACGCATAGGCCTTCAAATACCTACGGGGCGTTTGTTACCAGAAGGTGTTCATATTCAAATTGGAAATGATTTCTCTAAAAAAATTCCTTATATTGTTTGTAATTCAACGAGCTGTATTGCCAACGATGCTTTAGATGATAAGCTTATTTCTGCTATGAAATCTGGTTCAAAAATGGTTATAACTACTGTTAATGTGCGTGGAGCAGCTAATCCTGTAGAATTTTCTCTTAAGGGGTTTACTGCAGCATATAAAGGTCCTGGTATGGATGAAAAAGCTTTCCAAGAAGAACAAGTAAAATTGCAGAAAGCTATTCAATCAAAGCAAAAAGAGATTGAAGATCGTATGAGAGCTGAACAAGAAAAAGCAAAACAAACAGCAAACTAAAGAAGAAATTTCAAAAAGGTTTTCGGATTCTTTTAATATTTACTTCTTTAAACCGCTATAAAATATTTTATAGCGGTTTTTTATTAATTATTTTTTTGAGAAAAAACCTTTACGTTTCCACCAACCTACACGCTCAGTTTTTTTATTAGTTTCAACTTCTGATGATGTCACAACAGGTTCAGTGGATGCTGTCGCAACTGAAGAAGAAATATGTTCAACAATTTTTTCAATTACAGGTTTTTGTTCTGTCATTTCAGTTGTTTGCACAGATCTCTTAGTTGCTATTTTTTTTCGTATTTTCAGTGTTAACTTTTTTGTATTTGTAGAGATCACTTCATTGGCGATTTCATTTATTTCTTTTATTTTAGTTTTTTGATTAGACCTAGTAACTAATTTTTCCTCAACAAGTTCTGATTTTGGTGTTGTTATGTTTTTGTCATTTGTAAGAACTTGTTTGTTTTGTAAAACCTCTGAAGATTTTACATTACGCTTTTTAGATTTAATAGCAGTACGGTCTTCTCTAGTTTCATTTTTCTGTATGCTGCTTACATCTTTTTTATAATGGCTATCTTTATTAAATCTAACAGTCTCAGTAGCTGGAATATTATAATACTGGCGTTGTTCTTCTTTAATTTCTGCTAAAGCATTCTTAGCAAAATCTCCAACAGGCTCTGCATAAGAGACACGAAACGGAGAGTTATTACTCTGATTAGACCGACCTCCGCGACGTCCCCGACGACGCCCACGGCGACGAGTATCTTCAACATTGGGAGTATCATTTTTATGATCAGCAGGAAAAATACTACCATTATCAGATTCCATCTGTTGGTTTTTACGCTGACGTCGTTTGTTATTGTCAACGGTTTTGCTTTTTATTAAGATAGAATTTTCAGTTTCTTTTGTATCATTATCTTCAATAACTGTTGAAGAAAGGGAGGCCTCTTTTGCTATTGAGCCTTTAGAGATAGTGAAATGTTGTGTTCCAACACTATCATCGGCTTCAATGTTAATACTGAGCCCAAAACGTGTTTCTAAATTAACAAGAATATGGCGTTTATGATTTAGTACATAGAGTGCTATTGCTACGGGGGTGCGTACAATAATATTATATTGCGAATTGTGGAGAAGATATTCTTCAATCGAACGCATCACATGTAAAGCGATCGATGATTCAGAGCGTATATTTCCAGTTCCAGCACAATGCGGGCAAGGTTGTGTAGTGCTTTCTAGAACGGATACACGAATCCGTTGACGACTCATTTCCATAAGACCGAAATGTGAGATATGGCCAACCTGAATACGAGCGCGATCGTGTTTTAAACAATCTTTTAACTTTTTTTCAACAAGCTTAATATTACGATTTTCTAGCATATCAATAAAATCAATTACAATTAAACCTGCAAGATCACGCAACCGCAATTGGCGCGCTACCTCTTCTGCAGCTTCAAGATTAGTTTGTAATGCTGTTTTTTCAACAGAATGCTCTTTAGTAGAACGACCAGAATTTACATCAATAGCGACAAGTGCTTCTGTTTGGTTAATGACCAAATAACCTCCAGATTTTAAACTAACCTGCGGGTGCAACATTTTATCAAGCTGAATTTCGATATCATTATGCGTAAAAATAGGAGTAGGATTACGATAAGGTTGAACAACTTTCGCATGACTTGGTATAAGCATGCGCATAAAATCTTTAGCTTCACGATATCCTTGATCTCCTGAAACAAGAATTTCATTAATATTTTTATTATAAAGATCACGAATAGAACGCTTTATAAGGTTACTTTCTTCGTGAATTAAACACGGGGCAGTTGATTTAAGTGTTAAGGTGCGAATAGTATCCCATAGACGCATGAGGTATTCATAATCACGCTTAATTTCAGCTTTTGTTCTATTTGCTCCAGCTGTTCGTAAAATAACTCCCATACCTTTTGGAACGTCTAGTTCTTTTACAATATCTTTAAGACGTTTGCGATCTTGTATATTGGTAATCTTTCGTGAAATACCGCCACCTCGAGCTGTATTAGGCATTAAAACAGAATAGCGACCCGCTAGAGACAAATAAGTCGTGAGTGCTGCGCCTTTATTACCACGCTCCTCTTTGATTACTTGAACTAATAAAATTTGACGACGTTTAATGACTTCTTGAATTTTATATTTACGCCCCTGTTTTCGCGGATAGGCAGGTAATTCTTCAAGTACATCTTCTGCTCCAACCATTTCTATATCATTATTAGAAAAGTCAAGTATTTCTTCAACATCATCAGCTATGACATCATTTTCAATATTCGTTGCTATAACATCATTACTTTTATTTTTTTTAAAGGATTTTTTATTTGAAGTTGTTTCCTCAATGGGAGCATCTTCATAATTTTCGTTAATAGCGGCTTTCTCCTCTTCAAGAAGAGCAAGACGATCAGCAATAGGAATTTGGTAATAGTCAGGATGAATTTCTGCGAAGGTTAAAAAACCATGGCGATTACCACCATACTCAATAAAAGCAGCTTGAAGTGATGGTTCTATACGCGTAATACGCGCTAAATAAATATTCCCTTTAAGTTGTTTTTTATGTTCTGACTCAAAGTCAAGTTCTTCAATTTTATTACCATGAACGACAACAACACGTGTTTCCTCTGGATGAGAGGCATCGATAAGCATTTTGTTTGACATAAGTTAAAATCCTGAAGGCGACATGTGTAACTTTATTAAAAAAAACAGTATAATACTGTTATTACTCTTGTCTGTTTTATATGACTCATATTTTTAAGTCTCCGGCAAAACAATTTCGAGAACAGTTCGGATAACCAAACCAATGAATCCTAAATTACGTAATCCTACTGTATTGAGGAATAAAGACTTTTTACTTATAAAAAGCGCAAACGCATATTACGTGATAAACCTTTTAAAGACAACTTAATATGAATTATCAATAATTTTACTAATACTAGATGGTTACATTACCTAAGAATCTTAATATATTCTTTTATGTTGATATTATGCTTTTGGCAAGTAATAATGTAAATTCTAAATAATATAATACAATATAATAACTGTCTTAAGTTTGATTTTTTTGACGTTTGCGGCTAAAAGATTCAACGCTTAAATTGGAAAATATAAATATATACTTTAAAATTAATAGCGAATACAAAAAAGCATTTCACTTATGATTAGACAATTTTTTAATAAAAAGCCGAAAATTGGTTATGGAAATGTTTTTTTGCATTTTGCATACTATTTACTATTTTTTTTAATGTTTCAGCCTCATATTAAAGCTGCTAATGCATTAAAATTTATTAATTTGCAAACCGTTAATGTTAACTCATCTACACGTATTATCGCAGTTTTTAATGCTGAACCAAATTTTCATTTAGAGATTTTAAACAAGCCCACACGTTTGGTGATTAATTTACCTATAGTTGATTTTTCAATGCAAAATAAATCTCCAAGCAGAAAAAATACTTTATCAGACATGCTATTAGATGTACATTATGATTTTTCTGATACGCAGACTTCACGTATTATTCTTACGAGTAAAACTACTTTTTCTATAAAAAATAGTAGGGTGGAAAAATTAAATAATGGCTTATGGCAAATATTAATTGATATTACTCAAAGTTCACAAAAAGATTTTAACGAAGCACTGAAAAATCAACAAAAAATTCATCATGGTATAAAAACACGAATAAATCCAGAAAATCATTTTCGCGTTGTTCTTGATCCTGGTCATGGTGGCGTTGATAGTGGTGCACAAGGTATTACTGGAGTTTTAGAAAAAAATATAACACTTATTTTTGCTCGTGCATTACGAGATGAATTAGAAAAAGACTCTAATATTCATGTTATCTTAACACGTGATTCTGACGAATTTTTAAGATTAAGCGAAAGAGTCAAAAAAACACAAGATTTTAATGCGGATCTTTTTATATCCATTCATGCAGATAGTATTAATATTCGTTCTCTTCGTGGTGCTACAGTATATACTCTTTCTGATAAAGCTTCTGACGCGATTGCAAAATCTTTAGCTGATCATGAAAACAAAGTAGATTTTCTTGATGGATTAATAGCAGAAGAAATACCTGAAGTTACAGATATTTTAGTTGATCTTACTCGACGTGAAACTCAAATGTTCTCGATTGATTTTGCTGATCGTGTTATTTTAAACTTATCAAAAAGTAAAATCAATTTGATAAATAATCCTCATCGATATGCTGATTTTTTAGTTTTAAAAGCTTCAGATATTCCTTCTATTTTAATAGAAATAGGTTACTTATCTAATAAAGAGGATGAAAAATTATTAAATGATTCTCAATGGAGAGAAAAAATGGTCATTGCTATTGCAAATTCCATTCGCCAATTTGCGGCAGATCGACAGAAAACTATACAGTCTCTTTAAATATATGGAGAGATAGAGTAAACAACATTATTATCTTATATGAAAAATAAATAATAGTCTTACATTTGTCTCACTATTAGTGAAAATTACATTTCATTAGTGATAAATAAAATATATCCTGTCTAATAAATTCTAAAGAGAGTGATACCCATTTCAATGATAATTTTTTTTAGATATTTTTTGAGTTTTTCTAAAGTTATTGGGCTTTGTGGAGTTATGATGTGGGTAATAATAGCTCCTAATCAAGCTAAAGGGCTTCCTGATTATGAAGTTCTTTCATTATATGAGCCACCTGTGATGAGTCGTGTTCACGCTGCAAATGGTCATCTTATGGCCGAATTTGCTACCAAACATCGCCTTTATTTACCTATCAAATCAATACCAAAAATTCTTAAAGAAGCTTTTATTTCAGCTGAAGATAAAAATTTTTATCATCATTTTGGTTTAGATCCTGCAGGGCTCTCTAGAGCTTTAATCAAAAACATTATGAATATTGGTTCTGGCCAACGTCCAGAAGGAGCTTCAACTATTACGCAGCAGGTTGCTAAAAACTTCTTTTTAAGTTCAGATGCAACACTTGAGCGTAAATTAAAAGAAGCCATCTTAGCAATGCGTATCGAGAAAACTTATTCAAAAGACCATATTCTTGAACTTTATCTCAATGAAATTTATCTTGGTCGGGGTACTTATGGTGTTGCCGCAGCTTCATTGACCTATTTCAATAAACCTGTGAATGAGCTTACTTTAGAAGAATGTGCTTATTTGGCTGCTCTTCCTAAAGGTCCAGCAAATTATGATCCATTCAAACATATACAACGCGCAGTTGATCGGAGAAACTGGGTTATAGATCGAATGGTTGCAAATGGATATATAACATCAGAGCGGGGTAAGAAAGCTAAAGAAATGCCTTTAAAAGCAGTAATGCGTGGTCGTGATAGCTATGTTTTTGCTGCTGATTATTTTACTGAAGAGATACGCCGTCATTTAATGAATCTTTATGGAGCCACAACACTTTATGAGGGTGGGCTTTCAGTTCGTGCAACACTTGATCCAAATTTTCAGCTTATTGCGCAACGTTCTTTGAGAAATGGTTTAATTAGATTTGATCATTCGCAAGGATGGCGTGGACCTTATAAACATATCAATATCAAAGATGATTGGGATATTATGCTCAGAGATATTCCTAGATTAAGTGATGTACCTGAATGGCGTTTAGCAGTTGTTCTTTCTACTGAGATGAATACAATAAAGATTGGTTTACAACCACAGCGTCAACATTCAGGTTTACTATCACAAAAAAAAGAAATTGCTAAACTATCCGAATCTGAATCAAAATGGGCTTTGAATGTTATTGACAAAAATGGTCATCGGAAAACTGTTCAGAATTTATCGAATATTTTGCAAGTTGGAGATGTTATTTTTGTTGAAAGAGTATCAAATAAGAATGATACTTATCGTTTACAACAAATTCCCAAAATTGAAGGAGCTATTGTTGCTATGGAACCTCATACAGGACGCGTTCTTGCAATGGTAGGAGGATTTTCCTTTTCTGAATCTCAATTTAATCGTGCAACGCAAGCTTATCGCCAAACGGGTTCTGCTTTTAAACCCTTTGTTTATTCTGCAGCACTTGATAATGGATATACACCAGCATCAGTTATTTTAGACGGCCCCGTTGAAATACGTCAAACTAATGGACAAATTTGGCGACCTAAAAATTATGGTGGTACATTTGCAGGACCTTCTACACTACGTTATGGAATTGAGCACTCTCGTAATCTTATGACTGTCCGGCTTGCCAATGATATGGGCATGTCTCTTGTTGCTGAATATGCAGAACGTTTTGGTCTTACAGATAAAATGCAACCTTATCTTCCCATGGCTTTAGGAGCTGGAGAAACAACACTTTTACGGATGGTAACAGCTTATTCAATTATTGCTAATGGTGGACGTTCTATTAAACCTTCTCTTATAGATCGAATTCAAGATCGTTACGGCAGAACTATTTACCGTCATGATAATCGTCTATGTGAAAATTGTAATGTTCAATCGTGGGATAATCAAAGCGAACCAACATTAATCGATGAACGAGATCAAGTTCTTGACTCTATGACGGCTTATCAAATTACATCAATGATGGAGGGAGCTGTGCAACGTGGTACAGCTGCACGTTTACGTTATCTTAATCGGCATATCGCTGGTAAAACCGGTACAACCAATAATTCTAAAGATATATGGTTCATAGGATTTACACCTGACCTTGTTGTTGGTGTTTTCATGGGATATGATCAGCCGGCCTCATTGGGATATAACGGAACAGGAAGTTCATTAGGAGTACCAATTTTTAGTGAATTTATACAAGCTGCTTTGCAAGGTAAACCAGATGTACCATTTAAAGTACCAGAAGATATGATTTTAATACCAATTAATCGCAAAACAGGCATGTTTGCTCAAGCAGGGGATAATGATGTTATTATAGAAGCATTTAAACCGGGAACTGGTCCTGCTGATATATATCAAGTGATTGGTGGAACAGACTTTTTTCAAGAAGGAGTTCCAGCAGTCACTACTTCTCCACAAGTTAATAAAGCTCTTCAAGATGGTAGCGGTGGATTATATTGATTGAAAAGAAATTTTTTTGATAGGGCAAATAAATATAAATAATATTTGCCGTGTTATTTATAATTGAGATGTAATAAATAACTTTGTAAAATTATTAGAATAAAAATTCTAAAAAAATTATTATTTAAAATAATGGCTAAGGTATTAAATTATGCGCATAGAAATAGAAACATTAGTCAATGAAATTCAGCAGGCAATTAGTTTGCTAAGGAGGCATCTTTAACTGGGATCAGTCATTAAAACGCCTTGAGTATCTCAATCAGAAAGCAGAAGATCCATTGCTTTGGAATGATGCACGAAAAGCACAAGATATGATGCGTGAACGTCAAAATCTTGAAGATTCGATGAATAGCACTCAGTTATTTACACAAACGCTTGAAGAATGTATTGAGCTGATAGCAATGGGTGAAGAAGAAAATGACGTGGAAATTATTACTGAAGCTGAAAATACAATACGTCAACTTAAAAGCGAAATAGACAAGAAACAAATTGCAACGCTTCTTTCAGGAGAAGCAGATTCAAACGATACTTATTTAGAAATTCATGCTGGAGCAGGGGGAACAGAAAGCCAAGATTGGGCTTCTATGCTTTTGCGTATGTACACTCGTTGGGCTGAACAACATAAAATGAAAGTTGAAGTATTAGAAACTCATGATGGTGAAGAAGCAGGTATAAAATCAGCTACTATTCTTGTAAAAGGACATAATGCTTATGGTCTACTAAAAACTGAATCAGGTGTTCATCGTTTAGTTCGTATTTCGCCATATGATTCAAATGCAAGACGACATACTTCCTTTGCAAGTATTTGGGTTTATCCGGTTGTTGATGAAAATATTGAAATTGATTTATCAGAAGCAGATGTTCGTATTGACACGTATCGTGCATCAGGAGCTGGAGGGCAACATGTCAATACAACAGATTCTGCAGTACGTATTACGCATATAAAAACTGATATTGTTGTTCAGTGTCAAACGGAGCGTTCTCAACATAAAAATAAAGCAACAGCATGGTCGATGTTACGTGCACGCCTTTATGAAGAAGAATTAAAAAAACGAGAGGAAGCAACTAACGCGGTTGAGGCGTCTAAAACAGAAATTGGCTGGGGACATCAAATTAGATCTTATGTTCTTCAACCCTATCAGCTTGTTAAAGATTTACGTACAGGAGTTGAAAATACTGATCCACAAACTGTACTCAATGGTGATCTAGATACATTCATAGAAGCAGCGCTTGCTCAACGTGTTCATGGAAAAAAACAAGAACTGAAAGATATTAATTAATTAATTATGTGGCATTATTGTACAGCACGCAGAGCACGTGCAGCAGCTAAAACATTTTCAGCATGTCCAGATACACAAACTTTACGCCATTCTTCAGCGATTTTTCCAGCTGAATTAATGAGAAAAGTACTCCGTTCAACACCCATGTATTTACGTCCATACATGCTTTTTTCAACCCAAACGCCATAAGCATCAAGTGTAGTTTTTTCTTCATCTGAAACAAGGATAATATCAAGTTTATGCTTTGCTTTGAATTTATCATGTCTAGCAATGTTATCTGGAGATATACCAATAATTGTGACTCCGATGTCATCAAATTGCTCTTTCAATCGTGTAAAATCAATTGCTTCATTTGTGCATCCACTCGTATCATCTTTTGGATAAAAATATAAAACAACTGATTTTCCTTTAAAATCGGAAAGGCATAATTGACCTCCACCATCACGCGGCAAATTAAAATTAGGAGCAATATTGCCTTTCATTGATTTTGTCATTACATTATCCCTATTTGTTAGATAAAATCATTTTATACAATATGAATGTATAGCAAAAATGATTATTTAAATATAGGATAAATCGCTCAAAAAAATTTTCTCTATCATAATATTGGTTTACTAATATAATCAAAAATGAATTAGAGATATTCATTTTAAAATATAAGTTTTTTTATTTATCAATCTAGAAAATTATCTCATATAACTAAAATAGTTATAAATAATTATATTGGCTTAATTAAAACATGTTTTTTCTTACCAAAAGACAACTTAATTACTTCATCTACATTGACATCTTTTTCAACAATAAGGTGTGTTTCATTTTCAATAATTTGATCATTTACACGTATACCGCCGCCTTGAACATATCGGCGTGCTTCACTATTTGATTTAGCAAGTCCTGCTTGCACTAAAAGAGTAAGCAATCCAATTCCTACTTTTAATTCTGTAGCATTGATTTTAATACTTGGAAGATTTTCTCCAAATGTTTTTTCTTCAAAGGTTTTACGTGCGGTTTCTAAGGCTTCATTTGCGAGAGTACGACCATGTAGCATTGCTGTAATTTCCGTTGCAAGAATCTTTTTTGCTTCGTTAATTTCAGTACTTTTTAATGCAGAAAGTTTGGCAATTTCGGTCAGCGGCAATGTAGTATAAAGCTTTAAAAATCGTGTAACATCAAGATCTTCTGTATTACGCCAATATTGCCAAAATTGATAAGGAGAAAGCATATCTGCATTGAGCCATATAGCACCATTGAGTGACTTACCCATTTTCGCACCAGAAGAAGTTGTAAGCAATGGTGAAGTTAGTGCGTATAACTGCGGTGTTCCCAAGCGATGTCCTAATTCAATACCATTTACAATATTACCCCATTGATCAGAACCACCCATTTGTACCCGTAAGTCGTAACGTTTATTAAGCTCTACAAAATCATAAGCTTGCAAAATCATATAATTGAACTCAAGAAATGATAAAGAGTGTTCCCGTTCGAGCCTCAGTCGCACAGAATCAAATGATAACATGCGATTAACTGAAAAATATTTCCCTACACTACGCAAAAACTCTAGATAGCTCAAATTACATAGCCATTCAGCATTATTCACAATACATGCATCAGTTTTTTTATCACCGAATGTTAAGTAGCTCGTAAATATTTTTTTAATGCTCATGATATTTTCAGAAATATCATTGTGTGTTAAAAGACGCCGAGCCTCATCTTTAAAGGAAGGATCACCAATTAGACCTGTTCCACCACCCATCAATACAATAGGGCGATGACCGGTTTTTTGCAACCAATGAAGCATCATGATTTGAAGAAGACTTCCAGCATGTAAGCTCGAAGCTGTAGGATCAAACCCAATATAAGCGGTTACAGTTTCCTTTAAAAAAAGGTCATCTAAGCCTTTTTCATCTGAAATTTGATGGATGAATCCCCGTTCGCTTATAATACGCAAAAATTCAGATTTAAAAGCATACATGGATCTCATTTCCTATGACTATACACTACCTATATATTATGCACTTAATACAATTTTTATTATCAAATAATACACAATCCACAAGAAATGGAAAATTTCAGCGAATGTGTAATAACAGACTGATAAAAGGAGAAAATATATAAATGATATTTTTATTCTTTTGAATCCTTATCAAAGTCTTATATTTTAATGCACAATGTAATTGCTCGCTTTTAATAAAAGGCAATATACGAGCTTTTATAAAAAAATTACAATAATCACAATTATGAGATTTACAAATAGTTATAATAACTAAAATTTATGATACTGGACTTAAAATGAATTTATAATTTTAACTTTAGGATATCAATAATACTAATTTATTGAATAAATTATATTTTTTTATATTGAAATGAGTAAAAATCTCAACAAAAATTTTTCGTAAGATTTTATAAAAAATGAATAACAATACGTGATATGTTTATAAAATATGTAATCTGTCATAATAGCTCTGAAAGATGTAATAAGCGCTTGGTTTTTATTTATTTATATAGGAGCGAAAAGCCTTTCTGCTACGTGCTTATCAAATAAGTTTTAGCATTACAAATTTTGTGTAAAGATCATTTAATGAAGTTTATAAAAAGTAATCTTTCTTATATATGGATTACTTGATTGAGGATTTAGACTAAATCTTCTATCTTTACAAATAGTAATAAGAGCAGCATTATTGATACAATAATGCATTAAGTTGATCATCTCAAAATAGAGGAGAGTGCAGTGAATGTTGATGAAATCAAAAAACTTGATAGTTATTTTAAAACCAAATTTCAAAATTCATCCTTACAAATAAAAGCTCGGCTTAAAAAAAATGATTCTTGCGAAGTTTATATTGGAGATGAATTTTTAGGTGTTATTTATCGCGATGAAGAAGAGGGTGAAGTATCTTACAATTTTTCCATGGCTATATTAAGTATCGACTTAGATAATTAATACATAATTGTAATTAAATGAAATTAATTTCTAAGTGAGTTTTTATATAAGCTTCAACTCTTTAAAACTTGTATAATTATTACGGGCGATAATAATGTGATCATGAATAGTAATTTCTAATGCATTTGCAGCATCTTTTAATCTATATGTCATTGATATATCTGCTTTAGAAGGTGAAGCATTACCTGAAGGATGGTTATGAATTAAGATCAATCCTGATGCCGATAATTCCAAAGCTCGAGAAATTACTTCACGAGGATAAACAGGAGTATGATCAATAGTTCCAGTTTGTTGTACTTCATCAGAAATCAAACCGTTCCTTTTATCAAGAAATAACACACGGAATTGTTCACGCGTTTCATGAGCCATCACAGCTTTGCAATAAGCTAATACTTTATCCCATGAAGAAAAAATATCACGTTTATATAATTGTGCACGAGCTAAGCGTCCCGCTACATCTGAAATAATTTTTAGATCAATAGCAGTAGCCGGACCACATCCTTCAATTTCTTGAAGACGATGAATATCAGCTTTTAATACATCAGCTAATGAACCAAAACTCGCTAGTAAATTTTTAGCTATTGGTTTTATATCAGCTCGAAGGATAGTGCGAGAAAGCAATAGTTCAAGATATTCATAATCTTCAATTGCGTTACCCTTCGTCTTTAAATAGCGTTTACGAAGACGCTCACGATGTCCTTGATAATGTTTATTTATCTTTGAATTTTTCTTAATTTTTTTATTATTCGTTTGTGATACTGGATGAGATGGAACACTTGATGTTATTTCAAAGAGACTGTTTTTGGCGCTTACATTTTTATCGGTCTTTTTTGCCATGATATTTCTATATTTATTTAATTATTTGAATTTAAAGTATAAAAAATATTTTTAGGAGACTCAGTGAATATTTCACATCCCTCACTTGTTACGCCAATTGTATGTTCGTATTGTGCTGTCAGAGAACGGTCGCGGGTAACCGCAGTCCAACCATCGGATAAAATTTTAATTTCTGGTTTGCCAAGATTAATCATAGGTTCAATAGTAAAGATCATGCCTTGTTTAAGCTCTACGCCTTCACCTAGTTTTCCATAATGTAAAATATTTGGTGCATCATGAAAAAGTTGGCCAATTCCATGTCCACAAAAATCTCTTACAACGGAGCATCGTTCAGATTCTGCATAATGTTGAATAGTAGCACCAATATCACCTGTAGTTGCTCCAGGTTTTACTATAGCTATTCCTCTCATAAGGCTTTCATGCGTTACTTGTATTAAGCGTTCTGCAGCACGCTTGATTTGTCCAACGGGATACATACGACTCGAATCTCCGTGCCAACCATTAAGAATAAATGTGACGTCAACATTGACAATATCACCTTCTTGCAAGGGTTTTTCATTTGGTATGCCATGACAAACAACATGATTAATGGATGTACAACATGCATGCCCATATCCGTGATAATTCAAATCAGCGGGTAAAACACCTTGCTCAGCCCCAAAAACAAAAACAAAGTTATCAATTTCTCGTGTTGTAATACCAGGCTTAATAATATCAGTGAGAGCATCCAGACATTCTGCGGCAATACGACCAACTTTACGCATTTGAGAAAAAGCGTAATCATCAAAAATACGGATTTGTCCATTAAATCTTAAGGGAGCTTTATTATATTCAACATAACTAACCATTTTTTTTTCTATTTTCTATCTTTACTTGATGAATCGGAAAAATACCCTCAACACTTACGTGACATTTTATAGCATAAAATTCTACCCCTGATTTTAGTGCTAAATCAAATTTACATCCATAAATGGGATCAAGGTCATGACAAACTGTAAAAGCTGAACAATCTTCTCGTTGAATTACATAGAGCATAGCAGCTCGTTTTCCTTGTTGCACAATTTTTATAAGTTCTTCAAGATGACGTGCACCACGTTTCGTTATGGTATCGGGAAATTCTGCTAAACCTTTTTGTCGTATGAAATGGACATTTTTTACTTCTAAATAACATTCAGACAAATCATTATTACGTAAGAGAAAATCAATACGTGATTGCCCATAGCATTGTTCGCTTAAAATTGTTTTATAATCACTAAATTCAGGCAATAACCCATTTTGAATTGCTTCCAGAGCAAGTTTATTTGCTAAAGTTGCATTAATACCAACTAAGGTATTATCTGCCTCCACAATTTCTAATCGATATGGGTATTTCCGTTTTGGGGTATCACTATATGAAAGCCAAACATTAGAATCAGAAGTTGTTAATCCAAGCATCGAACCAGTATTAGGAACAGAAACCGTAAAGATGTGTTGATCACTTTTTTTGACATCAGCAAGGAAGCGTTTATAACGACAAATGAGTTTTGCAGGATGAAGTTTAGAAACAAAGAGCATACAGCCTTTATTAAAGTGTATGATCTTTTAATTCAACTCAGATAATAATTGAAGAATTATACTAATGTTATCTTAGTGTTTAAATAACGTCTTTGTAATAAGGTATTATTATTATAAATATTTTAGTTATTTTTCTTTAAAAATTCATTATTTCTATTGATTATTCAATCAATAGAATAGCATCATTTGCAAAAATAAATTAATTATGGTTGCCTTCAATAAGGTTATTTCATGAAATATTTATTAAAAAATAATGAAGGCATAATTTATGAAGACTGGTGAAGTGAATGGCCGGAACAAATAGAAAAGGTCAAAATGTAATGAATGGCCCAATTATTGTTTTAGTTGAGCCACAATTATCAGAAAATATTGGTATGGTAGCGAGAGCAATGGCTAATTTTGGTTTATCGAAGCTTCGACTTGTTAAACCACGAGAAATATTTCCAAATGAAAAAGCTAGGGCGACAGCCAGCAAAGCAGATCATATCATTAATGATACACTAATATTTGATACATTATGCGATGCAATTGCAGATTTAAATTATGTTTACGCTACAACAGCACGTGAAAGATGTGGTTTTAAAACTGTTAAAAGCGCCGTGGAAGCTGCAAATATTTTGCGTTGTTATGAGAATATTGGTCATAAAACAGGTATTTTATTTGGAAGAGAAAGGTGGGGATTGGAAAATAATGAAATTAGCCTTGCTGACGAGATTATTACTTTTCCAGTTAATCCTGCTTTCGCATCACTTAATATAGCTCAAGCTGTTTTATTAATAGCTTACGAATGGATGAAATCAGGTTTGGAAGATTCGAATGATACAGCTTTTCGTGCAGTAGAGCTCAAACCAGCTGATAAAGCAACACTTCATGGTTTTTTGTCACAGTTGGAAGATGCTCTGGATGTTCGTGGATATTTTAGACCTCAAGAACGTAAAGAAGTAATGGTTACCAATATACGCTCTGTTTTTACACGCGCAAATTTTAGTGAATCTGAAATTCAGCTCCTACGAGGTGTTATATCTTCACTGGATCATTTTTCTCCTAAATTTCCACGAGGGAGTGGAGCCCCCGAAGGGCGTGACCGCAAAAAATTAAAACAAATGTGAATACCTAATGAGTGAACAATCTCTTCTTTTTTTTGATAGTGGTATTGGTGGACTGACGATATTAAGAGAAGTACGCCTTTTTGTCTCCGAATACCAATTTATCTATATTGCTGATAATGAAGGATTTCCCTATGGAATTTGGGAAGAAGAGATTTTAAAACGCCGTATTTTAAAGATTTTTACATATCTTTTAGAACTTTATAATCCTGCTTTATGTGTGATTGCGTGTAATACAGCTTCTACATTAATGATAAAAGATTTACGACGAGCATTTCCAAATATTCGTTTTGTAGGAACTGTCCCTGCAATTAAATTAGCAGCTGAACAAACAAAATCTGGTGTTATTTCAGTATTAGCAACTCCTAGCACAGTTAGATGTGCATATACACATGAATTAATCAATTCTTTTGCTGGTCAATGCCATGTACAGCTTGTCGGAAGTGAAAAGCTGGCAGGATTTGCTGAAAGTTATTTACATGGTTATCCTATCAATCATGAAGAATTACACCATGAAATTTTGCCATGTTTTATTGAAAAAAATGGTAAATTAACTGATACTGTTGTATTGGCCTGCACGCATTACCCTTTTCTGATTAACTTATTTCGTGAACAAGCTTTATGGCCCGTTGATTGGATCGATCCAGCTAAAGCTATAGCTAAACATATAAGATCATTATTACCAATCAATATCCAAAATAAGAATATGAAGAAACATACAGATTTCGCTTTGTTTACATCACAAAATATAAGTCCTGCAACTGAGAATTTATTGCAAAAATTTCACTTAAAAGTAATGAAGGGAGTTGACTTTAAATTGTAAGATAAGTAGAAATCGAAGTGTTTTTTCTGAGAACAATCACTAGTTGACGTGTCCCGTGGATGATTTTGCAATTAATGCATGAATTATTCTGTCAGTTTTCTTTTTTGAAAACAGAGGAGGGTGCGTTTCCTTAAGATTTAATTTTTTATTTAAAGGAAATGCGATGAGTAAGCGCGAAACAACAAAACATAAAATTGACCGCCGTATGGGAGAAAATATCTGGGGGCGTCCAAAATCTCCAGTGAATCGTCGTGAATATGGTCCTGGGCAACATGGTCAACGCCGTAAAGGAAAACTTTCTGATTATGGAGTTCAGTTGCGCGCTAAGCAAAAACTAAAAGGATTTTACGGTGATATTTCAGAAAAGCAATTTCGTAAAACTTATGAAGAGGCCGCTCGTCGCCGTGGTGACACTGGTGAAAATCTTATAGGTCTTCTAGAGTCACGTTTGGATGCTATTGTTTATCGTGCAAAGTTTGTGCCTACCATTTTTGCGTCTCGTCAATTTATCAATCATGGTCATGTTAATGTAAATGGTCGTCGTACAAATATTCAATCGTACCGTTGTAAACCAGGTGATGTGATTGAGGTCCGTGAAAAATCAAAACAACTTGTCTTAGTTTTGGAATCTGTACAATTAGCTGAGCGTGATGTACCTGAATATATTGATGTAGATCATAACAAGATGAAAGCAACCTTTACCCGTATACCTGCTTTTGCAGATGTTCCGTATGCTGTTCATATGGAACCCAATTTAGTTGTTGAGTTTTACTCTCGTTAGGCTTTAATACAGAGATCATTGTTTTAATTTTCGCTATATATTAAAAACTGTTATGCTATTTTTTATTTATTAGCAGCAGCAATGTTTTCAATACTATAAGCTAAGTGTGATTTATTCTTATTTTCTATAGCAACGCGCTTTAGTGTTTTTTATTTGTATAATTCAAACGTACAAATTGATTAACATAGACTTAGACTATGTTATGTCCACTACTGCGTTATGATTTATCATTGGAGGATTAGGCCATTATACATACAGAGTTATGATATTATAAATTAAACCTTAATCAAATTTTGTGTAATGAAAAAAAATATGGATACAAGCGATTCTTCGGAAGAAAAAATTGATGATTGTCATCCGATGTTCCGAGTTGCACCTTCAACTGTACAATTTAATAAATTACGTAAACGGCTTTTGCGCCATATACGGCAGGCGTTAGATGATTTTGCTATGCTTTCTTCAGGAAAAAAATGGCTTATTGCATTATCAGGTGGAAAAGATTCTTATGGTTTACTAGCACTTTTACTTGATCTAAAATGGCGAGGTCTTCTACCTGTTGACATTTTAGCTTGTAATCTTGATCAAGGTCAGCCAAATTTTCCAAAGCATATTCTTCCTGATTTTTTAAATTATTATCAGATTCCATTTCGCATTGAGTATCAAGATACTTACTCAATTGTTACAGATAAATTAGCACAAACACAAACATATTGTTCACTTTGTTCTCGGTTACGACGTGGACATTTATATCGTATTGCGCGTGAAGAGGGATGTTCTGCTTTGGTGCTTGGGCATCATCGTGATGATGTTTTAGAGACATTTCTTATGAATTTATTCCATGGCGGACGATTAGCAGCTATGCCTGGAAAACTTATAAATGACGAGAGAGATCTTTTTGTTTTACGTCCTCTTATCTATGCTGCTGAAGAAGATATGGAGAAATTTTCCCAAGCGATGCAATTCCCTATCATTCCTTGTAGTCTTTGCGGGAGTCAAGATGGTTTACAGCGCAATGCGATGAAAAAAATGCTCAATGATATTGAAAGAAAAATGCCTGGGCGTAAAGACACCATGATTCGCGCCTTGACCAATGTTCGTCCTAGTCATTTGCTTGATAAAAAACTTTTTTCTTTTAAAAATTTATTATAATTATAAGCTACTAATAAAATAAGTTTAAATTGTTAATATTTTTAAATTACGTTGCCATAAAGATCATAAGAATCTGATTGCTCGATTTTAACAGTAACAAATTCACCTATACGCAGTGGTTTTCGAGATGATATATGCACAATGCCATCTATTTCTGGAGAATCATATTTACTACGGCCTTTAGCGATTTTACCTTGTGTTTCATCGATCAGAACTTGAAGTCTTTTTCCAATTTTTTTCTTTAAAAGATGTGCGGAAATTTTTTGTTGTTTTGTCATAAAACGATGCCAACGCTTTTCTTTCACTTCTTCTGCAATATTTTCTAATCCAAGATTATTTGCTACAGCACCTTTTACTGCTTCATATTTGAAACAGCCAGCACGTTCAATTTTTGCTTCTTCTAACCATTCAAGAAGCATATTAAAATCTTCATTAGTTTCTCCTGGAAAGCCAACAATAAATGTTGAACGTAACGTTAAATCTGGACAAATTTCTCGCCATCTTTCAATTCTACGACTTATTTTTTCGACATGAGCAGGACGTTTCATATTACGTAAAACATTTGGTGATGCATGCTGAAAAGGAATATCTAGATAAGGAAGAATTTTTCCTGCAGCCATGAGCTCGATAGCTTCATCAATATGAGGATAAGGATATACATAGTGCATTCTCACCCAAATCCCCATTTCCCCTAATTCTCGACAAAGATCTAAAAATTTTGTTTTTATAACGCGATTTTGCCAAACACTTGCAGCGTATTTAAGATCAATCCCGTATGCGCCAGTATCTTGAGAAATCACCAAAAGCTCTTTTACACCTGCTAGTACAAGTTTTTCTGCCTCGCGAAGAACATCGCTTATAGGACGTGAGATGAGATTACCACGCAGAGTAGGGATAATACAAAAGCTACACCGATTAGAACATCCTTCAGAAATTTTTAAATAAGCGTAATGGCGAGGTGTTAAACGAATACCTTGCGGAGGTACTAAATCTAAAAAAGGATCATGAACTGGAGGTATTACTGTATGAACCGCTCGTATAACACTTTCATAATCTTGTGGTCCAGTAATAGCTAATACATTAGGATGTGCTTGAAGAATAATATTAGGCTCAGCACCAAGGCATCCCGTTACAATAACTTTTCCATTATTTTTGATAGCTTCATCAATATTGGCTAATGATTCCTTTCGAGCAGAATCAATAAAACCACAGGTATTAACAATAACTAAATCAGCTCCTTTATGTTTATTTGAGATTTCGTAACCTTCAGAACGAAGACGTGTAATAATGCGCTCAGAATCTACAAGTGCTTTTGGACAACCGAGAGAAACAAAACTAATACGAGGCGCTACCATAATAACTCCTGCAAATTCTCTAATGAAGATCTCATTTGATTCATTATTTCTGTATTTTAGCCAAAAAAGAAATTAAATATTTAAAGACTTTAGAATTTTTTATAAAGTTATTTAAAACTTTTTTATGATAATTTTATAATATAAATTTATAATCTTTTTCCCGTTAGTGATAAATGTTTTCCTTATTGTTTAATTACAATGAAATTTATCTCTAGAATATTTTTGATATGATGCTTAATACATATTTAAGCTATTTTCCTAGCAATTAATATAATATTATAATTTATCTTCTAAATTAAAAAAGAGAATGAAAAAAACTTATAAGAAATAAATAAAATTAGAAAATAATATTTTTTTAATAAAGTATTGACCAAATGAAGAGTCAATCGTATGTTCGGTCCAATTTCCGTAAACAGGGTTAACTTGTTTGGGGAGCGCGTAGCTCAGCTGGTAGAGCAACTGACTTTTAATCAGTAGGTCCAGGGTTCGAATCCCTGCGCGCTCACCATATTTAAATAAAATCAACAGGTTATCTAAAAGTTAGGGATTTTTAGTTCCATTGATTTTATTATGTTTTTTCTGTTCCATTCTGAACCTTTTTGAAGTTTTTTATTGATTCTATTGCTAGGTGCTTTTTATCCACTATTTTGGTATAGAGGGAAGGGATGTTATGTCTCGATACCCGTATTGCTGCTTTGGCACGTTATGCCTCAACGGCCAAAACAACAACACTTCAGCGTTTACCAGAAAAAAGAAAACTGGCTACGCTTGTTGCATTCTTCTGCTGTATGGAGGTGACGGCGTAGAGTGATATACTTAAATTACTTGAAACACACTCTGAGATCTGTTCAATGAAACGATTCAGGTAAATAAACAGAACCGCCAATGAATACTTAAAGATCTGGATCTTACAGAAGAAATATTGGTAAAAGCATGTCAGATGATCCTTGACGACAAGTTCCCTGATACTGATATTCGTGATAATATCTTCAATATCATTCCCGAATATGTACTGAAACATGCTGTAAATTATGTGACATCACTTGTTCGACCTGCTAATAATGTTTACTTTAATGAGCTTGATTTTAAATTCAAAACGGTACGGCGTTTTTTGCCTGATTTACTTTCCAGAATACATTTTGAAGGCAATGCCTCGGCTGAAACATTAATTGAAGCACTTTTCTGGATTAAAGTTAATTAAAAAAAGAAAAAAACAGATAATGACGCACCACGTGAAATAATCAATAAACCGCGGCAACAGCATATGATAAGAAAAGATGGCAGTATTGATTTTCACGCCTATACGTTTTGTATACTTAAGGAACTTTAGGTTACACTGAAAAAACGGGATTGATTCGTAATAGATTTTGGAAGAGAATATGAGATTCTATTTCCTAATCCTTATTTTGGTATCCCGCACTTTAAAAAACACATGTAAAATCAATAAGTTATAGCATGATAAAAGCGCTATGGCGGAGGGGGTGGGATTCGAACCCACGGTACAGTTCCCTGCACGCCGGTTTTCAAGACCGGTGCCTTAAACCACTCGACCACCCCTCCAAAGTAAATACAACCTTGTTCAAAGAGTAATATACTTTTTACAAGGTTCTTTTAAAAGGTCAATGACCTAAATTTATTTCTAAACATTTTAATTAAATTGTTTTAAATATTTTTATCAAAATGAATAAGCATCATCAATATAATAATACTTTTGAATCTTGATTATAAATTTGGATATTAGAAAATAGGAAAGGGGGGGAGAGTTGTTAATATTTTATAACATTTGCTACGAGAAAATACAGAAAATGCATAATGCCTCAATAAATATCAATTAACATGTTTGCAAGATATAATGAGATAATTTAAATAAAGATCTATAATGATACTATAAAGAAAAGAATTAATGTATATTTTAATTCATATATAATATAAATAACTAAATTTTATCATCACAAAACTTGCAAATATTTAAAAAATTAAAAATAATACTAATAATGATACCTATTATTAATCCTATTGTAACACCAATTATTATTCCGGCGGGAAGTGTTAGGCGTATACCTATTGCGATAATTGGACCAAATCCTGGAAGAGAAATATAGCCATAATTCGCAAGAATTGCTGCAATTGCTCCTGATAAACTACCATTGAGGGCTCCAATCAATGCTAAATCTTTAATATAATAATAAATTCTTTTCAAAAAACTTCTTCCATAATTTTCTGAATTAATATCACTATAAGCTTTTAAATTAATCATATTTTTTGCTTTCATTTTGAATGCTTATTGTTCCAGAATAATCAATAGATATAAGAAAATAACAGTTTTTAAATTCTGCTAAAGCGCGCCAAATACCTTTATCATCTAAACGTAACCGTTTAATATTTTTAAAACCATTTTCTGTAAGATGATTTCTGATTTGTGAAGCGGTAAAAGAATTTTTTCCTACTTTGCTTGTTTTTTGAAAGAAAATATATTTGGATGTTAGATAACAGGGATCGTAGTAAATATTTATTGGTAAAGCGATAACAGTAGGCGAAATACAAACAATTACCATAAAAAGAATAGTTAATCTCAAACTTTTATTTAATTTCATTGTTTGCGTCCCATTGATGGGAAAAACTTCCTCAAATATTTACGTTCATACTAACTTAACCCTTTTATTCTTAATGGGTTCCCTAATATTTTATTTTCAATACTGTTTATAGAATAAGTGAGATTATTTTCGTTTTAACAAATTGTATGAGCGTTTATTTTAATGCGCGCGCATTTTATATATTAGTTTTTATTCATAAAAAAACTTTTTAGACATTTTCTAGCTTTTAAAACTTATATTAATAATGAGAAAAAGTTAAAGATTTTCATTTTTATATGGTTAGACTTGTATTTAGACGAGTAAAATATATTTCTTCATTATTCAATAATTTAATTATTATCTGATTTGGTTGTAAGCATATTCATAATTGTTTTAAAGCCATAACCATAATCCATTCCTTCTCTCATAAATAAATGACGTAATGGTGAGCAATTACGTAACAATTCAAGCCCAGCACTGCGTAAAACATGAACAGGTAACATATTGGAGAGTAAAGCATAGCTAAGTATATGAACGAAACCACTTCGAATAAATATATCAGATTTACGATGTTGATTATAATTCGCAGTAATTTCTTTTAAAGAAGCAGTAGATATTTCATCGGGTATAAGATCAACCAAGGTTTGAACATCACGTATCCCTAAATTAAATCCCTGTGCACCAATAGGAGGAAAAACATGAGCTGATTCACCAACTAAAATTATTCCATTAGCAGCAAAAAGATCAGGAATAAGACCTAAAAGAGGCCATGTTTGAATCTTAGTTTCTATTTTTATTTCACCAAGAATTGATTGCATTTGATTTTCAATCATTTTTGCAACCCCTTCTAATTCCATATTCAAAAGCTCTTTAGCACGAGAGGGGTTACCAATCCACACAAGACTAGATTTATTGCCTAGTAAAGGAACTTGCGTAAAAAGACCATCTTTTGTATAAAATTCAGTTGATATATTTTGATGAGGTAAATTATGTAAAAAATTGAAAACAAGTGCTATTTGTGGGTAATTCCATTGTTTGATATTAATTCCAGCTGCTGCTCTTGTTGGAGAAGAACGTCCATCAGCAGCAACGACGAGTAGCGCTTTAATAACTTGTCCGTCTTCAAGAATAATGCAAATATGATCTTTTTGATGGTTAAAGTCTTTTACTAAAGAAAAAAACCTTTTAATATTTGGTGTGTGTTTGATAGTATTGATTAAAGCGTCATTTAATTTTAAATTAGGTATATTATAACCGAAAGCTTTTTCACCAATTTCAATGGAGCGAAAGTTTACGGTAGGGGCTCGTATAATTCGAGATGCTGTATCAATAATTCTAATTGAAGATAAGGCTGCTGCATGACATTTAAGAGTATCCCAAATATTGAGAGCTTGCAACATATGAATTGTAGGCATCATAATAGCAGTTGTTCGTAGTTCATCTCTTTTAGCAGGCGGACCAATCAGAGATACGGAATGCCCTTTATGAGCAAGATTAAGTGCTGCCAACATACCGATTTGGCCAGCACCAATGACAGCAATGTTTTGATGCATATTTTTTTTAGATATCAAGATTGTTTAAGCCTTTTTAATATTAATCGTTATAGCATCTTCACATAAATTATATCTTATTATATTACCTAAATAAATATAAAGTAATTATCTTGTACTCTTTTTAGATATCAGTCATAAAATAAACAGAGATAGCATTTTAAAAAATAAAGAAAAGCTCTAATTAGGATAGAAAACCTTGAAACCTAAGACTAAAATCAATGAGGATAGCTTATATCCAAAAATAATAACAGTATTGCAAGTAAAAGCATTTTCTGTTCATTTATTAACAGCCTCAGGCTCATTTTTGGCATTTCTCTCTCTAATATCTGCATCCGAAAAAGAATGGGTCTCTATGTTTTTCTGGCTTGGACTTGCTCTTTTTGTTGATGGTATTGATGGACCAATTGCACGTAAATTAGACATAAAATGTGTACTTCCAACCTGGTCTGGTGAAATACTGGACAATATTATTGATTATATAACTTATGTTTTAATTCCAGCATTTGCGCTTTATCAAAGTGGTTTTATGAATCCTAGATTATCATTTATATTAAGCGCCATTATCGTCATTTCATCAGCTATTTATTACGCAGATACTGGAATGAAAACTGAAGAAAATTTTTTTAAAGGATTTCCTGTAGTTTGGAATATGATAGTTTTTATGCTTTTTGTACTAAGACCGGGAGAATATGTTGCCTTCATTATTATTTCTTTATCGGCAATTGTATCTTTTTTACCTATTTACTTTATCCATCCAGTGAGAGTTATCCGATTACGTGTACTTAATTTTTTAATTTTTCTTATATGGTGCTGCTTTGGTATAGCTGCACTTTTTTACCAGCTAAATGCTCCCAATTGGATTAAAATTGGAATTTCAATCTCTGGTTTTTACATTTATTGTATTGGTGCTGTTATGCAATTTTTTCCAAAATTAGGCGTAAAAAATAAGAAAAAATAAGAGAGCGATTATTCTTATGTTAATTTTAATGAATTAAAGTTCCATAATATATATTATGCGATAATTTATAAATATCCATCTTATAATACATTTGTTTCAAAAGTAAGTCCTTGATAAGCTGGCTCAACATGTGCTGGGACATAATTTACAACATCATTATAATCAAGCGAGTTATCCATATGTGTTAATATAGCCCGTTTTGGTTTTAAATATTTTATCCAGTATAATGCTTGATCAACTGAAAAATGGCTTGGATGAGACTCAAATTGAAGAGCATCAATAATTAAAACATCTAAATTCATAAGACCTGATAGTGTTTTTTCAGGAAATTCGTTAACATCTGTGCAATAAGCAACATTACCAATACGAAAACCCAAAGAATGAGTGGCTCCATGAATTTGTAAATGTGCTTTTAAAATAATGTCTCCACCCTCCCCTTGAATTGTAAACTCACTGTTTTCACATATAAGATTTTCTTTTAAAATAGGTAAATAATGTGATCCCTTTGGGGTTTGAAAACAATAACCAAAAGCTTTATTAAGGTGTTTTAATGTAAAAGCATCTGCATAAATATCTATTAAACATTTTTGTGCGAGGGCATAGCTGCGTAAATCATCAATACCGTGAGTATGATCTGCATGGAAATGCGTATAAACAGCAGCATTAAGATGGCTAACACGCGCATTAATCATTTGTGAACGAAAATCTGGACCAGTATCAATAATGGCTGTTGTTTTCATTCCTAATTTATGAATTCGTTCAACTAATAAAGAAGTCCTATAGCGTTTATTTTTAGAATTATTTGAATCACAAGCTCCCCAATAGCCATTAGGACGTGGTACTCCTGGTGATGAACCGCAACCCAATATTGTAAAACGGTATCGATGACACATTTTTTGCTCTATTTCATTTTACTAAACAAACGAAAAGCATTCTGCGTTGTTATTTGTATTGTTTCTTCAATACTTAAATTAATAGTTTTAGCAAGAACAGTAGCTGTATGATACAAAAAAGATGGCTCATTTGTTTTACCGCGATAAGGAACAGGTGCTAAAAACGGAGCATCTGTTTCAATCAATAGGCGCTTATGAGGAACAATCTGCGCTATTTCACGAATTTCAGAAGCATTTTTGAAAGTGAGAATACCTGAAAAAGATATATAGCCACCAAGTTCAATACCGGCATGAGCAAGTTGCATTCCAGAAGAATAACAATGAAGAATAAATGGAAAACATTTTTCTTTTATTTTCTCACGTAATATTTGTTCCATATCTAAATCAGCATTGCGCGAATGAATCACAAGAGGTAATTGTGTTTCTTGAGAAGCAATAATATGCTTTATAAAATTTTTCTTTTGCTCTTGAGGCGAAGAATAATTGTAATGATAATCAAGTCCAGATTCACCAAATGCAACGATTTTAGGATTCCTTGATAAATGAATAAGATTTTCAACTTGAATATTTTGTTCTTCATGTACATAGTTAGGATGAGTTCCAACAGAACAAAAGACTTGATCATAAGTTTGTGTAATTTCTAAAAGCTTATCCAGCTTATGAACATGTGTTGAAATTGTTATCATGCGTCCAACATTAGCAGCTAGAGCTCGCTGAATAATTCCATTCAAGTCTTGCGAAAAATCCTCAAAATCAAGATGACAGTGCGTATCAATTAGCATTAGTTAATATCAGCTTTCTTTAGAAATATAACGAGGGAAAATTGGTGCTGGTATTGGAAGTACTGTCCCTTCTTTAATTCTTAAATCACTAATATGATGCAATAATCGATCCTCTTCAGCAATTGCAAGACTATCAAGAAGTTTAGTTGCTGATTGTGGAATGAAAGGTAAAAGCATGATCCCCACTCGCCGCAAAACCTCTAAAGTTATATAGAGGACTGTAAAAAACCTTTCTGGATTATTTTTACGCAAACTCCAAGGCTCTTCATTAGCAAAATAACGATTGGCATCTGCTACAACTGAAAAAATAGCCGAAAGTGCTAAATGTGGGGCCTGATTTGACATAGTTTGGCGAACAACTTCAAGCACTTGAAAAGATTGTTTCAACAGTTGTTCATCTTGAATTAGAAATGCAGCTGGCGTAGGAATTTTCATATTACAATTTTTTTCAACCATAGATAAAGAACGCTGCGCTAAATTACCAAGATCATTAGCAAGATCAGCATTAATGCGATTTACAAAATTATCATGATTGTAACTACCATCTTGTCCAAATGGTATTTCACGAAGAAAAAAATAACGTACTTGATCAAGACCATAACGATCAACCATTTCAAAAGGATCAACTACATTTCCAATAGACTTTGACATTTTAGCACCGCGATTAAGTAAAAATCCGTGTACAAAAATTCGTTTAGGTAATTCAATTTCAGCAGACATTAAAAATGCTGGCCAATAAATTGCATGAAAACGAGTAATGTCTTTACCAATAATATGGACATCTGCAGGCCAAAAATTACGTTTTTTTGACGTCTCATTAAAAAAATCAATTCCAGTAAGATAATTTGTTAGTGCATCAACCCAAACGTACATTACATGTTTTGGATTTCCCGGAACGCGAATGCCCCAATCAAAAGTTGTTCGTGAAATGGAAATGTCTTTCAGGCCTGATTTAACAAAACTTATAATTTCATTGCGTCGCTCATTAGGCCCAATAAAATCAGGATATTTTTCATAATATTGAAGAAGTGCTTTTTCATAACGTGAAAGTCTGAAAAAATAACTTTCTTCTTCATTCCATTCAACTGGAGATCCTAACTCTTTCTCACGACGAATTCCTTCTTGGTCAATTTCAGTATCTTTCTCTTCATAGTAAGATTCTTGACGAACTGAATACCAACCAGCATAACAACCAAGATAAATATCACCTTTAGCTTCCATTTTTTTCCAAAGTTCTTGACAAGCTTTATGATGCCGTTCTTCCGTTGTGCGAATAAAATCATTATTGGAGCAATTAAGCACTGCAAGCATTTTTTGAAAAACGGCACTGTTGCGATCTGCAAGTTGTTGAGGTGTTATATTTAACATTTCTGCTGTTTGTTGCATCTTTAGACCATGTTCATCCGTACCAGATAGAAAAAATACATTTTTTCCATCAGCTTTTTGAAAACGAGCCAAAGTATCACTTACAATTGCGTTATAGGCATGTCCAATATGCGGAGCACTATTGGGATAAAAAATTGGAGTCGTTATATAGTATATGTCACGCATAATTATACCCATTGTAAAATACAACCAAAGAATATAGTGACATAATGTTTGCTCATAACATTGTCACGGAAAAAACTTATTTTCATAAACAATCTCATGAATTTTAAAAAGAAGATTAATCACAAATTGCTTTTTATCAAGATTAAATGATTGTATTTCTATCATTTCTTGAAAAATATCTTGCCACGTTTGCGCATACTTTTTTGATAAATGAATAGCTCCCTCTTCTACTAACTTAAGAGCTTTTTTGTGAATTATATCAAGAATTTCATTGCAAAACTGTTGAAATTGTATCTCCGCATCAGATGATGAAAGCACTTGAGCAAGATTATGCACAATAACCGGATTACAAATAGATTGCTCTAAGAGTTGATTAATAGTTTGAATAACTTCAAGCCCATCATAACAAAGAAGCAATGCTGCTTTTCGAAGACTCCCCCGAGATTTGTGAATAATTGTTTCAATATTTTTCGGATTAGTTAATACCTGATTGGAAAAAAAATGTAAAATAGCTTTTTGCATTTCATCATTATGTAAAGGTCTTAGAGAGATTTTTTGACAACGTGAACGAATTGTTGGGAGCAACTTTCCTAAAGAATGCGAAATAATAATAAATAAAGTTTTTGTTGGAGGTTCTTCAAGCATTTTAAGAATAGCGTTTGTAGCATTTTTATTCATATCATCTGCAGAATCAATAATGATAATACGCCATAAGCTATCTTGAGACGTTTGATTTAAAAAATGCTTGATATCGCGGATATCATCAACTGTAATACCTGTTTTGAACTTTTTTGTTTTTGTATTAAAACGACGTGAGACATGTATAATACTGGGATGAGTACCCTGCTTAATTTGGCGCCATATAATTGAATCTTGTTCTGGTTGTGAAAATTTATCTTTTTGAGAGTTTAAAATATTCCAAGCAAAGTGAAATGCTAACGTTGCTTTTCCTATCCCACGTTCCCCTTCAAATAATAGTGCATGATGCAACCACCCTTCTCTAAGCATTTGCTCTAAAAAATGGCGAGCCTCTTCATGGCCAATGAGGATGTTATTCTGTGAAGGTGGTAAAATACCGTCAATATCATCATATTGACATAAAAAATTTACATCATTCATGAGAAAGCCGGTAATAACTGATGACAAATATCTTTTATCTGATCCGCAATTACTTCAACTGCACATGTCCCATCAATAACTTGAAATCTATGAGGTTCATGTTTTGCTAATTCAAGAAAAGCTTGACGTCTTTGCTCTTGAATAGCGAGATCATCTTTTTCAAAATAATCAATTTTTTCTATTCTTTTTCTTCGTAAGTTTACACGCTCTATACCAAGTTTTGTAGGTATATCTAATAAAAACGTTAAATCAGGTTTTATTCCCTTCATACCAATATGCTCTAAAATAGAAAAAATATGTGCATCCACTTTATTATTTATTCCTTGATAAACACGTGTAGAATCAATAAACCGATCACATAAAACAATTTTTCCAGCTTGCAAAGAAGGTATAATGATTTCAGAAACATGATCGGCACGTGCTGCTGTAAATAAAAACGTTTCAATAAATGGTCCATATTGTGCTACACTACCTGATAATAAAATATAGCGTATTGCTTCTGCCCCTGCTGTTCCTCCAGGTTCACGTGTTATAATAACATCATAACCTTTTCTACCTAGATATTGAGAAAGCAAAGAAATTTGAGTTGTTTTTCCTACACCTTCTCCTCCTTCAAATGTAATAAAGTAGCCTGACATGTATGAATCTCTTAATTCCTTATTTTTGTGCATGTTTACTCATTATAAATATTTTCGTAACCATCCAATTGTTATTTCATAAAATGCGTCTTTTACTTTTGCAAAAAAATTTCCTTTTTGAACATCTGCTCCAGCCCAAATTAATTTTTCAACAAGAAGTTGTTTATCTGAAAAAATTTGAATAATACCAACTTTTTGTCCTAGAGTGACTGGAGCTTTTAATGGACCATGATACTGAATTATTGCATTAACATCATTAAAATTTTTTTGCTTTAAAAGCATAAAATTTATTGGTTCTTTAACAATAAGCGGGACAGAATTTTTTGCTCCACCATAAACAGAAGCATAACCAACCGTCTCATCTCTTGTAAAAACTGTTTTAAGATCAAAAGCTGTCATAGCCCATTCAAGAATGCGCTTTACTTCTTTTGTACGCTCTTGTTTATTTTGCAGACCGTTAATTGCAAGAAAAATACGTTGCTGATTATTATAAGCAGAAATAACAGTTGAAAAACCTACTTCTTCACTATAACCAAAACCTAGCCCCTCTATTTTTACATCATTTTCTTGAAAAATAAGGGAATTTTTATTACGCTGAGTAATCTTATTCCAAGTAAAATTAGGCTCACGATAAAGAGCATAGTAATCAGGATATTCACGAGCAATATGGCGTACTAATGTAATTATATCACGTAAGGTTGTAAATTGTCCTTTTTCAGGCAGCCCTGTTGCATTAACAAAATGGCTGTTTAGCAATCCAAGCGTTTTAGCTCTTTTATTCATCAATTTTGCAAAATTAGCATCATTACCAGCTATTCCTTCAGCAAGAGTAATAGCTGCATCATTTCCATTAACAATAACAAGGCCATGTAAAAGATCAAAAACACTAATTTCCGTCTTTTCCTTTGCAAACATAGTAGTTGCACCAGAAGGCGCTCCTCCTTTTCGCCAAGCATTTTCACTAACCTTAAATTTTTGTGTTTTATTCAAAAGTCCTTTTTTGAGTTGATAAAAAACCACTTCAGCTGTCATTAATTTTGCTAATGAAGCAGGAAAAAAAACAACATCACTTTGTTTTTCAAAAAGTATTGTATCTGTATTGTCATCCAATATCAGTAATTGTAATGCGGATGTTTGAAATTTTTTTGTTTGTCCTTGTTCATTGAATATTAATATCCAAATTAAGGAAAATAAAACCTTCAATAGCAGATACATGCTGATTCTCCCTCTCTTTTAGAATCAACATAAAGCAGTTATTAGACAAGAAAAGGTTTATTCTTTTTTTAATAAAGTGTTGATAGATTATAAAAATACTTTAAACACCATTTTTAATAGAAGCAATTTGATAGAATGATGTAGGTTTATCAAGCAAAACTGGACCAATTTCCGGCAATCTTATTGAAATAGTCTCATTTTTTTTCTTTTGATTATTCGTATAATAATCATTCGCATTAACAGTAAACAATTTAATATCTTTTTGTGCTTCTACGGTCTCTGATAATGCCATAAGCATAGATGGATTATAATTTCCAGGGTTATAAGAAGCCATTAAATATTCGCTATCATAATTATTAATAGGCGCTTCAGAAATATATTCTACTTTAACATCTGCTGTGCCTTGATTTAAATAACCAAGCATTGCTGCAGCTTGTTTTGATAGATCAATAATTCTATTTTTTATGTAAGGACCACGATCATTTACTCTAACAATGATAGAAGATCCATTTTTCAAATTAGTAACGCGAGCATAGCTAGGTAATGGCATAGTAGGATGTGCTGCAGTTAAAAGATTCATATTATAGACTTCACCATTTGCAGTTAAGCGTCCATGAAAATATGAACCATACCACGATGCCTGCCCAACACGCTGATACGTTGGGTCAGCTTCTGGATAGTACCACTTTCCTTTTATTTGATAAGGCTTACCGACAACAACTCGTTTTGCAACTTTGTTTTTTAATCTATTCTGTCCATTTAAAATTCTTTCAGGCACAGAAATAGCTTTAGCTTTTACAACTTTACTATTACCAACGTTTTTTGTTGAAAGTTGCATTATTGGGTTAGCACAAGCTGTCAATAATTGAGTAAAAACTATTATAAAAATAAATCGAAATATTAATTTAATGGAAATAAATTTTTCTTTGCTATCTAAAAGCATTTATCAACCCGCTTATTTCTATTTTACATCATGTACACAAACAAAACCAAATCCCTACGTATGATTTTAAGGGAATTAACGTTATGAAAATCTTTACTCCCACGTAAGTATATATGGTATTATTAAAATTTACTTTTTATCAAGAGGTTAATACAACGTTAAAACATTTATTATTTTACTAGAATAATAAATACCATTTTAATAAAGATAAAATAGTCATTAAAATTTAATAAAATCAATTTCTTAAAATAGAAGGTTGAATAAAATAATCATAATATAAGTTATGAAATAAACAGCATATATTTTATGTGAATAACTTATAAGTCGTTCTTAATTAAGAGTACAGACAGACATGTTTAACGAATCGGCTCGACAATTTCTTATTAATTTATGCATAGAATCTATTGAAAAACATTATTGATGAGCATGCAAGAATTCGAGTTGCAGAATTATATGCTACAATGAAATCCATTTACTCACATTTCTAAAAGCCTGAACTATTTTAAGGAAGAGTTTTTGATGTGTCCCTAAAATGAGCAATATTGATAACAAACATTAAAAATCTTAATATCAATGAGTTGGTTTCAAAACTCAAAATACTTTGCCATATATAAAATATACCCTATTATAAAATATACCCTATATACGTGGATAAGTTTTCGGAGATATTTTATGCTAGATGCACTAACTACACAACGAACTATAGCTATCTATCCTAAATTAAAAATATTAAAATCATTTTTTATTACTATTTTTTTAGCGTTTTTAATACCATTTTTAAGTGGATGTGGATTTAATGTAATACCAACAAATGAAGAAAAAGCACATGCAGCATGGAGTGAAGTTTTAAACCAATATCAACGCCGTGCAGATCTCGTCCCTAATCTTGTAGAAACTGTTAAAGGTTATGCATCACATGAGAAAAACGTACTTTCTGATGTGATCGAAGCACGTGCGAAAGCAACGCAAACAACCATTAACGCTGATATGCTAAACAACCCAGAAATTATGCAACAATATCTCAATAATCAAGCAAATTTATCAAGTGCTCTTTCACGTCTGATGGCTATTGTTGAAAATTATCCTGATCTTAAAGCAAATCAAAATTTTTTAGCTCTTCAATCACAATTAGAGGGAACTGAAAATCGTATTTCTGTCGCCCGCCGTGATTATATTGAAGCAGTGCGCTTATACAATACTGCACTCAAAACAATGCCAACAATGATTTGGGCAAAGTTATGGTTTCGCGATGCAAAATCTATGCAGACATTTACAATTGATAGTAATGCTCAACAAACACCGCAGGTTAATTTCAATTAAATGATACCATTTCGATATTCTATTCAACGTATTATTATTTTAGTTTTTTTAGCTTGTATAAGCTTTTTATATTTAATTATTACGTTGAATGGTATTGCCTATTCGCAAATCTCATTTCCTCATTTAACTGGCCACGTTAATGACACAGCTCACTTACTTAACCATACAACAATAAAAAATTTGACAACAAAACTCTCTGCTTTAGAAGAACAAACGGGTGATCAAATTGTTATTGTAACTGTTCCTACGCTTTCTGGAATTAGTATTGAAACCTATAGTAATTTACTTTTCCGTAAGTGGGCCCTAGGTCAAAAGAAAATGAACAATGGTGTATTACTTGTTATTGCTCCAAACGAACGTGAAGTACGTATTGAAGTAGGCTATGGTTTAGAAGGAGAATTAACAGACGCAGTTTCTTCAGTCATTATTAATAATTTTATTCTTCCTAATTTTCGTAATAAGAATTATCAACAAGGCATTATCGACGCAATCAACGCAATTACCAAAATTATTATAGAAAATGATTCTGATTTTATTTCCCGAATCAAGGAAAAGGCCAAAGCTGTTGAAATACAGCGTAAGCAAGAAAAACAAGAAGAAATGATAATTAATGCAATTATATTTTTAATCTTTTTTATGGCGATTGGCTTACCTATTTTAGCAATGATTTTTGGCCAAAAAGTAGGCCCACAAAAATATCGTTGGATGGGAATCATTTTTACTCTTTGGTTTATCAATTTAAATATAGATGATAAACGCTCTGGTAATATCTTTGGAAGACATTCAAATAGGGGCGGTTTTAGAGGTGGAGGAGGCTCATCCGGTGGTGGTGGTGCGTCAGGACGATGGTAAAGTATCTTTAATACAGATTAATTACTTCTATGTTAAATAGAATAAACTTTTAAAAACAATAATATAACGAAAAATAATAACTTAAATTATGAATTAAAAAATTCTTAGTCATTTTAAGATTTTATTAGACTATGATAATTCAAAATAATAGAGTTTATTTTTAATGATTTTAAGAAAAAATATCTACACCTTCTATTCTTTATTTTCATTTCAATAAACAAACCTATATCATATCCTATATAACTTCAAATATATTTTTTAATGATGTCTAAATTGAAACATACTGATCGCAATTATTTATTACATCATTTTAAAGCAACTCACCATGCTTCACCAGTTGAGTGGAAAATAAGTGATAGCTTAATCGAGTATCCTGAAGCATTACGCTATATGCAAGAACGCGTAGAAAATATTTCCGCAAAAACTGCATATGAGCAAGTTTGGCTTCTTGAACACCCTCCCCTTTATACAGCGGGAACAAGTGCTCAACAAAAAGATTTATTAGCTCCTCATTCTCTTCCTGTATATGAAGCTGGTCGTGGTGGTGAATTTACATATCATGGTCCAGGACAACGTGTTGCTTATGTTATGCTTGATCTTAAACGCCGAAAACAAGATATACGTGCCTTTATTAGTGCACTAGAACAGTGGATCATACAAACGCTTGCACAATTTAATATTAAAGGAGAACGCCGCGAAGATCGAGTTGGTGTTTGGGTTATTCGACCTGATCGCCCACTGACAATAAACGGAACGTTTGCTGAAGATAAAATTGCTGCTATTGGTATTCGTATACGTAGATGGGTAAGCTTTCATGGAATTTGTATTAATATCGATCCCGATTTATCTCACTATACAGGAATTGTTCCCTGTGGAATTGCAAATCACGGTGTAACAAGTTTACTGGATCTAGGTTTACCTATAACAATGCATGATGTTGATATTGCTATGAAACAAACTTTTGAACAAATTTTTGGTCCGACAATTGATAGTTCTTAAGTGCATTGATTTTTAACTAAAAAACAGGCATAAAATTTAATTCTGATTAAAGGTTTATTTATACAATTTAAATTTAGATAGACGATCAAGTGATATGAGCGATAATAATAAAGATCTTTTTAGTATTTTAAATAATGCTCAGTCCCGCATAGACGCAAAAGAGAAAAATAAGCCAATTTCAGTAACCCCACAAGAAACATCTCTGGCAATTTCTACATCCGAATCTAAAAATGAGATAAAAGAAGGTGAATATAACGCTTTATCTATCCGAATACTCGAAGGTTTAGAGCCTGTACGCTTACGACCTGGAATGTATATTGGTGGAACAGATAGTAAAGCACTTCATCATTTATTTTCTGAAATCATCGACAATGCAATGGATGAAGCTGTTGCTGGCTATGCCGATTTAATTGATGTCTCATTGGATAAGCAAGGTTATTTAACAGTTACGGATAATGGACGCGGAATTCCTGTTGAAAATCATCCTCAAATGCCAGATAAATCTACTCTTGAAGTCATTATGACACAACTTCATTCAGGCGCAAAGTTTGATGGAAAAGCTTACCAAACCTCTGGTGGATTACATGGAGTAGGTATTTCTGTTGTTAATGCTCTTTCTGATGATATGGAAGTTGAAGTGGCACGAGATCGAAAACTTTACCGTCAACGTTTTTCACGTGGCATTCCTCAATCTAGTTTAGAAAATCTAGGTGATATTTATAATCGTCGCGGTACGCGCGTTCGCTTTCATCCTGATAGTAAAATTTTTGGTGAGAACGTAGCCTTTGAACCAGAGCAAATCTATAAAATGACTCGCTCTAAAGCCTATCTTTTTGGTGGAGTAAAAATCCGCTGGAATTGTGATCCTAAAATGCTTGAAGGTATAAAAAACGTTCCTGAAAAAGATGTTTTTTATTTTCCAGATGGATTAAAAGATTATTTGTTATCCTCATTGAAAAATGAATATCGCGTAACATCTGAAGTTTTTTCTGGTAAAACAAAACAGCATGGAAGTCATGGTTCCGTTGAATGGGCTATCGCTTGGTATGGTGGCAATGCTTGCGTACAATCTTATTGTAACACTATTCCAACGGGAGAAGGTGGAACACACGAAGCAGGATTACGACAAGCTCTCTTGCGTGGTCTAAAAGCCTATGCTGAATTAATAGGCAATAAACGTTCTGCTATTATTACCTCTGATGATGTAATGATTTCAGCAATTGTAATCCTTTCAGTTTTCATCAGAGAGCCTGAGTTTGTTGGGCAAACTAAAGATCGATTAGCAACAATTGAAGCGCAACGTATTGTTGAAAATGCAATACGCGATCCTTTTGATCATTGGCTCGCTAATTCTCCACAAGAAGCGACAAAACTTCTTGATTGGATTGTTGAGCGTGCTGAAGAGCGCGTAAAACGGCGCCAAGACAAAGAAATAAATCGAAAAACAACTGTACGTAAATTACGATTACCTGGAAAATTAGCAGATTGTAGTCAAAACTCTGCTATTGGAGCAGAATTATTTATTGTTGAAGGTGATTCTGCTGGTGGTTCTGCCAAACAAGCGCGAAATAGAGTTAATCAAGCAATTTTACCTCTTCGTGGAAAAATATTAAATGTAGCTAGTGCAGCCCATGAAAAAATGAGTGCAAGCCAAACAATTAATGATCTTATCCTCGCTTTAGGATGTGGAACACGTTCTAAATATCGTGAAGATGATCTAAGATACGAACGTATTATTATTATGACAGATGCAGATGTTGATGGTGCTCATATTGCATCACTTTTGATTACCTTTTTCTTTCAAGAAATGACTGATCTTATTCGTCAAGGACATTTGTATCTTGCCGTGCCTCCTCTCTATAGAATATCACAAGGAGGAAAAGTTGCTTATGCGCGTGATGATAACCATAAAGATGAATTATTAAAAACTGAATTTACTGGAAAAGCTAAAATTGAAATTGGACGTTTTAAAGGCCTTGGAGAAATGCGAGCCGAACAACTTAAAGAAACAACTATGGATCCCCAAAAACGCACACTTTTACGCATTGCTATCGATGCAGTTGATATGCAAGAAACCAAAAATACAGTAGAAAGTTTGATGGGAACTAAGCCAGAAGCACGGTTTCGATTCATCCAAGAAAATTCTACTTTTGCAGATAATTTAGATATTTGATCTTCAAAATATATTTATCAAACCACTGCAGCTGCATCAATAACACGTAATTGTGGGCTGATACTTCCTCTCCAATGATTTAAACTAAGATTACCAGCTAAATGAATTGTTTTACCAATATTTTCAGAAAGAAACTTACCAAGAGTTGTTCCTACTGCACCAAAAGCTATTCCTTGCAATTTTTCGCCTTCAATATTAGAAATAATAAGACGCAAATGGCCTTTTCCAACTTCATATAAATTAACTAACCTGTGAGAAGGAAAAACAAAAACAGGTGTAGCATTTCCTGAGCCAAAAGGACCAGCCTTTTCAATCATATCAAAAAGATCTTTATTAGCACCAGAAGCAGAAAGAAAACCATCTATACTAAGAGACTTCTCGGCACGTAATTGCGAAACTATTAAAGATATTTTTTCTTCTAACCATTCACGAAAAGCTTCAATTTTGTCTGATTGAATTGTAAATCCTGCAGCCATACTGTGTCCCCCACCCTTTTCTAATAAATTTAATGTAACGGCTTCATGAACAAGCGCTCCCAAATCTATACCACTAATTGAACGACCTGATCCAATACCACTACCATCTTCCTTCAAAGCTATTATCAAAACAGGACAGAAAAAACGTTCTTTTAAACGGGCTGCAAGAATACCAATGATACCCGGATGCCATCCTTTATGAGCAATTACAAATGATGATGGTATTGTCCTTTCTTGATAAATGGAATCAATATAAGCTTCGGCTTGAGCTAATTGAGATATCTCCATTTCTTGGCGTTCTTTATTAAGTTGGTCTAGTTGTTGCGCTATTCTATCTGCCTCATCTCTATCGTTACAGCTGAGTAAATATGCCCCTAAGGCCTGATTTCCTATACGTCCTCCTGCATTGATCCTAGGCCCCAATAAAAAACCCAAATGAAAACTATTAAGTGGTTCTCCTATACGTGCAACTTTTGCTAAAGCAGCTATTCCAGGATTATGCATAGAACGAGCCACCTGAAGCCCTTTAACCACAAAAGCACGATTAACGCCTTGTAATGGAACAACATCACATATAGTAGCTAATGCAACAAGATCAAGCATACTTAAAAGATCAGGTAGCGCCCCTTTCCATTTTTTCTCCCGCAATAAACGATTAACCCACATTAATGTAATAAATACAACACCAGCAGCGCATAAATGTCCTTGCTCAGAAAAATCATCAGGACGATTAGGATTAACAAGGGCAACTGCTTCTTCATGAATATTTTCCATTTGATGATGATCTAAAACAATAACATCAGCACCCGCAAGCCTCGCCGCTCTTATAGCATTGGGACTATTCGCACCACAATCAACTGTAATAATTAAACTCGCTCCTTCTTGTACTAATCCTTTCATTGCCTGTTCATTTGGACCATACCCTTCAATAATACGATCAGGAATATAGATTTTTACTATTATACCAAAACAATGTAAAAAACGTGCTAAAAGCGCTGCTGAACAAGCACCATCAACATCATAATCGCCAAAAACAGCAATTTTTTCTTGGTTTATAATAGCTTTAACTAAACGCTCCGCTGCACAATCCATATCTGTAAATTTTTTTGGATTAGGCATTAAAACACGCAGTGTGGGATTAATAAAAACCATAGCTTCTGATTCATCAACATTTCTTGCTGCAAGAACCCGAGCAAGCTGCTCTGGTAAACCAAACTTTTGAGAAATGGCACGAGCGTTATTAGTCCTATCAATATCAAGAGCATCAATCCAAACTTGATTACAAGCAGAAGATTGAATATTAAGTAAATAACGAAATCGTCCCATTACTGCTGATAATACTCCAATAAATAACAAAAATATAATAATGAGTAAATCATCATTGGCAAAGTTATCATAACAGCACATTTATATAAGTTTTATTTTCTCTTGACGCAAATCATCAGACATTATATCAAATAAATAGCATATTTGCAGTGTATTTTGTTGTGATAATAATACACAACATCAAGCAACAAAAAATGCCCTTACTTTCTAAAGGGATTCTTATAAAGGATACTTCTATGGCAACTTTTTCACAAAAGCCAGCTGAAGTGGTGAAAAAATGGGTTATTATTAACGCAGAAAACCTCGTTTTGGGTCGTCTTGCCACGCTCGTTGCTAACCGCTTACGTGGAAAACACAAAGCTACTTTCACTCCACATGTTGATGATGGAGATAATGTTATTGTTATAAATGCAGATAAGGTAGTTCTTACTGGAAAAAAATATACCGATAAAAAATATTATTGGCATACCGGTTATATCGGCGGCATCAAAGAACGCACAGCTCGTCAAATTCTTGAAGGGCGTTTTCCTGAACGAGTTATTGAAAAAGCTGTAGAACGTATGATCCCTCGTGGCCCCCTTGGTCGTCGTCAAATGAAAAATTTGCGTGTTTATGCTGGTAGTGAACATCCACATGTAGCACAACAGCCTGAAATTCTTGATGTAGGTGCTTTAAATTGCAAAAATAAAAGGATTGCTTAGATATGGCTGAATTCAATTCCCTTTCTCAACTTAGTACTGTAACAGGTATTGTAGAGTCTAACGAAAATGTTGCTCCTATTCACGTACAAAAACTTGACTCACAAGGACGTGCTTATGCAACAGGCAAACGTAAAGATGCTATTGCTCGTGTATGGATCAAACCAGGATCTGGAAAAATTACTATTAACAATAAGGAATTCAATAAATATTTTGCTCGTCCTGTTCTTAGAATGATTCTTCGTCAACCAATTGTGGCAACCAAAAGGGATACTCAATTTGATGTTGTTGCAACTGTCGCTGGAGGAGGCCTTTCGGGTCAAGCGGGTGCAGTACGGCATGGACTTTCAAAAGCGCTAACTTATTACGAGCCTGCACTCCGCGCTATTTTAAAAAAAGGAGGATTTCTTACACGTGATAGCCGTGTTGTTGAACGTAAGAAATATGGTAAAGCAAAAGCACGACGTTCTTTCCAATTCTCAAAACGTTAATTTTTATAATGGTATATTGAGGTCTTGTTTTCAATCAGGATTTTTTATTGTTATTGTCTAAAATGAGGCTCTTAGTTTAAAAAGGACTTTACCATTGTAATAAAGTGAGGAACAGAAATGGGTTTTGACATGTATTCTTCACACCCACTTGCGCGAATTCGTTCTTCATCTCCTTTCATAGCAAAAGCGGTTACAGCAATAACGGGGATAGATTTGAGTTCTTCATCTTCTTTCAATTGCTTAATGATATCAATCCCTGATACTTCAGGCAATTGAATATCCATGAGAATAAGAGAAGGTTTTGAGGAACGAGCTAGATCTAACGCAATAAGGCCATTACGCGTTTCAACGGTTTCATAACCACATGCTTCTATAAGATCACGAAATAATTTCATATTAAGTTCGTTATCTTCTACGATCATGACTTTTTTTAACATTCGTATAACTCTCCTACCCTTTCTATAAAGGCTATTATATACTAAAATATATTATCAATAAGCAAAGATAATGAAAAACTGTAAACTTTGAAAAATCTAAATAAATCATAATAGAAGCATGTTTTCATTATCTATAGTATCACTTATGATATTTTCCTAAACACTAAAAAGCTATAATGTTTCTACAATTGCATTATTGTTTATTTGGGAGACAAATATATTAAAACTTTTGACAGCTCATAAGCTAATTACAGATATCATTTTGCTAAAAAATAATATTTAAATTACTCAAAAAGCTGACAAACTTATGATTTGAAATCCAAAAAGAAACTCAACAATTCTGAAATCAAATCTATATATCTGGAGTTTAAAATGAACACAGCCTATACTTTTTTAAGTATTGAAAAGTTTATGGTATCTATTAATGCTTTCCAAACTTTTTTCTATCATGATGGTGGCATTCTCAAAGATTACTAACAATACAAAGAAAATTAATAAATAAAATCAATGGAATCAAAAATCCCTAACTTTTAGATAACCTATTGATTTTATTGATATTTGGCGATCCCGACAGGATTCGAACCTGTGACCTGCGGCTTAGAAGGCCGTTGCTCTATCCAACTGAGCTACGGGACCAAACAAGAAACATCTTAATTAAGTAATATCCTCGTTAATGTGTCCAAGGCTGTTGTCGACTACTATGAAAATTATCAGAATAAGAAATAACGCGTCGTAAAGTTTTATGCAAATTTTCTACACGATAAGGAATAGCATTTTTTATAGCAAAATTTATTGCTTCTTCTTTTGTTTGAAACCGAATTTTTATTTGACTATTTATATCAGAGGTCGTCGTATAACCCATAAGAGGTTCAATCATTTTTGCCTGCATTGGCTCATATTGAAGAAGCCAAAAACCAGTATTTGCTTTGCCTGACTGCATTGGTGTTTTTGCAGGACTATAAATACGTGCAACCATAGATCTTCTTTTTCCCTTAAATAAAGCAATAGCTACATAATAACTTTACCGCATGCCATCCAATTTATAATATTATCCTTAATCAAATAAGCATGGTCGGAGCGATAGGATTTGAACCTACGACCCCCTGATCCCAAATCAGGTGCGCTACCAGACTGCGCTACGCTCCGTCATTTATATTTAATGTAATTTACCTTAATTTACCTTCCCTAAAATTTTCATAGCAGAAGTGCAAGAGCAAAACACACTTTTTTTAATTTTTCTATTCGTTAACATATAATAATTCTTTTAAACACTTTTTTATCAAATGATAAACTATAGAAATCAAAAAACAATCTATAAAAGTAAAACCCATAGCAGGTAGAATAAAAATATCCTTAACATAGATTTTCAACAAACTTAATAATAATTCATTATAACAATACTCGATTATTATAATGATTGCAAAAGATAACATACACAGAAAAATTGAAAAACTGCTTATTTTAGATGAGTTATTTTTTTATTTTATGACTTATTTAAAATAAGTATGTTGATTATAGAATAAAAATAGCCTATTAATATTACCCTCCTAATTTTCATTATTTGCTAAAAAATCAAGAAATTAATTATAACCACAATAAAAACTACGAATGAAATTATTGCTTGAAAAACAAACATTATAGCTAAAAAAATGAAGTCGCATTTTTCTTCTCCATACATTTAGAGAATATTAAACTAAAAAAGCATTAGAATATATCACAAATTATTTACTGAATTTGCATATTAATAACTTCGCTAATAATAGAGCGTGTTACTTTACTTTTTCTTTGTAAAGCTAATCGATCAACGGAATCAATAACACACTTTAATGAGAATAAAGAACGTTCACAATGGTTTATAAGATAGTGAATAACGCTGGGATGAACCGTAATTTGCCGATCAGAAAATAGCTTAAAAGCAATAGCAGTTAATAACGCATCATCAGGTTGTTTTATTACAACGAGCATAACTGAGTTAAGACGACTTTTCAAATCATTCAACTGCAAATTCCATGTAGATGGTAATGTACGTGCAGTCATCAATAAAGTAGCTTGATTTATCCCGAGATTTGCTTGTTTAACGCTATTAATCAAATGAAAAAGACCAGTTTCACTGATTTCACCTGAATCAACATCCTCAATTAAAAATGATTTACCTGAAGAAGCCATGGAGATAACCTGATCAATTTCATCATGACAAACATTTAAGGCATTAGCTTTTTGAGCCCATACACTAGAAAAATGCGTCTTACCAGATCCTTTATCCCCGATTAAGATCGCAACAGGTGGCACCCAATTTGGCCAATGATTAATCAATTGAAAAGCCATGCGATTGCTATCTGTCATTACCAAATCATCAAATTGAAAAACTGATTTATGAGAAAAATCCAATGGTAACTGCGTTTCATACTTATTCATTTTATTGACTCCAAATTCTCATTTTGAGCATACATCTGAGAATTCAGATAAATATGAAGAAGAAAACGAACAAGAACGCCAATGATAGCAGCTGCAGGAACAGCAACAAGCATACCTGTAAAACCAAATAATGAACCAAAAGCAAAAAGTGCAAACATCAACCAAACTGGATGAAGGCCAACTGATGAACCAACAAGCTTCGGTTGCAAAATATAACCTTCAATAAATTGCCCAATAAAAAAAACTATCATTACAATAATAATCCAACCCCAATTATCTGGATAAAATTGAACCCATGCAACACCAATAGATAATATAAAACCAATCATTGTGCCAATGTAAGGAATAAAACTTATGAGACCAACAAACATACCAATTAAAAGAGCAAAATTCAGTCCTGTAATAGTTAAGCCAATAGCATAATATCCTGCCAGAATTAAACAAACAGTTCCTTGTCCACGTACAAAGCCTGCAACAGCTCTATCCATTTCATGAAAAAGACTGCGGACAGTTGTAAGATGACTACGTGGTATCCAAGAATCAACGACCTCAACCATATGTGGCCAATCTAATAAAATATAAAATGTTACTACTGGCGTTACTACAAATAGACTAATAATATTAACAATAGATTTTCCTGACTTCAAAAGCGAATTCAATAGAGATGTAATAAAGTCGGAGCTTTGCCCTAAAAGCATTTTAATATTAGTATGTAACTGATTTGGATCACTATCAAAATAACGCCTTACCCAACTAAAATTATGCTCAACAAAAAAAGTTTGAATGCGATTGACATAAATCGGTAAACCATTGCTTATAAATTGTTGTATTTGTCCACTAATAATAGGAATCAAAATTATTAAAGAAACCACAAAAATAATAATAATAAACAAAGTGATTAATATAGTGCCAAAAACACGATGAATTCCAATTTTTTCAAATATTTGTACAATTGGATTAAGAAAATAAGCTAATACAATCCCTGCTATAAAAGGAAATAAAATTGCTCCAAAAATAAACATAAAAACAATGAAAAAAATCAATGTACCTAACCAGAAAAAAATTTGTTTTTTCATACTATTTGGTAATGGTACTTGGGCATAAGCAGGTATATAAGCCGTATAATAATCATGAGACTTGTTTTTTTTATTCATTTTTTTATTCATTGGCGGTAAAAAGTTCTTTTAACTACTTGATATCCATTTAATAAATATCGTTGAAATTCTCTTAAAAGATTATGGAATTTCTTTTGCTTGAGTCAAGTAAACAATAATTGTATTTTAAATAATAAATCCAATAACTCTTGCAGAGATAATTTTATCATGGCATGGCATAAATATCAAAATCTGATTTCCTATAAGGAAGACTCGAATGAGCAATCAACAACTAGTAAATAAAAAAACTAATAAGAGTCTTACCTACGCAGATAGTGGCGTTGATATTAACATGGGCAATACAATGATAGAAAAAATTAAGCCTTATGTGTACTCAACAAAACGAACAGGTGCAGATACAAAGATTGGTGGCTTTGGTGGTCTATTTGATTTAAAAGCAGCAGGTTTTATAGATCCCATTCTCGTAGCGTCTAATGATGGAGTAGGCACAAAACTAAAAATTGCTATTGAAATAGGTATTCATAATACTGTTGGTATTGATCTCGTAGCCATGTGCGTTAATGATTTAATTGTACAAGGTGCAGAGCCCCTATTTTTTCTAGATTATTTTGCGACTGGAAAACTGGATGCAAAACAAGGAGTAGAAATTATTTCTGGTATTGCAGCAGGATGTCAACAAGCAGGAGCTGCTCTTATCGGAGGAGAAACTGCAGAAATGCCTGGTATGTATGCAAAAGGAGATTATGACCTAGCAGGTTTTGCTGTAGGAGCGGCTGAACGGAATTCATTGTTACCTTCAAAAGACCTTGCAGAAGGAGATATCATCTTAGGTCTTAGCTCATCTGGAGTACATTCAAATGGCTTCTCTCTCATAAGACAAATTATTAAACAAAATGATCTAAAATGGAATTCCCCTGCTCCTTTTAATCCTAAAATAACTCTTGGTGAAACACTTCTAATACCAACTCGTATTTATGTAAAATCTCTTCTGCCAGTTATACGGAATAACACAGGAATTAAAGCTCTCGCACATATTACAGGAGGTGGTTTTTCTGAAAATATTCCGCGTGTTCTACCATCTTCTCTTTGTGCTGAAATTAATCTCTCTGCAATTCCTATTACACCAATATTCTTATGGATTGCTCAACAAGGTAAAATAGAAGAAACAGAAATGATTCGAACCTTTAATTGTGGTATTGGCATGATTGTTATTGTGGCACAAAATTCAGCTAAAACTGTTACGAAAGCACTTGAAGCTCAAGGGGAAACCGTTACTCCACTTGGTATTTTAACAAAATGTCAAAATAAAAAAGTTACTTATAAAGGTAAACTTAATTTATGAAAAAACAAATAATTGTTTTTATTTCCGGTGACGGATCCAATATGGTTTCGCTTATTAAGGCTAGCCAACAAACAGAATATCCTGCCAAAATCGTTGCAGTTATTTGTGATAATCCTCAGGCTGCTGGCATTAAAAAGGCACATGATAATAATATACCTATTCATGTCGTTGATCGCAAAAATTATCCAACGAAAAAAACACATGAAGAAGCCATCCTCGCTATTTTATCCCAATATCAACCAGACCTGATCTGTTTTGCTGGTTATATGCAACTTATCTCATCATATTTTATCAAACTTTATGAAGAACGAATACTTAACATTCATCCCTCTCTTCTTCCTTTATTTAAAGGCTTAAATACCCATGAAAAAGCTTTAGCAGCAGGAGCAAAAATTACTGGCTGTACTGTTCATCTGGTTACAGAAGAAATGGATTCAGGAAAAATTCTTGCTCAAGCTGCGGTTCCAATACACCCTGATGATACTGTAAAAAGTTTAGCAGAGAGAGTTTTAAAAGCTGAACATAAACTCTATCCAGAAGCCTTAAAAGCATTTATTCAAGGAAATAATAAAACAACAGATTACCAACAACAGCTTTTTTCTTTTTAAACTAAAATTTTCTATCAAGAATCTTAAGATAAAAAAACAAAACTGCTAAAAGAATATCTGAAATAGGAACACATGCAGCATTTATTCAATTTAAATATTTTTTGTTTTACTTGATTTAAATGTATAATTTAAAATAAAAAATTAACAATATAGTTACTGAAATATCTTTATTATTTAAGATATAACAATCAGAAATCTTGAAGTTTTATGGCTTTAAAAGCTAAAAATGTGTATTCTATTGTGCCAATGTTTCTTTAACTGCTAGCGCTAACTGTTTAAGTGTGAATGGTTTAGATAAGAACCCAAAAACAGTATCTTCTGGAAGATTTTTAGTAAAAGCATCTTTTGTATATCCAGAAACAAAAATGATTTTTATATCAGGATAATTTTTACGTGCTTCTATGAGTAAAGTAGGTCCATCCATCTCTGGCATAACTACATCAGAAACAATAATATCAACAGCACCTTTATTTTTTTCAAGTATGGCAAGCGCTTCCACCCCGCTTGCAGCTTCTAAAACCGTATATCCTCTCATTTGAAGAGCCCTTACACTACTCATTCTTACAGAATATTCATCTTCAACTAATAAAACAGTGGCAGAACCTGTCAAATCTGTATTTTTTTCCTGTTCTTCTATTTTTTCAATCTGTTGAGAAACCTCTCTATTCATATCAGAAATATAACGTGGTAGAAAAATATGAAATGTTGTCCCTTCTCCTTCTTGGCTATCACAGTAAATATATCCCCCTGTCTGTTTAATAATACCGTAAACCATTGATAAGCCAAGCCCTGTGCCTTTACCAACTTCCTTTGTCGTAAAAAATGGTTCAAACATTTTTTCTTGTATAACAGCGGATATACCAGTTCCTGTATCTGAAACAGTTAACTGCACATATTCACCGACAACAAAACCAGCATAATTAAATTTTGCACTTTGCTGTTTTGTAATATTATTTGTCGTAATTGTTACTATTCCTCCATCAAGCATAGCATCACGTGCATTGATAACTAAATTCATAATAACGCGTTGAAAAGATGCTTGATCAACTTTAACATCCCACAGATCTTTTCCATGAATGATTTTTAATTGAATATTATTCCCTAAAAGAGGTAAGATAAGATTACGTATATCTGATAAAAGCTCTGTAAAATCAACTTTTTTAGGTCGAAGTGTTTGCTTTCTGGAAAAAGCTAATAATTGTTGTACAAGTGCAGCTGCACGATTAGCATTGTTTTTGATGTTAATAAGATCAGCGTATGCTGGATCAAAACTGCGATGTGTATTTAAAAGAAAATCACATGACATTAAAATTGCTGTTAAAACATTATTAAAATCATGAGCAATACCACCAGCTAACTGTCCAACAGCTTGCATTTTTTGGTTTTGTATCATTTTATCTTCAAGCATTTTTTGTTCTGTTATTTCTATTCCAGATACAATCACCAAATCTTGTAATGCATTATCATGCTCTAATGTTACAAGCATAGTATAAAGACGTAAATAGCGTTTTTGATCACCTTCTAATACCGTTTCTATTGGAGCTGAATAGTTTTTATTTTCTATAATCTGTTGAAATACATGCTCTAACTGTACATGATCACAGGGAGATATAATATCATAAAGACTAACAGCTTTACTAGATTTTCCCGTAAGCAACAAAAAAGCATTATTTACATATATAAATTGTCCTTTTTGAGTAACGACAGCTATCGCAAAAGGGCTTACATTAAAATATTTAGTTAATATGCTTGGCAACTTTGATTGGTTATTACTTTCATTCTTCTCTATTTTCTGTGGTATCATAATAATGCGATAAATAGCCTCATTCTCTATAAGAGAAGAAGCATACATAAAACAATTCAATATTCTTTTATTACCAGTTTCAGAAATAGAATATAAAGAGAATGTATAGGGTATCGTGCCATTTAAATTTTGATATTTATTATTGTTTCGACGAATATCACTCCATGTGCTATTATTTCTAACAGAATGAAATAATTGATCAAAACTATATTGACCAACAGTAAAATTCGTTAAATCGATTAAAAACCATTTAGCAAAAACAGTATTCAAATAGGTAATTATTCCTTGCGCATTCACAGATAAAAATCCAATAGGAGCTTCATCTAAATGACCAATAACTTCCTGTGAATTTAAGAAAAAGGTTTCATTATACTGATGATATTGCTGCAAATGAGAAACATCTGTGATACGCCAAAATAAAAGCTTTTTTCCTCTATGAACCGTAGGGTGAATAGAAATATTATACCAAATAACGTCTTTCTGTTGTGAATTAATAAAAATTGATCGATCTGTTCTCAAGACCTCTTGGGCTGCAGAACCACCTAATATTGCTGCTTTTAAGCGGTATAAAAGTGCGCCAGTGTTTGGAAGATCAGAAATAACGACATAACAAGAAGCTTCAGGCTTATAAGTAAAAATTTTTTGATAACTTTGATTGGAATAATAAACAAAACCCGATAAATCAGAGACTATAATTACATCATCTATCTCGTTAAAAATATTAAAATCCAAATCTTTATGTAATTGCATAGCACTACATTTGAAAATGTTCACTCCTAATAAAAAAAGTGCTATAATACCTATTATTGCTAAAATAAAAAGAAATATCAAAGCAGTCCTATAGAAATAGCCTTGCGGATACAAAAAACCTATTGATCCAATAATGAATAAAAAAATTATTGTAAAAACAGTAACTCCAATTGTAATTTCCCAGCGTACGAAAGTAGACAATAATTTATTAATACTCTCAAAATTTTTATCCATTTTTGCCTCAATTATGACTATTTTTATGTCACAAATTGCCTTTACGGTTTCTATAAATTATTGATATAAAAATACTATGTTTCATACTATAATTTTTAAAGTCTAAATTTTTATAATATTAAATAAAAAATAACAGATCTTATTATTAATATTTAGGAGTGATAATATGAAAGGTTGGTTATCAGATTATATAAACGTGCCGATAACACAAGTGATGATCAACTTTTTGTATCTCATGGTAATAATTGTAGCAATCGCTATAGTTATTAAGCTTTTAACTAACCTAAATAAAATACAATTTAGAACTAATAGCAAGTCTCAGCCACGATTAGCTATATGCGGTACAGTCGCTATCGATCGTACACATCGTCTTGTTTTAATACGCCGAGACGATACAGAACATTTGGTTCTTATCGGTGGACCAACAGCTACTATTATAGAATCAAATATTACCAGTGTAGAATCAGATATTGTTAGAAAATATACAGCATAAAATATCTCATACAAATCAACAAAATATTAGCTAGTTAATATTGATATAGCAGATATCAATATTTGTTTTATGCCTATAACTTTTAGAAAGAAAATCCTCTTCCATAAATTTTGATACCTCTTTATAGTTAGTATTGTCTCTCTCTTTATCGTTATATTAAAATTTAAATGGTAATTTTAATTGATTCATTCTTTCCCAAACAGGATTTTTTAATCTTCACGATAGATTTGTTCTCATTTTGCATAGCGTTCTTGTATTACTAACACCAAACTTCAATTCGTCTAACTTCAAAAGTGCTTTATACTTTAATCTCTTCATTTTTCTCACAAAATCTATAAATACCATCATATATGGAAATTTCACGGAATGAATGATGATAAATATTGTGCTAGTAAAAGCGATTTTTTTCATAAATGAGCAGTAAAAAGCATATTTTTGCACCAAATTAAATTTTCTGAAAAAATAGTATATAAGGGAAAACATGTGAAGCTTTAGAAAAAGTGCAAAAAAGTGTTAATCAACCTAATTTAACTGATCGATCATCTTGCAAGACAAAATATGCCTATATTTTAAATATCAGTGTGATTTAGCAAAGATTTTTTGCTCTAGAATAAGCTAATCAGAAAATAAAATACACTAATAAGTAAATTACTAATATTTGAAAAACACGCTTACAAAGGCAAAGATAAGGTCTGATAGTCACGATTAAAATACATTAAAGCATCTTTTTCTTGATTCCGGTTTATTGCAACAACTTCACCAATTAAAATATAGTGTGTTGGATGTTCATGACAACAAATCAAATTACAGTCAAACGAAGCCAAAGCGTTTAATAAACTAGGAGCACCGGTCTGCAAAATACCCCATTCAGCTGCAGCGAAACGTTCATTTTGTGTGAAACGATGGCGTCCAGAAAAAACATCGGCTAATAAACGATGTTTTCCTGTTAAACTATTGACACAAAAATTTCCGTTTTCCATAAACAGCTTATTTTCAGTCTTATAACGCATTAAACAGACAAGAAGTGTTGGAGGATTATCTGATAAAGAACAACAAGCTGAAATTGTCACCCCACGCTTACCCTTAATACCATCTGTTGTTACAATATGCACAGCTCCTGCAAAATGGCTCATTGTATCGCGATATTCTTGAGATGAAACAGGAACTATTGATTGAGATTTCGATGTTAAATGTATTTTATGCTTAGACATAATTTTTTACTTATATAGCTGTTAAAATTTCAAAATATATTTCAATATTTTCTTTTATTATACACTATCACTCTCTTAATATCATATACGAACAATAAAAATGTATATTTTATCATATAAAATTACATGCTAAAAAAGATCAACTAAGGAGATCTTAATGTCCCGTTCCCATCTTATCGCCCCTTCACTCTTAGCTTCTGATTTTTCTAAACTCGGTCAAGAACTATCAGATGTTCTTGATGCTGGCGCAGATTGGATTCACCTTGATATCATGGATGGTCATTTTGTTCCTAATATCAGCTTTGGGCCAGATGTTGTTAAAGCCTTACGTCCACAAACAAAAGCAGTCTTTGACGTTCACCTTATGATAAAACCTGTAGATCCTTATCTTGAATCTTTTGCAAAAGCGGGTTCAGATATTATAACCATTCATGCAGAATCAAGTACTCATCTTCATCGTTCATTACAAATGATCAAAGCAATGGATAAAAAAGCGGGCATTGCAATAAATCCAAGCACATCAGAACATGTACTTGAATATTTGCTGGATCAATTAGATCTCATCCTTATCATGACAGTTAACCCTGGATTTGGTGGGCAAAATTTTATTCCAGACATGGAAGATAAAATAAAACGAATAAAAAATATGATTGCTAATCGTCCTATCGATCTTGAAGTTGATGGTGGTATTACCATTGATACAATTGGAAAAACTGCAAAAGCAGGTGCAAATGTATTTGTAGCAGGCTCTGCAATTTATAAAAATGGTAACAAAGAGCTTTACAAAACACGTATTAATGCACTGCGCCAAGCTGCAATCCTCTCACAATAAGGAAAAATCATGATCACACGTTATTCTCGTCCTGAAATGGTGGCAATCTGGTCACCAGAAACAAAATATCGTATTTGGTTTGAAATTGAAGCACATGCTTGTGATGCAATGGCTCAGCTTGGTATTATTCCTAAAGAAGCAGCTAAAACCATCTGGGAAAAAGGTGCAATTGCCAAATTTGATGTGAATCGTATTAATGAAATTGAAGCAATTACTAAGCATGATGTTATAGCATTCTTAACTCATTTGGCTGAGTTTATTGGACCAGAGGCTCGTTTTATTCATCAGGGCATGACGTCATCAGATATATTAGATACGACACTCAATGTCCAATTGATGCGCGCTACTGATATTCTTCTACAAGATATAGACCATCTTCTTACTGCATTGAAAAAACGTGCTTTTGAACATAAAGATACAATTACTATTGGACGTAGTCATGGTATTCATGCTGAACCTACGACATTTGGAGTCAAATTTGCTTTCGCATACGCTGAATTTTCTCGTTGTCATAAACGTTTGCTCGCCGCGCGAGAAGAAATTTCCACCTGTGCTATCTCTGGAGCAGTTGGAACTTTCGCTAATATTGATCCACGTGTTGAAAAATATGTAGCAAAAGCATTAGGTATGCATAGTGAGACTATTTCTACTCAAGTTATACCACGTGATCGTCACGCCATGTTTTTTGCAACACTTGGTATTATCGCTTCATCTATTGAAAGATTAGCCGTAGAAATACGCCATTTGCAACGAACAGAAGTTCTTGAAGTAGAAGAATATTTTTCCTCTGGTCAGAAAGGATCATCGGCAATGCCTCACAAACGTAATCCAGTTTTAACAGAAAATTTAACTGGATTAGCTCGTATGGTGCGCGCATTTGTAGTCCCTGCGATGGAAAATGTAGCACTTTGGCACGAACGTGATATTTCTCATTCATCTGTTGAGCGTTATATTGGCCCTGATGCTACTATTACACTCGATTTTGCTCTTGCACGATTAACATCTGTAATTGAAAATTTAATTATTTATCCAGAAAATATGAAAAAAAATCTCAATAAATTTTGTGGCCTTATTTATTCACAGCGTGTACTTTTAGCACTTACACAAGCTGGTACTAGTCGTGAAAATGCGTATCAAATTGTACAACGTAATGCAATGAAAGTCTGGGAACAAGGGAAAGATTTTTTAGAAGAATTACTAAAAGATCAAGATATCTCAAAGATTTTAAGTGAAACAGAACTTCGTGAAAAATTTGATCTTTCTTATCACACTAAACATGTTGATACAATTTTTAAACAGGTTTTTGGATAAAAAATCTCATGAAAGTAAATCAACTCGATATTCTTATTATCCCCGGTTATAAAGGATCTGGCCCTGACCATTGGCAAACACGCTGGGAACAAAAATTATCTACGGCTCGCCGCGTACAACAAATCCAATGGTCAAAACCTGTCCGCGAAGAATGGGTTAATGCTGTTGAAATTGCTATTGGACAGGCTAATAAACCTATTGCTATTATTGCTCATTCATTAGGAGTTCCAACAGCTATTCACGCAATTGCACATAATCCAGAAAAAATCCGTGGTGCTTTCTTTGTGGCTCCACCAGATGTAGAGAATGAAAAAATACGTCCCAAACATTTAATGACATTTGGTCCATATCATCGTAAAAATTTACCTTTTCCTTCAGTGGTTATAGCTAGCCATAATGATGAATTTTGCCAATTTTCAGTAGCAAAAAAACTTGCTCATGATTGGGGTGCGCTTTTCGTTGATGCTGGACAGTCTGGTCATATTAATGCAGAGTCTGGACATGGACCTTGGCCAGAAGGATTAATAATTCTTTCTCACTTCTTTGCAAAACTCTAAGTCAATTATAAACTCTCTTTTACATATACATACTTAAATAATAAAAACTGTAGTAAATATTATAGCAATCATTGAGAATTCTTACTAATTAGGATAATGTTTTCCTTTATAGCAACATTTTACACCTCTAAACGAATAGAGAAATATGATGAATCGTCGCCACCGCATTTATGAAGGAAAGGCCAAAATCCTATACGAAGGGCCTGAACTAGGAACTTATATTCAGTTTTTTAAAGATGATGCCACTGCATTTAATGCAAAAAAACATGAAATCATCGATGGTAAAGGAGTCTTAAATAACCGTATTTCAGAATATATTTTCACTCAGCTTGGTCGTTTAGGAATTCCAACACATTTTATTAAGCGTATTAATATGCGTGAACAACTTATTAAAGCGGTTGAAATTATTCCATTAGAGGTTGTTGTACGTAATATCGTTGCAGGTTCTCTTTCTAAGCGTTTAGGGTTAGAAGAAGGAACAGCTCTTCCACAATCTATCATTGAATTTTACTATAAAAATGATGCTCTTGATGATCCAATGGTAACAGAAGAACATATCGTTGCTTTTGGGTGGGCTGCTCCACAAGAAGTAGAAGATATTATGCAGCTTTCATTTCGTATTAATGATTTTCTCTCTGGTTTGTTTGCAGGCGTTGGTATCCAGTTGGTTGATTTTAAAGTAGAATTTGGTCGTTTATGGACAGGTGAAACAATGCGTATTGTTCTCGCAGATGAAATTTCGCCTGATTCTTCTCGCTTATGGGATATTCAAACAAAAGAAAAACTGGATAAAGATCGTTTTCGGCGTGATATGGGTGGGCTTATTGATGCCTATCAAGATGTTGCAAGACGTCTTGGTATCATGAATGAAAACGAACCTCCACGACCTAGTGGTCCAGTTTTAGTAAAATAAAAAGAAAAAATAGTGCAATCTCAGCTTACTTAACAAAAATACTACTCTTCAAAAAAGAGTTATTTAAATAATAGGAAAAAAAATGAAGGCACGTGTCACAGTTACTTTAAAAAACAGCGTCCTTGATCCACAAGGGGAAGCAATAGTTAATGCCTTAAATAGCTTAACCTTTACAAATATTCAATCTATCCGCCAAGGAAAAGTTTTTGATATTGTCCTTAATGATATGCCTATTGAATCTGCAAAACAAACACTTGAACAAATGTGTAAACAATTGCTTGCGAATACTGTTATTGAAAATTATACAATAGAACTTCTTTAAGTGAATTAGCCATGAAAACTGCTATCATTCAATTACCCGGATTAAATCGTGATCAAGATATGATTGCAGCATTGTATGACATAACAGGTATTCAGCCATTTAAAATTTGGCAAACAGAAACAACAATTCCCAATGTGGATATGATTGTTATTCCTGGTGGTTTTTCCTATGGTGATTATTTAAGATGTGGTGCTATTGGGGCAAGAACACCAGTTTTACGAGCTGTTTGCGAAAAAGCACAACAGGGTGTAGCAATTATAGGAGTATGTAACGGTTTTCAAATTTTGTTAGAAGCAGGACTATTGCCAGGTGCTTTAATGCGTAACGCTTCGTTGAAATTTGTTTGCCGTGAAGTAAAACTTGAAGTAACCAATGCTGAAACGAAATTTTCCCGACTTTATAAAAGAGGGCAAATTATTCGCTGCCCTGTTGCTCATCATGATGGTAATTACTTTGTTGATAATGATATATTGAAACAAATGGAAGATAATAGACAGATTGTTTTCCGCTATGCAAAAGGTGAAAACCCTAATGGTTCGATAAATGATATAGCTGGCATTATCAATAAAGTTGGTAATGTACTTGGTATGATGCCTCATCCTGAAAATTTTATTGAAGCAGCGCATGGTGGCACTGATGGTCGCTTACTTTTTCAAAGTGTTTTAGAATTAGTATCATGATCATAAAAAAATATTTTTTTGAATTCTCAAATGTTTTCATATTAACTCTCTATACAGAATAGCTAGTAATACGAAAATATATAAAGTAAATTTTATCAGTTATGTTTCCTCGCCCATCATAATGAAATATATTACTCTATAGACACATTATTGTTGATCTAAAAATAAAAATTAATAATCCAGATTACTGGATTAAAGGCAGTAATAAATATTAATTTTGATTAATTTAATGGAAGAAAACTAATGACCCTTTGCAATGATATTGCCATTACACCAGAACTAATTGCAAACCACGGCTTAAAAACTGATGAATATCAACGTATTTTGGAGTTAATTGGTAGAGAACCAACATTTACAGAGCTTGGAATTTTTTCTGCCATGTGGAATGAGCATTGTTCTTATAAGTCATCGAAAAAATGGCTCAAAACCTTACCAACAAAAGGAAAATGTGTCATTCAAGGTCCTGGAGAAAATGCAGGAGTCATTGATATTGGTAATGGTGAATGCGTTGTTTTTAAAATGGAAAGTCATAACCACCCTTCTTATATTGAACCTTACCAAGGTGCTGCAACAGGTGTTGGAGGCATTCTACGTGATGTTTTTACGATGGGTGCTCGCCCTATTGCGACTATGAATGCATTACGATTTGGCTCTCCTGACCACCCTCGAACACGTCATCTTGTTTCTGGTGTTGTTTCTGGAATTGGTGGTTACAGTAATGCTTTTGGTGTACCCACGGTTGGTGGAGAAGTTAATTTTGATAAACGCTACAATGATAATATCCTTGTTAATGCCTTTGCAGCTGGTATTGCAAAGATAGATTCTATTTTTTATTCTAAAGCAAAAGGTATAGGGCTTCCTGTCGTTTATCTTGGTGCGAAAACAGGTCGTGATGGTGTTGGGGGAGCAACAATGGCTTCCGCCGAATTTGATAATACAATTGATGAAAAACGCCCAACTGTTCAAGTAGGTGATCCTTTTACTGAAAAATGCCTTCTTGAAGCTTGTTTAGAATTAATGGCATTAGGAGCTGTGATTGCTATTCAAGATATGGGAGCGGCAGGACTGACTTCTTCTGCAGTGGAAATGGGAGCAAAAGGAGATCTAGGTATAGAACTTAATCTTGATCAAGTACCAGTTCGCGAAGATAATATGACGGCCTATGAAATGATGCTTTCTGAAAGCCAAGAGCGTATGCTTATGGTACTGAAGCCAGAATTAGAAGAACAAGCTGCAGAAATTTTTCACAAATGGGGACTTCATTTCTCTGTTATCGGAAAGACTACTGATGATTTACGTTTCCGTGTACTACATAAAGAAAAAGAAGTAGCAAACCTCCCAATCAAAGAACTGGGTAATGAAGCACCTATCTATGATCGTCCTTGGACAGAACCCTTTAAAAAGACTACTCTAAAAGTAGAAGAAGTTGAAAAAGTTGACAATCTTGGTAACGTACTTCTTACACTTTTGAATTCTGCGAATCAAAGCTCACGACGCTGGGTTTATGAACAATATGATACCCTGATCCAAGGGAACAGTCTTGTTAGACCAGGAGGTGACGCGGGTGTTATTCGTGTAAGCAATAATGATAAACGTGCTCTTGCTTTTTCTACTGATGTAACACCACGCTATTGCGAAGCTGATCCCTATGAAGGAGGAAAGCAAGCCGTTGCAGAATGCTGGCGCAATATAAGTACCACAGGTGCAATACCACTTGCAGCTACAGATAATCTCAATTTTGGTAATCCTGAAAAACCTGAAATTATGGGGCAGCTTGTTTTAGCACTCAAAGGTATAGGTGAAGCCTGCAAAATACTTGATTTTCCAATCGTTTCAGGAAATGTCTCTCTTTATAATGAAACTAATGGAGAGGCAATTCTTCCTACACCAACAATAGCTGGTGTTGGGCTCCTTGATGATTGGTCAAAAATGGCTACGATCCATGGTATGCAGAATGGAGATATTATTGTTTTAGTTGGTTCTTGCGGATCACATCTAGGTCAATCAGTCTATATGCATAATATTTTAAATATTGAGGCAGGAGCTCCACCTTGTGTCGATTTACATCTTGAAAAAAAACATGGTGAATTTGTTCGTAATGTTATCCATAGTGGTTTTGTTCATGCCACTCATGATATCTCTGATGGAGGCTTAGCCATTGCTCTTGCGGAAATGATAATTAAAGCAGATAAAGGAATCAAAGTAGAATTAAGTAATCAAACACCACATCATGCTGAACTTTTTGGTGAAGATCAAGGACGTTACCTTTTAGCTGTCAAACCTGATGCATTAGATAATCTTAAAATGCTTGCACAAACAAATACAATTCCTTTAATAGAGCTCGGTACAGTTGAAGGTGATACGCTTGATATAAAAGATGTATTCACACTTTCAATAACTGAACTTACACAGGCTTATGAAAATTGGTTTCCAAAGTTTATGGACAAAGGTAAATAATATTCACTTCTACTAATTATAGATTAATTTTCATAAAAAATAAACAAATCGAGGAGAATGTCCATGGCAATGAGTGCAGATGAAATTGAAGTCCTTATTCGTGAAAGCATTCCTAATGCAAAAATAACAATTCGTGATCTTGCTGGAGATGGCGAACATTACGCAGCTGAAGTTATTTCAGAAATTTTTCGAGGAAAAAGCCGTGTTCAACAGCATAAAATGGTCTATGATGCTCTTAAAGGAAATATGGGAAACGTTCTTCACGCTTTAAGTCTGCAAACAAGTGTTCCTAAATAATCTCAAAATTTTCTCTTGCATTCATTCTGTGAATACGATTAAAAAATGACATGGGTATAAATGTGTGTTTTTCTAAATCCACAATCTTGAGGAATAATGATGACTACTGTTCATAATTTTATTGATAATGAAATTAAAACAAACGAAGTTGTTTTATTCATGAAAGGAACCCCTAGTTCTCCTCAATGTGGATTTTCTGGACAAGTTGTTCAAATTCTTAACTATTTAGGGGTAAATTATAAAGGAGTTAATATTTTAACTTCTAATGAATTACGTCAAGGAATAAAAGATTATTCAAATTGGCCAACAATTCCACAACTCTATATTAAAGGTGAATTTATTGGTGGCTGTGATATTGTCAAAGAAATGTTTCAAAACAATGAGTTACAAGAACTTTTGAAAGAGAAAAGCATAACTTTTACTAAATCATAAATATCTCTAATTTATTCGAATTCTTTTAAGTATTGTTCAGTCGCAATTTTTTATTTTAAGGATACATATGTCATATTCTGCCGACGAACAAAAGCATATAGATACAATTAAAAAAAAAATTGGATATAAAGAATTCGTTATCCTCATTGCAGCACTTATGGCAATTAACTCGATAGCAATTGATATCATGCTGCCCGCTATGCCTGATATTTTAAACAGCTTGCATGCTACTCATGAAAATGATCAGCATTATATCATTTCTTGTTATCTTATTAGCTATGGTGCTACGCAAATATTTTTTGGCCCAATAAGTGACCGTTATGGACGGCATAAACTTACCCTTATAGGCCTTGCTTGTTACTCATTTGCAGCAATTGGATGTATATTTGTATCCAGTTTTTATATATTACTTATTCTACGTATCTTACAAGGTGTTGGAGGAGCAGCCATGCGTGTGCTCACAATATCCATTATACGCGATCTCTACGACGGTCGAAAAATGGCAGAAGTCATGTCCATAGTCATGATGATTTTTCTTCTTGCAACAATGATTGGGCCAGCAATAGGGCAAATTATTTTGTTATTTGGACAATGGCAATTAATTTTTATATTCATGGCAATTGTTGGTTTTGGATTGATGATTTGGATTCAAATACGCTTGCCTGAAACCCTTTATACACCACGATCTCTTTCTTTTTCTTCCGTCAAAAATAACTTACGGCTTATCATTACTAATCGTTCAACACTTTGCTATACACTCGCAACTTCTATTATTTTAGGTTGCATTTTTACTGCTATTAATACATCGCAACAAGTTTATGAAGGAATCTATAATTTAGGCATGTGGTTTCCTGCTGCCTTTGCTCTTGGTGCTGCATTTCAAGCTGTATCATCTTTCCTCAATTCTCGTCTCGTTGGGCACTTTGGAATGCGACGAATTTCTCATACAATGCTTCTCCTGTTTGCTAGTATTTCATGCATTTGGTTTTTTTGGTCAGTTTTAAAAGACGGCGTTATATCTTTTCCATTCTTTATGATATTATACTGTATGTTAATGTTTACATGTGGTGGTATTATGGCTAATTTCAATACACTTGCCCTTGAACCTCTAGGAAAAATCGCTGGAACTGCGTCTTCTGTATCTGGTTTTCTTCAAACATCCATCGGTACAGGCCTTGGCTTTTTCATAGCACAATGCTTTGATGAAACAACAATTCCTAATTCAGCAGGATTTTTCTTTCTCAGTCTCACAGCTATTCTTCTTGTCTTATGGGCTGAACATGGGCGTTTTTTTACGCAACATAATTCTGAATCAATCTAGTTAATAAAATAAAGTTTTTTGCTATAATAAAATCTTTAATATTTTTTACGATACTTTTATAAGCAAGCAATCAAACACACTACATCGTACTAACTAGAAAATTTACCTGATTTTGGAAATCCCTTCGGAACTAAACGCCCAGTTCCCGCGCGCGTTCCCATCCACTCAACGAGTTCATTAGCCTGGCGATTAAAACTACGCTCAGCTGTATCTTGCCAACTCAAACCTTCTGATAAAGTAAAAGTTTTGGCATCGACAATACCACCATCTTTATAACGTTGTAAGCGGACACCCTTACCACGACTCATTTCTGGTATTTGTTCAATAGAAAAAATAAGCATTTTTCGATTTTCTCCAACTATTGCAATGTAATCGCCTTCTACTGGAATGCAAAGCTTCAAACTATCAAGAGATTTTACATTCATCACTTGCTTTCCTTTTCGTGTATTAGCAATAATATCAGTTTCAGAAACAATAAAGCCATTGCCATAGGATGAAATTAAAAGTCTTTTGCCCTGCACATTGTGTACAAAAGCTGTGAGAATATCGTGCTCATTATTCATATCTACTAAAATACGAATTGGTTCGCCATGACCTCTTCCTCCAGGCAAAGTATTGGCACTAATAGTAAAAAACTTTCCGCCAGTGCTTATCACTATGATTTTATCTGTAGTGAATGCTGGAAATGCTAGCTTCAAACCATCGCCTTCTTTGAAAGAAAGAGTTTTATAATCGTTCAAATGGCCCTTTAAAGCACGCACCCAACCTTTTTCGGAAATAACAATAGTAACGGGTTCTTTTTCAATCATCGCTTGATGAATATCATTTTCATCATGCCTTGGTGCATCTTCAAATGTTGTACGCCTTTTTCCCAAGAAAGTTTCAGGACCAAAAATTTTACGAACTCTTGTAATCTCCTCTGCAATAACTTTCCATTGCTTGATGTTGGAATTTAATAAACTCTGTAATTTTTCCTTTTCAATCTTAAGAGAATCAAACTCTTTACGAAGTTGAAATTCTTCAAGCTTACGCAAAGAACGCAATCGCATATTTAAAATAGATTCAGCCTGATTCTCGGTTAATTTAAAGCGCAAAATTAATTCTTTTTTGGGTTCATCATGTTCACGAATGATTTGTATCACCTCATTAAGATTCAAATATGCAATAAGATACCCCTGCAGAATCTCTAATCGACAATCAATTTCATTCAGTCGATAATTTGAACGGCGAATAAGCACTTCTTTACGATGTTGAAGCCACTGCTGCAAACTCTCACGTAAAGAAAGGACATTAGGCACTTTCCCTAAAGTTAATACATTAAGATTAAGAGGAAACCTCACTTCAAAATCCGTTAACTTAAAAAGTGACTCCATCAAAAGTTCTGGATCAATTGTGCGATTTTTTGGAACGAGTACAATCCGAATATCTTCTGCTGATTCATCATGAATATCTTCAAGCATCGGTAACCGCCGAGCAAGTAATAACTCTGCTGTTTTTTCAATAAGGCGTGATTTTTGTACCTGATATGGAATTTCTGTAACAACAATCACATAAGAACCTCGATTCCCCTCTTCTTGATGCCAACGTGAACGCAACCGAAATAATCCACGCCCTGTACGATAAGAATCCTCAATACTTTTTTTAGGTTCAACCAAAATACCGCCTGTTGGAAAATCAGGCCCAAGCACAAATTGACTTAAATCTTTATGATCTGCATGGGGATTAGCAATCAAATATAATGCGGCATCACAAAGTTCTGCAACGTTATGTGGCGGAATAGACGTTGCCATACCAACAGCAATACCTGCTGAACCATTAGCTAAAAGATTAGGAAACGCTCCTGGTAAAACGATAGGCTCTTCATCTTCTTCATTATAGGTTAAACGAAAATCAATCGCATTTTCATTAATTCCTTCAAGAAGTAATATTGCCACTTCAGTCATACGTGCTTCTGTATAACGCATGGCTGCAGCATTATCTCCATCAATATTACCAAAATTACCCTGTCCATCAATTAATGGATAGCGAACAGAAAAACTCTGAGCTAAACGTACCAATGCGTCATAAATAGATGCATCGCCATGAGGATGAAATTTTCCCATTACATCACCTACAATCCGGGCACACTTAGCATAAGCTTGTCCAGGATTAAGTCTGAGTAAGCGCATCGCATGAACAATACGTCGATGAACAGGTTTTAACCCATCACGTACATCAGGCAAAGCACGGTGTGTAATAGTAGAAAGTGCATAAGCCAAATAGCGTTCTTGCAAAGCAGATCGCAATTCTATTGGCTCAATATGCTCCTTATCAAAGGATCGAATCATCTCATCAGACATAATGTAAGGTAGCAATTTTAAAAATAAGGAACAAGCCTTCTATAAAACCGCTCAAATTTGCTATTAGCATAGCGTGCTAAAGTAGCATCGATACAATAGTGCTCCGTATCAATAAGTAATGACAAATCACCACTTTTACCAACTTCACGGAGATAATTGCAAAAATTATTCCGCATATAATGCAATTCTTTTGATATTATTGTCTTCTCAAGCTCTTGTACGTACACATGTTGTTAAAAAAAAATCTTGTAATTTATCAGTAATGATTACCTCCTATCACAACGCCTTTATCTAGCCAGTCTGAACCATATTCTTCATCTGCACTCTTGGTAGAAAAACCCATATCACGAATAAACTGTGCACCACGCCATTTTCTAAGGCATAAAAGAGAGTGCGCTGGATACTCAATCATTGCTAACCACTCCCATTTTGTTTGGCCGTCATTAGCTTTTTCTGCTGCTTCTGCTTCAAGTATATAAATACAATTTTGAGATAACCCACTTGCTTGCAATTTTTTGCGTTCAGCATTAGTTATATAACTCTTAGGCATTTTTTTCATAAGAAACTCCTTATGTTATATATTCCTAATTTTTAATTTAAAAATGAAATAAGAACAATAGAAAATATATGTACCTTTAATTAAAAATATTTTATGTAAAATTTTGGCCATTTTGAATAGTTAAAAATGACCTAGTCAAATAGACCTCACTAATTTTATTTTTAGCTATTTGTGATAGAATAGTCAATTAAAGTATATCCAAATTAACTTAGTAGGATGTCATGAAGATTGCTAGGATTTACATGCGCGTTAGCACCGACAAACAGGATTTAAGTCGGCAAGACAGCATTATAGAAGATGCTAAGGTTGCAGGTTTTTATATTGCTGGTGTTTATCGTGAAAAGGCGTCGGGTGCGAGTGCTAATCGACCAGAGCTGCTACGCTTGATTGCAGACTTGCAACCAGGAGACGTTGTTTTAGCCGAGAAGATCGATCATATTTCACGCTTACCACTACCCGAGGCTGAACGTCTGATTGCATCAATCAGGGAGCGTGGTGGACGATTATCAGTGCCCGGTATAATCGATCTGTCTGAATTGGCCGCTGATGCAGATGGTAGTACCAAAATTGTTTTGGAGTCGGTTCAGAATATGCTTTTGAAGTTAGCTTTACAGATGGCTCGTGATGATTACGAAAATCGACGAAAGAGGTTACATCAAGGAATAGAATTAGCAAAGAAAGCTGGAAAGTATATCGGACGAAAGACAGATCATGCTATGCATGATCGGATTGTGGCATTGCGGACAGCAGGACACAGTATAAAGAAAACGGCTAAATTAGCTGGGTGTAGTGAAAGTCAAGTTAAACGGGTATGGGCAATGACTCAACGAAAGCAGGCCGATGAATTAATCTAAGAAATATGCTCCTATTGATTAATCTCTTTTGTTCACGAATGCTGCAACTTCGTCGTTTATATCAGCTTTGCTCAAGCTATTTTCCCAGAATTGATTTTCTTGGCTCTCTTCTTTGGGCTCCATGCTTTCACGGATAGATTGAGCGATTTTTCCACCTGTCGTCTCTTTAATTCGTTCTTGTAATCCTTTCTTTATTTGTGAGCCAATGCCTTTGGCCAATTCTGAAGTGGTTCCTGTGGCCAATTTAGCGGCTTGAACCACTGTGTCAAAACCTCTAATATTTGAAGAACTATCCATATTGGCATAACCGGCAGCTTGGGCATATGGTGAACTGCTCATAGTGGCCACTTCCTGACCCTTATCACTGTTTTTGCTTTGTTTAAGTACATCACCAATTCTTGGCGTATCATTACTAAAATTCATAGAAGATGCTGCTTTTTGGTATGCGGCTTTAAGAGCAGACGCACCACCAGCTACTTCGGAAACAGCTCCTGCTACCGCTTTACCGGTCATCACTGCCCCTGTGGCTGCTGCCGCAGTGGCGCTTATTGCTGTGCCGACACCCACTGTGTTACCGATTGCACCTAAATTGGCACCTGTCATAATTCCAGAAATCATTAGAGGAACCTTATTGACTAAGGATAACAAGGTTAAAGAAATAACCAATATAACAGCCAATTCTTGCAAAGTTATGCCTTTACTTATTTGTGTATAATAGTGATTAAGAAAAGTCTGGCCAATTGCAATCAATAGTATCATTGACATGAGTTGAACAGCAATGCTCAACACTGTTTTGTAGTAGTTGATAGCTATATCAGAAGTCCAACGGCTTCCACCAAAACCGAGAAAAAAAACACCAGCATATAGTAGAATCCAAGCTGACACCATGACAAGAAGTAGATTGATCGCAACTAATGCTACAATAATCAAAACGCTAGCAGCCAATAAAAAAGCACCCAATGAACTAAATGGACTCATCCACGAAACATTCGATATAGTATTATGAAATATCTGAAATCCTACATCAATAACGCTGGATGGTGTAAAAGCTTTCATATGTAAGTTACTTGCTTGAGCGCCTAGAGTTTGTAATGATTTTATTATAGTACCTGCAATGTTCATGCCATCAGTAGCATTTGTCAAAAGCCACCAATAAAAACCAGTGAACATGGTGAAACGAACAAATTCTGCAAAAAATTCGCCAATGTCGGCTTTGCGCAAAGCCATCATGCCAAATGTCCAGACCATTGAAATCGTAGTTAATGCCCAAAAGAACCGAGATGCGGCCGTTGTAATTGTTTCTCTCCATATAAAAGCTGCGTTATGAAAATGTTCCAATACGTCATCCATTATTCCATTACTGGTAAGCTGTTCCGCCATTGCTGAATCAACAAATATTACTGTTCCAACTGTTATTAAGAGACCTAAAGTAAGTTTATATCTCATACTAATCACTTGGTGTTTCATAATCATAGGTTGTTGTTCCAAAATCATAGTCGAGCCAATTTCTTGGAGCACTTGGTATAAACTTCCAAGTAGTCTGTTGTTTTACTCTAGCATCAGTACGTGCTTTTTCATCTAGTTCAGCTGCCATTTTTGTTGCTTGAGCTGTTTGTTGAGCAGTTAATAGGGCACGGATTTGTAAAAGTTGGTTAGATTATAGATATTTTATCCAAAGTTACATACATAAATAGTGTAATTCAGCTCCCTTAATTATTTTTAACTGTTGGGGTAATTCGAATCCCTAGATCACTTAACTGCACAGCAGACACATCGGATGGAGCACTCATTAAAAGATCAAGCGCTTGCTGATTCATTGGAAATAAAGAAACTTCGCGTAAATTTTTTACACCTTGCAAAAGCATAACGATGCGATCAATACCTGCTGCCATACCGCCATGTGGTGGTGCACCATAATGAAATGCACGATAAAGACCACCAAAGCGCTCTTCCACAACCTCTTGAGAAAGACCTGCAAGATTAAAAACTTTAAGCATCATTTCCGGTGAATGATTACGAATTCCACCTGATGCAATTTCATAACCATTGCAAACAAGATCATACTGAAAAGCTTTCAAAGAAAGAGGATCTTGAGAATCAAGAGCATTTTTACCACCTTGAGGCATTGAAAAAGGATTATGCGCAAAATCAAGTTTTTTTTCGTCTTCATTCCATTCAAAAAATGGAAAGTCAATAATCCAAGCAAAAGAAAAACATTCTCGATCAATAAGTCCTAATTCCTCTCCTATCCGTGTACGTGCTGCTCCAGAAAAAGATGCAAATTTCTTTGGATCTCCTGCAACAAAAAAACAAGCATCACCACTTTCAAGTCCAAGTTGCACACGAATAGCTTCGGATCTTTGCTCACCAATGTTTTTAGCAATAGGGCCGGCTCCTTCAAAATTTCCATTTTCTTCACGCCAAAAAATGTAACCAAGACCTGGTTGCCCTTCACCCTGAGCCCATGCATTCATGCGGTCACAAAAAGCACGACTACCTCCATTTTTTGCAGGAATAGCCCAAATACATGCATTCTGATCGCTCGCTAAAATCTGAGAGAAAACCTTAAAACCAGAATCCCGGAAATGCTGAGAAACATCTTCCATAATAATTGGATTACGCAAATCAGGTTTATCTGAACCATACTTCTGCATTGCTTCATCATATGAAATACGAGGAAAATTTTGCGTCACAGACTTTCCATCTGCAAATTCCTCAAAAATAGAGCGTATAATGGGCTCCATAGTTACAAGAATATCTTCCTGTTCAACAAAACTCATTTCAATATCTAATTGGTAAAACTCACCTGGTAAACGATCTGCTCGTGGATCTTCATCTCTAAAACATGGAGCTATTTGAAAATAACGATCAAAACCAGACATCATCAACAACTGCTTATACTGTTGAGGTGCCTGAGGTAATGCATAAAATTTTCCCTGATGAATACGGCTTGGAACCAAAAAATCACGTGCTCCTTCTGGAGATGAAGCTGTTAAAATTGGTGTAGTAAATTCTGTAAAAGCGCAATCTTGCATATGCCGCCTTATTGAAGCAATAATCTCAGTACGACGCATTATATTTTTGTGCATAGTCTCTCGACGTAAATCAAGAAAACGATACTTTAGTCGAATATCTTCAGGATAATCAGGCTCACCAAAAACTGGTAAAGGAAGTTCATCAGCTTTTGAAAGAATTTCAACTTCTTTCGCAAAAATTTCAATTTCACCCGTTGGGAGAGCTGTATTAATAACTTCATCAGCACGAGCACGTACTTCTCCATCTACACGAATGACCCATTCAGAACGCACCTTTTCTATAATTGTAAATGCTGGTGAATTAGGATCAACAACAATTTGTGTAATTCCAAAATGATCTCGTAGATCAATAAAAAGAATTCCACCATGATCACGGACACGATGAATCCACCCAGAAAGGCGAACCTGCCTTCCCATATCGCATTTACGAAGAGCAGCGCAATTATGACTGCGGTAACGGTGCATATTTTTTCCTTTGGTTGTAAATTACCTTACATACGTTACAAACGCTTTTTAACAATCATTTGTCAAGGTATGATTAAAAAGACTAAAAAAAAATACAATAAAAGACAAATTTAATCTACTTAGCTATAATAAAATAATGGAACTTATTACAAACACTATAGATCTTGAAATTTCTATTGCCGCTTTGCGCAAATCTAATTTTGTAACAGTAGATACTGAATTTATACGTGAAACAACCTTCTGGCCTCAGCTCTGCCTGATTCAAGTTGCATCACAAGATATTACAATACTTATTGATCCAATGGTACAAGATATTAATCTACAACCATTTTTTGATCTAATGATTGATAAAAAAGTTGTTAAAGTTTTTCACGCTGCACGCCAAGATATCGAAATTATTTATCATCTCGGAGGAATTATTCCCTCTCCCCTCTTTGATACGCAAGTAGCAGGATCAATCTGTGGATTTGGTGATTCTATTTCCTATGATCAAATTGTACAACGTTGCACTGGACATCACCTTGATAAATCATCTCGTTTTACAGACTGGAGCTGTCGCCCCCTTTCTGAAAAGCAACTGCTCTACGCAGTTTCTGATGTTACTTATCTAAGAGACGTCTATCTTGCACTAAAAAAACAATTAGAGGAAAAAAAACGTACTCATTGGATGCATGATGAAATGACACTCCTCTTAACACCGACAACATATGATATACCAGAAAATGAAGCTTGGAAAAAAGTAAAAGGAAGAATCACAAAAAAACGCGAACTCGCCGTATTGCAAAAAATAGCAGCTTGGCGTGAACGTGAAGCACGCCAATATAATGTCCCTCGTCGCCATATAATGAAAGATGAATGTCTTATTGAAATTGCAATCCAACAACCAAAGGATGAAGCTGCTCTGTATCGTTTACGTAGCATTAACAAAAGCTGGCATCATTCACCAGCTGTACATACATTAATCAAAGCCATACACCAAGGCTTAAAAGCTGATCTTGCTACTTTACCTGCCCTTCCCAAGTATAATGCTATTGATGATAAAACAGCTGTTACAATTGATCTTCTTAAAGTATTATTAAAGCTTGTTGCAAATGAAAATAATATTGCACCTCAAATTATTGCAACGTCTAGTGATTTAGAAAAAATTTCTAATGGCAATATTATTCATAATATCCCTGCTATGAATGGTTGGCGTTATGAAATTTTTGGTCAAAAAGCTGAACAAATGTTAAAAGGTCAAATAGCATTTTATTATAACAATGGAGAAGTAACGATCAAAAAACTTTAGTTTATAAATATAAAAATATTATAATAGATATTTTGATTCTTCACCTTGCAAAGGAATCAAAAAACTTCAAAAGCTAAGGGAAATTTAGTTATTTTTGATAATTGCTGTAAGCATTTATAAGGCCGCTCGCTTATTAAATTTGCATAGCGTACTGGAATATGTAATACAATATTGTCTAGCTTCTTTTGCCATGATAAATTAGGTAAAATTCCTGCAGTAGAAGCACTAAAAAGATTAGCGATACGCATAATTCCACCAAGGATTCTTGCTTTTTCAACAATATCGCTAGTTGCTAATTTAAGAATCTCAGGAGCTTCCTTATTAAATGATAAGCCTGTATTACGGAAAAAAACTGCTAATGCAGCATAAATACGGCCCTTATGTGAAATTCCTGGATAAGATCCTAATGCTATCTGATTGGCTGATTCATTACCCCGATGATCTGGATGTATACGCCAACCAATATCAGAAAGGAGACAAGCAGCTTTACGATAACGACATTCATTTTCAGTTTCTAAAATTCCAAAAGCTTCAAATGCACCTGTGGTAAAATCAATCAGTTCACTTGCTTGCTTGGGTGAGCGTGCTCTTAAGATAGCCATTTTTAAACATGCTGTAATTAATGGATCGGAAACACGATCTTCTCGTGGTAATTTTGAATAAAGAAAACCTTCGCGAACCCCTGCTCCAGAAAAAGCTATTTTTTTAAAATTCATGTATTGAATCAATTCAATAAGAACAATTGCTCCATATGCTAAAAGCTGACGACGTTTTTGAGGAATAACTGAAATTTCTTTTATCTTGTCAATACAACCATTGATAACAAGAAGCAAAAATTCCTTCATCTCCTGTGCATCAACCTCATAGCCATGCATAACAGGTAACCGATAATTTTTAATGACCATATATAATTTTGCAAGGTTACGCCAAGTTCCTCCTACAGCATAAAAACAATGAGCTGTATCTTTACGCATAACAATAGAAGATTTACAAAGTTGCTCATGAACAATTTTTTTTGCTAAAATAAAATCATTATTTGACAAATATTGCAATCGTAAACTGCCTAATGGCAATGTTATCCCTTCACCTACATTAGAATCATGAATATCAATAAGTTCAAGACTTCCACCACCAAGATCACCAGAAATACCATCTGGCCGATAAAAGGTAGAAATAACTCCGTAAGCTGAATAAATAGCTTCTTCACCCCCCGAAAGAACATATATTTTATTTTGTAAAATACTTTCAGCACTTTGAATAAAAGCCAATCCATTTTTTGCCTCTCGTACTGCTGCTGTTGCTAAAGTATAGATTTCATCTGCACCAACCTGTTGACAGACAGCATAAAATCGTTTCAATGTTTGTAGTGCCACCTCAATTGATTTTTCTTCCAAAGCTCCAGTTTTTGCAACACCTTGACCAAGACCACAAAAAATCTTTTCGTTAAATAAAACTGCCGGTGAACGTACAAGGCCTTCATAAATAACAAGTCGAACAGAATTTGAGCCAATGTCGATAACTGCAATGGGTTTACACCCTTTCAGCCAACCTTGAGTATTTGTATATGTCATTCGATATTTCAGTCTTTACGTGTTTTCGTCTGCTACTGAAGCAACTCAATTAAATGTGAAGTAGAAATCTGAAAAAAATTTTCATACTCAAAAAAAAGCATATTACTCATAAAATACTCCTGCGCGTTAAATAGCTTTTCACCTTTTCGCAGCGTTCTACGTCTTGATGTTCCATCAGCCAATATATCAAAGCTTTGTTGGTTATCAATAATATTAGCCAACATAATTTTTGAAAGAACTTGTTGATGAACTATTTTATTTAAAACTGGAACCAATACTTCAACACGATGATCAAGATTACGAGGCATCATATCAGCTGACCCCAAATAAACAATAGCATTCTCATTTGGCAAATTCTCACCATTACCAAAACAGAAAATGCGACTATGCTCAAGAAACCGTCCTACAATTGATTTCACACGAATATTATCTGAAATCCCTGGAATACCAGGACGTAAACAACATATACCACGCACAACCAAATCAATCTGCACCCCCATTTGACTAGCGTAGTATAAAGCATCAATGATTTCAGGATCAACCAATGAGTTCACCTTCATCCAAATAGCAGCTATCCGCCCTTGTTGTGCGTTGGTAATTTCCTTTTTGATATGTTCAAGAATACAACTACGCAATGTTAATGGTGAAAAAGCTATTTTCATTGATTTATTTGGCTGTGCATATTCGGTAAGATAATTAAAGAGCAGTTCGACATCACGAGCAATGTCATCATCAGTTGTAAAAAAGGAAAGATCGGTATACATTTTAGCAGTAATTGGATGATAATTTCCAGTTCCAAGATGAACATAAAAGCGACGACAGTTCTCTTCATCTCTTACCACTAAAGACATTTTGGCATGTGTTTTTAATTCAATAAAACCAAAAATTACTTGAACTCCTGCACATTCAAGATCACGTGCCCAGCGAATATTAGCCTCTTCATCAAAACGCGCTTTTAATTCTACCAAAGCTGTCACCGACTTACCTCGTTCAGCAGCATGAATAAGAGCACTAACAATCGGACTATCATTTGATGTACGATAAAGAGTTTGCTTGATTTCAATTACATTAGGATCATTGGCAGCCTGACGTAAAAATTGTACAACAACATCAAATGTTTCATAAGGATGATGAATAACAATATCGCTTTCACGAATAGCTGCAAAACAATCACCGCCATGCTCACAAATACATTCTGGAATACGAGGATTATAAGGAATAAATTTTAAATCATCACGTGGAATAGAAACAATTTCTGAAATCATATTCAGTGCTAATAAACCATTGATAACAGTCACACAATGACTAGGTACTCTAAGTGAATCCGTTATAAATTGACGTAAATTTTCAGGCATTTTCATATTAAATTCAATTCGAATAACTTCTCCACGACGACGTTTTTTTAAAGCAGTTTCAAAAAAACGAACAAGGTCTTCTGCTTCCTCTTCTACTTCAATATCACTATCGCGGATAATTCTAAATGTTCCAGCCCCATTGTTGTCATAACCAGGAAATAAACGATCAATAAAAAGACAGACAAGATCTTCAAATAAAATAAAACGAAAACTATTTTCCTCTTGAGGAAGAAGTATAAAACGCTTCAAAGTATTAGGGACAGGTAAAAACACCATTATAGAACGCTGATCAACGCGCCGTAATAATTGAAATGCAAGGGAAAAACCTAAATTAGGAACAAAAGGGAAAGAGTGTATAGAATCAATAAGAGAAGGTGCTAAAACAGGAAAAACTTCCTTTAAAAAATACCTTTCAAGCCACAATTTTTCAACTTCTGAAAGCTTATTAGAACAGATAATTTCAATATTATTTTGTTTTAGCTCATAACGCAAGGTACGTAATTCTTGTTGCTGATTAGCTTGTAAATATGCAATCTCAGTTAATACAAAATCCAACTGTTCCTGCGGTGTACGTCCGTCTGCACTACATTCTGTAATCCCTGCACGAATTTGGGCAGCAAGACCAGCAACACGAACCATAAAGAACTCATCAAGATTAGTTGCTGAAATCGAAAGAAATTGTATCCGTTCCAATAAAGGATTCTTCGAATTTGCAGCTTCCATTAAAACACGATTATTAAATTGTAACCATGAAAACTCGCGATTAACAAATCGCGCTGGATTGTCCATCGTTATATCCCGCATAGTAATTTGATCTGTCAGCGTTTGTTTCATATATCCAGTTAAGATTCTTTATATTTTATAGAAACCTTTACAAAATAAAAATCCCGCTCTTATGAAGATACGATCCTAATTTTATCTATTTTTTATTAAATTTTGTAAACTGCAAAAATTTCAAAAGTCCAAGCTCAATCATATAATATAATGACTAACTTTCTCCATATTAACTATATGAATATTTTAAAATCATTGAATCTACCTTCATTTATAAGTTATCTGAAAAAGCATCTTGTATTATAGTGTATCGTATTACAAATTAATAATTAAAACACATGATTTAAATCATACCTTATTAAGATAATTTATCTGGAGTTTACGCATTATGGCTGATTACAATATTCCGTATTTTCAAAATGATAATGGATACAAAACAATTGAAATTGGTGTAAAAGAATTTATGTGTATAGGGGCTACGCAACCATTCGATCATCCCCATATTTTTCTTGAAATGGGAGCAGCTGATGAAAAAATTTGCCCCTATTGTTCAACACTTTATCGCTATAATCATACACTACCACATAATCAGACAAATCCTATAGGATGTACATATCATCTTGAAGATTCTTTATAAAAAGATTCTCTTTTTCTTTGATATGAAACAGCTAAAAGATCAATCTCCAATTATCATTGGAGCAGGCATTGCGGGATTAAGCTCTGCTTTAGCGCTTGCTCATAAAGGAATTGCAAGTACTATTATTGAGAAGCGGAAGCAACTTGATAGTATTGGTTCTGGTATCCAACTTACTCCAAATGCAACACGCATTCTTGACCGTTGGGGAATTCTTAATACACTTATTAAATTAGGTATTAAACCGCGTTTTCTTGAATTAAAAGATGGTATATCTTTGAAAACGCATTTACATGTAGACCTTATTAACTTATCTGAAAAGCGCTGGAAATCTCCTTATATTACAATTCATCGAGCTGATTTACAGAACGTTTTATACAATGCTGTTATTAAGAACCCTCTTATTAAATACAAAATGGGAGAAAGCATCATATCATCTGCTCAATCTACAGGGGATAATATTAAAATAAAAACAATCACAATAGAAAAAAAAACTGGAGTACAACGATATCAATTTTATTCAACGCCACTTCTCATTGGATGTGATGGTGTTTGGTCAACATTGCGACAGTTTTCCCCCTTTCATGAAAAAGCTAGTTTCACTAACTTCATCGCATGGCGAGCGACAAAATCATTTGAGAATCTTTCTCCCAAATTTTGTTCTTTATTACAAAATATAAAAACAATTACTGCTTGGATGGGACCTAAAAATCACCTTGTTGCCTATCCCATTCAGTCAATAAAAACATTCAATTTCGTAGCCATCACTCATGGAGAAAATCTAGGAAAAAGATGGAAGAAAACAGGAAATAAAGAGAAGCTCAAATCTCTTTTTAATGATTGGAATCCAAAAATTCTGCAAATTTTTGATCACATTGATGAGTGGAGCTATTGGCCATTATTTCAAATGAATCATAATCGTTTTTTAGGTTTACAACAGCAAGTCTTTTTAGGCGATTGTGCCCATGCATTTTTACCCTTCGCAGCACAAGGTGCCGCTATGGCAATAGAGGATGCTGCCACATTAGCAGAAGTACTCTCTTTGGATGATCTCTCACTCGCTGAAGCCACTGCACTTTATGAAAAAATACGCAAGCCACGTATTACTGCTGTAAAAAAACGTGGAGATTTTAATAGATTTGTTTATCATGCAACTGGGCCGATAGCAATTGCACGTAATTTCTTTATGAAAATTCATACACCAGAAAATATTATGTCTCGCCTTGATTGGCTATACTCTTATGACGCCATGAACCTGACGAAAAATAATATTAAAAAGCATTAAGTAAAAAATTTATAAAAGTTATAGTCTCATTGCCTTGAGAAACCAAAATTACGCTTCTATTTTCATAGTAAATATAAAAAAATTCTAAACGTCAATAATACAATTTGTAAAGCAAATAAAGCGTTTATTTTGCAAATGTCAATTTGCTAATACTAGTTTACTTTAATATTGCAAGATGACTTAAAATATAACTTTCACAACACTAAAGAAATATAATACTACTTGCTCAAAAAAATAATCTTGATCCTATAAACTTTAGCTTAACTCGACATCAACAACACCAGAAAGAACTTTTATAGCATTGACTACATGAGCATTCACTTTATACCTTTCTGGAAGAGCTATCTCAACTTCTCGAAGGCCGTCCTCTTGAATTAGTATAAGTGCTACCTCTCCTTTGCCTTCAGAATTCAAATTCTGCTCAATTTGTGATAGCGTATCTATTGTTTTTAGAAAAATGCGCATCATTTTATGACATTGCAGTGCTTGTTCTTCTAAGGACTGAATTGTTTCAATACGCAAACTAATTCCTTCAGAGCGATCCTCTGCAATAACTGTAATGATAAAAGATTTTCCAAGCTCCAGCATATCTCCGTACACAGAAAGTCCTTCGGAAAATATAACTGCTTCATATTGCCCACTCGTATCAGAAAACTGGATAACTCCCATTTTCTTACCAGATTTTGTTTTACGAATTTGTTTTGCTACAACAGTTCCAGCAAGCCGAGCAGCAGTAGCTCCCCCTTTAACTGAAGCAGCAAAATTGTTCCAAGTCTGAACACGTTTTTTAATAAGAACATCTTGGTACTCACTCAAAGGATGAGCAGAAAAATAAAAACCTATTACCTGAAATTCATAATGAAGTTTCTCAGCAACAGACCAAGGAGAGGCTTGAGATAAAATCAAAGGCTCTTTTAACCCACCTACCATCTCAAATATATCGACTTGCCCACTAGAATTATTATCAAGAATACGAAGAGCACGTGCATTAAGAGTTACTAGGCTTGCTAATAGAACTTCACGAGCAACATTAAAACAATCAAAGGCGCCAGCGTAAATCAAACTCTCCATAGCACGTTTATTCACAATACGAGGATCAATACGTTCACAAAAATCTTCTAGATCCCTAAAAGGCTTATCTCCACGACAAGCCACAATATGATCAACGACCATATCTCCCACTCCTTTAACAGCAGAAAGGGAATAATAAATACAATTCTCACCAACTTCAAAAATGCGGTGTGATGTTTGCACACAGGGCGCAATAACCTCAATTCCTAATCTTAATGCCTCGCGTCGAAAATCATTGAGCTTATCTGTATTTGTCATATCATATGTCATAGATGCAGCCAAAAACTCTACAGGATGGTGTGCCTTCATATAAGCTGTATGATAAGAAACAATCGCATAAGCGGTAGCATGCGACTTATTAAAACCGTAATCCGCAAATTTTGCTAAAAGATCAAAGATTACATTAGCCTGCTCCTTATCAAGGCCACCATCAACAGCCCCACTTACAAAGCGTGCACGTTGTTCTTGCATTTCTTTATGAATTTTTTTACCCATAGCTCTACGCAATAAATCTGCTTCTCCGAGTGAGTAGCCAGCAAGCTCCTGAGCAATCTGCATCACTTGTTCTTGATAAACAATAACACCTTGCGTTTCTTTAACTAAATGATCTATTTTAGGATGAATAGAGGTAATTTCTTCTTCTTTATGTTTGCGTATATTATATGTCGAAATATTCTCCATCGGACCAGGACGATAAAGCGCTACAAGAGCAATAATATCTTCAATACAATCTGGCCTCATACCGATAAGTGCCTTACGCATACCAGCACTTTCAACTTGAAACACGCCAACTGTTTCACCGCGTGACATCATAGCATAAGTTGCTTCATCATTAAGCGGAATATGCGATAAATCTACCTTTGTGCCTTTTCGTGCAACAAAATCAACAGCCATCTTTAAAACAGTAAGTGTTTTTAAACCTAAAAAATCAAATTTTACTAATCCAGATTGTTCAACATATTTCATGTTAAATTGAGTTACAGGCATATCAGAGCGCGGATCACGATACATCGGCACAAGTTCTGATAATGGACGATCACCAATAACAATCCCTGCAGCATGAGTAGAGGCATGACGATAGAGTCCTTCTAGCTGAAGTGCTATATCTAACATGCGCCCAATAACAGGGTCCTTTTTCTTTTCTTCTTCAAATTTTGGTTCATCTATAATAGCTTGTGCTAACTCAATATTACTACCAGGAGTAGCAGGAACTAATTTTGTCAGATAGTCTACCAGACGATAAGGTACCTCTAAAACACGACCAACATCACGCAATACTGCACGTGCTTGCAATTTACCGAATGTGATAATCTGAGCGACTTGATCGCAACCATATTTTTGCTGAACATAACGAATAACCTCTTCGCGTCGTTCTTGGCAAAAATCGATATCAAAATCTGGCATAGAGACACGATCTGGATTAAGAAAACGTTCAAATAAAAGAGAAAAACGTAAAGGATCAACATCAGTGATCGTTAGCGCATAAGCAACAAGCGACCCAGCACCAGAACCACGCCCTGGACCAACAGGAATATCATGAGCTTTTGCCCATTTGATAAAATCCGAAACAATGAGAAAATAACCAGAGAATTGCATCCGCGTAATAACTGAAATTTCATAATTAAGCCGCTGCTCATAATCTGCAATTGTATAACCTTCTGCTAAACCAATTGTCTCAAGACGCATTTTTAAACCGGCTTTGGCTTGATCTAATAATTCCTTAGCTTCTGCTTCTAAAACAGAGGATGTATCTGCAGATCGCTCTATAAAACCAGGCAAAATCGGTTTTCTAATTGGTGCATAAGCATGACATCGTAAAGCAATCTCAACACTATTTTCCAAAGCTTCCGGAAGATCAAAAAACAGTGAAACCATTTCATCTTGTGACTTTAAATAATGATCTAATGTCACACGTTTACGATTTGGATTAGAAACAACTTTCCCTTCCGCAACAGCCATGAGCGCATCATGAGCGGCATATCCTTCTTTATTGAGAAAAAATGCCTCATTAGTAGCAACAAGAGGAATCTCATAGGTGTAAGCTAGTTCAATAAGCGCTTCTTCCACTTTCCGATCATAAGAACCATGCCGTTGTAATTCAATATAAAGACGATCACCAAAAATTTTCTTCAAATAAGTTAAACGCTCAATAGCTCGTTCTTTTTTATCTTCAGTTAAAGCCGAATTAATAGGCCCTCCTGGTCCACCAGTTAAAGCAATAATTCCTTCATGGTGTCTTAAGAGAAAGTCGGCTTTAATATGGGGAAGATCCGTATCATTCTTATCAAGATATGCACGACTAACAAGTCGAACCAAATGTGAATAACCTGTTTCACTCGCAGCAAATAATACAATGGAAGAATAATCAGAAGAATGACGCAATTTAGTTAAAGGTGAATTACAATTTTCATCACCAAAATCAATAGCAAGCTGACAACCAATAATAGGTTGAATACCATCAGAAAAACAGTATTGTGAAAACTCTAAAGCACCAAATAAATTATTTGTATCCGTAATAGCTATGGCAGGCATACGATCAGAAATGGCATGCTGAATGATTTGTTTGATTTTTAAAGCACCTTCAAGAAGCGAATAAGCTGAGTGCACCCTCAAGTGAATAAAGCGAGGGAGAGAATTTTTGTTATCGGATGTTTTTCTTTTTTTTCCTAACACTTGCACTATTTCCCATTAAAATAGATACCAAATTGCAATTTTTATTCTTGTAAAAACAATTTTGGCTTACACCAAAGCCACAATTCTAGCACTCTAGAATATCCAGAAGACGGGCTAATCTCATTGAGATCGATAAATGACCATCAAACAAATGACTATAGCCACAATAAAAAAATATATAAATAAGGTAGAGTACCATATAAAACGATTAATGTTGATTATCTTTTTATCATGTTCTTATTTTCTTCATTATCGGACTATTTAATTCCATGATACATGTCTTAAGAAAACAATAATGCAACTATTTTTTATATACTGAGTGATTTATCTTCAAAAAGTTCTTTCTAAATACTAGAAAAAAACAAAGAAAGCTAAATTTTCGTATGCGTCCAAGCCTTCTGAATCCCCTTTTTACCCCTATTAACACCCTCGCTGGAGTTAATACAAAAATATGTTCTTTATTTGCTAAAGTTTTAAATATTAACCTTGGGCAACGCGAACCTACTCTTATTGATCTTCTCCGATTGATGCCTCATTCTGTTATAGACCGCAGAAAACAACCAAATATTTTTTCCGCACAAGAAGGAGATATTGTTACTCTTGAAATTATTATCGATCAACATATACCACCAACGAATCATAGTCGAGCACCTTATCGTGTCATTGGTTATGATCAAACAGGTATAATAAATTTAATATTTTTTCACGCTCAACGCTCTTGGCTAGAGAAGCAATTGCCAAAAGGAAAAAAAGTAGTCGTATCAGGTAAAGTAGAACGGTTTAAAGGGCAGCTTTCAATGATTCACCCTGATCATATACTTTTTTATGAACAACTCGATCAGATGCCATTTATTGAACCTATTTATCCCTCTACTGCGGGTCTTTCTACAAAGACACTAAGACGAGCAACGAAAAAAGCTCTTGATTCTATTCCTTCTTTGCCAGAATGGATAGAAGAAAGTATAAAAAAGGAGCATAACTTTTCTTCTTTTGCTGTTTCTTTACGCCGTATTCACGACCCTATCAACCCTGATGATCTTACTCTAGAAAGTACAGCACGTAAGCGTCTTGCTTATGATGAATTTTTTGCTAACCAAATAGCTCTTGGCCTTGTACGCCTAGAGACTAAATCACTTTCAGGTACTTCTCGCCCACCGACAGGTACTTATACTAAAAAATTACTTGAAATTCTACCCTTTCAGCTTACAAATGGACAAATAAAAGCAATAAAAGATATCGAAAATGATTTAGCTTCACCTGAACCCATGTTAAGACTTCTTCAAGGTGATGTGGGAACAGGAAAAACCGTAGTTGCACTGATGGCAATAGCTCAAATTGCCGAAAATTCAGGGCAATCAGCCTTAATGGTTCCAACAGAAGTTCTTGCGCGACAACACTTTGCTACAATCACTCCCCTTGCTGAAAAAATCGGTTTACAAACAGCCCTATTAACTGGGCGAGAAAAAGGAAAAGTACGCGCAAGAATTCTTGACACTATTTTATCAGGAGAAGCTTCTATCATTATCGGTACCCATGCTTTGATACAGGAGCATGTCACTTATAATAACCTTGCGCTAGCTATTATTGATGAGCAACATCGTTTTGGTGTGCAGCAACGTCTCACCCTTACTGCAAAAGGCAATAAACCTGACATGCTTGTTATGACAGCAACGCCTATTCCACGTACGTTGATACTAACATCTTATGGTGATATGGATGCATCAAAAATTACAGATAAACCAATTGGGCGGCATCCTATCACAACCGCAACAATTCCTTCAGAACGGATCAATGAACTTATAGAACGAATTGCTACTGCAGTACAAAAAGAAGAAAAGATTTATTGGATCTGTCCTCTTGTGGAAGAATCCAAAACTCTCCAGCTTACTTCTATTGAAAGTCGCTTTACGAGCTTACAAAAACGGTTTGGAACTCGTGTCGGTATGATACATGGAAAAATGTCTACTGATGAAAAAGAAACTGTAATGACATCCTTTAAAAAGGCTAATATATGCATTTTAGTTGCGACTACAGTCATTGAAGTGGGAGTTGATATTCCTGATGCTTCAATTATTGTTATCGAGCATGCGGAGCATTTTGGTTTAGCGCAACTGCACCAATTACGTGGACGTGTTGGACGAGGAAATAAAAAATCCTCCTGTATTTTACTCTACAAAGGCCCTCTCACCAAAACAGCTGAAGCACGTCTCAACATCATGCGAAATACAGAAGATGGTTTTACAATTGCTGAAGAGGATTTGCGTCTACGGGGTGAAGGCGAATTGTTAGGAACACGACAATCTGGTATGCCTGAATTCTATATAGCAAACCTTGCAGTCCATCGTAATCTTTTACTTATAGCAAAAAAGAATGCACATTTATTGTTACAACGCGATCCTAATCTTTCTTCAGAACAGGGACAAGCTGTGCGTTTACTTCTTTATCTTTTTGGACGCGATGATGCTCTTCAGCTATTACGTGCAGGTTAATTTTTTAATAGTTTTGTCAACGCAACCAACAAAAAACCAATTAATTAGAAAAGACTTTTATCCACTTCAATAAGCATAAAGAAAGTATATCTTCTTATAAAATCAAAAAGCTTATTAAAAGCACTCTGATTACTGTTGATGATATATTTAAAAGTCATTATTGATAAAATAAACTGATTTATCACTTCTATAATTCTTAAAAAATAAATCATTTTTTACTCAACGGTCACTGATTTTGCTAAATTACGTGGTTGATCAACATCTGTCCCCAACAAAACGGCTGTATGATAAGCAATTAACTGAACAGGCAAAGCATAAATAATAGGAGCAATAAACTCTGGAACATCTGGTAAAATAATAGTCGATAAGGAGTTAAAATGAGTTGCTGCTGATTCTCCTCTTGTATCCGTTATCAAAATAATATGGCCATTGCGCGCAGCAACCTCTTGCATATTAGAGAAAGTTTTTCCAAACCATTTATCATAAGGGGCTACAACAATAACCGGTATTTTTTCATCAATCAGCGCAATCGGCCCATGTTTTAGTTCACCAGCAGCATAACCTTCAGCATGAATATAAGAAAGTTCTTTTAGTTTGAGCGCTCCCTCTAAAGCAATTGGATAAGAAGTACCTCGTCCAAGATAGAGTACGCCTTTTGCATTTACTAAACTACGACATAATTTTTCAATTTTTTCATCCAGCTTTAAAACTTTATTTAAAATCCTAGGAACTTCTGCTAATTGCTGAACCAATTGCTGTTCTGTTATTTTCGGAAGATATCCACGCTGTTTAGCCGCACTAAGTGCCATTGCAGCAAGAGTGGATAATTGACAAGTAAAGGCTTTTGTCGAAGCAACACCAATTTCTGGTCCTGCAAAGGTTGGTAAAACAAAATCAGCTTCTCTTGCCATCGTTGATTGCATAACATTCACAACTGTTGCTGTTTTTATACCAAGATTTCGGCAGTAGCGTAAAGATGCTAAAGTATCAGCTGTTTCTCCAGACTGGGAAACAAATACTGATAACACATCAGATGTTATCGGTGGTTCACGATAACGGAATTCAGAAGCTACATCATTATCAATACTTAAAGCAGCGAAATTTTCAAACCAATAACGTGCAACTAAAGTTGAATAGTAAGCCGTCCCACAACTAGCGAATAATACTCGGTTAATCTTGCTCCAATCGATCAAACTGTCAAGCAGAATACCTTGTCTAAAATCAAGATAGTGCGTCAAATTATGTGAAATAACTTCAGGCTGTTCAAATATTTCTTTACGCATAAAATGACGATGATGACCTTTAGAAACGAGCAAAGACCCTTCAAATAAGGTCGTAATAGGGCGCTCTATTTGCCGATTATCCGTATCGTAAATTTTTATTCCTTCACGTTTGATAACTGCATAATCTCCATCTTCCAGATAGCTTATACGATTTGTAAATGGAGCTAAAGCAATCGCATCAGACCCCACAAAAAACTCATCTTTGCCATAACCAATCACTAATGGTGGTCCAGAGCGAACAGCAATCATAAGATTGTCTTCGCCTTCAAAAATAAGAGAAAAAGCAAAAGCACCCTGGAGTTTTTTCCAACCTGTATACGTTGCTTCCTGTGGAGAAAGACCCTTTTTCAATTCGCGCGTAATCAAATGAGCAATAACCTCAGTATCCGTTTCTGTTTCGAAGGTATAACCCTCCCCAACGAGTTCCTTTTGTAGTTCTACAAAATTTTCAATAATGCCATTATGAACAACTGCAAGTTTCTCAGTCATATGAGGATGAGCATTTCGCTCTACAGCAATCCCATGCGTAGCCCAGCGAGTATGACCAATTCCTAAATTACCTTCCAAGGGTGTTTTTCCTAATTTTTCTTCTAAATGAACTAATTTACCTTCAGCCCGAACGCGACGAAGACATCCATTATGCACTGTCGCTAAACCAGACGAGTCATATCCCCTATACTCAAGACGTTTCAAGCCATCAATCAAATAGGATGCAACAGATTTATTTCCAAGAATTCCAATAATTCCACACATTAAAAAGCTCCAATTTACATCCTAAATTGATAATAAACACTATAAAAATCAAACGATCTACATTCTAATCTAAACAGCCATATAAATTGATATGGCATGGTCATAACTAAGAACAAGTATCTGCACAATTATTAGATCACTATTAAAACTGAGAAATAAATAAAAACAATTAATTCTTTTTTTTATTTGCTGATAAACGCTCACGTAATTTTTCTGCACGATCTTCTTTTATAATCTGCCGTGCACGCCCCAAAGCCATACTATCAGCGGGAACATTTTCAGTGATAACACTTCCTGAAGCGATATAGGCTCCTTCCCCTATGATCAAAGGAGAAACAAGTGCTGAATTAGAACCAATAAAAGTATTGTCTCCAATCACAATTTTATGTTTGTTAAAACCATCATAATTACAAGTAATTGTACCAGCTCCAATATTAGTATGTTTCCCAATTTCTGCATCCCCGATATAACTCAAATGGTTAATCTTGGAACACTCTCCTATTTTTGCTTGCTTAATTTCACAAAAATTTCCAATCTTAACCGATCGTTCTAACTCTGTTCCAGTCCGCAAACGCGCATAAGGTCCAATCTCTGTATCTATACCAATCACAACACCTTCTAGGTAACTAAATGCGTGAATAACTGCGCCAGACCGCACTTTTACTCCTGATCCAAAATAAACATTTGGTTCAATCACAACATCTGATTCAATTTCTGTGTCATAAGAAAAATAAACACTTTCTGGCTTTAATATTCGAACACCAGATAACATGAAATCGCGCGCTTTACGTTTTTGCCATAAAACATCAACCTCAAAAAGCTCAAAACAATTATTAATTCCTACAACATGATCGAAAGGAACTTCCACAACTTGAATGTTTAAGCCCTCACAAGCTGCAATAGAAACAATATCTGTTAGATAATATTCTCCTTTCAAATTGTTATTATTAACTTTATCTAGAAGAGAAAGAACATACTTTCCCTTAATGGCCATTATTCCACCATTACAAAAAGAGATTTTTTTCTCTTCATCGCTTGCATCTTGTTCTTCTACAATCGCAATAATCTTACCATTTTTATTGAGAAGACGACCATAACCTGTTGGATTAGAAGTATAAAAACCAGTGACAACAACATCTGCTTCCTTAGCAAGTTGTTCACGAATTTTGACCAATGTATTTTGCTCAATTAAAGGAGTGTCTCCAAAAACAATGAGAACATCATCCACTTCTTTTTCCAAAGCAATTCGTGCAGATAAAACAGCATGAGCAGTGCCTAACCGCTCTTTTTGTTCAAAAATCATCACATTTTTTACAAATGATTGTACAATTTTAGTAACGTCTTCTGCACCAACCCCTACAACCACTGCTAATTGCGAAGAATTTAATAATTCTATTTGTCTTATCACGTGACACACAAGTGGTAACCCAGCTACTTTATGGAGGACCTTAGGAAGAGACGATTTCATACGCGTCCCCTCACCTGCTGCGAGAACAATAGAAAGACAACTTCTAACCATAAAAGCACATATAATTAACGAAAAAATCCAAATAAATTTATAATATCATGCCAACTAATCGTTTCAATACTACCTAACGAAGGATAATTTTCTAAAAGCCAAAAAGATAAGTTTTGCATAGAACCTGTCAAAAATAAAATACCTGTAATAATCAGAAAAATACCTATAATTTTTTCAACTTTTCCTAAATGAACACGAAAAGCCCCTAAAAATCCCATAAAGCTACCTGAAAACAAAGCTGCTAACAGAAAAGGCACTCCAAGACCCAATGCATAAACACCCAAAAGCATAGCCCCTTCACCTACAGTTTCTTTCGTTCCGGCAAGCGTTATAATGGGCCCTAAAATTGGACCAATACATGGTGTCCAACCAAATGCAAAAGCTAACCCAATAATATAAGCTCCTAAAGGTCCAGCAGGCGTTTTTCGTGTTTGAAAGCGCACCTCACGCAATAATAAACCAATCTTGAAAAGCCCTAAAAAATTTAAGCCAAAAATAATAATGATAATTCCAGATGCAATAGCAAACCAATCACGATAGTAACCGATGAATTTGCCAAGTGTACTTGCACTTGCACCCAAAAGAACAAAAACAGTTGTAAACCCAAAAACGAAAGCAATAACAGAAGACAAAAGTACTAAGCGTACGGATGCTCTTCTGTCTTGCTTTTTTGATCGAAAATCGTCAATGCTAACACCTGCCATATAGCACAAATAAGGAGGAACTAATGGCAAAACACAGGGTGATAAAAAAGATAATGCACCAGCAAAAAAAACACTTAATGTTGAAAACTCTATAACCAAAACTTTAAATATCCCCTTTAATAATTACAATGTACATTCAAAATAATGAATCACTCTATTGAGTCATCAAATTGCTGTATATTTTGCGAATTTGCTATAACATTCACATCTTTATCTTGACCAGAAACCACCGAAAAAACCTTTCGATAAATTTTATCTTTATTTTTAGCAATAGCAATATAATCACCCTCTACTAAAACAAGCAAAACATAAGCACCAACTGTTTCATAAATAATATCACCAGAGTCATTAGTGATAGACCAGCTTGTATCTGCCAGTGCTTCTCCTCCCTCTTGACGTACTAACTTTAAAATAATTTGAGCAGCTTGATGTTCAAGGGTTACTTCAGTAATTTTACCAGCTTCTACCTGAATATCTGAACGTATAATGGCATTAACTGAACCATAATGAGAAACAACACGATAGTGACCAGCTTTTAAACGCACCATCGATTGTGGTTTAACATTTGCTAAGATCACACCTGTATCATCATTTTCTCTTTCATCCTCATATATAGTAAAACGCAATTCCTTTTCATTAATTGTACCATTAAATAATATGCTATTTAAAATAATACCACCCGCATCAAGATTAAAATTTTTAACAAGGTGTTGTCTATTCTCTAAACTTACACGTTGCACAACACTTGCATGACCAAATGAAACATGAACAAGATAGCTCCCTGGTTTTAAATCAAAACGTGCGGAGCCACCTTCATAAGTTGCAACCAATGGCAATTTATTGTCGCTTCCCAAAATAGGTGCATAAACACGCCACACTAACCCACTCATAATATTTTCACTCTTATTTGTTAGTTGAGCGTTTAATACAAGTTGCGAGTATGAATTATCCTTTTCATGATCATGAGAATCCATAATAGAAGTAGCTAATTCTTCTCCTTGATTCCTTTGAAATTCTCCTTCTTCAGAAAAGGCGACATTAATCCAAGTCAACAAGATAAATGTTATTATCAACCACAAAATCTGATATGACTTTTTTATAAAAATTTCCATTTTTACATTGTTGATCAAATTGGTAATCTTTTCAAGGAGTAATATGGAAAAGTAATTATTCTAAATTGAAAAGCTAACACCACAACCACATGATGAAGTAGCATTAGGATTATGAATTTGAAAAGATTGCCCCATAAGATCATCGACAAAATCAATTTCAGCTCCTTCCATGAAAGCAAGAGATATTGAATCAATAAATACAACCGCTCCACCCTTTTTAATAATAAAATCATCTTCTTTACTTTCAGAGACCAAATCATACTTATAAGAAAAACCCGAACATCCTCCCCCTTCAACAGAAATACGTAAAGCTGTTTTTCTAGGTTGCTCTGCAAGTATCTGCGCAATTTGTTTGGCAGCAATATCTGAAATATTTACACTCATGCGCTACTAGTTCCTTGAATTAGTGAACTCAATTGTAAAGAAAGAGTATCCCAAATACATAGAATTTTGTTAATAATGAATGATTCTAAATTTAAGGTGAGAATGGATAACTTGCAATGGATATAAGCAATATCAATTACAATTATCAATCTCGAGCGATATATAGCACGAATCCTCGAAAAAGTCGCGGCAGACTATTTTACGAAGCAGAAAGTACGACACGTACACCTTTTCAACGCGATCGTGATCGTATTATTCACTCTAATGCATTTCGACGTCTTAAACATAAAACTCAAGTTTTTATTGCCGATGAGAGTGATCATTATCGGACACGTTTAACTCATTCAATCGAAGTTTCTCAAATTGCACGCACATTAGCCCGCGCACTCAATCTTGATGAAGATCTCGCAGAAGCGATTGCCCTCGCGCATGATTTTGGGCATACACCTTTTGGCCATGCAGGAGAAGATGCTCTGAATGAAGCAATGGCTCCTTATGGAGGTTTTGATCATAACGCACAAACGCTACGGATTGTTACAAAACTAGAACAGCGTTATGCAGATTTTGACGGATTAAATCTTACTTGGGAAACACTTGAAGGACTTGTGAAGCATAATGGTCCTCTTTTAGGTCCTCATTCTAAAAATAAAAATGTTTCTATCGATATTTTACACTATAACGCACAACAGAATCTTGAGCTTAATTGCTATGCTGGACTAGAAGCGCAATGCGCAGCTGTTGCTGATGATATTGCTTACAACGCTCATGATATCGATGATGGTTTACGTTCGCACTTTTTAACAATTGATCAGTTCGAGCAAGTTTCCTTGACTGCTTCATTATTAAAAGATATCGAAAAAAAATATCCTAAACTTGACCAAACTCGACGCGGATATGAGTTAGTACGTCGACAAATAACAATCATGGTTGAAGATGTTATTGAACAATCACAAAGCAATTTATCTCTTATCAAACCAAAGAGCACAAGTGATGTTTATCAAGCGAAACAAACTATTATTACTTTTTCTCCAAGAATGGCTACTCAAGAAAAGCAATTAAAGGATTTTCTCTTTCAAAATCTTTATTATCACGATAAGGTTCTTGTACGTCGCAACATAGCGAAATCTATTGTACAAAAATTATTCGACTGTTATTATGAAAATCCAAGCTTATTGCCTGAAAATTGGTATATTAAAATAACTCATTTAACCGATCAAGAGTTAGCACGACTTATTGCTGATTTTTTATCAGGTATGACCGATTATTATGCTTTGCGTGAATACCATCGGTTATTTAAGCATACAGATGATTTCGATTCACTATTTCGAATACAACATGGAATTTGAATATGAATGTTTTTAAGAATTTCGAAAATAAAATTAAAAAATTAATTGAATCATCTGATATAAAAGGAAAAAATGGTGAAATCTTAGATTTATCAAAAATCGTTGCTGACCCTCCACGTGATTCTTTACATGGCGATTTATCAACAAATGCTGCTATGGTACTTGCTAAATCCGTTGGACTAAGTCCACGTGCTCTTGCTGAAAAAATTATAAAGCTCCTCAATAGTGATCAATCTGTTAGCGACATTGATCACATCGATATAGCCGGCCCTGGATTTATTAATATTAAATTTAAACAATCATTTTGGCAAAATGCCTTAAAGTCAATGATTGAAAAAGGAATATCCTATGGTCAAATTGAAATAGGACAAGGGAAAAAAATCAATATCGAATATGTCTCTGCAAATCCAACCGGACCTATGCATGTTGGGCATTGCCGGGGTGCTGTTATTGGAGATGTTCTTGCTAATTTGCTTCAGTTTGCTGGTTATGAAGTTACTAAAGAATATTACATCAATGATGCTGGTGAACAAATAAAAATACTCGCTCGTTCTGTAATGTTGCGTTATCGTCAAGCACTTGGACAAATAATCAGTGAAATTCCAGAAGGGCTTTATCCAGGTGAATATCTCATACCATTGGGGCAATCTCTTGCTAAAAAATTCGGTGACAAATTATTAATTATAGATCAAGAAGAAGCTTTATCTATAATACAAGAACATGCAATTGATGCAATGATGGCAACGATTCGCAAAGATCTAGCAGCTCTTAATATTTATCATGATGTTTTTTTCTCGGAACGTACGCTTTACGAAAATAACGCGCAAGCCATCCGTAGTACTATTACTGATCTTACTTTAAGTGGTTATATCTATAAGGGTACACTGCCACCACCAAAAGGGAAAAATATAGAGGATTGGGAACCACGCGAACAGACCTTATTTCGTTCAACTGACGTTGGTGACGACCAAGATCGTGCTCTAATTAAATCAGATAATTCTTATACTTATTTTGCAGCTGATGTTGCTTATTTTCGTGATAAATTTAATCGCCACTTTGATGAAATGATTTACATTCTAGGCGCTGATCACACTGGTTATGTAAAGCGATTAGAAGCTGTAGCAAAAGCAATTTCTGGAAATAAAGTCAAACTAACTGTTCTCTTGTGTCAGTTAGTGAAACTTTTTCGCGATGGTCAACCCGTACGCATGTCCAAAAGAGCTGGATCCTTTGTTACTCTTCGTGATGTTGTAGAAGAAGTTGGCCGTGACCCAGTTCGTTTTATGATGCTTTATCGTAAATGTGAAGCACCTCTTGATTTTGATTTCGCAAAAGTAACAGAACAATCGAAAGATAACCCAGTTTTTTATGTACAATATGCACATGCACGTTGTCATTCAGTCTTTCGTCAAGCACAAGAAGTCTTTCTTACTGAAAATCCTTCAAACAGTACAATGATTGCGCATCTTGACCAATTAGTCGATGAGAATGAAATATTATTAATACGCAAACTCACCGAATATCCACGGATCATTGAACAAGCCGTCATTTACAAAGAACCACATCGACTAGCGTTTTATCTTTATGACCTTGCATCAAACTTCCATGGACATTGGAATAAGGGCAATGACAATCCTAATTTACGTTTTATTAAACCTGATAATAAAGAATTATCATTAGCCAGACTTGGATTAATTCAAGCTATTATTAATATTTTATCATCAGGGCTCACAATTATTGGAGTAAAAGCACTAACAGAAATGCGTTGAAAAAGTTCTATAAATATATAAAATGAATATTTGATTTAGGATATTTTTTGTATATTCTTTAATTGGTAAAAAATTAAATTTAATATACAGTAAATTAGTTTAATATACAATGGAATGGAATTAATAGTTGTACATAAAAAAATACAGATTTTCATGCGAGAAGACCTATGAGCGATAATGATCGCAAAAATCCAGAGGAAATGAAACAAGATCATGAGCATTATGATCCAGTGGAAAGGCTTACGCAAATTTTCAATTCAAATTTAGAAAATAAAAAAAATAATGCTCAGAATGCTGATTCTTCATTAAAATCAGAACATTTGGAGTCTGAAAATTCTGGAGGCTCTTCTTCATTTGATTTGCCTTTCCTAGAAGAAATTACTGAAAATAATTTAGCTGGCGAATTACCATTTGATGATAATGAACAATGGGACCCACAATTAAATACCGATAACCAAAACTATAGAAATGTAGTCGAACATTCTCCTCATATTGATAATAATGAAGAACAAATTTTAAATACACTTTCTCCATTGCCTATCCCAAACTCTCAGACAACACAAAACACCTCAGAGACTGTTAATATCAACTCTTCTTTTGAAACCAATAATTTCAATGCACAAATGCAAAATTCTTTTCCTGATAAGGTGAATGCACAAAGTGAATATATATCTTCTAATGCAGCTTTTTATAAAGAGGCTGAGACTCCTTTACAAATGCGAGACCAACAGTCAGATATTTATAGTGTAAAGCCAAAGTATGCTTATCAGAAAAATATTTACAATACATCTGTAAATTACTCATATGAAAGACCAACTTCTCAACAAAATTTTGTTGAAGATTATCAAGTTGATATACCAATTTCTTCCACGGATACGCGTATATTTTCTTCATCTGTTAATACAGTTTCAAATATAGACAGCGCTACAATGGATAAATCAACGAATGTTTCATCTATGATGGATTCGTCACCTACTGATAAATCCGTTAGTTTAGAAGACTTTTCACAAGAACAGCATATCATTAATCATCATGAAACAGAACCTTTAAAAGAAGATAATGAAACAAAATATTCATTATATAATAATGCTCAAATTCAATATACTAAAAATGATAATCATAATATTAAAAATAACTCTCAAAATAATGAACAAAGAGAGCAATATAGCGAAAATAATTTAAATTATACACAAACCTCATTAAAGACTTTTAATATTTCACAAACTAATAGTTTTTCTATAGAAAGCTCTTCGCACAGTGATAATTCTCCTCCTAATGTTGATACCTATAAATTTGCAGAGGAAATAGTAGAACGGACTGAACCAATTATGGTCTCAGAAGTTTCATATGAGGAACCAAAATATGATGTATCTAATGATGGTTTAGAAAAAGAATTTACTGATGTATTCGGCGTAGGTAGCACTATAACCAAAAATTTTTCTCAAAAACAGCAAAGCGAAGTTTTTTATCCTGCTAAAAAAAATCTAACAGCAAATTTACATATAAATACTCAAGAACCAAATATCAACTATTCTTCTCCTGAAAATGGAAAACATTATTCCTCTTCTTTTCCTGAAGATTCACAATATGGGTACGCAAATGAAATACCTGCTAATACATTAGAAAATTCTTCCCCAAAAAGTTTTTCTATTATAGGAATTCTCTTTAAAAGTATTGCTTTTCTTATTTTGGCTGCAATTGGTCTTGTCAGTTATGTTCACTTTTTTATGTTATCAGACATGAATGAAAGTCCAAATATTATCCGTGCTGATAATACGCCTTTTAAAGTCAAACCAGAAATAACCGAATCTGAAAGTAATATTACGCATAATTTAGACCTTTACAAACAGATAACCGAAAAAAATGAGAAGCAAGAAAATGCACAACAATTTCTTTTTGATAATTCTGAAGCTCCTGAAGATTTAACGACATTAAAGAAGAAAGAACCTGAAAATCTTACAGCTTCTCCTCTTAATGAAGCCCCATCAGAAGATTTAACAGCGTTAAATAAGAAAGAACCTGAAAATCCTACAGCTTCTCCTCTTAATGAAGCCCCATCAGAAGATTTAACAGCGTTAAATAAGAAAGAACCTGAAAATCCTACAGCTTCTCCTCTTAATGAAGCTTATGTTGAAAATGCAATCACTGCAGCGATTAATCATACTGTTCCGACACATGAAGTTAAAACTGTTGTTGTAAAATCAGATGGTACAATTGTAGTAAATCAAATCCACCACAAAAATGAAGAGCCTTTTGCTCAATCTGAAGTAACTAAAAAAACTGTACCTGAACAATCTCAAAAGCAATCATCTGTTTCTTCGCAATTACCTGATGTAAAGAACAATGAAAAAAATCAAGAAAAGATGCAACATACTCCTACAACTGACATTGACCACATTATCACAGAAAGTAATGCTATCTCTACTATTCAAGAAAAAACTCGAAATTCACTTATACCAATTCCTTCACCTGCCCAATTGAATTCAAAGATTCCAATGCCAACTTCCGCTCATTCAAGTCCCTTAGAACAAACAACAGAGCAAAGTGATGAAAAATATTATGTGCAACTTTCATCCCAACCCACTCCTGAATTAGCGCAAAATTCTTTGAGAAAAATAAAATCTAAATTTGGATCTATTATTGGTTCTCGGCCATTAAATATTCAATCTGCCCTCATATCAGGGAAAGGTACCTACTATCGTGTTCGAATTCAAACACAAAACCGTAATGAAGCTGTAAGCCTTTGTGAAAATATCAAACAATCTGGGGGGAGCTGTTTTATCACAAACTAAACAAACGTAATGACAGTCCAAACAACTGTCATTCTATTTTATCCGTTTTCTTCTCTTTCTCTAGATGTTATGGTTAATATCAAAATTATCTTTTAGGATGCTTCATTTTCTTTACTTGTGCCAATTTCACCTTTTATATATATAGAATTTACTTCATAAAATGATAAAATATCTTTCTTTTTAAGGTATTGGAGATACTATTGGTTTTGTATTGGACTCGTTGTTGTATGATTTACTCCTGTTTTATTACTATTATGCATGTGTTCTTGTGATTTATTCCAAAAAGACCCTAAAAAGACTACAATAAGCCAAATAACGAGAAGAGAAAGAACAATAGTAAAAATACTTTTACCAATTGAATTAGACCATTTACAGTTTCTTTTTTCTACAGCTTTCTGCTGATCATGTATTGGATATTTTTTTTCAATCATAGCGAATTCCTTTACTTGTTAATCATAATTCAATGATAAAAACATTTACAGTATCTCGAAAAACGCTGTATATATATAAAAGTTCCAAACTTCTCGATAAGAATTATAATCAAAATTCTAATAATAGAATATCTATTAATAGTTGCTAGAGTCTATATTATATGATGAAAATATTGACATAAGAAAGTTGCCAATCATAATATTATTATAGAAACTTTTTATTATCTTGCCAAAAGATATAGAAATAAAATCTTGTTTCAGAAAGTTTAACTTATGAATTCTCCTAAATCATCATTTGTGTTTAAAATAGATAAACATCCTTCACCTTTATCAGATAAAAAGCGTGAAGAAATTCTGAAAAGTCCTAGTTTTGGTCAATTTTTTACAGACCATATGGCTATTATTAAATGGACTGAAGATAAAGGTTGGCATGATGCTATTATTTCTCAATACAAACCTTTAGAAATTAGTCCATCAAGTGTCATTTTGCATTATGCTCAGGGAATCTTTGAAGGCTTAAAAGCATATCGAGCAAAGGATGGACGTATTTTATTATTTCGCCCTGAGGCTAATGCACAACGTTTTATGGAATCAGCGAAACGATTAGCTATGCCTGAATTACCAAAAGATATCTTTTTGGATGCAGTGAACCAATTAGTAAAAATTGACCAAAAATGGGTTTCTAATGATCCAAATGCTAGCCTCTATTTACGCCCTTTTATGTTTGGCAACGACAGCCTATTGAAAGTTCATCCTTCTCGAGAATATATTTTTTGTGTCATAGCATCTCCAGCTGAATCATATTTTACAGGACAAAAAACAACTATTAGCGTATGGCTCGAAACAGACTACAGTCGTGCTGGCCCTAGTGGTACAGGAACTGCTAAATGTGGCGGAAACTATGCAGCAAGCTTAATCGCACAAAACAATGCAACTCAAAATAATTGTAGTCAGGTACTTTTTCTTGATATGGTTGAACGAAAATGGATTGAAGAACTTGGTGGAATGAATATTTGCTTTATTATGGCTAATAATATACTTGTAACACCTGCGCTCAATGGTACTATTCTAGCAGGAATAACGCGTCATTCAATTTTGAAGTTAGCACAACAAATGGGTTTAACAATAGAAGAACGCCCTTATTCTTTTAATTCACTAAAAGAAGATGTGCAAAATGGTTACCTTAAAGAAGCTTTTGCATGTGGCACAGCTGCTGTTATAACAGCAATCGGACGTATTAAATATAAAGGTGGAGAATGTATAATTGGAAATGGAGTATATGGTGAGATCACAGAAAAACTTCGCGCGCAACTTATCGATATACAAAAAGGAAATGTAGAAGATAAAAACGGCTGGACACGCTCTGTGCAATTATCATAGTATCTATATAAAAAACAAAAATATCTTAAAAATTTATCAAAGATATATTTATCTAATCAGTGCGTTCTATTTTTATGCAATATCGGCTAAAAATCATCAGCCAAATTTCAATTGATTTCTATGTTGTGCTCTAATATTTCGAATTGTACCAGTATGTGAACGCATCACAAGACTATCTGTTTGAATATAATCACGAGTAAATTTAACACCAGACAACATATTACCATCAGTTACACCTGTTGCTGCAAATAAAACATCACCCTTGGCCATTTCTTCCATTGTATAAACCTTATTAGGATTCTTAATCCCCATCTTAGCAGCACGAGCAATTTGCTCTTCTGTATTAAATTGTAAACGTCCTTGCATTTGTCCACCAGTACAACGTAAAGCTGCCGCAGCTAATACACCTTCTGGTGCTCCACCAATACCCATATAAATATCAATACCTGTTGCATCTGAATCAGTTGTATGAATAACAGCGGCAACATCTCCATCACTAATTAAACGAATTGCTGCACCAGTCATACGCACTTTATTAATCAATTCTGCATGACGAGGCCGATCCATAATGCAGACAGTAATTTGATTAACATCTACCCCTTTGGCTTTTGCAAGAGCATGAATATTATCAGCAGGCTTCGCATCTATATCAACCACTCCCTTTGGATAACTAGGACCAATAGCTATTTTCTCCATATAAACATCAGGAGCATAAAGTAAATTCCCTTTTTGGGCAATTGCAATCACAGCAAGTGAATTAGCAAGATTTTTTGCACAAATAGTTGTTCCCTCAAGTGGATCAAGAGCGATGTCAACAGCTACTCCATTTTGAAGTCCTACTTTTTCTCCAATATAAAGCATAGGAGCTTCATCACGCTCTCCCTCACCGATTACAACCATGCCATCAATAGGTAAACAATTAAGTTCTCGACGCATCGCATCCACAGCAGCTTGATCGGCTGCTTTTTCATCACCACGCCCTCGCCAACGCGCAGCTGCAACAGCCGCACACTCAGTCACACGTACTAATTCAAGGGTTAAAATACGATCGAGTCCATTTAAGATCTTTTGAGTTGATTGGGTCATATAAAAAATCCTATTGAATTAGTATTCACAAAACGACATTAGCATTTTATTCTTAAATATCAAGAATACAGCTTTTGCAAAGATGAAAGATTTTCACAAGAAAAAAACTATAACCTAATTCCTCTTAGTACCCATTAACTAACCTAGGAATCTTTATATAGGATTGTAGCTTGTAAATATTTATCTTCTTTAATGAACTCTTCTCACTTTAATATACATTATTTTCAGATTCGCGATGCGTATTTTCTTCCAGCTTATTTACATCATATAAACAGTAGCTTGCGATTGATTTAATTAATGGATCAGAAACATATACTCACCGTACTTCAGTCAATTGTTCTATAAGCAATTTTTATTAAAAAATGCAGATAATGATCTTCTCTGGAATAACTTTTTATGTTAGTAATGCATTTTTATGTATCAATCCTACAATAACGAATAAAATAATACTCAAAAGTATATTACATATTATAAAATCTCTAACTTGGTTATCTTTATCTGTTTTTATTGGAAAAAATAAAAGTATTATTATTGTTGTACACTAAAATGTATTACCGATTGTTATCAGATATTGTATCATTTAAAATCTTGTAAAATAAGCTGGATTATCTAATCTCCTAAGCATATCTCAAAAAAATAATTCAATAAAATGCATTTTTTTTTAAAAAAATCACTTATAGGACTTGCGAAGTAAAAAGATCCTCTCTATAAGCCTCATCATTGGTCTGCGCCCATCGTCTAGCGGTTAGGACATCGCCCTTTCACGGCGGAAACAGGGGTTCGATTCCCCTTGGGCGTACCAATTTCTTTCCTTCACATAATCTGTTGGTTTGATTAATTTTTTTAAAAGATAAAGAAATAGGGGCTTATATTTTCCTTTTATAGCGCATTATAAATTGAAAGTTCTTTCCAAGCTATTTTTTGTTTAGATAAATCCAATACTGACTGAATAAAAAACTACAGCACCTCAGATTATTACAATCGAGGTAGAGGCGGATATTTTATACAGATACTTTGTCCCCATGAATATAAAAAGTAAATCTTATATTTGTAACCGATTACATTCCATCGCTTTCAACTCATGAGCTCTGCTTCTCGTTAGCTGACATACCTTTTGAGCTTTCTTAATAATTTCTGTAACTTTCTGTGCTCTGCTGACTGATATGCCGATACTTTTAGAGAGTTTCTCATAATCTCTATCATCAAGGGCTTGATACTCCCAAAATGTAAGACGATCTTTGACCTTATCCAAAAGACCTGTAATCTCTTCGTGAAGTGAAGGATTAGCATTTAAAGCTTTGATCTGATCTTCTTCAGACAAAGAAAGGACATTTTGCACTGCTTGACTAGGCATTTTTATCGATTGCTGACAACGTTCTTGTTTTTCTTGGTGCACTTGAAGAATTTGTTCTCTAGTAGAGAGTACAACACTTATATAATTATCAAACTCCTGACTGAGATTAAAGTAATCTTTCTTAGCTTGTTTACGCTGTGGACTGTTAATACCCAATATTTCCGTACCTGACAATTTAGACATATATTTAAAAGGACTGATATTCTGCCTAATATACTGTTCACCTAGATTTGAATCTATATTAACAAGATTGATATCAGCATCCAACATTTTCGAGTTTTTATAGACAGATTTTGATAAAGTTTTGATTTTTTGCTGACTTTTTTGGACGAAAACATTTCCTACAATTTTTGCAACAATTTCTTTTTCTGTCAAAGAGGCTACTTTTTCTTCTGGAATAAGAATATGCTCAAAATTTTCTGGCACAGAAGCTCTAAAAGTAAGTTTATCACCAAGCCGTAATGCTGTTAATATTTCTGGTGCAAGATAATCTTTTTTGCATATAACATACTTATCATTCACCATGAGCATAATAGAATCTGGGCTACTATCTTTATAGATGCCTGTATAAGTAGAACCTTCATTTGGCGCTACAATAATCTTATTTCTTATATTTGCGTACTCATCAAAAGATCCCCGATTCCTTATGGCATTCATGAATTCTCTTAAAACATCCACTTTTTCTGGATTGGAGATATCTTCAAACAGATGACACATAGGAGTGATATTGCCTACAGCTTTGCCATCATGTGGTAACGCAGCATTATTAGCAGATCGCATGCGTTGTTCTGTCACGACCGAGAAGTCAAGCCTATGCCCCGCTGCTTCGGCTATTTTTTCCATAAATATTCGTTGTGCGCACCCATTTCCAACCGCGAAAGGTCGTAAATTACTAAACAAAGCAAAGAGCATCGATGCTTCATAGACAAACTCTTTACGTGATAAACCTTTCAAATTATTCTTTTCGGCTAGTATTTGGTCGATTCTCTCTAAACCGTCTTTAATTTTATCATTGACTGGCACCATGGTAACTGAGCCATCTAAAAATGTAAATGGAATGTCACGGGTATGCCCAGCCCATTCAAACGTCTCTTCAAATAAACATTTATGAAGATATTTTAGATAAGACGAATCAAACTTTTCTGGTAGCGGTTCTTTTTTTAGCCTGTACTCTGCTTTTAGTACATCATAGGCACATACATTTCGAAACTCTATGCCTTGCAATTCATATTTATTTTTTAGCGTTAAATTATTAGAATAGATATAGCCATTTGATCAAATTTCATCTATCGGAATGTTAAATTTCTTCCGTGTAAGATCTCTGAATAACAAATCTCTAAGTAAAAAATCTTTAAGAGAAAAATCACTAGATGAAAAATCTTCGCGTAAAAAACTATCAGCTGCAGTCATATACTTCTTTATAAAGGCGAGCTCCTCAGGAAGAATGTAAAGCCCATTAATCATGTATATGTTGATAGACATCTCTATAGACTTTCGTAGTTCCTTTTGAGAGATATCCATCGACTCTGTACTCGATTTATTGTCTATACTAATCATTCTATTTTCATACTTCTGTGATGTAGAAACTTTAGAATTAGGAGATTTTTCCATGCACACCTTAACGATCAGCGCATACTTTTCAGCTTTTTAAAAGCTTATGGATTATTATTTACAGTAAATACAAGGCATTTATTAAATATTATTTATTATTGTCAATATGTTTTTTATTATAAAAAATATTAATTATATGTTTTAAAATAACAATATAAATGATTATTATTTCTATAAAAATGTTGGAATAAAAATTAAACGATAAAAAACCAAAAAAAGAGGAAGAATAGTGAAAAAACGTAAACAAAACCAACAAACTATAAAACCCCTCACCTTGATAAGAAAGTAAAGTATTGATTTTATCGTTTTTTTATTTGGCCAATGTAATCTCTAAATTAGCTTGTGAGTTTTTATCATGTAATAAAATAAATCCTTGTACTTAATTAATGCAAACAAGGCAATATCATTAAAACTACATAGCTTAATGCTGATATTCAATAAATAATAGAAAAACGAAGAGATCCTATAGAGCCCGTAAATATTTGCTTACCTTCCTGTTGAAATTGTTGGATTAATTGCTCATCAATCATACGGCGATCCCACATTGTACCAAACACATTACCTTGTTTCCAATTAACTGATTTTCCAATAAGATTTTCTATATCTGATTGATTATATATTCTAGCAGTATCATGTTCTAGAGCTGTAAACAAAGCTTGTGGTGCTCCAATTAATTTCTCTTCTCTTGCTAAAGAATGCACCAGATTTTTTAATTGATTATTGTCCATTATTAAAGGAACATAAACCTGAAAACGACCATTTGGAACGCCATCATAATCTTGAAATTGTGATGCATCAGCTTCAAAAGTGTTCCATAAAGAAAGAGAATAAGTACTATCAATTAAAGAAGGTAAGATTTCTGTAAATTGAATTTTATTATTAGAATTATCAGACAACTCTTGAAGACGTGATAATGTATCATGAAAAACTGAAGGAATAATATTTTTATTACTAATATGCGCAGATGGCACCTGAAGAGTATCCTGAAGTATCTGACTTAAATTCTGCTCTTTATGTAAGCTATGTTTTTGGTAGCTATCAATTCCTGGATTTACTTGAAACGAGTTAATAGAAACCATTATTTCCCCCCATTTAAATGATGCACCCCAATAATACCCTATATTGTAATTAATATAACACAAATAAAAAGATTTCAAAATAAAAACGAAGAATTAAAAGAACAAATATTTAAAATAAAAACTGAGTTATATATACAGAAAGCTTTTTCTAGATTTCTGTTTTTAATTTCCATCATGGATCTGAAAGTGCTATAAGAAAAATATTATTTCAATACAAAAAGGGACTCCTAATGGCAAAGATTAAAGTGACAAACCCGATTGTTGAAATCGACGGTGATGAAATGACTCGTATTATCTGGAAATATATTAAAGATAAACTCATTCATCCCTATCTCGATATTGATCTTAAATATTATGATCTTTCCATTGAAAATAGAGAAGCAACTAGCGATCAAATAACAATTGATTCTGCTCACGCAATCAAAAAATATGGAGTCGGTGTAAAATGTGCAACCATTACTCCTGATGAAGCACGTGTTAAAGAATTTAATTTAACAAAAATGTGGAAATCACCAAATGGAACAATTCGCAATATTTTAGGAGGCGTTATTTTTCGTGAGCCTATTATCTGCAAAAATATTCCACGTCTCGTTCCAAATTGGACAAAACCAATTATTGTCGGACGTCATGCTTTTGGCGACCAATATAAAGCAACAGATTTCAAATTTCCGAGTAAAGGAAAATTAAGTATTAAATTTATTGGCGATGATGGCCAAATTATTGAACATGATGTCTTTAATGCTCCAAGTGCAGGAGTTGCAATGGCAATGTATAATCTTGATGAATCAATTCGCGATTTCGCCCGCGCGTCCTTTCATTACGGACTTCAACGCAATGTTCCTGTCTATCTTTCGACAAAGAATACTATTTTAAAAGCCTATGATGGTCGTTTTAAAGATATCTTTCAAGAAATATTTGACTCAGAATTTAAAACCGAATTTGAAAGTCGTAAATTATATTATGAGCATCGTCTCATCGATGACATGGTGGCTTCTGCGCTTAAATGGTCAGGTGGTTACGTTTGGGCATGTAAAAATTATGATGGTGATGTTCAATCAGATATCGTTGCTCAAGGATTTGGTTCTCTTGGTCTAATGACTTCTGTTCTCATGACACCAGATGGTAAAACTGTTGAAGCAGAAGCTGCTCATGGTACAGTAACGCGTCATTACCGTCAGCATCAAAATAATAAAGAAACATCAACAAATTCTATTGCTTCTATTTTTGCTTGGACACGTGGACTAACACATCGTGCTAAGCTTGATAATAATGAAAAATTAAAAAACTTTGCTACTACATTGGAAAGAGTTTGTATTAATACTGTTGAAGCAGGTTTCATGACAAAAGATCTCGCTATTTTAATCGGTCCCGAAAAAAAATGGCTATCCACAACAGGATTTCTTGATAAAATTAATGAAAACCTAAAAAAAGAAATGACTCACTAGCACGATTCCAAACTCAAAGTTTTCTATTTAGAAAACTTTGAATTTTTTTATAAATTATTAAACCGTTCAAATACAAATTTTATGACTCACTCTAACAGCAATCTCTCTATATATAAAAATACTTTTTATTATCTATGCCGGTTATTCTTTATCGAAGTTACTACTATGCTGCTCTCTTTTGATGATTACTACGCTTATATATATAAAGGCTAAAATAACTTTTAAAAATCTTTTCACTTTTACTCAGGAAAATATTGATTATATTTTTCCATGTACCATAAAAAACAGAACATCAGCAGTCCACACAAAGTTAAAATACCTCCAAGGATAGCTGTATATTCATAACTATAGCCTAATTTCAAAACACATGCTCCAAATTCCGCTCCAATAGCATTCGCAATATTAAAAGCAGATTGCATCAAAGCGCTTGCTAACATCTGTGCAGGCATAGCAATATCGATGATTTTTGCTTGTATAGAAGGCATAGATGCAAAAGAAGTCCCAATAAGAAAACATCCTAATGCTGCTGTTAGCGGAGTATATGATAAAAAGAAAAAAAGAAAAAAAACAAATGTACTCCAAAGCATAGCAAAAAATATCGTTGCTGAAGAACCAATTTTAACTGCAAATTTAGGACCTAAAATATTACCTACAACCATTCCCAGTCCCATCAATGGCATAATAAATGGTACCCATTCAAGAGAAACATTAGAAATACCAAGCAATGTTGACTTAATATACGTAAAAACAGAAAATAATCCTGATGCACCGATTGAAACCATAGCCAAAAGAAACCATACTTCTTTTTTCTTTAATGCACTTAATTCGTTCAAAATGCTTGTTTTAGCAATGTTAGAAACAGAAGGTAAAAACTTCCAAATAAGAAAACAACACACCAAAGAAATAATACCTACAAGAAGAAATGCAAATTGCCAACCAACAAGTTGACCAATCCAAGTTGCACTCGGTGCTCCAATAACTGTTGCAATTGTCAAACCAAGCATAACATTACCAACGGCTTTTGACCGTTCACTTCTTTCTACCATCGAAGATGCAACCATAGTTGCAATACCGAAATAAATGCCATGTGGAAGACCGCTGATAAATCGTAAGATGACCAATACATTAAAAACAGAACAAAATGAGCTAACAATATTCGCCAAAGCATAACAAAACATCAACCCTATCAAAACAGCCTTATGTGGCAGCTTAGCTGTTACGATAGCTAAAATAGGTGCTCCAACCACAACTCCTAAAGCATAAGAAGAAATATATTGTCCAGCTGTAGCAATACTAACATGTGAGCTATGCGCCATCTCCGGTTGTAAACCCATTGCAACAAACTCAGAAGTACCAATAGCAAAGCTTCCTACTGCAAGAGCTAAAATGCCCAAATACTTGGTTTTAAAATCAATTCTAAAAGACATGAAAGAATTTTATCCTTAGAAAATCTTTATCTTATTATTTTTATACTAAATATTATTCTATTAAATATGCTGTAAAATGAGCAAATAATACGTTTTTAATATCAAAAGCAATTTCTTGAAACAAAAAGATATACAACTTTTACGTTTTACTTTTATGATGTTTTATAAAAATAAACAAAAAGCATATTAAAAAGATAATTTTCATACTTCTTTAAGGATTTACTAACTTAGAATTAACATTGTTAATTTAGATAGTGATTAGAAACAGAAAACAAACTGCTTCTCTCCGGATCAGGTAGTGCGTGCCGGAGCAATAATTTTTATTCAATAGAGTATATCATAGAGAAATAAATAATACCGCACCGCATATTTACCTTAAAGTAGCGATTTATATTCCCTAAAAGAGCTATATGAATACCTTTTTTATTAATACAATTTTCTTTACAGACATTTTATCCGTCCTTGCATCCACAAAGCTACTGTATCGGAGCAAAAGTCGACGTAACATCCTGCTTTAATAGCGTCACGGATACCTTGCATTAACTGCTGATAATAAAAAAGATTATTCCAAGTCAATAACATGCCTCCAAGAGATTCACCAGATTTGATTAAATGATGCAAATACGCACAACTATAATCACGTGCAGCAGAACAAGGTGATTGTGGATCAAGAGGATTTGGATCTTCTGCATAACGTGCATTTCGCAAATTAATTCTTCCAAAACGAGTAAAAGCTAGGCCATGACGGCCTGCACGCGTTGGCATAACACAATCAAACATATCTACACCTCGAGCTACACTTTTTAAGATATCATCTGGCGTCCCTACTCCCATGAGATAACGGGGCTTATCCTCCGGTAAAATTGAACAAGTAACATCTAGAACAGCTGTCATAACATCCTGAGGCTCACCAACCGCAAGCCCTCCAATAGCATAGCCTTTCAAGTCCATTTCTTTTAATGCTTGAGCAGAGCGTTCACGTAATTTCATATTATCTCCGCCTTGAACAATACCAAACATTGCTTTTTCTGGTTGATCACCAAAAACTTTTTTACAACGCTGTGCCCAACGCAATGAAAGTTCCATAGCAGCTTCTATTTCTCTCTCTGATGCTGGTAATGCAATACACTGATCAAGCTGCATTTGAATATCAGAATCAAGAAGTCCTTGGATTTCGATAGAACGTTCTGGACTCATGTCATAATACGCCCCATTAATATGAGAGCGGAAAATAACACCCTGCTCCGTAATCTTACATATTCCCGAAAGAGACATAACCTGAAAACCACCAGAATCCGTTAAAATAGGCCCAGACCAACGAATAAATTTGTGCAACCCTCCTAAACGCGCAACGCGCTCAGCTCCTGGTCGTAACATCAAATGATAAGTATTACCTAAAATAATATCTGCACCAAGATCATGTAATTGGTCCATGTACATAGCTTTAACGGTTCCAACCGTCCCAACTGGCATAAATGCAGGTGTGCGAATACGCCCTCGTCCCGTTATAATTTCACCTTGACGAGCATATCCATCTTGAAATTTTTTTTCATAGTGAAATGCTTTTATCATCATTTTTATCTTTTTAATCTCAGGATCCCATATCACTACTAAAATAAAAGTAATAATCTTTTCACTGCAGTTAAAAATTATGGATCTCTTTTATCCACTAACACTAAAATTAGTCAAAAAAATTAAAAAAATCAGCTATTAAACGATCAATAAAATAAAAAAATTATTTAGTGCAATAAAAAATATCTAATATTTTATAATCCTAGCCAATATCATTCTTTTAATTGAAAATCTTTAGAAAACGATAAAAATAAAAATCTTGTGAAAAATATATTTTCATCTAGACAAGCAAGTTTCTAGTGCCATTCTCTATTTTGAAATCTCAACATTCACAACTCTTTCTACATGAAAATACGTTATATGCAGCTCTCATACTATAAAATTGCAAAAGCAAAAAATGTTACGTAATATTTCTATTATTTGGCATCTGCAGCAATTGTAGCTTTAATAATTGCGTCTGGATCCATAACAGGCTCACCACGCTTAATTTGATCAATATTTTCCATACCTTTAAGCACTTGTCCCCATATAGAATATTGACGATTAAGCCAAGGAGCATCTGCGAGACAAATAAAAAACTGAGAATTAGCCGAATTTGGATTCTGGCTACGTGCCATAGAAACTGTCCCACGTTTATGAGGAAGATTTGAAAACTCTGCTTTTAAGTCGGGTTTATCTGAACCACCCATACCAACACGTGACAAATTAAATTTCTCACCATTTTTTTTGCCAAACTGAACATCACCAGTTTGTGCCATAAAATCGTCAATAACGCGATGAAAAACAACATTATCGTAGGCGCCCTCACGCACCAGTTCTTTGATACGTGCAACATGAGCAGGAGCTAAATCAGCGAAAAGCTCAATTACTACTTCTCCTTTTGTTGTTTCAAGAATTAAAGTATTTTCTGGGTCTTTAGGCTCGACCATAGTGTCATTCCTTTATTTCTACTTCCACTTTTTTCTCAATTTGTAAATAAGCAGCATTAATAACATCAGGATCTGTTACAGACCCATTATTATCTGCAGTTCCTTTTTTAATTTTATCAACAACTTCCATTCCTTTTACAACTTCTCCAACAACAGTATATTGACCGTTTAAAAAAGTAGCATCATTAAAACAAATAAAAAATTGAGAATTTGCTGAATTTAAATCTTGTGAACGAGCCATACCAACGGTACCACGTTTAAAAGGTTGTTTTGAAAACTCTGCTGGTAAATTGGAATAACTTGAACCACCTTTACCAACATTTTTGAAATCAAAATCAATACTATCTTTTTTTCCAAATTTCACATCGCCAGTTTGTGCCATAAAACCAGGAATAACGCGATGAAATACGACATTATTATAAGCACCTTCTTCTGTTAGTTTCTTAATTCGAGCAACATGTTTTGGTGCAAGATCTGGACGCAACTGAATAATTACATCACCATTTTTAAGAGATAAAACAAGAATATTATGCTCATCTGCAGCAGCACTAAATGAAAATAAGTAAAAAAAACATGTTAAAAAAGTAAAAATTCTAAAAAACACAATCATTCTTCCCTTTGAGATTTAAATTTTGAATACAAAGCTTGTACAACATTTGGAGGAACAAAAGGCCTAATATCTCCTCCCATAGTGGCAATTTGACGCACCAATGTAGAGCTTATCATACGGCTAGAAATACTTGCTGGTAAAAAAATCGTTCGCAACTCAGGAGCCATTATTTCATTTATTCCCGCCATTTGCATTTCATAATCAAAATCAGTACCATCACGCAATCCACGAATAAGAAATGAAGCACCAATTTCACGCGCTTTATCAATAAGGAGATTGTCAAATGAAATAACTTGTAACCGATCAGAACCTATATTCAATATATCTTTTCTCACTTGTGCAATTAAATCAACACGCTCTTCAAAACTAAAAAATGGCTTTTTTATAGCTTGTATACCAATAGCCATCACCACTTTATTAGCTAAAACTAAACTACTTCGCAAAATATCAAGGTGACCATTTGTAATAGGATCAAAAGATCCTGCATAAAGGGCAACTGTCATCTATTTTTTCCGATGATTTTAGAGTTATTTATCTTAATTAACATCAACCATACCAGAATGTTTTTCACTGTCATCATCTAATTGATTTGCATCATCCTCAGGATCAGAAATGCGCTCAACTGATACAACTTTTTCACCCTTTGCTGTATTGAAAATTGTTACTCCTTTTGTAGAACGACCAGCTATACGAATCCCCTCAATGGGAACTCGAATAAGTTGTCCTCCGTCTGAAACCAGCATTATTTGATCTTGCGCTTCTACTGGAAAGGCTGCTACTAGCTTACCAATTTCAACAGTTTTATTTGGATCAGTTGCGCGAATTCCTTTTCCACCACGCCCTGAAATACGAAATTCGTAAGAAGAAGATCGCTTTCCATATCCAAACTCACTAACTGTTAAAAGCATTTGTTCACGAGCAGCAAGCTCTGCATAACGCTCATCTGTTAGTTCTGTTTCATCTCCATCTTCATTTTCATCAACAATCACAACATCTTCTGTATCTGCACCAGCAGAACGTCGCTCATTAATTGCACGTTTAATATAAGCAGAACGCTCCACTGACGTTGCCTCAACATGCTCTAAAATAGTCATAGAAATAACCTTATCACCATCAACCATATTGATACCACGTACCCCTACCGAATTACGTCCCACAAAAATACGAACATCAATGACTGGAAAACGAATACATTGTCCATTGGCTGTTGTCAGAACAACATCATCACGCTCTGTACAAGTTTCTACAGATAAAATTTCATCTTCGTCATCAAGTTTCATGGCAATTTTACCATTACGATTTACCTGAATAAAATCCGATAATTTATTGCGGCGTACTGTTCCACGAGTTGTTGCAAACATAACATCTAATTCACTCCAACCTGCTTCATCTTCTGGCAATGGCATAATTGTTGTTATACGCTCTCCTTCCTGTAAAGGAAGCATATTGACCAACGCGCGCCCACGCGACTGCGGTGTACCAATAGGCAAACGCCAAACCTTTTCTTTATAAACGATCCCTCGTGATGAAAAGAAAAGAACGGGTGTATGTGTATTACTCACAAATAAGCGCGTTACAAAATCCTCATCCTTTGTGGACATACCAGAACGCCCTTTACCTCCACGACGCTGAGCACGATATGTATTGAGAGGTACACGTTTAATATAACCACTATGGCTAACCGTTACCACCATATCCTCTGGCACAATTAGATCTTCATTGTTCATCTCAGCATTACCAAAACCAAAGACAGTGCGCCGGGGAGTAACAAATTCCTCGCGAAGAGTGCTTAGTTCATCCTTAACAATGCCCATAATCCGTAAACGTGATGACAAAATATGAAGATACTCTGTAATATCTACCCCAATTTTATTTAACTCATCAGCAATTTCATCACGTCCAAGTGCAGTAAGCCTCTGTAAACGTAACTCCAGAATAGCTCTAGCTTGTTCTTCAGATAAATTATATGTGTTATCCTCATGGATAATATGACGAGGATCATCAATAAGCTTAATTAAAGGCGCTACATCAGCTGCCAACCAACGCCGCTCCATTAACTGTACACGCGCCGTCTGAGGATCAGGTGCTGTGCGAATTAATGCTATAATTTCATCAATATTTGCAACCGCAATAGCAAGACCAACTAAAACATGCGCACGCTCACGTGCCTTACGCAAAAGATATTTTGTGCGCCGACTGACCACCTCTTCGCGAAAAGAAACAAAAGCACGAAGCATATCAAGCAACGTCATTTGCTCAGGCTTTCCGCCATTCAGCGCGACCATATTACAGCCAAAAGAAGTTTGTAATGGCGTATAGCGGTATAATTGATTCAAAACAATATCCGCAACAGCTTCTCTCTTAAGTTCAATAACAACCCTATATCCATCACGATCAGACTCATCACGCAGATCAGAGATTCCTTCGATGCGCTTATCGCGTACTAATTCAGCTATCTTCTCAATCATCGTTGCTTTATTAATCTGATAAGGAATTTCGCTTACAATAATTGCCTGTCGGTTATTGCGAATTTCTTCAATATCAACCTTAGCACGCATAATAATTGAACCACGTCCCGTTTCATAAGCTGAACGAACACCTGAACGACCGAGAATAATGCCACCTGTAGGAAAATCCGGACCAGGAATAATTTCAATTATTTCATCAAGTGTTATATTAGGACTGTCAATTAAAGCGATACATCCATCAATGACTTCACCAAGATTATGTGGAGGAATATTGGTTGCCATTCCTACAGCAATCCCACCTGATCCATTAACTAAAAGATTAGGAAAACGTGCCGGTAAAACTATAGGTTCACGCTCACGTCCATCGTAATTATCTTGAAAATCAACCGTCTCTTTATCGATATCAGCTAAAAGTTCTTCTGCAACTTTTTCTAAACGACACTCTGTATAACGCATTGCAGCAGGAGGATCACCATCCACAGAACCGAAATTTCCTTGTCCATCAATTAATGGATTTCGTAAAGAAAAATCCTGTGCCATACGCACCAATGCATCATAAATTGAAGCATCGCCATGGGGATGAAACTTCCCCATAACTTCCCCAACGACACCTGCTGACTTACGATAAGATTTATTAAAAGAAAGCCCCATTTCATTCATCGCATGAAGAATACGCCGATGAACAGGCTTAAGACCATCGCGCACATCAGGTAATGCACGCGATACAATAACGCTCATCGCATAATCGAGATAAGAGCGTTGCATTTCTTCAATAATACTAACTGGTTCAATACCGGTCAGGACATCATGTTCTGATTGTGTAGTAAGATCGGTCACAACTTCAATACTTTCAAAAAAGAATCATTTTGATCTTTTATATCGAAAAAAATTGCAAAATGCTAATTCAGCTCTTTACAAAAAGTAAAAATTTAATGATAATTTTCAATATGTTATTTTCTTTTATTAAAAATCGTATATGAAATAAATAACGCACACGCTCCTCAATAAAAAGTAAAATAAACATATATGATAAAATACACAAATATTTCCGAAATAGAATATCACTACTAAAGGTATCAAAAAGGAATATCATCATCCAATTGGTGTGAAAAATTTCCTTCTAATTGAGTATTTTTCTGATCAAAATCATCTCTTTGATCAAAACCACTGCTTGACTGATTCACATTAGATATTTGCTCTCCACTTCCTACTCCACGGCTATCAAGCATTTGTAGTTCACCACGGTATTTTTGTAAAACAATCTCCGTTGTATAACGATCATTTCCATTTTGATCTTGCCATTTACGTGTCTGCAACTGACCTTCAATATAAATTTTACTTCCCTTTTTTAAATATTGCTCAACAACTTTAATCAGATTTTCATTAAAAATAACGATATTGTGCCATTCTGTCCGCTCTTTACGTTCATTTGTATTGCGATCACGCCAACTCTCTGAAGTCGCAATACGTAAATTTGCTACCTGATCACCAGAGTTCAATCGACGAATTTCAGGGTCTGCACCAAGATTACCAATCAAAATAACTTTATTAAGGCTGCCAGCCATTGTATAAACTCCACAATTTCAAACCATTTATATTATAACAAAAGCTAACATCAACGTATAGTTTATTTTACATAAAACACAAAAAACTACTACCTTCACTTTATTCATTTACCAAAGTTTGCATTCTTTTCTAAATGCAGCAATTGAGCACATTGTAATTTTCAAAAAATAATCTTATTTCATATTCATGACTTAAGTTTTGCTAATATGTGCCAAGGATTAATATGTCTCATCAAAAATATATCTCTATTCGCGGCGCACGTGAACATAACCTAAAAAATATTAATCTTGACCTCCCCCGTGATAAACTCATTGTTATAACGGGTCTCTCCGGTTCAGGGAAATCATCTTTAGCCTTTGATACAATTTACGCTGAAGGCCAACGTCGTTATGTTGAAAGTCTTTCCACTTATGCGCGCCAGTTTTTGGAAATGATGCACAAACCAGATGTCGATCAAATAGATGGACTTTCCCCCGCTATCTCCATTGAACAAAAAACAACCACCCGCAATCCTCGTTCAACAGTTGGTACTGTCACTGAAATCTACGATTATATGCGCCTGCTCTTTGCTCGTATTGGTATCCCTTATTCCCCTGTTACGGGCCTCCCTATTGAAAGCCAAACAGTGAGTCAAATAGTTGATCAAATTATGACACTTTCAGAAGGTACTCGAATTTTTATTATGGCGCCTTTAGTTAGAGGAAGAAAAGGCGAATATAAAAAAGAACTAACAGAACTTTTACAAAAAGGATTTCAACGTGCAAAAGTTGATGGAAAATTTTATGAAATAACTAATATACCTCCTCTTAATAAAAAATATAAACATGATATAGATGTAGTAGTAGACCGCATTATCGTACATAATGATATTACTGCTCGACTAGCTGATAGTATAGAAACCTGCTTACAATTAGCAGATGGGCTTGTAATTGCTGAAATGGCAGATCAACCTTTAACAGAAAATGAAATTGTAAAAGGATCTTTCAATAAATCAACAAATGAAACCCACAAACGACTCATTTTTTCAGAAAAGTTTGCTTGTCCTATATCTGGTTTCTCAATTCCTGAAATTGAACCACGCTTGTTTTCATTCAACAGTCCTTTTGGAGCTTGCCCTGCTTGTGATGGACTTGGTACAAAAAAAGTAATCGATCCGATAAAAATTATACCAAATGAAAATCTTACTTTAAAAGCTGGAGCTATTGCTCCTTGGTCTCAATCATCCTCACCTTATCATCATAAAACTTTAGAAGCATTAGGAAGGGTTTATGGGTTTAAGCTCACAGATAAATGGTCCACGCTCTCAAATGAAGCACAACACGCTATTTTATATGGAACAAAAAAAGAGATATCTTTTTTCTATGAAGATGATGCACAGTCTTACACTACAAAAAAAACCTTTGAAGGTGTTATTCCAAACATGGAGCAAAAATGGAAAAAAACAGATTCTACACATTTTCATGAAGACATTGAACCTTATATATCTTCTTCACTCTGCCCAACCTGTAATGGTTACCGTTTAAAACCAGAAGCACTTGCTATCAAAATCCATGGAATGCATATTGGACAAATATCAGAACTTTCCATTTTAAAAGCAAGTCATTGGTTTTCTAACGTTCATCAATATCTCAATGAAAAACAGCGCAATATATCAGCACGAATTTTAAAAGAAATCTGTGAGCGCTTAACATTTTTGAACCGTGTGGGACTCGAATATCTTACCTTATCCAGAGCTTCAAGTACACTTTCAGGTGGAGAAAGTCAGCGTATTAGACTAGCCTCGCAAATTGGCTCTGGTCTCACAGGAGTTTTATACGTATTAGATGAACCATCCATTGGTTTACATCAACGTGATAATGAACGTCTTTTAAAGACGCTATGTCATCTACGCAATCTTGGCAATACAATTATTGTTGTTGAGCATGACGAAGATGCTATTCTCACCGCAGATCATATTGTCGATATTGGTCCTGCTGCAGGCGTCCATGGTGGAGAAATCATAGCTCAAGGCCCCCCACAAAAAATTATAAACAATCCATCTTCACTTACAGGTCAATATCTTTCAGGAAAAATGGTAATTAATTCTCCTACTCAACGACGCAAAATATCAAAATCAAAAACACTTAAAGTAATTGGAGCCAGAGGTAATAATTTGAAAAACATCAATGTAAATATTCCTCTCGGAACTTTTACTTGCATAACTGGTGTTTCTGGTGGGGGAAAATCAACATTTCTTATTGAAACCCTCTTCAAAGCGGCATCACGTCATATCATGGGAAGCCATCAAATCCCAGCAAGCTACGACAAAATTGAAGGATTAGAGTTTCTTGATAAGGTAATTGATATCAACCAATCACCTATTGGACGTACCCCACGCTCCAACCCAGCAACTTATACTGGCATTTTCACTCAAATTCGCGATTGGTTCGCAGAACTCCCCGAATCAAAAGCTCGCGGTTATCAAGCCGGACGTTTCTCATTTAATATTAAAGGAGGACGCTGTGAAGCATGTCAAGGAGATGGTGTTATCAAAATCGAAATGCATTTCTTACCTGATGTCTATGTTACTTGCGATGTATGCCAAGGAAAACGCTACAATAGAGAAACACTTGAAGTGAAATTCAAAGGTAAATCCATTGCTGATATACTTGATATGACAGTTGAAAAAGCAGAAGATTTTTTTCAAGCTATTCCTACTATTCACAACAAACTGGGCATTCTCGTTAAAGCTGGTCTTGGTTATATTAAAATCGGGCAACAAGCCACAACACTCTCTGGTGGAGAAGCTCAGCGTGTAAAACTCGCTAAAGAACTTTCACGTAAAACAACTGGGCGCACACTTTACATTTTAGATGAACCAACAACCGGTTTACATTTTCACGATATTTCCAAGCTTCTTGAAGTACTCCATGAACTAGTCGAGCAAGGTAATACAGTTACAGTCATTGAACATAATCTTGAAGTCATAAAAACAGCTGATTGGATTATTGATCTAGGACCAGAAGGTGGAGATAATGGAGGCGAAATTGTTGCTGCCGGTCGCCCTGAAGACATTATTAATGTCCCTTGTTCTTATACTGGTAAATTTCTAAAAGAACTTTTGCTACGTCGACCTTTATATAATTTAAAACCTTAAAATAGATCACACAATTATCAAATATTTAATAAAACACTAATAAAAAATAACGCCTTAATTTACACCATTATTACCTTTTATAAATTTTATAATTTTTTATTCTATAAAACAATAGCGCTACATTCTATAATGCAATATAGTTATTTCTAATAAGAATAAAAGGCCTTATTTTTGATTTTTTCGTGAAAAAGTACTTTTTGATACATCTCATTATCGTAATCGTAAATATAGTATAATGGTATATAAATTGATAAAATAAAAGCATTGGAGATAATCTCAGTATGAAAAAAATTGAAGCCATCATAAAACCTTTTAAGCTTGATGCAGTAAAAGAAGCGCTTCAAGAAATTGGCCTACAAGGTATCACAATAACGGAGGCAAAAGGTTTTGGTTGCCAAAAAGAACAGACAGAGCTTTACCGAGGTGCGAAATATGTTATTGATTTTTTACCTAAAGTCAAAGTTGAAGTTGTTGTTCCTGATGAAATCCTAGAGAAAGCAATTGAAGCAATCCGTAAAGCAGCTCAAACAAAACACATAGGAGATGGAAAAATATTTGTTTTACCTATCGATGATGTCATTCGTATTCGCACTGGTGAAACTGGCATTGATGCTCTTTAAATATCTATAAATTTTTATCTTTTCTATTCACCTCAATCCAATAAGGAAATTGAATATGACAACCGTTTCAGACATTCTTAAACAAATTGTAGATAACGATATACGCTTTGTTGATTTACGTTTTACTGATCCAAAAGGCAAATTGCATCATGTTACAATGGATATTGCTGAAATTTGCGAAGATACATTCACCGATGGTGTTATGTTTGATGGCTCGTCAATTGCTGGTTGGAAAGCAATCAATGAATCCGATATGGTCTTGATGCCAGATGCAGCAACAGCTCACATTGATCCTTTTTTTGCTCAATCGACTTTGATCATATTATGTGATGTACTTGATCCTGTTTCAGGAGAATTCTATCATAGAGATCCACGTTCTATTGCTAAAAGAGCTGAAGCTTATATGAAATCTTTAGGGATCGGTGATACAATTTATATAGGACCAGAAGCTGAATTTTTTATTTTTGATGACGTACGCTATAAAATTGATCCTTACAATACAGGTTTTAAACTCGACTCAAGTGAAAATCCGTCAAATGATGACACTGAATATGAAATGGGCAATCTTGGTCATCGCCCACGTATGGGAGGCGGTTATTTTCCAGTCCCTCCTATTGATTCTTGCCAAGATATGCGTTCTGAAATGCTTACTGCGTTAAAGGATATGGGTGTACATGTCGAAAAACATCATCATGAAGTAGCTGCAGCTCAGCATGAATTAGGTATTCGATTTGATACACTGGTTCGTGAAGCTGATAAAATGCAAATTTTTAAATATGCCGTGCATCAAATTGCCAATAGTTATGGAAAAACAGCAACCTTTATGCCTAAACCAATTCTAGGTGATAATGGTTCAGGTATGCATGTCCACATATCAATTTGGAAAGATAAACAACCAATATTTGCAGGTAATGAATATGCTGGGCTATCAGAGACTTGTTTATTTTTTATTGGTGGTATTATCAAGCATGCAAAAGCACTCAATGCTTTCACAAACCCATCAACTAATTCTTACAAACGCTTAGTTCCTGGGTATGAAGCCCCTGTCCTTCTTGCCTATTCTGCACGCAATCGTTCTGCAGCATGTCGTATTCCATTTGGTGCTTCACCGCATTCAAAACGTGTAGAAATTCGTTTTCCAGATCCATCGTCGAATCCATATTTAGCCTTTTCAGCGCTTATTATGGCTGGTCTAGATGGTATAAAGAATAAGATACATCCTGGTCCAGCTATGGATAAAGATCTTTATGATCTCCCACCGAAAGAGTTCAAAGATATTCCTACAGTTTCCAGAAGTCTAAGCGAAGCACTTGAATTTCTTGATAAAGATCGGGATTTTCTTAAATCTGGTGATGTTTTTGATGATGACCAAATTAATTCCTTTATTGAATTAAAACTGAAAGAAGTTCTGCGTTATGAAACAACCCCTCATCCTGTTGAATTTGATATGTATTATTCTGTTTAATGCAAGAATGAAAATTTTTGTTTGATTGTGATAGGAATGCTAGAGCATTCTTCTCATTAGAGGATTATCCTTCTATCAAATAGATTTTTATAAGGCATGTTTATGAGGAAACAAATAATGTAGATCATTTAAAACTAGCGATGAGAAAATTCTTATCATTACGCATTTAGACTATTTTTTCGAAAATTGTTATGATTGTTTTATTTTTGTATTTTGAAGTTTAATGGGACGTTTCTGCATTTTATTTTGATTCAGACATGAATTGATGCTGATTATCGAAAGGGTTATAGGTTCCATACTTTTTGCGCCACTGTATAGGCTCAGTAAAGTTGCTAGACCAAAGGCCAATTTTATTGTTATATGCGCTTTGTTCGGCACTTAAATACGTTGTTGGAATTGGGTATTTATTATCTTTTGATAGGATCAGCATACCTTCTGCAAGTCCTATTTCTGCCAGATCGACTCCTTGCACAAAGCACTGAGCATAGTGAGTTTCTTTTTCTATAATAGTTTGTTTACAAGATAAGGTATGTCCTAGAGTTTTGGTGACTAGCCATGCTGTTGTGACAGCTCCACATGGCCATTCTTGGTTATCTAATTTTGCTTTTTGACGGGGTGCACATGTATCTACACCATATAAGTGAATATTTCGGACGATAGGTTTATGTTGAGGCTTTTCAGCAGGAATTATTAATTGAAATGTGACACCGCTAGTCACAGATGCGATACCATTAAATATACCTTCATGATTATTTGAATCGCTATTGATCCAATTGAGATCTGGCGCATTTTCTTCTAATTTTTTTTGCACACTTGTTTCGTAGTGCTTATTTTGTTCGAGATCGATCTCGCTTATATCTTGATTTTCTTGCATTTTTAATGGCTCGAGAATATCTAGATTTGTTTTGTAATGGTTTTGGCTTATTATCCATATCCCTATAGAGCAGATAATGTAGACAATAATTATCGATTTAAATCGCATTTATTCAATCCTTATTGTTTCTATATCCTATAATTTTTATGCATCTCTGTTTTTCTCCTAGATCCTAAAGAAAGCGTATCAATAGCATTTGTTGCAAATTAAACACATTTTGCAAAGAAAAACATTATTTTACGCACTTGATATTGTCATTTTGATAAAATAACAATATCTACGCTAGGTTTTTTGGTTATAGATTTGATTAATTTCTGTCTCTCAGTTGGGAAATTCTAGGAAAGGTTTTTGTAATAGTTTGATGAAGCGCTTGCGATTAAAGAAGCTTAAAGTTGTAAGCCTGTAGTTTTAAAGTTTTTAAATTTGTAAAAATAATAGGATGTTAGTTTGTAATCAATATTCTTTCTGAAGAGGAGATTAAATGACAAACATTATATCTAAGCATATTTACTGTATCGCTTTTGCGCTACTTTTAGCGATGTTTGCGGTATTAACCCCAGCTTATGCTGATTCTGCTGCTAGCGGTATGGGGAATCTTGATACGGTTTTGCGAAATATTGTTTCGATGATGACAGGTACAACAGCGAAGCTTATTGCAACAATTTGTGTTGCAGCTGTGGGTATTGGTTGGATGTATGGTGTTATTGATTTACGCAAAGCAGCGTATTGTGTTCTTGGTATCGGTATTGTTTTTGGTGCTTCGGCTTTTGTTACATTATTAATGGGGAGTTCAACATAAATGAACGAAGATACTCTTTTTCTTGCTTGTACACGACCAGCGATGTTTGCAGGTGTTACCATAGAAGCAATGGCCTTGAATGTCATAGCAATATCTACTCTTTTTATCATTACAAGCAGTTTTTCAATGATCGGTCTTGGTGTTGGTTTACATTTTATCTTACGCGAAATCACAAAGCGCGATCATAATCAATTTCGTATTCTGTTCGTGTGGCTCAATACTCGAGGCAAACAAAAGAACCTAACAAGATGGGGTGGAGGATCTACATCTCCTCTTCGTCTTATTCGTACTTATAAGGAGCTAAAATAAGTGAGACAACTGTCAGTTATGAAACGGGAATCTCTACCTGAGGAATTTATTCCTTACGTCCGTCATGTCAATCACCATGTGATTGCATTAGACTCCCGTTGCTTAATGACAGTGATTTCTATTGAAGGAATAAATTTTGATACTGCAGATATCAGCCAATTAAATTCTTTACATACTCAATTAAACACGCTTTTGAAAAATATAGCCGATGAACGTGTCGCTTTATATTCTCACATCATTCGCCGACGCGAAAAAAATTACCCAGAGAGCCAATTTTCTTCATCTTTTGCAACAGCTTTAGATCGGCAATACAAACAAAAAATGATTTTGCAAGATCTTTATCGAAATGATCTGTTCCTTTCGGTTATCTGGAATCCTGCAGCAGATAAAACTGAACAGTTAGCTTCTTTTTTTCATCGCTTAACACAAGCAAAGAAGATGCAATCGGAACCAGATTCTGAAGCTATTCGGAAAATTGGCGAATTAAGTCAAGATCTTATACAAGGTCTGGAGTGTTATGGAGCACGGCTTTTGTCTACTTACGAATACAATGGCATTGTATTTTCTGAGCAAAGTGAATTTCTTCACCAATTGGTGGGAGGAAGACGTGAGCGCATACCCCTTACATTTGGTACTATTGCCTCAACGATTTATTCAGATCGTGTTATTTTCGGCAAAGAAATTATTGAAATTCGTCATGAAAGCAATGAGCGCTTTGTTGGTATGTTTGGATGGAAAGAATATCCTTCTAAAACACGTCCTGGCATGACAAATGGCTTGTTAACAGCGCCCTTCGAATTCATCTTAACGCAATCCTTTGTTTTTAAAAGTAAAGCCGTTGCCAGTGCTATTATGAGCCGTAAACAAAATCAAATGATTAATGTGGCTGATCGTGCCAGCTCACAAATTGACGGCCTCGATGAAGCCCTTGATGATTTAGAATCGAATCGTTTTGTTTTGGGAGAACATCATCTTTCTTTAGCTGTTTTTTCTGATCGTCCACAAGAATTGACAGAATATCTGTCGAAAGCGCGTTCGTATCTCACTAATGGTGGGGCTGTTATAGCCAGAGAAGATTTAGGATTAGAAGCAGCATGGTGGGCACAACTTCCTGGAAACTTTAGCTATCGAGCACGTTCTGGAGCTATTAGTAGCAGGAATTTCGCAGCATTATCCCCCTTCCATTCCTTTCCTATTGGTAAACTCAAGGGTAATATTTGGGGCTCTGCTGTCGCCTTATTACAAACACAAGCTGGCTCTCCTTATTATTTTAATTTTCATTTTGGTGATGTTGGTAATACCTTTGTTTGTGGTCCATCGGGATCTGGAAAAACAGTCATTGTTAATTTTCTTCTTGCACAATTACAAAAACATAACCCAACAATAGTCTTTTTTGATAAAGACCAAGGAGCAGAGATCTTTGTCCGTGCTGGAGGTGGTAAATATAAGCCTTTGAAAAATGGTCAACCTACCGGTATTGCCCCATTAAAAGGAATGGAATACACTGAAAAAAACAAACTCTTTCTTCAACACTGGGTCTTAAAACTAGTTACTACAGATGGCCAAACAGTAACAGAACAAGAGCGACAAGATATCGCTAGAGCGATCAATTCCTTAGAAAGTCTTCCTTTATCACAACGGTCTCTTAGTGCACTGCAACTGTTTTTTGATAATACTTCCACAGAAGGCATCGCCATACGCTTACAACGTTGGACCAAAGGTAATCCTTTAGGGTGGGTCTTTGATAATGATCACGATGATCTCAACTTAGATGCTCAATTCATAGGTTATGATATGACCGATTTCTTAGATAATGAAGAAATTCGTCGCCCTTTGATGATGTATCTGTTTAACCGCATTCTCGACCTTATTGATGGTCGGCGTATCATTATTGTTATCGATGAATTCTGGAAAGCTCTTGAAGATGATTCATTTAAAGCTTTTACTCAAGATCGTCTCAAAACAATTCGTAAACAAAATGGCATGATGCTCTTTGCAACACAAAGCCCCAAAGATGCTTTGAATTCAACAATCGCTCACACAATCATTGAGCAATGTCCTACCCAACTGTTTTTTCCAAATCAAAAAGCCAATTACAATGATTATGTTGAAAGCTTTAAACTCACTGAACGTGAATTTGAGCTAATCCAATCAGAATTAAGCAGGGAATCTCGTCGTTTTCTCATTAAACAAGGGCAAAGTTCCATTGTTGCAGAACTTAACTTACGTGGAATGGATAACGAAATTGCGGTCTTAAGCGGAACAAGCAGAAATGTTGAACTCGTAAACCAAATTATAGATGAATACGGAGCAAATCCCAATATATGGCTACCTATATTTTACAAAAGGAAACAAACCCAATGAAAAAATATCTGATTATGTTTTTATCATTAAGCTTTATCTCTCATGCAATATCACAATCGGGATCCACAGAAGTTGATTCATATTATCAAAGTGTCATACAACCAGAAACATCACTATCAGAAGATAGTCGGCGCACATCAGAAATAGCTGCATCTATTTATACTTCAGCAGTTGAAAATCAGAAAAAGATTCAAGAAATCAATAACAAACTTTTATCAACAACTCTTAAACCAGAAGAAAAAGAATCTCTTCAAACAGAGTTGGCTATTCTTCAAGCTAATCTTCAAGTAGATAATCTAAAACTTCAGGCTTCTTCTATTATGAAATCGGAAAATGCTCAATCAAAAGAACAAGAACGTGAAAAAGAAGAAAAGAAAAGTCAGGAAACTCTTCAAAAAACACTACAAGAGAAATTGGATCAAGCTAAAGCTAAGGTCAAGCATTAAATTGACTCCAGTTAGTCAAAAAGAAGAAAAGGAAGCTCTTCAAATGTAGTTGACTAATCTTCAAATGAATCCTCTCATTCAGGCTCTTTCTATTATTAAATGGAAATCATCAATCACAGAAAGAGTATAGAGAAAATGCAGAAAAAAATCATAAATTTATATTTATCAAACATTAAAAACAAATGTCAGATTCAGAATTTAAATTTAATCCATTCGAAACTGTTTCTTCGTATATTTTAACACCACTTAATCATGTGGTAGATACGACAGTCATTAGCTTATCTTCTGCTGTTGCAGCACCATTAAATCTTGCAGCCATTATTTTTATCTTTTTATATGGCTACAATGTCATGACTGGTCATGTTGCCCTTTCAATGCATAGTCTTCTTAATAATGTTATTAAAATCGTTGTTGTGACAACAATGGCAACTAATGCAGACGTATTTAATATTTATATAAAAGATATATTTTTTGGTAATTTAGCCAATGCTATTGGAAATGCGTTTAATAGCAGTCCAGTCGACTCTGATGTTTTTGATTATCTCTTGTTAATTACAAATACGCGTTATCAAGAGTTTCTAAATAATGCTTCATTTTTTAATAAAATTACGGTTGCACTGATTGGTGGTTTAATGTTTTTGGCAGTCATCTTTTTTTGTACAGTCGGTTTTATTATCCAAATGTTTGCAAAAATTACATTAATCATGGTGATAGGTCTTGGACCTCTTTTTATTAGTTTATATTTGTTCAATGTAACCCGCAGATATGCCGATGCATGGATTACAACATTAGTTAATTTTACAGTTTTGCAAGTTCTCGTAATGATGCTTGGGACAATGATGTGCAAAATTATGCTTTATGTTTTCGATGATTCATATAATTCAATCTATCTCTTGCTCCCCCCTGTTCTTGTCGTCTCAATAGTGGGCGTAGTTCTCTTCCAATCACTTCCCACCATTGCTTCTGCACTTTCTAGTGGAGGACCATATCATCATGCTGGGATGTCAGCAGGATCACAAATACTTTCAATGGCTTCTAGTGCCTTGAATTTTGCTGGAAGAGGTTTTAGTGCCGGTGGAAGTGCAGCAAGAGGTGCAGTTTCAGGAGGTTCTAGAGCTGCACAACAAGCTGCACAAGCTGCGCAAATGATGCAGGGAGGTGGACGTGGTTCGTTTTAATCTCAAATGTCTCTTCAATGCAGCTATAATCAATGCCTTCATATACGAGGTATTAACTGTATGCACAATCCATGCAAAGCTCTCTCAGCTTTTTCAAAAGATTCGTATTCATGCTTTCGTAAAATCATACACTGCAAAACACCAATATTTTATTTTTCAAAATATTTGCGAGTCCAAATGATGAAACTAAAAATCACTATCATTTTGATCCTTTTAATAACACTTACCAGTTGTGCTTCTTTAAAAAGTGGAGCCCGAAAACTTCCACACTGTAATGGACAGAATACTCGTATGCTCAATCAAGGTAAGTGGAACTGGAATCCTCATAACATCATCCACAATACGGCGATCAAGCCCATTACAACTCCTATTATTCTGAACACACAAGAAAATGAGGCACCAAAAGCTCATATTGGACTCCCTACATCTTCTGCAGACACAATAAACCATCAAACGCCTTCTTATAAAAATGCGGAGATCACGTATGAAAAGTGATGAATTTAAAGAATATATAAGAGAAGCGCGGTCATTTGATATTGACCGTATGCGTAGTGCGCGATTACAAATGAAAATTGCTGTAGCCTTGACCGTGCTTTTTGGATTGATGACAATCGCTTTAGCCTTAGCTGTAGTGGCATTGACACCCTTAAAAACCGTAGAGCCTTTTGTTATCCGTGTGGATAATTCTACAGGTATTGTCGATGTTGTCAGTGTTCTAAAAGAAGAACCCCAAAACTACGATGAAATAATAACGCGCTACTTCGCCAGCAAATATATTCGTGCACGCGAAGGTTTCCAACTATCAGAGACAGAAAATAATTTTCATATCGTTTCTCTTTTATCTTCCCTAGAAGAACAAAATCGCTTTGCCAAATGGTATTCTGGAAATAATCCAGACAGTCCGCAAAATATCTATAAAAATATGTCCGTGACAATCACAATAAAATCGATCTCTTTTTTAAGTAAAGATCTCATTCAAGTGCGTTACTATAAAACAATTAGAGACTCCAATGGAAAAGAAGATATTTTCCATTGGGTTTCAGTCTTAAATTTTTCTTACGTTAATGCACGCATTTCAGTAGAAGATCGCTTAATTAACCCGCTTGGCTTTCAAGTATCAGCATATAGATCTGATCCAGAGGTGGTCCAATGACTAGAGTCATAAAAATATTTTTTTTAACTCTCCTCGTTGCAATAAACTGTCATGCGTCTTTCTTATGGGCAGAAATTTCTCCCGTAAGTGCACACAAAGACAACCGAATTAGATTTATTAATTATGATCCACACAATGTCACAAAAATCATTGGATCTATTCGCTCTTCAGTACAGATTGAATTCGCTAATGATGAAAATATTGCCTATATTGGAATTGGCAATTCAGTTGCTTGGCAAGTAGCACCAGCTGGTCACTTTGTCTTTCTCAAACCGCGTGAAGTTCAGCCGATTACCAATCTACAAATCGTCACAACTCGTCAAGATGGAACAAAACGATCTTATCAATTTGAACTTCAAGTGCGTGAAGGTGATGTTTCCGTCGGTAATGACACATATTTCCTTGTCAAGTTTCGTTATCCAGAAGATGAAGCGTTGCGTAAACAATTAGCTGAACAAGCTAAAGCACAAAAAAATGAAGAAGAATTTGTCGATAATATCCTCAATATGCATGAACATTTTGGACCACGCAATTGGGCTTATATCGCTCAAGGTTCACCCCTCCTTGAACCAAGTTCAGTCTATGATAACGGTAAAACTACAACATTTACCTTTTTAGACAATAATGAAATCCCCGCAATTTATCTTGTCACACTTGATGGACAAGAAACTATCGTTCCAAAATCAATTAAAGGAAACCAGGTCATTGTTCACGCCATAGCCATGCAATTCACTTTGCGGCGTGGTAACGAAGTCCTGTGTATCTTTAATAAAGGGTTCATACCAAGAGGAATTAACCCAGAAACCGGTACAACATCACCTTCTGTCCAACGTGAAATAAACGTAGAGAAATAGCCATGAATAATGATGAATTGGACGAAATAAATCTTAATGACCGCGATGTAATAAAGGATGGTCAAGAAAAAAAAGAGGGCTTTAATTTAGGAAAAGCCATTGCTCTTCTTATTCTCTTTGGTGTCTGTATTTATTTAATATATGCAATCCTTTCAACTTCAAAAGACACAAAAAAACAGTCTATAGAATTGCCGAAAGAAGAAAGAAGCAGACAAACAGAGCTTTTCCAATCAATAAAACCAACAATAGCTCCTCTAGAGCTAGCTGATAAAAATACCCCCCTGCTGCCTAAGGTTGAAATACCAGCGCCAACAATCAATCAGCCAAAATCTGATCATAAATTATTAGAAGCAGCGCAACGTGCTCCCGTTTTAGCCTATTTTAATCCAAATCAGCAACAAGGTATTCCAGAAAATAATAGCGTTTCTCCTAACCAAAGCAACGATAGCTCGAATGAAACAACACAATCCTTTAATCAACTCCTCAAACCAACAAAGTTGGATGGTGTTCGTGCCTCAACACTCGGTAACCGAAATTACATCATTGCAATGGGAGCTTCTATCCCATGTATCTTAGAAACAGCAATCAGCAGTGAACAACAAGGATTTGTTAGCTGTATCGTTTCTAGAGATATTTTGTCAGACAATGGTCGTATCGTCTTGCTCGATAAAGGAACGCAAATCGTCGGCGAATATCGTGCCGGTTTAAAAAAAGGTCAATCGCGTCTCTTTATATTATGGAATAGAGCCAAAACACCAGATGGTATTATTATAACACTGTCTTCACCAGCAACAGATTTCTTAGGTCGATCGGGTGTTGATGGTGATATTGACAATCATTGGTTTGAACGACTTGGTTCTGCACTTCTTGTTTCAATCGTCAGAGATGGAACAAATTATTTAAATGACCAGCTAGATTCACTAAAAACACCAACAATACAAGAACAAACAACAGATACCGTGTCTTCAGAAAAACATACCCTTTCTGCAGGAACAGATATGGCAAAGATTATCGCAGGAAATTATACCCATATCCCTCCAACTTTGACAAAAAATCAGGGTGAAATGGTTAATGTTTTTGTTGCCCGCGATCTTGATTTCTCAACTGTATATAAATTAAAAATTGTTGAAAATAAGAAACAGATCATTCATCGTGCCTTTTCAGGAGACTTTCATAAAAATTCTACAGTGACATTAAAATGAAACAAAACTTCCAAAATGTAAGTGATGAAACCACTGCTATCGTTTTAACAAAACTCAAACCAATTGATAACTTTCTCAAAGATGAAAGTCTTTTCGAGATCGTTATTAATCGTCCCTATCAAGTCATGATTGAAGGAATTTCAGGGTGGAAAACAATAGAAGTACCAGAATTCTCCTTTAATGAACTCATGGGTATGGCTAAAGTGATCGCGGCCTATTCTAAGCAAAGTATTTCCGATAAAAACCCAATATTATCCGCTACTTTGCCAAATAATGAGCGTATTCAAATTGTTATGCCACCAGCTGTAAAAGAAAATACTGTTAGCATGACGATTCGTAAACCATCATCCCGAAGTTATTTACTCGAAGATTTAGCCAACAAAGGTATATTTTCAATATGTGAACAGGTTTCTTTCACTCCGTTGAATGACTATCAATTGCGTTTTAATGAACTCAAAAACACCGAGCATCAATTAGCAATTGATTATTACAATAAAAATTTTGTTTCCTTTTTAAATCAAGCTGTGAAATTGCAAAAAAATATTCTTATTTCAGGGAAAACAGGAGCTGGCAAAACAACGCTGTCAAAAGCATTAATAGCTAAAATTCCTGATGATGAGCGTATTATAACTATTGAGGATACACCAGAGCTAGTTGTACCACATCTTAATTATGTTTCCATGATTTATGCGAAAGATGGGCATGGTTTAGCTTCTGTTGGGCCAAAAGAATTATTAGAATCTGCATTGCGAATGCGTCCTGATCGCATTCTTCTACAAGAGTTACGAGATGGTACTGCTTTCTATTATATTCGCAATGTTAATTCAGGACATCCAGGTTCTATTACTACAGTTCATGCATCAACAGCATTGGCTGCATTTGAGCAAATGACGTTGTTGGTTAAAGAAAGTGAAGGAGGAGGACATTTAGAGCGTGATGATATTCGTGGGTTATTAATTTCAATGATTGATATTATTGTTCAATGCAAACGGATTGAAGGAAAATTTAAAGTTACAGAGATTTATTATGATCCTTTCAAACAACGAAATATTTTTGGAGGTAACTAAATAAAAAAGTATAATAAAAAAATCAGATTTTAGTATCAATATAAATATCAGTACTAAAACATTTGAAATTTTATAAAAATCTATGTGAAAAAGCCATATTTATTTAAAATAATATTTGAGAAAGTGATTATGAAGAAGAAAAATTTAAAATCTTTAAAAAAAATTTTTAAACCTTTAAGAAAAAAAGGAGAAGAATTATTAGACTTGTCTTCTTGTTGTGATTATACTTATCCTGACAGTGATACATTAATAAATAAACATGGAATAAAGAATTCTCAAGCTCTTGATGAAAAGTGCGCGTATCATTCAGAGCAAGCAATTATTCGTTTGCGTCGAGAAGCACTGCCAAATAAGTTTAATTCCTCTTATTTAAAACATATTCATAAATGTTTATTTGAAGATACTTTCGAGTGGGCTGGTTATACTCGCGATCTTACATTTAAATTTAAAAATGGTGTAACTGCTAACATCTCAAAGATGCAAATACCAAATACAGATGCTTTTTTTAAAGAGAGTAAAGCGGTTTCAAAAAGTTTACATAAATTTGATCAAGTGCTTTCGAAAAAAAATAATTTACAAGGCTTATCACGTGAAGAATTTGTTGATGAAGCAACGAAGCTTTTTTCCTTTCTCAACTATATACATCCATTTAGAGATGGGAATGGGCGTGCACAACGAATATTTTTTGAAAAACTCGCAGAGGCTGCAGGCCATAAGCTTGATTTTTCAGTTGTGACTCAAAGACGCATGATACATGCTTGCAATGATGCGATACCTGTAAAAAATAATGTAAATTATGAAGCAATGCAACATTTGTTCGAAGATATCTCCAATCCAGAAAAAAGACGTATTTTGAAGGATTATTTACATTCTGTGTCTAATAATAAGCATGCATGTAATTTTTTGGATGATCAAATTATTATAACACCACGTGAAGGTGTGACCTATACAGGTATTTATAAGGATAGTAATGCGGATTCTATTATAGTTGAAACAGTAGACTTGTATATCATATGCTGTAAAGATTATTTTACACCAGAACAGCTTAAGGCATTAAAACCCAATGATAAGCTTACTTTTACAGTTCCAATAAATAAAGATTTAGATCAAATTCTCATCCCAGCAGAAAGATTACCTCCTTTAACGTTAGAAAAAATACTTCGAACAATTGAGAATCATACTGAACTTCAAAACAATCGAAAAGAAATCGAGAATTTATCACAAATTGTTTATGGAAATTCAAAAGTATTAAATCCAAGTATTGATGTGATTAATAAAGGACGAGAGGTAAGTAAAAAAATCCCTGAACAAATCTTAAAGTACCCTAGGACTATTGCTAAGCTCGCTGGTTTTAAAATATTTGGTATAAGGACTCCAAGACGCAGAATAGCTGAAAGGAATCTTGTACCACTTAGTCAAGAAATTAAAAATTATATATCTGCTGTACAAGCTAATAGAAATGTAATTATTAGAAATTATGATGTAGAGCAAAAACGCCTTTTACAAGAAATAACACTACCCCGTGAATTAATGCGAGATGTCCTTAGTATTCAAAGTAAGAGAGCAAAAGCTTTAAATACAGAAAATTGTGTTAAGACCCAAAAAGAGCTTATTTCCTTTTTGTCTAAAGTTGAATCTCGTCTTTCAAGGACAGAGTATCAAGCACTCAAAGCAGGTGATTATAAACAAATCGCTCAAAGTATTGGTATGTCAGAACATAAAGCAAAAAAACTTATAGGCACTGTTAATCAAGTAAAAAAAGTATATCAACAACTTCAACAATTGAAAGTAAATAAGTCAGTACAGATGGCTGTAGCTGTTTAAAATACAAGATTTCTTTATAACAAAATTATAACATATTTTTATTTTATAATCCATAAGAGGGGTTATGAAGGGATCTTGATCAAGAAAAGATACAATAGCTAATTTTAGGACTTACAGTAAACAATGGTAACATTTTCTGATATATCTTTAGCTCGTAATTATGCTTATCCTCACATGAACACACTAAAGAATAAACATAATATAATGAGTACTAAAAAGCTTGCACACGTGTGCGAGCATTATGCAAAAAAAGCAATAATCAATTTAAATAAGGAGCCATTACCACAAAAATTTGATTCCTCTTATTTAAAATATATCCATCAGCGCTTATTCGAGAGTACATTTGAGTGGGCTGGATATACTCGTGATTTTTCGTTTACGTTTGATGATGGCACTGTTGCTGAAATGCCAATGATGAAAGTTCCAAACTTAGATATTTTTTATGTACAAGGTAACGACATTCAAGAAAACTTAAAGAAATTTGATCAATTACTTGCTTCAAAGAATAATTTGCAAGGTTTATCGCGTGAAGAGTTTGTTGATGAAGCAGCAAAACTTTTTGTTTTCCTCAATTCTATAGCTCCTTTCAGGGCTGGTAATGAGCCTACACAACGAGTATTTTTTGAAAAACTTGCTGAGGCTGCAGGTCATCAACTAGATTTTTCAGTTGCGACAGAAAAACGTATAATGCGTGCCTGTATTGATGGAATGACTCTAAAGGATAATATGGCTTATAAAGAGATGAAATCTCTGTTTGAAGATATTTCTGATCCAAAAAAAATAGCCGCTTTAAAGAATTTTCTTAGACGCATACCTAGATTAGAGCGTGAACGTTTGAACGATGAATATGTTATAATGCCAAAGGAAGGTATGACCTATACAGGTATTTATAATGTAAGTAGTGTAAATTTTGTTATTATCAAAGTAGCCGATTCTTGTGTTCTGTGCACGAAAGATTATTTTGCACCAGAACAACTTAAGGTATTAAAACCTGGAGCTGAGTGTACCGTTACAGTTCCAACAGAAAAAGACTTAAATCAAATTCTCATTCCAGCTGAAAAATTAACTTCTTTAAAGGAAGAAGAAATAGTTAAAAAGATTAAGCTTTCTGATTATGTTAAAGAAAGCCAAAAGAAAGTTGATCGTTTTTTAAAGCTTGTTTATGGAGACGTAGCAGTATTAGACGAATATATGCTATCTATTCATGAGCGTCCTGAAATAAATAAACAGTTGTGCGAACAGATTAGAAAATCTCCTCAAAATTTTGCTAAGCTCTCTGGCTTTAAAATATTCGGTATAAAAAGTTCAAAACGTAGAATAGCTGAAGAAAATGTGTCAAGACTCGTTCAAGAAATTGAAAAACATGCGGAAATTGTGAAATCTGTTAAAGATGAAATTGTTCTAGAATTTGAAAAAGAACAAAAACGTGTTGAGCAAGTGGTAAAAGTTAGCAAAGAGATACAAGATATTCTTAATTTGCCAAAGGAAGAGCAGAAAAAAGCTTTAGAGTCCTCTCCTGTCCTTTACGAAGAGCTTTGCAGCTTTCTAAAGCAAGTCGATTCTCGTCTTTCAGCAAAAGAGAAAGACTGTATCTATGGCTATAATAATAGAAAACTTTCCGAAAGTATTGGTGTATCGGAAAATAAAGCAGCGATAATTATAAAGACTGTTAATAAAAGTATAAAATTACGCGAACAATTTGAAAAGATCGCAAAAGAAATAAAAGTTGATCGTTCAGAAATAATGGCTATAGCCGTTTGAAAATACAGTTTTTTGCTTTTATTTTTGTATAGATAGGCAAAAATTCTGCGATAATGGCCTTTTTATAAAAAAATTGTTTTTGATGAGTATATAACATCAAAAGAATATGACAAATCGAAAACGTTTTTCTGTTTTACAAAAATTAATAAAAAAGATAAATTATGTATTCTGGTTATTATTATCCTAATACTGAAGTATTAAAAAACAAATATGGAATAACAAATAAACGAGAATTAAATAGGCAATGTTCTCGTGAGACAAAAAAAATAATGATTGCTCTGCGTCAGGAGCCATCGCCTGAAGAATTTGATTCTTCTTATCTGAAATATCTTCATCAACGCTTATTTGAGAGCACATTCGAATGGGCTGGCTGTATTCGAGGTCGTACATTTAAATTTGCAGATGGCACAGCTGCCAAACAGTACATAGTAAAAACAGAAGATTTGCAAGACTCGTTTTTAACTGGTTACAAAATCGAAAAGAGCTTTCAAGAATTTGATAAAATGCTTTCTGAAAAAGATTATTTACGAGGCTTATCGCGCGAAGAATTTGTCAATGAAGCAACAAAGCTTTTTTCTTTTCTCAACTATATACATCCATTCAAAGATGGAAATAGGCGTGCGCAACAAATATTTTTTGAAAAACTTGCAGAAGCTGCAGGCCATAAGCTTGATTTTTCAGTTGTAACCCGAAAACGCATGATACATGCCTGTAGTCAAGCGATGCCTAAAAATGCAAATTATGAAGCGATGCGGCATTTATTCGAAGATATCTCTAACCCAGAAAAAGTATATCTTTTGCAGGAAGCTATCTACACCCAATCTGGGAAGAAGCGCAAAAATCTAGATGATAAAATTGTGGTGATAGCACATGAAGATGTTGCCTATACTGGTATTTACAGAAACAGTGAATTTAATTCTATTATGATAGACACAGTGGATTCATACATCTTATGCTGTAAAGATTATTTTACACCAGAACAACTTAAGGCATTAAAACCTAATGATGAGCTTAACTTTACAGCTCCAATAAATAAAAATTTAAATCAATTTCTCATCCCAGCAGAACAATTACCCCCTTTAAAGGAAGAAGAAGTAATTGAAAAGATTGAAAATAATGCTTGTATTCAAGAAAGCTTACAAAAAATTAGAGAGTTATCAAAATCTGTTTACGATAATCCCAAAATACTAGAACAAGATATAAGTCGTATTAATATAAATCCTAAAATAAGTATAGAGCTTTCTGAACGGATTATAAATTCTGCTAAATCTATTGGTCGGCTAAAGGGTAGTAAAATTGGGCGCATCAAAAGTCAAACATATAAAACTTCTGAACGTAATTCTAAAATGCTTGGTAATGAAATATCTAATTATGGAGATAAAGTATCAAATATTAGATGTACAATTATTAGAAAACATAGAGCAAAAGAAAGACGTCTTTTACAAACAGTAAAGATGCCTAGCAAAAAATTACAAGATATACTTAATTTGTCTGTAAATTTGCAACTACATGCTTTACGTTCCTCTCCTGAAACTTATATAGAAATGAATGATTTCATACGTCAAATTACTGTGCGTTTATCAAAAAAAGAACATCAAAAGATGTGTAATTCTAATTATAAAGAACTGTCTGAAAGTATTGGCATATCAGTCAATAAGGCGAAAATGGTTATAGAAACTGTTAATAAAGTGAATAAAATTTTGAACATATTGCAACCTAAAAATCCACAAATGCAATTTATGACTCTCTGAAAATGTAAGGTTTCGTTTAACATTCATAAATTAAGAGTTATTTGTAATAATATTATAACTTTTAAAGATATCATCTACATTATATGTTCAGTTAATAAAGTGTGATTTTGTGGCATAATAAAAGCAAAAGTAGGGCGTAATGAGATATACTAAAACGCAATTATTTCTTATTTTAATGCCAATAATTTTAGGTGGTTTAACAATATTTCTTGTTCCTTACGGGTTATTATTTGTAATAAACGGATTACAAGATGATGAGAAATATTGGTATATCCGTTCAGAACCATTATTAGTGGAGCTTCTTGTTGTTGCTGTATCATTTGTTTACACCATATCGCAAAAATTATATCTACGCAAAGCGATTACAATTGTTACGGCGTTTTTTTTTACGGGTGTTTCTCTTTACTATCTTAATTACGAAGTTAAACGCTTAAGTCCTTATATCGGCCAACAGGGAATAACATGGAGTTATGCTCTGCAATTTATTGATGTCATGATTATCTTTGGCATAATTGGCGGTATTTTTCTTTTGGCAGCTCAATTCTTAATAACTATTCCTAAAAATAAAAAAGAGGTAAAGCGTGCCAAAAAAGGAATTTTTGGTGATGCATCATGGATGAATTTAAGTGAAGCAAAAAAAATTTTTCCTGCGAATGGTCAAATTGTTATTGGTGAAAGATACCGTGTTGATGAAGATACTGTGTGTAATATTCCCTTTTCCCCTGGAAATAAAGCAACATGGGGGAAAGGTGGAACATCACCCTTATTAACCTTTAATCTTGATTTTGGTTCAACTCATATGATTTTTTTTGCTGGTTCTGGTGGATATAAAACAACAAGTACAGTAATACCAGTATGTTTAAAATATCCAGGTTCTATTATTTGTCTTGACCCTTCAACAGAAGTTGCACCAATGGTTCAATTGACGCGTAAAAAGATGGACAATAGGAATGTTATTGTTCTTGATCCAACTTCAATATCAACGAAAACTTTTAATGTTCTCGATTGGCTTTTAGACAATAGTGTACCTCGAACACAACGTGAAGCTAATATTGTAGGTTTTTCTAAACTGCTACTCACTGACAAAAAATCAGAAAATTCTTCAGCAGAATACTTTTCAACACAAGCTCATAATCTTTTAACTGCTCTTCTTGCGCATGTCATATTTTCTGATGAATACGATGATTGTGAGCGTAATCTAAAAACATTGCGAAAGATCCTTTCTCAATCAGAAACAGCGGTTGTTAATCAACTACGCCATATTCAAGATACATCACCTTCTCCTTTTATTCGCGAAATGGTTGGTATTTTCACAGAAATGGCAGATCAAACCTTTTCAGGTGTTTATACAACGGCCTCAAAAGATACTCAGTGGCTTTCTTTGTCTAATTACGCAGATCTTGTTTGTGGTGATGATTTTTCATCCTCAGATATAGCGGATGGGAATACAGATATCTTTCTTAATCTTCCAGCAAGTATTTTAAATAGCTATCCAGGAATTGGGCGTGTAATTATTGGTGCTTTTTTAAATGCAATGGTTATAGCTGATGGAAACTATAAAAAGCGTGTTTTGTTTGTTTTGGATGAAGTTGATTTGCTTGGCTATATGAATATTTTAGAAGAAGCGCGTGACCGTGGACGTAAATATGGCATATCCTTAATGTTATTTTATCAGTCCTCTGGTCAGTTGGTAAATCACTTTGGAAAATCAGGAGCGCAATCATGGTTTGAGAGTTGTTCGTTTGTGAGTTATGCTGCTATTAAAGATTTACAGACAGCTAAAGATATTTCAGAACGTTGTGGTCAAATGACGATAGAAGTGACTGGAGCAAGTAAATCTAAAGGACAATTTTTAAAAGGCTCTAAAAATATAAATTATCAACAAAGAGCACTGATTTTACCTCATGAAATTATTCAAAAGATGCGACAAGATGAACAAATCATTCTTATGCAAGGGCAACCACCTTTGCGCTGTGGGCGAGCAATTTATTTTAGAAGAAAAGAGATGCTAGCTACTACTGAACAGAATCGTTTTGCTCCCAAAGGAAAGAAAGACTGATTAGAGATGGTAATAGGCACATACAACAAATATTTTTTGAAAAATTTACTGAAGCTGTAAACCATCAATTAGGTTTCTTAATTGTTATAGCATAGCATATTATGATCTACGATATAGTTATCTATAATAAATATAGTACTTATTGTAAAATATTCTGTTCATGGAAAAGTAGAAATGTCTTACATAAGTTATTGAAATTTCTAAACGAATAATAGATGCGTAATAAATAAGAAGATATGCTTCCTAAAACACTTAAAGCTTTAATAAAATATACAAAATATTTAAATTTTAGAAAATTATTTATTTAAAATCATTTTTATTTATAGTTCATCTAATTCTATAATAAGTTCTTTTAGTGATAAATTAAGATAAAGAGCCAACGTTGTCTTATTCATTATTTTCTTATTGTAATTAAATTTATTCAGGCAATAATACATTTAAATTAAAAATGAATGTAGGATAAAGAATTCTCAATTTCTTAATAAAAAACGTAAATTGATTTTACTCATAAAATAACATAGATTTTGATGAAAAGCACCTGAGTTAGTATTTGCATCTTTGAAATGTGAGTGGTTATACTATTTTCAAATTTAAATGTAAGATCAACAAATACGCTCTACCTATTTGAACGCGTTCTTAATAAGCATTTATAGAAGATATTTTAAATAAGAGAAATCAAACTTATTTGGCAGCATTTCTTAATGTAAATGAGTAATCTACTTGCTCTAAATAACAAGAAGACCTCTCATAAAGAGATTGAGAATTTTTTATCCTATATCCATTTTTAATATATTGCTGCCAGAATAAATATAATCACGAGTTAAAGATAAACAGGATATTATTGTATCTCAACATTTATTGTTTATTATTCGCTCTTTATAGTGTTGCATTGTCCATAAGAGTATTAAATTCTTCTAATGAATATTCTCCCTTCGCATATCCTTCTAAAATTTCAAGCGTTTTAGAATGAAGAGTGATCCCCTCAATTGCATGTGTACTAATAGCTGCATCAACCGCTTCACGGCGCTTTTGTAATTCTTCTGGCGTTAAAGATGTAGAATGATCAGTTGTTTTTTTCATGAACTCTTCCTTTCTTTTACTTATTCTCATAAAACAGAAGCATATCTTCTTGTTTGTTCCGTCCTCTATTATTATTTAGAAACTTAAATAGCTTATGTAAAATATTTATGCCTTTCCATGCATAGAGCGGTTACAACAATTGTCATCTATAAATATTAAATGAATTATAAATCCACACATTTTAACAAGCCATATTGATTACTTCTGAATGATCACGCTTGATTTCTTTTAACAAATTTTGTAGGCGCTTGCCTTGCATAAAGAGCTCTCCAATTTGTTTTGCTTTACTTTGTGATATGCCAATGCTTTCAGCTAACAAATCATAATTAGCATCACGAAGCCATTTATGTTCTAATGGCATAAGACGCTGATTGACTGCTTTTATAAAAATATTGAGTTCTTCTTGGAGTGAAGGAGAGGAACTTAAAGTTTCTTTTTGCATATCTTTTGACAAATTAAAAATATCTTGCAATTTTTTGCTAGGCATTGCTACTACTGTCATAAGACATTTTTTCTTTATTAGATTCTCTTTAATAATTCCATTTTCTACCTCTTTTACAATATCGACATAATCATGAACCTTTTGAGCAAGTGCTTCAACATTTTGTTCAGCAATTTTGTATTTTAAAGTTTTCAACCATAATATTTTTGTGCCTGCTAATTTAGAAATAGACTCAGGAAAATCAACTATTCTCTTTGTAAAAACTTCCTGAAAATTTCTATTTTCAAGAATGTTTTTTACACTTATCTTTTCATTAAAGTCTTCTAAATTTTTATAAACATACTTTGCACAAATATCAACTTCTTGTCGCTTTAATTGGACAGCGAGATGACTCGTAATTTTTTCAATAAGTTGATCTGATGTTAAAGAAGCTACCGTTTCTTTTGGAATAAGAATACTTTCCAAATCTTTTATATCTCTACTCATAGGAACTTTAAAACTTAGCGGACAACCAGACTTTAATTCCTTAACTTCATTGGGTAAAAAATAATCTTTTTTGAATATCACATAAAGCGGTTTTGAAATATAATTAAGATCTACTTTGAGTAGAAGATGTTCTGCAGTCTCACTTTCATAAAAACTTAGATAGTTATGCCCTCTTTTTGGCATTACAATAATCATTTTTTGAGCATTTTTATACTCAGACTTACTCATGGAGCTTATGAACTCTTTCATAATACTTACTTTTTCTGGATTTGAAATATCTTCAAACATATGCTTCATAGCACCTATATCGCCCATAACATTAGAACGCACCATAGAAAGTATACTGCAAACTCTCATACGCTCTGCTGTAACAATTGAGAAATCTAGTTGATGACCTGCAGCTTCAGCAAGTCTTTCAAAAAACACTCGTTGTGTGCGACCATTACCATCTCTGAATGGGTGTATATAATTAATAAGAGCAAACATACTCGCTGCTTTACTAATAAAAGCTTGTCGCGATAAGCCTTGAAAATTATTCTGTTCTGCAAGCGTTTGATCCACATTATCTAGGTATTGAGCAATTTTTTTACTCTCTAAAAACTGATCGTCAGAATTTACCTTTTTCATTGTTTGTATAATAGCAGTAGTGCCATCATTAAATGTAAATGGGAAATTACGACTATTCCCAGCCCATTCAAATGTATTCTCAAACAAGCGTTTATGGATATATCTTAGATAGAAAGAATCGAACCTTTCTGGTAGTGGTTCATGGTGCAAATTAACTATTGCTTTCGCTGCATGATGTCCGCTTACCATGGATAAATTGTCTGAGTCTATTATTCCATATTTATTTTTTAGTACGTGGCTTGCAGGATAAATATAGTTGTCGTACGATGATAAAGAGGCAGATTGTAGTTTTTCCACCTGTACATTTCCCATTTCTTGCAATATCATTTGTATAACACTATCCATAAGGATATTAAACTCATTTAATGAACCTCCCTCTGCATATTTTTCTAAAACTAGAAGTGTGTCAGGATGCAAAGGGATACGTTCAATAGTATGAGTATGAATCGCTGAATCAATAATTTGGCGACGTCTTCGAAGCTCTTCTACTGTTAGAGATGGAGAATCTTTGGATTTTCTCATTAAGTGACAAGTGACCTCTTCTATTTTTCCATTTTTGTAAAATAAAAATATGTTTTTATTTTGTTATAATTTTGTTATAAAGAAACCTTATATTTTAAACAGCTACGCCCATCTGTACTGACTTATTCACTTTCAATTGTTGAAGTTGTCGATATACTTTTTTTACTTGATTAACAATACTTATAAGTTTTTTTGCTTTATGTTCTGACATACCAATACTTTGAGCGATTTGTTTATAATCACCTTCTCTGAATGCTTGAGACTCTGTCTCTGAAAGACGAGATTCAAATTTAGACAAAAAGGAAATAAGCTCTTTTTGGGTCTTAACACAATTTTCTACATTTAAAGCTTTTGATCTTTCACTTTCAGACACGCTAAGGATATCTTGCATTATTTCACGGGGTAGTGTTATTTCTTGTAAAAGGCGTTTTTGTTCTATTACATGATTTCTAATGATTATATTTTTAGTAATTTGTATGGAACGCGTATAATTTTTAATTTTTTGACTAAGTGGTGCAAGATTCTTTTCAGCTATTCTGCGTCTTGGAGTCCTTATACCACATATTTTAAAACCAGCGAGCTTAGCAATAGATTCAGGATTATTTAAAATTTGTTCAGGAATTTTTTTACTTACCTCTCGTCCTTTATTAATCACATCAATACTTGAATTTAATACTTTTGAATTTCCATAAACAATTTGTGATAAATTCTCGATTTCTTTTCGATTGTTTTGAAGTTCAGTATGATTCTCAATTGTTCGAAGTATTTTTTCTAACGTTAAAGGAGGTAATCTTTCTGCTGGGATGAGAATTTGATCTAAATCTTTATTTATTGGAACTGTAAAAGTAAGCTTATCATTGGGTTTTAATGCCTTAAGCTGTTCTGGTGTAAAATAATCTTTACAGCATATGATATACAAGTCTACTGTTTCAACTATAATAGAATCCGCATTACTATCCTTATAAATACCTGTATAGGTCACACCTTCACGTGGTGTTATAATAATTTGATCATCCAAAAAATTACATGCATGCTTATTATTAGACACAGAATGTAAATAATCCTTCAAAATACGTCTTTTTTCTGGATTGGAGATATCTTCGAACAAATGTTGCATTGCTTCATAATTTACATTATTTTTTACAGGTATCGCATCATTGCAAGCATGTATCATGCGTCTTTGAGTCACAACTGAAAAATCAAGCTTATGGCCTGCAGCCTCTGCGAGTTTTTCAAAAAATATTCGTTGTGCACGCCCATTCCCATCTCTAAATGGATGTATATAGTTGAGAAAGGAAAAAAGCTTCGTTGCTTCATCAACAAATTCTTCACGTGATAAGCCTTGTAAATTATTTTTTTTCGAAAGCACTTGATCAAATTTATGTAAACTTTTTGAAACCGCTTTACTCTTTTTAAAAAAAGCATCTGTATTTGGTATTCGCATCTTTGAGATGTTAGCAGTTACACCATTTTTAAATTTAAATGTAAGATCGCGAGTATAACCAGCCCACTCGAAAGTATCTTCAAATAAACATTTATGAATATGTTTTAAATAAGAGGAATTAAACTTATTTGGCAGTGCTTCTCGACGCAAACGAATAATTGCTTGCTCTGAATGATACGCGCACTTTTCATCAAGAGCTTGAGAATTCTTTATTCCATGTTTATTTATTAATGTATCACTGTCAGGATAAGTATAATCACAACAAGAAGACAAGTCTAATAATTCTTCTCCTTTTTTTCCTAAAAGTTTAAATTTTTTTAATTTATCTGTTTTTTTCATGAATTAATTCTAATGAAAATTATAAAAATCCTTCGATATCTGCAGTATCAAAATTTATTCCTTCAATAGAAATCACTGTCATTAAGCAACGGGAGTCTAATGCAATCACATGGTGATTGACATGACGGACGTAAGGAATAAATTCCTCAGGTAGAGATTCCCGTTTCATAACTGACAGTTGTCTCACTTATTTTAGCTCCTTATAAGTACGAATAAGACGAAGAGGAGATGTAGATCCTCCACCCCATCTTGTTAGGTTCTTTTGTTTGCCTCGAGTATTGAGCCACACGAACAGAATACGAAATTGATTATGATCGCGCTTTGTGATTTCGCGTAAGATAAAATGTAAACCAACACCAAGACCGATCATTGAAAAACTGCTTGTAATGATAAAAAGAGTAGATATTGCTATGACATTCAAGGCCATTGCTTCTATGGTAACACCTGCAAACATCGCTGGTCGTGTACAAGCAAGAAAAAGAGTATCTTCGTTCATTTATGTTGAACTCCCCATTAATAATGTAACAAAAGCCGAAGCACCAAAAACAATACCGATACCAAGAACACAATACGCTGCTTTGCGTAAATCAATAACACCATACATCCAACCAATACCCACAGCTGCAACACAAATTGTTGCAATAAGCTTCGCTGTTGTACCTGTCATCATCGAAACAATATTTCGCAAAACCGTATCAAGATTCCCCATACCGCTAGCAGCAGAATCAGCATAAGCTGGGGTTAATACCGCAAACATCGCTAAAAGTAGCGCAAAAGCGATACAGTAAATATGCTTAGATATAATGTTTGTCATTTAATCTCCTCTTCAGAAAGAATATTGATTACAAACTAACATCCTATTATTTTTACAAATTTAAAAACTTTAAAACTACAGGCTTACAACTTTAAGCTTCTTTAATCGCAAGCGCTTCATCAAACTATTACAAAAACCTTTCCTAGAATTTCCCAACTGAGAGACAGAAATTAATCAAATCTATAACCAAAAAACCTAGCGTAGATATTGTTATTTTATCAAAATGACAATATCAAGTGCGTAAAATAATGTTTTTCTTTGCAAAATGTGTTTAATTTGCAACAAATGCTATTGATACGCTTTCTTTAGGATCTAGGAGAAAAACAGAGATGCATAAAAATTATAGGATATAGAAACAATAAGGATTGAATAAATGCGATTTAAATCGATAATTATTGTCTACATTATCTGCTCTATAGGGATATGGATAATAAGCCAAAACCATTACAAAACAAATCTAGATATTCTCGAGCCATTAAAAATGCAAGAAAATCAAGATATAAGCGAGATCGATCTCGAACAAAATAAGCACTACGAAACAAGTGTGCAAAAAAAATTAGAAGAAAATGCGCCAGATCTCAATTGGATCAATAGCGATTCAAATAATCATGAAGGTATATTTAATGGTATCGCATCTGTGACTAGCGGTGTCACATTTCAATTAATAATTCCTGCTGAAAAGCCTCAACATAAACCTATCGTCCGAAATATTCACTTATATGGTGTAGATACATGTGCACCCCGTCAAAAAGCAAAATTAGATAACCAAGAATGGCCATGTGGAGCTGTCACAACAGCATGGCTAGTCACCAAAACTCTAGGACATACCTTATCTTGTAAACAAACTATTATAGAAAAAGAAACTCACTATGCTCAGTGCTTTGTGCAAGGAGTCGATCTGGCAGAAATAGGACTTGCAGAAGGTATGCTGATCCTATCAAAAGATAATAAATACCCAATTCCAACAACGTATTTAAGTGCCGAACAAAGCGCATATAACAATAAAATTGGCCTTTGGTCTAGCAACTTTACTGAGCCTATACAGTGGCGCAAAAAGTATGGAACCTATAACCCTTTCGATAATCAGCATCAATTCATGTCTGAATCAAAATAAAATGCAGAAACGTCCCATTAAACTTCAAAATACAAAAATAAAACAATCATAACAATTTTCGAAAAAATAGTCTAAATGCGTAATGATAAGAATTTTCTCATCGCTAGTTTTAAATGATCTACATTATTTGTTTCCTCATAAACATGCCTTATAAAAATCTATTTGATAGAAGGATAATCCTCTAATGAGAAGAATGCTCTAGCATTCCTATCACAATCAAACAAAAATTTTCATTCTTGCATTAAACAGAATAATACATATCAAATTCAACAGGATGAGGGGTTGTTTCATAACGCAGAACTTCTTTCAGTTTTAATTCAATAAAGGAATTAATTTGGTCATCATCAAAAACATCACCAGATTTAAGAAAATCCCGATCTTTATCAAGAAATTCAAGTGCTTCGCTTAGACTTCTGGAAACTGTAGGAATATCTTTGAACTCTTTCGGTGGGAGATCATAAAGATCTTTATCCATAGCTGGACCAGGATGTATCTTATTCTTTATACCATCTAGACCAGCCATAATAAGCGCTGAAAAGGCTAAATATGGATTCGACGATGGATCTGGAAAACGAATTTCTCATTACTTGCCTATAACTATTATGCTTAAATAGCTGATTAGCTTAATAAATAGCATCCCACAATATAAGTAAAAGTACGAATGGAAATCACTTATCTGTTAATCAAAAAGGTAACCACATATTTCTTGACTTACATAACCAAGTAATAACAATCATTCATCTGTAAGAATATCAGAATTTTTTTTGCAATCTTTTAGCCATACATCATAAATGGGATGCTCAACAGCATTTAAGCCAGGACTATCTGCAAACATCCATCCTGTAAAAATACGCCGTGTTTTTTTCTCCAATGTCATTTCACTAACTTCAATAAAACTAGTAGTACGAGCTGGTTCATTTTTAGAACTTGTGTAACACACTCGCGGTATTACTTGCAAAGCACCATATTGATAAACCTGACCGATATGAACTTCAAAACTAGTAACCTGCCCCGTAATTTTATCAAGACCTGTGAAAATAACAATTTCATTGCTAATACGTTCAGCTTGTAAAAAGCTAACTGTAAATAAAACCGCCATCCCCCCTAATAAAGAAGTATAAAAAAAATACTTAAATTTTGATAATAAAAACTTCATAATATCAAATTAATTACACCTGACAAACATCATTATAAACATAGCCAAAGAAAAAATACACCTATTACTTCTCAGGTAACCATGCATCGTAATCTTCACGAGCATAAAAATTCCCATGATTATAAGCAATAGATCCTTTTGGCCGGTAAGCTTCACTTGTACCCGTCATATTTAAAATATGCGATTTCTCCCAACTATATGATTGATAATTTTCTTCCGTAGGTGGTACATCACAACGGTGGTGAATCCATCCATGCCAACCTGGAGGAATACTAGAAGCCTCAGAATAATCTTTATAAATCACCCAGCGGCGTAAATAGCCATCCTTATGGCGACTACCTTCATAATAAACATTACCAAACTGGTCTTCTCCTATACGTTTACCATGGCGCCATGTAAAAAAGCGTGTATTAATAGTATTACCATTCCACCATGTAAAAATTTGCTTGAAAAAACCAGACATTTCTTCTCCTATTTCTTTCGAATCCTTATTAGATCACTCTAACAAGAATAAATTTATTATGATACTTAGAAACATCAATTGCAGTTGAACCAAATAACTAACTATTAATCTGTACGAACTATATCATAAGTTAATATCACACTTACAGGATTTTCATCCTGATATATTAATCTACCCCAAGCTTACTTTTAACTAATTTATTAACTGTTTGAGGATTTGCCTTACCTTCTGTTGCCTTCATTACCTGTCCAACAAACCAACCAATCAAAGCAGGCTTCTCCCGTGCTTGAGAAACTTTATCAGGGTTATTGATAATAATTTCGTCAACAACTCTTTCAATAACTCCTGCATCCGTTACCTGCTTCATACCACGCTTTTCTACAATCTGATGTGGATCTCCACCTTCATTCCAAATAATTTCAAATAGATCTTTTGCAATTTTTCCAGAAATAGTTCCATCTTTGATAAGATCAATAATTGCTCCCAATTGGTTTGCTGTAATTGGAGTATCTTCAATATCACGATTATCTTTATTTAAAGCGCCTAAAAGATCATTAATCACCCAATTAGCAACCATCTTTCCATCCCGCCCATGTGCTACTTCTTCAAAATAATCTGCAATTGCTTTTTCTGTTACAAGAATAGAAGCATCATATGCGGTTAACCCCATCTCATTGATAAAACGCGCCTTTATATCATCAGGTAATTCAGGTAATTCTGAAGCTAAAGTATCTACAAAAACCTGATCAAGCTCTAACGGTAAAAGATCAGGATCAGGAAAATAACGATAGTCATATGCTTCCTCTTTTGAACGCATAGATCTTGTTTCACCTTTTGTTGCATCAAAAAGTCGAGTTTCCTGATCTATTACACCCCCATCTTCTAAAATTGCAATTTGGCGACGTGCCTCATATTCAATTGCTTGGCCAATAAAACGAATCGAATTAACATTTTTAACTTCACAGCGCGTTCCAAAAGGTCCACCAGGACGGCGAACAGATATATTTACATCTGCACGCATAGAGCCCTCATCCATATTCCCATCACAAGTACCCAAATAACGAACAATTGTACGTAATTTTGTCATATAGGCTTTTGCTTCTTCTGATGATCGCATATCTGGTTTAGAAACAATTTCCATAAGAGCAACACCTGAGCGATTAAGATCTACAAAAGACATTGTTGGATGCTGGTCATGCATAGACTTTCCAGCATCTTGCTCAAGGTGCAACCTTTCAATCCCAATTTCAATATCCTCAAACTGACCATTCGAATCTGGTCCAGTAGATACAACTACTTTCCCTTCACCTACGATAGGATACTGAAACTGTGAAATCTGATACCCCTGGGGTAAATCTGGATAAAAATAGTTTTTACGATCAAAAACAGATTTTAAATTAATTTTAGCTTTTAACCCTAAACCAGTTCGAACAGCTTGACGAATACATGCTTGATTAATAACAGGCAACATACCAGGCATAGCTGCATCAACAAGTGACACGTGATTATTCGGCTCAGCCCCAAACTTAGTTGATGCACCTGAAAAAAGTTTTGAATTTGATATGACTTGCGCATGAACTTCCATGCCAATAATAACTTCCCAATCACCTGTAGTTCCAGAAATAAAACGCTTAGGATCAGGAAGACGAGTATCAACAATTTCCATTATCAACTCACTATCAACATTTCAAATACACCCAATGGCTAACCTAAAACTATTGCCAGAGCAAATCTAGAATACACATCAAAAAATAATTTATCAGAACTATTTTATTAGCATAAATTTTAACTTGTTTTAGGAATTTTCTTTTTAGTTGAAGCCTTTTTTATACCTTTTTCTTTTACTGCCGATTTTTTCTTGGCAGAAGTCTTGTCAGTTAAACCTGCTTCATCATATTCTTTCATCAACTCTTCAATTGTCACTTTTTTATCTGTTATTTTTATCTGTGTAAGCAAATAATCAATAACTTTTTCTTCAAAGATTGGAGCACGGAGATTAGCAATAGCTTCTGGCGTGCGGCGGAAAAAATCCATCATTTCTTTTTCTTGTCCAGGATATTGGCGAACTTGTTCAAAAACTGCAGCCTTTAATTCATCTTCACTTACTTGAACTCCAACTTTTGTACCAATTTCAGAAAGTACTAAACCAAGGCGAACACGACGCTTCGCAAGCATGCGATATTCTTCTCGCGCTTGTTCCTCTGTGATGCCCTCATCTTCAAAACTTTTGCCCATCCTTTTTAAATCTTCATTGATATGATTCCATATATTATTAAATTCAATCTCTAAAAGTTGTTCAGGAATATCAAAACTATAATCTGCATCTAAAGCATCAAGAACTTGTCGCTTAATTTTTTGACGTGTCATAGAACCATATCGACTTTCAACCTGTCCACGAACGACTTCACGTAAGCGATCAAGAGACTCTAAACCAAGTTTTTTTGCTGCTTCATCATCAATTTTCAATTCATCCGGTTTAGCAACAGTTTTAACAGTAATATCAAACTCTGCATTTTTACTAGCTAAATGCGCAGCACTATAATCATCAGGAAATTTAACAGAAATTGTTTTTACATCACCTGCTTTTAGACCAATTAATTGCTCTTCAAAACCAGGAATAAACTGTTTCGAACCAAGAATCAGCTGTGCATCTTTATCAGAACCACCATCAAACGGAACGCCATCAATTTTCCCTAAATAATCAATTGTTATGCGATCATCTTCTTTTGAAGGACCATTCTTTTGCGAATAACTACGAGTAGAAGAAAGAATCCGCGTTACTTGCTCATCAACTTCTTGTTCAGGTATATCAGCAATTTCGCGAACGATTTCAATATTTTTGAAGTCTTTAACCTCAAATTTTGGCAAAACCTCGTACTTCAAACTAAAAACAAAATCAGCCTTACCATCTATAACTTTTTTATCTTCATCTATATCAATTTGCGGTTGCATTGCTGAATATTCATTACGCTCTGCTAAAATAGAACGCGGAGCATCGTTAATGATCTCATTAAGAATTTCAGCCATAAAAGATTTACCGTACATTTTTCGGAGATGATCAGATGGAACCTTACCCGGACGGAATCCTTTAAGTTTGATCTTACCTTTGGTATCATCCAACCGTTCATTTAATTTTGCTTCCAAATCTTTCACTGGAACCACAATCTTAATTTCGCGCTTCAGTCCTTCGTTAAGCATCTCAGTAACTTGCATCGAACAACCTTTATTTCTCTGAGGAGATAGATAAACCTACTCCAATAACAACAATAATTCTAACACTTTAAATGCTAGATCTAGATAAACGGACTTCGTATACACAGCTATCCGTAGCGCTTAAAGCTATTACTTTGGTGCGGATGGAGGGACTCGAACCCCCACGGTCTCCCGCCAGAACCTAAATCTGGTGCGTCTACCAATTTCGCCACATCCGCTCAAATTTATAAACAAAAACTTCATGTCAGCGGCGTTTCTATAGCATTCAATTCCAACCAATTAAAGAAAAAAAGCAAATGACTATCCTTTATTAACTCAATAAATAATTCTTTTCACAAAATTATAGAGATAAAATTCATCCTTTTCAAAAAGGACTCCTTCCACTAATAAAGTAAGTCATGTTAAATAAATTGAAAACTCCAATCCATATTATCGGCGGCGGTCTTGCAGGCAGTGAAGCAAGTTGGCAAATTGCTCAATTAGGAATTCCTGTTGTCTTGCATGAAATGCGCCCAAAAAGAAAATCTGATGCTCATAAAACAGATAAACTTGCAGAGCTCGTCTGTTCAAATTCATTTCGTTCAGATGATGCATCAAAAAATGCTGTAGGACTTTTACATGCCGAAATGCGATTAGCCAAATCGTTAATCATGAAGGCTGCAGATAGTAATAAAGTACCAGCTGGAGGTGCACTTGCTGTTGACCGTGATGAATTCTCAAAAACTGTTACAGAAACACTTGAAAAACATCCTCTTATAACCATACAACGCAAAGAAATTCATGAGATTCCTGAAAACTGGCATAATGTTATTATTGCCACTGGTCCTCTTACCACACCAGAATTCTCTCAAGCAATACAAGCAATAACTGGAACAGAAGCGCTTTCTTTTTTTGACGCTATTGCACCCATTATTTATACTGAAAGTATTAATATGGACATTTGTTGGTACCAATCTCGATATGATAAAATTGGTCCTGAAGGAACAGGAAAAGATTATCTTAATTGTCCTCTAAATCAAGAACAATATAAAATTTTTGTTGAAGCATTGATAAGTGGAGAGAAAGTAGAATTTCGTGAATTTGAAAATATATCCTATTTCGATGGATGCTTACCAATCGAAGTGATGGCCGAACGTGGACTTGAAACTCTAAGACATGGTCCTATGAAACCTATGGGTCTCACCAATACTCATCACCCCACAATCAAACCCTATGCTATTGTACAATTACGTCAAGATAACAAACTGGGTACGCTTTACAATATGGTCGGCTTTCAAACAAAATTGAAATATAGTGAGCAAACACGCATCTTTAGAATGATTCCTGGTCTTGAAAAAGCAGCATTTGCACGCCTTGGTGGCCTTCACCGCAATACGTATCTCAATTCACCAATCCTTCTTGATGAAAGTCTTCGTTTAAAACAAAAACCACAACTGCGTTTTGCTGGACAAATTACAGGCTGTGAAGGCTACATAGAATCAGCAGCGATAGGATTGCTCGCTGGACGTTTTGCTGCTGCTGAATATAATCATGCTTGCCCTTCTCTACCACCAAAAACTACAGCATTTGGAGCTCTATTGAATCATATTACTGGTGGTCATATTGCTACTATCGAAAAAGGAAAAAAATCCTTCCAGCCAATGAATATCAATTTTGGCCTTTTTCCGCCTATTATTTCCACCAATGACTTAGAAAAACGATCACATAAAGAAAAAAAACAAGCTATAATTGAACAAGCTTTAAACGATTGTATTCAATGGTTAAAAAATAGTTTTTAACTGAACCATTGTATTTGATTATAATTACGACATTTGCTAATCTAATTTTTGATCTATTAAGTAATTTAGTTTATTGCTAAAAAATAATTTAAGATTGTTTGTTTTGTTAAAATATGTCTCATTTTTCACTATAATTCGCTATAAAAAGAAAATGTCGTAATTATATAAGTATTAATACTCTAAATAATATATTTCTATTATTATAAAAACACTATTTAACAACAACTTATATAAATATTTTAATATAACAAATGAAAGAGCACTACTGGTCAGCTAGATACACTAGCTAACATTAATAACGTCAGTAGAAACATCTACGCTTTTTTACACAAAAAAACTAAAGAGATAGGCTATTAATTTAAAATAGCTATGATGACACTTGAATGATAACGATAAAAAATAATTAAATAAATGTATCTCAATTACTGTTTAATATAAATACTCGATTGATTACTTGAATTCCCGCTACATAAATCAGCATACAGTTTTTATATTTCATCCATAAAGCTAAAATAATATATCTCACAAGTATGTACTGACTACTTCTAAGCATTTCTAGAAAAAACCGGTTTATAAATAAACCGGTTTTTTAAAAAGTAGTTTGAATTATTTATTATTGACAGCTTCTTTAAGACTTTTTCCCGCAGAAAATTTAGGTACAGAACGCGCAGGAATAATAATTTCAGCACCGGTTGAAGGGTTTCGTCCTTTTGTAGCAGCACGATGAGAAACTTCAAAAGAACCAAAACCTGGAATACGAACATCACCTCCTGAAGCTAAAGCTTCTGTAACAGAAGCAATAAAAGCATCAACAGAAGCACCAGCTTGAGCTTTCGAGATACCTGCTTTTTCAGCAACTGAATTAACCAATTCACTTTTATTCATTAAACATTTCCTTTCCCTATATTGCCGAATAATAAAATTTAATCGGCTATGAGTAATTTTATTGAAAAGTACAGGAAACAGAAGTGCTATTTTTCCTCAATGCATTGTTTTTTAGAAATAATCGTAGTTATTCACGGAATTTTTTCATTATTTATCTAAAATAGATAAAATTACAGCTCCCTACATGGCTCTTTTGTGCTTTTTATAGCATAATTATAGCTCATAACGTGAATCAGTGCGCAACTAACATTCCCTCATTATCACTTTCTGGTTTAACAGTTTCAGATATTGTGGAAGATTCTGTCCATTCAATAGGTTCGGGAAAACGAATCAAAGCGTGTTTAAGAACTTCACTTACATGAGTTACCGGAATAATTTCCATATTATTTTTGACATCATCGGGAATATCAACCAAATCCTTCGCATTTTCTTCAGGAATAAGTACTTTCTTGATTCTTCCTCGAAGAGCCGCAAGCAATTTTTCTTTTAGTCCACCAATCGGTAACACACATCCACGCAAAGTAATTTCACCAGTCATAGCAACGTCTTTATAAACAGGTATTCCTGTTAACACTGAAACAATTGCTGTTACCATTGCAATCCCTGCTGATGGCCCATCTTTAGGTGTAGCACCTTCCGGAACATGAACATGAATATCACGTTTGTCAAAAAATGGAGGCTCAATACCAAAATCAGCAGCACGAAAACGTACATAAGACGCTGCCGCAGAAATTGATTCCTTCATAATATCGCGCAAATTACCAGTTACAGTCATCTTACCTTTGCCCGACATCATAACGCCTTCAATGGTTAGCAACTCCCCACCTACTTCAGTCCAAGCAAGCCCTGTAACAACACCAATTTGGTTTTCACCATCAATTTGTCCAAAACGATAACGCTTAACACCTAGGAAATCATCAATATTATCATTCCTAATTTCTATAAACTTTTGATCAGTCTTAAGAATTTTTGTAACTGATTTACGTGCTATTTTCATCAACTCACGCTCAAGATTCCGAACACCAGCCTCACGCGTATAAAATTGAATAATTGATCTTATCGCATCATCAGAAACACTTAATTCTCTTTTAGAAAGAGCATGATCCTTTAACGCTTTTGGCAAAAGATGCCGTTTAACAATCTCCATCTTTTCACACTCAGTATAACCAGCAATGCGAATGATTTCCATCCTATCCATTAATGGACTTGGAATATTCAGTGTATTAGAAGTTGTAATAAACATAACATCGGAAAGATCATATTCTACTTCTAAATAATGATCAATAAATGTGCCATTCTGTTCAGGATCAAGAACCTCTAATAAAGCTGATGAAGGATCTCCACGAAAATCCTGTCCCATTTTGTCAATCTCATCAAGCAAAAAAAGCGGGTTAGATTTTTTTGCTTTTTTCATAGACTGAATAATTTTTCCAGGCATAGAACCAATATAAGTTCGGCGATGCCCACGAATTTCAGCCTCGTCACGAACACCTCCTAATGAGATACGAACATATTCCCGACCCGTTGCCTTTGCAATAGAACGCGCAAGGGATGTCTTTCCAACACCAGGAGGGCCTAACAAACAAATAATAGGACCTCGTATTCTTGATGATCTGCTCTGCACTGCTAGATATTCAACGATTCGCTCTTTGACTTTTTCAAGACCAAAGTGCTCATTATCCATAACTTTTTCAGCAAAACTAAGATCATTTTTAATTTTTGATTTTTTATTCCAAGGAATAGCTAAAAGCCAATCAAGATAATTACGTACAACCGTTGCCTCTGCAGACATTGGAGACATATTACGTAATTTTTTGAGCTCTGCCCCAGCTTTTTCTCGTGCTTCTTTCGAAAGCTTAGTTTTTCTGATACGCTCTTCTAGTTCAGATAGTTCATCCTGCCCCTCATCACCTGCCCCTAATTCTTTCTGAATAGCCTTTAACTGCTCATTAAGATAATATTCCCTTTGATTCTTTTCCATCTGCCGTTTGACATGTGAACGAATACGCTTTTCAACTTGCAAAACGGAAATTTCTCCTTCCATAAAAGAAAGTACACGCTCAAGACGATTACGTATAGGCAATAGTGCTAGTATTTCTTGTTTTTCTGCAAGTTTAATAACCAAATGAGATGCAATAGTATCAGCAAGTTTAGAAGGATCACTAATTTGACTAACAGCACTGACAATCTCAGGAGAAATTTTCTTATTTAACTTTACATAATTTTCAAAATAAGAAATCACTGACCGAGAAAGAGCCTTGATTTCAACAACATCATCATCTTTAGTTTCCTCTGCGATCGTTACATAAGCTTGAAGATAATCATCATTATCAATAAATTGGTTAATTTTTGCACGTGCAGTCCCCTCAACCAAAACCTTTACAGTTCCATCGGGAAGTTTTAAAAGCTGAAGAATTTTAGCAATAGTACCAACATCATAAAGACCTTCTGAAGTTGGATCATCATCAGAAGCATTTTTTTGCGTAACCAGTAATATCTGTTTATCCATTACCATTGTCTTTTCAAGAGCACAAATCGACTTTTCTCGGCCTACGAAAAGCGGAACAATGATATGTGGGAAGACAACAATATCACGAAGTGGCAAAATAGCGTAAAACCCTTCTATTTCCTCGCCTGTCTTTTCATCAATATATTGCATATTTTTCCTTTCTAGAGCCTCTGACTCGCTCATAATACAAGTCACTCTTTAAAAAGCCAACTCTCTACAATAAATGAAATGATAATTATGGACCAATAAATCAAGTAATTACGCTGTTATATACAAAATATCTATACCAAAATAACACAATAGCTAAATTTATATTATAGATCACGCTGATACATTTTCTTTATTTTCTATATGATCTGAATAAATGTAGAGAGGACAAGCCTTGCCTTCAACTACATCGCTAGAAATTACCACTTCTTGAACACCTACAAGAGCTGGTAATTCAAACATAGTGTTAAGAAGTATCCTTTCCATAATAGAGCGTAAACCACGTGCACCAGTTTTACGCTCAATAGCCTTTTTAGCAATAACACGTAAAGCATCTTCATGGAAAACTAACTGAACATTTTCCATTTCAAAAAGACGTTGATATTGTTTCACTAACGCATTTTTGGGTTGTGATAAAATTTGAACAAGCGCACAAATATCTAAGTCTTCCAAAGTCGCTATAACAGGAAGACGACCAATAAACTCCGGTATCAAGCCAAATTTAATAAGGTCTTCAGGTTCTAAATCACGGAATATCTCACCAACACGACGCTCATCAGGAGCCTTAACAGCAGCAGAAAAACCAATTGAAGTCTTTTCACCACGTCCTGAAATAATTTTCTCTAAACCAGCAAAAGCTCCTCCACAAATAAACAGAATATTCGTTGTATCAACCTGAAGAAATTCTTGCTGTGGATGCTTACGTCCTCCCTGCGGAGGAACCGACGCTATTGTCCCTTCCATAATTTTTAATAGCGCTTGCTGAACACCTTCACCAGAAACATCTCTTGTAATTGAGGGATTATCAGCTTTACGAGAGATTTTATCAACTTCATCAATATATACGATACCACGTTGCGCACGTTCAACATTATAATCAGCAGATTGAAGTAGCTTTAAAATAATATTTTCAACATCTTCACCAACATAGCCTGCTTCAGTTAAAGTCGTTGCATCTGCCATAGTAAAAGGCACATCAATAATACGTGCCAATGTTTGTGCTAAATATGTTTTACCACATCCTGTTGGTCCAACAAGAAGAATATTTGATTTTGCTAATTCAACATCACTACTCTTAGATTGATGAGCAAGTCGTTTATAATGATTATGAACAGCAACAGAAAGAACACGCTTTGCATGACGTTGACCAATAACATAGTCATCAAGAACCGTTAGAATTTCCTGCGGAGTAGGAACACCATCACGCGCCTTAATTCCAGAAGATTTATTTTCTTCACGAATAATGTCCATACAAAGCTCTACACACTCATCGCAGATAAATACGGTAGGCCCTGCAATAAGCTTATGCACTTCATGCTGGCTTTTGCCGCAGAATGAGCAATAGAGAGTATTCTTCGATTCGCTCTCGCTATTGCTAGTTTTGCTCATTTCACTTTCCTTTCACTGCGATATATGAATATTTTATCTATTTAAAGATAATTTTTCTTAACTACAATTAAAAACATACATAATATCTTTAGGTAATTTTCTTTATTATTTTTACGAGATCGTATTTTTAAAAATAGCTATTTTAATGGCAATTCTTATACGCTTCACAAATTAACTGCCTTTTCTATAAAAACTCTTAATCTTTTTCTTCTTTTTCAGTTTCTGCACGATATTGTATAACATCATCAATCAAACCAAACTGTTTAGATTCTTCTGCTGTCATAAAATGATCTCGATCAAGAGTATTTTCAATCACCTCATAACTCTGCCCTGTATGCTGCACATAAATTTCATTCAAACGCCGTTTCATCTTTATAATATCTTGCGCATGCCGTTCAATATCTGAAGCTTGTCCTTGAAAACCACCAGAAGGTTGATGCACCATGATACGTGCATTCGGTAAGGCGAAACGGCGACCTGTCGCCCCAGCTGTCAAAAGTAATGATCCCATAGATGCAGCTTGTCCCATACACAAAGTAGAAACAGAAGGACGAATAAATTGCATAGTGTCATAAATCGCCATACCGGATGTTACAACGCCACCTGGAGAATTGATATAAAGATTAATTTCTTTTTTAGGATTCTCAGCCTCTAAAAAAAGCAATTGTGCACAAACAAGCATTGCCATATTATCTTCAACAGGACCATTAATGAAAATAATCCGTTCCTTTAAAAGACGAGAAAAAATATCATAAGCTCTCTCACCACGATTAGTTTGTTCAACAACCATAGGAACTAAACTTAAGACTTTTTTTACTGGATCACTCATATCTTCACTTCCATTAATAACTAAAAATTGGCATTTACATTTACATTTTTAATAGCCTATCCATAGGCCAACAATGCTCTTTTACGCAAGTCACAATCAATTATGTTTCAGTAAGATTAAAATATTAATAGTTAAAATGATAATAATACCTACTCAAATAAACTCTGAGCACCAGAAATACGTGATACTGCCCAATGGTAAAAGCTTCCCTCTTGAGGTTTCTGAATTGTTTTTTCCTTTCTGTGAATATGAAATCCTATAAAGTTTGGATCTCTCATTAGTTCAACACCAAAAGCTGGATCAAAAATCCTTTCAGCTTTTCGTCCTGTCCAATAATAAAAAGTTTTTTTATTCTTTGCTTCTCGAAAAAAACCATTCTTTTTCGCTAACCGTGAAATACCATCATTACCAAATATAGTAATTCCAATCCTTCCCGGTAAAACCGGCAATTTCCTTCTTCTCAGCAAAAATGGCATCCAAACACGACGTTTAAAACCTAACCAATTAGGAATAATCTCTGCACCCGCCAAATAATCTTCAAATGCTTTTATAATAGGGTTATCAGGTGGTAAATAAAGTGCAGAGACTCCTACTCTTGCAGCGTTTTCTTTTGCTAACCAAACCTGACCTACTTCTGGATGGAACTGTTTAACAAGATAAACATCCGTATCTAACCAAACCCCTTTCTCATATTTCATTAACATAATGCGAAAAAGATCTGAAAATTGAACAATTGTACGACAAGGTTCATAATCAGGAAAATTGGGATCAAGACGATAAAATACTGAATGTGGCAAAATTGACTCGGCTTCATGCAATTCAACACCAACAGGTATATTCTCTACTTTTTCATAGCTGAAAAGCTTAACACGCTGACCAACCTTAACCATTGATGACAAACACAACCAATCAACTAGCCTCAATTGTTTTCCATACCAAAAAGTACAAATATCCATAAATAATCTATCAAAAATATTCCAAGCTTACACGAAATAATTGTTCAACATCACGCACACTATCAGCAAGAGCGAAAATTACTACCCGATCACCAGGCAAAATACGTGTATCTCCTGAAAGCTGTATGACTGTCTCATTACGATAAATAGCGCTAATTCTCAAACCCTCTGGTAAATTAAGCTCTCTCAACGGTTTACCAACTAATGAAGATGTTTGCATTGCTTCAGCTTCAATAATTTCCGCAGCGCCATTAAAAACAGAATGCACAGCGCGAATACGTCCACGACGCATTCGTTGTAAAATTTTTGATACAGTTACACTTCGAGGATTAAAATATGCATCCACACCAACCGCACGACTAAATTCTTGATAAGCCACATTATTAATCAACACCATATTAGCCTTGCATCCTAGTCTTTTAGCTATAATAGCACTCAAGAGATTCACTTGGTCTTGATTGGTCAATGTAATCATTAAATCAGCTTGACCAATGCCAGCTTCTTGAAGAATAACTGGATCTAAAACATTGCCATATAAAACAGTTGTTTTTTCTAGTTGATCAGCAATAGTTAGTGCTCTTTCTTTATCTATTTCTATAATCTTCAACTTTATTTTATGTAATCGCTTTTCAATAGCTTGAGCCACATAAAGACCAATATGACCACCACCTACAATAATGATACGATGTGCTTCTTGTTCTTTATGACCAAAAAGTCTAAGTGCACGACGTACTTGATCACGAGCTGAAACAAGATAAATGATATCACCAACGCGTAATTGTGTATCTGAACACGCTATTAATAATTCTGAACCACGTTTAATAGCAGTAACGGTCGTTTGTAAATTAGGAAAAAGCTCTGTTAGTTGCTGTAAAGGCGTATTAATAACCGGACAGTCCTCCATACATTCTAAAGCTAGTGCAACAACAGCATCATTACAAAAATAAAGAACATCTATAGCTCCAAGCAAAGTAATACGACGCAAAACCATTTCCCCAACTTCAACTTCTGGAGAAATAACCACATCAATAGGAATATTCTCTCTCGCAAAAAGATTCTTATAACGCGGTTCTAAATATGATTGTGAGCGAATACGAGCTATCTTAGTTGGAATATTAAATAATGAATGTGCTACTTGACAAGCTACCATATTGACTTCGTCAAATAAAGTCACCGCAATCAACATATCAGCCTCATCAGCACCCGCAGCCAAAAGAACTTCAGGCCTTGAACCATGACCAATGATACATCTAACATCTAATGTATCACGAATTTTTTCAATTAGTTTTGCTTCGGTATCAACAACAATAACATCATGATTCTCTGCAGCAAGACGTTCTGCTATCCCATAACCAACCTGCCCTGCTCCACAAATAATAACATGCATAACCTATGAAACTCCAAGCACCTTAAGCTTACGATGCAAAGCTGAGCGCTCCATACCTATAAATTCAGCAGTACGTGATATATTTCCGCCTAAGCGCTCAATCTGTGTCATCAAATACCTCCTTTCAAATAACTCTCGTGCCTCACGTAATGGCAAATCCATTATATTTTTATCTGTATCCATTTGAATATGTAGGATAGAATCATTAACTTCAGCAGGAAGTAATTCTTTTGTTATTGGTCCATCACCGTCACGCACAAGAATCAATAAACGTTCAATATTGTTGCGTAGCTGACGCACATTCCCTGGCCAAGTATGCGTTTGCAAAATAGTTATAACGTCATTACTAATTTCACGAGGTTTAATACCAACTTGCTGCGATATCTTTTTAACAAAATGATGTACAAGTTCTGGAATATCTTCACGGCGTGCAGAAAGCGGTGGAACAACAATAGGAACAATCGAAAGTCGATGAAATAAATCTTCTCTAAATTGTCCATTAGCAATGAGACGCTCAAGATTTTGCGTTGTTGAAGAAATGACACGAACATCTACCTTTACACGTTTCGTGCCACCAACTCTTTCAAATGTCTGATTCGTTAATACCTGAAGAAACTTATTTTGAATTCCACGCGGCATATCAGCCACTTCATCAATATATAAGACTCCGCCGTGAGCTTCTTCTAATGCACCAATCTTGCGTTCTTCTCTTTCCAATTCACTACCAAATAACTCTATTTCCATTTTTTCGGCAGTAATTGTTGAAGCATTTATTGTAACAAATGGACCATTAGAACGCGCTGAAAGTGCATGAATAGAACGAGCTACCATCTCTTTTCCTACACCAGAAGGGCCAACAATCATAACTCGACTGTTAGTAGGAGCTACTTTCTCTATGACTTGACGCAAATGCTTCATAACATTAGATGTTCCAAGTAATTCCGGTGTTTCAATTGATCGCTCTCGTAATTCTGAAAGCTCACGCTTTAATTGCGAATTTTCAAGAGTCCGCTCTGCAACTAATAGGAGTCGACTAGCTTTAAAAGGTTTTTCAATGAAATCATATGCTCCCCGTTTTATAGCAGAAACGGCGGTTTCAATATTACCATGACCAGAAATCATAATAACCGGAATAGAAGGATATTGAACTTTGATTTCATCCAACAACGCTAAACCATCAAGACGACTCCCTTGTAACCAAATATCTAAAAAAATTAACTTTGGAACACGTTCACTAATTTGTGCTAATGCTTCATCAGAGTTACATGCAATACGCGTTTCATAACCTTCATCATCCAAAATACCAGCAACAAGTTCACGAATATCTGCTTCATCATCAACAATTAAGATATCTGACACCATCTTTACTCACCTATCTCATGATTTGTGCTCTGTGTAACGCTTTTATGCTCTGTTTTATCGACTGGAAATACCATGCGAATCATTGCACCACGGCCTTCATAAAAATTTTCTAATGCATCATGCAACTCCATGTAACCACCATGATCTTCAATAACTTTACGTACAATGGCTAATCCAAGCCCTGTGCCTTTCTCCCGCGTTGTTATATAAGGTTCTAATAATTTATGTCTTTGCTCTTTAGGAAATCCTTTACCGTTATCAATAATTTCAACAACTAAACACTCCTCTTGGCGATAAGAGCGTATCAGAATATGACCGCAAACACTTTTTTCTCGCGCCACAGCATCAATTGCTTCACTCGCATTTTTGATAACATTTCCAAAAGCCTGAACAATAAGACGAGTATCAAATGCACCTATAAGTGGTACATTTCCTAAATCTTTCTCAAAATGAATATCATGACGAGTAACTTCTATCAAGAAGCAGGCTTCATGCAATAATCCCCGTATATCTGAAATACGCATTTGCGGTTTAGGCATACGTGCAAAAGAAGAAAATTCATCGACCATACGCCCAATATCTCCCACCTGCCGAATAATCGTATCAATACACTGATCAAAAACTCCTCGATCCTGTGTGATAATTTTGTTATAACGTCTACGAATACGCTCAGCGGATAACTGAATAGGTGTGAGGGGATTCTTAATTTCATGCGCAATACGACGCGCAATATCTGCCCATGCTGATGAGCGCTGCGCTTCTACAAGATCTGTAATATCATCGATTGTTAATACCCATGACTGTTCCTGTCCATCATTCTCTTCCATTGTCATTTGCACATTACAAACACGCTCTTGCCCTGCAACTTTTAAAGTCACTTGCTCACGATAATTCTTACGCCCTAATGAACAAGCAAGCTTAAAAACCTGCCCAATTTCAGAACTTAACGATACAAGATTACACCCAATAACTTGCTCAGAACGAATACCAAACATTGTTTCAATAGACCGATTAATAATTGTAATATTGCCATTAACATCAATCCCAGCTACTCCTGCTGTTACACCAGATAAAACAGCTTCAGAAAATCGCCGTCTCTCATCAATTTGATCACGAACTGCAATCAGCTCATTACGCCGGCTTTTAAGCTCACTAACCATATAATTAAAAGTCTTTGATAGCTGTCCAATATCCCCATCTCTCGCACGTACTGGTACAAAAACTTCCATATTTCCAGAAGCAACATCATCAGCTGCGCTAATAAGAAGCCGGATAGGACATACCAAACGATCAGCAACAGCGATACCAGTCCAAATAGCGGATAAGAATAAACTTAAAAAAAGGCATAAATAAAGCATACCAAATGCAATTTGTGTCGGTAGCCGATTTTCATTCAAATCACGATAACGGTCTGTATTAACCTCTGTCAAGCGCAAAGCAGACAAAACACTTCGATCAACATCACGCACCAAATACAAAAATGTATTTGAAATATTATTAAATTTCAAAATAATACCAAAATAATCATGAACTCCTGGCTGAAAAGAAAAAGGCCTTGCACTGGTTGCCTGACCAATGAGATAAGGTGGTGGGATAGGGAGCTTTTCCTCATCACCAAGATCACTTGATGCAAAAATAGTTCCATCTGAGCTTAATAAAAAAACACCCCGAAGATTACGCCCTACAGCATGACGCGTCAATTGCATTCGATATTCAGCTGGATTACGTGCCAAAAGTCTTTTATCATCTAGTGCTAATGCCATAGCATAGGATAAATTCTTTAAATTTTGAAGCATTTCATCTGCATAAGCATTTGCTAAATCAATAGAAGAACCTACAATTTGTCGAGTCGTCGTATCAAACCATCGATCAAGGCCTAGATTAAGAGCGGGCCCAGATACAAGAGCAACAGCAACAGCTGGCAATGTCGCAACAAGCGCAAACAAAGAAATAAGCCGTACATGAAGGCGCGAGCCAGCACGCCTTGATCTCCAAGCATAAATAATGGGAATTACCTCATACAAGACAATGACTATAAGTCCCAAAATCCAAATACTATTAATAGCTATAAAAAATAATGTTACAGCCCTATTAGGAACAATAGGTGTTAATCCAATAAGAATAATAAATGAGATAGAAGCGGTCAGCAAAGCTAATACAATAATTGTAATACCTAAAAACGTATACACACTGTTCAAACGTCGCGATTCATCTTTAGAGATATTTTGATCGATACCTTTGGGATTCGTTACGAATGCTGTATTCATAATTACCTTACAATACTTTCTTTACTGCTTTCATATAAATCCTTATGTCAAAAATTGACAATACTATGATTTAAAATATAACTAATCTAAAATTAAGAAAGAGCTTCCACATTTTTCATAGTCACTTTAAAAGTGGTTATATTATTCAGGGGATATTCATAGGATTTGCAATGCGATTAACCAAACAAACAAATTATGCACTCCGGATGCTCATGTATTGTGCTTCTAATCAGGAAGCACTAAGCCGTATTCCTGAAATTGCAAGCACATATGCTGTTTCTGAACTTTTTTTATTCAAAATCCTTCAACCACTAGTCGAAGCAGGCTTTATAAAAACAGTAAGAGGACGTAATGGCGGTGTTAAATTAGCTAAACCTGCAACAGAAATTTCAGTAGCTGATGTTATTAAGATAACAGAAGATAACTTTTCCATGGCAGAATGCTTCGATAATCAATCAAGTAATTGTCCACTAATAAATTTCTGTGGTCTAAATATTGTATTAAAAAAAGCTTTAGACTCTTTTTTTGATGTATTATCATTAACATCCATTGCTGATTTGCAATTATTATCCTCTCAACCTCAATTTAAAATTGATAAAGGAAACAGCAAACAACTCGCTAATTAAGATGAAATTTCAAAAGGAAACTCGATATTTCTATTGCAGCCATAATATTAGCTGCCGGACGCAGCAAAAGAGCAGGATCTTCACAAAATGGCCCTAAACAATACCGGATTTTAGGACAAAAACCGGTTATTTATCATACTATACATTGTTTTTTGCAACACACCTCTATTACAACTATCGTTTTGGTTATCCATCCAGATGATCGTCAAATATGTGAAAATGCTATAGCTGATTTGAAAGAGCACCTCATCATTGTTGAAGGAGGTGATACACGTCAAATATCCACTTTACATGGACTAAATGCACTCAAAAATATCAAACCAAAGTATATTCATATTCATGATGGTGCACGTCCCTTTGTAGAAAAAAAGCTTCTTGAACAAATACACACTATTGTTGATCATCGAAAAGGTGTACTCCCCATCCTTCCTGTATCAGATACCCTTAAACGTTTAAGTAACACAGGCCATGTTTTAGATACAATCCCACGAACAAATCTTTATACTGCACAAACGCCACAATGTTTTCCATTTGAACTCATTTTAGCAGCTCATGAAAAAGCAAGACAATCTGACCAACAAAATTTTACTGATGATTCAGCGATCGCTGAATGGTTCGGAATCCCTATGCAAACGGTTCCTGGAAATCCGAATAATATAAAAATTACGTGGCCAGAAGATTTTGAAACTGCCTATTCATATTTACAAAAGAGGACGCAAATGTTCCCTGATATCCGTACTGGACATGGTTATGATGTCCATGCTTTCGAAAAAGGTGATTATCTCATTTTGTGTGGCATAAAAATCCCTTTTAAACAGAAATTAAGTGGACATTCTGATGCTGATGTTGCTCTTCATGCTTTAACAGATGCTCTTTTAGCAACTCAAGGAGCAGGAGATATCGGAACGCATTTTCCTCCTTCTGATCCTCAATGGAAAAATGCATCATCAGAAGTTTTTCTACGTTATGCCATTAATATAATTAAGCAAGCAGATGGCCGTATTGCTAATGTGGATATTACTTTGATTGCTGAAGAACCTAAAATTAATCCTTATCGTCATATAATGACAGAAAACCTTAGCAACATACTCAAACTTTCAACTAATCGCATCTCTATTAAAGCAACAACCAATGAAAAGCTTGGTTTCATTGGTCGTGAAGAAGGCATTGCAGCTCTTGCAGTTACTACAGTTATTTATCCAGGAGAAATTCCACGATGACATACCTTTGTGAAACACTGGCGAAGGCTGTCCTTAAAGCTTGTCGTGAAAGAAATTTGCTCTTAACCACTGTAGAATCTTGCACAGGAGGGCTTATTGCTGCAAATCTTACCAGCATTGCAGGATCATCAGATGTATTTGACTGTGGATTTATTGTTTATTCAAATGAATCTAAAACTAATCTTGTTGGCGTGTGCCCTGAACTTATCAAAACATATAAATCGGTCTCAAAAGAAGTTGCTATTGCAATGGCTGAAGGTGGACTGAAATACTCACGAGCTTCAATTTCAGTTGCTGTAACAGGCATTGCTGGACCTAGAGGAGCATATTTAAATAAACCAGTAGGACTTGTCCATTGTGCGACAGCTTATAAAAATCACGCAACTATGCATCAAGAAATGCGTTTTGAGAATTCTGATCGCAATATTATTCGCCATAAAACCGTTGAAAGTGCTTTAAGTCTTATTCTTAGATATTTCTCATAGCTCTCCTTCATAACTGAAAAATCATACTGTTGAAAAACCATAAATTTGATGTGCACGTTTTTCAAAAGCATCAGTAAATTTATGAAAAGCAATACTAAACATTGATCCTACAGCCAACCCAAGCATTTTGCTCTTAAACTCATAATCAATAAAAAATTCTATATCACATGCATTTGTATTTTTAAGATCATGAAAGACCCAACGATTTTCAAGGTATTTGAATGGACCGTCAATATATTTAACTTCAATAAGATTTTCTTTAGGATGAAGAAACACCTGAGTTGTAAAAGTTTCTCGAAACATCTTATAACCAACTGTCATATCAGCAAGAAGCAAAGTCTTCTCTTCACGTTCCTTCCGAGAACGTATAATTAAAGACTCACACATCGGTAAAAATTCAGGATAACACTCAATATCGGCAACAAGCTCAAACATTTCATGAGCAGTATAGGAAACTTGCCGATGTGTTGTAAAAGTCGGCATAATTATCTCTATTGGGAAAATTTTTCAGCACGTGCTTTTTGCAAAGCTTTAAAATCATCTCCTGCATGATGAGATGAACGTGTCAAAGGATTAGACGCCATATGTAAAAAACCCTTTACTTTACCAATTTTGGCAAAAGACTCAAACTCTTCAGGAGTTAAAAAACGAATAATAGGATGATGTTTACGTGTAGGCTGCAAATATTGCCCAATTGTCATAAAATCAACATCTGCAGAACGCAAATCATCCATCAGTTGAAGAACTTCATTCCGCTCTTCCCCAAGACCAACCATAATTCCTGATTTTGTGAAGATTGTCGGATCAAGTTCTTTAACGCGTTGTAATAACCGAATCGAATGAAAATAACGTGCTCCTGGACGGACCTTTAAATATTTTGATGGCACTGTTTCTAAATTATGATTGAAAACATCAGGCTTCGCAGCAACAACAATTTCCAATGCACCATCCTTATTCCGAAAATCAGGCGTCAATACTTCAATTGTTGTCGTTGGAGCTTTCTGACGAATAGCATAAATAACTTTAGCAAAATGCTGTGCACCACCATCAGAAAGGTCATCACGATCAACAGATGTAATAACGACATGCTTTAGCTCCATTTGCACAACAGCATCTGCTATGCGTTCGGGCTCATTATCATCAACTGCAAATGGGACACCTGTCGCAACATTGCAAAAAGCACAAGCTCGCGTACATATTTCACCTAAAATCATAAAGCTGGCATGTCGTTTACTCCAACATTCGCCAATATTTGGACAACCTGCTTCCTCACACACGGTAACCAATTTATTGGTACGCACCACATCATGCGTTTCCTTATATATTGGTGATACTGGTGCTTTTACACGAATCCAACTCGGTTTTTTCTGAATACTTGTATCGGGAAGATGCGCCTTTTCAGGGTGCCGCATACGTCTACTCGTAACTTTATCAAGCACCGTAACCATTCAAGACCTCTGTCTTTTAGATATAAAACGTTGATGAAAAATCACATAATCTAAATTTGCATATAACCTAATCATTAAGCATTTAAAACCTGATCATAAGCATCCAATACACTCTCTTTCATCATTTCTGATAATGTTGGATGTGGAAAAACAGTGTGCATTAATTCTTCTTCTGTTGTTTCAAGATTCATAGCAATAACAAAACCTTGAATGAGCTCTGTCACTTCTGACCCTACCATATGCGCACCAAGAAGCTGTCCTGTTTTTTTATCAAAAATAGTTTTAACTAATCCTTGATCTTCTCCTAAAGCAATTGCTTTACCATTCGCTGAGAAAGAGTAACGTCCAACGCGTATATCATAACCTGCTTCTTTTGCCGCCATTTCTGAAAATCCTACAGAAGCAACTTGTGGCGTACAATATGTACATCCTGGAATTTTTGTTTTATCCAGCGGATGAGCATTCTTTAAACCAGCAATATGTTCAATACATATTACACCTTCCTCTTCTGCCTTATGAGCCAACATAGGAGGACCAGCAACATCACCAATAGCGTAAATTCCTTTCACTCCTGTCCAACTCCATTCATCAGTAACAATGCATCCACGATCAGTTTTAATACCTAATACCTCTAATCCAAGATTTTCAATATTACCTTGAACCCCAACAGCTGAAATCAATCGATCAACCATTATTGTTTCTATCTTATCCTTGACATTAATATGCGTTGTAACAGAATCAGCACCTTTTTCAACTTTAATCACTTTTGCTTCAGTAAAAATACGTATGCCCTTTTTCTCTAGCTGTTTACGAGCGAATGTTGAAATTTCAATATCTTCAACTGGCATAATTTGAGGCATCATTTCAATAACAGTTACCTCAGTGCCCATATCATGATAAAAAGAAGCAAATTCAATACCTATCGCTCCAGATCCAATTACTACAAGAGACTTTGGTATAGCAGGAGGAACCATAGCTTCAAAATAAGTCCAAATGAGTTTTCCATCTGGTTTAATATCAGGAAGAACACGAGGACGCGCACCAGTAGCGATAATTACATACCTTGCTTGATAAGCCCCTTCCCCTAATATTCCTTTAGGAATTGGATTTTGTGGCTGCATAACTTTTTTGGATGATGTAGAAACCATAATTTCTGCAGGTTGATTACCGTTAGCTGCCTTCGTTAGTTTCGCTTCTCCCCAAATAATATCAATTTTGTTCTTTTTCAATAAAAACCCAACACCAGTATTTAAACGGGCTGAAATCCCACGAGAACGCGCTACAACATCTTTAATATCAACTTCTATTGAACCATTAAGCTTTAATCCATAGTCTTTTGCATGTTCAGCAAAATGTTTCATTTCTGCTGAACGCAAGAGTGCCTTTGTTGGTATACATCCCCAATTTAAACAGATTCCACCTAAATGCTCACGTTCAACAATTGCAGTCTTAAAACCACATTGTGCCGCACGAATCGCGGTTACGTATCCACCTGGTCCTGAACCAATCACAATTACATCATAAAGACCCGCCACAATAATCCCTCCATGGATATCTGCAAAAATGGATGTATTATCCAAACTTTAGACCCAAAATAAATAAGCCTCTTTCCTGCATACCGCTTCAAATACTATAGAAAAAGCTATATAAAATCAAAAGAGGTTATAAACCATCATTAAACTATTGAGATCTGCTATTTCCATCACATTCTCTCTATTCTTAAGTGCAATATTTAAAAATAATTAAATTAACATTGTTAATGGATTTTCAATTATCTTCTTAAAAGTCTGAGCAACTTCTGCCGCTAATGCTCCATCAATAGCACGATGATCAACTGAAAGAGTAACTGACATAACTGTTGCTATTGCTAATGCTTCATCCTTAATAATAGCACGCTTCTCACCTGAACCAATTGCAAAAATCGTTGCATGCGGCGGATTAATAATAGCAGAAAAATTCTTTATGCCATACATCCCCATATTTGATACAGCTGTTGTCCCTCCTTGGTATTCTTCCATTCTCAATTTACGTTCACGAGCACGCGTTGCAAGATCTTTCATTTCATTAGAAATAATTGACAAAGATTTTTCTTCTGCACAGCGAATAATTGGTACCATTAATCCATTCGGAACAGAAACAGCAACACCAACATCACAGTGTCTGTGATGCAGCATTCCATCCTCAAGCCATGATACATTAGCATCAGGTATAGCTTTTAAAGAAAGTGCTACAGCCTTAATAATCATATCATTGACGGATAGCTTATAAGCAGGTTTCATACCTTCTTGTATCTCAACCATTGGAGCTATAGCATTTAATTGCGTACGTAATTCCAATAATGCATCTAATTCACAATCTACAGTTACATAAAAATGCGGTACCATCTGTTTTGATGCAACCAAACGCTTAGCAATTGTTTTACGCATATTATCATGGGGCGCGAATGTATATTCACTTTCTTTAAATAGTTGCAAAATCTGTCTATCAGAAGTACCTGAAACTATTGACTGATCGATGTGCAATAAATGAGAACTTGCAATACCATCATTCAGAGCTTTTTCCACATCACGCTTAATGATACGCTTATGAGGACCAGTACCAGAAATAAGTGATAAATCAATTGCTGCCTGAGCTGCCAGTCGTCTTGCTAAAGGAGACGCAAAAAGACCTTTATTATCTCCATTTTGTTTTGCTAATTTCTGGTTTGTTGATAAATGAACAACTTGTACACTTGCTGCTTCCATAGATTGTTTAACGACTTGTTCTTTCATCTCAACAGAAGAAGATTCTTCTGCAATTTTTGCAGCTTCAGATAAATCCTCTCCCTCTTCTGCTAAAATGACAATCAAACTATTAACTTTAACACCCTGTGTTCCAGCAGGTATAACAATTTTAGCAACCGTTCCTTCATCGATAGCTTCTACTTCCATAGTCGCTTTATCTGTCTCAATTTCAGCAATAACATCACCACATGCAACCTTATCACCTTCTTTAATATTCCATTTTGATAAATTTCCTTCTTCCATTGTAGGAGAAAGCGCAGGCATCGTAATCTTAATAGGCATAGTGTTCTCCTTAATTACGCTTTATAAGTTACAGCCTTAACAGCTTCGACAATTTCAGCAACACTTGGTAAAGCTAATTTTTCAAGATTTGCTGCATAAGGCATAGGAACATCTTTTCCAGCAATTGTAGCAATTGGTGCATCAAGATAATCAAAAGCCTGTTGCATAACACGCGTTGCTATTTCAGTGCCAACAGATGATTGAGGATACCCTTCTTCAATTGTTACCAGACGACCTGTATTTTTAACTGAAGCAATAATTGTTGGCAAATCCATTGGACGAATAGTTCGTAAATCAATTAATTCAGCGTCAATGCCAAGCTTTTCAATTTCTGGCAATGCTTGAACTGCATAATGCATCCCAATTCCAAAAGAAACAATTGTTACATCCTTACCAGGCTTATGGATCCGTGCTTTTCCAATAGGTAAAATAAAATCATCTATCTTTGGAACTTCAAACTGATGACCATAAAGAATTTCATTTTCTAAGAAAATAACAGGATTATCATCACGAATAGCAGCCTTCAGCAAACCCTTGGCATCTGCTGCATTATAAGGCATAACAACCTTAAGGCCTGGCACATGACTATACCATGCAGCATAACATTGCGAATGCTGAGCACCGACGCGCGCAGCAGCACCATTGGGACCACGGAAAACCATAGGAGTGGACATTTGTCCACCAGACATATAACGAGTTTTTGCTGCTGAGTTGATAATTTGATCTATCGCCTGCATAGCAAAGTTAAATGTCATAAACTCAATAATAGGACGTAAGCCTCCAAATGCAGCACCAACACCCAACCCTGCAAAACCATGCTCTGTAATAGGTGTATCAATAACTCGGCGCGCCCCAAATTCTTCTAATAAACCTTGACTAACTTTATAGGCGCCCTGATATTGCGCTACTTCTTCCCCCATTAAGAAAACTGTCCCGTCGCGCCGCATTTCCTCAGCCATAGCTTGATTAAGTGCTTCACGCACTGTCATCATAATCATTTCCGTATTTACAGGAATATCAGGATCAGAAGCAATTGCAGAAATAGGTTGTACCGGAATTGATAGCACAGTAGCGGCCTCTCCTCCTTGTGATTTTTTTAAAGTTTGCGAAATATTTTCAATACTTTCACCTTCTTCCAATAATACTGCAATAACAGTATTAACTTTCACATTTTCAGTACCTTCAGGTACAAAAATTCTCCCAACGATACCCTCATCAATAGCTTCCACCTCCATTGTTGCTTTATCGGTTTCAATTTCAGCCATCACATCACCAGGGCTAACTTTATCACCTTCTTTTTTAAGCCATTTAGATAACTTACCTTCTTCCATTGTTGGCGAAAGTGCCGGCATTAAAATATCAATGGGCATACTTGCTTCCCCTGCTTTAAACTATAATATCAGTATAGAGCTCAGAAGAATCTGGCTCTAGGTCATTTTGTGCAAAATCCGCTGCATCCGCTACAATTGCACGGACTTCGTTATCAATAAATTTTAAATCATCCTCACTTGCCCAACCTTGTTTAATCAACCGACTTTTTACTTGACTAATCGGATCGTGCTCAGATTTTACTTTCTCTACCTCTTCTTTTGATCGATATTTCGCTGGATCAGACATAGAATGACCACGATAGCGATATGTTTGCATATCAAGAATCATTGGTCCTTTACCAGAACGTGCCCAAACAATTGCTTCGTCAGCAGCTTTTTTCACTGCACGAACATCCATACCATCAACAGCAATGCCTGGAATATCAAAAGAAAGACCTCGGCGAGAAAAATTAGTTTCTGCAGATGCACGTGAAACCGATGTCCCCATAGCATACTGATTATTCTCAATAATATAAACAACAGGAAGTTTCCAAAGCGCAGCCATGTTAAAACTCTCATAAACCTGTCCTTGATTTGCAGCCCCATCACCAAAATAAACTAATGTCACATTATCTTTACCAAGATACTGATTCGAAAATGCAAGACCTGAGCCAATTGGAACCTGCGCACCAACAATACCATGCCCCCCATAAAAATTTTTTTCCTTAGAAAACATATGCATCGAGCCACCTTTTCCTTTGGAAAAGCCGCCCTGACGCCCCGTTAATTCTGCCATCACACCACGTGGACTCATACCAGCTGCTAACATATGACCATGATCACGATAAGATGTAATAATTTGATCACCTACTTTTGTTGCTTTTAATGTACCAGTAATAACAGCTTCTTGTCCGATATAAAGGTGACAAAAGCCACCAATCAAGCCCATACCATATAATTGTCCTGCTTTTTCCTCAAAACGCCGAATCAAAAGCATTTCACGATAAGCATCAATTTCTTCTTCTTTGGTGAAATTAGCTATCTGTGCCGTTTTAGTAGTATCTGGTGATCCAGCATACATTGTCGACATAGAACTTTTTTTAGCCCGTCCTGCCATACTTAAACTCCCTTCAATGATTATTAGAAATAACCTCTACGAATAAAAGTTACAAGTATTATAAATCAGTTCAAACTATACTATAGTAATTGTTTAAAATATCTCTTTAGCTTAATTAATTTCTATTTCATTCAGATCAGAAGGAGAAATTAAAATTGTTAGCTCATTCGGCTTGGAAAAGTTTAAATTTTTCCGGACATGCTCATCGAGCATATCCTTCTCAATATGCCCATCACGTAAAAGAGAAATACGCTTTTCAATAGATATCCGCTCAGCTTTTACTTGATGAAGTTCCTCTTTCAACTCAATAATATGTTGATTAATCTTGCTACGTGAATAAAGTCCATATTTCCCATGATAAATATGATAACTAAAATAACCTAACACCCCCACTGTTATTAGCGGTAATATAAAGCGCGCCTTTATTGATCTCTGTTTTTGTTTTGTCCACATACAGCACAGTCTTTTTTAAGATTTATTTTAACTATGCATTATTTTAATTAACACCTCATTACCAAAACAATCATACACAAGTAGTTTATTACCATTCTTTAAACTATCTTAGCACAATAAAGACCTGCTAATACGTAATTTTATTCCCGTTTTTATCAGTAAAGTTTCCCGATAAAATAAAGATAAAATCAATAATTGCCCAAACCGTAGTAACGACTAATCCTACAACTGATAAAGAAAGAATAAGCATTACAATACCAGTCCCAATTTTACCAACTATAAAACGGTGAATACCAAACATACCAGTAAACCAACAAATAAGTGCAAGCATCAATTTTAATTGTTTTGTTTCTTTTTTTAAAATCGGAAATACAGACTTAGCAACCCCATCTTCACATACAAAATCAAGATAATCACCAATTTGTGGTGAACTTTTTCCTAACCAATCCCAAGTCGCAAATTGATAACGCTTGCCATCATCACCTGATACAAGATAAATACCCTGATCTTGGCTAATAACTATACCTCTCACTCTTACCTCTCAAAAAACTCAGTATATTAAAATGCTGTCTATAAATGCTTAAGTTTGTCATTGTAAATTATATTTAAAATACAATGTTTTCCATCTTTCTGCTAAAAACCATTAATGATAAAAATTACCTGCATAACGAGCCTGTTTTCCTAACATTTCTTCAATACGAATAAGTTGATTATATTTCGCTAATCTATCCGAACGTGCCAATGAGCCCGTCTTAATTTGTCCACAGTTAGTCGCAACCGCAAGATCCGCAATCAGAGAATCTTCTGTCTCACCTGAACGATGAGAAATAACAGCACGATAACCTGCTTTATGGGCTATTTCTATAGCATCAAGAGTTTCACTTAAGGTCCCAATCTGATTCACTTTAATAAGAATAGAATTCGCTGCACCCATTTTTATACCATTGCGTAAACGTGCTGAATTTGTGACAAACAGATCATCACCAACCAACTGACATTTTTTACCAATCGAACCAGTTAGTAACTTCCATCCCTCCCAGTCATCTTCAGCCATCCCATCTTCAATTGTAATAATAGGATAAGTATCAACAAGTTGAGTCAAATATTTTATCTGTTCTTGTGTATTACGATACTTATTCTCACCTTCGTAAAAATATGAACCATCTTTATAAAACTCTGTTGAAGCACAATCTAAACCAATAGCAATTTCTTCACCTGGTTTATATCCACACGATATTATAGAATCTAAAATAAAATCAATTACTTGACTAGCATCCCTAAGATTAGGTGCGAAGCCACCCTCATCACCAACATTGGTATTATAGCCCGCACTTTGCAAATGTTTTTTTAACGTATGAAAAATTTCAGCACCATAACGAACTGCTTCCTTCAATGTAGGAGCCCCGATTGGAATAATCATAAACTCTTGAAAATCGATCGGATTATCAGCATGAACACCCCCGTTCATAATATTCATCATTGGAGTAGGAAGAACATGCGCTTGCGTACCACCAATATAACGATACAAGGGTAAGTTTAATGATTCTGCCGCAGCTTTTGCAACTGCCAATGAAACACCAAGAATAGCATTAGCACCAAGACGAGATTTATTAGGTGTTCCATCCAAATCAATCATTGTTTGATCAATTTCTCTTTGGTTTCTTGCATCTTTTCCGATAAGAACCTCAAAAATTTCACCATTAACTGCAGCAACAGCGCTTTCAACACCTTTACCTTGATAACGCAAACCACCATCACGAAGTTCTACAGCTTCATGCGCACCTTTCGATGCGCCCGAAGGAACAATAGCACGACCAAAAGCTCCATCTTCTAAATGAACATCAACTTCTACAGTGGGATTACCGCGACTATCAAGAACTTCACGCCCAATAATACCTGTAATTATAGTCATACGAAATCCCTCATCCAGCAAAAATCCTTATTAATTTTATCCACAAACAACATAGTGCTAAAATACTTCCTATACTCAATATTGAATTTGTTTTTTTGCTAAACGATCAAAATCTATCAAAATTTCAAGTAATCTGTATAAATTATCAATTTTGATCATATTCAAACCATCAGACGGTGCATTATCGGGATCTTGATGTGTTTCCAAAAAAATACCAGCAACTCCAATAGAAACAGCAGCACGTGCTAATACTTCAACAAACTCACGTTGTCCACCAGATGAATTCCCTTGACCACCTGGCTCCTGCACAGAATGCGTAGCATCAAAAATAACAGGAGCACCGAATGAACGCATAATTGGTAATGAACGCATATCAGAAACTAAACGATTATAACCAAATGAAGTACCTCGCTCACAAAGCATAACGTTAGGATTGCCGCTTTTTGTCACCTTCTCTAAGACATTTCTCATATCCCAAGGAGCTAAAAATTGTCCCTTTTTAATATTAATGATACGTCCTGTTCTAGCTGCTGCAACTAAAAGATCTGTTTGACGACATAAAAAAGCTGGTATTTGCAAAACATCTACAACTGAAGCAATGGCCATACACTGCTCTTCTGTATGCACGTCAGTCAAAACTGGACATCCAAATTCCTTCTTAAGATCAGAAAAAATAGCGATTGCTTTCTCAAGACCAATACCACGTGTCGCATTTAAGGATGTTCTATTGGCTTTATCGTAACTAGATTTATAAACAAAGCCAATACCAAACTGATCAGCAATTGTTTTAATCCGCCCTGCCATTTCAAAAGCATGATCTCGACTCTCCATCTGACAAGGACCTGCAATTAAAGAAAGTGGTGCTTCATTCGAAAAAACAACATTTCCAACTTTAACAGTAATGTTTGATTTAAGCATTTTATTCCTCGAAAGTAAGCAAATAAACTTATAAACTATCCTAACTTACTTTGCTTTACAGTAGCTTTAATAAAAGAAGAAAAAAGTGGATGAGGATCAAATGGACGCGACTTTAATTCTGGATGATATTGAACACCGATAAACCATGGATGATCTATATATTCTACTGTTTCTGGCAACATACCATCTGATGACATACCAGAAAAAATTAATCCACATTGTTCTAGCCTATCTTTATAATGAATATTCACCTCATAACGGTGACGATGCCGCTCATAAATCTTTGTAGTACCATAAATTTCCGATATATGGCTACCTTTTTTTAATTCAGCCACAAAAGAACCAAGACGCATTGTGCCACCAAGATTTCCAAATTCAGTGCGCTTTTCAAAAACATCCCCTTTAAACCATTCAGTCATCAAACCAACAATTGTGTCATTTGTTTTGCAAAATTCACTTGATGAAGCATTTTTAATATTTGCAACATTGCGTGCAACCTCAATACAAGCTAATTGCATACCCAAACAAATACCTAAAAAGGGAATCTTATTTTCTCTTGCAAATCGAATCGCTTCGATTTTACCTTCTGCACCACGTGCGCCAAAAGCTCCAGGAACTAAAATCCCATGAACCTTTTTTAAATAAGAAGTAGGATCTACTTCCTCAAAAAGTTCTGCTTCAATCCACTCAATATTAACCTTTACTTTATTTGCTACCCCACCGTGCACAATCGCTTCGATTAGAGATTTATAAGCATCTTTCAAACCAGTATATTTTCCAACAATTGCAATCGTAACTTCTCCTTCAGGATGATGAATCCGATATGTAATATCTTTCCAACAATCCATGTTCGGTTCAGGAGCACAATCAATTCCAAAAGCAGAAAGAACTTGCAAATCTAAGCCTTCTTTATGATATGCTATAGGCACATCATAAATCGTTGGAACATCTAATGCCTGAATAACTGCACTTGGACGAACATTACAAAAAAGCGATAACTTGCGCCGTTCTGCCTCTGGAATAGATCGATCTGTACGTACTAAAAGAATATCAGGAACAATACCAATTGCTCGCAGCTCTTTAACAGAGTGTTGTGTCGGCTTTGTCTTTAGTTCTCCTGCTGAAGAAATATAGGGCATTAATGTAAGATGCATATAAATAGCACTTTGCTTTGGCAATTCATTATGCAACTGACGAATTGCTTCAAGAAAAGGCATAGCTTCAATATCACCAACGGTTCCACCTATTTCACACAAGATAAAATCAAACTCTTCATTCCCCGTAGTAATAAATGTCTTAATTTCATCTGTAACATGCGGAATAACCTGAACAGTTGCTCCCAAATAATCACCACGCCGTTCTCGTTCAATGATATTGCGATAAATACGTCCCGTCGTAATATTATCTTGGTTATTCGTAGAACACCCAGTAAAACGCTCATAATGGCCAAGATCAAGATCTGCTTCTGTACCATCATCAGTGACAAATACTTCACCATGTTGGTAAGGCGACATTGTTCCTGGATCAACATTTAAATAAGGATCAAGCTTTCGGATCCGTACGTGATAACCACGAGCCCGAAGTAATGCAGCTAAAGCTGCTGCTGCAATGCCTTTTCCAAGAGAAGAAACCACACCACCAGTAATAAAAATATAACGTGCCATGGGATTATGATAATAAATAATTCATGATGATTTTTCCAGTAAAAAATGAAAAAAAATAACCTTTCTTTCACAAAACAGAAACATAGAAAAATCATATTTCATAATAATCTATACCAACTTTACATAAAACTACTTAGGTTTATTATTTAGAAACCGGATTACCTACTGGTGGAGGAAGTGGATCTTCATTTTCAGGTATAGCTAAGCCATTTTGTTGTTGAGAAGATTCAGGACCACCGCCCAATTGATCAATAATAGAAGGCTGAGCTTCACCCTCAACTGAAGGCGTGCTCCCTGATGCATTCTCTTTTGTTGAATTTTGTCCTGCATTAACTGGAATACGATTGAGAATATCAGAACCAGAATTTGATAAGTTTCCAACCACAATAAGCCCAATTGATATCATGAAAAAACAAGCTGCTAAAATAGTTGTCAAACGCGTCAATGCATTTTTGGTACCACGCGCACTCATAAAGCTTGAGCCGCCACCTCCAAACCCACCACCTTCCGAAGGCTGGAGTAACACAACACCAATCAAAGCAATAACAACCAAAAAATGAATAACAATGAGTACTGTTTGCATAAATTCTGCTCTTTAATAATTACTCACAACTACCTACACACAAATTAAGTATAATCCAAGAGGTAATTATGATTTTCTCCTTATAATCTACGATAAACATCACAAATATTTAAAAAATCAACTGCTTTTAGGCTTGCTCCACCGATCAAAGCACCATTAACATGGGGAATACTCAAAAGCTCAAATGCATTAGATGGCGTTACTGATCCACCATAAAGCAGGCGTATTTTACACCCCTCATCACCAAAGCGAAAACTAATCTTCTCACGAATAAAACTGTGGATCTTCTCAACATCTGTCAAAGCAGGAATTTTTCCTGTGCCTATAGCCCATACCGGCTCATAAGCAATAACTATATTCTTTCCTGTTGAATCATCTGGCAAAGAATCCTCAAGTTGCTGTATGAGGACATCAAATACCTTACCACCTTCACGCTCCTCCAACGTCTCACCAATACAAACAAGAGGAACAAGATCTTCTCGCCATGCAGCTTTCACTTTAGCACAAACAATAGCATCATTTTCATGATAAGCTATACGACGTTCTGAATGTCCAATAATAACATAACTCGCTCCGGCCTCTTTAAGCATAAATGCCGAAACATCTCCGGTATAAGGGCCATTGCTGTTAAAATGGCAGTTTTGCCCTCCTAAAAGAAGCTTTTCATCATGTAATATTTCAGAAGCACGTGACAAAAGTGTGGCTGGAATACAAATAAGTGCTTCAAACAAACGACCTAAATCAGAGCTAACACCAGCAGCAATAGCGCGCAGTTCTCCAAGAGATTCGCCTGTTCCATTCATTTTCCAATTTCCAGCAACCAAAGGTCGAAGATCTGAAGCCATATTTTCACCTCAAAGGCTATCTTAATATTTTTTTGCTTTAAGTATCAAATTATACAACGAAAGCAAGTCTTTAAGCTTGCATCTTCTTCATCTTTATTGCAAATTCTATCATTGCTGATAATCAATATACCCAATTATAGGATTAATTGAATAATGCTTAAAACCATGAGAAACTCTGTAAATTCTTGGGTTGCCAAGATTTTTCTTAGCACTTTGCTTTTGTGCTTTATCCTTCTATGGGGTGTACCGCAATTACATACAACGAATAAAAATGAGCTTCTTACTTCCGGAAAATCCACAATAACTGTTGATACTTATCATCTCGCACTTGCTGACCAAAGTTTACGTTTAGCCCTTACTTCTCATCTTGGACGAATGTTTACACCAGATGAAATACAGAAATATAAAATTCCCTTTTTTGTTCTCAATCAATTGCAACAGGATGTGCTTTTTGATGAACAAGCGCGTAAAATGAAAATTAATCTTTCAAAAGACATGATAGCCCGTATCATTGGTAATGATGATATTTTTCAGCATAATAGAGTTTTTAATCGCGATTTATTTCTCAACTATCTTCAACAATTACAGACTAACGAAAATAATTTCTTAAAATACTATACAAAAAAAGAAAAACGTAATCAGCTTATTTCAGCTTCGTTAGCTGGTATGAGAGCGCCCGATATTTTCTATAAAGCACTTGCTACTTATCACGAAGAAAAACGTATCGCTGATTATCTTGTTATAGACCTAAAAAAAGAGAAAAAAATTGCTGATCCTAATCCAGAGATATTAGAAAAATGGTTTGATACTCACAAGAATAAATTTCGTGCTCCAGAATATCGTACTGTCTCTTTATTCTCTATAACATCAGAAGAATTTTTAAAACCACAAAACATATCAGTAAATGAAATACAGACTTATTATACTCAAAATGCCTCACGTTTTATTACTCCTGAAAAACGTATAATTGAAGAACTCCGTTTTTCTACACGTGAAGCCGCTGATAATGCAGCAAAAAAAATAGCAGAGGGCTTAAATTTTGATGCTTTAGTTAAAGAAGAGAAAAAAAACCTCAGTGATATAACGAGGGGGCCTCTAGAAGAAAATGAGCTTCCTAATCATTTAGCATCTGAGATTTTTGAACTCAAAAAAGGAGAAATTAGTGCTGTCATTAATGATCTGCAAGGTCCTGTCATTATTCGCGTTGCACATATTACACCCTCAACTCAAATTCCCCTTCAAAAGGTAGAAAACGATATTCGCCAAACGCTTGCCAAAAACTATGCTGTAACTCATCTGCGCAATAAGTATACAGAAATTGAAAATGCTCGTTTTGAAGGTGCTTCTCTTAAAGAGCTAGCAAAACAGTATAAATTGCCTCACCGCAAAATTACTATTGATAAAACAGGAAAAACAACTGAAGGAATCACACTCACAGACCTACCTGAAAAAGAGGTTTTATTAAATGCTATTTATCAATCACGTGAAGGTATTGATATGGATCCCCTTTCTCTTCCAGAAGGAGGATATCTCTGGTATCAAGTCGATACAATTATCCCTGCCCGTGATAGAACACTTTCAGAAGTAAAACAAAACGCCATTTTTCAATGGAAAGAAGAAGAAATCCAACGTCTTCTTGATGAAAAAGCTCAAAACATCCTCAAGCAACTCGCTAAAGGAAAAAGTCTTGACGCTCTTGCAACTGAGCTTGGTATCATAAAACAAACAACTCCAGCTCTCCAGCGTCAAAACCGATCACAAATTTTCGGCGTTGAAGGAGTTAAAGCACTTTTTTATGGTACCAAAGATCATTACGGCGTAGTAAAAAGCGTAAATGCAGCAAATCGTATTGTTTATAAAATAACGGCATCAATCATACCTAAAAATATTACAGCTCATACTCTTTCACCTGATATACGTACTAATATAGATAAGATGATAAGAGAAGATTTAAAATTAGAAATGTTACAGGTTGCAAACAAAGAATATCCTATAGAAATTAATAATTCCAATTACACTCGGATTTTCAATAATTTTCAATAAAGTACTAAAATTATAATTTTTTCTTGTCTAAATAAAAATACACATTACCTAACCCAATGAGTATATTTATCATAAACTATTAATATATATGAAACATGTTCAATGAAACCTTCATTATCCTTGTGATAAATAATTGCTGAATATACAGAGTAATAACTGCTAATTAAGAAAAAGATATTATAACTATTGTAACTTCTAGTATGATTTAACCTTTTTAATTTTCTTGAATCACTTCCTGATAAATGAATTAGAACTATATAGTATATTTCAACTAAAAAATTAGTCGGGAAAATCTTACTTTAAAAAGCTTATTTTAAATAGAAGATCATAAAAAATTACTATTATATCAAAAAATTAAGTATCAATTCTTAAAGCAAATTTTATAGCTAAACTGAATATATCCAGTTGAAAAATAATGCAGATCTTCTTTGCATCTATAACTATAGGTAAAATGAAATTTACTATCAAAGGAAACAACATGCTCTTTTTCAGGAATGATCATAATTTTGCTAAATAACTACCAATCATGCGCTATTATTAATCACGTCTCTCTAACAAAATAATTAACATTATGAGCTTTTCTAAACTTGAGACATTGATAAGTATCCGAAATTATGCCTCAATAAAAAGATAACTTGTTACTGAAACTTATCCCCCTATTCAAAAAAGCATTCAGATGCTTTTCCTCTTAGTGTTGCTATTTTTACTTGAGCTTGCACAAAATATCATCTTGAATATAGATTATAAGCTATAAATGCACTCATATAAAGCCTAGTTATATTGCAAACAACCAGTAGCTATACCTAATGATCCGCTCAAATCAACTAGTTGTACTGATTGCTTATATTTATAAATTCTTATAGAAAGAAAGCATTAAGTAAAAGAAGATAGACCTGAAACTTGTGGGATAACAACTCTAACTTTTGATTTAGGAGAAATTTCTCCGATTATTTATCCCTGCATATTAATTAGTACCTCTTAGTTTCAAGGCCTATTAAAATAGCTGATAAATCTAAACTCTTTCTCTTCAGAATAACTTTTTCTTGATCTAAATCATTAGTAATAATTAATATTATTTTCCTCCCACAACTATATTATCCATTTTAAAACTATATTGGCTTTACTTACCTTTAATAGCCGATCTAAAAAACTTTCTCGATATGTACAAGTTTCATCTTTTAGTCTATCATAACATTTAATATCCCTATCCTAACAAACATAGTAAACGAAATCAGTACTACAATTAGCCTTGGTTACTTCAATTTGTAAAAAAGAAAATTATAACTAATGTATGTCTCTTAGCCTTCAACTGATTCATTTACATCTGCTATTTTACTTAAGAAACCTTATTCCTGCCTAAAGGACCAACTAATAAGAACAAAAAGTATTTTATTGATTTCTTTAAAATTTTGATTGTATAAAGATAAAATAATGGCACTAATATAAACATATAATATTGATACCATTTTGAATTTCGAGTATAGTAAATATAATGAAAATGAAGGTATTTGCAATCAATGTTAGAAAAAATGATTGATATAATCAAAAAGCCCCTACAACCGAACAGATATTAAAATACATTGATAAGCATGAAAATAGTTTTTCCTATATAAATGAGAATAGCATTTATGCATTACCCCAGCAAAAAAACGATATCAATTTCCAAAGAGTAGTTAAAGTCTTATATCTAAGAGTTTTTATTGTTACTCGTCTCAACACAACAATCAAATCTTTATCAACTCGCTTAATTTTTTCAATCTATAAGTTATCTAAAATCATCCAAAATGTTTTTCGGTTCACTCATATCATGCTTCTATACGAGTAATTGCCTTTTTTATTAGCGTAATTGAACCTTAATAATAAGGAGGTCTTCATAAAAATGGACTATAAACAAAATTTAGCTGAAAATCATCAAAGGAAATTACAACGCGGATTAGACAATCGTCATGTACAACTCATTGCCATTGGTGGTGCTATTGGAACCGGTCTATTCATGGGATCAGGGAAGACAATTAGTATTGCAGGCCCTTCAATCATATTAGTTTATGCTATTATTGGTTGCATCCTTTATTTTGTAATGCGTGCTATGGGAGAATTGCTTCTCTCAAATACACAACAATATCGGTCTTTTATTGATTTTTCAGCTCATCTTCTAGGACCAAAAGTTGGATTTTTTATTGGCTGGACTTATTGGTTATGTTGGATAGTAACTGGAACAGCAGATATTATTGCAATAGGCAGTTATGCACAATTTTGGTGGTCTGAACTCAATCCATGGATTCCTGTTCTCATCTGTATTGTTTTCTTTTTAATATTTAATCTCGTCGCGGTAAAATTATTTGGTGAACTTGAATTTTGGTTTGGCCTGATCAAAATTTTAGCAATTTTAGCATTAATTTTTATTGGATTTTATATGATCTTTATTGGCTTTATCTCCCCACATGGTACTCTTTCTTCTCTCCGTAATGTATGGAATGATGGAGATATTTTTCCTCGAGGTCTTGGAGGCTTCTTTGCTGGATTTCAAATTAGTATTTTTTCCTTCGTTGGTATTGAACTTGCTGGAACAATTGCAGCTGAAGTCAAAGAACCAGGAAAAGTTTTACCAAAAGCAATCAATTCAATCCCTATTCGTATCATACTCTTTTATATTTTCTCTCTCATTGTGATTATGTCAGTTACCCCTTGGAATCAAGTTGCTTCAGATAAAAGCCCATTTGTAGAAATGTTTTTGCTAGCTGGTATTCCAACTGCTGCTGGATTAGTTAATTTCATTGTTCTCATGTCAGCAGCATCTTCAGCAAATAGCGGCATTTTTTCTACGAGCAGGATGATATATGGCCTTGCGACTAAACGAGGAGCACCTAGTTTTTTAGGAAAACTTTCTAAAAATTATGTTCCAGCCAATGCATTATTCTTCTCTTGTTTATGTGTTTTGTTAAGCTATATACTTTTGTCATTATCTCCAACGACTATAAGTGCTTTTACAATTATTACTACCATTGCAGCTATTTTATTTATATTTGTATGGTCTATAATTTTAATCAGCTATATTATTTATCGCCGTGATTACCCTATGCAACACATTACTTCTACGTATAAAATGCCAGGAGGGATTTTAATGTGTTGGTTTGTTTTAGCTTTTTTTATATTTATTCTCTTTTTACTAACATTAGAATCTGATACTTTAATAGCTCTAAAGTACACTCCACTGTGGTTTATTTTCTTAGAAAGCATGTATTTTATTTTCAGAAAAAACAAAGAATAAATTTTCATATAAAAATATATCAAAGATTGCTCTTTTAGAGATAGTTCATCAATTTTTATTAGTTCAATATAAAATTTAGTTGCACTCTTTAATCGATGGTATCATAGCGCGAATTTTTTTACCAACTTCTTCAATAGGATGGATGTCATTTAAACGCCGCATACTTTTAAAACGTGCAGAACCCGCTTTACATTCTTGTATCCAATCTGATGCAAATTTACCTGTCTGAATATCTTTCAAAATACGCTTCATTTCAGCCTTAGTTTTACTAGTAATTAAACGGGGGCCAGATACATACTCGCCCCACTCAGCTGTATTAGAAATTGAACGATTCATATTTGCGATACCACCTTCATAAAGAAGATCCACAATTAATTTAACTTCATGTAAACACTCAAAATAGGCTATTTCTGGTGCATAACCTGCTTCTGTAAGTGTTTCAAAGCCCGCACGAATAAGCTCGACAAGTCCACCACAAAGCACGACTTGTTCTCCGAATAAATCTGCTTCACATTCTTCTCTAAATGTTGTTTCAATCACACCAGCACGTCCACCACCAATATTACAAGCATACGACAATGCTATATCATGAGCGTGCCCTGAATTATCCTGTTCAACTGCGATTAAACAAGGCACGCCACCACAACGTTGATATGCACTACGTACTTTGTATCCTGGCCCTTTGGGTGCAATCATCACGACATCAACTGTTTTTTTGACTTCAATTAAGCCAAAATGAATACTCAAGCCATGAGCAAAAGCAATTACTGCTCCATCACGCAAATAATCACGAATAGAATCTTTATAAATATCGGCTTGTAATTCATCAGGTACTGCCATCATAATGAAGTCTGCCCATTTTGCTGCATCAACAACATTTACAACCTCAAAACCATCTGTTTCAGCTTTTTTGACTGTTTCTGATTCTAATAGCAAAGCAATTTTTATATCTTTAACACCAGAATCTTTAAGATTTAATGCATGCGCACGTCCTTGAGAACCGTAACCAATAATAGCCACTTTCTTTTCTTTAATTAAATTAACGTCTGCATCACTATCATAATAAACATGCATAATAATACTTTCCCATAGACATATTTAAATTGAACTTCAGAACTTTGACGAACAACAAGCAACACACATTGAACATTTTATATTTCACAGATAATCATGCTATCATTTATGATAAAATAGCAGCTGAATAAATTTAAATTTTCTTATTGCAAATAACAAGACCTTAAAGTTATAAAAAATAAAAGCATATTTGGATCTAGAAATAAGCTTCAAAGATTATTGAATAGCAAATAATAATATTCCTAAAAGATACAAAATTTCTTTAATGAAAATAAAGTGTGCTATTCTTGTACAAAATACTTGAAAAAAACAATTAAACTTTTTTATATTCAAGTTTTAAAATACCTTATTTGAACAATTTTTTATCTTCACAGATCTTCCATAAGACCTTCTGCTTTTACAACAAAATTCTTACCTGAAAATAATAATAAAGTAGTTCTCTCTAAACATTTTAATGGCTTAACTAGGATCTAACCAAATACTTGAAAAATGCATTCCCTCCAGAAAAACTATTACATCTCTAAGACATGTATTTTTCACCGTTGAGGGATCATCACAATAAAAATACAGCCATATCTTAGCATTCCAAAATTCCTTCTTTCACAAAACGTTTATAAAGTACAAAACGAAGTGCATTAGTCACCTTAGATGTAGAAGTAATATTCGACACATAAACAGCTAAAGTAAATGAAAAATTCTTACTATCAAATGCTGTAAAACTTACCTGTGGTGCAGGATTTTTTAAAACTCCTTCTATTGTTGAAGCAACCTCTAATAACATTTCAACAACACGCTCTGGATCAACGTTAATCGAAACAGTGAGAGGTATATCAATTCGCCCCATTTTACTAGGACGGGTCCAATTACTTACATTATTATTAATAAGACTTGAATTAGGAACAATAATTGTTTGTCGCTGAAATGTTTCAAGTTCTGTCGCGCGTACACTAATACGTTTTACAATACCATGTACTGATCCAACTTCTATATAGTCCCCCAATTTAAATGGCCGCCCAATTAAAATAATAAGACCAGACACAAAATTCTGGACAATGTTCTGCAAACCAAAACCAATACCAAGCGAAAGCCCACCAGCAATAAGCGCAAAATTTCTAACATTTAATCCTGCAATTGATAATCCTACTAAAGCTGATAAAGCGATACCAACATAATTTATGACCGTTTTGATAGAATTACGTACACCAGAATCGAACTCTCCACGCACCATTATTGTACTATCTAACCAACTAATAAATAAGCGGCTAACAAACAAACAAACAAAAAAGAAGATTATTCCTATGATAATAGAAATCAAAGAAATAGATATATTCCCAATTTGAATATTAGTCATTAATTGCCACAATATTGTTTTTATATCGGAATACGAAAAACCAAACTGCATAAAAATTGGCATTGCGCAAAATACAATAACAACCAAATTGAAAAAAATACTGCTAACAATACCCAATCGATTCATTGTTTTTTCTTCTAGATGAAACCTTTTCATCAAAGCACGACCAACATTCGTTCTGATAAGCTCTCCTTCGTTTCCCATGGCATAAGCGCTTCGCATCCCCAAATACATCAACACTAAAAATGTACTACAGATCACAATCTGTTGCATAATAAAACGAGCAAAACCAATATAACCTAAGAAATTCATTACAATTAACAATAATCCAAGTGTCATGAGTAGAATACGTATACACAACAGCCAAGATGGAGTTCCCTCTCTTGTACTTTGGCGTCTAAATTGCAAAGGTACAAACGAGATAATAAACAACAAGACTCCTATAAGGAAAACAGCAATAAAACTTTTCGCAATAATCAAAGAAAAAGATGCTGATATCATTCGATAGATACTATCCAGAACTGTATCTAGTGCAAACACCACACCTAAAAGAGTTATACAAATTATCAATTGATATGCTGCCAATGGTGTAACATTTAAAAGACGTATATGCGGTCTATACGGTGATAAAAGGATAACTGCTACACGATTCAACAAAAAGACCAATATAATTTGATGCCCAATCGTATGAAATACATCTGTAAGTGTCCCTAAATTTAAACCAAAACTGCGAAATAAAAATAATGTCAGATAAACATAAATAGCACATACAAAAGAAGGCAGTAAAATTGAAATTAAAACAACCAATAAACATTGTAGATAAGATACCTCATCATTTTCTTTGAAAACATCATGCTTTACATATCCAATAAATTTATTAGAAAAATGTGAAAGACCTAGGGTAACAACAAATGGAATAAAAAAAGCACAAAATAATTGTAGAGGTTTAAAATAAAATGCAAATTTCCACCAAGAATCAAAAAATAAAGTAACGTTTGAAAATGCCTCTTTTGTTTTTTCAACAACCTCTTGAACCATTGATGTTGAAAATTTAACTTGTTTAAAAATATATCCAAAAAGCTCTCGAGACTGAGAAATTGTAACTTTTACTATCTCATTTGCAGCTAAAAATATTGCCTCTAATTTATGAATTGCATTATTAATTCTATTTTTTTGTTGTATGATATTTGAGTATTTTTTTCTTTCGCTTTCGAAATTTTTTCGATTATCATCTAGTGCGTTCAATCGGTTTATAATCTCATTAATTTCATTAAGAGAAGTGCGCAAAATAAAAGCTCCCTCCAAAGCTCGTTTACTGATATCTCGTGCTTGTAATCTCCATTTTGTCAAAACATGTTCATTTTCTGGTTTGCTTTCTAAATTTGTTTGTAAAATTTTAATATCCTGTACAAGAGTATCAATAACCGTTTCTTGTTGTTGAATAATTCTATCCACTGATTGTAACTCTATTGACTGTACAACTATCGCAGTTGGCGATGCAAAAACTCCCCATGCACAAAAACTAGAGAAAACATTGGTCAGAAAAATTAAGAAAAAAAGGAAGGTTCCATTTAAAAATGAATACATATTCATCCTCAGAATAAGCATTTATTAAGTACTCCCTTAAAATTATGATGTGCAACAAACACTTCAGTTTTTTATCAAACAAGCTTATAAAGCCTTCCCTCATCCAATAATACTGATAAAAAAATAGATAAATTAAGTTAAAATCAGCAATAGAGAAAAAACATTTAACTGTTTTTTTTGCATTCATATTGAAAAAAGAAATTCTTTTCCTTTATAATTTATCTTTTTTTGTCCAATTCTAGCATTTTGGATAACGTTTAGTTCAAAAACCTATCTCTATATAAACAACATACTGATTATAAAATTTTAAATAGTGCTCTTTTCTCAAAGAAACAGATATAATTAATTCCATTACAAAAGTCGTAAATAAAAAATTGTAATACCCTATAGATACCATAACTTAACAGCTGTACTTTTTTGAAGTATATTAGTATTGAATGTGTTTTCAATTCCTGTCATAATTTTCCTATACAATTTCAAAACCTTCAAATACAAAATTTTTAAATCAACATGCACCTTTCTCACCTTGATCTATAAAAATAATTCTATTGTATGCTTCTCATCTCATTTTAATTATTTTAACGTATCTACTAATTGGAATATATCATGCGTACACCTGCCTGGCTGGCTACTCTTTATTGTTTTATTCTTTTAAGCAGCATCTACGTTGCCTTGCCTAACTTATTTTCGCAAGAACAAATCAAAAATTCAAAATTCCTACCGAATACCCATGTAACACTTGGACTTGACCTTCAGGGAGGATCTTCCCTCTTACTCGAAGTAGATACCAAAACATTAAAACACGATCAGTTACATACAGTTTTAAGTAATGTACGTAAAAAACTGCGTGAAGCAAAAATTCACACATCGAGTGTCCGTATCATTGAAGATAATATTGTCGTTGTTCTTTCTGATACCACGCAAAATAAAAAAGCCATTACTACCTTAGAAACATTAATTATGCCTATACACAATAGCTTTGGTACCACAGCTAGTGATATTGCAATCAACAATCAAAATGAAACTATTCGTGTAACATTAACTGAATCTGGCATAAATGATCGTGTTAGCAAAGCTATCGAGCAAAGTTTAGAAATTATTCGCCGCCGTATTGACCAAGTCGGTGTTACTGAACCTGCCATCCAAAAGGTAGGAACCAATCGTATTATGATACAATTGCCTGGCCTACAAGATCCAAAACAATTACGTGATCTTCTAGGAACTACTGCTAAAATGACTTTTCATCTTGTACCTTCTAATATTGATATCAATAACCCACCTGTAGGTGTTTCAATTCTTTCTGGTTATACAGATGTAAATCAAAAATATGCAATTTATGACCAAATTGCTTTGGATGGAAATGTTCTTAAAGATGCGCGGTCAGGATTTGATCCGCAAATACCAGGACGCTCTATCATCTCATTCACTATGAATTCTATCGGCTCAAAAATATTTGCAGACATAACACGCCAACATCTTAACCGTCCTTTTGCAATTGTTCTGGATAATAAAGTCTTAACTGCTCCCGTCATTAATAGTGTCATCCCTAATGGACAAGGACAAATTACAGGAAATTTTGATTCTAAAGAAGCCTCAACTCTTGCTGCGCTACTACGAGCTGGTGCTTTGCCCGCGCCATTAACCGTTATTGAAGAAAGAACTGTAGGTCCAAATCTTGGTGCTGATTCTATTAAAATGGGCTTATATACAGGCATCATAGGTTTTATTCTCGTTACAGTCTTTATTTTTCTTTTATACGGCATCTGGGGTATTATTGCTGATATAGCGATAGCACTACATACTATTTTGATATTTTCAGCTCTAAGCCTCCTCGGTGCAACACTAACTTTACCTGGAATTGCCGGTATTATTTTAGGTATTGGTATTGCTGTTGATGCCAATATTTTAATTAATGAACGTATTCGCGAAGAAAGTCAAAAAGGTATAAGTGCCTTTGCTGCTTTAGATCGTGGTTTTAAACAAGCTTTTGCAACTATCCTTGATGCCAATGTGACAGCTGTTATTGCAACTGTTTTACTATTTTGGTTTGGTACCGGCCCAGTTCGTGGTTTTGCTGTAACAATGTTACTTGGCATCATTATATCCATGTTTACTGAAATCACCATAGTAAGAATTATGATGATTTGGGTAGTGAATAAATGGAAAATAAAAAAACTGCAGTTTCAATCTTTTTTTAATTTTATCCCTAAAAACACTACTTTTCCTTTCATGAACGCTCGTTTCATTGGTATTGGTATTTCAATTATTTTATCTCTATCTTCAATTTTTTTGTTTTTTAAACCTGGTTTAAACTTTGGAATTGATTTTGTTGGTGGCAGTCAAATGACCATTACAACAAAAACACCCGCAAATTTAGCAATTTTGCGTTCAAATCTTTCTGCTCTTAATATTGGTGAAGTTACACTACAAAATATTGATAACGAAAATACGATACTGCTTCGTACACAGCAACAAAGTGGTGGAGAAGTTCAACATGCTATCGCTATTGATAAAGTCAAAAAAACTGTGCAAAGTATTTACCCAGATACAACATTCGATCAAACGGAAGTTGTTGGTCCTAAAATTTCAGGAGAGCTTGCTACAGCTGGTATTATTGCTGTCATTTTAGCAACAGTCGCTATGTCTCTCTATATATGGTGGCGCTTTGAATGGTTTTTTGCTATTGGAGCAATAGTTACACTTATCCTTGATATTACGAAAATGGTTGGTTTTTTTGTTTTATTTCAATTTGATTTCAATTTAACAGCTATTGCTGCTCTTTTAACAATTGTTGGTTATTCAATTAATGATAAAGTTGTTGTATATGACCGAATGCGTGAAAATATGCGCCTTTATAAACAAAAACCACTGCGTGAAATAATTGATCTTTCAATTAATCAGGTTTTTGTACGCTGTATTTTTACATCAACCACTACGATATTAGCTATGTTACCTATGGCTCTATGGGGAGGAAATACTGTTAATAATTTTGCATGGCCTATAGTGTTTGGCATTATTATTGCAACATCCTCTTCTATTTTTATTGCAGCTCCCATTTTATTATTATTAAATAATTGGTGCTATAAAAAGAATAAAAGAAACAACAACTCAAATTATATAACTACCAATTAAAATAGCGCGTTAATTTATATAATATGTTACTTTATTTCTTTTTTTTTAATTATAATCATTGTGACAACTATTTCTAAAGAAAGCACTACATTACAATTATGCCTCACGATACGCCATTAATTACAACTATTGTTGCAGGTTTATGTTTAGCATTTATTTTCGGAATGATTGCTAACCGTTTGCGTATCTCTCCATTAGTAGGGTATCTATTAGCTGGTGTCATTGTGGGACCTAATATAGGTAGTTTTAAAGTAGATTCTGTTTTGATCAACCAACTTGCTGAAATCGGTGTTATTTTGCTGATGTTTGGTGTTGGCCTGCATTTTTCATTAAAAGATCTTTTATCTGTTAAAGCCATAGCTATTCCTGCAGCCATTACACAAATGGTATTTGCTACTTTTCTTGGTTTATGCCTGGGTTGGATTATGGGATGGGGATTTAGTGATGGTTTAGTATTTGGTTTAGCATTATCAACAGCAAGTACTGTGATCTTGCTGCGTGCTCTGCAAGAACGATGCTTGATTGAAACAGAAAAAGGACGTATCGCCGTTGGTTGGTTAATCATTGAAGATTTAGCTATGGTTCTAATACTAGTTCTTATACCTGCACTAGCAAACATCCTCGGTAGTACAAAAAAAGAACCAATCGGCCCTCTTGTTCAATGGTTTCATTTAAATGTCTGGGGAATTGTTGGACTAACGATTTTAAAAGTTATTGTATTTGTTGCTCTAATGTTCGTTATTGGAAGACGTTTTATACCGTGGTTACTAAAAGTGAGTGCACAATCTGGCTCGCGTGAATTATTTCGTCTTAGTGTTTTTGCTATTGCATTAGGAGTAGCTTTCGGAGCCGCTCATTTATTTGGTGTTTCACTTTCTCTTGGTGCTTTTTTTGCAGGTATGATGATGAGTGAATCAGAATTAAGTCATCGTGCTGCAGAAGAATCTTTACCACTGCGAGATGCATTCTCAGTTCTTTTTTTTGTTTCTGTAGGCATGCTATTTGATCCTATGAAAATTCTAACCAACTTTTTTTCTTTTCTCGCAACCTTATCAATTATCATCATAGGAAAATCTGCTGCTGCTTTTTTTATTGTTAAAGCTTTTCGCTATTCTAATGGAACAGCTTTAACTATTTCGGCTAGCCTAGCACAAATCGGAGAATTTTCTTTTATCCTTGCAGGACTAGGCTCAAACCTTGGACTTCTAAATAACAATGCTCGCGATTTAATTCTTGGAGGTGCAATCCTTTCTATCCTACTCAATCCCCTTGTTTTTGTTGCTGTTGATAAAATTAAAAAATATCTAGAAAATTCTTCTGCTAACGCGCAAGATAAACAAACAATTATTAATATCGATCCTGAAGATTCCGACGAAGAAGCTCTGTCAATTACTTCAAAAACTGATCATATTGTGATTATTGGTTATAGCTGTATTGGAAAATACATAACACTATCTTTAATGGAAAGAGGTCAGCCTATTATAGTAGTTGAAGAATCAAAGCGCCTTGCTGATAAAGCAATAGTAGACGGAATCGAAACAATTTGTGGTAATATCATTAAAAAAGAAATTATTAATGCAGCCAACATTAGAGGTGCATGTAAAGTCGTTATTACAATGCGAAGCACTATTGAAGCAGGACAATGTATAGCAAACATACGCCACCTGAACAAAAACCTTCAAATAATTGCTCATGCACTATCTGAATCAGAAACATCTTATTTAATGGATTTAGGAGCAGATATTGTAGTGACGAATGACAAAGAAATCGCTAATAGTTTTATTGGATATATCATTGGACAGAAATTTGTAATGAATACGCCTAATAATGAATTAACTTTACAAAAAATGTAAATAAAAACAAAAACGGATAAAGAAGTGTGAAACTACAGAAATTTATATGGCCATTGATTGGCATCTTAGCAATGTTGATATCGATTCGCATTCTTTATATAAAATTATCTACTATTTCGCTTAGTGCTGTATTAGAACGTCTTTCTAATTTAAGCACGCATCATTGGCTTTTAGCATGTCTTTGCTCACTCATCGCTTATACAGCTCTCGCTGGTTATGATCGAATTGCCTTGCAACATCTTGGTCGTAAAATTTCTTGGGTATTTATAGCTTTATGTTCATTCACTACTTATGCACTTTCACATAATATCGGTGCATCAGTTTTTTCCGGTGCTGTTATACGTTATCGCGCTTATACAATAAAAGGGCTCAGTGGAACAGAAATTGCTATATTAGTGGGTTTTTGTTCATTCACTTTTGTAATTGGTACAATCTTACTTTCCGGCATTGTTTTAATTTTACAACCAGAAATTATTACCCTTATTCATAATGATCTTCCTCAATGGTTAGGGAAGGTAATTGGTGTGATTTTACTTTCCTGTATAGCTCTTTATATTTTCGGTAGTTGGCTGCAATTAAAACCTTTACGTATAAGCAAAAAAATTTATCTTTTTTATCCACGTCTTCAAATTGTTATTCGACAACTTATTATTAGCCCATTAGAGATTTTAGGAGCAGCAGGAATTATATATGCTGTACTACCACATAATGCTGATATTAATTTCATCTCTGTACTTGGTGTATTCCTTGCATCTTTCTCTATAACTCTTCTTTCCAATGCTCCTGCAGGAGGTATGGGAGTACTTGAAGCTTTATTTATAACAGGCATGCCTAATACAGACCCAACCGATGTTATTGCAGCACTTATCGTATTTAGGATGCTCTATTTGATCATACCATTTATCATTTCACTATTCTTTATAGCAATCTTTGAAACTAAACAATATTTTAAACGAATACAACAAACCCCGCCTGAATAAAAAATAATTTCTTCTTTTTTATACTATATTGATACAAGCTAATAGCTAAACTTAACTAATAAGGATACCCACAGGAAAACTCGTTTAAAACTTAATCTGTTCCATATAATTAGTAATCTGCGATTATGATAATGGTTATATAATCGATGCAAATGATTCTTCTATTATATTGCAATATTAATTATAACTAAATTTGCTTCTCCATTGATTTCATTACCATGATAATTAGTCCTTCTAATGTAAAACAATTGGAGAAATAAGAACTTTAGCGATATTCCGTCGATCCATTTCAATGACTTTAAAACATAAACCTTCCGCTTCAAAACTTTCACCTTCATTTGGTAAATGCCCTAAACGCCAAAGCATAAACCCTGCAAGCGTAGTATAACGATCTGCTTCATCAACAAGATTACATTCAAGGTAACCGCTTAAACGACGAATATCAGCATATCCCTCAATAAGTAAGCTTCCGTCTTCGAGCTTTTCTGCCACAACAGATTCTTCATCATCAGGAAAATCACCTGCAATCGCCTCAAAAATATCTGTTGGTGTCGCAATACCTTTCAAAGATCCATGCTCATCAACAATAATCGCAATTTGAATTGGAGAATGGCGTAATTTCTCCATTAATCGTAAAACACCTGTATTCTCATGAACAACAAGTGGCTCACGCATAGCTTTTTGCCAATTAATCTTTTTACCTTCAGCTAGATTTAAAAGAAGATCTTTCGTTAAAGCAACACCAACAAATTCATCTATTTTTTCACGTGCAAGAACTAAGCGACTATGCTTAACGCGTTGCAATTCTTCACGCATTTCATTTTCATCACCATTTAAATCTAACCATTCAATCTCATTACGTGGAGACATAATAGAACGTACAGGACGATCTGCTAAATCAAGGACACCACGAATCATCTCTTTTTCTTCTGGCCGAAAAATTTCTGAAGTAGCAGCTTGTTCAACAATAACATCTACAGTTTCACTAAGATTTCCACCTTTTTTCCCACCTCCTAAAAGCCTCAAGACAGCATCAGCCGTCCGTTCACGTAGATCATTTGTTGTAATCATCTTTTCACGATTACGACGTCCAATTTGATTAAAAACTTCAATCACAACTGAAAAACCAATAGCAGCATACAAATAACCCTTGGGAATATGAAAACCAAAGCCCTCAACAATGAGAGTAAAACCGATCATCATCAAGAAACCAAGACACAAAATCACAATAGTGGGATGACGATTAATAAAACGCATAAGAGTTCCTGATCCCCACATCATCACCCCCATAGCGATAATAACCGCTATATACATAACCATTGTTTGGTCTTTAGCAATCATACCCGTTGCAGTGATAATACTATCAAGAGAAAACACTGCATCAAGCACAACAATTTGAATAATTACTTGCCAAAAAACAGCATAAATAACTCCTTTTTTTTGTGTATGCATCGTACCTTCTAGTCTTTCGTGTAACTCTAGTGTTCCTTTTGCTAATAAAAAAGCTCCACCACTAATCAAGATTAGGTTATGCCAACTAAATACAAAGGACGAAATAGAAAAAATTACCTTATCAAAACTCATTACCCAACCAATAACCGTGAGAAGAAAAAGTCGCATCAATAACGCTAAAGTTAGACCTATAAAACATGCACGATCACGTAAATGTAATGGTAATTTTTCTGCTAAAATCGCAATAAAAATAAGATTATCTATGCCTAACACAATTTCGAGAAAAATTAATGTAACCAAGCCAAACCACGCATGGGGATCAGTGATCCATTCCATTATAACTCACCATTTAAAAATATCTTGAAAATTAAAAAGCTTAAATACACGTTGCTGATGAAAGAAATCATAAACTTTCATCCGCATAAGTCATCAATAATGTCGAATACAAATAAACTACATGGAAAAATAAGTAGCTAAGTATATTCAAAGCAGTGCTTGAACTCTTATGATTGTTGATAAAATATAACAATAACCCACACCACTTGTTACTACAAGAAGGCTCTCCTGAATCTTGCCCAGGCATTACGCTCGACAACCCTCCAATTATCGTTCTATATCGAGTAGAACATCTATTTATAGCATACCCTAATTAATAGGTTTATTTTTATATAATATCAAGAGGAGAAGAATATTTTTTAACTTATAGCGTAACTATAAGCTCTTTTTATTCCATAGAAATAGATCAAAAACAACAAGGCCATCTAGACATCCCCTTTTTAGAGCGTTATAGAGGATTTTTCATTTTTACCTCTTTAAAAATTGTGGGTGATTAGCTCAGATGGTAGAGCAGCTGACTCTTAATCAGCGGGTCGTGGGTTCAATTCCCTCATCACCCACCAATAAAGCTAATTTGTTAATAAAAAAACACAAATAAAATTATAAAAATATACTGCCATTAGATTTAAGTATCTTTTCTGCTCAAAATTGATTTACCTTAAATTCAGTGTACTCTTAAATCTAAAAAGTATTTTACCATTTATCTCTAAAAAATATCCTGATATTAGAAGGACGTATTTAACCTACTTGAAAATATCAATAGTCCTCAAAAATTTTTATCACTCTGAAAATTTTACTTTTACATTAAAGATCATAAAAATTTTACAATAAAATCTAAATGCTGTTAAAACTTTAATAATCTTCATAGATTTCAAGGATTTAAATTTTTCTAAATCTTAAATCTTTTACTGGTATAAAAGTCATTATTTACATTAAAAAGAAATTTGGTAAACAATTAGATATATGATAAAGTTTGTTAATGAATTATCGGCATATTTATCATGCTGGCAATTTTGCTGATGTCTTTAAACACATTATTGTCACACGTATCATAGAATATCTTAAGCGCAAAGAAAAAGCCTTTCGCGTTATAGATACGCATGCGGGTATTGGACTCTATGATCTTTCTTCTGCAGAAGCACATAAAACAGGAGAATGGCGTGAAGGCATCGGACGACTTCTATCAATTCCCATCCCCCAAGACTTAAAAGAGCTTCTTACCCCATGGTATGATGTTATTTTTGCAATCAATAAAGGAACTAAAGAAATTTCATTCTATCCTGGATCACCTATTCTTATTCGCCAACTATTGCGTAAAAAAGATCGATTAACCGCAATTGAATTGCACCGTGAAGATTACCAAATTTTAGCCAGTTACTTTTCTGGTGATTACCAAACAAAAATTCTGCACTTAAATGGTTGGCTTTCTTTAAATTCCCATCTACCACCAAAAGAAAAGCGTGGACTTATTTTCATTGATCCCTGTTTTGAACAACCGAGAGAATTTTCCCGCTTCATTGAAGGAATAGTGAAAGCATATAGACGTTTCTCTGGAGGAGTATATGCTTTATGGTACCCTGTTAAATATAATAAAGAGATTGAACTTTTTCTTCATGCACTTCATAAAACAGAAATTCCAAAAATTTTACAGCTCGAGATGCATATTGGGAAAAGCACATCCCCACCTAAAATGAATGGTAGTGGAATGATTCTTATTAATCCTCCTTATCTTCTTGAAGACGAAATTAAAAAAATCGCTCCTTTCCTTATCAATCATCTTAGAAGAGATGAGCATGCGCATATTATACAAAAATGGCTTTCATAGAACTAACCTATTCTCTAGTATTTTTAATAAAAATACACACTAAAGATTATCAATTCCGATACCATAAATAGAAAAAACAGCAATTCATAAACAAAGCGCTTGACTAGAAACAATCATTTCATATCTCACAAATATAAAATAGTTTCAGGTAAATTAATGAGCTTAGAAAAGCATATACTCCACCGTACAAAAAATGAAGAAAAATTACCTTTTTCATCTGACATTATATGGCATGATGCTCATAAAAAAAATGAGAATAATCAATTTAAAGGTAGTGCACTCATCCAATATTTTGTCAAAAATCTCCCTCATAAACCAGGGGTTTATCGGATGCTCAATGAAAATGGTGATATTCTCTATATTGGCAAAGCACAAAACCTCAAAAAACGTGTTTCACATTATACTCGTGAACATGGACACAATAACCGTATTACACGTATGATTCGTGAAACAAATCATATGGAATTTGTTGTTACCCATACAGAAACAGAAGCACTCCTTTTAGAAGCTAATTTAATTAAAAGATTACAACCACGTTTTAATGTTTTACTGCGTGATGACAAAACTTTACCTTATATCATTATCACGGATGATCACCGAGCACCTGCACTGTATAAACACCGTGGTGCCCGAACACGAAAAGCTCATTATTTTGGTCCTTTTGCTTCTTCGGAAGCGGTTACACAAACAATTAATGTTCTACAACGCGCCTTTTTATTACGAACCTGCACTGATTCAGTCCTTGAAAACTGTACACGGCCTTGTTTGCTTTATCAAATTAAGCGCTGCTCAGCTCCTTGTACACATGAAATTAGCAGTAGTGATTATTTACAACTTGTCAAAAAAGCAAAAGCTTTTCTTTCAGGAAAAAGTCAATCAGTTAAAAATGATATGGTTCAAGCTATGCATAAAGCTGCAGAAAATCTTGATTTTGAGCGTGCTATAACCTATCGTGACCGCTTATCAGCTCTTTCTCACATACAAAGCCATCAAAGTATTAATCCTCAAACTGTAAAAGAAGCAGATGTTTTTGCAATTGCACAACAAGAAGGAATGACTTGTATTCAAGTATTTTTTTTCCGTATGGGGCAAAATTGGGGAAATCGTTCCTATTTTCCAAAAGCAGATCCCTCTTTTTCCAGCTCCGAAATTCTAGCAAGTTTTCTTATACAGTTTTATGATAATAAGCCAATTCCAAAGCTTATTCTTTTATCTAATACAATTGACGAAGAAATACTTCTCACTGAAGCATTAAGCCTGAAAGCAAACCATAAAATATCTCTATCTTTACCAAAACAAGGAGAACGCAAAGCTCTCGTGAATCATGCTTACACAAATGCCTATGAAGCACTCCAACGCAAGCTTTCTGAAACATCAGCACATAAAAAATTCCTTTGTAATATCGTTAAAACATTTCAGCTATCCCATACTCCACGCCGTATAGAAGTCTATGATAACTCACATCTTATGGGAACTAATGCAGTTGGCGTAATGATTGTTGTTGACCAAACAGGTTTTGTCAAAAATCAATATCGTAAATTCAATATTTGCTCGACCGATATCAAACCTGGTGATGATCTTGGTATGATGAAAGAAGTAATTGAAAGAAGATTTTTACGCCTTCTTAAAACATATGGTTTACCTAACAAAAATAAAAATATTGGCTATGAAGATTCTTATCCTCTATGGCCTGATCTTATCTTAATTGATGGAGGGCAAGGACAAATAAATATTACTAATACGGTATTATCTGAATTAGGTTTAGATGATTTTATCACAGTAATTGGCATAGCTAAAGGCCCTGACCGGAAAGCTGGTCTAGAACGTTTTTTTATGAAAGGGAAGCAACCTTTTACACTCCCCCCACACGATCCTATTCTTTATTTTCTACAACGCCTACGCGATGAAGCACACCGTTTCGCAATTGGAACTCATAAAGCAAAACGAAAAAAAGAAACATTCAAAAATCCACTTGATGAAATTGAAAACATAGGCCCTACGAGAAAGCGTGCTTTGCTTAACTATTTCGGAAGCTCTAAAGCAGTTTCCAGAGCATCTGTTGAAGACTTAACAAAAGTTACAGGCATTTCTAAAGAAATTGCGTACAAAATTCATAATTATTTTAATAAAAAATAAGGCTTGTTTCATAAGCTTTGCCTTGTTACTTTTATACAATACATTATACTCTAAAAACTGAAAATTGCTCTATGAAAAATCATACTTTTTCTTTTCCTAATATTCTAACTTATGCACGAATCATTGCTGTACCATTGGTTGTAGCGTGCTTTTTCTTAGAAGGTCGCCTACAATCAAGTGATATTGCTCGTTGGACTGCTGTTTCTATTTTTATTATTGCATCTATTACCGACTTTTTGGACGGCTATCTTGCCCGTATTTGGCAACAAACCTCTAATATTGGTCGCATGTTGGATCCAATTGCAGATAAACTTCTCGTCTCTGCCTGCCTACTCTTACTTGCTGCAGAAAGTACTATCGCCGGCTGGTCACTTTGGGCAGCGATTATTATTCTCTGCCGAGAAATTCTTGTCTCTGGACTACGTGAATATTTAGCTGAGTTAAAAGTGAGTGTTCCCGTCTCTCGTTTTGCAAAATGGAAAACTTTTGTACAAATGATAGCTATTATATTACTCTTAGCAGGACCTGCTGGTAATAAAATAATTCCTTACACAACAGAATTCGGCATTACTATGCTATGGATTGCAGCTCTGCTTACATTATGGACAGGATGGGATTATTTCCGCGCCGGTTTGAAACATGTTATCACATAAAAAAAATAAACGACGAGATTACAATATGAATAAAGACTCATTATTCTAAATAATAAGACATTTACCATTGCTTAAGCTGATACAGAGAACATTTGGAAAATAATGCAAATATATAATTAAAATCTAATAAACTAGAAAAATACCTTTTTAAATATAGCCATACCAACATGCTCTTTTTAAAGTAATAATTTTGCTCGAAAAGTCCCTCAATATATTTCGGGACTTTTCATTTGCTAAATGGTCTTTTGTTAACCAACAATTTCAATGTCAGAAAACCAATAAGCTATCTCCGTTTTCGCAGACTCAGCACTATCTGAACCATGGACAGAATTTTCACCAATCGATAAAGCATGCACTTTACGAATTGTTCCTTCCTGTGCATCAATAGGATTTGTGGCTCCCATAATTTCACGATTTTTAATGATTGCATTTTCTCCTTCTAAAACCTGCACAACAGTTGGACCAGAAGACATAAATGTTACCAACTCTTCAAAAAATGGACGCCCTTTATGGATAGCATAAAATCCCTCTGCTTGCTGTCGACTCATCCACACGCGCTTAGATGCGATAATATGCAATCCGCCATCTTCAAGCATTTTTGTAATTGCCCCAGTCAAATTACGGCGCGTTGCATCTGGTTTAATCATCGATAAAGTGCGTTCTACAGCCATTTGGTTATCTACCTTTCTTTCATTTAAAAACTATCTTCACTTCTCTATAACAAGTAAAGAACTTTCTACCAAGTAACGGTAAGAAAATCTGTATTAATTTTCAATTATATAATTCTTTTTGAGATCATAACCTTCATATAATAAAAATATTAGTAGTAATTTATCCTAATAACCATATCATCATTTTTCCTTCAAAAATTGAATAAATGAGCTTATTAGAAAATCATGTAAAGGAAACTTTTCACTATGTTGGTCTTGAATGATATCACAATCCGAATGGCTGGATACCTTTTGATTGATCGCGCTAATATTGCAATCCCTTCTGGCTCAAAAACTGGATTTGTTGGGAATAATGGAACTGGTAAATCAACTCTTTTTCGTGTTATTACAGGTGATATTTCTCCTGAGAATGGTGAAGTTCTCATACCACAAAAAGCGCGAATTGGTTTAGTTTCCCAAGAAGCACCAACAACCGAGCAATCCTTGCTCGAAACTGTTTTAGATGCAGACAAAGAACTTATTAATCTCATCCGTGAATCAAAAACAGCAACTGACCCAATACACATTGCTAACATTCATACACGTTTAAGTGATATTAACGCTCATTCGGCAAAAGCACGCGCTAGTAAAATTCTTTCTGGTCTAGGATTTGATCCTCATACACAACAAAAACCTCTATCCTCTTTTTCTGGTGGATGGCGCATGCGCATTGCATTGGCAACTGTACTTTTTACTGAACCTGATCTTTTACTCCTCGATGAGCCAACAAACTATCTTGATATTGAAGGAACTTTATGGCTCATCGAATATATACACCAATATCCTCATACAACTATTCTCATTAGCCATGATCGCGACTTCTTAAATAAGACTGTTAACTCTATCATGCATCTTGAAAATAATAAGCTTACCTTCTGGCGTGGTAATTATGATCAATTTAAACAGCAAAAAGCGGAAACTACTAGATTACAACAAAAAGAACAGGCAAAACAAGAAGCACAAAAAAAACATATGGAGGATTTTATTAACCGTTTTCGTGCAAAAGCAAGTAAATCGCGACAAGCACAATCACGTCTTAAAGCACTAGAAAAACTTAAACTAATCACACCTTGGGAAACAAGATATAGTCAATCTTTCACTTTTCCGATAGCTGATAGACCTGTAGCCTCCCCTATTATTGCATTATCAAATATAAATATTGGTTATGAAAAAGGGAAACCTATTCTTAAAGAACTAAATTTGAGAATTGATAATGATGACCGTATCGCTCTCTTAGGTTCAAATGGAAACGGTAAATCAACTCTTGCCAAATTACTCGCAGGCCGTCTTCAACCAGAACAAGGAACAATAACACTCGCCCCCCATCTAAAAATTGCCTTTTTTACACAACATCAATTAGATGATCTTATACCAGAACAAAATGCAATAGAACATATGCGCTATCTAATGCCAGAACAGTCAGAAACCAAAATACGCTCTACATTAGCACAGATGGGACTATTAACAGAAAAAATGATGGTAAAAGTTAAAGAGCTTTCAGGAGGTGAAAAAGTACGCTTACTTATGGGACTTATCGTTTTCAAAGGTCCCCATCTTCTTATCCTCGATGAACCTACCAATCATCTTGATATTGATAGTCGTGAAGAACTAATCCATGCACTCAATAATTTTAATGGAGCAGTTATCCTCATTTCTCATGATCGTTACCTTATTGAAGCAACAATGGATCAATTTTGGCTTGTGAAAAATAAAACTGTTCTACCTTATAAAGGTGATATCAACACTTACCGCGTAGAAGTTCTTGGCTTCTCCCCCAAAAAAGAAACAAAAACTTCTCCTAAAAAAGAACATTTTCTTTCTAAAAATGAGCAAAGAAAAATCAATGCGCAAAAACGCTCTCTTCTTGCACCATTACGCAAACAAATCGCTGAAACTGAAACAGTGATAAATTCTCTTCAAAAACAAATTAAACAACTCGATGAAGAATTAATCCCTGCTTCTTCCCATAATCAGTTCTCTGAAAAAGCAAAAGAACGTGCTAAAGTAATGAAAAAACTGGAAGAAGCTGAAACACTCTGGTTTGCCTTATCTAATCAATATGAAACCCAAAATCATACAAAAACATAGCTCCCCTACCATTAGCTTTCCTGCTTGGCGGAATAATAGCTTCATAGAAAAGATCTTTAAAAATTTCTCATACAATAGAAACTATAATCAACAAAACAAAGTGAAATCTTAGAAACTATAGCGTAATCCTACAATACCTTGAAGAGACTGTTCTACCTTATGCCCTTTGAGATAATGAGTTTCAGCATAAAGCGATAAATTTTCACCAATAAGACTATGCAAACCAATTCCTAATTTACCTGCATCCCTCGACAAATCAGTGATAAATTTATGCTGATTATTAATTGTCGTATGATTTCTATCTATATATTCACGTAACCAAGCCGTTGTTATATAAGTCATTAAGTGAGCGTCATCATTCAAATTAAACTTATGACCAACAGATAATCCAGCTTCACTGCGCAATGAAGTAGAACTATTCACATTACCAACCATCTGATTAGAAAGCTTTACTTCCTTATCCGAAACACGGACTCCTGTTAGTTGAGTATAAGGCTGTATCCAAGTATCTGATGCTACATTAAAATAATATCCTGCTTCAAATGAAGTCCCTATTGCCCATTGGTTATAATCACCTTGAACACCCAAACCATTTGTCGAAATAGCCTTTAAATTATTTGTATAATAATTATATTTTAAAACGCTATCTAAATACCACCCTTGATTATCAAAATAAGTTGCATAAGCCCCAGCACTATAAGTGTCCATATTACTGACACCGCCTCGTGCATGGGTAATACGCGCTTGATCATAACTCCCAAAACCACCGATGTAAAAATCTCCTTTCATCAGTTCTTGCAGCCAATCAACACCTAATATTATACCTGTCTGATCAAGTCTAAAATGCGTATGACCTGTAGCCAAACGATCGCGACCCTTGATCCCATATGTCCATAAAGCCGTATTCTTCTTGTTCCTTCCTAAAAGACCTCTTCCAACACGCAAACTTTGCAACTCATTATTAAAAACAAGTTCAGAAGCTACTGCCAAAGATAACATTGCATCTGTCGATGGGGTCGTAGACGGAGTTGGTGTTGGCAACGGATCTAAATCTGGATTTGGATCTGGATTTGGATCTGGATCTGGAGCAGGAGGAGTTGGCTTATCAAAATGATCTGCTGCTAAATACCAAATCTTGCTAGAATCATCTTGTCTTTGTTTTAAGGCATACATATAAGTGCCACCGTCAACAGCATTAATCTTTACACCAGAAAGATCTACTAGAGTAAAATGAGCACCTGCACTTTTATCAGTAACCAAATCACGGTGCTGTGAAAGAGGATTGGTAATTTCAGCACCTGAATCAGCTACGCTTATCATGTGATGACCATCACCACTTTCAATAAAAAGATAATCACCGCGATCCTCTGCAATAGTGGTATTAAATCTAAAATGTAAACTTCCTAATTCACCAGAAAGATTCTCAATATGAAGATGAGAATAACGGGGTTGAGCTTGATCAGGAATAAAACTAACAGTTCCCCGACCACTTAATTTCTTAATCAAAGCGCTATCTTCATCACGTGCACTAATAACAAATAATTCTGTATCTTTCCCATTTAAAATAAAGTTTTCTATTGTAGATTGATGCTCTTTATCTCCAGCATAAAGAAGAAACTTTCCAAAATCATTAATTGCTGTATCTCCTTCTAATGTTGCACCCGCATATGCCCATGAACTCGCACGATCATTAACAGTTAGACCATATACATAACCACCTTTATAGATCTCTTGCACAGCATTATCATTTAAAGTAACAGTAATAGCTGTACCTTCTGCGGAAACGCGCTGTCTTCCATCCCTAAAAATTTCAGTATTTACTGCAGTACCACCCTCTTCTTGATCACTTTTTGCATAAAGATTTTGTATGCCTCCTTCCATCACTTTCGCATTCCATACCACCTCGCTTCCAGATACATTCTGTTCTTCTCTTATATAACCTTGACCATAAGGAAAAACTTTTAAATCATTTGAAGATGTAGATAGCAATACCGGTACAGGTGCTTTCACTTTTGTATCGATATTAGAATTAGATGAAACAGCTTGTACAAGAGAAATATCTATGACTAGCATCGCAGAAATTAATTTATAGCGCATTATTCAAACTCTACTCTTAAAAGTTGGCGAATTCACTAGCCTCAATCACTATAAAACATACCAAAAATCGAGACTGAGGCTATTTTTTTAAAAACTGTAACGCAATCCTAAAACACCTTGAAGTGATTGCTTTGTTCTCTTCCCCCTGAGATAATGAGCTTCAACATAAAAATTCAAATTCTCACTAATAAAACTATTCAAACCAATACCAAGTTTTCCAGAATTACCAGATAAATCAGTCTTAAATTTATGCTGTTTATTAATTATTGTGTGATTATTATCTATATATTCACGTAACCAAGCAGTCTTTATATAAGTCATCATTTGAGTGGATGTACCTGAACTCAATTCATGCCCTATAGACATCCCAATTTCGCTACGCAACGAAGTGTATGGACTAATATCACCTGTCATTTCATTAGAAAGTTTTACTTCCTTATCCTCAACCTGCAACCAAATTAACTGACCATAAGGTTGAACCCAAGTATCTTCCGCTAACTTCACATAGCGTCCCGCTTCAAATGAAGCACCTATCGCCTTCTGATTATAATCACCTTTGATATTTATACCGTTCGTTGAGATGGCGTGAAGATTATTTTGATAATGATTATATTTTAAAACGCTATCTAAATACCAATCTCGATCACCAAAATAAGTCACATAAGCCCCAACGCTATAAGTATTTACACGACTAATACCACCCCGAGCATGAACAATATCTGATTGGCCATAACTGCCAAAACCACCAATATAAAGTTGTCCATTCATTAGATCGCTTAACCAATCAATTCCTAGCATTATACCAGTTTGATCTAACTTAAAATTCGTATGACCTGTAGAAAGATGTTCTTTACTCTTGATCCCATATGTCCATAAAGAAGTGTTCTTTTTATTTCTTCCTACCAAACCCCTTCCAGCACGCAAACTTTGTAACTCATTGTTAAAAATAAGCTCGGGAGCTACCGCCAAAGACAATAACACATCTGTCGATGGTGTCGTAGACAGAGCAGATGTAGATATCGGATCTAATATTGGCAACTGTTCCTCTATTGGCAATTGTTCCTCTATTGGCAATTGTTCCTCTATTGGCAACTGTTCCTCTATTGGCAACTGTTCTTCATTATCTTGATTAATCACTTGATTAATCAATTGTGTGGACTCTTGTTCTCCTAAATCTTCTAGATCTTCTAAATCTTCTAGATCTTCTAAATTAATATCTTCTTCTAGAGGCAAATGACCCGAGTAAGCTGGAATCTCTTTATTAACATCAATCTGTTGTCCCGATGTATACGGAATCACTTCAAAATCAGGAATTTGTGATTGCTCTGAATTCAAGACTGGAGAACCACTCAGCACTGGATAACCATCCACACCACTATCATGAGACTGTAAGACACGTTTTCGACTTTTTGGTTCAGCACTTTGATCGTTCTTATATAAAATGGCTGAAGAACCAGAAGCCTGCAATTCCTCCAAACTCAGTGCTCGAGAACTCTGCTCAGACTGTCTCACATGCCGAGGAGGACGAGATCGAGGCTCTGAAGATTTAGGAGAATTTTTGCGACTTTTTGATTTACTATTATCCGTTTTACCATTAGAAGTAGATGATAAATCTAAATTTGGTTTTTGAATTAAACGTTTGGAAGGAGCACTTATATGACGAGGTTGACCAGTCTCTGCAGACAAAGCCCAAACTTTCCAATTTCCACTTTTGCTCCTCTGTTGCAAAGTATACATATAAGTTCCGCCATCAACAGCACTAATCGGTGTACCTGCACTATTTGCTAAAGTGAAACTTGCTCCTCCATTTTGACTTGTATCGGTAACTAAATTGATCTCAGAAACATGTCCATGCCTTTGCGAAAAAGAAGCTGCAATCTCACGGCCAGAATCGGCAATACTTATTGTATGATTGCCTGAGCCATTTTTAATTAATATATAATCACTTCCCTCCCCAACATCACTAATATTAAAATTGAAATGTAATTTTCCTGAAAGCTTCCCAACATTAAGTTTAGAATGACGTTTATCATATTCAACAGAAGAAAAACCTACTGTTCCACCATTCCCACCTAAATCTTCAATCGTAACCTCAGAACTACGGCTGCCATTCTGCATACCAATAGAAAACAATCTTTCAGGACTTCGCCCTTCGATAGTAATATCTTCTTTTGTAATATGACCTCGATCATCACCAGCATAAAGACAAAGACGCCCTTGACCATTAATTCTTGTTGCCCCTGTCAAACTTGCACCAACATATACCCATGATTGCGCTTGATCTTGAATCGTTAAATTTTTCACTGTCCCACTAGGATATACAACTTGACGAGCGTTATCCTTCAAGGTAACTCCTGAAGCTTCACCTCCTGCTAAAACAAACTGCCTACCATTCGAAGAAACTTCAGTATCTGATGCAGAACCACCTTTTCCTGTTTTTCCTTTATAAATGTATTGAATCCCCCCTCCCATGATTTTTGTATTCCATGCTTCCCCACCATCATATAGATTTTGTTGCCCGACACTTCCATTTATACCAGAAACCGAAGATTCATATGCACTACTTCGCTTACTCACTATACCTAAAAGTCTATTGCTTTCTTCAAAAACAAACTGCAAACCACCCTTAACTTGAGTGTTCATTGCAGTGGCTCCACGCGTAATGACCTGTTTTCCACCTTTACCAACAATGGCATTCATTGAGGTTCCATTATTTTCAACAATCTCAACACCTCCCTCTTCAATTTTGGTATTCATACTGATACCCTGAGTAACAATTGAAGAGTTTTTCAATACCTTTCCCTGTGTAAGAATAGAGGAAAAAGCTTTTATTACTTCACTTAAATCCAAAGATTCATCAGACATCTCCTGCATTTTCTCCCGCGCGTTCACACTTTGTATGAAAAAAGTACTGACCATTAATACTGAAAAACTTAATTTATAATATTGCACGATCTACACTCCATCACTGAAAGCTAGATTAACGTCCCCTGACTATCAAATAGCTCATTCTATTATATCATAATGTATTTTACATATATCATAATGTGCTTTATATTACAACATAATAATATCTCAAAAAGAGCGATGATCATAAATAATGTTGGATTATCAAAATAATAAAAAGAAAAATATATGCAAATTATGCATTTCACAAAACAATCAAAATGAATTTAATAAACAAAATTGATCTTGCATATTAGAATACAAAAATATCTCAACATCTATATCTTCTCAAAAAGAGTTTTCTGATCATTAATATCTGGTTTGTAAAAAATATAATTCCAAAATGATCAGAAAACAAAACAGAGCGAGATCTTAGAAACTATAGCGTAATCCTACAATACCTTGAAGAGACTGTTCTACCTTATGCCCTTTGAGATAATGAGTTTCAGCATAAAGCGATAAATTTTCACCAATAAGACTATGCAAACCAATTCCTAATTTACCTGCATCCCTCGACAAATCAGTGATAAATTTATGCTGATTATTAATTGTCGTATGATTTCTATCTATATATTCACGTAACCAAGCCGTTGTTATATAAGTCATTAAGTGAGCGTCATCATTCAAATTAAACTTATGACCAACAGATAATCCAGCTTCACTGCGCAATGAAGTAGAACTATTCACATTACCAACCATCTGGTTAGAAAGCTTTACTTCCTTATCCGAAACACGGACTCCTGTTAGTTGAGTATAAGGCTGTATCCAAGTATCTGATGCTACATTAAAATAATATCCTGCTTCAAATGAAGTCCCTATTGCCCATTGGTTATAATCACCTTGAACACCCAAACCATTTGTCGAAATAGCCTTTAAATTATTTGTATAATAATTATATTTTAAAACGCTATCTAAATACCACCCTTGATTATCAAAATAAGTTGCATAAGCCCCAGCACTATAAGTGTCCATATTACTGACACCGCCTCGTGCATGGGTAATACGCGCTTGATCATAACTCCCAAAACCACCGATGTAAAAATCTCCTTTCATCAGTTCTTGCAGCCAATCAACACCTAATATTATACCTGTCTGATCAAGTCTAAAATGCGTATGACCTGTAGCCAAACGATCGCGACCCTTGATCCCATATGTCCATAAAGCCGTATTCTTCTTGTTCCTTCCTAAAAGACCTCTTCCAACACGCAAACTTTGCAACTCATTATTAAAAACAAGTTCAGAAGCTACTGCCAAAGATAACATTGCATCTGTCGATGGGGTCGTAGACGGAGTTGGTGTTGGCAACGGATCTAAATCTGGATTTGGATCTGGATTTGGATCTGGATCTGGAGCAGGAGGAGTTGGCTTATCAAAATGATCTGCTGCTAAATACCAAATCTTGCTAGAATCATCTTGTCTTTGTTTTAAGGCATACATATAAGTGCCACCGTCAACAGCATTAATCTTTACACCAGAAAGATCTACTAGAGTAAAATGAGCACCTGCACTTTTATCAGTAACCAAATCACGGTGCTGTGAAAGAGGATTGGTAATTTCAGCACCTGAATCAGCTACGCTTATCATGTGATGACCATCACCACTTTCAATAAAAAGATAATCACCGCGATCCTCTGCAATAGTGGTATTAAATCTAAAATGTAAACTTCCTAATTCACCAGAAAGATTCTCAATATGAAGATGAGAATAACGGGGTTGAGCTTGATCAGGAATAAAACTAACAGTTCCCCGACCACTTAATTTCTTAATCAAAGCGCTATCTTCATCACGTGCACTAATAACAAATAATTCTGTATCTTTCCCATTTAAAATAAAGTTTTCTATTGTAGATTGATGCTCTTTATCTCCAGCATAAAGAAGAAACTTTCCAAAATCATTAATTGTTGTATTTCCTTCTAATGTTGCACCCGCATATGCCCATGAACTCGCACGATCATTAACAGTTAGACCATATACATAACCACCTTTATAGATCTCTTGCACAGCATTATCATTTAAAGTAACAGTAATAGCTGCACCTTCTGCGGAAACGCGCTGTCTTCCATTCCTAAAAATTTCAGTATTTACTGCAGTACCACCCTCTTCTTGATCACTTTTTGCATAAAGATTTTGTATGCCTCCTTCCATCACTTTTGTATTCCACACCACGCCACCTTCATATACATTCTGTTCTCCTAGTATATCACCTTGACCATGAATGATAGTACCATCAGCAAAACTCTCTGTTATTTTGCCTCCAACATCACCTTTCCCATAAACAAACTGTTTACCACCATAAATTTTCGTCCCCTCTGTTTTTCCCCCATACTTAACCTGTTGTTGTCCATTTGTGTAAATAATAGCATTTCTTGAAAAACCTTGTTTACTGTTGAAAGTAACAACAATTTCAACACCATCACTTTCAATTTTAGTACCTTCACTCAAACCACCTCCATAAACATAAAGCTTTCCAGAATTTCTAACTATGTTATTGATTGACTTACCTGGATTATCTTGCTGACCATCATTTCCAACATAGATTTCAGTATCATTCTCTATTACAAAATTTTTTAAAACTGCTCCATCTTCAATAATAGTGACGTCGCGTTTTCTAGCGATCTCAGTTTTTTTTTCTTTCTCATTATCATACTGATCATAAACAACACTTCCCCTATAGCTGCCATCAAATCTCTGCATTTCATTCTTATCTGCATTTGCAACTCCCACAAAAGAGCTACTGATCATAAGAACCCAATAACCTAACTTCCATTTGTATTGCATAACTACATCCTTACTATTACATCTTGAACAAACTACTGGAAAGTAAATAGCTCTGCAAAAGTACATTTCAACCATAACCCATCAAAAATTGCCAAAAATGTAAGGTGTACAAACCTTTAATAGCTTGTGTTTTAAAATACAAAACCATCCCATTAACACTCTATAACAAGCGTCTTTCAACAAGCATATATTTTTATTGCTTTATCTTTTCAGGAAATATTTTTCAGAGTTAAACAATATACATTTGATATTTTTTAAACATCAAATTATTCATTCTTATTATTAAGTAAAAAACATATTGTACATAAAACTAGAATTTTTGATAGCAATTCCAACATGCTATTCTGCATTCATAGTGCAATATAATTAATGTAGATAACTTTAAAAGAAGACTTTTACGAGTATTATTAATAATAATCAATCTGATACAAATAAATCAATATGCGACAACACAATAAATGAATAAACTGACTGTAAATCAGTACAGAATATGCTAACCAGAACTAAACTACATCCTTTTAATATATGTGTCTGTAAAATTTATGACAACTGCTAAATTTTTGTATAATTAAGTATTTCACTCAGTAAAATAGACGTGTATCCATCCACTTATTCACTGCACTCATTCGCAAAAAATTCTTCTGCTTTAGCTAAATGAATTGAAACTTTTTAGAAAGCAGACCCTCTGTTTTTTAACACTCTCCACACATAAAAATGAAGATGCAACAACTTCTTACAATTTAATTGGCTTGCACTATAGCTGTATTTCCCGAAAGATTAACAGAGAGAGCTTTTTTAAGGTCCAAATACAATTTTTCAATCACTTTAACGATTGTTATAATTTGCTTTGCTTTACTCTCTGATACCCCCAAACTTTCAGCAAGCTCTGCATAATTATTACCATCAAGTGCTTGATACTCATTCAATGAAAGACGAGAGATGATTGCATCCATAAAATCAAAACATTCCTGACGTAATGAAGGAGAAACATCAAGCATTTCTTTTTGGATGTCTTCTGGCAAATTTAAAATATCTTGTATTTCCTTACTGGGCATTTTTACAGATCTACTTGAAATACTACTTTGTATTGCTTGTTTTTCTAAAATTCCATCTCTAGTCCCTATTACAATATCTGCATACCGAACAATTGCATCACTAAGTGCAGCACAAGACGCTTCAGCTTCTTTTCGCTTTAAATTTCTCATACCTAACACCTCAAAACCTGCAAGATGAGAAATAGATTGAGGAGATTCCACAAGCTGTTGTGCAAGCTGTTGTGCAAGCTGTTGTGCAAGCGCTCTATCAAAACATGAAAATTTATCAATTAATTCGATATTTTTTTTTAAGATTTTCGAATTATTATAAACAAGTTTTGAATAATACTTAACATCTTTCCAGCTTCTTTGAACAGAGAAATCTTTTTTAACTTTCTCAGCAATTTCTTCTCTTGTCAAAGGAACACATACTCTTTTTGGAATGAGAATATCTTCAAACACCTTAGGTATTACAGCTTTAAAAGCAACTGTATCACCTAATTTTAAGGTCTGTAATTCTCCTGGCATAAAACAATCTTTGTGGCACACGACGCAACAATCTGGCGTTTCGACTAGAACCGAATTTGAACTACAACCTCTATAGATACCGTTATAAATCTCATCTTTACGAGCAGCTACAATAGTCTGTTTCTTTACACCTTTATACTTGTTATTGCTGACAAACTCTTTCAGCATACACACTTTGTCTGGATCGGAAATATCTTCAAACAAATGCTCCATAGGAGTTAAAGCATCTACATCACCTTCTAATGTTTTCGAAGCATGCCTAACAAATTTCATGCGTTCTTCTGTTACAACCGAAAAATCGAGTTTATAACCAGCAGCGTTAGCAAGCTGTTCAAAAAACACCTTTTGCGTACATTCATTCCCCGCTACAAAAGGACATACATAATTAAGAAAAGAAAACATTCTTGCTACATTATGAGCAAATTCTTCGGATGATAAACCTCTTAGATTATTCTTCTCAAAAAGAATGTTATCGATTTTTTGCAAGCTTTCCTGAATTTCCTCACTATCTTGAATTTCCTCACTATTTATAGAGCTCAATTTTCCTATTAATGGCAACTTAGCATTTATTCTACTATCAAAAAATTTAAGCTCGTCACGAGTCTTTCCAGCCCAATCAAAAATATTCCCAAATAAGCTCTTATGAAGACTTTTTAGATAAGAAGTGTCAAATTGTTCTGGTACCTTTTCACAAGACAAATTAACAATTGCTTTTGCTACATCGCATGCAATTTTGTCACGAAGAGCAACTGTATCTGTTATTCCAAATTTATTTACCAGTATTCCATATTTATTTATCAGCTTTTTTCTAGAATAGGTTGAATGTTCCTTTTGTGCATTTACTTTAATGAGTTTTTCCATAGAATTATCCAACTGAGTATTAAACTGCTGTAGTGAATAATCCCCGTTCATATATTCTTCTAAAATACCTAAAGTTTTAGAGTTAAAAGTGTATCCTTCAATCATATGCGCACTAATCACTGAATTTACTACTTCACGACGCTTTTGTATTAGGCACTGAGGTATAGCATAATCCGTCTTATAATTTGAAATTATCTTTTTTTTTCTCTTGAACATTAATGAATCCTTTTAGGTAAATTTTTCCTCTTTCTTTTTAGAATTACTATTAACTCTCTTCAAATTGCATCTAGGATATAAAAAACACCTTGATTATACTTCTAATACTGCATCCGTTCAAAGGAAATCATCAAAAAACTTTTTGACTAGTACTAAATAATTAAACATGAATTCTCAAATTTTTTAAAAATACTTCAAGACTAGTTAAGACTAGTGATTACAATTCACAGCAATTTTATACATTTTGATTTTTTAATCAAAATTAAAAACATAATCAAGTCAATTTTACTTATAAGCGACGTTTGATTACACTGATCACTCACTCTTTTAAAAGATCAAATGTAATTATTACAAAAAAAGACAACTCTATTGATGCGGATATATAGTCCTTCATTTTCATTTATATATTTTAAAAATCCACAGCAATAATTAAAATCGGTAGCGATAATGACTCGACACTGATATAAATTTTTTATAATTATAGGCGTTTTGTAACTCAATTTCACACAAAAAGGAACTTTCTATCCATGTCTATAAGTATAGAAAAACGCAACACTAGCCGAGAATCTTCACCCGGTCGAATTTTGTTCGCGAGTTTTATCGGCACAACAATAGAATACTTTGACTTTTATGTTTTTTCAACTGCTGCAGCTCTCATATTTCCTCGATTATTTTTCCCATCCCAAAATGAGCAGCTCGCTATTTTGCAATCCTTCCTTATTTTTGGTGTCGCCTTCCTATCGCGCCCTATAGGATCAGTTATTTTTGGGCACTTTGGTGATAAAATTGGACGGAAAATAACGCTCATTGCCTCTCTTCTTACAATGGGTATTTCAACAATTATTATTGGTATTTTGCCTACTTATGAAACAGCTGGATGGATTGCTCCTTTCCTTTTAACAGTATGTCGTTTTGGACAAGGTATCGGATTAGGAGGAGAATGGGGAGGAGCTGTGCTACTCGCAACAGAAAATGCTCCCCCAGAAAAACGTAGTTGGTACGCAATGTTTCCGCAATTAGGCGCTCCAATTGGCTTATGCGTATCTATTATAGCTTACTTAGCACTATGGCATGCGCTTGATGAAGAGCAACTTTTCTCATGGGGATGGCGTATTCCTTTTGTTGGCTCAATTGTCTTCATTATTTTAGGATTATGGCTTCGTATGTCGATCAATGAAACAATTGAATTCAAAAAAAATATCAGCCACGAAAAAACCTCTAAAATACCTGTGCTAGATGTATTCTTCAAACACCCACGAATTTTATTTCTTGGTACATTTTGTAGCATGACAATTCTTGTATTATTTTACTTGGTTACGACTTATTTGCTAAGTTATTCAACAAACCATCTGCAATTATCATTTAATCAAGCACTTCAAGTGGAAATGGTCGGCGCTGTTTTTTTTGGTATTTTTACTGTTCTTACAGGGAAAATTGCTAATCATGTTAACCGCAGAAATTTGATGATTTGGGTTACAATAGCTACCGGTATCTATTCCTTTGCAATTCCTTACTTTTTCGATCATGGAATTTTAGGTATTTGTGCAATGTCTGTTATTGGTTTATCTCTCATGGGAATGACATATAGTCAGATTGGCGCAGTTCTTTCATCAGCATATCCAACAGAAGTTCGGTATAGCGGTGTTTCTATAACCTTTAATTTAGCTGGTATTTTAGGCGCAGCTGTTGCACCTTATATTGCAGAATATCTAGTACAACATTTTAGTGTTTCTTATATTAGTTATTATCTCTTTGTATCTTCTTTTATCTCACTCGTTTGCTTTATTGGTTTTACAGATGAAGAGATATCGCACTAAAACACAATAATAATGAATAATGAAACTAATATTAGCGGTAGAAATGCCGCTAATTTCATTTTTAAAGACATCGGTTTAGGTATAATCCACCACAATATGCCAGCAAATAATAAACAAAGGAAAAAGAATAAGATATCGATAATAATACTAATATGAGAGATAGAAAATATCTGCGATAGAATATTTGTTGTTCCCAACCATGAAACACAAAAAAAAGCTAATATTACAGCCCATAGAATAAGTAAAACTCGGTCAAATATCATTATCATTCCATTTGAATATTTTAATCTATGGCTATATTTTATCACTCCTAAAACAATCATAAGAAAAATTCAACCTAATTATTTTATAATAAAGAACTCTAATTTATGAGAGTTCAATAACTAAAAAAATCAAAATAAAGATATCCTCTACCTCAAACCTTCTGCTCCCAATGATAATCTTCAGTTTGCTGCCAATAAGTTAAATTATAATTTTTTGTTTTATAATCTTTCCACTGCTCACGAATGAGATTCAATTGCATATCATTATGACCATCAAACATAATCACAACTCGTTGATAAATATTAATATCTGAACAAACGGCTCCGTCTATAAGAAAGCGCACTTTTGAATCATTCGGATTTTCTTGTCCTGTAGTAAGAAACACAGGCTGCAACTCTGGATACCTATCATATTCTGTCCCATGCCCAATAAATGATTCATCAGCATAAACCCATAAACAAGTATCTATAAAATTGCATTGTTCTTTATTCATACATTGTATTGTTATTCTACCAAAGCGCTTCAATGCACGCTCTACCAACACAGGCAAAGTCTCTTTTAAAGTTGACTTTGTTAAATGATAGAAAAAAATATCAACCATTTTAATCCTCAATAGTTTTCATTATAAAGCACTATTAGAGCTTCAGTATTTTGATAAGATAAAGTAAGTTAGAATTAAAAATCTCGTTTTATTCTAATGATTATATTCTGAAAAAATAATTCTATATATTAATATTTATAAAATCATATTATTCTCGTACAAGTCAGAAAATAGGATTATTATAGCTGCAATCACAGCTTTTCTTTTTGTATTTTTTAATAGAATTGCTTCTTTTACGTATTGCGTAGCTAATTTATATAACTTTTAAAAAGGAATTTTTATTTGCTCCTAATCCCATTTCTTTAAAACATCTACAAATGTAAAAAGCTCTCAGAACAATACTCTGTTTATAGAATAACAAGCTAATATCACCATTACATTTTACTAATTCCTGATATTATAATTTCCTTGTATTTAGATATTGCATACAAAACATCTTGTTAATTCAAAATCAGAGAAACTGGAAACTTATTATAAATAAACTGCCTGTATAACTATAATCATTTTCTATTACTCATAGGAAATATATACAGAAAAACAGTCTTTAAATTTTGACTATATATTTAAACTGAACGCATTATATAATATCATTTTTGAAGTGAGAACTGAAGATAACATTTATTCTATGCGGATTCTCGAATTATATATATTAAAACGTATTTTTATTCTTTTTAGTGCCGTGCTGCTTGGAGCAGTTGGCATCAGTTGGACAGTACAAATTCTTGCACGAATCAATTTTCTTACAACAAATGGGCAAACATTCTTAACAATTGTATATTTTTCATCTCTATTAATTCCTTCTGTTACTTCTCTTATCATACCATTCGCATTAGTTGTTGCAATTACAACCATTCTTTCAACAATGAATCAAGATTCAGAATTAGCTGTTATCAGCGCCTCAGGCATATCCAAAAATATTGTTTGGAAGCCAATTCTTCTTTTAGCAGTTCTGGCTTCATTTACCTCCTTTTCCATTACTAATTTTATTGCACCTCACGCGCGTCTTAATATGCGACAAATATTAGCAAGTTCTCATTCCGATCTTATTAGTCTTTTCATTCGTGAAGGTAGTTTCCAAGAATTAACTAAAAATCTTTACATAGAAATTGGTGAACGAAATGCAAATGGAACCATTGGCCGTCTTTTCATTGCTGATCAGCGCGATCCTCAGCTTGGACTTTTTTATTATGCAACAAAAGGAGCTATTGTTAACAATAAAAAAGGTAAATTTTTAATCCTTAATGATGGCGAAATAGAAAGAATCGATTATAAAAATGATAATGTTTCAATTATCAAATTTAGCTCCCATACTTTTAGTCTAAGCGAATTTATTCCAAATAAGAAAACACCTAATATTTATCCTAAAGATCGCCCTCTTTCTTATTTATTCAACCCCAATCCAAATGATTCTCATTATCAACGAAAACCACTTCAATATAGAGCTGAGTTGCATCGTCGTTTCACAGAATGTCTTTATCCTATTGTTTTTGCATTAATCGTAATAGCCATAGCAGGAGATGCACACTCATATCGACAAGCGCGTATCTCTGCGACTTTTTCTACAATTACTTTTTCCTTATTGATTTATTGGTTAGGATACTTTTTTGCACGGAAAACAGAAAATAACCCTTCTTACATTCCACTACTTTATATCATTCCAATAGGAATAAGCTTGCTTATCTTTTTTATGCTACTAACAGACTATAAAACCGGTATCCTTGAAAAATTTAACCATGTCATTCAAACAATTTCTCAAAAAATTATAAAGAATTGATTTACAAAAATAATTCCTCTTTTATTCAAAATGAATTATAGCTTACATTCATGATAGTGAATCAATATGGAAAAGATTAATAATAGCTAAATTTCCTACTATGCATTTTTTCCTATGCATTTTTTCATCTTCAATCTCAATGTGGCAGTACTTTATTATGCTATGGAATTTTCTACAGATAACACCGATACAAAATACAAAAAACTGATTAAATCTAAATTATAATTATAGGAAGTTATCATTTCTAACAAATTACAAGATCTTTTTTATATAAAGTAGATTATGTAAAATCATTTATACACTATAAATTTAAAGTGATGATAGATCGGTAAAATTTCAAACTACTGAATTCTTAATTAATGATTTTTGATATTGTGATAAGAGTATATCATGCACTTTACGAACTCTCATGATAAAGCTTACTTCGCGTTTCATTGAATATTCGCGTGCATCATGATATCTACTCACCAAAACTCTTAATATCTCTCGGATAAGGTATCATGATTGGATTGACGCTCGGACGATATTTTTTCATGCTTTATCTTAAAACAGTCTGTTTTTTCCTGCTGGGTGTCTTTATTCTCGTCCTCTTAATCGACTTTACAGAAAACTCTAGCAAACTAGCATTTCTTCCTCATTATACAGCAAAAGGAGCATTCCTTATTTCATTGCTGCGAATTCCCTTAATTATGCAACAACTCTTTCCCTTTATTGCATTATTTTCTGCAATAACAATGCTTATCTCTCTTAATAAAAAACTTGAACTTGTCGTTGCTCGTTCAATCGGTATTTCCGCATGGCAATTTCTCGCACCAGCTTGTTTTGGAGCTTTTCTTTTCGGATTATTCTCCATTCTTTTCATTAATCCACTAGCTGCATGGAGCTCTTTCCAAGCAGAAAAAATGATAGCAGAATGGCGTAGTAATAATGCCCAAACATCTATCACTGGCACGCGTATTCCATGGTTAACACAACACACAAATTTAGGAAGAATAACCGTTGGTGCTAAATCAATCATATATCAAGATCTTTCTCTTATTGATGCAACCTTTGTACAATATAATGAGAATGCAACAGTAAAAAACTGGATTAATACTAAAAAAGCAACATTGACAGATGGTGCTTGGTTATTAACAAATGGAACAATCTATAAGATAGGACAAACTCCTGAAAAATTTACTGAATTACGAATAAAAACTCACTTAAAACCTGAGTTTTTAACCGAATATTTAACCGATCCTATAACTATTCCATTTTACAACTTACCCAAAAAAATTGCTGTTGCACGCTCACTTGGTTATTCTGCCAATAAATTTGATATGCATTTACAATCACTGATTGCTTTACCAATGTTACTTGTAGCAATGACTCTTATTGCAGCAACTGTATCACTAAAAATTCCACGCTTTGGACAATCGAGAACATTAATTCTTGGTGGTGTAATTGCAGGATTTATACTTTATGTTATTTCTATGCTCGTTCGAAGTTTTGGTAACGCTGGTTACATTCCACCAATCATTGCTGCTTGGGTACCAGTTATAGTGGCATTATTTTTTGCAATATCCTTTTTACTTTATACAGAGGATGGTTAAGTAAAAATGTTAGCAAGTAAAAGGAGAATTTTTAAAACACTGAGAATATTGGTTATAAAAAGCCTCATCAGTTTTTCTGGAGGTGTTCTTATATCTCATTCTACAATAGCACAAAATTCTAACCCTTTTTTTCAAAATCATCCCCAGAATACAAAAAGTCCTTTCTTACTCTCTGCTGATAAACTTATTTACAATCGTGATGCAAACACCATTTCTGCACAAGGAAATGTCCAAATTGAATATGACAGTAATAAAGCTCTCGCTCAAAGAGTCACTTACAATCAAAAAACAGGACGTGTCATAGCTCAAGGAAATGTTAAGATTACTCAAAAGGATGGAAATAAAATCTATTCTAATTATATTGATATGACAAAAGACTTTGGAGAAGGATTTGTAAATTCTTTACGTATCAAAACAACGAATAATACATACTTCACAGCTGAAAACGCTAATCGTAACAGAAACCAAATAACAACTTTTAACAATGCTATTTATACAGCATGTGAACTTTGTCATAACAAATCAGATGGTGCAGTCTCGTGGCAAATCAAAGCAAAAAAGATCACATGGAACAATGTCAAAAAAACAATTCGATTTGAAAATGGCTATTTTGAAACTTTCGGCATCCCAATTTTATATTTTCCAACTATTGAACTCCCTGATCCAACAGTAAAACGTATAAGTGGTTTTCTTTCTCCTCGTTTTTTTTATGCTGATAATCTTGGTATTGGCGTAAAAAACTCTTATTTCTGGAACCTCTCACTCTACAATGATTTCACACTTTCCGCTACAGTTTATACAAAACAAGGACTTTTAAATGAAGGTACATGGCATCAACGTTTAAAAACAGGCTATTATAACATCCATTTTGCTCATATATACCAAACCAATCCTTACAACTTCGATAATGATAGAGTTGATTCACAAAATACTAATCGTTATATGATAGCGACAAGAGGTAATTTTCGTATTAATTCGCGGTGGATTTACGGCTGGGATATCTTCGCACAGTCAGACAGAAATTTTAGTCGTACATACAAACTTGAAAATTATAGTGACCCTGTAAGAATTTCTCAGTTTTATTTAAATGGTCTTTCAGACAAAAATTATTTTGACATGCGTTTTTACCATTTCGATATCCAAAATTCACTGCTTAAAAACACCCTCAATGATCGTCATTCTCAGCAAGCATGGGGTCTACCTATCATTGATTATTCTTTTACACCAAATAAATCAATTCACACTGGAAATCTTACCTTCCGTAGTAATATACAATCAATTTATCGTCGTCATACTGACTTTAATAACACACATTTTCCAGATTACCCTAGCAATGCTCCTCATCTTTCCGGTATAGCTGGAAACAGTTTTCGTTTAACAAATGAACTAGAATGGAAAAAGCGTTTCAATACCCAAAATGGTTTAATATTAACGCCCATCTTTGCCTTACGAATTGATACAAGTGCAATAAACACTCACAATAACTATATTGCTAGCATAGAAAATGTCTCTTCGAAAAATTTTAATATTGCTTCCTCAACAATTCGTAGTATGGCAACAGCAGGCTTGGAGTTACGGTATCCTCTTCTTATTACTACTGAAATATCCACACATATACTAGAACCAATAACACAAATTTTTATACGCAATAACGAACACTATGTAGGACAATTACCAAACGAAGACGCGCAAAGCCTTGTATTTGATACAACCACCTTATTTCAACGAGATAAATTCTCTGGTTATGATCGTGTAGAAGGTGGCACAAGAGTAAATATAGGTCTTAGATATTCCGGAAGCCTGAATAATAATTGGTCGCTTTATGGACTTATTGGACAATCATTTCATCTCGCAGGAAAAAATTCGTTCGCAGAGAAAGACTTTGTCAATTTAGGTGCGTACTCTGGTCTTGAAACAGCACACTCAGACTATGTGACAATGTTTGAAGCAAATCATACTCATGGCTTTTCTATAGCATCTCGTGGACGTTTTGATAAAACAACAGGGAAAGTCCGCCGTAGTGAATTAGAAGCATCACAAAAATGGTCTAATCTTTGGACGTCTATGCAATATGCTTATATTTCACATCAACAAAATGATGAATATACGCGAGATCAGCAAGAGATTTCTTTTCAAGTGGGATTTAAATTTTCCAACTATTGGTCAATTAATAATAATGCTAGTTATGATTTAGTATCTAACGCTTTTGTAAAACAAGGAATAAATCTAAGTTATATAGATGAATGCTTTGGAATAACGATTGGTTATCAACAGGTAAAAAATCCAGAGAGAAATATGACTTTTAAAAATTTTAATTTTTCTTTTTCATTACGTACTATCACAGATATTGGCAAAAAAATAAAATCAGATTTATAATAGAAAGTATATCAATCTTAACTTATCATTGTTTTTATGCAGAAAAACATATATTTTGGGTAATAGATGAAAATTGATTGTAAAGGTTTACTTATATGAATATACTAAAAAATAGTGCTCTTGCTTTATTTTGTATCACTTCTTTGAGTGTAAGTAGTTTATCCGTAAGCACATTTTTTACATCACAAGCTTTTGCACAGACTTCAGTTGTCGTTACAGTTAATGGTAATGCTATTACAAATTATGATATTCAAAGGCGTATTGCTTTTCTTAAATTGCAACAGAAGCAAGGAAATCTTGCCACACAAGCTAAAAACGATCTTATTGATGAAGTCCTTAAAAATAATGAAATAAAACGGCGAAATATTGAAGTTAGCAAAGATGAAGTTGAGAATGCTTTTGAAAATTTTGCCGCGCAAAATAATATGACTGTTGATCAACTCAATCAAATGCTCACTCAAACTGATGTCACAGTAGAACACTTTAAAGCATATATTTGGGGGCAAATGGGCTGGGGACGTCTTGTTAATGCCCGTTATCAAGCTGAAGGTGGAGTAATTACAGAACAAGAAGCCTCACAGAGGATATTAAAAAATGGCGGTGTCAAACCTTCAACAAACGAATATACATTACAACAAATTATTTTTGTTATTCCTGAACATCGGTGGTCAGCAATTCTAGAAAAACGTAAAAAAGAAGCAAATAAGTTCCGTGCCAATTTCCAAGGATGTAATAGCGCTAAAAACCAAGCAAAAGGTATTTTAGATATTACTATCCGTCATTTAGGAAAATTTTTGGAACCTCAATTACCTCAAAATTGGGAAAAAGCTATCCTTGCAACGCCAGCTGGAAAAATGACTAATTTTCAAGAAACACAGAATGGTATTGAAGCAGTTGCTGTCTGTCAAATAAAAAGAGTTTCTGATGATCGTGTAGCTCGGCTTATATTTTCCATCCAAGATCATCAAAAGAAAGATATTCCTCAACTTCTTGAAGCTCTCAGTGAAAAGTATTTAAAAGAATTGAGACAAACAGCACGTATTCAAAATTCATAATGGCTCCGCTAATCGTTAGTAGTGGAGACCCAGCAGGAATTGGTCCTGAGATTGTTATAAAAACGTGGAATATGCGTAATATACGTCAAATTCCACCTTTTGTTCTTTTAGCCGATCCTGAAATCATTCGTTCGCGTGCTCGTTTTTTACAACTTAATATTGATATAAAATCTGTTTCTACTCATAATCTTGTAGAAAATTTTTCAACATCTCTTCCTATAATTCCCTTAAAAAATCGACAAAGTGATCAACTAGGATTATCTTCACCGAATAATGCTGCTGGAGTCATTGAATCAATTGAACGCAGCGTTCAATTGATTCAAAGGGGTCAGGGATGCGCACTAATTACTTGCCCTATTGCAAAAAAAAGTCTTTACGATTTTGGATTTCACTTCCCAGGTCATACTGAATTTCTTGCTCACCTTGCTCAAAAGTTTTCCAATAAACAATATCATCCAGTTATGATGCTGGCTGGACCTCAATTAAAAACAGTACCAATTACTATTCATATTCCACTTAATAAAATTTCTTCATCTCTTACATGTGATTTAATTATTAAAACTGCATTAATTACTGAAAATGATTTAAAAACCAGATTTGCAATAAATGCACCACGCTTAGCTATTGCTGGTCTGAACCCTCATGCTGGAGAAAATGGTGCAATAGGAAAAGAAGAAGAAAAAATTATTATTCCCGCTATTGAATATCTTAAAAAAAGAGGACTGAATATTATAGGCCCCCTCTCTCCTGATATAATGTTTCATGAACGTATAAGGCAAACATATGATGTTGCTCTTTGTATGTACCATGATCAAGCTATTATCCCTGTTAAAACATTAGACTTTGATACTACTGTTAATGTTACCTTAGGATTACCTTTCATTCGCACCTCCCCAGATCATGGCACGGCTTTTGATATTGCACATAAAAGAATAGCTTCTCCTGAAAGTTTTATTTCTGCTCTTAAACTTGCAGACCAACTTGCAAAAAACAATTCAATCATATGCTAATAGATAATCTTCCTCCTCTCCGTAACATCATCAATAAATACAAGTTACAAGCTAATAAATCTTTAGGACAGAATTTTATTTTCGATCTTAATTTAACAGCTAAGATTGCTCATCAAGCAGGCAATATAGAAGGAAAACCTGTTCTTGAAATCGGTCCTGGTCCCGGTGGTTTGACTCGCGCCTTACTTGCAAAAGGTGCTATTGTAACAGCGATAGAACGTGATGAACGTTGTATGCCAGCTCTTTTAGAAATAGAAGAGCACTATCCACAAAAACTCAAGCTTATTTTTAATGATGCATTAAAACAAGATTTTCCAAAACTTTTTGAAGCATATCCGGAAAAACCGCGAATTATTGCAAACCTTCCGTATAATATTGGAACACAACTCTTATTAAATTGGCTTTTAACAAAAGCATGGCCTCCTTTTTATGAGTCAATGACTTTAATGTTTCAACGCGAAGTCGCAAAACGTATTACAGCAACTTCTCAATCTCCTTACTACGGTCGTCTCAGCATACTGACTGGTTGGCGTAGTATTGCAAAAATCGCTTTTGATATTCCGCCTCAAGCCTTCATACCAGAGCCAAAAGTAACTTCTTCCGTTGTTCACATTATTCCACGCTTACAACCTCTCGCTTGCTCTACACAAAAATTAAGCCTCGTAACAAAAATTGCTTTTGGACAAAGACGTAAAATGCTGAGACAAAGTCTTAAAACTATTGGAGGTGAAACACTTTTAGAAAAAGCTGGTATTGATGGAACACGCCGAGCGGAAACACTTTCCATTTCTGAATTTGTAACTTTAGCCAACCTCATCACTTAAAAAAATAGAATCCTTGTTAATTTAAAGATTCTCTTAAAATGATAAGCATATTAATCAATTTTTTCAGCAATAAGCTCATCAATGAAACCTTCAAGAAAACGACAGCGTGTACGTTTCATTGTTTCTGCTAAATAAATCGATTTAATAAGCAATAACGACTGATTCAAATCTTCATTAATTACAACATAATCGTAAGAGCGCCATTGCTGAATTTCTGTTCTTGCATTGTTTAATCGCAAATTAATAATGTCTTGGCTATCTTCTGCTCGACGATGTAAACGAGCAACAAGCTCCTTCATTGATGGAGGAAGAATAAAAACAGAAACAGTATCACCCAGCATTTTTTTTTGAAGTTGTTCAGTCCCCTGATAATCAATATCAAACAACATATCCCGACCAGCGCTCAATGCATTTTCAACACTTTCACGTAAAGTTCCATAATAATTCCCATGAACTTCTGCCCATTCAATAAACTCGTCTCCTGCACATTTACGTTCAAATTCTTTTTTTGAAATAAAATGATAATGAACACCATCTACTTCACTAGGGCGCCTTGCCCGCGTTGTCATACTAATAGAAAGCTCTAGCTGTTGATCTTTTAGAATTAACCGCGAAATTGTTGATTTGCCAGCACCTGAAGGAGAAGAAAGAATAAATAGAAAACCGCGACGTTTATTTTTTTTTTGAGTACTCAATTCATTATCAAATAATGTCATAATGTTACTCTTTTCAAAATTTTCTAAATATGAATTCTAAATTTAAGAAGGTTTACCGTTTTTCTAACGCCCGCCATTTACGAACGTTTGCATTATGTTCCTCCAAAGTTTTAGAAAAAATATGCCTACCTGAACCATCGGCAACAAAATAAAGTGCATCACTTTTCGGAAAACTTGCTACTGCCTTTAAAGAATCGCGACCTGGATTTGCAATAGCTGTTGGTGGCAACCCATCAATTTTATAAGTATTATATGGTGTTTCTCTCTCAATATCTGACTTATAAATTGGACGATTTACAGGTTTACCTTTTCCACCAAAAATACCATAAATTACTGTTGGATCAGATTGAAGACGCATACCTTTAGCAAGACGATTATAAAATACTGCAGCCACTTGCGGTCTCTCTGCTGCAATCCCTGTTTCTTTTTCAACAATTGATGCCAGTATAACAAATTCATCAATAGACTTTATGGGTAAATCTGGTGAACGAGTAGCCCATATTGCATTAATTAATTTTTTTTGTTCTTCACATAACCTTTTTATAATTTCGACGCGCGTTGTGCCACGAATAAAATGAACAGTATCCGTCACCAAACTGCCTTCTGGAGGTAAAACTTCTGGAAGATCACCAATCAAAATTTCATTGGCTGATAACCGGTCAAATACTTGTTGCACCGTTAAACCCTCAGGCACTGTAAAAGTATGTTCAACAGACTTTCCTTTTACAAGAATATTCATAATATCATGCATCGAAGCATACGCTGGAATTAAATATTCACCAGCTTTAAGACGAGTTGTGTTTTGGTAATAACCAACCCCATAAATAAAAATATCAGATGATCGAATAAGACTACGTTTTTCAAGCAATGATGCAATTTCACGAATTCCTTTTCCAGAATCAATAAGAATAACTTGTTCTTTCTCAGAAATCCCTTTACCCTCAAAAATGTTCTTTACAATATAGAGAGGAATACCAACAACTAAAAGAACAACCACAATAAGCGTTAGAAAAAAATTACCTAGAATAATAAACGGATTGCGCAAAATATGCGATCTTTTCCGTTTTTGATGTAACAATCCATTATTATTTGGCAGATAACTTAATGAAAAGTCATCTATATTCTTCAATGATGACTTACTTTTTACATCAAACATAACTTACTAACCTTAATAATTTCAGGTATTTTACTCACAATTTCTCACTTAAATCTTATAATCAAAAAGCTTATCAAAACAGCCATAACAAACGAAACTACTTATTTATTCACTAAAACGCCGCATTACTAAAGATGCATTCGTTCCACCAAAACCAAATGAATTAGAAAGAACTATATCAATTTTTCTCTCACGTGGCGTATGCGGTACAAGATCAATTTTTGTTTTAACAGATGGATTATCGAGATTAAGTGTTGCCGGAGCTATGTTATCTCGTATAGCTAAAATACAAAAAACAGCCTCAGCTGCACCAGCTGCTCCAAGTAAATGCCCAATAGATGATTTAGTTGATGACATTGATACCTTCAACGCATGATGACCTAAAACACGCTCAACAGCAGCTAGCTCTATAACATCAGCCATCGTTGATGTACCATGAGCATTAATATAATCAATATCGCTCACATTCACTTGCGCGCGCTTAAGAGCCAATATCATACTACGCTGCGCACCTTCACCACTCTCCGAAGGAGCTGTGATATGATAAGCATCACCAGACAAACCATAACCAATCACTTCTGCATAAATGCGAGCCCCCCGCTTTTTTGCATGTTCAAGCTCTTCCAAAACAACAACAGCAGCTCCCTCACCCATAATAAAACCATCACGATCGGCATCATAAGGACGCGATGCACGCTCAGGTTCATCATTATACCCAGTAGAAAGAGCTTTACAGGCCGCAAAACCAGCCAGAGATATACGATTAACTGGAGATTCAGCCCCCCCTGCTACCATCACATCTGCGTCACCTAATGCAATTAAACGAGTTGCATCACCAATTGCATGAGCACCGGTCGAACAAGCTGTTACAACCGAATGATTAGGACCACGTAGACCATATTTGATAGAAACATAACCAGAAGCAAGATTAATCAAACGCCCTGGAATAAAAAAAGGAGAAATTCGCCGTGGACCTTTATCACGAAGTGTATAACCAGCCTCAACAATACCCTCAACGCCACCAATACCAGAACCAATCATAACGCCTGTCTGTATCTGCTCTTCATCACTTTTGGGAAACCATTCAGCATCTGCAAGTGCTTGATCAGTAGCAGCTATTGCATAAGTAATAAATGCATCAACCTTACGCTGGTCCTTAGGATCCATATGTAAATCAGCATTATATGTACCATTTGCACCATCTCCTAAAGGAATACGGCCAGCAATTTGACATGATAAATCAGCAACCTCAAACTCAGTGATGCGTCGAATACCACTTTTTCCTTCAAGGAGCCGCCTCCAACTCCATTCAACATCGCTAGCAAGCGGAGATACTAATCCCAAACCAGTAACAACAACACGTCTCATGTTTCTAACCTTGAACCACCCACCTCTAGAAACCATATTGTCAAAATATGCCCTAAACTAGAAAATAAGGCAAAAGCATAAAATACTTTTGCCCTTTAAATAAAATTATACAGAAGCTTTATCAATAAACTTCACTGCGTCACCAACTGTGAAGATTGTCTCAGCAGCATCATCCGGAATTTCTATACCAAACTCTTCTTCAAAAGCCATCACAAGTTCAACCGTATCAAGGCTATCTGCTCCTAAATCATCGATGAAGCTTGCATTTTCTACGACCTTATCTGCGTCAACTCCGAGATGCTCTACGATAATCTTTCTAACGCGCTCTTCTGTATCACTCATATTGAATCCTCGAATTATGTTGTTTTCCTGTACTTGGTTAGCGATATAAGTTCATATAATCAAGTAATAGATGCATTGCTCCAAAACTTTAGTGATAACATATAGGACATTCTGTTGATATCTCCTCTTAAATGTACTAAATTGATACCCTGATCAGTCGAACAATTACCATACTTAAAGAAATAAACTTATTGTTTTATTTCATTTGTCGTTATCTAAAATAATAATGGTTATAAATCAATGTAGAATACAGCAAATACTCAAATCATTGCCATACCACCATTTACATGTATTGTTTGTCCAGTCACATATCCTGCCTCATCACTCGCTAAATAAACAACTGCAGAAGCTATTTCTTGCCCTATTCCCATACGTTTCATTGGAATTGTAGCCATAATTTTTTCTTTCTGCTTTTCATTCAATTGATCAGTCATCGCGGATTGAATAAATCCTGGAGCAATACAGTTAACTGTTATATTTCGCGATGCAACTTCTTGTGCCAATGACTTGGAAAAGCCTATTAAACCAGCTTTCGCAGCACAATAATTCGTTTGTCCAAGATTACCAACAACACCAACAATAGAAGTTATATTAATAATACGTCCATAACGCCGCCGCATCATATTATATGTTAGCTCACGTGTTAAAGTAAATGCAGCTGTCAAATTCACTGCCAATACATCATCCCAATCCTGGTCCTGCATACGTACAAACAGACCATCTCGAGTAATACCAGCATTGTTAACAAGAATATCAATTCCATCCATCTCTTTTTCTGCTGTTTTAGCCAATTGTTTGACAGCATCACGGTTAGAAAGATTGGCAGGGAAAACAAAAGTGTCTTTACCAAGATCTACAGCAATTTCTTTGAGTCTTCCTTCACGCGTTCCATGCAATCCAACAATAACTCCTTGATCATGTAAAGCACGAGTAATTGCTTCGCCAATATCCCCTGATGCTCCCGTTACAAGAGCTTTACGACCTGTTAATTTAAACATTTTTTAGACTCCTTAAGATTAAACACCTAGCACTTGTAATGCTGATTCAATTTCCTCAGCCGTACCAATTGTCAAACCATTAATATCCTTATTAATACGGCGCGCTAAACCTGTTAATACTTTTCCAGAGCCGACTTCAAAAAGAACATCAACCTTATTAGCTCCAAACCATTCGATTGTTTCACGCCATCGCACCCGCCCAGTGACCTGTTGAACAAGAAGCATAAGAATACGTTCCGGATCACTTTCTGGTGTAACAGAAACATTTGCAACAAGCGGAACAATAGGTGCTTTTTTATTAACAGCTCTAAGGGCGTCTTTCATCGCATCAGCAGCAGAACTCATCAAAACTGAATGAAACGGCGCTGATACAGAAAGAAGCAATGTACGTTTAGCTCCTTTTTGTGAAGCGATCTTGATCGCTGACTCGACAGCTCTGGCTTCACCTGAAATAACAATCTGTCCACCCCCATTATCATTAGCGATTTGACAGACTCCCTTTCCTAAAACGAACTTGCAAATTTCTTCAACATCTTGCTCATTCAAACCAATAATTGCTGCCATTGCACCCTCACCAACAGCAACAGCTGTTTGCATAGCATTTCCGCGAATCCGTAAAAGTTTTGCTGTATCAGCTAAACTAAATGTACCAGCAGCACAAAGTGCGGAATATTCTCCTAAAGAATGGCCAGCAACAAATTTCACCTTCTTTACTATATCAAATCCCAACTTTTCCATGACACGAATAATTGCCATAGACACGGCCATCAATGCTGGCTGTGCATTTGCCGTTAACGTCAAAGCCTCTTCTGGTCCTTCAAAAATAATTTGTGATAATTTTTCACCTAAAGCATCATCAATTTCCTCAAAAACCATGCGTGCTTCAATAAATTGCTCTGCAAGTACTTTTCCCATACCAACAACTTGGCTTCCCTGCCCTGGGAAAGTGAATGCTGCTACCATCATCATCTCCAAAATTAAATTTTAGATTTATCTTCTTTTCAACCAATTCAATAAACATAAATTACAACAAATCAACTTAATTCAGAATTAAGTACCTATATGAAAATTATATTTCAAAGGTGGAATTTGATATAGAAATTTAGGAAAATATGATGCAACAAACCGAATAATAAACCAACTTACAAAGCTTCCTAAAATCACACCAGCCAAAACATCAAAAGGATAGTGTACACCTGTAAAAACACGTCCCCAACAAATTAATAACAAAAATATCAATGCAAACTTAGAAGCAATTTTGTATCTATACAAATAAAGATTAACAAAGTAAGACACAATAACTAATGCATGATTACTTGGAAAAGAAGCTGTTTCCTGATGCTTAATAAGAGGTCGCATAAAATCTACAACAAATGGACGTGGACGATAATAAATAAGAGAAATAATATAGCCTATAATAAGAGCAACACAAATACTAATACCAATACTTAAGGCAATACGCCTTTCCATACATCCACCACAAAACCATAATACACAAAGATGTATAGGAATAATATAAATCAAAAACTTTGCACAAATGATACCAAACCAAACAAAAACCAACTCCGTTTGATCATTATTAGCAAGCATTTCGAAAAGTGCTAGATCAATCTGGTGTAAAATGTTCATTCTTATCTCACTTTTATATCATTATCTTCCTCTCTATTATATCATTGTCTACTAAAAAAACAGTAATATGATAGAGTTAAAGCGAAACGCGAAATATATAAAAAATATCCCAAGATTCAATAAATGATATTTTTTGTAAACATCAACTTGCTATTTTTAAAGATAAGCTGTAAGTATTCAATGTTCATTACCGGTATTTGGCTGGGGGTTGAACGGAGGGCTGGGAAAAACCAGTGGGAATATAATAATTCCGGCCTCCTGTGTCTCCGCTCTCGAGTGTCTCGAATGCAAACGCGTCCTTTCTTCTTTGGATTTTCCAATAAAGACAAGTCGCAGAGGCTTTGCGCCAAAACTGGTAGAATTTAATTGAAGAAAGGCAAAATAATGGCTCTTTATGAACACATATTTCTTGCCCGACAAGATATTGCACCGCAGCAAATTGATGAGCTTTTAGAAACTTACAAAGGCGTTATCGAAGCAAATGGTGGAAAAGTTGGGCGTATAGAGAATTGGGGTCTTCGTTCTCTTGCTTACCGAATCCGCAAAAATCGTAAAGCTTATTATGTATTGGTAAATATTGACGCTCCAGCATCAACAATTGCTGAACTTGAGCGTCAAATGCGCATTAATGAGGATATTCTACGTTACATGACTGTCCGTGTAGAAAAACACGAAAAAGAGCAATCGACAGCACTTTCAAGCCTCAACCGTGATGGCTTCTCTAATCAAAATGAAGAGAAAGCTCAAAATCTACACCGTCAACATGAAAATCCAACAGGAGGAATAGCATGATGACAGATATTCACCAAACTTCGGTACGTCGTCCTTTTCATCACCGCCGTAAAACATGTCCATTTTCTGGTGCAAATGCTCCTAAAATTGATTATAAAGATATCAAGCTGTTACAGCGTTATATTTCAGAGCGTGGAAAAATTATTCCTTCGCGCATCACAGCTGTTAGTCAGAAAAAACAACGTGAGTTGGCGAATGCTATTAAGCGCGCTCGTTTTCTTGGCTTACTTCCATATGTTATCAAATAAATTTTAATTTAATTATGTAGCCAGAATTTTTTCTGGCCAATTATTCTTTTTCTTTAATATTTTAAAAAACGTATTTTAATTATAATACATATAATATATCCAAAAAAGTTGGGGTATTCTATACCTCTAACTGCAAAAGGCAGGACAGCGATCAATGGAAGATTCCTATTCTTATAAAACAATAATCGGTGTTTTAGCAGGATTGTTTACTGCTGTCATAGGGATGGCAATCATCAGTGTTTCAAATATTATTCCCTATTGTTCTCTTTTTTTAGGTTGTTTTATTTCGCTTCCAATTTTTATCACAGCATTTAGATATGGCACATTACCTAGTCTTGTTGCTTTAATTAGCGCAACTTTTGTTCTTTCCATAACCAATAATATTTATATTGGTTTTAGTTTTATGTTGTTGTTTTTTCTTCCTGCTGTTTATGCTTCTTGGCTCCTTGGGTTTGCACAACCAGTACAAACAATACAAGAAGAAAATTCATTGATATGGTATCCCTTACCATCAATCATTTTTCTTTTAACAAATTTTATTGCCTGTATATCAACCTTTATTGGAATTTATGTCCAAAATCATCCGGCTTCTCCTATTATTGCAAAGCAAATTACCGAGAATATAGTACAGACTATGCGACAATCGCAGTCTATAAACGAAACTAATATTCTTTCTTTTACTGAACTTGTAATGACACATACAGCAACTCTAACAGCAGTAGTATTAACCGTTTATAGTTTATTGTTTTTTATTGCGAATCTTTACTTTTCAATGATAATAGCACGTCATATAGATTGGCTGAAAAGACCTCGTGATGATTGGAAACAAAATTTTCGCCTTCCAATTTGGGGACTTGTTATTTTCATTTTTGCTTTTATAGCTGCAATGATTGAAATTAGTTCTATTTTAAATTTAAGCGCAAATGTTTTTATTACTGCCTATACAGTTATCATATCAGTTAGTGGTCTAGCATATCTCCATAATATTACAAAAGAAATAAGTGGCCGAATAATAATATTATCTTTTGTATACATTGCTATTTTAACTGTTATTTTTACTGTACCTATTTCTTTTATGCTTCTGCTTATGGGTATTTGGGCAACCATTCAATATAACAGCCAATCACACAAATCTCACTAATTGATTTAATTCGAAAGGAAAAACTATGGATATCATTTTGCTTGAACGCATCACTCATCTTGGTCAGATTGGCGATATTGTCTCAGTTAAGAATGGCTATGCACGTAATTTTCTATTACCTCAAGGTAAAGCTTTACGTGCTAATGAAATCAACAAAAAGCACTTTGAAACACAACGCGCACAACTTGAAGCTCGTAATCTTGAACGCAAAAACGAAGCTAAAAAAATTTCTGAAAAACTTGATGGAAAATCATTTATTATTATCCGTTCAGCTGGTGAAACAGGACAGCTTTATGGCTCCGTATCAACACGTAATATTGCTGATATTATAACAGAGAATGGCTTTTCGATTGAACGTAACCAAATTGAACTTAATCATCCTATTAAAACCATCGGTCTTCATACCATTTCTCTCAGCTTACACCCCGAAATTCAAGTTTCTGTAACAATTAATATCGCACGCTCAACTAGTGAAGCGCAGCGTCAAGAAGCAGGTGAAAATCTAACTTCTACTGAAGCAATATATGGTACTCAAGAGCAACCATTAACAAAAGAAACTGATAACCATGAAAAAAACAATCTTAATGAAGAAAGTCTCAGTTAATGAACATTTTTTTCTTACTTAACTGTTTGTTTTTTCTTCTTTCCCATTAAAATTGGTATATCATGATAATATTTAGTCGAAAGGCTAAATATTATTAATAGGAAGATTGTTATGGAAGAAACCGGCATCTCTAATCTGATTCCTCAGCAAAAAGAAGAATCCACCTCTTTTCGGCAGATGCCACATAATATTGAAGCTGAACAAGCATTGCTTGGCGCGATTCTTATTAATAATGATGCACTTGATCGCGTGTCAGATTTTTTAAAATCAGAACATTTTTTCCAACAATTACATCAACAACTCTTTGAGATTGTATCACAAATTATCAAAAAAGGAAAACTAGCAACCCCTGTCACTATCAAACCGTTTATTCCAGCTGAAGAAAAAATTGGAGATATTACTGTATTTAATTATGTTATTCGTTTAGCTAAAGAAGCAGTAACAATTATTAATGCTGAAGATTATGGACGAGTAATTTATGACCTTTTTATCCGACGTTCCTTGATTAATCTTGGAAATGAAGTTGTCAATAACTCATTTGATGCCCCTTTAGAATTTACACCAATTCAACAAATTGAAAAAATCGAACGTGATTTATTTCAGCTAGCAGAAAAGGGGAAATATGGTGGTGGATTTGAGAGTTTTGATGAAGCTATTAAAAAAGCTATTGATATGGCGGGAATAGCAAAAAAGCGATCTTCACGATTATCAGGTATTGCTACTCACATAAAAAAGCTTGATGAACAAATGGGAGGATTACAGCCTTCGGATTTAATTATCATTGCTGGACGTCCTGGTATGGGAAAAACTGCTCTTGCTACCAATATTGCCTTCAATATTGCTAATACTTATAACTGTAATACAAAAAAAGAATCATCGCCAGAAAATGAGGGAGGAATTGTCGGATTCTTTTCGCTTGAAATGTCATCAGAACAACTTGCAACACGTATTATTTCTGAGCAAATAGAAGTCTCTTCTTCTAACATTCGTCGAGGCAATATCTCAGAAGAACAATTTGCAAAATTATTACGCATAATGAATCGCCTACAAAAAGTTCCACTTTATATCGACCAAACGGGTGGCATATCGATCACACAATTAGCTGCACGTGCACGTCGCCTCAAGCGACAACATGGTTTGGATGTTTTGATTATTGACTACATACAGTTAATGACAAGCAATTCGAGACGCTCATCCGAAAGTCGCGTTCAAGAAATTACAGAAATCACCACAGGATTGAAGGCTTTAGCTAAAGAACTTAATGTTCCCATTATTGCTCTTTCACAGCTTTCACGCCAAGTCGAAAATCGGACAGATAAACGTCCACAACTATCAGACTTACGTGAATCTGGTTCAATTGAGCAAGATGCTGATGTTGTTATTTTTGTATATCGTGAAGAGTATTATCTTAAAAATGAGGAGCCTAAGATAGGAGGTCCAGAACATTTAAAATGGCAAGCATCAATGGATGAAGTTTTTGGGAAAGCTGATATTATCGTAGCAAAGCAACGCCATGGACCAACAGGCATAGTCAAACTCTCTTTCCAAGCTGATTTCACACGTTTCAGTGATCTGGCAGACAGTAATTATCTTCCAGAACAATATGGTTAAACCATTATGGTACGTAATCGTCTTCAATTTATTTGCCAAAATTGTGGCACCGTCCATTCACGTTGGGCTGGAAAATGTCACTCCTGTGGAAATTGGAATTCTCTCACTGAAGAAGGTACAAATAGCGGTGTAGGAAGTGGCCCTCCTAAAAATATTCGTAAAGGTCATATAGTTACACTTACATCTCTTTCTGGAAATATTGAAAATGTTCCGCGTATCCATTCCGGCATTGCTGAGCTTGATCGTGTTACCGGCGGTGGTTTTGTTCGTGGATCAGCATTACTGATTGCTGGCGATCCAGGCATAGGAAAATCAACATTGCTAACACAAACAGCAGCAGCCTTATCGCAAAAAGGGTACAATGTCATCTATGTCTCAGGTGAAGAAGCTATTACACAAATTCGTTTACGTGCACAAAGACTTAATGCTACAGATACGGCAGTTCAACTCGCTGCTGAAACTAATGTTGAAGATATTCTGGCAACTTTAAATGCACATGAAAAACTTGATATGGTCATCGTTGATTCCATTCAAACTTTGTGGTCAAATCTAGCAGATTCAGCGCCTGGAACCGTGACACAAGTCCGCATCAGTGCTCAAGCGATGATCCATTTTGCAAAAAACACAGGAGTTTCTGTTGTTCTAGTTGGTCACGTCACAAAAGATGGACAAATTGCTGGACCTCGTGTTGTTGAACATATGGTTGACGGTGTTTTTTATTTTGAAGGTGAAGGTGGACATCATTATCGAATTTTAAGGACTATAAAAAACCGTTTTGGACCAACGGACGAAATTGGCGTCTTTGAAATGTCTGACAAAGGATTACGAGAAATTTCTAATCCATCTGAATTATTCTTAGGTGAGCGTAATGAAAAAGCACCAGGAGCTGCGGTTTTTGCAGGAATGGAAGGTACACGCCCTATATTAGTAGAAATTCAAGCTCTTGTTGCTCCCTCTTCACTTGGTATGCCACGACGTGCCGTCGTGGGATGGGATGGGAATCGTCTTTCAATGATTCTAGCCGTATTGGAAGCTCATTGTGGTATCCGCTTTGGACAACATGATGTCTATCTTAATGTTGCAGGTGGTTACCGAATATCAGAACCTGCAGCCGATTTAGCAGTTGCAGCAGCTTTGGTATCTTCTCTTGCAAATATTCCTCTTCCAACTCACTATGTGTATTTTGGTGAAGTCAGTCTCTCAGGAGCAATTCGTTCTGTTGCCCATTCAGGACAACGCATTAAAGAAGCAAAAAAGCTAGGGTTTCAAGGAGCCTTTCAACCTATAGCAACAACCGAAACAATAAAATCACAAAACTTTCAACAACACACATTCTCCGATCTTCCTGAATTGATTGCAGCTATTACTTCAGATAAAAAACGCTCTATACCATGAAAAATAATTAAAGAGAAAATTCTATAAAACACAAAAGATTCTTGATATAAAAATAGAAAATCGACATAACCAAAAATCAAAAATATATTTCTGTACATTTTTATACTGATTATAACGAAATGCAACGCACATATAAGGAATCAAAAAATGAGTGTAACAATTCTAGACGGTATTGTCGTAGTAGTTATCCTATTTTCTTCTTTTCTAGCCATGCTTCGTGGTTTCTCACGTGAAGTGTTATCATTCATTTCTTGGATAATTGCAGCAGTTTCAACATTTTATTCATTTAAAATTATATTACCCTTCACTGAACAATATCTCTCTAATAAAATGATAGCATTGGTTATCACATTTTTCATGATTTTTATCACTGTTCTTGTCATTACTTCTATCATCACTATGAAAATTGCTGATTTTATTATTGATAGTCGAATTGGCGCACTTGATCGCACCGTTGGATTTATTTTCGGAGCATTTCGTGGCTTATTGATCGCTGTCATCAGCATAATGCTTATTAATGCACTTGTTAAACCTGAACAACAATCCGATTGGCTAAAAAATGCACAAACAAAACCTATGTTAGATTCACTGAGTAAAAAAATAGCAGAAATGATGCCAAAAGATCTTGATTATACCTTTGAAATAATAGAAAAATTCTTTAAAAAAGACGACACTGCAGATAATTAAATTACAAATATTATTAGACGAATTAACGATGCTCTTATTCACAGAATAAGAAATGGTTTTATTAAGAATGAGCTTTAAATCATATGGAGTCTATGATATCGGCTATTTCTTACGTCATAACTGAAAGAATATGATGACAAAAATCGACGTCTCTTGTCAGGAATTTTCGTTAGATGACGATACACTTCATGAAGAATGTGGGGTATTTGGTATCCTTGGACATGAAGAAGCAGCGACACTGACAGCTCTTGGGCTACATGCGTTACAGCATCGTGGACAAGAAGCTGCAGGGATTGTTTCTTATCATAACAAGATGTTTCACCAAGAAAAACATTTAGGTCTTGTAGGTGATCACTATACAGATTCCGCAACATTAGCTCGCCTACCAGGAGATCGTGCTATTGGACATACCCGCTATTCAACCACAGGTGAAGTAGCATTACGCAATGTACAGCCTCTTTTTGCAGAATTAAATGCTGGAGGCATTGCTATTGCTCATAACGGCAATCTAACAAATGGCCTCACATTACGCCGCGAATTAATTGCCTCTGGTGCTATCTGTCAATCAACATCAGATTCTGAAGTCTTTCTCCACCTTATTGCTCGCTCACGCCATGAATCATCATCCGACCGCTTTGTTGATGCTATTCGGCAAGTAGAAGGTGGATATGCTATGTTAGCATTAACACGTACTAAACTAATTGCCGCACGTGATCCAACAGGCATTAGACCACTTGTTATGGGTGAGCTTGATGGCAAACCAATCTTTTGTTCAGAAACCTGTGCTCTTGATATTATTGGAGCGAAATATATTCGTGATGTTAAAAATGGTGAAATCATTATATGTGAAATACAAAAAGATGGTCAAATCACTACAAAAACTATTAAACCAGAAATAGAGAAACCAGAAAGGCTTTGTCTTTTTGAATATGTCTATTTTGCTCGTCCTGATTCAATTGTCGGAGGACGAAGTGTCTACGTAGTGCGAAAAAATATGGGTATACATTTAGCACGAGAAGCACCTTGCGATGGTGATGTTGTGGTTCCTGTTCCTGATGGAGGTACACCTGCAGCAATTGGTTACGCACAAGAAATTGGAATTCCTTTTGAGTTAGGCATTATTCGTAATCATTATGTTGGTCGTACTTTTATTGAACCAACTCAACAAATTCGTGCTTTCGGTGTTAAATTAAAGCATTCTGCAAACCGTTCTATTATTGAAGGAAAGCGTGTTATTTTAATCGACGACTCAATTGTACGTGGAACAACATCTGTAAAGATTGTAAGAATGCTCCGCAATGCAGGAGCAAAAGAAGTTCATATGCGTGTTTCCAGCCCAATGATTTTATATCCTGATTTTTATGGTATCGATACACCTACAATTGAGAATCTTTTAGCCAATCAATATCCAAACCTACAATCCATGTGCAATTTTATTGGTGCTGATTCATTAGACTTTCTTTCAACTGATGGCCTATATCTTGCTGTTATAGGAGAAAAACGAAATAATTCTAATCCACAATTTACTGATCATTATTTCACTGGTCATTATCCTACACATCTTACTGATCAAAAAAGTACTCCAATAGTTCATAAATTGTCTGTCCTTAAAACAAGAAATTAATAATGATAAAATCTGATTTTCATCTCACTGGATGTGTTGCCCTTGTCACAGGAGCCTCTAAAGGAATTGGTTATCATCTAGCATTAGAGCTAGCAAAACGCGGCGCTCATATTATTGCACTTGCACGAACACTAAGCGGTTTAAAAACGCTTAATAATGAAATTAAAAAAAAAGGTGGTTCTGCAACGTTAGTATCATTCGATTTGCGTAATATGGAAGTGATTGATGAACTAAATGTATCAATTGACAAATGTTGGAAGAAACTTGACATTTTAGTTGCAAACGCTGCAATCCTAGGGACTCTTTCACCAATAGCTCATACCGAAAATGCAATGTTTGAAGAGATTTTGCAAATAAATCTTACCAGTCAATGGCGTTTAATGAAAGCAGTTGAACCTTTATTGCGCAAATCTAATGCTGGACGCGCTATCCTTCTGTCATCAAGTGTTGCTCATTGCGCACGCGCTTCTTGGGGATCTTATGCCGCTTCTAAAGCAGCCCTAGAACTTCTTGCTCGTTGCTGGGCAGAAGAACTCAAACAAACATCTATTAAAGTTAATTGCGTTAACCCAGGCGCAACACGTACTACAATGCGCGCACAAGCTCTTCCTGATGAAGATCCTCAAACCTTACCTTCTCCACAAGAAGTTGCAGCAGAAATAGCCTATCTCTCATCACCTCACTTAAAAGAAACAGGAAAACTTTTTGATGTTCGTAAAAAACGATTTATGAACTATCATATTCCTGATTAACCGTAATCTGAATATACTACAAAACTAATTACAAGTTTTCTAAAATAAATACTTTACTTTTTTATAGCTAATTATAGAATTCTCTAATTATTCATTAGCTACCTATAATGTTTTTGATTTTTCCTTCTAAAGCAGCTCTTTTACTATAAGTCCAAGCGCTATAGGGAAGAAAAGTCATATAACCAAAAACTGTTATTAATAAAGTATACCACATATAAGTAGCCAGAAAACCAACATAAATAACAATAACTAGCATACATGGTATGACAATATCTCGCCTCAAATTATTACCTATTGTTTTTCCACTCCATACTGGTAAACGACTTACTAAGAGAAAAGCAATAATCACAGTATAAAAACTAAAGAATAAAGCCCATCCCCAATTGGGGACTAAACCTACTCCCCCTAAATAAACAGGTAATAAAAGCATTAATGCGCCTGCTGGTGCAGGAACACCAATAAAATAATTCCTCTGCCATTCTGGTATATCAGAATCATCTAGCATCACATTAAAACGAGCTAACCGCAAGCAACACGCAACACAGTAAACAAGCGCAGCTACCCAACCGACCTGATGAGCCTGGGTCAATATAAAAGAATAAACAACAAGAGCAGGAGTAACACCAAAATTAATAACGTCAGCAAGTGAATCCATCTGTGCTCCAAAAGATGAAGTACCATCCATCAAACGAGCAACACGACCATCAGCTCCATCTAAAATTGCTGCTAAAAGTACTACCAAAATGGCTGATTCATAGCGATTCTCAAAAGCCAAACGAATACCATTCATTCCCGCGCAAATTGCTAAAATAGTAATAATATTAGGTATAATATACCGCATCGGTATAGGTGAACGCCGCCGATGAGCAATATCACCACTTTGTCTTTCAGGTTCAAATGAAGAAAACGGTGAAGAATTTTTCATGTCTCATCCTAATCAAGCCTAAAGTCACTTACAGCAACATCATCACCAAAAGAACCTAAAACTGTTTCCCCCGCAATTGCTATCTGACCAACTGCAACACGCAACTTTACATTAGCTGGCATATAAACATCAAGACGAGAACCAAAACGAATTAATCCAAAACGTTGTCCAGCAATAATTGAATCATCTGTTTTTTGCCAACAAACAATTCGGCGGGCAATCAATCCTGCTATCTGAACGACACCAATTTTTCCATGTTCACTATCAATCACCATTCCATTACATTCATTAAATTGACTAGCTTTATCAAATTCAGCATTAGAAAATTTACCCGGACGATAAACGATAGATTCTATTGTCCCACTCATAGGAACACGATTGATATGACATGCAAAAATATTCATAAACACAGAAACACGTATCATTTCTTGATCGCCTAATCCCAGCTCTGCAGGCGGAACACATGGCTCAACAAAAGAAATACGACCATCAGCAGGAGAAAGAACCCAATTCGAATTCACAGGTATCACTCGCTCTGGATCACGGAAAAAATATATACACCACATTGTTAGAACAAGACCACACCAAAACAATGGACTCCAGATTAAACCTAAAATGAGTGAAACGACAAAAAATGCTACAATAAATGGATAACCTTCTTTGTGAATTGGGACAAATCCATTTTGGATAGATTTTATAATAGTCATATAACTTCCTATTCATAGATAATTTAATAATTAATAAATATTTTTCTTCCCCCTATTTGTATATTTAATCAATCATTATACATAAAATCAGCTACTATTTTATGTAATTTATTTATCACGATTAACAACACCTAGTTCATCCTCTTCACGCATTTTTCGTAATTTCTCTTCAGCTTGTGAAGCCTCAAGCTGCTTATTCCACATTGATGCATATAAACCTTTTTTGCATAAAAGATCAGCATGTGTCCCTTTTTCAATAATACGACCATTTTTGAGCACCAATATCTCATCTGCACCAACCACAGTTGAAAGACGATGAGCAATAATCAACGTTGTACGCCCGCTGCTTACAATATTCAATGCTTGCTGAATTTCCTGCTCTGTCGTTGTATCAAGAGCTGAAGTTGCTTCATCTAAAATAAGAAGTGGCGGTGCTTTTAAAAGTGTTCGTGCAATAGCTAAGCGTTGTTTTTCACCCCCAGATAATTTAAGACCACGTTCACCAACTAAAGATTGGAATCCCTCTGGAAGCATCTCGATAAATTTCGATATCTGTGCCATTTCAGCAGCTTTGCGCATCTCTGCATCTGTAGCATTTGGGCGTCCATAATAAATATTATATGCAATTGTATCATTAAATAAAACTGTATCTTGTGGCACCATGCCAATCACTTCACGCAAACTTTTTTGAGTGACATCACGGATATCCTGTCCATCTATGGTTATTGCTCCCTCATTAACATCGTAAAATCGAAAAAGTAATCGAGAAATAGTTGATTTACCCGCACCTGAAGGGCCTACGATTGCAACAGTTTTACCTCCAGGTACTTCAAAATCAATATCTTTGAGAATTGGACGAGTTGAATCATAGGAAAATTTCACTCGATCAAACCGGATAGTACCGTGAGTCACCACAAGCGACTTAGCATTTGGTTTATCAATAATTTCTTGCGGAACATCCAAAAGATCAAACATTGCTTCAATATCGGTTAAACCCTGCCGAACTTCACGATAAATTGAGCCAATAAAATTCAATGGAATGGATAGCTGCATTAACAGCGCATTAATAAAGACGAAATCTCCCAAAGTTTGCGTCGCATAAGCTACTTCGTAAGCTGACATTAACATAAGAATTGTCATCCCAATACCAAAAATAAGGGCTTGACCAAAATTAAGCCAGCTTAAAGAAGTCCAAATCTTCACTGCAGTTTTTTCATAACCAGCCATAGAATCATCAAATCGGCGTGCTTCTAGAGTTTCATTGCAAAAATATTTGACTGTTTCAAAATTCAACAAAGAATCAACTGTACGTGTATTGGCTTCTGTATCTGCCGTATTCATCTCTTTCCGAATACTAATACGCCAATCACTTGCCTTAATCGTAAACCAAGTATACAAACCAACTGTTATCATAATGACAAGAAAATAATACCACCCATAACTTATATAAAAAATAAATGCTGTTAGAATAAATTCTAAAATAGTTGGTATTGTATTAAGAATTGAAAATCGAACAATGGCCTCAATTCCCTTTGTACCGCGTTCAATAATGCGAGAAAGACCACCAGTTTTTCGTTCCAAATGGAAACGCAAAGATAATTCATGTAGATGAACAAAAGTCTTATATGCTAATTGGCGAATAGCGTGCTGACCAACGGTCGCAAAAAGGGAATCGCGCAATTGATTAAATCCAGCCTGAGCAATACGCGCAACATTATAGGCCAAAACTAACATGATAGGCACTACCCAAATCGATGAAGAAGACCACACAGGTATCTTAATCCCTATATCAAGTGCATTCGTAGCATACTTGAAAAAATATGGAACAAATACGAGAATCAACTTCGCTAAAATAAGGTAAAATACCGCCCATACAACGCGCATTTTTAGATCAGATCGATCTGATGGCCACATATAAGGCCATAAATTATAAAGTGTGCGTAGGGTTTGACCTGAAGCCGCTGACACTGTTTTTATGATTCTATTTTGTTTCATAAAATCTTGACTTCTTTATTACCCATTTAATACGCACAAGAACAAGCTCTTATATTGCTCTTTAATAAATCATATCATACCTTTTATCTACCTCTAGTAAACTGTACAATACAAATCATTTAAATTAAACCGTTCTTGGAAAAGGAACAAGAAATAATCCACTGGAACAGTTATTGTTCTTATCTATATTCTCATACCACTCTGCAACAAATAAATCCTCAATTTTTACACGCTTCTCTTTCAACTTTGTCTTAAGCCATTTCTTTGTTTTACCAATCTCTTTAAGATTTTCTTCAAGTATTTCACCATTTATTACTAAAATAACAGACCTCTTACCTTCTTCTTTTTTAACAACAGAAAAATCACCATTCGTCTCTAATCGAACAAAATCTGCTTCATGTAAGCGACATCCTTTAATACTTAGCATCGTCGCCAAATCATTTACACTGATCCCTAAACGCTTAATCTCATCAAGCTGAAAAACACCATCTACAATAAGTTTGGTATTTCCTCCTGCAATAAGCCGATGAAAAAATACTGAATATCGTGCAAAAAAATTAAAAGATGTAATTAAGATTTGCCAAATAAATAAAACAAGCAATAATTGGATACCACTAATATTTGGATTATAAATAACGCCTCCAATAATGCCTCCCATAACAAAATTACTTACCAAATCAATTGGTGTAATTTGACTGAGACTACCACGACCTGTTGTCCTTAAAATAAACAAAAAAGCGATAAGACCCACAACTAGCTTAAGTGTGATATATCCATAACCATATAATTCCATAAAACTCTCTCCTCATATTTATGAGAGCTACTCGAATATGGAAATGGAAATTAGAATTGTTTCATCTCCCACGTGGTTATACGCTCACCAGTCTGCGGATCCTTGCTATCTTTTAAAAAGATCCCCTCCGCTGCAAGCTCACCACGAATTTTATCCGCAGCTTCCCACTCCTTATTATGGATAAGAGCAAGCCTTTCAGCAATACGCTGATCAATAAATTGTAAATTAAGATGCGTTTTGCCAACGAAGAGTGGACATTCTTTTTCCTTAACCAACTCCTGACGCAATAACCCCAGAAAATCCATACCATGCGCAAGAGCTATAATATTGTGCTCTTTATAAAATTTTCGTAAAATAGTAATTGTATTTGAAGTATTAAGATCATTACTTAATGTTTTAATTAAAGAAGAATCAACAGTTTGATTATCATCCAAACAGCATCTTTCACTACGAAGCAATTCATACCAGCGATACAACTCACTACTGGACTGTACTAAACGCTGCATTGTCCAATTTAAAGGCTCTCGATAATGCGTTTGTAACATCGAAAAACGTATAGATAAACCAGCCCAGATCCGTTTTACTTCAGCTGACAAAATGTCTGCAAACTCGAAAAAATCATTCTCTAAAAGTGAACGAATAGTAATGAAATTCCCAAGACTTTTAGACATTTTTTTACCTTCAACTTGCAAAAAACCATTATGCATCCAAAAATTAGCCATCCGTTCTGTCCCAAAAACTGAACAACTTTGCGCAATTTCATTTTCATGATGAGGAAAAATCAAATCAATACCACCGCCGTGAATATCAAAAATATTTGCCGTCGGATCTTCACAAATAAAACCACCTCCATAAGGAGATAACAACTTCGCCATCGACATTGCTGAACATTCAATATGCCAACCAGGACGACCTAAAACGGAAATTCCTGCTGGTGATATCCAACCTGGTTCTCCTTGAGCAGAAGGTTTCCACAAAACAAAATCCATTTCCCCCTTTTTATAAGAAGCTACATCTATGCGTGCCCCTGCTCTCATTTCGTCAAGTGATCGTTTTGCAAACATACCATAACGAGGGTTATCTCCCATACTACCGACAGAAAATAATATATGATTATCCGCTATATAAGCGTGGCCCTTTTCAAGAAGCCTTTCAATCAAAAACCGTATTTCCTCCAAATGATCCGTTGCGCGCGGTTGACTGGTCGGCGGCAAGCAACCAAGCGCCAATGTATCTTGCTGAAATTGATAAGATGTATGTTCTGTTAATTGATGAATAGCATCATTAAGTTCTAGATCGGGATACTGAAGAGCTGCTTTTGCATTAATTTTATCATCCACATCAGTGATATTACGAACATATATAACATGGTTTTCACCGTAAACATGACGTAACAAACGAAATAAAACGTCAAAAACAATAACAGGACGAGCATTACCGATATGGGCGTAATCGTAAACTGTTGGACCACAAACATAAAGGCGTACTTTAGTAGCATCGATTGGTATAAAATCTTCTTTTCTCCGTGTCAGCGTATTATAAAACCGCAATTCTCCCATCATCACACTCCATTAGTGATACTTCTTAGCCATTCCTTAAAATTGTTTACATCAACGCACTAATAGCACTGTTTGAAAAGAAATCTCGCCCTGTTGCGTCTACTACTAACATCAATTTTCATATATAATAAAAAAATAGCAATAAATGCTCATTAATAAACGTACTAACTATGCATACTCAAATAATTAAAATAAATCAAACTGTTGATTGTTTTGAATATCGGATAATTTAACTGTTTGATTTGGTAAAGATATAACCTAAAAAATATCTGATAACATATAGGTCGTCTTGTTAACTTGATTTGAAATGAGATAAAATTCGAAATCATCATACTAGGCTTATCATAAGGTCCATAACATTATTTTCCTTATAACGAAAACAATCAAGCCAGCGCACAATACTAGCACGATTTACCATAACAGGAATACGATGATGAATGGAATATAAATATTGAAGCACATGACCACGTAATAATTGCAACTGTATCAATCAGTAATAAATCTGTACCATTCTAGATTTCCATAAACTCTGCAGAACCAATATCCTTACGATGAATAAAATTGTGACTTTTTCATACCATATTTTTTACATTCAAAAAATCTAACTGATAATTAAAAGTCACTTTATTCGTTATGAGCAAATGTTAACTGCCATTATCTATTAGATAATAATTTTCATCAAAATAGAATTATGCGCAAGAAATACTCTGTAATCTTATGGAAAAAGAAAATTGATTACATAAAAAAAATAAATATTCTAAAATATTCAATTTTAATATTTTCATGATTATTTTCTTACGTTTATCATGCCCTAAATACTTATTGCACATCTATAGCGAATAAGAATGAGTGAACTATTTTGACTCTATTTATCAATATATAGTCCATAATAAAACTCCTCTATCCACTATTGAAATTCATAGAGATAATATTAAAAGTGAGCAATAAAAATAATGAATAAGATATTGATAAATATATTTTTTTTAATTTTCTTCTTAATTCCAATACAAACTTTTGCACAACAATACCCACCTTATCATATCAAACTTTTACGATTAGTAGAAATTTTAGGATCTCTGCATTATCTACGTAATCTTTGTAGCTTTCCAACAAATCAATGGTATGATCACATGGTTGCATTAATTGAAGCAGAAAAACCAACTCCACAAATACGCGCTCACCTATATGAAACGTTTAATGCAGCTTACAGCGCTTTTTCAGAAAATTATCATCGTTGTACAGATTCAGCAATCGAAGCAGATCAAAGATATGTAAAAGAAGGTAATGCCTTATCCACAAGTTTACTTAAGAATTTCAATAATGAAAACTAGAAAAAATTGATAGCACTCTTATTTAACTGACATAAATAACTACAAAACAAATAAATTAATTTATAGGCAGTACAAAAATTTGACCTCTGATAAACATAATTTTTTGCTACTCTTCTACTATAAATCTCTATAATCTCCACATTTCTAGATTTTTTGGGTAACTTCTCTCTCTCTTTATCAACTTTACCCAGCGCTTTTATATGAATAGAAAATATACTCTATCTGGAATCCTTAAGACCAGTGAGATATCCCTATCATAGAATAATAACATCTTATGATTTTCTAAAAGAATCCAAATTTTAAGTTTTCAAATCTTACCAACTTGTCTCATGAAAACCCATGAAATAATTGTTAAGATATACTATTAGCTGCAGAAGCAATTTAAATAAACTGTTCTCGCATATTATCATCGTTACAATAAGAAGTAATATTCCAATAATTATTACTCCTAGCAAAGTAATTAAAAAATGATCCTACTATTCCATACATCCTTTTCTAACGAGTATGCGCATTACTCGATAGTTTATTTGTTCTATAGATACAATATTCGTCTTTTTATTAAGAATAATCCAAAGAATTAAAATAAAAAGATGAAAAATAGAATGTGCTCTAATAAAAGCACATTTTAAAATCCCATTCCTATTATAAATTGTCTAAAAGTTATAAGAACACGAATAAAATTAATATATTCTATTGCATAATAGCTTAATTGAATATTTTGAATTGCAAAATTCTGCAATAATACTTATCCATTCCCAAAGAGTAGTACTACGATAACGCTTCTATAAATTTAATAGGTTCACCTTGCGAAGGCGTAACAATTTCACCTTCCCACATCACCCGCCTACCACGAATAACCGTCCCCACAGGCCATCCTTTTACCTTTTTACCATTATAGGGTGTCCAACCAGCACGCGAACCAACTAATGCATTCGTAATAATTTCTTCACGTTTAAGATCAACAATAGTCAAGTCAGCATCATATCCAACAGCAATACGTCCTTTACAACTTATACCAAAAACGCGATTAGGACCATGCGAAGTAAGATCAACAAAACGTTCAAGAGACATTTTCCCTGCATTAACATGAGTAAGCATAATTGCTGCTGTTGTCTGTACACCTGTTATCCCTGAAGGAGATGAGGGATAAGGCTTATGCTTCTCTTCAAGTGTATGTGGAGCATGATCAGAACCTAAAATATCGATAATACCTTGCTGAACTCCATGCCAAAGACACTCACGATGACGTTTTTCGCGAATAGGCGGATTCATCTGAATTAATGTACCAAACCGTTGATAATCATCAGCGCTCAAAGTAAGATGATGCTGAGTAACTTCAACTGTTGCTATGTCTTTATGCTCTTTCAAAAAATCAACTTCTTCCGCTGTAGAAAGATGTAATATATGAATACGTGCCCCTGTTTCACGTGCAATTTTAACTAAACGCTGTGTACATTGCAAAGCTGTAACCTCATCACGCCAAACTGGATGTGATGACACATCATCTGTAACACAAAAAGCTTCACGTTCTTTAAGCCGTGCTTCATCTTCAGAATGAAAAGCTATGCGACGGTGTGTATTTTGCAAAATAAGACGTACACTTTTATCATCATCCACGAGAAGATTACCTGTTGATGATCCCATAAACACTTTAATTCCAGCAACACCAGGAAGTCTTTCCAACTCTGCTAATTCACAAATATTATCATGCGTTGCTCCGACCCAAAATGCATAATCACAGTGCATCCGATGATATCCACGTTTAACCTTATCATTCAAAGCTTCTTCCGATATCGTTAATGGATTGGTATTTGGCATTTCAAAGACTGCTGTAACTCCCCCTAAAACAGCAGAACGAGAACCGCTTTCCAGATCCTCCTTATATTCCTTACCCGGTTCACGAAAATGCACTTGGCTATCAATGATACCAGGCAAAATATGAAGTCCGGTACAGTCAATTAGCTCTCCACTAGATGCGCATGTGAGATCACCAATTTCAACAATACGACCATTCACAACACCAATATCGCGCTTGCTGATACCATCATGATTAACAAGCGTTGCGCCTTTAAAAATTGTATCAAATGTTTTAAACATAGCCATGCTCCTTGTATATAGCCTCTCTATCGTTATGTAACTCGAGGCAGAAAGGCAAGAACCATGATTGAAAAACAGAATGCCATAAATTTAAAAAACCGCAAAATTATTAAAGTTATAGGTGAGGAAGCAACAAATTTTCTGCAAGCTCTTATTACTACGGATGTAACAAAAATAAAATCACGAGAGCTCTTTCCTGGTGCCCTATTATCCCCACAGGGGAAGGTTATCGCTGATTTTCTGATTGGTAAAATAGATCAAAACTACATGATTGATATTGTAGCTTCCTTAGCTGATGTTTTTCATAAGCGCCTCGCCCTCTATAGACTCCATAAAAAAATAGAGATTATAGAACCGTTACAAGAGGTTATAAATGTTTTTTGGAATAATAGTTTAGATAATTTAAATTTTAATTTAAGTTTTATAGATAAGCGCTTTCCAGAAAAGGAAAAAGTTATACGAACTTATGGAAAAATTCCTTTTCTTATTCCAGAATATAATACTTGTTGGGATCAAATGCGTATCCATTATGGGATAGCAGAAAGTGGTCAAGATTATGAAATAGGTAAAGTTTTACCCTATGATATTAATTATGATCAAATTCATGGACTTTTCTTCAACAAGGGATGCTATATTGGACAAGAGGTTATTTCACGAATGTACCATCGCAAAACAGCTCGCCGCCGTTTTTTAGTGGTTAAAAGTCAAGCTCCCTTAACCTCAGGCTCTACCGTTAAAGCAGGTACAAAAATATTTAGTCAATTAGGAACATGCGTCAAAAATGAAGCTTTAGCCTTAATGCGTATTGATCATGTCAAAGAAGCTATTGATAAAAATCTTCAATTTACAGTAGATGATATTCCTGTAACTATTAATATTCCTGAAAATATGAATTTTACCTTCCCTGAAAACTCCGTAGAGGCTAACTAATGGCTAAAGCTGAATTATCAAAAGATGGAACAACACGTGCGTGGCAAAGAATGCTTTCTGGTCGACGGCTCGATTTACTCAATCCTTCTCCTTTTGATATTGAAATTGAGGATATTGCCTACGGCCTAGCTCGTGTTGCACGTTGGAACGGACAAACAAAAGGAGAATATGCTTATTCTGTTGCACAACATTCACTTTTGGTCGAACAAATATTTCAGCAACTTTTCCCACGATCCTCTAATGAAGAATGCCTCTTTGCTCTTCTTCACGATGCACCAGAATATGTTATTGGAGATATAATTTCACCTTTTAAAGCTGTGATAGGAAAACATTACGAGCGCGTAGAAAAACGTATACAAGATATTATCCACATACGCTTTTCCTTACCCGTCAATCCGCCTCAACAGATCCTAAAAAAAATCAAACAAGCTGATCGCATCGCTGCTTTTTATGAAGCCACCACTCTTGCTGGTTTTAGTAGAGAAGAAGCTCTTCGTTATTTTGGTCATCCAAGTAATATTGGATCTGATGGACTCAATTTACAACCATGTTCCACACAACAAATTGAAAATGCCTTTTTAACTCGTTTTAATGACCTTGATGTTCAAAAGCCATATTCTGGTTGTTGATTTTTTTATCATAACTGAAAGGATATAAAATTTCTATCATACGGTCGTTACCTTAGTGAAGCATTAAGATTCTATTGTATCTCTTCCTATGAAGACCTTCAAAAAGTTCTTCATCCCTTTTATAGAACTGCCGTTTTAAACTCAATTTATTTGAGCTTGTAAACCTCTGAATCAGCTGGAAAAACGCGTGATTTGACATCATTCGCATAATTCCTAATTGCTGTATCCATCGCTTTCTCGAAAACACCATAACGACGTACAAATTTAGGTATATAAGCACCATAACCTAACATATCTTCCATCACCAAAATCTGCCCATCACACTGATTGGAAGCACCAATACCGATAGTAGGAATAGAAAGTTTCTCTGTAAGTTTTACTGCTAATGGCTCTACCACCCCTTCCACAACAACAGAAAAAGCACCTGCCGCTTCAATTGCTGTAGCATCCGCTTCAATTTGTAACCAATCACTTTCATTACGTCCTTGCGTCTTAAAACCACCAAAACGATTCACCGCTTGCGGCGTGAGACCAATATGCGCCATAACTGGAATACCACGATTGCATAAAAAACTAATTGTTTCTGCCATATAAGTACCACCTTCAAGCTTCACTGCACCGCATCCTGTTTCTGCAAGAATACGAGATGCACTAGCAAAAGCTTGCTCTGGACTTTGCTCATAAGAACCAAAAGGCATATCGACAACAACAAGAGCGCGTTTAGAACTACGCACAACAGCTTGTCCATGTAAAATCATCATATCCACACTAACAGGAAGTGTTGTATCAAACCCATATATAACCATACCAACGCTGTCACCAACCAAAAGCACATCACAATGTGAATCAGCAATCCGAGCGCTATAAGCCTGATAAGCTGTTAAAGCAACAATCGGTTCTTGTTTTTTTCTTGAACGTATTTCAGAAGCAGTAATACGCTTTATATCTTTATGAAGACTCATTTTTCAGCCTTTTTATTGTAATATATATTGATCAATAAGTCTGACTTTACCAAAGCAAACGGTAAGCAATAAAATCGCAGGTTTGTTTAGTTCCTTTTTAATCGCACACAAAGTTTCCAGATCGCATAAATCTATTGCTTCAATCACAGCACGTGGTTCTTTTTGTAAAACAGAGCGAACAACTTCACACAATTTATCAACGGATCGTTCACCTTTCTCATAAAGCCTCTTAACAGCTTTAAGACTTTCAGGAATAATCCTTGCAGCTTTGCGATCTTCTAATGTCAAAAGTTTGTTACGTGAAGAACTAACAACTCCATCTGCATCGCGTAAAATAGGTACACCGACAATTTCAACAGGAAAAGCCAAATCTTTAACCATACGACGGATAATCAAAAGCTGTTGAAAATCTTTTTCCCCAAAAAAAGCTTTATCTGGTTGAACAATATTAAAAAGCTTAGCAACAACACTGGTCACACCACAAAAATGTCCTGGACGTAATTTCCCCATCAAAATACGTGATAAGTCTTCTACTTCTACAATTGTCTCATTGCCTAACGGCCACATTTCTTCTATAGAAGGCGCAAAAACATACTCAACATTCTCCCTTTGCAATAAAGAGCAATCCCCTTCTAGATCTCTTGGATATACATTAAAATCCTCATGACGACCAAATTGTTTGGGATTAACAAATATAGAAACCACTACACGATCACACATCGCCCGTGCCTGTTGTACCAATGCAAGATGGCCATTATGTAATGCCCCCATAGTCGGTACAAAACCAATTGACAACCCTAAGCGCCTCTCCTCTCTGAGGTGTTGACGCAACCCAGCAATTGTTTTCAAAATTTGCATTTTATTTACTTTCACAAAATCAAAATGTTGATGCTTTCATACAAAATCGCCGTTCAAACAATTGTATCAAACTAACACGCAAAGACGACTGTTTTATACCTCTCGCGTCCCAAACATAGCGTGTTAAAAAAAAATTTGTCAGAATTAATCCTTTGCTTATATCATTAAAATCAACAGGATAAACGTTTTTTTGTACAAGGAATTTTGGTAAAAGTAAAAGCTTATCTTTCCAAGGACGTCCTATTTCTTCACATACAGCACGTCCTGATTTTGGAGAAACATAATAAAGTTTTTCTTGACGACCTGTTACAGCACAACAAGATAAATCAAGCCCAAAACCAAGTTCTTCAAGCAGTAGAAGCTCAAAACGTACAAGCAGTTCAGCATTTATAAATGGATCCTCAAAATTTTGCATAAAAAAATATAACATATCATACAAAACAGGATGAGGATCACGCTCAGGAAGAAGACGTAAATAAAAAGCCATCAATTGTAGAGAATAAAGCGCCTCTGGTAAAACAATCAATCTTGAAGCATGTAAATCAAGCGCTTCAAGCCTAAATAATCCTAAATGTTCATCTAAACGTGCCCACCATTCAGCTTCAACAAAATTTCCAGGCTGAAGAAGAGGAGCCATACGACGAGAACGTCCACCTTTTACAATTCCCATATAGCGACCATGCTGACGTGTCATAATTTCAAGAATAACACTTGTTTCACCATGTTGGCGTGTACCGAGAATAATAGCCTGTTCTTTCCATTTCATTGCATCAAAAAAAACCTAATCCCATTTCGCGATAATGCTCTGGGTTCGCATCCCAATCATCACGCACTTTTACAAATATAAAAAGATGAACTTTCTGTCCCAAGATATCCATTAATTCCTTACGTGCTGCCTGACCGATAGCTTTAATGGTGCTCCCTTTTGCTCCTAAAACAATTTTTTTCTGATTATCACGTTCTACATAAATGACTTGATTAATTTTAACTGCACCATTTGCACACTCTTCCCAATTTTCTGTTTCAACCGTTGATGAATAAGGAAGTTCTTGATGGAGACGAAGAAAAAGTTTTTCACGCGTAATTTCAGCAGCAAGCTGACGCATAGGCATATCAGAAATTTGATCTTCTGGATAATACCATGGCCCTTCTTGCATAATTGTACTAAGATAATGCAGCAAATCCTTACATCCAGAACCATTTAAAGCTGAAATCATAAATGTCTGTAAAAAATTCACTCGTTCATTCACTTTAGCCGTTAATGCCAAGAGAGATGATTTAACAACCGTATCAATTTTATTTAAAACAAGAATTTTATCCTGCTCAATACTTTTTAAAATATCTAACATTGCATCAACTTCATCTGAAAGACCACTCTGAGCATCAATAAGAACGAGAAGAATATCAGCATTCTTCGCGCCTCCCCAAGCAGCAGAAACCATAGCTCGCTCTAATCGCTTATGAGGACGAAAAACACCTGGTGTATCAATCAGAATAATTTGAGTCTTATCATAAATTACAATACCACGAACTAAAGTTCGCGTTGTTTGTACTTTATGCGTTACAATTGATACTTTTGTTCCAACTAACTGATTAACTAACGTTGACTTTCCAGCATTAGGCACACCAATGAGAGCAACAAAGCCTGAACGCGTTTTAATAAGATCATTCACGATTATGTTTCCCCTCTATTTCCATATACCTTCACGTCGCAAAATTCTTTCAGCAGCATCTCTCTCGGCTTGACGTTTAGAACTACCTCGCCCTATCTCAGGTGCATAACCACAAATACTTACCTCAACCATAAAAACCGGATCATGATCTGGACCATAACGCTGTACAACTTGGTAATGAGGTTGTGCACTATCTTGTGTATGAGCCCATTCCTGTAATTCTGTTTTAGAATCACGTCGACCAGCATTCATCTTCTTGGCTCGATCATGCCAATATCTTTGAATGACAGGACGAACGCTCTCTAAACCTCCGTCAAGATATATTACAGCAATTAAGGCTTCAATAACATCAGCATAAATATTAACTAACCGACGACCTTCTAAGTTTTTCATTTCACAACCAACATGAACCATATCGGGTAAACCCATTTCCAATGCAATATCGGCACATGTTTGTGCATTGACCAAGCCATTCAAACGTACGGATAATTCACCTTCACTTGCTTGTGGAAAAATTTGATAAAGCATTTCAGCAATCAAAAGCCCAAGAACTCGATCACCTAAAAACTCTAATCTTTCATAATTACCCTGCTCTGAACTTTGCACACTAGAATGTGTCAATGCTCTTTTTAATCTGTCTGCATCTTTAAAACTATGCCCTGTCAGCTTCTCCAGCTGATCAATAATTTGATGCTCCATCACAGAATTCCTACTTATTTATCAAGCGGAAAGTCGCGAATAGTGTGAATGAAAGAAAATAAACGATTCCAACGCACGTCAAATGGCCAACGCCAAATCTGCCACGCACTCGAACCATTACTAATAGAGAAAAAAATCAAATTAGCTCGACCAATAAGATTTTCATCTGGAACATATCCTACATTCAAACGGCTATCATCTGAATTATCACGATTATCACCCATCACAAAATAATGTCCTGGTGGAACCTCAAAAACCTTTGTATCATCAACCTGAGGGATAAAACCTAAATTAAGTGTATTGTAACTTACACCGTTAGACATTGTTTCACGATAAACATCAACAGGATGATTAACCTCTGTCACATCAGGATCATCAACCTTTCCCATAAACTGACGTGAAACAGCTTCATCATTAATATAGAGAACACTTTGACGAACTTGAACACGATCACCGGGTAATCCAACAACACGTTTAATATAATCAATATCCGGATTGCTAGGTAAACGAAAAACCAAAACATCCCCACGCTTAGGCTGAGATGCCCAAATCCGTCCTGAAAAAATAGGAGGAGAAAAAGGTATAGAAAAACGAGAATAACCATATGCATATTTGGAAACGAACAGATAATCTCCCACTAGCAAAGTAGGACGCATCGAACCAGAAGGAATAGTAAAAGGCTGAAAAAAAAGTGTACGAATAATTCCAGCCAAAAATAAAGCCTGAATTAGAACAGAAAAAAATTCAATAATTTCACTTTTTTTATCTTTTTTTTGCATTTTCTCTTCTTGTTTCATCCTGTACTACCTTTTTATAGATAAAACTTATTTTGCAATCATAATATCCAAATAATAAAAGCACAATCTCTCATGGAATCTATCCACGTGGAAGTGCTTCTATAATAACAAATGCCTGTGCCCAAGGAAAATCATCTGTTATACTGAGATGAACCATCACCTCATGGTGAGGAGGTAATAATCTTTTTAATTGTGTGTGCGCACAATTCGTTAGTCTCATAGTCGGTTTGCCAGATGATAAATTAACTACCCCCATATCTTTCCAACTAACACCACAAGCAATTCCTGTTCCTAAAGCTTTAGCGCACGCTTCTTTAGCAGCAAATCTTTTAGCATAGGAACTAGATCGCTGACAAAGACTTTCAGATTTTTCCTGTTCAACATCTGTAAAAATACGCTGAATAAAACGATCACCATAGCGAACCAACATCCTCTCAATTCGCCTTATATCAACCATATCACTGCCAAGACCAATAATCATAAATATTACCTAAGCTTTTTTGCTTTGAACATCTCTCTCTTACCATCTTTTGATAGCGATTTTTTTTGAAAATGAATTATTGTTCTGTAAACACCTATATAAGATAAACTACCAAAAATAATACCTAAAAATATTCCACCCACAAACATCGGCATCATAATCAAATTCCATGTTTCCCAAAAAAATAACCATGCTTGCGAAAACGTCAAACCATCTAACATATTGCGAATTTGTGAAAAAGAAATTTCACTTTCATTACCAAAGAACAATAAAAATAGGCGACCGATTTTATAATCAGCCATGATGATAAGAAAAAATGTCAATGGATTAGAGAAAACAGTTCCGATAATTGCCGCAGCGAAATCACCACGTAAAACCCAAGAAAAAAATATTGCTAAAATGATGTGCAATCCCAAAAGAGGTGAACAGGCTGCAAAAATACCAATAGAGAACCCCAACGCCACTTTATGAGGCGTCGCTGATATACGCAAAATACGTTTACGCATATGATAAAACAAACGACATGGGCTAAGCTTACGTCGAACACGCTTTCCAAAATTCATCGGTGTTCGATAATTAAAAAATATGTGGTTACTCATATATACCTTGTACACACTAAATAATGCTTATATTTTATGTTATTCAGATTTATTTCATCAAGCATTTTCGCAGAAAAATTAATAAAATTCAAATATTTCGGCTTCCTGGTTTAATCGCCGGAAGCACAGCAAGCTCAGGAGGCAAAGCATTAGCATCATAAGATGCAATTTCATACTCGGCAAGTGAAATGATTGGGACTCCTACATTAACTTTACCACCAGACCGATCAAGAATACATGCACTCGCTACCACAGTGGCTTTTGCTTCAACCAATGCTTCAATGGTCTCACGAATAGAAAGACCTGTTGTCATAATATCTTCAACAATAATAACCCGCGCATCTTTTTCAATTTCAAAGCGGCGTAATTGGAATATACCATTCACACGCTCTACCCAAATAGAGGGAACGCAAAGATGACGTGAAGTCTCGTACGAAGGAATGAGACCACCAATTGCAGGCCCAACTACGTAGTCAATTTTCTCTTTCACATATTTCTTAATTTTTTGGGCCAAAGCATAACACAGCTTTTCGGTAAGATCAGCATGCATAAACACTTTTGCCTTTTGTAAATAAGTAGCACTATGACGACCTGATGTTAAAATAAAATGCCCTTCTAAAATAGCATCTGCTTGTTTGAAAATATTAATCACATCTTGTGTATTCATTGCATAATCTCTTTACCCATAAACCCGATGTACCGTATTCACTGATCTCGCTCTTTTTAACTGAGAAAAGATACGATTTAAATGTTTTAAATTCCAAATCTCAAGATCAATAATAATTTCTGTAAAATCTGTTCCCTTACGAACAAAAGATAAATTTTCAATATTGGCATCATTTACAAAAATGATCTGAGTAATTTCAGCCAAAGAACCAGGACTATTTACAGCTAAAATATTGATTCGAATAGGAAAACGTTCACTCATCTCAGAATCAAGATCCCAGCGGACATCAATCCACCGTTCTGGCTGATCATCATAAGCCGTTAAAGCCGAAGATTGTATCGGATAAATAATAACACCTACACCCGGCTGCATAATACCAACAATTTGATCTCCTGGCACAGCTCCCTCAGGAGAAAATTGTATTGGAATGTCGCCTTTTGTGCCTTGAATAGGTAACACTCTATATTGACGCTCTTTCTTTGAAGTTTTTCCTTTTTTATTTTCAAGAATCTTTAAAATCATACCTTGAGCATTTTCAATATTAAACCAGCTTCTTTCCTTAAACTTAAACGATGGCTTTTTCACCACAGAATCATCTTGATAATTTGGATAAATCGCTTTCATTACATCTATAGCAGCCAATTCACCACGTCCAACAGCCGCTAAAACATCTTTTACGTCCTTACGTGCCAAACGCGGTAAAATTTGCTTAAGCATGTCTTGCGAAAATTGTTTTCCCGCACACTCAAAAGAACGTTCAAGAATACGGCATCCCAAACCTGAATATTGCTTATGTATTGCTGAACGTGTCGCTCGACGAATTGCAGAACGTGCCTTACCTGTTACAACAAGGGATTCCCACACCGCTGGTGGAGATTGAATCTGCGAACATATAATATTAACTTCATCACCATTTTTTAATTTGGTCATTATGGGCATAATACGACCATTGATTTTTACTCCCACGCAAGAATTACCAATATCGGTATGTACTGCATAAGCAAAATCAATGGGTGTAGCGCCTTTTGGAAATGCAATTAACTGCCCTTTCGGCGTAAAACAGAAAACCTGATCATGAAAAAGCTCAAGCTTTGTATATTCTAGAAACTCTTCTGGATTATGGCCATCTGCCAAAGATTGAATTGTTTGGCGCAACCATGCATAAGCATTAGTCTCACTTGATAATCGTGATGATGAATAATCAGAACCGTGATCTTTATAAATGGCATGTGCTGCAACGCCATATTCAGCAATCCGATCCATTGCACTGGTTCTGATTTGTAATTCAATGCGTTGCCCTGAAGGCCCGACAATTGTTGTATGAATTGAACGATAATCATTTTGTTTAGGAATAGAAATATAGTCCTTAAAACGGCCAGGAACCATCGGCCATGTAGTGTGTATAATACCAAGAGCGCGATAACAATCATCTACGCTCTCAACAATTACACGAAATCCAAAGATATCAGATAATTGTTCAAAAGATAAAGTCTTACTTTCCATTTTACGAAAAACTGAATAAGATTTTTTCTGACGACTTTTAACATTGGCTTTAATACCGTTTTTTAAAAAAAGTTTTGTCAATTCTTTTTCAATTGTGGAAAGCAAATCGCGATTGCGCACTAATAATTCAGAAAGCCGATCATTAATAGTACGATAACCCTCTGGATTTAAATAAAAAAAAGAAAGATCCTCTAGCTCTTCACGCATATCTTGCATACCCATACGGCCAGCAAGCGGCGCATAAATATCCATTGTCTCTTCAGCAATCCACCGACGCTTATCATCACGCATGACATCAAGGGTACGCATATTATGAAGACGATCTGCCAATTTAACCAAAAGAACACGAATATCATCAGAAATAGCAATAAGAAGCTTACGAAGATTTTCTGCTTGCACAGCTTTCTTCGACACGAGATCAAGCTTATTAAGCTTTGTAAGCCCTTCAACTAATTTACCAATTTCAGATCCAAACAGTTGATCAATTTCTTCTCTTGTAGCATTTGTATCTTCAATTGTATCATGCAAAAGAGCGACAGCAATTGTTGCTTCATCTAAGTGCATATCCGTTAAGATAGCAGCAACTTCTAAAGGATGAGAAAAATAAAGATCACCTGAAGCACGCTTTTGATGACCGTGCTTCTGCATTGCATAAACATAGGCTTTATTTAATAAATCGACATTTACGTCAGGCTTGTAACGCTGCACACGCTCAACCAGCTCACACTGACGCATCATATAGATATCCTCAGAAATTTTGTAATTAAATTATTATTAAACACCCTACCAATAAAGAAAAAACAAATCTACTAAATGATAATCTATGTATTACTTTTTCAATAAAATATGATTATTAATAATCATCATTTTTCTCTGGGACAACTAAGCTTTCAATACCTGCTAAAAGCTCTTCTTCTGACATGTAATCAAATGAACCACTGCTTTCTTCTGATGAAGAGCTCAAAATATCTCTGGATTCGCTTGCGTGAGAAATAAACTCCATTGTTCCTTCTGGCTCATCAACTTCCACATGCTTTTGTAAAGAGTGAATAAGATCTTCTTTTAAATCAGCAGGAGATAAAGTTTCATCTGCTATTTCACGTAAAGCAACAACTGGATTTTTATCATTATCACGATCAATTGTAATCTGTGCACCTTGTGAAATCTGACGAGCCCGATGCCCAGCTAAAAGCACCAACTCAAAGCGATTATCAACCTTATCAATACAATCTTCCACTGTTACACGGGCCATTTATGTCCCTTTCTTCAAGGTTCAAAAATTAACAACTGTTTTAGAGTATATACAATAATCAAAACAAAAAACAAGGAAAACAATATACACCTTATTATTTTTTTCCAACTATAGCACTATAGCAAAACTCTTGAAAAAAATTTAGGTCTATAAAAATACTAAGATCTATAAGTTTTTGAAAATAAAACAATCTCAAACTATCGCATTCTAATAACACAATAATTATTCATAGTTAAAGAAAATGGATCGCACAAAAAAGTAAGCGCATTCATCAAAAAAATTACAATATAAACGGCATTGCTATATTTCTTCTCTCTATAACCATAAAGATGTATTCAGATATAAACGAAAACTGATAGTATATTACAGCTGAAAAACTAAGTGCAGAGAACAAAGCTTTAACCAACTTATTAATCATAAAGCACTATATTATAAGGCTATTTGCCATAAATATCCGAGCTTTCCTCCACCGGCAAATTAAATATACCTAATCCACAAGCATCTTTAAAAGATATAGTTTTTTAATCCATCACTATGCAAAAAATTAAGTCTCTATAATTAAGAAAATAACATATCCCCCTTCAAAAAGAAAAAACTCAATGAAGCGCATCGACAATAATACACTATCTATGAATCTCTAGCTCTAGACTAAATCATCAACATCACGGACTTTATAGAAAAAACTTTAAACTCTTTTGGTAATGTATGGTCAATACATTACAACTAATCATAGCAATACATATTCTCTCTATAACACAATCAGCAACAAATTCATCTAATCGTATTGTGAAAAATCTCTGTATGCATATTATAAAACTGTTTACAAAAATATACTCGACTGAATATCAAATAAAATAGCTTAAAAGATTTTTGATAAAATATAATTGGTACCTGCAATCCATGAACAGTAAATTAACATCATTGTGCCCAGAGCCACCTCCAAATTGTAATTTGTGTCCTCGCCTAAATAACTTTATCGCTGACTGGCGTATTAAAGAACCTCATTGGCATAATGCACCTGTTAGTCCATTTTTCCCTCATAAAGGGGCTGCAACAACACGCCTTCTAATTGTTGGACTTGCTCCTGGATTACGCGGAGCAAACCGAACTGGACGTCCTTTCACAGGTGATTATGCTGGACACCTTCTTTATTCAACGTTAAAAAAGTTTGGTTTTGCTCAAGGTACTTTTGCAGAAAGATCAGATGATTCCCTAGAACTCATCGATACTGCAATTGTTAATTCAGTACGTTGTGTTCCACCAGAGAATAAACCCACTGGCACTGAAATCAACACTTGTCGACATTTTTTTTCACCTCTTTTAACAAATCTTCCTCAACTAAAAGCCATCATTACTCTTGGCAGCATTGCGCATAACTCCACTATACGAGCTTTAAACGCAAAAACCTCAGCACACCCTTTTGGTCATGGAAAAATTAGTGATATTGGTAGATTACGTATTTTTTCAAGCTATCACTGTTCACGCTATAATACTAATACCGGCCGTTTAACAGATACTATGTTCTATCAAATCTTCGAAGCTGCAAAAATCTATTTAAATCAATGTTGAAATCTTTCTAACGAAGATATGGAAATTTCTTTTCCATTATCCATACTTTCTAAAAAGTCGTGCCTTTTCACGCTCCCAATCTCGTTTTTTTTCTGTTTCACGTTTATCGTGAAGTTTTTTACCACGTGCTAAAGCAATTTCCAATTTAACACGCCCTCGTTCATTAAAATAAAGTTTAAGTGGAGTAATCGTCATACCCTCACGAGAAATTGCATTAAAAAAACGCGCCATTTCACGCTTTGAAAGTAATAATTTACGCAAACGACGTGCATCATGATTAAAACGATTCGCTTGCGTATATTCAGGAATATGAGAATTAATCAACCATAATTCTCCCTTTTCAAAGCTAGCATAACTTTCAGAAATATTGGCATGATTGGAACGTAAAGACTTAACCTCTGTTCCTTGAAGAACAATACCGACCTCAAGAGTATCAAGAATTTCAAAATTGAAACGTGCTTTACGATTATCCGCAATAACTTTTCGTATTGATGCTGTCTTTTTTTTGTTGTTCATAGCTATTTCAACATAATTTTATTCTTTAAGAAGACCTGCATGTTGCAAAGCAGCATCAATAATCCTCTTTGTAGTATTGTCTAATGGAACAATCGGTAAACGAACAGTATCCCTACAAATTCCCAATTTTGCAGCAGCATATTTAATACCCGCTGGATTTGGTTCAATAAATATTGCACAATTAAGGGGCATTAAACGATCATTTAATTCTAATGCTGTATTATAATCACCACGATGGCAAGCAGTATAAAGCTCTGAACAAAGCTTTGGAGCAACATTAGATACAACTGAAATACACCCTACACCTCCATGTGCATTAAAGCCTAATGCTGTTCTATCATCACCAGAAAGCTGTATAAAATTCTTACCACATTTTTCTCGTTGTTCACTTACCCGCTCAATTTTACCTGTTGCATCCTTAACACCAACGATATTTTTAAAATCCTGACAAAGATTTTTCATAGTTTCTACAGTGAGATCAATAACAGATCGCCCGGGAATATTATAAATCACAATAGGAATAGAAACAGCTTTTGCAATAGCAGAAAAGTGAGCATATAATCCCTTTTGATTAGGCTTATTATAATAAGGGGTTACCACTAAAACTGCATCTGCACCTACTTTCTCTGCATGCTGTGCAAGCTCGACAGCCTCATCCGTGCTATTTGACCCCGCCCCTGCAACAACAGGAACACGCTTAGAAACTTGTTTAACGCATAATTCTACAACTCGCTTATGTTCTTCATGACTTAAAGTTGCTGACTCGCCTGTTGTCCCAACGGGACTCACACCATGAATACCTTGTCCGATTTGCCATTCAATAAAATTGCAAAATGACTTTTCATCAATAACACCATCTTCATTAAATGGTGTAATCAATGCAGTTAGTGCTCCCTTGAGCATAATAAACTCCTGATAATATTAAATTTTATTTTTAATAACCATCTTATTATAATAACATAGTCTTGCTCTCTGGCTGAAGCAAGTTGAATTTCATAAAGATCTTACAATATTAATTTATAATTTCTGTATGCTGAATATTTCCTAAAAACACAACTAAGTTGTTAACATGTCATTCATGCTTCTCTTTTAAAATTTATAAAATATTGCCTAAAAAGCAAGATCTAAAGGTCTTTCATCAATGTATATAGTCTCTGTTCACTTTTTTGTATCAATCTTTATTATACTCAAATTGGCAGCTATCATTTTACTCTCAAATGCCTCAGCACAAGCAGTTTTTCTACCACAAAACGGACCAATTCCCTTGGTTCATCCTCACTCTTTTATCACCATAGAAAAACTTAAAAAATCTTTTGAGGCTAATCATCCTATAAATAATAATATCCCAACAAAAATTAAGATTACTAAAACTAACCAGCTTAAATTCGGCTTAGATACTCTTTCAAGCAAAGATATTATGAAAACAATAGCGCTTCGCAATACAATGCCTCAAAACAGTCTTGATCGCCATATCTTAACATGGGCAATAAATACATCATATCAAACGAATATACCAAGCTCTGAAATATTAAGGGCCATCAATGAATTAAAAGGTTGGCCAGGTATGAATATAATGAAACGCAATGCTGAACGTGCTTTCATTAATGAAAACAATTCTACACAAGCGATTATTCAAAAATTTATTCACCATTCTCCCCTCACTGTACAAGGAATGGCTGCACTTGCCAAAGCCCTTATCGTAACTGGACAAACCACCCGTGCACGACAAATTATTGCACCGTGGTGGCATACAGTACAGCTCAATGCTCAAGAAGAAGATCTTATTCTTAAAAATGCAAGCACTGCATTAAAACCCTCTGATCATCTGAAACGTATGAAGATTATGCTTTATGCAAATCGTATTGATTCAGCTCAGCGGATTGCAAAATTAGCCCATGCCCAATCTCTCTTTAATGCTTTTGCTGCTGTTGAAAAAAATGAACCTCAAGCCGCACAAAAACTAAAAGCTGTTGATCAGTCATGGAAGAAAGATCCTCTTTTACAATTTGCTAAAATTCGTTATTTTCGACGAACTGGACAATATGAAACTGCTGCACAACTCATGATGCAAGCACCACGAGATCCGATAAATCTTATTAACCCTGATGCATGGTGGATAGAACGACGTGTTCTTTCTCGCGAAATGCTTGATTTAAACAAGCCTAAAATTGCTTATCAACTTGTTTCAGCTCATATTGGCGGAACATCTTCATTTAAAATTGATGCTGCGTTTCACGCCGGATGGTATGCACTTCGATTTCTTCATAGCCCCAAGACGGCAATGCATCACTTTACGCATATCACTCAACTCTCCTCTTCTCCTCTCTCAATATCCCGTGGCTATTATTGGATGGGGCGAACAGCAGAAGCCTTAGGTGAATATAAAAATGCTCAGCATTATTTTCAGCGCGCTGCTCATTTTGGTACAACTTATTATGGTCAATTAGCAGCCTCTCGACTTAACGAAAAAAAACTTGAAATTCATTTTCCTAGGCCAACAATGAATGAACGGCAAAGTTTTAGTGCACGAAAAGGTGTTCAAGTTATCCAAAGGCTTGAAGCTGCTGGCTATGCTAATCTCGCTAAAATTTTTTATAAAGAACTCAGCACAACAATAGACAATCCTGGTGAATTAGCTCTTTTAGCTGTTATGTCAGAAAAAAGTGGCGACTATTATACTAGCCTCAAAATCGGTAAAACTGCTGTTGTTCAAGGTAAGGCCGTCAGCGCTCTTTCCCATCCTATCGGGGCTATTCCAACATCCATCAACTTTTCTGCAACAAAAAAAGCACTTATCTATGCCATTGCACGCCAAGAAAGCGAATTTAATCCTGTCGCTATATCAAAAGCTGGAGCCCAAGGTATGTTACAATTGTTACCTACCACAGCAAAAGCATTAGCTAACAAACATTCAATTGCGTGGTCTCACAAAAAATTTAGCAGTGATGTCAATTATAATACTATATTAGGTGCTCATTTTTTAAGTGAACAATTAGAGCGTTTTAACGGATCTTATATATTGGCTTTTATCAGCTATAATGCAGGCTTCCGTCGCGCAAATGAATGGATAGAACGTTACGGTGATCCTAGAGGACAATCTCTTGATAACGTTGTCGACTGGATCGAACGTATCCCCTATACAGAAACGCGCAACTATGTGATGCGTGTTATAGAAAATTATGAAGTTTACAAAGCGCGTCTCATTGGAACCACAGATATCAAATCTGATCTCATTGCCGGTTACAGAAAGTCATAGACTCTCGTCTATTTCAAAATAGATCCTCTTCTTATCTTTTATTGTAGGATACGGTATAATGAAGTTATGTAAATGCCTTTAAAATAAGCAGATGTAAAACCATATATGTTATTGCTTTTGAAGCATTTAATAAAAATCGGAATATCCCTTTAGTTCATAATGGTGATATCTTTTATTACATTATTAGCCTAATTTGAAAAGCATACTTTAGCTTTTACCTGTAAATTAAGTATCTCCCTCTCATACAATGACACATTGAGACAGTTTCAAATTTTCACTGCTATCCCAGTTTTATATATAATAGACTGAAATGAAAACGTTAAATACACCAACTTAGCTTATCTCTACAATTAAAGAGATAACAATTTGAAAAGAGCATAATTAAAGTAACACCAATGTCTAGCTTTATTACTTGTTTAAATCAACTTTACGTCTTTCAAAATTATCTAAAGCAAGACATTTAAAATAATGAATATTAACAATAACTTCATACTTTTTTCATCCTTTAATAGGATCATATTCCTTACGAAAAAATAGTCTACAATTAATTTACGAATCCGTTTTAAAAGATATTTATACTTTCTCCCCAACTCATTTCTTATCATCATCCACTGAAAATATAATACAAGCTCAACCGAATTACCACCATCTTTACCTTTATATTTATGAAGCAAAAAACCAATACCATCATTACTTCTATATTTTTATTTACTCACTAATATTACAACTTCTTTCTTATGTAGATATCTCCTAAAAGGTATTATAAAATTCCCTCTCAAATAATTTATCATCCATTCTTTTTTCTTATGATGTTTAGATAAATGGTTTTGTTTGCTTCAAAAAGAGAAATTAAAATGAAAAAACATTCTTCCAGTAGGAGCTATCATTCAAAGAAAATAACACTCCATTCATTGTATCAAAATTGCATCTCTCACTTCACTAATTGCTTTCACCACTTATATATTTTAAAGTAAAAATAATATTCGCGTTTTTGTGTATCATAAGCACAGTTATAATAATAATTTAAAAGGGAATTTGTATCTTATTATATAGAGATAGGATTACAAAATGGACAAGTTTGTTGGTTATGAAGAAAATGCAATACTACCCTATACTGCCGTAGCAACTATTGATATTGGTGCAATTGTTGCTAATTATAAAACCTTAGTCCAACGTGTTGCTCCTATAGAATGTTCCGCTGTTGTAAAAGCTGATGCCTATGGGCTAGGAGCTGAAAAAATTGCCCCTGCACTTTATCAAGCTGGTTGCCGCACTTTTTTTATTGCCCATCTTAAAGAAGCACTCCAATTAAAAGCTATTTTACCCAATAATGTTACCCTTATCCTTCTGAATGGTATTCCCCCTACTGCAGAAGAATTCGTGACTCAAACTGGTATTGTTCCTGTTCTTAATTCTCGGAATGAAATTGAAAACTGGCAAATGCATTGTCAAAAAAATGGTAAAAAATTTCCAGCAATCATTCAAATTGATACTAATATGAATCGACTAGGGCTTGATCAAGAAGAGCTACAATGGTTGATCCAAAATCCTTCTCTCTTCGAAATAGCAGACATAAAATATATTATCAGCCATCTTGCTAATGGAGATAATGCAACACACGCATCCAATTGCGAACAAAAAAACGCTATGAAAACAGCACTTGCACAACTTCCTACCTGTAAAGCTTCACTTGCTAATTCTGGAGGAATCTTTCTTGGCCCAGACTTTTATTTTGATCTTGTTCGCCCAGGTATTGGACTTTATGGAATTGATCCCCATCAACAACATCCCACATCTCTTAAACCTGTTTTAAAACTTAAGGCTCAAGTTATTCAAAGCCGTTGCACTGAAGCAGGGTCTCCTGTGGGTTATGGTGGAAGTTTCATCACTCAAAAGCCCAGCATTCTTACCACCATTTCTATTGGTTATGCTGATGGCTGGCTACGGAACCTTTCTAACAAAGGTTTCGTTTATTTCAATCAACACAAACTACCCATCATTGGACAAATTTCTATGGACTCTATTATTGTTGATGCAACTAATCTTCAACATGAAAAACCAAAACGAGGTGATTGGGTAGAACTTATTGGAAAACATCAAACTATCGAAAATGTTGCTGCAGATGCAGGAACCATTCCTTACGAAATTCTTACTTCTCTTGGTTCTCGTTATAAACGTATTTACATTTAAATCTTCGAATTCTCATAAAATGAATCTAAGATAACTATGATCAGTCTTAAACAAAAATCGAAATAAATTATATCCAACTCTATAAGCTTGATATAGGCTTTCTTAATTGAACATAAGAAAATAAATTTAAATCGTGTTCACCAATGGTGGACAAGAACAAATCAAAGTTCTATCACCAGAAACATTGTCAATACGTGAAACAGGCGGCCAATATTTATTTGCTGGATCAAAGCGAGGGTCAGGAAAAGCAGCCTCTTTTCTCGAATAAGCCCGTTTCCAATTATCATCTAAAGTGTCTGCTAATGTATGCGGCGCATTCACCAATGGATTATCATCTTTCGGCCAAATGCCTTCACCAATTTTCTTAGATTCTTCAGCAATAGATAACAAAGCATCACAAAGACGATCAATTTCTGCCTTCGGTTCTGATTCAGTTGGTTCAATCATCAAAGTTCCAGGAACTGGAAATGACATTGTTGGAGCATGAAATCCATAATCAATAAGACGTTTTGCAATATCATCAACACTGATTCCATATTGCTCTTTCAGCGACCGTGTATCCACAATACATTCATGTGCAACACGCCCATATTTACCCCGATAAAGAATAGAATAAGCCTTTGAGAGGCGCTCAGCAACATAATTAGCATTTAATATTGCTATCTGTGTTGCGCATTTTAATCCATCAGCTCCCATCATCCGAATATACATCCATGTAATCACTAAAATAGAAGCACTTCCGTAAGGAGCTGCTGAAACGGCATGAGTCGTCTTATCTTGTTCGTGGCCAGGTAAAAACGGTTTTAAATGCATTCCAACGCCAATCGGGCCAACACCAGGACCTCCACCACCATGAGGAATTGCAAATGTTTTATGAAGGTTCATGTGACAAACATCTGCCCCCATATCCGCAGGACGTGCAAGACCTACAAGTGCATTTAAATTAGCTCCATCGAAATAGACTTGCCCACCATTTTCATGAATAATGGCACAAATGTCTTTAATGTTTTCCTCATAAACACCATGTGTTGAAGGATAGGTAATCATTAAAGCTGCCAAATGAGCTTTATGCAATTGTGCTTTCGCTTTAAGATCATCAATATCAACATCACCATCACTTAAGCATTTCACTACTATAACTTCCATCCCTGCCATATGTGCTGAAGCTGGATTAGTTCCATGTGCTGATGCAGGAATAAGACAAATATTACGCTGATTATCGCCACGAGATTGATGATATCGCCGAATAGCCAAAAGTCCAGCATATTCACCTTGAGCACCAGAATTAGGCTGAAAAGAAACTTGAGCAAACCCTGTAATTTCACATAACCATGTATTTAACTGGTTTATCATTTCCTGATATCCCAACGCATCATCTTTAGGTGCAAAAGGATGTATATTAGCCACTGTAGGCCAACTCACAGGTATTAACTCAGCCGCAGCATTCAGTTTCATTGTACAAGAACCAAGTGGAATCATCGCCCGATCCAGTGCTAAATCCTTATCTGATAAGCGACGTAAAAAGCGCATCATGTCCGTTTCTGAATGCACTGCATGAAAAAATGATTGCGAAAGAAAAGCAGAATCACGCTCTTTGCCAAAAAGCCTTGTAGCAGTTTCATCAGCTAATTGTGCGTTAAAAAGCTGTGCTAAAGCAATAGCATCTTCTTCTGTTGATAATTCATCAAAATTAATTGCAACCCAATCATCATCAAGAACACGCACAAGCCGCCCACCCATTTTTGCTTGATTTGCAATATCTTGAGCTCTCTTCTCGACAAAAACACTAGTACAATCAAAAAAATATTTGCCCTCACAATGGATACCTACCTCTTCTAAACCAGCAACAAAACGACATGTTAAACTGTGAATACGTTTGGCAATTTCCTGTAGACCTTTTGGACCATGCCAAATAGCATAAGCCACTGCCATATTAGCCAACAAAGCCTGCGCAGTACATATATTCGACGTTGCTTTATCACGTCGAATATGTTGTTCACGCGTTTGCAATGCTAATCGAAAACTAGTACGCCCTTTCGTATCTGCCGATTGCCCAACAATACGCCCTGGAATTAAACGCATTAAAGCATCACTCACGGCAAGATAACCTGCATGAGGACCACCAAAACCCATTGGAACTCCATAACGCTGCATAGAACCAACAACAATATCAGCACCCCATTTGGCTGGCGCTTCCATAAGAGTAAGAGCTAAAGGATCTGCAACAACAATAACTAGAGCCCCCTTCTCCTTTGCCTCTTTAATAACTTCATTATAATCATTAAAGCATCCCCTTGTATCTGGCCATGGCAAAACAACAGCAGCCGTATCAGAACAAACTTGACCTTTTTCGCTCATGTGAATGCCCTGTGTTTCAGCACGTGTCTGCGCAACACTCAATATTTGAGGATGCAAAAAGCCTTGAATCAAAATTTTTGTTCTTTTCTCACGTGCAAAACGGACAGCCACCGCGTTAGCTTCAGCTAAAGCTGTTGCCTCATCAAGAAGTGAAGCAGCCGCAACAGGTAATCCAGTCAATTCACTTATTAATGTCTGAAAATAAAACAAAAGCTCTAAACGTCCTTGGCTAATCTCTGCCTGATAGGGTGTATAAGCGGTATACCAAGCCGGATTTTCAAAAAAATTACGCAAAATAACAGGTGGTACAAATGTTCCATAATAGCCTTGTCCAATAAAACTCTTCCGGACATTATTGCGTTCCATAATCTTCGATAATTCTTCCAAAGCTTTTTCTTCACTTGCTGCTTCTGGTAAATTAAGCAACCGTTTCAAATGAACAGATTCAGGAACAGCTTGAGAAACTAAAGCTTCTATTGAATCAAGCGCTAACACCCTAAGCATTTTTTGTATTTCATCAGATCGAAGCCCTATGTGCTGCGAAACAAAACGATGTTCTTGCATAATTTTACCCAATCAATGCACGATAAGAAGATTCATCTAATAACTCATCAAGCTGTGTCTTATCCTGTATCCTCATTTTCCATAACCAACCTTCCTTTTCGGCTTGCTGATTTACCAACGCAGGATCACCTGCTAAAGCTTCATTAACTTCAATCACTTCTCCATCAATAGGTGCATAAACATCCGATGCTGCTTTAACAGACTCAACAACAGCAGCTGCATCTCCCTTAGAAATATGTATTCCGCTCTGTGGCAAATCAACAAACACCAAATCACCTAACTGCTCTTGAGCATGATTGGTAATTCCAACCGTAGCGATCTGTCCCTCAACACTTATCCATTCGTGATCTTGCGTAAAATAAACTTCAGACATAAACAATTATCCCTTCAAATAACGTTGTTCAACAAAAGGAAGCGAATGAACAGACAACATGATTTTTTTGCCACGCACTTCAGTAAAAACTTCTGTTCCTTCGATTTTCCAATCAATAGGAACATAGCCCATTGCTACAGGACCATTAAAAGAAGGACCAAAACCACCCGATGTCACTATTCCAATCTGTTTCCCCTTATCATCTAGAAGAACTGCACCTGCACGTACAGGCTGACGTCCCTGTGGTTTTAAACCAACACGACAACGAGAAGGCCCTCTCTGATATGCTCTAAGAAAAGCTTCTGCCCCATAAAACTTAGCTTTTTCCCGAACACTCTTGGACACAGCCCATGTCAGTGCAGCCTCAATAGGAGTGGTATCAGGTGTAATATCATTACCATGTAAACACAATCCCGCCTCCAGTCGAAGACTATCACGCGCAGCAAGACCGATCCATTCAACACGATAATCATCGAGTAATTTTTCAACTAATGAACGTGCCTGACTTTCTGGAAGTGCAATTTCAAAACCGTCCTCTCCTGTATAACCAGAACGTGTTACAAACCAACCTTGGTATGGCTCAAACCCTTGCATAAACAAAAGCTCATTACCAAGCAAACCTGCATCAGCAAAAACAGAGGCAGCCTGCGGACCTTGAAGAGCAAGAAAAACTCTCTCAAGCGCAACTATTTGACAGTCAAAATCAACTGCACGTTTTTGAAGTTCGGCAAAATCAGCCTGTGCATTCCCTGCATTAACAACCAGCATAAAACGATATTTATCTAAACGCGTAAGAATAAGATCATCAAGAATACCAGCTTGCTCACTCAGCAAATAATTATAGCGTGATTGGCCTTTTTGTAAAAGGAACGCATCAATAGGAAGTGCATAAGATAAAAATTCAGCTGCTTCTTGCCCTTCAATAGCTATTAACTTCATATGAGAGATATCAAAAAGACCAGCCTGAGCACGTGTATGCAAATGCTCTTTCAAAACACCTAGAGGATAAATTAAAGGCATCATCCAACCAGCAAAAGCGCCAAATTTCGCTTGTGCTTTTTCATGTAAATCATGTAAAGGAAGTTTTTTTAAAGGCAATGTCTCAAATGTCTGCAAATCGGTGCCCATAATTTCTCCAAAGCCACGTTTACCACTCTATATTGTGGTCGTCTTTCTTACCCTTTGTCTCAAACCTGCAAGATTGCGGATTATTTTGCTCTTTAGCGGCAGATGTGAAAGTTTGCATTTTGCACTCTCCCGCAAAGAATGAAAGAAGCAATGACATTCTTTCCAACATATTTTTGCTATAACTTATCTTCTCTACACTGTCATTAAAAAACTGACTATAGTCCTCTAAATTTCAAAGTTTTTTATAATAATCTTGTTTTTTCAAACTACCCTTATAAATCTTTACTTAAAGGGAACTCGTATTCTTTAAATTCTTACTGAAGACAACCCAAGATATTGTTGTTTCTCTTACTTTTCTCTATAAGAAAAGATTATAGTTTTCTTCATTATAATAATTTATATTATTTGATCTAGTCTCGCTCATAATAATATAATTTTCTTTATAATAAAAAACTATAATAATTCCACGTATGAAACTGTATTGGATAAAGGTTATAGAACACTCATGAAAGCTGGTAATATCCACTATAATTGTGAACATGACTTACCAAAACAAATTGCCATTTTTCCTTTAGAAGGCGCATTATTGCTTCCTGGAGGTTTTTTATCGCTTAACATTTTTGAACCAAGTGCTCTTGAAATGATTGAAGACGCTATGACATCTAATCGTCTATTAGGAATCATTCAGCCTTTATCATCAGGTACAGACGATTTTCCATCAGAACTCTATGAAATGGGCTGTGTTGGTCGTATTACAAATTATAATGAAACAGGAAACGGACGACTTCTTATCGTATTACAAGGTGTTTGTCGTTTCACCTTAAAAAAAGAATTAGTGAGCAAAAAGCCTTATCGAATTGCCATCATTGAATTTAATATAAAAGATTTACAAGAATATGAAAACTCAGAAAATATTAATCGAGAAAACTTACTCAATACGATCGAAAATTATCTTGTACTTCATGAAATTGAACATAATTGGAATAATATTGTACAAACGCCTACACCTGTACTCGTTAATGCTCTTTCAACTCTTATTCCTTTTACTCCAGAAGAAAAACAAGCTTTACTGGAAGCACCAGATATTGCAAGTCGGGCCCAAACTCTCCTTGCTTTAACTGAACGTTCACTTATGAAACAAACAGGAGCATATCATCGCTTACATTAACGGATTTTCAAACATGAAAAAAATGACAACTGATCCTAAGATGCTTGAATTACTGGTCTGCCCACTCACAAAAGAGCCGCTCTCTTTAAATAAAAAAACACAAGAATTAATTTCATTAAAAGCAAAACTAGCCTATCCTATTCGTAGCGGTGTTCCTATTATGCTTACTTCAGAAGCGCGTCCTTTAAAATATAATGAAAAAAAATAGTTTTTATTTTCCTTTTCATAAAACTAAATTTTATATCAAAACATATTTTCTCTCGATCAGCTTTTTTAAGTACATATCCAAAGAGAATCTCAAGAAAACTATTCCACTAACTAATAACATTAAAGTTTTAATTTTCCTCAACAAAGAAACTCATTCTCTGCTTCCATAAAAACTCATATTATTTCTTTGAATATCAATTGATAAATGCATAAAATAATCTTACTTATCAACCTGCTAACAAAAATAGATCTATTGCCTTAAATTCTGCCCCTTATGCAGCAAAAAGGCCTGAAAAAGATTAGCAGTCTTCTCAATCAAAACCTCATGAAAAATAATATTTATATAATTTGACAGAAAAAATTGAAACTCTCTCCAGTTCTAAAAAACCAAAGAAGCAGTGTATTGTCAAGTAAGGTGATCTATAGTACCCTTATCGTGCTAATTGTGTGCATACAATTAGGCCTAAGGAGATAATAATTAAAATATGCAAGTTTCTCAGCTAATTTACTCTCTTTGTTAGATTTAACCTAAGAAAAGTTAGCATCATATCTATTTTTATAAAATAGAGAAAGAAGTGAAAATATGAATTTTAAAGTTGCAGTTGTTGGTGCTACGGGAAATGTTGGACGTGAAATATTAACAATTCTAGAAGAGCGTTGCTTTCCAGCTAGCGAAATAGTTCCTTTGGCTTCACGACGCTCAATAGGACAGAGTGTTTCTTATGGCAACAAAACTTTAAAAGTCAAAGCGCTTGATACATATAACTTTTCTGACACTGATTTGTGTCTCATGTCTGCTGGAGGAACTATTTCCAAAGAATACGCTCCTAAGATTAGCGCTGCTGGTTGTGTAGTCATCGATAACTCCTCCACATGGCGTTATGATATCAATGTTCCCTTAATTGTGCCAGAAGTAAATGCAGAAAGCATTAAAGCATTTTCTAAACGTAACATTATTGCCAATCCTAATTGTTCAACCATTCAACTTGTTGTTGCTTTAAAACCTCTCCATGATGCAGCAATCATCAAGCGCGTTGTTGTATCCACTTATCAATCAGTATCTGGAGCTGGTAAAGAAGGAATGGATGAACTATTTGAACAATCACGAGCTGTTTTCGTTGCTGATCCAATCTTATTAAAAAAGTTTACTAAACGCATTGCCTTTAATATCATTCCTCATATCGATGTTTTTATGGAAGACGGCTATACTAAAGAAGAATGGAAAATAATGGCCGAAACAAAAAAAATTCTTGATCCCAAGATCAAATTAACGGCTACTGCTGTTCGAGTCCCTGTCTTTATTGGCCATGCTGAATCTGTTAATGTTGAATTTGCAAAGCCATTAAGTGCCCATGAAGCACGTGCACTCCTACGCAATACACCTAGTTGCCAAATCATAGATAAACAAGAAGATGGTGGTTACATTTCTCCCTATGAATGCACAGGAGAGGATGATATTTTTATTAGCCGTATTCGCGAAGATGCCACCGTTGAAAATGGCTTAGCTTTTTGGGTTGTTGCTGATAATTTAAGGAAAGGAGCAGCATTGAATGCAGTTCAAATTGCTGAACTTCTCATCTCTCGTAATTTAATCACACCTAAGTCAGCTATCTAAACGGAAATAGCAGCATAAAAATTCTCTTTATGCTGCTATTTTTATTTATTCTTCTTCAGAAAAATACAAGAAAGTTTTCTTTATTTTTATAAAGTAGGATATGTTATAACGCGATAGCGTGTTTCATTGCGTTCAGCATTTTCAAAATTGACATTATCTGGAAATAAAGGATTATAAGCTGTTACTCGTTTTATAGATATTTCACGTGTATTTTCAGAAGGTTTTAAAATTATTCGATCATCAGTTTTTTTCACACCCGTGGGTACAATATCCTTAATATCTACAGGCTTCTTATTAATCGTCGCACTTGTTTCATCTTTTTTTTGCGCCTTTTTCTCTGCTACTGTAGCAGTAGGCGTATTGTTTGGATGAGAGATAACCTGTTTTTCTTGTACTATTTGCTTTTGAATGACAGGTTGTGGCTTTCTTTTAATCTGCATAAAAGAAATTATGGGAATATTGTCAACATTAAAATAATTTGCAGATGCCCAACCAACTGTTTCATTATGTTGAAGTAAACACCATACTTTATCAGCGAGACAGCCATTAATCTGCACCTTCGCTCCAGTAGGAACTACCGCCGTAACTTTATAAGTTGCAGCTGGTCCTGCGCGTAAAATTGCTTTACCTTTTTCTATTTTAGCAACTGTTCCAGCAGCTGCATCAGAAGTAACCAACATAAACCCCGCTCCCATTAAAGACGTCAACATTATTGTTGCTGATAAAAAACTCTTTTTAAACATTCTCTCTTTTTCCTATTCCATAGCATTTAGAGACTCAAATTTGCCTGTGCAAAAATTTGTCTCGTTTCAATAAAATGGTGGTAAATTTTTTAACTTCTCAAAAGACTGCTACATCTTAAGAAAATTGAAAAAGCTCTCTTACGTGTCTCCCACCACCCTATAGACACAAGCTCTTCTCTTGCAAACAATGCTGATCTTATCGATCATTGCATGCAAAAATATCATTTGATCACCTGATCATCAGTTCTTAAAAAAGCTTTGAAAATACTATTGGTTCCACAAAAAAGATCACAACGTAAAATATATTAACCTAAGTCAGAGGAAGCCTCTTCCATTAATAGGATATGTTTTTTCAAAGATAAAAACGTATGAAATTGAATAACTGCTCCAATGCACAATCATTGGATTATTCCTTTCTCTCTCTCCTTTTATCTTTCACACTTCCTACGCTGTTGTTCTTAACCAAGGATAAATTGCAGAAGAAAGACGTATCAAAACAATTTCGCCTCACTTCAAAGAGATACAACTATTGCTATGCCAAAACTGTAACACCACAGCTTCTTATGGAATTTGCAAAAAATCTTAAATCAACAGGTCAAGAAGCCGTTATCTAAATCAACATTGCCGGTGACATTATTCAACGACCTTTTCTTAATATCCTTAAAGATAAAACAAGCTTAAGAACGTATATTCTTCATGGATAACCTTGATAAAGTCCAAAGAGAAACTATCGGACATTTTTTAGGTCTTCCTGAACACAATAAAATAGCTCTAAAAAGCTATTCAATAGTTGACTGAAAAGAGTCAATATTATGAGGTTTTGGCTATATTTAACATTCTTTATGTCGAGCTTCTCACTGCTATTTTACATTATTCATGACAATCAGTGCTTATTTATGGCCATTATTTTAAGACTGCAGCTTGGTTTGTTGCTTAATACAACTGCACGGAAAGACTTTTTCCATCATCCCTTATTCATTGCCTTTTGATTATCTATTATCGATAGTATTCGTGCTATTCGCTTTATTATAGCTGCCTTTTATCTTTTACCTATTCCCCGTGTTGTAAAAGGAAGCAACATAGGAATTTCTTCAGTGATTTTTGTTCTTCTCTTACAGCTATTCCTTTTTATGCGTGCATAGCAGAATTATCTTTTAAAACAATCGAGCATAATTTAGTTGAAGCCATCCGTTTATGGAAGCCAACCACTTTCAGATCATCAGATCTATCCTTATCCCTCTGCAGCACTCCCTAGCATCATTACTGGTTTTACAATCATAGTCATTTTTTTAATCAATGCTACTTCGCTCGCTGGATATCTTGATGGCAGCAGTCTAGGTGTTCTAACAATTCGCTATGGCTACCAATACTAAAATACCACACTAATGACAACAGTGATTATTTTTTTATTATTCTCAATATAATTGTCTAATGAATTGGTGATCAAATTGCACAGAAACTGGACAAAACAAAATTAAATATTTTCAGAAATAAACTTATTTTCCCCAATCATAGCAATAATAAGCCAATCTGCAATAAGAGCTGGATTTTTTAATCGTTCAATCTCCATCGTTACTTGATAATGAAAAACAACACGACCAGAAGGACGAACTTTAGCATTATTTAAAATAAAACGAGCACGAACTCGTGCTCCTGTTTTTACAGGATTCATAAAACGAACTTTATCAAAACCATAATTAATCCCCATTGTTGCACCTTCCAACTCTGGCAATGCCTCATAAGCTAACACAGACAAAAGTGACAATGTTAAAAAACCATGAGCAATAGTGCCTCCGAAAGGCGTTTTTTTCGCTTTTTCTTCATCTACATGAATCCATTGATGGTCATCGGTTGCATATGCAAATTGATTAATCATATCTTGAGTAACAAGACGCCACTGCGATAAGCCAATTTCTTTTCCAATGAAATTGGCTATATCTTGCACTGCTATTTTTCGTTGCATAACACTATCCTTATTTTGCTGGATAAAAAACTAAATGCCTTCCCTCTTGCTTTTATAAAAGCTATTGTTTAGAGCATCAACAATATAAATCTTAAATGTCTCATCGATAAGCGCATTTATTAATAATAAAATGTTTTCTTAAAGAAAAATTCAAATAGGAAACAACAATGACCAGCAATATAAACCTAACAGGTTTAGCGCGTGATTTAAAACAGCATGCAGAGACCCATAACCCCATTCGTATTGGATTAATTGGTTGTGGTGAAATGGGAACAGATTTATTATCGAGTATTACACAGATAGATGGCATAACAATCGCAGCTGTTGCAACCCGCACACCATCGCGTATTTTTGATGCTGCTGCATTAGCCTATGGAGAAGAAGGGCATGTATGTGAAGTTGAAAACACTACTGCTTTAACCAAAACTATTGAAAAAGGCCTGATTGCTGCTACAAATGATTTAGACCTTGTTTTACGCCATGAACAAATTGACATTATTGTTGATGCGACAGGACATCCTGAAGCAGGAGCAGAAATTGGTTACAAAGCACTTAGTAACAATAAACATCTTGTCATGATGAATGTGGAAGCGGACGTTACGATTGGTGCTTATCTCAAATATGAAGCGGATAAAAAAGGTCTTATTTATACACTTGGTGCTGGTGATGAACCAACATCTTGTATGGAACTCATTGAATTTGTTTCAGCACTCGGTCATAAAATTGTTGCAGTAGGTAAAGGAAAAAATAATCCACTCATTTTAGATGCTACCCCTGATGATTACGAAGAAGAAGCCAAGCGGCGCAATATGAATGTTCGAATGTTGGTTGAATTTATCGATGGGTCCAAAACAATGGTTGAAATGGCAGCAATTGCTAATGCAACAGGACTCCTTCCTGATTGTCCAGGAATGCACGGTCCTAAAGCTGCACTCAAAGATTTAAATAAAATACTTATTCCAAAACAAGATGGTGGTATTTTAAACAGATGCGGTGTTGTAGATTATTCAATAGGTGAAGGAGTTGCCCCTGGTGTTTTCGTCATTGCAGAAATAGCACATCCACGTTTACGTGAACGTATGGAAGATTTAAAAATCGGTCAAGGACCTTACTTTACCTTTCACCGTCCCTATCACTTAACTGCAATGGAAATTCCTCTTACTTGTGCGCGCATTATGTTGTATGGAAAAACAGATATGGCACCACTTCATTACCCAGTAGCAGAGGTTTGTGCCGTTGCTAAAAAAGATTTATATCCTGGTGAAAAATTAGATTTTATAGGTCTTTATAGCTACCGTGCTTGGATAATGAGTGTTGAAGAAGCACGTGCTCATCAAGCTATTCCTTGCGGACTATTAGAAAAAGCAACTATTACAGCCACAATTAAAAAGAATGAACTCATTACAATACACAATACAACTATTCGCGAAAATCAATGGATTGCACGTCTACGCAATAAACAAGACCTCTTACTGCGTTGAATATCCTCCTCGCATAACCATACTTTGCACTAAACTGCATAAAACACCTTAGATAAATAGAAAAAGAAACGAAATCATCTCTTAGGTTAAAAAAGAAAAACAGCGCTCATTTTTTTAAGTCAAAGCATTTAATAATCGCAAACTCTTTTAATCGCTCATTAAAAAAACGAAAATATTAATAAGCTTTAATCAACAAAAGAAATAAAATTATAAATAATCTTATAAACCTTCATTCTTTTTTCAAATAAGCTTCAAATTCGCTTTGCGTAACACACTCAAAATTATATGAGATAAAAGGAAAAGAACAATTTTTGCGAAAAAATAAAAAATTATAAATTATGCTTTATCAGCTCACTTAATAATTTTTTGCAAACTACCCCAAAAAGTGTGTATAATTACGAAAAGCACAAAATAAATTTAATTCTTGATTGGCACTGAATTATACACTAAACAGTACGTATCTTAAATCATTTTGATAACATAGTGTATTCTTACTGTATATTTATTATGTAGAAAATTCAATATAAGGATCTTGATCTTAAAAGTGTTTTTAAAAGAAAAGGACAAAATAATGATTGTTAAACGTCTAATACGGGCAGTTTCTATTTTAACTGTAATAATGAGCTTTATAACTACCGCATGTGCAAATCTAACGGTTGAGCACGCCTCAGGCACAACTTCTGTTCCTAACAATCCCAAAAAGGTTGTATTTTTTGATCTTGCATCACTCGATAATGTAAATCGTTTAGGCATTAATGCTGTTGTTGGTGTTCCTGAAGGAAAAAAACCTATATATTTGCAACATTTCGATGATGAAAAATATGAGAAAATCGGTACTTTCTTTGAACCTAATTATGAGAAAATCGCTGCTTTCCAGCCTGATCTTATTATTATTTCTTCAAGAACAAAATCTAAATATCAAGACTTATCCAAAATCGCTCCAACAATTGATATGACAGTAGGGTATGAAAATGCTCTCCAAAATATTGAACGGAATGTTACCATTCTTGGAAAAATTTTTGGTAAAGAAAAAGAAGCAGAACGAGAAATTGCAACCCTCAAAGAAAATTTAGCAATGGTTAGTAAAAGTACGCAAGGAAAAGGGACAGGACTCGTTCTGATGACTTCAGGTGGAAAAATAAATGCTTTGGGTCCAAAGTCACGTATAGATATTATTCATACTAACTTTGGAATTGCTGCTGCAACTGATAAGATAGTTGTGCACAAACATGGACACCCTATTTCTCCTGAGTTCATTCTTGAAACCAATCCTGATTGGTTACTCGTTATTGATCGCGATGCAGCAATTGGACGGGAAGGAAAATCTGCAGCAGAGTTGTTAAACAATGAACTTGTTCACCGCACAACTGCTGGGAAAAAAAATCAGATTATTTACCTAGATTCTTGGAGCTGGTATCGTGCAAGTGGTGGTTTAACTGGACTTAACGAAGCAACAAAGCAAATCAGCAAAGCTTTCGCAGAAAGTAAATAAAAACAGTTAAAATAGCTTGCTCGTTATAAAAATAAGATTTAATAACAGAAGCTGTTATACAAAGAGCTTCTGTTATTAAAAAAAAAGAATTTGATGTGACAAATTATTGGATAGCCATAGCGATCATTGTAGTACTTTCTGCTTGTAGTATTTTTGTTGGCTATTCTGATATGACACCTGCTGATTTATTATCAGGCAACTTAAAAGCGTGGCTTCTTTTTTGGCAAACGCGTCTTCCCCGAACAATTGCAGTACTCTTGACGGGTATGTCACTTGCTCTCTCAGGAATGATTATGCAATTGTTAACACGCAACCGCTTTGTCGAACCTTCAACCGCTGGGACAGTTGAATCCGCATCACTTGGCATTCTTTTCGTCATGATTTTTATTCCTGACGTATCTGTGCTTGGAAAAATGGCCATTTCCACAGCTTTTGCAATGATTGGCACATTGATTTTTATGTTTTTATTATACAAGATTCCTTTAAAATCTATTCTCATTGTACCACTCATAGGAATTATGCTGGGATATGTTATTAATTCCCTAACAAATGCTATTGCTGATCATGAAATGCTTCTTCCATCCCTCCAAGCTCATTTATTTGGTAGTTTTTCAATGATTATTGATGGGAAATATGAACTTTTATGGCTGTCTTTTCCCTTATGCGTTCTTGCTTATTTTGCTGCTCATCGCTTTACCGTAGCTGGCCTTGGAGAAGATTTAACCAATAATCTTGGCCTTAATTACCGTACTGTTATGTTTTTTGGGCTCTTTATCGTTGCATCAATTACCGCTTTGACTACTTGTACAGTTGGTCGTATTCCTTTTATCGGATTGATTATTCCAAATCTCATCTCAAATTTCATGGGGGACAATATGCGTCATAGTGCTCCTTGGGTGATGATTAGTGGAGCTGGATTAGTATTAATCTGCGATCTTTTAGGACGGGTCCTTCATCACGATTTTGAAATTCCTATCAGTACTGTAATGGGTGTTATTGGTAGCTTTATTTTTATCATACTGCTTTTACACTGGAGACAGCGTCTTGGGTAGAAAAAAAGCAACTATAATGATATTGACAACGCTGACCATAATAGCGTGTATTATGATTAGTCTTTATATGCTATGGAATATAACTATTTTTACTTGGAAATTTCGTTTCGCAAAACTTGTTTCTCTTCTTCTCATTGCTTATACGATTGCTGTCTCTACTGTTTTATTTCAAACAGTCGTTAATAATCGTCTTTTGACACCTTCAATCATGGGATTTGATCAGCTTTATATTTTAATCAAAACCGTTATTCTTTATTTTCTCGACTCTCTTTCTTTACCATTCCTCAGTGAGGAAGGGCAATTAATTCTTGAAGCTCTTATTCTTATTATTTTTTCAACAAGCCTCTTTCGCTGGCTATTCTCAGGAAACATTCAAGGTCTTCATCTTACTTTATTGATCGGTGTTGTTTTTGGTGGATTTTTTTTCAGCTTACGCATGTTTATGCAATTACAACTGAATCCAGATCAAATGATGAATTTAACAGATATTATGTTTGCAAATTTTAATAAATTCAATACATCATTAATTGGCTTTGCTACAATCATTGTTTTCATCGTAAGCTTGATTGGGTGGCGTTTACGGCACTTACTTGATGTCCTTTCTCTTGGACGCGAAACTGCTGTTAATCTTGGTGTTGATTATCACAAAAGTGCTACAGCTATCCTTATTTTCATCTCTATTCTTGTATCGATTTCTACAGCACTTGTTGGGCCAGTCACTTTTTTTGGACTATTAGTTGCTAATCTTTCTTATGAACTCTCGCCTCAAAAAAAACACCATGTTGTTGTCCCTATTGCAATATTACTAGCTATAATTTCTTTAGTAAGCGGACAATTTATTTTAGAACAAATCTTGAATATGGGAGGACGACTAAGTTTTATTATTGAATTTTTCGGTGGTATCGTCTTCTTAACTCTATTGATGAAGGGACAATTAAAATGATTGAAATCAATCATCTTTCCAAAACCTATGGAGCTAGGAAGGTTATTGATAATTTATGCCTTCATTTACCAAAGGGAGGAATTATTTCTCTTATTGGCCCTAATGGTTCAGGAAAATCAACTCTTTTGATGATGATTAGACGCCTTCTGCCAATTACTAAAGGTACAATTAATGTTGATGGTTTTGATATTCAAACGACACCACACGATATTTTAGCTAAAAAACTTTCACTTTTACGTCAAGATAATCCTTTATCTGTTCGCCTAACAGTTCGTGATTTAGTAAGCTTTGGGCGCTATCCTTATTCTAAAGGCCGATATAACAATGAAGATAAACAATTTATCGACAGTGCTATTAAATATCTTGGTTTAGAAAACTTAGAAATGCGCTTTTTAGATGAACTTTCTGGAGGACAACGTCAACGTGCTTTTATTGCGATGGTCATTTGTCAAAATACTGACTATTTTTTATTAGATGAACCATTGAACAACCTCGATATGAAACATTCCGTTTCCATGATGAAGCAACTACGCCGCACAGCCAATGAATTAAAAAAAACCATTCTTCTTGTTATGCATGATATTAATTTTGCTTCATATTATTCAGATGTGATTGTAGCCATCAAAAATGGTAAAGCTATTTATTGTGGGAGTCCAAAAGAAATTATCCAGCCTAAAATTCTTAAAGATATTTATGATATGGATATTCAAGTAACGACCATAAATGATATACCTATTGCTCTTTATTACCAATAAAAACTTTTCTTTAGAACTTGCATACTCTTCAAAATTTTCCACAAAAAGTAAGATTTAAATATTGAATAATAGTGGACTCTGATACCATCAATCTTGGTACGATCTAAGTTCTAAGAAAATTAATAAAATTTAGTGATTTATATTCTACATTCAAAACTCGATCCTTTTTTCTTGATCTAACTAATTTTGCCTCAATCCTGATTGCTAATCATTAAAATATTAATTCTAATGACAAGAAAATAGAAACACAATTTCAAATAGTCTGCTCATGATTATTTAAAAAACACTGGATTTTAACAAAGAAAAATTTTATTTATTTTAGTGTTTTACAAAGAATATCTTTCAAAATAATTTTGATAAGTTTGTAGAACAAATTTGAATAATCCTATTCTATAAATTAGAAATATTCAGAAAAAAATTATATAAAATGAAATGTTAATTTTCTCTTAACTATTCTTAATCTAAGTATCTTTTTCCTATATATAATACGATCAATTATAAACACTCAATCTTCTAAAAAACTGTCCACAAATTAAACTGTTTAATTAAATATAAGGAATACCTATTACAGCTTGATTTTATGAAAAAAGTCGATTACTTTTGCGAGTCATTGAGTAGTTAATGTAATGAGGGGTAGTAATTATGAAACTAGGGGGAGTTACTTCAACGGTGCACTTTGTAACATTAATGCCACAAATAAACTTTTCTAAAAATGGAGTGCAATCAGCTCAGGAGCTTACAAAAATGGCCCCTGTTGTTGAACCTATGCCTCATTATCCTCTTTCAGCAAATATTTCTGATATGCTTGCACATATTAATGAGCTTATCCGTCAGGAAATAATGAAACCAGTCACAGACAATGATAACTTTTTCTTTTTAAATGCTGAAGAAGAATATAAGTATCAACCGATGCAACAACGTGAAATGATAAAGAAAGAAGAGCTGCCTACAGCACAAAACGCAGATGGAAAATTAATTGCGATAGAAAAAGAAAGTGCCGCATAAAGTAGATATGAAATTTGCAGAATAATAATTAAACTAAAATAATCAGTGTAAAGTAAATAATTATTATTTATAAAAGCAAAAAGGGTTTTTCTAAAAATTTAATGTGCATTTTACAAGAAATTTTCCCAAGAATTTCAATGATATTACATTGATTTATGCATTAAATGTAATAATTTAGCTTATATAAGAAAGCTTAGCAATTAATAGTTTTACATATGAAAATATAAAAAATATTCTAGTATCTTTTGATACACTGTTAACAAAAACCTCTAAAATCCGGTTTCTATTCGATTATAAACTAATTGTGTGAAAGCATAAATCTGCCCTCCAACAAACGGAGCTGTAAATGCTAACACTAAAAAAATAATAATAATTTTTGGAATAAATGTCAGAGTCATTTCCTGAATTTGTGTTAAAGCTTGAAATAAAGCAATAATAATACCCACAGACATTGCGGCAAAAACTGCTGGACCACTAGCAGTTAAAATAGTCCATATAGCTGCTGTTACCATATCAATAGCATCAGCTTCATTCATACTCTAAAACCTACCAACATAAGATTTATAACCATCAGCTTCAGGTTTATCGCCATCTTCACTAGGTTTTTCAACTTCTACATCAGGTTTTTCAGTCATAACTTTAACACCCGGACCGATAACAACTTTTTCACCATTGTCCAATGTTGCAACTATCCCATCACTATAAATATCAATAGAAACCACATATCCTTCAATAACTTTATCTTTTTCATCTGTAAATTGTATATATTTACCAACATATCCCTCTGCCCCGTTGATTAATCCATTAGAAAGCATCTGGGAAAGTGTTTCATTCATTTTTATAGCTTGTTCAACAGATGAAAAACTTGCTAATTGTGACACAAATTCTGTTGAATCCATAGGCTTTGTTGGATCTTGATTTTTCATCTGTGCTACCAACAACTTTATAAACATATCATAATCTGCATTCTTCTTTGCTCCAGCCATCTCCGGCTTTCCACCACCATCATCTTGAGAATAACTTCTAGGAGCACTAACCGCGTCCAATGCCATATCACACCTCGTTAACGTTACATTCCAACTTGTCTTACCCTTATACTTGTCGTATTTGGTGAGGATATTTTACCCATAATCTGTGCTTCTTTCTGAAACAAACTACGGAGAACTTTTAATACCTCAAAAATTTTATTTTGCTCAGTTAAATAAATACACTCCTTTAAACCTTTCAAAAGGTCACAATCAGTAAAGGTTTGAAGTAATTTTTTTAACAGATTAACAAACACAGTTAATGCTTTCTCCGCTTCGCTCGGATTAATCAACACAAGCTGAGCAGAAAAATAAAGCTGTTTAAGAGGAGTATCAGTATCTTCAACTTGTAAAACATGCCCTTCTAAAAGAAAAGTTGCATCATTTAATAATTCAAAAGTTACTTTACGATCCACCCGTAATACAGCACCATTAAGAAAGATTCTTTCATTTGGTTTGAGTGTCAAACGGATTGTTTTCTTGCTCATTCATATATCTCCGCATTTTCTGCCAAACCATCACGAATAGATTCAGAGATCTCAACAAGAACATCAAAATCAGTAATCTCTCCTTCATCTAATTTCTGAATTTCTTTTAAAATAAAAAAACCAATAGAAATAAGAGAAGCTTTCAATGCCTGTGGCAAAGCATTTGCTGCCTGCCCAAGATCTTCAATAAGAATAACCCAAAGCTTTCGGGCAAACTGAACTGCATCCTTAGCTTCACAAGTACCAGGACCTTTGGCTTTTGCAGCTAAAAGCAGCTTAATACAACGATCAAATAAAAACCGTTCGCGCTCACGTGCGCTCATTGCATCATCTTCCATGACATCTTCATATCGCATTTGATACATTAAACAGCTAAACCTCTTTATTTTAAATAATTAACAAGACTTAATCGCCTTATCATATCTGTCAAAGTATAAGAAGCTTCTAACATAGCCTCCAAAGCTTTGACTTTTTGAGCAACATCTGCCGCATCGACACCAATCATATCAATTTGTGCTCCTTTGAGAAGGCCTACTTGAGTTTCAATTTGGTGCGTAGCTGCTTTCACCCTTGTTTCTGCACTTCCCACTCTAGAAGCTGTTGCAATAATTTCATCCACAACACTACTTGTAGATGTATTGTCGGCAGACACTCTCGCTCTTGAAAAAAGACTTTCTTGTGCTTCTTTTGATAAACCGACATCACCAAATTCTGCTACTAAAATCAGATTTTTCATAGCATCACGAAAACCTTTATCACTAGCACTTACTGCAACATCCACCTTATCACCATTGGGTGCAATATGCTTCTCAGTAGAACCATCCTTAGCATTTGAAAAAAATTCCTTAAAATTCTCTTCATTAAATAAATCACTAAAGGGCCCATCAATAAATTCTTCCATCTCTTCACTGGTCAGATCTTCTGGTTTTCTGCCATTTAGAAAACTCTCAAACGCTTCGTGCACAATTTTACTAGGACCCGTCTCTCCACCTACTTTATAAAACTTTAATGGTGGTTCACTCGTATTTGTCCCACCAAATATATATTCACCATTAAAATTGGTATTTAAAGCCGAAATAAATGCACTCAAAGCATTTTGGGCAACAGCTTGTGTTGCAGATGGTGTTGCATTTCCTGCATCACCCACAAGCATATTATTAAAAACCACCAATGCCCCTGGCGTTGATTCTTTATCACCTGACGCAATCAAGCTTTGAATCGCAGCCTGCACAGAAGATAATCTTAATGAAAGAAGTTTATTGCTTGTACTATAACCTTCAAGATAACTCATCTGATTCTCAATATCCATTAAGCGTCCTGTTTTACGCCCCAATGTAAGACCTGGATCATACACCTGTCCAGTAGCCATTTCATAGCCAGCCTTCATCAAATCAAACTTCCCTTCAGAAATTATATTACGCTGCGCATTGTTTAAAACATATGTCGAAATTGAAGGAACTCTCACTTTACACCTACCTAACTGCTGCTAGAAGATCATCTAGCATTTTACCAACCGTACTAATAATACGAGAGGTTGCTCCATATGTCTGCTCTAATTGTAACATCAAAGCTAATTCATCATCGGTATTGACACCCGTTGCATTGGATAACGCCTCAGCAGCATGCAAAAACATTGTACCCTTATATCTAGCTTCTTTATCTGCATTTGATCGCAAACCTTGAAGCCAACCTACTGAGTTTTTACCAAAATCCATAATTGACTGCTCTGGATCCAAGCCTGTACCCGTTCCAAATTTTTGTTTCTCATTAAAAGAATCTACTAATTCTTGAAGTTTATCACCGAAATGTTCTGGACCACCACCTTCTGTTTTGCTGTCAAATATAGGATTAAGTTGTATTCTTCCTGCTAAACCCTCAAGAGCACCGATCTGACCACTCGGCTGATTCCCATCTAAAAATAAAGAAGGAGGACCAAGAAACATCTGCATCAAAGCATTTGCCATTTCGTCTAATTGCCTTTGATATTGCGGTATAATATCATCACGTAGCTTCAATAAGCCGCCAAGATTACCCCCTCCATTAGGATCAATAAAGGATGAATGACCTAAAGGGACACCATCAATAAAAATCTGTTTTCCAGAAATACCAGATGGCAAAGAAGTACTGAATTGAAATGATACTGTCCGTGGCATTTTATCATATAAAGTACTGCCATCCATACCATAAATGGACATTGTTCCATCAGAATGATTAACTGTATTGATACCAATTTCTTGAGATAACTCTTTTAAAACAGCATCTCTTTGATCCATATAAACACTATCATCCCGCCTTGCATTTCTCTCCCGCACCACCAACTGATCAAGCTCATGAAATTTTTGCAATAAATCATTAATGTAATCAACAGAATCTTGAATATCACTATTCACATCATTATATAATTTTTCAATTTCACGACTTCCTGCATTCAGCCCTTTGGCTAAATCACGGGCACGATCAACTGCTGCATCTCCATTAGAACGCTGTTGTGGATCATTCGCATACAATTGAAGTGCTTTTTGAAATTCACCAAGCAATTTAGAAGGTGAATTTGAAAATCGATCCGATCCATAAATATCAGATAAACGATTCAGCCCATTAGAAAGACTGCCAGCAGCAGCAGCCTCGCTTGCTTTGACCAAATAATTATTCAATAAATGGATATCACTATCACGACGTACAACAACATGAACCGCTCCCCCCGGCCCCGCTTCTAAATATGAAGTGCGACGCGTATAATTCGGATCTCCTGCTTTTACAACATTACGCGAAACAGTATCAAGTCGACCTGTCGTCGCTTTTAACGAGTTCCGGGCTGAATTAAGTGCTAAGTTAAGCGACATAATCTTATCCCCTTTTTGATTGTGTTTACATTATCGTTTCAAATTAACAATAACATCCATCAACTCCGAACCCGTCTGAAATACTTTGGAATTCGCTGTATAATTCCGTTGCGCCTCAATCATATCTGTCAGTTCATCGCCCATATCAACGTTTGAATCCTCCAAATAACCAGAAGATAGAGTTCCAAAGACACCATCACCAGGACGCCCCATCATTTGAGGCCCCGTCTGACTATTAGTTTCAAAAACAGTCCCACCTAAAAAAGTCAAACTGTCTGTTGAAGCCACAGTCGTAACGCCTATATACCCAATAGTCCGCGTTTTTTGATTGGAATACATAACCTCAATTTCACCATTTTTACCAAAGGTGAAACCATCAAAGGCACCCGACTCCATACCATCTGCTTCCCCTTCAAAAGCAAATAAATTGCCCTTTTGGGTCACCAGTGAATCTGCCCCCACCCCGCCAAAATTAACATTGACCTCAAAAGTATTCCCCTCACTATCTGGCAATGTTAACTTAAATTCTTTTGTAGGCTCTATAAGATTCCCTTCTTTATCAAAGTTAAACTCTGTAGAACCAACCTTTTTTCCGTCAGAATAAGCATCAACAACCCACTTATTTTCATCAGTTTTTCTCATATAGAAATCAACCTGAACCTTTTTACCTTGACTGTCATAAGTCGTCATCGATTTTTTCTGACTATAAGTTTCAGGATTCTCAGGATTAATTGTACCATCCTTTGGCTCAACAACCTTTGCACTCGGATTAAAGTTTGCTTTAAAATCAATTTTCGTCGTCGCTTCAGGACCGAATAAATCGGTTGGACCGCCTTTAATCTGAATTTTTTCTCCATCTTCATTTAAAAGATAATATCCTGCAGTATTGCGAAGATACCCATCCTTATCGCGTATAAAAGACCCTGCACGCGTTAAAAATTCTTTTCCATTTTCATCTGCAACACGAAAAAAGCCATTTCCATGAATCATTGTATCACCAGAACGACCTGTAGCACGTGCTGGACCACCAATAGAAACATCATGACCAATATGACTTTTTACTCCACCAGGAACGTAAGCGTATTTTCCTGAAGGCGTTACATAATTAGAAAACTGGACATCCGTACGTTTATATCCAATTGTACCAGCATTAGCGACATTGTCAGCCACACCAGAAAGCCGCGTTCCCTGAGCGTTCATACCAGAAACACCCGTACGCATCATTCCGTAAATACCCATATCATCTCCTATGATCTTTAGCTTATAACACTACTATAAATAAACTTCCTTGTGTGAAACTTTTGCTTAAACATTTTTACAAAAATAAATATATGATCATAAAAAAAACATAATTTATTTTTATTAGATCAGTGTTGGTTTTAGATTAGAGTGTTAATATCAATTATATTTTAAAATTGGAGGATGTTTATATACGAATTTAATCTGAGTGATTTTTAATTTGTAAGCTGTAGCCAAGAAATCTTTTTGAATCTATGATGTCGTAGTTGAGTTTTGCTTTTAGTTTTTTGCGAAGTTTACTAATGTGGCTTTCTACAACGTTCTCTTCTATTGTTTCATCAAAGATACCATATACTGCGTTGAATATTTGTGTTTTATTGACACGTTTTCCTGCATTTGCTGCTAGGTATTCGAGAATACGGCGTTCTCTGCGTGGAAGAGGTAGATCTATTCCGTTGATTTGTGGATCACGTCCGTCATTGAAGACGCTAATAGGTCCGACTTCAACTGCGGTATTTGCTCCTCGTATATTATTTCCAATTCGTCTGCGGATTGCGGCGATTCGTGCTAGAATTTCGCGAACGTGGATTGGTTTTCGGATTACATCATCGATACCTGATTGAAAAAGTTCTATTGTGTGATCCAGAATGTTTGTTTCTGTTAGAGCTAAAATTGGAGTCGAACTGTAATTTCGAATTTTTTTTGGTAATTCGATTTGGTTTTCACATTTTCCTAAAAGGACGGCTTCAAGTGAAGATATTTCATTATGTGAAGCTGTTGAAATCCATTGACTAAAATCTGAAGGGGCTAAGCCTGTTGCAGCAACTCCTTCGCGAGAAAATAAGGTAGCATAGCCATCTGTTACCAATTTACGGTCATCTACTACAACAATCATAAGCACTCACTCAGCAATTTAGAACTAAAATAAAATGTATATGTAGAAAATCTACATATTGCTAAATTTATACAACTTTAATTTTTAAAAACACAAGTTATTTTTACGATTTATTATCTATAAAGACATGATTGCTATTTTCGGTTGTGTTTTTGTGGCATGAAAGCAACTGTAGGTTGTTATAAAACTTAATATTATCTCAAAATGGAACAAATTTTCATTTTTTTATCAAAATAATTTACTATTTTTGTCATAATGATTCATATAGCTCCTTTACAAAAAGCTTGAGAATTGGGAGTCCATCGACCAAAACCGCTAGCAATCATGTTGCGCATAACACGACATACATAGCCCTTCTGAGCTGGATCATTATTAGGCCCTGCATGGTAACGTGCAACTGCCATAGTCCAGCTGCCTTCTTTTTGGTATAATTTTTTTAAAAAACGCGCAGCATAATCAACATTAAGACGAGGTTTTAACATTTCTACAACAGAAAAAAAATTCTTACCGTGGTAATAATGATTAATTTGCATACAACCTACATCAATGAATTTAGCTCCAGAGCGTTTAGCATTTTTAAAGATATGTAAAGCTTCCGCTTGGTTTTTTGCGAAAACAGCCTTGCCATCAATATTTAATGCATAAGGTTGAAGCGATTCTTTATGGCCTGTTTCTGTTAGCCCAACTGCATATAAGATACCTAACGGTACATCATAGCGCTTAGAAGCCGTAATCATTTCTGCTTCACAAATATTCTCGGCTACCGCGTAATTCAATACTATAATGCTAGACGACCAACCGATAAGAAATGCGTGAAGAAATATCTTCAAAAGGAAGATCCAAAAATGATGCATCTGATAACGAAAATTGTTGGAAAAATTGCTTTGATTCATTTTTTTCATTCTGTTCATTATCACCAAACGCTTGACGTTGACCATTAAAATGTTGTCCACTATTATCTTGCTCTAATCTTTGCTCCATTTGCAAAGATTGATTTTGTTGAATAATTTGAGCACTTTTATCCACAACACTAATTAATAAATGTCCACCATCATGAACATGAGCCTTTTCTAAAACATATGATAACATCTGCTGATTGCTGATTAAAAGACGCGCAGTTTCCCGATGTTGAGTACATAATTCAATATGAAGCCCTTGCGCAGTCATTCTCACTTTAGCATCAACTGTTCCAAGCTCCACAGGTGTGAGCTTTAAATGCAAAATCCTTACATCCCCAACTTTTTTATTACACGTAATATCAACACCACTTAGCTGCATCATAAAATCAGGTTTTTCTTCTTGAAGAATAAGCCTGTTGCCTATTTCTAAATTCTTAAGAGATTCAGCTCTTTCTATCTCCATTCCCACACCTAGTGTCAAGGATTCACTTTCATGTGCAAAATTTTGTATACTATACTGTGGTATTTTTTGTTGTGTGAGAAAATGTTTATCGACTGCTTTAACTTGAATCTTGTCTTCAACAGCACATTCTTTTTGAATATCTACAACCCACTGATTTTGTACATTACCATTTATAGAATCTGGAATGCTCCCATTTTTTACACGTTCACTAATTTTTTCTCCAATTTTTTCTTGCTTTACAAACCTCTGTACCAAATAAAGTGGATTCAAAAAATTTTGAAAAGACATATTTTCTTTATTACCAATATAATCATGCTTGGCTTTTTGCAATTTTTTCTCAAAAGCTTTAATTACATTTTGTTCCACAATTTCTTCTGATATTTTCGACTCTATAACTTTAGCTAAAGGATCCTGTCCTTTATTTAAATACTCTGCACCCTCATCTAGAATTGTCTGTTTTACGGATTCTTCTAAAGCTTCTTTCACCCTATGTATAAGCGAAGAATCTTCATGAAAATTTTTATCTTGCTCAAATTTACTTTGTTTAAGTAACGTATCAAACGTTTTAGGTAATTGATTATCCGCACAATCTTCTGATTGAACTGCAACTTTATCTGCTGTAGTTTTATTTATTGTAGCCATTTGTGCAGAAAGGAAACCGCACAATCCATCAGTGCTTATCATCATTTTTGTATCCTAATAATTGGTCGATTTCATTTATCTTTTCTTGTGTATGTTGAATAAATTGCTTCATTTCTGCTTCTATAAGAGATGTTGTATTGTTTTGTTTATCATCTTTTTCTAAGGTTAACTTTAATTCTTCATGACTTTGCGGTTGTGATACAATTTGTGTATTTTTCTTTTTCAGAACATCCAACGGAAAAGAAATGACTCTTTGCGCAACAGCTTGTGCAGCAATAAATAAAAAACGATCTTTCTCTGATAAATCTTTGTAGATGATATTTTGTATCATCTGAAGAGCCTCTTGTGCAGCGATTGAACCAGCAAGACTCATAGCGTAATACAAACGTACAGATGTATCATCTACACCGATTTCATGTGCTAATGTCAAAGCTTTCTGAGCACTTAGTTTCGCTTTTTCCATACGTGCATCAATTAACGCAGCACGACTCACTGCCATATATGCCATAAACTGCACCTTTGTCGGTGCATAAGCAAGCAATGCTTCCAATTGATCAATACTTAATTTTTCATCAAGCCGCAATACAGCAGGAATAAACTCATGCCAAAAGTCATAAGCATAAGGTGATTTCCAAAAACGATGCACATAATGACGAATTAATAAAGCCAAAAGATCTATCTCACCAAGCATTGATGCAACTTTTAACTCTCGACGAATAGCACCCTCTTCAAATAAAGTTCCCGGAGCAAAAAGCCTTACTTGATCTAATTGTTTCAAAGCTAAAGCAGGATCTTTTTCTATGATATTAACAACCGTAGAAAGTACAACAGACGCAAATAAAGCAGGAGGAATAGATCGAATATCTTCTTCAGTTAATTGTGTATATGTCTTTAAAAAAGTAGTTTTTTTATGAGATGCATAAGCTAGAGCACCATCCATTACATTCTCTGAAATCACTCCCTTTCCATATTTCTCTAAAATGCTTTGCACTACTCGAGGATTTCCACCATTAAAAAGATAAATCAATAAAGCATAAAGATTATTCTTATCTTTCCATACACTAGCATCAAAAGTTAAAAATTTATCGCCAATTTCGCCCAAAAGCTGCAGTTGTTTTTGCAGTTCTTCCTCTTGTCCTGATATAATTTTATCTTGTAAATTTTGTAAAGAACGCACAAGATGTACTGGCTCAGAGACAACAGTTTTTGATAACATAGAGGGCTCTTTAATTTCGTGCTCTACCTGTGCAACAAAAACTTCCTGAGAATCTCTTTCTATCTTTTGTAAAAAAGCCCTACCCTCTTGTATAAAAATTCCTTGAATAAAGACCACAAAAGATAAAAAATAGACAGAGTATGCCTTTTTCACAATCATGGTGTTTTTCCCTTTTCAAGAACTGATTTGTCTTGTATAATTTTCTGCGAAGAAGGCTTCCCTACTGTCGATTTTTCCTTTGCTTCTTCAGCTTTTGGATCTCGTATAAAAATAGATATACGCCGATTTTCAGCAGCATATGGATTCTTTTTATTTTTCAAATCCCGATCTGCATAACCTTCAACACGCAAAATTCGTTTCTCATCAAAACCACCACGCACCAACATATAATAAGCCATCTGTGCACGTGCTGTTGAAAGTTGCCAATTATCATAAACAGTACTACGATAAGGACGTGCATCAGTATGCCCACTAATCACAACATCTCCTTGATACTTTGCAATAATTCCTGCCATGCTACTAATTAAATCAACAGTTCGCGCCGTTGGAACAGATAGGCCAACTTTAAACATTTCATATTTTGGCTGATCCATTAATTCAATCATAACTCCTTCTTTAATCGGCTTCACATGAGCCAATATATCGCTGTTTTTCGCCTCTATTAAATCCGTTAATTCTTTTGCAAGAACACGAGAATTCTCAGAAGAATTATTTTCTTGTATAGATTCTTTTACCAACGTTTTTTGCTTTTGATCTTTTCTTTTTTGAAAAGAATCAATATTTTCTCTCCAATAATCTGGCGAAAAAGGATCATGATACTCTATTCCTAGTTGTAAATTTTCTTGAGAATCACCAACTCCCTGCCCTAAAAGATCCCCTTTTTCAAACTGCTGCTCGGAAGGATTTTTTGCGTGGTGTTCTGACTGAACAATTTTTTCCAATCCAAGATAAGGATTATGCATTAACTCTGCTTCCTCCATAGGATTTGACTTTTCTGACTGATCATCATCTCTACGCTCTTGATCAAGAGAACTTTTTTTATCTTGTTCAATATCTTTGTGTTGAATACCACGATTACTTGTTTGGGGATCTACAAGTTTGATTGGATTAAAATAGTTTGCGATAGCTTCCTTTGCCTCATCATCTTGGACGTTAACAAGCCACAAGACCAGAAAAAGTGCCATCATTGCTGTCATAAAATCAGCATAAGCAATTTTCCAAACACCACCATGATGATCATCATGATCTCCATGTTGCCCACGACGAACAATAATAATTTCAGAAGAAGATTGTTGGTCTTCAGATTTCATTGTATCAACTCCTGCAATGTCGTCAGCAATGGAGTAAGCTGTGTAGCAATAACCATTTCACCACGATGTAAACGTAACTCTGTACTTTTGGTCGGTTGAAATTCAAATTGAGATGAATCAAAATCACGCTGTTTTTTGAGCTGTTCAAATAATTTTTCATTCCCCTCAAGAACTAAAGGTTTCCCTGCAGCAAGAGCCTGATCTAATATTTTTGTAGCAAATTCCTGAAGTGCTTCTTCTGTAATTTTTTCACCAATAAATATGGAAAGAACCTGTGCGATCTCTCGAGAAATTTCTTGGCGCAAATCAGCAAATTCTTTTGTTAATTGACTCTGTACATTGGCTCCTAGCGATTCAACCATACTTTGTTTAGCCGCTTCAATAGCTTTTGCATGCTCTTCTTCCAAACATTTCTTTTCTGCTTCAAACTGTTTTTGCAATTTTTCTGTTACCTCTTGCACAGCTTGATCAAAAGCTTCCTTTCGAGCTACTTCAACATCAACAACCCCTTCAGAAGGGAAAGATAATATTTCTTCCATATATTCTTCTGAAGGTTTAGTATCAGATAATGAACAGTCTTTCTGCTTCTCGTTATCATATATGAGTTCGCTTTCATCATCAGAAGGCAAAACCTCTATGTCTTCAGCAGAAATATAGCGGGATGAAAAATCACTCAGAAAAGAAGATAAGGGAAGACTTACCTGTTTTTCAAATTTTCCACCTGTTTGTTCCATTCTATTTATCACTTCCATTTAACGTTTCACTTTACAAATCTATACAGCCACAGTTGTGTCAGTATCATGGACCCATTCACGCAAAACCCCAGCAAAACGTTCTTCATCCATTGCGATCATTTGCTCAAGACGATTCTGTGGTGGAACACGCATACGATTGCGTAAATTGCTAAGTGTATCATTATTTGTGCCTGTAACGCCACCAAATTCTGCATTATCTTGATATTGGTGTTCTAAAGCAGGTATATTTCCAAGACCAGCTACAGCATTTGCACTATTTTCAAGCGCCTTTTTTCCTTCCCGCATTTCCCGCATCAAAGGACGCACCCCTAAGAATAAAATCAAGAAAACGGCAATTACTAAAGCAACTCCATTGATCAAACCAGATGTATAACGTGATAATGATTTCCAAAGAGGCTCTTGAATAGGTGCCATATCAGCCTCAGAATTACCAACGAAATCGACGGCTGTAACATTAATGATATCCCCGCGTTTTGGATCAAGCCCTGCTGCGGTTGCCACCATCTGCTGGATACGGTTTACTTCATCATTAAGAGCATTTTCAGAGGTTGGTTTTGTACCATCTGGAAGAACCAAACGCGCACGATCTACCACAATAGCAACAGCTAATTTCTTCACACTATAACCATCACTAACTGTAGAGATAGTCTTAGAGTTAATTTCATAATTAGTAATCTCTTCTCGGCGATCTTTTTTATCCGTTGATCTTTCCCCACCACCATTAGCAATTTCTTCCTGTGGAATATTTTGTTCTACACCGACAGCATCACTATTACGATTATTTTGGCTATCAGCTTGATCACGCACAGAACGCACAGAACGCACAACCTGTGATTCTGGATCGAAAACGGTCTCATTTGTTTGACGACGATCTGTATCTAATACAACTTGCACACTAGTTTGAAAATGATCAAGACCAAGATACGGAACCAATTGTTTACGAATATTCGCGTCAATTTGCGAAGCAACCTGTTGCTCAAGAGATGCCATCATCATCGAAGCTCCATTCATTGCATCTACTCCAGAGGCAAGCAACTGTCCACGTGTGTCCATCACTGTCACTGAGCTTGCTTCAAGTGAAGGAACAGCTGCCGCTACTAATTGACGAATAGACTGAGCAAATTCGACTGAAAAACTACTATTAGTGCGAATTACAACAGAAGCAGTAGGCTTCTGATTAGCCTTACGAAATGATCCTTTATCTGGTAAAACAATATGGACACGTGCTGCCTTTACGCCTTGTACAACTTGAATCGTCCTTGCGATTTCACCTTCTAAAGCACGTTGGCGTGTAATTTCTTGCATAAAAGATGTAAGCCCTAAAGACCCCATATTATCAAACAATTCATATCCGGCATTGTTTGATGTTGGCAGTCCTTTTTCGGCAAGGAACATTCGTGCTTGCTCTGCTTGTCCCACAGGAACCTGAACAGTACCACCATCAGAAGAAACATCAAAAGCAATCCCTGCTTCACTTAACGCCATTCCCATTCGATTCACATCATCACGTGAAAGACCAACATAAAGTGTTTCATAAATAGGACGCGTTAAATAAAAGCTAGAAAACAAAATTGTTCCAAACAAAGTTAATCCAACCATACCAAGCGCAATAAGGCGCTTTACTCCTAGTTTATGAAGCGCATTTCCAGAAGAAGAAAGAAAAACCCAAAATTTATCAAGCATAGATTTGCACCATTATTATTGAAAAGACAATCTCGCGTAAAACAAAGAAAACAGCTGTTAAACAACTGTTTTCCCACTCTTACTGCTTAAATCATAAAAAATAAAACTTGTGTGAAAATGATGCCTAGTTTTGCTAGAAAAGACCATGATATGCCTATATCATAAACTTATTTAAAGATAATATTTAGCTATCATGCCATCTTTATTTATTTTATTTATTTTAAATTACACACAATAATAGATTGTGCATAATGCATTGTGCCATCATGTAGACATATTTTGACCATAGTAATCGCTAACAAGTACAAATCTTGTGAATCATGAGGTTCTTCATTAATGTATAAAAATCACCTATTGCAGTACGCACTTATAAGCACTGTATTCTGTTTTTTTCATAGTAATTCTTTATACGCCGCTTCTAATAATGGTACCATACTTATAGAAGATAAGAACACAGCTCTTAATCTGAGTAATGGTGTAGTATGGACACTCAAAGCTAGTAAAAGGAACGCAGAGGAAGAAGAGAATCAAAATTTGCCTGTTACTACTGAATTACGCTCTACTTTTTCTACCATTAATCTCAATAACAGTACCATTACTTTTGACAAACCAACAGATGATCAATATCAGATATTATATGTAGGGCCTTTACCAGCTACAGAGCAAAGTGCAGAGCCCAACACCCAAAATGTACCTCAACAAAATAGGCTCACCTTATCAAAAGTCTATAATGCAACAGGCAATGCAAAAGTTTACTTCAATACTGAATATAGTAGTGCGCTTGCGATAAGAGATCAAAAAACAGACCAACTTGTAATTAATGGTAATGTTTCAGGAACAACGACAATCTACGTTAACAGTATCAAGGGAAAGAATCCCCCCCCAATGCTCCTATTCCTGATAGAAGTGGCACCCCACTTATCTATAATAAAAGTGGTATCTCACTCATCCAAGTTTCTGGAGAAGCAAATAAAGACTCCTTTAAATTGGCAAATGGCTATACTACAATAAATAATTCTCCTTATAAATATATTCTTATTGCCTATGCTCCTGAGCATTCTCGTCATAATCATAATCAAAATATGTTTGCTCTATATCCGCCATATTGGGATTTCCGTTTGCAAAATGCCTATCTTGACCCTCAATCAAAGGTGAAAGCTCTGGTCCCACAAATGGCAAGTTATTTGGTGATGCCAAATGCTTTATTCTCTGCTGGTTTCTCTGATATCAATCAGCAAAATGCATCCTTATCCAATCTACGGACTATGTCATTGGAAAATAATAACAATAAGAAAAATGCTTTCTTCTTATCTTCTTATGGCAATACAGCAACTTTATCACCCAAGCATACTGCTCTCGAATATGGTTACGGAGCGGATCTTCGCTACAGTGCTCTACAATTAGGAGTCTCATTAGGTGTTCTGGAAAATCAAAATACCACAACAAATTTCGGCTTGTTAGGCTCTTATGGACAAGTATCTTTCACTCCAAAAGATATGGAAGGTGCTGCCAAGAGCACACTTGATAAGTGGTCAATTTCAGCTTTTAGTAGTACACATCATCAGAACAGCTTGTACCTTGATACACTTTTTTCCTATGGCCGTGTGAAAGGAAATATTAAAGTTGTTGATATTGGTAACATTGCAAAATTGGATGACGTCAACATATTAAACGCCTCTGCAACTATTGGTCAACAATTTGCAACTGGTGTTGAAGGGTTGGTCTTTGAATCACAAACACAACTTGTTTATCAGCGCTTGATGTTTGATAATATTTTAGATGGTAATGATCTTGAAATCGATATGAATAATCCTAATCGATGGTTAGTTCGTATTGGTGGACGTTTAAATAAAACTGTCACCGCAGAAGAAAATGCTCGTATTATTTCTCTTTATGGAAAACTAAATGTGATCAAAACTTTTGCTGATAGAAATACAATACAAGTTATCGATAATTTCCATCTTGATCCTATGGGAGCTTCTGTTGAAGGTGGTGTAGGAATTAATGCGCAATTGAGTAAAAAAATTGGACTGTATGGTGATGTCAGCCACCAACACAAACTTCAAAAAGCAGGTATATCAGCAACCTCTTTCTCAGGTGGCATACGTTACCGTTTTTAAAACAATACTGATATTAACTTCAACAAAAAGGGCAGTATAAAATACTGCCCTTTTTGTTTTATTTCGCTTTCCTCTTTTTAAAAGAGACCAAAATATTAAGTCTCCATTATATTTTATTTCTTTGATTAGTTATTCTTAACTATATCCATCATTTTTATAAAAATAGAAAATTTATCAGTATTTTAAATTGATCTTATAATAAGCCTATATAAAAGATAATATTATGCTATTATTTTAGCCTTTATTTTAAATATAAATATGAAAAATTAGCTCTTTATTAAAAGAATAATTTAATACATTATGTATTGTTAATAATAATATATAATACATTATGTATATAAGTAATAAATATTATTTATCTTTATATAAAATAATTTTTATCTTTACATATAAAGAAAAATAATTTACTTCAACCAATGGAAATTATCGATTCAATATCCTTCTTATAAGCGGGGGGGATATTTAGGGTTTTATAAGTTAGGACAATCTTTATGTGTAAAAATTATCTTCTATCGTGTACAGCTGCGGCTGCTATAATTTTGTTTGGTGCTCATTTTAATGTTGCTGCTGCTGAAGACCTCTCTATAACGAATGGCGAAATTAAAAATGTCAAAGACAAAACTTTTCAAGCTGCATCTGATAGAACAAGTGCCCTTTATGTAGGCGATAAAAAAGAAGGTAATCCTGAAGGCGGGAATCCTGAAGGTGGGAATCCTGAAGGCGGGAATCCTGAAGGTGGGAATCCTGAAGGTGGGAATCCTGAAGGTGGGAATCCTGAAGGTGGGGCTGACAATAAAGCTAGAGAAAACAAAGGCACAGGTGGTACAATCATAGGTGAAAATTTAACACTAATTGGCACTAAGGATAAACAAGGAAATGGTGCAGCAGCGTCTGGGTCGAATAGCAAAATTATTCTAAAAGGCAAAACAATTATTAAAGATCTCCGATTTGGTCTTAGTGGGGTTGAGGGTGGTAATATCACAATGGAAAGTGGTACGATTGATGTCACTGATACTGCTGTACAAGCTAAGGATAAAAATACAACTATTACACTAGGCGCTGTCGACATTACTTCAGAAAAGACAGGTATTAATTTATCAGATGGTGCTAAATTCAAGATGGAAGGTGGCTCTATTAAGACCAAAGAAACTGCTGTACAGGCTAAGAATATAGGCACAACCATTACATTAAGCGATGTGGACATTACTTCAGAAAAAGAAGGCCTTAAAATAGAAGACGGCGCCACAATTGTAGCAAATGGTGGTTCTATTACAGTAAAAAGTGACGGTGCTGGTGAGAATGCTACTGGGAAAGCAGTTGTTGCTTCTGGAAAAGATACTAGCATTACATTAAATGATGTAGAAATTTCTTCAGATAAAATTGGTATTGAAATAGGGCCAGAAACAATATTAAATATGACCGGCGGTTCTATTAAAGCAGAACAAGACGGTGTTACTTTTGCAGACAGTAAAAGTAATAAAAACAAACTAAAAGATACAAAAATTACTGTTGTCAACGGGGATGGATTTAACGCCAGAAGCAGCACAGTTTCTTTAGAAAATGTTTCCATTCAATCTAAAGAAGGCACTGGTCTTTCTGTTTCTGAGAAGGAAACAGTTGTTAAAATGACAGGTGGTACAATTGATGCCCACAAGGCTGCATTCGTTGTAGAAAACGGTGCAACAATTGATATTTCCAATGTTTCTGCAACAGCTGCTGAAAATGGCCTAGAGCTTAAAAATGATCAAGATGATCAACAAAATAATGTTAAATTCACGAATACAAAACTTACCGTTGAAAAAGGTGTAGGTATTCTTGGAGACAAATCTGGAAAAGATGCTATCAGCCTCAAAAATTCAGAAATACGTGCTGATCTTTTATTAAAGTACACTTCTAAAGATGACAAAGAAGCAGCTCTTACACTCAATGCAGACCATTCAATCTTAGAAGGTGGTGTTAGAACTGAAGACAAGGCTAAAACAGCCTTTAATCTGACCAATGGTACAGTATGGACGCTTAAAATCAGTAAAGAAGAAAAAGAAGCAGGTGCAAATGAAGATGGAGCACTGCTTGATATTTCTAAGAGATCACACTCTACTGTTTCTACGCTTAATCTCGATAACAGTACCATTGTTTTTGACAAACCAACAGATGGTCAATATCAGATATTACATGTAGGACCAGCAATACCAGAAGTTAATCCAGGACAACCTGCTCTATATAATGGAAACGACCCAGCAGTCCCGAACGATGCATCAAAAGTCTATAATGCAAAAGGCGATGCAAAAGTTTACTTCAACACTGAATGGAGTAGTGGGCTTAAAACAAAAGATCAAAAAACAGATCGACTTGTAATTAATGGTGATGCTTCAGGCACAACAACAATCTACGTTAACAGTATCAAGGGAAAGAAGAAACCAGAAGAAAATGCTTCTGCTCCTGCAAATGAAAGTGGTCTCTCACTCGTCCAAGTTTCTGGAGAAGCAAACAAAGACTCCTTTAAATTGGCAAATGGCTATACTACAATAAATAATTCTCCTTATAAATACACTCTTAATGCGTACGGTCCTGAGGATTCTAGTAAAAATGAAAATCAAAGTTTGTTTGGTGATGGCCAATCATATTGGGATTTCCGTTTGCAAAATGCCTATCTTGACCCTCAATCAAAGGTGAAAGCTCTGGTCCCACAAATGGCAAGTTATTTGGTGATGCCAAATGCTTTATTCTCTGCTGGTTTCTCTGATATCAATCAGCAAAATGCATCCTTATCCAATCTGCGGATAATGTCATTGGAAAATGATAACAATAAGAAAAATGCTTTCTTCTTATCTTCTTATGGCAATACAGCAACTTTATCATCCAATCATACTGCTCTCGAATATGGTTACGGAGCGGATCTTCGCTACAGTGCTCTACAATTAGGAGTCTCATTAGGTGTTCTGGAAAATCAAAATACCACAACAAATTTCGGCTTGTTAGGCTCTTATGGACAAGTATCTTTCACTCCAAAAGATATGGAAGGTGCTGCCAAGAGCACACTTGATAAGTGGTCAATTTCAGCTTTCGGTAGTATACATCATCGGAATGGCTTGTACCTTGATACACTCTTTTCCTATGGCCTTGTGAAAGGAAATATTAAAGTTGCTGATATTGGTAACATTGCAAAATTGGATGACGTCAACACATTGAGTGCTTCTGCAACCATTGGCCAACAATTTGCAACTGGTGTTGAAGGGTTGGTCTTTGAACCACAAGCACAACTTGCTTATCAGCGCTTGATGTTTGATAATATTTCAGATGCTAATGATCTTGAAATCGATATGAATAATCCTAACCAATGGTTAGTTCGTATTGGTGGACGTTTAACCAAAACTGTCACTGCAGCAGAAAACGGTCATATCATTTCCCTTTATGGAAAACTGAACATGATTAACACTTTTGGTGATGGTGATACAATACAGGTTACCGATAATTTCCACCTTGATCCTATGGGAGCTTCTGTTGAAGGTGGTGTAGGAATTAATGCGCAATTAAATAAAAAATTGGGATTACATGGTGATGTCAGCCACCAACACAAACTTCAAAAAGCAGGTCTATCAGCAACCTCTTTCTCAGGTGGAATACGTTACCGTTTCTAAAACAATACTGATATTAACTTCAACAAAAAGGGCAGTATAAATACTGCCCTTTTTTTATAATAATTCTATTCACGAAACCTATATTCCCTTCCCCTCCAAAGCTCTCTTTCTATCCGCTTTTTTATCAAGAGATAAAAGCACTATTAAATGAATGCGAAAAGAAAGAGTATGAAATCACAAATGATCTTTATTATCAAAGGACACTTTTTGAAATGCTTTTGAAGACCACAAAGCTCTAAGAAGAATAAAGATTTACGCATAAAGAAGAAAATAAAGTACATTACCTCTTTACTAAAGTCGTATTAACCTATCAAAAACGATACTGCAGCTTTCCGGAAAAAGATGCTCCAGACATACCAGTTTTTGATAACCTTTGCTGATAACTAGCGTCACCATGCACAAAAATATTGTTAGTTAACTGCACATTAACACCTAAGCCACCCTCAATAGCAGAACCCATAGAATCAAGATAAAAAGTATCACCAACTTCTATGGTATCGCTAAAACTAAGAGTCTTTATAACATTCATTTTTCCATAGAAAGCAATGAAACTATTCTTTTCAACAACAGGAAGCATTTTGGTTAAACGACCACCTACACGCATTAACCATTGATGAGGATCCTTCATATTAACTTCAAGATTATCGCTATCTAAAATAGTATCAAACATCAAACGTTGATAAACAATTTGCGCCTGCGGTTCAAAAGATACACTTTTATTACCAGTTGCTAATTTGTGACCGACAGTTGCAGATACACTTAACATCTTTTTATCATCAAGTTTTGCTACATTATCGACAACAGCAGTCTTAATATGCCCTTTCAAGATACCATAAGAAAAGAGCGCATTCATATACGAATTGTTATCATGCTGCATATTACCGAAAACTGAAATGGACCACTTATCAAGAGTACTTTTAGCAGAATCTTCCATATCTTTTGGCGTAAAAGATAATTGACCATAAGTTCCTAACATACCGACACGTGTAACTGTATTTGCATTTTCAAAAGAACCTAACACAGCACCAGTTTGTAGAGCCGCATAACGTATATCCGCACCATAACCATATTGCAACGGATTACGAATAGATGAAAAAGTTTTTGCATTACCATAAGAAGATAAAAAGACAGAACTCGTCTTTTTACCTGCAACATTTAACGTTTCCTGCACATCAGCTAATATACCATTCTGATTACTGATATCAGAGAAACCAGCAGAAAATAAAGCATTCGGCATAACCACATAACTAGCCATTTGTGGTACAAGGGCTTTCACTTGTGATTGGGCATCAACATATCCATTTGACAAATTGAATTTCCAAATACCAGAAGTTTCTCTTTTACTATTAAGAACATACCTATAAGGCAAGCTATTAAATACAGTATAACCATGAGCTAATTGGAAGGACTTTTCACTTACAGATCTATTATGAACCTCAATAACCGTAACTCCTCCCCGTGGCAAAACAACTGCATTTCTAGTAACACGCGTTGCATTACGGCTTTCCTCTACATTGTGATCTTCAACGTAATTAATATGAACTTTAGTAATACCGCCTACATCAGTTTCGATTATAAGTTTATCAGAACCATTCACACCCATATTAAAATGAATATTAGCATTACCAACTGCTAAATAATGTCCCGTATCACTTGATTTGAGAGGTCTTACGCGTAAAGTTTGGTAAATACCACTATCTTTTTGATCAAATACAACAGCACTATTATTAAGTGTAAGCATATGCAGAACAGATTCTTGTCGCTGCTTTGCACGTAGTTGTTCTTCCCCAACACCAAGATTAACTGGTATGATCCATTTTGAATCATCTTTAAGAGTTAAAAATGAATATTGCATTCCTGTAGCTTGTGCTGAACCTTCTAGAATAGAATGACTTGCAGAAACTCTCAACATATTAACTACAGGCAAACTTCTTACGCTCTCAACACCGTAACTTCCTAATAAAATATTAGAATGAATTTCTGAATTCTTAAGTGACACAATACCTGATTCAAATGCTACAATACCTAAGTTGCTAGATAAAATTTTTGTATTGGTAAGCTCTACAAAACTTGGAGCAACAACACTTATATTAGCTCTGCTACTAGCATCTGTGCTAGTGGATTTAGAATTCTTAAAGTTATCATATCCAAAAACAACACCATAACCATTACTTATTTGACCATCAGGACTCTTAATCCTTATAACTGAATCTTTTAAATACATTCTAGTTGCACCTGCAGGCATTATACCTGCAAGACCTGCTTGTACATCAATTCCTGTAGCACTAAATGCTCTAGTACCATTAGCCAAAATCCCCACAGAAACTGCTTTAAACGTCCCACCATTAATAACAACAGGTTCACCACTTTTTTCGATTGCAATACTAGGCACCCCTGGATATTTATTTGCTACACTGGAACTGTTATTAACCTCAGCTAAGACATACAATAGATTCGACAAAAGTAAACTCAATGATGTAAAAACTGTATACAATGCTCTTTGCATAATAGACCCTATTAACAACTTATAAAATTTAAAATGGATTTTATATTTTTATATGTAACAAAAAATGTTATATGTAAAGTTATCAATTTTGGTTATCATTTTCATTAAATTGATAATATTCTTAGTAAATCAAAATAAATTCAAGTATTTACATCATTATTGACTATTGATTTATTTTGATTGTTAGCATCACAATGAATTTTAATTAACCAGAACTGTTGTTCATTTACATCAGATTTTTTCTGGGCCTGAATTCACAGAGAACAATGCTGTTAATCTTCCACTGAAAATAATATCAGGTGCGCTTGATTCTATCCCAACTATTTTATTTGAATATAATATTTACAAGCAAAATTATTATAAGATGAATATAGTCTCTATTTATAATTATTATAATAAATGGAAAACTTAAACAAAGTTTATACTGTTAACGATATATTATAAAGTTAAATAATAACGAGTACGACCTGTTTAGTATCTTACAATGTATTCCTAACTATTCTTATAATTTCAAACGCTAAATGTTCAATAAGAATTTATAAATTATAATATTTTTTCCAAATATATCCTATTAAAATATATACAGTATCTCATAAAATAATATCATACTTAGTAGGAATAAATTGTAATTTTGTTTAAAATAATTAATAAAATAAAACTAATTTATAAGCTTAAATATAACTTTAAAAAGATCTTATTAAGCTTCCAACTAATAAATTCCATCCATCAACTAATACAAAAAAAAGAATTTTAAATGGTAGAGAGATAACCGTTGGTGGCAACATCATCATTCCCATTGACATTGTCAACGTAGCCACGACAAGATCTATCACTAAAAAAGGAAGAACAATAAGGAAACCTATTTCAAACCCACGACGTAATTCAGAAATCATAAAAGCAGGAACTAAAACTCGAAAATCAACATCAGAACCTGTTTTAACTTGAAGAGAAGAATCAGAAAGATTAACAAACAAGTCAAGATCTTTCTCACGAACCTGCGAGATCATAAATTCTCGAAAAGGCTGACTAATTTTTTCTATCGCTTGTTGTTCACTGATTTTATTATTTACTAAAGGGTGGACCCCATCCTCCCATGCTGTGTTAAATGTCGGAGCCATTACATAAAAGGACATAAACAAAGCTAATGAGATCATCACAAGATTAGAAGGCGTTGTTTGTAATCCTAAACCTGTCCGCAACAATGAAAAAGCAATGGCAAAACGAGTAAAACTGGTGACCATGATCAATAAACCAGGAGCCACTGATAAAATAGTCAATAGGCCGAAAAGTTGGACGATCCGTCCACTAATTGAACCTTGAGGATAAGAAAATAATCCAGCAAGACCACTAGCATTCTCAGCACCTGTTTTTTGTGCAAAAGCAACTGTTGTTGCTAACAAAAATATCATCAATACAAAACCACCAAACCGCTTCATGATTCTACTACCAAACTTGAAATCAAAATATTACTTACTTTATTATCGGAACGAACTCTAGCACGATCTAAAAGATCAGCACGCAAATTCATTAACCCTGACGGCCCTTTAACCTGATCGATTGTAACTTGTCGCAAAAATGCTAAAAAATCATTTGATATATCAGCTGTCAGTGTAGATTCAATATTCTCATCAGGCTTAATAACTAAAGAGACTTCCATTCGAATCCAAGCATTTTCTGGTACTGCAATATTAGTTAAAATAGGAGGCAAAGTAACAATATGAGAATCAGCAGCAATAAGATTCTCTGGAGTTTTGGTCATTGGTAACTCTTTTAAATTACTAGAAGTTGGCGCCATCTCCCGACTCACCCATGCTCCTAAAAACCACCCAGAAACAGCAGCAACCAATGTCAAAACAAATCCAACAATCAGAAAAACTTTTATGCTACTTTCCCGTTGCACAATGTTTTCTTCTTTTTTCGACTCTTCTGCCATAAAAATTCCCTGTCACATAAATAATGTAATTATAAAGTTACTTTTGATAGGTTTCTATTTTTTGATAATGAACAATAAAATTAAATTATATATTCATTCTCTAAAAAGGCGCAATCTGATTGAGCAATTGCTGACCATAAGGAGGTTGTTGTATTTCACTCATACGTCCACGGCCTCCATATGAAATGCGCGCTTCAGCAATTTTGTCATAATCAATCATATTATTGCCTGAAATATCACGTGGACGAACCAATCCTGCAATATTGAGAATACGCAATTCATTATTAACCCGAACTTCCTGCGAACCATTAATGACCAAATTACCATTTGGCAAAACATCTGTTACAATAGCTGCAATAGACAAACGAATATTTTCTTGTCGTTCTACCTTAGTATCCCCTTTAGACTGACTCGATGAGCCACCTTCAATACTACCAGCCAACTTATCCATAAATGAATATCCCGCTCCAATTGTATATTTGGAATTAGAATCACGCTTTAAATCACTTTTATTGTTTAAACTAGCACGATCATTAATGAAAATTTGCACGGTTAATACATCACCTGGCTTCATTGCACGCGGATCCCGATAAAAGCTACTAGCGCTTGAACGATAAAGCGAATATCGGCTTTCACTTGGTGCTGGTGGATAAATACTTGCTGCATGCGAAGAAGCATATCCTAAATCAGCACGAACCGGTGAAAAATTTGGTGCCGAATTAAAATCTTTTACATTATAAGAACAACTGGCTAATATTATAGACATGGTAGTCAACCCAATTGCTACACACAAGAAAGACGAGTATTTATTTGTACTTTTTATCTGTTTCACTTGCATAATCATATTATCTTTACTTCTATCGCATATAGCGTTTATTTCTTTTTTGTTGATACTTGTTGTGCGCTCACTAATATTTGAGTTAATTCCGCTGATTTTTCAGGCGGTAACTCATTCATAATAGCACTTGACACTTTAGGGCTTAGCTTAAGTACAAGCGAAGCTGCAACAAGATCATTCATCAAAGCCAATTGAGCAGCTGCAGCGTCAGGACGCATTTTCGTAATAATTTCAACTAAAGAACTCTCTGCCATTGATAAAAACTCATTGCGTTTATTAAGCCAAACTTGATATTCGTTTTGCTTTTCTTCTAAAATTTTCACACGTTCACTAATTTGATCACGTAATTCTTGTAATTGTTGGCGTTGTAGTTGAAAACGCGCATCTGCAGCCTGACTCCCAATATTGCTACAAAAACGCTCTATTTCTTCTTTACTTACTCCAGATATCTCCTCAGATCTTCCTCCAGACTTCTCTTGTATCAATGAAACAATAGGAGCTTTAGTATCTACCTTAGTCTCTGTTGACTCCTTCGGCTGAACTGACTGATGGGATACAGTTTCAATTTTTTGTTCAAGCACTTCAGTAGAAACTGGTGACTGTTCTACATTTTCTATAGATGAAGCAATCTTATTTGGTGCAGGAATTGGCACAGATGCATTTTTCACATATCCTCTCCCAATCGGAAAAGCCATAAATATTGCTATAAATAAAGAAAAAACATAAAAACGTAATTTTATCATTGGACAACAAGCTCCGCATGAAGAGCGCCTGAGGTTTTAATTGCCTGCAGAACTGCTATAATTGCTGTTGGTTTGACACCAATTTGATTTAACCCTTTAACAAGACTATCTAAATCAACGCCACTCAAAATACCAATATTAGAGAGTGACTGATCAACATCAATTGATGTTCTCGGAACCACAATTGTATCACCTGTTTCACTAAAAGGATTAGGCTGTGAAACACTTGGTTCTTCCGTCACACGTACTGTTAAGCTACCATGTGAAATAGCGACACGTGAAACACGTACTTTTTCACCAATAACAACAGTTCCCGTACGTTCATCAACAACTACACGCGCCACCTCATCGGTAGGAATAGGTAATCCTTCAATGTCAGCAATAAAGCGTGAGACTGAAATATTGCGCGGTTTGTTTAAAACAATAGTTTTCGCATCACGCTCTCTAGCAACACTTTGTTTATAACGCTTATTAGCAAAAATATTAATGAGATCAGACATACGCACTGCTGTCGAAAAATCCGAATTCCGTAATTCTATAATAATCTCGTTACTATGGTTGAAATTTCCATCAACTTTGCGTTCTACAAGTGCACCATTTGGAATACGACCCGATGTAGGCACACCTTGAGTTACACTTTCTGCAGTTCCCTTAGCACCAAAACCGGAAATAACCATATTGCCTTGTGCCACCGCATAAGTTTTACCATCTGCTCCAAGAAGCGGTGTCATGACTAATGTTCCCCCTTGCAAAGATGTTGCATCCCCCAAAGAAGAAACCGTTACATCAATCCGTGATCCTGGAGTTGCAAAGGGCATCATTTCAGCAGTTACAATAACAGCAGCGATATTATTAACACGCGATGCACCAGCAGGAGGATTGATGCCTAAATTATCCAGCATAGCTCGCATAGATTGCTCTGTAAAAGGTGCATTTCGTAAAGAATCACCCGTACCATTTAAACCAATCACCAAACCATAACCTACTAATTGATTAGAACGAACACCTTGAACAATCGCAATATCTTTTAAACGAGCTACTGCACTTGAACGTGCTAAATCTGAATAATGCATTTGTGCAGGATTCCCCCCCGCCCCTAACCAAGCAGCATCAGCTTCCACTGTAGAGTTATATTCTTCAACATTTTTCCCGCCTTCATCTGCAAATGCAGGAATAAAGAAAACCCAAAAAGATAAGAAACAAGCAAAAAAACGCATAATCATTAAAAACCTACTCTTACATCACCATTTTGCAAAACAGTTCCTGTAACCACACGCCCTGAATCGGAATTGCGAACACGAATAACATCACCAGAAGATCCCGACTGTAAAACAACTCCTAGAGCTGTAATCTGCAAATTATGTGTTTGGAAAATCAACTTTGTTGCCTGACCACGCTCGACCAAAACTGGATCTCCTAAAGAAGAAAGAGAAATAGGTCGGCCTGCTGTTAAAGTACGTTTTGCCACTTTGTGAAGAATTTGTTTCATATCCGTCACATACAAGGAAACTGCATCAGATTTAATAAAAAAATGCTTTTCGCTTAAACCTATATCACTGATACGTTGACCAGCATAAATAGACTTATCAGGCACAAGAAAACCAATCCGATCAGCATAAGCTGCTGTGAATAAAAAAAACGAAAGAAAAAAACTTATAAGCAAAAGCGAAAGATTTTTCATACCATTTACCTCAGATTTTTAGAAACAACTGCTGCCATTTCATCTGACGCTTGAATAACTTTAGAATTCATTTCATAAGAACGCTGCGCTGCAATAAGTTCTGTCATTTCTTTGACTGGATCAACATTAGAAGCTTCAAGCATTGCTTGCATAATGCTGCCATATCCATCCTCTTTTGGATCTCCTGGAACCGGTGCACCAGAAGCTTGTGTCTCGCGAAACAGATTATCCCCTATCGGCTCTAGACCAACCTCATTGACAAAATTAACTAAACGAAACCGTCCCGCTTCCACAGCATTAGGATCTGTATCCGTTTGATAATAAACTGTCCCATCAGGGCTGACTGTGACATTTTTGCTCCCTATAGGAATAGTAATAACAGGCTGCACTAAATTGCCCTCCAATGTTACTATCTGCCCTGTTTCACTTAAATTAAAAGCACCTGAACGAGTATAAAAAACATTGCCATTGGGATCTTGTATTTCAAACCAACCATTTCCATTAATAGCGAGATCTAAGGCATTACCAGTTTGCACAAAAGCCCCTTGGGTATTAATCGTACGAACAGCAGCAGTACGCACACCCATCCCAATCATTGCTCCTTCAGGTATAACAGCTTGATTAAGCATATTAGGAACACCAACTGCACGATCTGCAACATACATCAAATCTGCAAATTCTGCACGCCCACGCTTGAAACCCGTCGTATTAATATTCGCCATATTATTAGCAATAACATCAAGATTAGTTTGCTGGGCAGCCATACCTGTTGCCGCAATTGACAGTGATTTCATGACCATAATTTTTTCCTATACTTTTCTAAACACTATCGTGCTCATGCTAAATTTGCATCCGACTTACTTCAAGATATGCTTGTACAAGCTTGTCACGGAGAGCAATAGCTGTACTTAAAGACCGTTCAGCTTCCATTACCGAATTTACAACTTCGCGCACACCAACATCACTTCCAGAGATTCTATCTATGGAAAGACTTTCTGCTGTTTGTAATTTTGTACCAACAACTTCTACAACCTCAGATAAAACCTGATCAAAACTGACATTGTTTCCTACTACACTAGGCAAGATTTGCTGCCCATTAAGACTACTCATTTGTTTGCTGGCTTGCCCCAAAGAATCAAGGGTATTGTGTGACACAACAGAAGTAAATGCTTCAATCATTTTATATGCTCCTACAAAATTCAAAATAAAACCTATTAATTAAGGTGATAAACAGCTTATCCTTTTAATAAATCAATCGTTTGTGAGATTAAATCGCGCGCTTGGCGAATTACTTGTAAATTTGCTTCATATGAGCGATTTGCTTCACGCATATCTGCCATTTCTATAATCGAATTCACATTAGGATATTTCACATAACCATTACTATCAGCAGCCAAATGACCTGGTTCATAACGCATAATAAAAGGCGCTTTATCAGTGCTAATCCGTGTTACATGTACACCTTGTGCATCAATGTAAGGATTAAGCGTCGCTTCAAAGCTCACTGTTTTGCGCTGATAAGGTCGAGCACCTGGAGATTTTCCCGTTGAATTCGCATTGGCTAAATTTTCAGCAATAACACGCAAACGTGTTGACTGAGCACTCAAACCGGTTGTAGCAATCTGTTCTGCTGCAATAAGACGATCAGACATCCTTAAGCTCCTCCTCTAACTGTTGCCATTGTCATTCGATGAAAAGCTTTTACAATAGCAGTGTTAAGAGATATTTCGCGACTAACGTCTCCTCCTTTACGCATTTCTTCTTCTAAATTGACATCATTACCTGAATGCGTAACTTCCATAACATTTTCAGGGCGGATAATATGCGTTTCCATACCATTTTCGGTTATATCCATATGATGGATATTCGTCACAGCCATAGAAATCATTTTATTTTGTAAAACAGCTGTAAAGTCCTCTACATCACGAGCTTTATACCCTGGTGTATTTGCATTCGCGACATTACTCGCAATTGCCTTTTGGCGAACAGATAACCAATTTGCTTGTTTATTTGCCATCTCAAAAAAATTAACCGAATCCATAATTCTTACCCTTTTTACTTCAAACCATCATAATAAAGAAAACTTGTGCGAGACTTGCTTTCGCATTTTAAAATCTACAAGAAAATGAAATCATACCCTGCCCCCGCACTATAGATGTCTTTACAACACCTTACTTTTATTAGTCATAATAACAAAACATTAACTGCCATGAGTGAATTAACTTCCTGACTTGATAAACAATATACGCATCACACTTAACCATCGCGATGCTACCCTTCATTTATTTGAGAAGAAGAAATTTTCACAACTTAACCAAGAAAAAACTTATCTTGTTTGTTAAGGCTTAACTCAAAATTAATTTATACGGTTTATAATCATGGGAGAGAAATCTTTTCAAACAGTATTCCTTTTTCTATCAATAGATTCACATAGAACTTTGCAAACATACTCTTAATTTATTAGATTTATAGAAAACTGATCAAGCTTTCTAAACACCCTATGTTGCCTCTTTCAAACTTCTCTAAATACATCATAAACCATGAAAAGAAAAAATACTAACCAAACACAAGCCTGTACACAACAAAATGTAATCTCTTGAAAAATAATTCTACCTTTTACCGCTAGCAGCCATTACTGACTTTTTAATAACTTAGCTAATTCTTCATAGGGATCACTGATAAGTCCCATATCGGGACTTTGCTTCATTGCAGCATAAATAGATGGAACTAAAAAAACTGCTTGATCAAGAACATGGTCTGTCCCAGGACGATAAGCACCCATAGCGCGTAAATCACGTGTTTCTTCGTAGCGAAAAATCATCTCTTTCAAATTTTTAACCAATGTACATTGTTCAGGTGTCCAGTTATGAGATGCCAAACGTGAAATAGAAGAAAGAATATCAACAGCAGGAAATCTTCCCTGTGCAGCAATGGCACGATCAAGAACAATATGACCATCCAAAATCCCACGAATAGTATCAGCAATGGGATCATTATGGTCATCACCATCAACCAATACTGCATAAACACCCGTAATAGATCCTTTTCCTTCCCTGCCGGGACCTGCACGTTCCAATAAACGGGGCAATTCACTAAAAACGCGTGGAGGAAATCCACGTGAAACAGGTGGCTCATGAGCAGTAATAGCAATTTCTCGAGTTGCTAACGCATAGCGCGTAACAGAATCGACAACAAGCAAAACATTATCTCCTAAAGAAGAAAAATATTCAGCAATTGTTGTCGCCATAATTGGGGCTAAACGGCGCATCATCGGACTTTCATCACCCGTTGCGATCACTCCAATCAATTTGTGTAATTTATCGTGTAATACATCATCAAGCATATCACGCACTTCACGGCCACGCTCTCCTGTAAGCGCTAAAACAACCGTATCAAAATGATCAGCTTGCATCATCATAGACAAAAGAGTCGATTTCCCTACCCCAGAACCAGAAAAAACCCCAATGCGCTGCCCAAAGCAAAGGGGCGTGAAAATATCAATAACCTTAATGCCCGTGCGTAATCCTGCACCCACACGCGCACGTTTCAGTGCTGGAGGTGCATAGGTCTCAATTGCCATATTTCGTGGCCCAGAAGATAATCCTCCCTTGCCATCAATAGCCTCTCCAAAAGCATTAACAATCCGTCCACACCAAGAACGATCTGGAGCAACAAAAAGAGGACCTTTTGGAAAAACAGAAGCAGAAAGCATAGGAACAACAGTTTCATCATAAGGTTTAATTAAAACGCTTTCTTCATTAACACGAATAATTTCACCTCGTAGAAACTGTGACTCACACTCAACGGATACTGTATCACCTAATAAGACAGACTGTGATAAACCACGTGCAACTAATGTCCCTCGTGCTACATCGCTAATAACACCACCTTGACTCACAAGGTGAGAATAATGATCGTTTTTGTGTTTTGCAAAATCAAGCAATCGATTTAAAGCAGTAGGAGCAGGAGGTGTCTCAATTATGTCAGTATTTGAATCAGCATTTGTTACATCTTTAAGAAGATTTACCGTATCATCTGATTCCTCAGCATGAATATCAGTATCTTGTGCATCAGCAAGAGAAGAATTTATAACTGAATCAGTTGTTGGCGTAGCATTAACTAAAACAACTTCTGGCATAGAACTATTTTCACTCTCTAGCATCATGCATAACTCTTTAACACAAATTTTCTATGATCAAATATTTATACTTTTCCACTCAGAATTTGAATAGATTTAGAACGCATTTCTTCTTGCTGACGAAGCATTGATTCAACACGTTCAAAAGCACGGCTTACTTCAATAAGGCGAGTCATCTCTATCACACCATTCACATTCGAACTTTCAATATACCCTTGCACAACAGTATCACCGCTTCCCCCTTCTGATTGAAAAGCTGCTTTATCAGGTATCACAGAAGAATTCGGTCCATAACGCAACTGGGTACCTGGCTGAAATTGAAATAAACCAATTTTCCCAACGAATGCATTATCTTGATAGATACTTCCATCAGCTACAATACGTGGTGTCCCCCCTGCTGGATTAAGCTGAATTGGTGCCCCTCCCTCATCTAAAAAAGGTAACCCTGTTACAGAAACCAATCCCCCTTCCGGAGTCATAATCATTCGTCCATCGCGAGTATACACTTGTCCGAAAGATGCTTGCATAGAAAAATAGGAATCGCCTACTACAGCAATATCAAGCGCATTACCCGTCTCTACCAAAGAACCACGATCAGTGGAAATATATCCCTTGCCAGCACTTGTGAAAAACACACGATCACCCTGTTCATGTGCAACGGAAGACAATAATGTATCAAACTTCATACCACCCGCTTGAAAACCTGGTGTATTCACATTTGCCATATTTTGCGCAATAGTCTCCATCCGCCGTTCCAAGCCAATTTGGCCTGAAACACCCACATAAATCGGATTTTGCATATACCTAGTCCCTTCTGAATCTTATCAATACTTACTTACAGACCACCCTGTTTGAAAGATTGTAAAGCCATTATTGTTTCATTTGAAAAAGCTAAACCTCTACCTACATTTGATCCTTGCAAAATCATTAAAGCAGGATTAACAACTGTTTGATTTTGTACATCATACATAGCAGAAAATTTTGCAATGAGGTGTTCTAACTTCTTTGGATCTTGTAAGTCCTTAAGTGACATACGGGACTCTAACAAAGATTTTTGTACTTCAATTGGCGACGTAAGCACATTCTCAGAAATATTGAAGGCCTTAAAAATAACAGCCGATAAAGCTTTATCGCTCAGAATCTGATAAGCCCAATTTTTTTCTGTCAGAACATTATTCTGTACCATTCCCCCAATAGTCCGAGTGAAATACAAAGCAAGACGTGTCCCCTCATTAACTTCGCCTACTTCAACTTCTAATGTTTGTTGCATATACTTATTCACGGTGACTGTTTTTGCACTCTCTCTTTGTGTCGCTTTTTCACCATATTTGCTAAAATTAAATGCCTCTGCAAATTGCTGATAACGCTTATCTACTAATTGAGACGCATACTCAGGATCTGAAAGCACCTTACGAATCATGCCTTTAGCAAAAATCATGTCTTCCAATCCATAAGCTTTCATAGCATAATTATAGATCTTATCATTTGCTAAAAACTCATCAACTGACTTCACACCAATAATATGCTTAACATAATAGTCTGTCTCACGTTTGACTTGTGGCTTTTGAAAAAGCCTATCAAACGTTTGCTTCATATTATCAATTGTACTTCTATAACTCGTATATGTGCTAATCACAGAAAACCCCTCTCTACACAAGCCCCGATTTAAAGCATAAAACTTGCCTAAAGCTTATGATAAAACCACTTTGTTATTATTAACCAAGAAATAGCAAGTCTTTATTAATAGATAAAATGATTTTTACTTTTAAAGTATTATATCTCTTAACACTTTTATACAACATTGTAATACTTTTATATAATATTAAGAAAATAAATGGTAAGTTTTACACAAGCATAGACATTTATTTTTCCACAAAAATTAAAATAAGGAGCTCACAGCCTTGGGTGTTATTATAGGATTAATAATTATTTTTGGATGCATACTTGGCGGTTATGTCGCTATGGGAGGCCATCTTGATGTTTTAGTACAACCATGGGAATTTGTCATCATTTTAGGCTCAGCTATTGGAACATTTATTGTTTCCAATCCTATTCCCGCTATTAAAGATACATTGCAAGCAACAATAGAAGCAATGAAAGATGCTGTTCCAAAACAAAAAGATTTTTTATCACTATTGGGTTTGCTCTATGTTCTTATGCGCGAAATGCGTTCAAAATCAAAATCTGAAATGGAAGCTCATGTTGACAATCCAAAAGAATCTGCGCTTTTTCAGCAATATCCTCTGATCTTAAAAGATGAATCTTTAACCAATTTTATTTGTGACTATTGCCGTCTTATTGTCATGGGAAATACACGCCATTTTGAAATTGAAGCTTTGATGGATGAAGAAATTCATACAATTTCATACGATTCTCAAAAACCCTATCAAGCAATGCAAAATATGGCTGATGCTCTTCCAGCTCTTGGAATTGTTGCAGCTGTTTTAGGTGTAGTTAAAGCTATGGGAGCCATAAGTGAACCACCAGAAGTATTAGGACACTTAATTGGAGCTGCTCTTGTAGGGACCTTTGCTGGTATTTTTTTTGCTTATGGTATCTTTGGTCCTCTTGCCTCAAAAATAAAAACAGTACGCAATAAAAAAGCGCGTATTTACATTGTTGTTAAACAAACACTGTTGGCTTACATGAACGGCGCAATGCCACAAATAGCACTTGAGTACGGTCGTAAAACCATCTCAGCAAAAGACCGTCCAACAATTGATATTATGGAACAACATGCAATCGCTAGTCAAGGTAGTGAAAAAGAGGCCGCCTAAATATGACTGAACCGATCGAAAAACAAGAAAACGAAGAAAAAGCGCAAGAAGATAAAAAACAAGATGCGCTGACCCAACATATTTTGCGTGCAGCTGGCCTATCAAGTGATGACCTCATGTCATTTCAATATGTCTTCCGTGATGCAGCAAGTAATCTGTGTATGCGCTTAAGCAATTATACCTCTTTAAAATTTATGACAGATGTACAATCACTTGACACACTGAAAGCGGAACAGATTACTCAAGCAATTGGAACAGAAGCACTTCTGGTTTATTTCAACTCCGATCGCTGGGGAAATGATGTTATTTTTGTTCTTGATGCAACACTCGTAGAACTAGCAACAGAAGTATTTTTTGGGGCTTCAGAACCCATGATAACAAATCGCAATGGACGCCCTTTTAGTCCGATCGAAAGCAAAGTCGGTGCAACTTTTGGAAAATTGTTAGCCTATGCGTTAGATGGTGTCTTTGGTATCGGTGATGGATCACTTTTAATCTTCAAACAAACATGTAAAGCACAAGAATTTAATGCGGAAACATTTAACCAATCACAAATGTTTTCCTGCACTCTCGGAGTGAAATGCGGTGAAGTGGAAACCCACGTGAATATCTTAATGCCACGCAGTTGCCATCGCCCTATCCAAGAAGCCGTTACGCGTGCACTCCGCGCTCCTGCAAAACGAACAGATCCCCTTTGGGCCAAACGTTTAAAACAAGAAGTCAGTCGTTCACGTGTACGCATTGAAGCTTTTATTCAACAGGGATCAATGACTTTAAATGAATTATCTACCCTCAAAGTAGGGCAAATTTTACCCCTTCCTGCCAATGCTGCGAAACAAATCAGATTACGCAGTGGCAATAAATCACTTTATAAATGCTCCCTTGGTAAAATTGGGACAAGTTTTTCTATCCGAGTTACAAATCCTATTGATGAAGAAGAGGAAATGATTGATGAGTTGGTTCATGTTTAATTTTATAAGTGCATTTTTAGCTCTCGTCTCATTGAGTGTTTTGATTATTACAATACGCAAACTAGCTGCTACTATCCAAATGGGACGTGAGCTTGCAAAACAAGTCCAAATGGGGACAGCCTGTCTTGACAAAGCCCTTTCAACTCTGCGTGAAGAACATCAAGAGTTCCGAGATGAAAATAGAAAAATGGATGCACGGATGATTGAATCCACGCGTATTCGGCGTGATATTGATCGTTCAATCTCTCATATGGAAAATGTCCGTGATCAATTGAAAAGTGATTTCAATCAGTTCCGCAGTATTTTAGCTACACAAGCTCATGGTCCGTCTGCAGCATCTGGTGCAATACATACTCTTCGCCGGCAACCTATCGGTCCTAAAAGCCTGCCTGTCTTTGTGCAACGCAAAGCGCATAAAACACCTCTTAATGACAAAATACAACTTTTAAAAACAAAATTTTAAAACCTTTAAAGTTAGAAAAAATAGTACGGTGACAGAATGACTAATGACATAAAAAACCCCGGAATTCCTAAGGGAATCAATCCTGCAGCAGCACCCAACCTCACAACACCAAAAGTTGGAGAAGGTATAGCACAAAAACCCGGAATGCCAGGAGGTTTTGGTGCTGGAGCACCACGACCAGGAACAGCAACACCTAATCTTAGAACAAATCCAAGCACTCCTTCTTTTGGAGCTGAAGCAGCAGGAAAAACAACTATTGGAGGTACAGGTGCTTCAAATGCGCCCAAAAACCCAAGTGACACATCCAGTAATACAGAACTCATTATGAGTATTCCTGTTGAAGTTCAAGTAGTACTTGGTTCAACAACTATGCCAGTCGCAACCTTAATGGATTTAGGAAGAGGTGCAGTTATTACACTTGACAAACAAATCGGAGATCCTATTGATATCGTGGTCAATGGCCGTATTATCGCCCGCGGCGAAGTCATTGTTCTAGAAGATGATCCTTCTCGTTTTGGGGTTAGTCTTACCGAAATTATTGATAAATAACTGATTTCAAATCTTATGAAAGATAAATATGACGCAGGCAAAGGAAACAAAAACTACGGAAGAATTTCATACTATATCAGAGAATATACCCTCTGATAAAGAGAGCTCTTCTACAATTATTGATACGCTTTCTGGACAACAAAAGGTTGCAGCTCTGCTTGTTGCTTTAGGGAAGCCTGCTGCTGCACGTCTTTTAAAACACTTTACACCAGATGATTTACGCCATCTTAGTGGGCATGCACATACTTTACCCAATATTTCTCTTGCTGATTTTGAAATTTTGGTTCGTCAATTCGAAGATGCTTTTGCAGAAGGCGTTTCATTTTCAGAAGCCGGTGCAAAATTCGATAATTTAATACAAGAAACATTGCCAGAAGACGAAGCTGCGTTAATTTTTGATCCTTCAAAAGCACCAACACTACCTCAAGAAAGTATCTGGGATATCATTAAAAAATTAAACGTTGATGCTTTACAAAAACATCTTGCACAAGAACATCCGCAAGTGGTCAGTTATATTATTTCTCGTCTTCCTTCTGAAATAGCAGCAAAAATCTTTATGGCGCAAACAATGTCTACACGAAGTGATCTTACACGCAGAAGATTACACCTACGAACAGTTTCGCCAGAAATGGAAACACTTCTCGATCAAGCCCTACGACCAGCACTCCTAAAGAACAATGATGAAGGAGACAAAGCACATCACAGTCAAGTAGCTGTCATTTTAAATGAGCTTGATAAAGCAGACATTGACGAAATGTTGGCAAATCTCGACAATCTAAATCCAGAAGATGTAGAAAAAATCAAAGCAAAACTTTTTGTTTTTGAAGATATTCCACGTTTGACAGAAAGAGCACGATTGCTTCTTTTTGATGGAATTGCAGCTGATACTATAATTACAGCTTTACGTAATGCGGAAGATCTTATGAAAGAACTCATTCTTAATTCTCTTTCACAACGGACACGCCGCATGGTAGAAACAGAGCTCTCTACAGAGAATGACACTATTCAACAAGAAGCGATTATCAATGCACGCCGTAGCATTGCTCAAACAGCTATTAAACTATCAGAACAAGGAACAATCAATCTTTTAGGTGAAGAAGGAACGTCCTAAAGGGCGCACTGAACCAATATGTCAGATGAAAAACCAGATAAAGAAAGTCAAACAGAAGAACCAACCGAGTATAAAATTCGTAAAGAAGAGGAAAAAGGAAATCTTCCTTTTTCTCGTGAATTGCCTGTCTTTGCTTCACTTGTAAGCTTTAGTCTTATTTGCGTTTTTATCTCCTTTCCAGCTATTTCAAAACTTACCTATTTTTTGATCCAATGGCTTGAACGTCCAGAATCTTGGCGTATTAATACTGCAGAAGATGTCAAACACTTAATTTATTTATTAGGTGGAAGTGCAGGCTTAGCCTTAGCTCCTATCTTAATTCTTATCCCTTTGCTTAGCATTACCGCATCAGCAGTACAGAATGTACCAAAATTTGTCATAGAGCGTATTCGTCCACAATGGTCGCGTATCTCTCCTGCCAATGGATTTAAGCGAATCTATAGTAAAGCAGGATTAGTTGAATTTTTAAAATCACTCACCAAGCTTATCGCTGTTAGTTTAATTATTTATATGATATTTTTCAAAAGCAACACAATTTTCATTAATGCGCTTTTAACAGATGCATCAGCTTTACCAAAATATATTCATAAAGAATTGATTAACCTATCCCTCTCTTTTATTACAGCAGTTATTGCCCTTGTAGGTTTAGACATCGCATGGTCCCGTTTTCACTGGCGTCAACAATTACGCATGACGAAACAAGAAATTAAAGAAGAACATAAAAACCTTGAAGGAAACCCTATGGTTAAAGCGCGAATGCGTTCTTTATCACGAGACCGTATCCGCCGCCGAATGATCGCAAATGTCCCTACAGCAACTCTTATTATAACAAACCCTACTCACTTCTCTGTTGCTTTACGCTATAAACCACCGCTTGATTATGCACCAGTTGTAATTGCAAAAGGACTAGATATCCTAGCACTACATATTCGTGAAATTGCCGTCGAACATGAGATCCCCATTTTTGAAAATGTCACTTTAGCACGAACGTTGTACAAACAAGTTGAAATCGACCAAACAATTCCAACAGAATTATATGAAAGTGTTGCTGCTTTAATTCGTTTTATCAACAATCAAAAAAATCACTAAAACAATAATTTATAAAAAGAAATAATGAATCAATAATATTTAAATAATGATATAAAGTAATAAGATGAAAAAAGATTATATAATTGAAATTCGTGAAATGGTCCTAGCGAAACAGGTTGCGCAATTTATTCCAGAACTACGATTAATTGATGTAGGTGATTTTATTGCATACATCCATACTGAACGCTTTAATTATCTTTCCGATCTCATTGAGAGTGCAACAGAATTGCGTTTTTATCCTCATACAATGCGCTTTGCCGGAAATGCCAGTTATGAACTGGATTGGAATACCACACCTAATATATCACTTCACATGGAGTTTTCTAATGAAGGGGTCAATGCTTTTTTCCGTATATTTATGTCTGCTAAAGAATTTGGAGTTGAGCTGGATAATTGTATTTTTGATAATCCTTCTGATGAAGAAACCAATACCAGCGCTTTCATGAATGCGCTCAATAATGCACGAATACAAAAACCACTTACGCATTAAGACAAAGCTATATCCATCTAAAAATATTGATTCATAAAATGAAAAAAATAGTACGTAAAAATGCTCTTTTCTTCGCAAATAAGTAGAAGCTTAAAATACTCAGCACTTTAGAAATAAACCTGAATGTAAACTAATAAGGTAAGTTGAAGCGCTTTTGATTCTCTGTGCTTTTTATGATCTAATCTCAGATGTCTTTAGAAAAAAAATCGAAGAATTCTTAAATTCCTTCGACAATAGGTATGCGATCAATCTTTTATAGATATAAACTTTATTTACAATTTATTATATAACCGATAGTAACGACTAATTTTTATGGTATTTATTATAAGATTTAGAAATAAATATTCATAAACATAATGGAGACAATAATGCCAAATACACTTGTTATAAATACTGGTTTTATTATAAGCTCTCCAATGAGAGTAAACCTTTTTTATGAATCTTATAAATTTTTAGTTTAGAGATATCAAATTTTAAGCTTAGGCAAAGCATTAAGAATGATACACAAACTAATAAAAACTAATTAACAAATTTAGAATTTGTTTCTATACTTTATTGCCTTTAAAAAGCTGATAAACACTCTTATCGTTTATTTTTCATGTCACGTATTTGATCAACTGAAAGATAGTTAAACTGTTTGACAAGCAAATCTTTCAGGACAGCTTTTGAAAAGCGTTGATTGACATCATCAATAATCCGTTCTTTGATCATCTCAAATTTTACTTTTTCAATTGCACGCACATCAGAATAGCTCCCCCAAAAATATTGAAAAATAGTATCATTAATCAAAACCTCTACAGGAATAGATATCTCTTTTTCAGCTATTTTATCTACTACATAAGCAAACTGCGCAATGATATAACCCTGCACATCACCATCAACCAAAATCGGAATACTCATAACCTCCGTATTATTAGAACCAATCTCTACAGCAATAGGAGCGGACTTTTCTGATGTATTAGGATCAACTGCATTGACCCTAAGGCTAAAAACTAAAGCGCCCAAAGCCACCAAACAAACCCACAAACCCATTGCAACCATTCTAATCATCTAGAACGCCCAGCATTAACCAAAACTGGATTATAAGTTCCATCTGTTTCTTCAGCACGAACAGCAACCTGAATAATTTGAGATAAATCTCTCACTGCTTCCAAGTGAATACGAAGAAGTTCACTATTACGGTTTAATTTTTCTTGTAAATCCGTTAACAAAGTCTGTACCTCAATTTCAATATCCTGATCCATATAACGTTTTACATCATTCATTGATTTATTAAGATCACGCAAACCACGCGTTTTACGCAAATTAATTTCTTCATAATCTGGAGCACCGTGATTTTCTAGCATATTGCTTTCATAATCAACAACTTCTGCTAACCCTTTAATGGCAGCATTAAATTTAGTCATCGCCCAATCACGACCAATAAGATTATTATTGAGAATTTTTGTTTTTAATGCAACATTTTCATCATCATATTGTAATTGTACTATAGACATTTCCATTCCCCTCTAAAATATTTATTTAATTCTCATCTTAAATAAGATGTTCATTTCGTTTTTATTTAATCCTCACTCACCAAATCTAATTCATTTTTGTAAATAACTTCGTCTGCTAATACACGATGATCTTTAGCACCTAACTCTTGATCTGTCTCTAATGTAGATAATGATGTGTCCATTTCTTTTCTCATTTGATCAGAAACTAACATCTGTGCAATGCCAATTCCACCAGATACTGCAAATTCTTTGGCCAATTGTTCAGCCATCATTGATTTCCAAATTTGTCCTGCTTGCCCTTTTCCAAAAATCGATTGGATATCCGTTGCAAACATACTTTCAACAAAAGTTTGCAACACAAAAGCTTCAAAATTTCTAAAAACTTCAGCTTCTTTACTTTGTACGGATTGTGGCCTGATATGGACCTGCTGAACAAGCCCATCAGAAACTAAATCATCTTGTACCTCAGAAGCCAAAGTAGTCTGTGCCAAATCTGCAAAACTACTCCCTTCTCGCTCAGTCGTTTGTACACGAGCAAATTTTTGTAAAGAATACAACTTTTCAACAGAAGCCCGATATTCAAGCGGATCTGCCGCACGGGCAACATCAAGCACAATATCAGAAGGAGGCTGAATAGCCATAGACTTCCCCTTTTTACCTAACTCTTGCTTTTCTTTGCAATTAAATTTCTAGCTTATAAAACTTTTTCTTCCTTTTAATAGCTATTTATAGAAAGAAAAATCTTCATAATTTATAACTATAGTAATAGATATAAACATCCAAACTTATGTCAAGCTGATGTCTTACCGATTTTATTTATAATATACTCTTCTAGCATATTACTAAATTGTTTCTGTTTTTCTATTGATTGGATTTCTTTATACTTGTCTTCTAATCTTTTCGAACGACTAGAAGCTTCACACACAACTTGTTTCTGTTGTGCAATTTTTCCTTGAAGGTCTTTTTCAAACTTAGCATTATGATGCAAACGTTTTGCTAAAAAAGAAGCATTCCAAAAATTGAAAGCAGAATCTTTTTCCATTAATGAGAAGAGTTCATGCGTCTCTTCCTGACAAGAAAAAAGTTGACCCTTCATATATTCTAATTCAGCTTTATGATGTGCTTCAACAAGACTTTGTACTTTTAAAAGTCTTCCATAACGTTTACTTTTCTGCGCCATTAAGATCCTTTCTTAAGCCAATCACGGAATTCAGAATTAAACAAGTGTAAAAGTTCTGGTATTAAAATATAAAGTAAAAATAAGCCTCCACACATAACAAAAGGTAATGAAATAAAATAAACTGGAATGGTAGGCGTTAATTTATTGAGCAATCCTATCGTAATATTAATCAAAATTGCATAAATAATAAAAGGTGCTGCTATCGACAATGTAGTTAAAAAAGCACGCGATAAAGCTTCATGATAATCTGTCAAAGCAGCTTCCGGATTTGGAATAAAAGCTAGAGGCACAATATCATAAGATGCTAGAAGGCCCTGAATAGTGATAATATGCAAATCGCTTGCAAAAAAAAGTATGATAGCTGCAAAAACTAAGACATTCGCAACATGTGATTCTGGTGTTGACTCAATGATACTATGACCAGGTTGGCCAGAAAATCCTATCGACATCCCAATAATTGAGGCCATAAATTGCAAAGCCCATAAATAAGCATGAGCAATTATCCCAAAAGTACTACCAATTAACATCTCAGCAAACAAAGAACGAACAAGTAGTGCAAGATTGGGTTTGTCACCGAGAACCTTAAAGGATTCTGTAACCAAAGGAAGGATAGCAAGTGAAAAAGAAATGCCAATAAATAAACGCAAACTCATAGGAATGCGTACACTAGACATTCCTGGCATCAACATTAAACAAGCTCCAACCCGTGCAAAAATTAACAAAGCAATGGTTACCAATTGCTCAATTGAAAAAGATGTTAGGGGAAGAACAGATGTTAATGACATAAACCCCTTGCCTTTTAAGAGATAGTTCCCAATGTTTTAACTTCAATTCCACGAGCAATTTCTGCATGGGAAAGTACAGGCAAAGTTGGAAAAAGACGTTCGATAATCATGCGGACATAAGGCCGCGCTTCAGGAGATGTAATAAGTGCAAAACGCGTTGCTTTTTCCATATGTTGTCGAATAAGTGCTGTCGCATCCGTTCCAAACTTTTCAAGTTCAACTGGATTAATATCAAATTCAATAACGTCGCCCTTTGCATCACGCTTTAACGCCTTATGAAAAACGAGATCCCAATGGCTTCCCATTCGCAAAACATTCAAAATGCCATTTTCAGATAAATCACCACAAATTTGTTGTGACATACGCAACCGTACATGCTCAGCAATCAGTTCACAACGCCTTACATGAGGTGCTATTTCAGCTACTGCTTCGAGAATAAGATTAAGATTACGGATAGAAACACGTTCTGATAATAAAAGTTTTAAAATCGATTGTAAGCCCGAATAGGAAAGATGTGTAGGACAAATCTCTTCTAATAATTTACGATATTCACTACCCAAACGTTCAAGAAGAATGCGCATATCTTTATAAGAAAATAATTGTGCTAAATTATTGCGTAAAACCTCACTCAAGTGCGTTAATAATACGGAAAGATTATCAACTGCCATATAGCCTTCACGAATTAATTCAGAACGAAACGTCTCTGAAGTCGAAAAAGCACGCATCCCAAAAGCCGGCTCAGATACATATTCACCTGGAATATTGGGAATGGGCTTATTGCCTGGCATAATAAGAACATCACCAATACGCATTTCGTAAGAAGCAATAACCGTACCGTATAATTTGATCCAATAGCTTTTTCCCGGAACTGTATAATCGTCGGATATTTGAATTTCAGGAATAACAAAGCCGTACTCCTGTGCAAATTTACGGCGCATTTTTGCGACACGATTAGCTAATTCAACTTTTTGCGGTAATAAACGTTGAGACAATTGCTTACCCATAGCAATTTCAATCTGTACTATTTCAAGAGATGCTTTTACTGATTGGCTCTCTTCCTGGTGAGCAATCTGATTTTCTTGTTTACGCAAAGCTTCTTTTGCAAGCGCTTCTCTTTTTAAACGACGTGGAATAGAATAACCAATCGAAGCCATCAGAGCAGACAAAAGGAAAAAAGGAAAAAAGGGTAGACCCGGCATCAATCCCAACATTAATAACAGTAGTGAGGATACAAAAAGAGCCTTAGGATATCCTCCAAGCTGCCCCAAAACAGCTTTTTCAGCAGAACCGCGTGTTCCCCCTTTTGAAACCAAAAGACCAGCTGCCAAAGAAACAATCAATGCAGGTATCTGCGTAACAAGACCATCTCCTACAGAAAGCTTAGTAAAAACATCCGCTGCACCAGACAATGACATTCCATGCCGCGTTACACCAATAACAATACCACCAAAAATATTAACAGCCGTAATAATAAGACCGGCAATAGCATCACCACGCACAAACTTTGACGCACCATCCATTGCCCCGAAAAATGAACTTTCTTCCTCAAGCTCCTGACGACGATGCTGTGCCTCTTTTTCATCAATAAGACCTGATGAAAGATCAGCATCAATGGCCATTTGCTTTCCTGGAATAGCATCCAGTGTAAAACGTGCTCCCACTTCAGCAATACGTGTGGCACCTTTAGTTATCACCAAAAAATTGACGATAATTAAAATAGCAAAAACAACAAGACCAATAACAAAATCTCCACCCATAACAAATTGTGAAAAACCTTGAATCACATAACCTGCAGCTTTATAACCTTCATCACCATGGGTTAAAATTACACGGGTGGTTGCAATATTAAGCGATAAACGCAATAAAGTTGCAATTAACAAAACTGTTGGAAAGGCTGAAAAATCAAGGGGCCTTTGGATCCATAATGAAACCATCAAAATCAAAACAGAAAATGCAATAGAAAAAGAAAGCCCTAAATCCAAAACAAAAGCAGGAACTGGTAAAAAGAGAACCATAAGAATAATAATAATTCCTGCTGCAAACGCAATATCTCGACCAGAAAACTTATCCTGATGAGCGATATTGATCGTTGAACTATGCTGCTGCACGTTTTTCTCCTTATATAATCACACTGAGTACCTTTTATAAAAAGCTTTCTTTAACTTATTTTCAAAGCATATCCAGTTCATTTTCCTTCGAGTTACCTTTGCTCTCTATTCCATTATCTCATTGTATAAAATAAATAATAAAGCTTGCGTGAAAATTGTGCTGTACCATGCAATCTCTCTGTATTAAAACAAACGCATAAACACAAAACATATCAAACCATAATAAATAAAGGATTATTTTAAGCTTGCTGAGCAGCTCATATCAACATATATTACATCATGTAACATTATGTGAATCATAAATAATACAATTCGAAAAGGAGAATTTAGTGATTGATATTATTAAGACTACTATGCTCTATTCAATGCTGATTGTTGGTATTAATATTGCTATTGTAATTGCCTTAATTATGGGGGCGTAATAAATAGCTATAGACTCTTTTGATATTTTCCTTGTTTTTATACTCCGTTTTTAAAGAGCTTTAATAAAAAGATAAATATCTAATGTACTGAAAAAGCTGATAGCAAATTGGAAATTATTTTGTATCAATGTATAGATTGGAGTTGAAAACATTTAGGCATAAATGAAGGTAATTTCTTAAAGCATAGTTTGCAATTAAGTCTATATAAAAAGTTTTTTTACTTCATTCTGTCTTTTAATCAGCAACTCATAACCCTAAAGTAAAGATCATTATACTCCTATCGCTCTATAACATAGAACAAAGAAATATTACGGAAAGCAATTATTTTGAAATTATGCTTTTTCTTCCTTAAACCAATTACCACAAGAATAAGAATGCATATGATGTATTGTGATTATTAAACATATTTTAACTATTTTATTAACCAAAAAGAAGCTCTAAACATTGTATAATATATCTTATACAAATTAGGAAAGAAACGCACAATGATTAATTCAGATCTTAAAATATTTGTTTCACCGACCTATAAACGGAAACTGCATATTGTCCATGATATTTTGGAATATAGCCTTGTGCTCATAGTGAGTTTAAGCGCTGTTTTTTCTGCTTTCTTTTCCTTTTTAAATCATTTTTAAGATATATTTTTGAAAGTTAATGCTTCATCTAACAATGAAAGTGGTTGTTTTGTCCTCAAAACTGCTTGTGCTTCTTTTTCATCGTGTTGCATTTGTGCTACCAAAGCCTCCAACCCATAAAATTTTTCTTGTCTTCGTAAAAACTGCAAAAAAGAAACCGTACAATTTTCACCATAAAGATCACCATCAAAATCAAATAAATAAGTTTCTAGTACTGGTACTCCATTACTAATAACAGTTGGCCGACGTCCAAAACTTGCAATACCATCATATAAAGTACCATTAGCACGACGGAATCTGACCGCATAAACACCGTGTGCTAAGCCCGTCTGAGAAGGCAAAAGCTGATTGGCTGTAGGAAACCCTAATCGCCGCCCAAGCTTTTCACCTTGTATAACATTCGAGCGCACTCGATAGTGATAACCTAGCAAATGAGCTGCTTGTGATACTTGTCCCTTTAATAAGAGCTTCCTAATAAAACTTGAAGAAATCGTTTGTTTTTCTGAAGTATATAAACAAGGAATTTGCACCACCTCAAAACCATATTCTTCACCTCTTTGACAAAGAAAACGAACATTTCCACTCTTTTGACAACCAAAACGAAAATTTTCTCCTGTGACCACAGCAGAAACATCAAAAGTTTTTTTTAAAATTACAGTGATGAATTCATCGGATGAAAGAGCAGAAAATTGTGCATCAAAAGGTTGCTCTATTACTCCATGAAAACCAAGAATTTTAAAAATTTCAGCTTTTTCAGCAGCTTGTGTTAAACGATCAACAGAAGTTGAACCTTGAAAAAAACTTTTTGGATGTGGTTCAAACGTTAAAACAAGTGCCGGTCTCTTTTTTTCACATGATAAATCAAGAGCCTTTTGTAAAACTACTTGATGACCAAGATGAACACCATCAAAATTACCAATCGCAAGCACCGCACCACGCCATGCTAAAGGAATAAGATTACATTCCTGTAGACGCAAAAAATCGAACATTACTGAAGCATCCACATCATTGCGTGTGGCTGGTAACCATAACGATCGAAAAAGGCATGCAAAGCTTCTTTATTCACAATACTATTGTGACCATAATCATGATGGTGAATGCCCCCCATAATATAAAGGGAATCAAGACCAAAATGAATCGCCCCTTTAACGTCGGTTAAAAGACCATCGCCAATAGCCAAAACTCGGTTTTTATCCACTATGCCACGAATGTTCTGTAATTTTTTAAAAGCGCACTCATAAATTGGAGCATGAGGCTTTCCGGCAATACGCACTTCACCTCCTAATTGTTGGTACAAACGCGCTAAAGCACCAGCACACCAAATTTCTTGATCTCCACAATGAACAATAATATCAGGATTCGCACAAATAAAAGGTAAATTCCTTTCTCGCAAACGACGAAACATCTCTTCATAAGCATCTGGTATCGCCTCTAAATCTTCAAGAAAACCACTACAAATAATTGCAGAAGCTGCCCTTTCTTCAACCAATTCGCAAGATAATCCTTCTAATAAAACCAAATCACGTTGTGGACCAATGAAAAAAATTTTACGTGGCGCAGAGCGAATAAGATCACGTGTTACATCACCTGACGTGACGATTTCATCATAACACTTTGTATCCACTTGCATCATTTGTAATTGGACCACCACATCTTCTTTTGGTCGAGGAGAGTTTGTCAAAAAAACAACACTTTTCCCCATTTGTCGAATTTTTTGCAATGCTTGCACTGCCGATTCAAAAACCTGCACACCATTGTGCACAACACCCCAAACATCACAAAAGACAGCATCATATTGCCTTATGAGAGGATCGATATGTGTGAGTTCTTTCATAAATACACCTGTTAATATATTAGATATTTTTTAGGCTATCTCTTATGTTTGTGTATCATATCGATATATGCCAATTCTTTTTTTTAATATATTGATCTCTATATTTTTTAAAATTAAAAACAGTATCATAAGCCTTAAGAAGAGGATTTTCAAACTCTCTCCTATAAAACTCTACACAATGTTCCTTTTTCTTGAAACTATTTCTATTCATTTTTGAGATTCTTTTATGTCCTTTGTGCAAGACGACCAGAAATTGTTTTGAATATAAAAAAAATCAAAGAACAAGTTAACTCTCTAATTAAGTCATTTATATAATATAAATTTATCTTATAATAAGAAATATTTTTATTTAAAAATATTATAAAAATTTTTATAATATCCATTATAGAATAAAATGTAAAATGGTATGATTTTATATAGAATTTTACTTTCTATATTCTCTCCTCTCTTTGAAATGAAGATCTTATAAGAGATAATTTCTGCATAAAAAAGTACTAAGTTAACAAATAAATAAAATTCCTTTTATAAAATTATAAAATTCTCTCTATAAAAATAGTTAGTTGCTTTCTATCCATGAGAAAAAAGCCATAGAAATGGGATCAATGATGCAGATATGCTCTTATTGACAGAAAAACAAATATCATCATAAAATACTCTATAATATATTTATCATATTTTATTATTGAGAATAACTATTATATTCTCCCTTATTACAAACCCGATATATCCTCATGAACCTGATTAAAAAATTTATAACAGTAGCTTCTGGAACTCTCACAAGCCGTTGTTTTGGCTTTGTCCGTGAAATGCTTATGGCAGCAGCTCTTGGAACAGGTCCTGTATCCGATGCGTTTAATGCTGCTTTTCGCTTTCCTAATACCTTCCGTCGTTTTTTTGCTGAAGGAGCCTTTCAAACAGCTTTTGTTCCTCTTTTTTCTAAAAAAATCACAGAAAATGGATCAGAAAACGCATGCAAATTCGCAGAAGAAGTGTTTGGTGTTTTATTTTCATTACTCTTACTTCTCACTATTGTTATGGAACTGAGTATGCCTTTTTTGGTTCGCACACTGATTGCACCAGGCTTTGCAGAAGACGCTACAAAATTTAACGCTACAATTCGTTTTACTGCTATCATGTTCCCCTATTTAGCATGTATGTCTTTAGCAGCGATGATGGGAGGAATGTTGAATGCACTCCAACATTATTTTGTTGCAGCTATTGCCCCTGTTTTTCTAAATATTATCTTGATATGCGTACTCACCTATGCTTGGATCTATCAACTTGATACTTGGCATATTGGATTAAATCTATCTTGGGGAGTGACAGTATCAGGTCTCATCCAATTAGCTCTTATAACAATAGCCTTACGTAAAAGCGGAATGAAACTTTCCCTCCGCCTACCTCATTTTAGCCCCAATGTCCGTCAACTGTTAATTTTAGCCTTCCCTGCTGCTATCACAGGAGGAATTACACAAATTAATCTATTGATCAATACTAATATCGCTTCTAGCCAATCAGGTGCGGTTTCTTCTCTTGTTTATGCTGATCGTCTCTATCAATTGCCCCTTGGAGTCGTTGGTATCGCTATTGCTACGGTTCTTCTCCCTGAATTAACAAAAACGCTGCGCAACAAAAAACACACAGATTCTGATGAATTGCAAAATCGTGCAATTGAGTTCTCTCTATTTTTAACTTTCCCTGCATCGGTTGCTTTTCTGCTTATCTCTAATCCCATTATTAGCCTTCTCTTTGAACGAGGTCAATTTACCAGTGCCTCAACAAACAATGTTGCTCAATTGGTTCAGCTTTATGGAATTGGTCTTCCAGCTTTCGTACTCATAAAAGTTTTTATTCCTAATTTTTTTGCTCGCGAAGATACAAAAACACCCATGATTTTTGCAGGCATTTGTGTTTTTATCAATATCAGCTTAGCCTTAACGTTATTCTCATGTTTATCAGCACGAGGTATTGTCATTGCTGAAATTACTGCCGGCTGGGTTAACATCTTATTGCTGTGTAGCACTCTCCTTAAACGAGGCTATTGGAAATACGATACACAACTAATAAAGCGAATAGCATCTCTCATAATCGCCTCTTTCTTCATGGCCCTCACTTTGTATTACTCCATCAGCTTCTTCTCTGCGCCTTTATCATCACAAACGTCATTTTTCTTGCGTGCAAGCTCCTTAGCAGGACTACTTATTATCGCAACATCAGTTTATTTTATTATTTGTCTTTTATTTGGAACAAATTATTTGTCATTCTTACGTAAAAATGTGAAACAGCACCTCTAATATTTCTATTATTTTCAGAAATATATTTTATCATAATATATTTAGCATATAATATAATATCATAAGAAAGAGAAAGGCCTTTTCTATGGATACCTTTACACCTCTTGTTTTTTCTGGTGTACAACCGAGTGGTCATCTGCATCTTGGTAATTATCTTGGAGCCATCAAACAGTGGGTAGATCTGCAAACATCCTATAAATGCCTCTATTGTATTGTCGATATGCATGCCCTGACCATTAATCCAGATCCACTTAGTTTGGCAGAGTCTACTTATATGATGACAGCAGCCTTTTTAGCTGCCGGCATAGATCCTCAAAAACAAATTATTTTCAACCAATCACGTGTTTTTCAACATGCGGAATTGGCGTGGATCTTTAATTGTATTGCACGTATCGGCTGGCTCCAACGTATGACACAATTCAAAGATAAAGCAAGAAAAAACCGTGAACAAACATCCCTTGGACTTTTTGCTTATCCAAGTTTAATGGCTGCTGATATTTTAATCTACCACGCAACACATGTGCCAGTGGGAGAAGATCAAACACAACATATTGAATTAACACGCGATATTGCACAAAAATTCAACAGTATTTATGCTGATCGTATTACAAATTTAAATTTTGGTATTTCTATGCAAAATGGTGAAAAAAATGAACAAATTTTTTTTCCAATGCCAGAGGCTATTATTAACAAGACAGCCATGCGTATTATGTCTTTACGTGACGGCACAAAAAAAATGTCAAAATCAGATCCTTCCGACTTTTCACGAATTAATTTGATCGATGATGCTAATCTTATCGTACAAAAAATACGCAAAGCAAAAACCGATTCCACTCCTCTTCCTGATACGCTAAATGATTTACAAAAACGTCCAGAAGTTAATAATTTATTGGGCATCTATGCTTCTTTTGCTGAAATCAGTAAAGAAAAAGCACTATTAGAGTTTTCAGGAAAACAATTTTCACTTTTTAAATCAGCTTTAGCTGACCTCATCGTCCATAAGCTAGCACCAATAACACAAGAATTGCGCCGTCTATATCAAGAAAAAACCTATATTAATTCTGTTCTGTTTGATGGTGCACAACGTGCAAGTCTTTTAGCAGAAAAAAATATGAAAAAAGTTCGTGAAATTGTCGGTTTTATACACAATATATAAAGCAGTTAAACTTTTAACCTTTAAAATTAGAAATAAAATGACATGCTCTCTAAGCGAAAAAGTCAAGAAATAAATCATAAACGAAAAATTTTGGTCATCATTGATGAAACACCTGAATGTCGGCGTGCTGTGATTTTTGCTGCACAACATGCTAAAAATACGAATGGTACCTTAATTTTGCTCTCCATTATTGACAACTCAAAATTTCAGCATTTCCTAGGTGTAGACAAAGTTATGCGGATGGAATCAGCAGCAAACGCCTGTGTAATCCTAGAAAAAATAGCTGATGATGTGCGCACCACTCAAGCTCTTGAAGCAGAAACAATTATGCGTGAAGGGGAAAAAATTAATGAAATTTTTAAACTAATTAATGAAGATCAGGATATCGCCCTCATTGTTTTAGCTGCAAGCTGTCATACAGAACGACCAGGACCGCTTATCCAATCCATTGCTCATCGGGGAAGTACTTTTCCTGTCCCCGTTACTATTATCCCAAGTGATCTCCCTGAGGAAGAAATAAAAGTTGTTGCCTAGAAACAATACTTCTATATGAATTCTCTTCTGAAACTATAAGTAATGAAAGAGTAATGTATGTTTATTCAAACTGAAAGCACACCGAACCCTACAACACTTAAATTTTTACCAGGTCGTATTGTCCTTCCTCAAGGAACCCTAGAATTTCACAATCGCGAAGAAGCTGCTAAAAATTCTCCTCTTGCGGCAAAATTATTTAATATTCCAAATATAAAAAGCGTTTTTCTGGGATATGATTTTATTACTATAACTAAAAATGATGGAGAGTGGCAACATCTTAAACCAGCGATTTTAGGTACAATTATGGAACATTTTCTCTCCAATGATCCTGTTATCACTACAGAAACCAATATACCTAATAAAGAATTTTTTGATGAAAAAGATACTGATATTGTTATTGTCATCAAAGAATTGCTTGAAACGCGTGTACGTCCAGCTGTAGCCAATGATGGCGGTGATATCACCTTCTGCGGCTTTGAAAACGGGATTGTTTACCTCAACATGAGAGGTGCTTGTGCTGGCTGTCCTTCTTCAACAGCAACCCTTAAACATGGTATTGAAAATCTTTTACGGCATTTTATTCCAGAGGTATTAGGTGTTGAAGCTATGCCGCAAAATACTGTACTGTAAAAGAGTATTCACTAAAAAATTTGTAACTAAATAATAAATTTTATAATATGGTTTAACGTAATCTAAATCACAAACATTGCACTTATAAAAAAGATTGTAAAAAATATTTAGTGAATGCAAACAATAAAAATCGCTGTTTTTTTTAAAATTGGAAATTAAAAAAGATGAACGGCTCATAAGATACATCTATTTTTAAAGTATAATATTGCTTTGTTCATTTAACTGTCTATGATTTTAAGCTTTATATATAAAGAACGAATTATCATGTGATCTTACAACATTTATTTTGGCATTTTTGGCCCTTTCAACAGTAGGAAAACATTGTTCTTAGCTAAACAGATAACAATCTAAGAGTATTATCTGAAATCCATTAACACTGATTTCAAAACGCCCTTTTTCTGCAGTTTCAAATATAAGAATAAAAGTTATTAATATTTCTGAACTTTTCAGAGAATGTGAACTAAATATCTACTTATCAATAATTCAGAAACTTTAGATCTCTCTAAAAGAAATGCCGCACCTACGATATACAATTATTGTAGTAATATATAACTTTTTGATAAATTAAAAAATACTAAAAAATGATAAATCGCTTAAGAAAGGATTCAACTAAAAGGGTTCCAAATATAGCGGATAAATAAAACAACGAAAAGAAAAATACTTTTTTTGCCATAACAACTGTTTCATCATATCCTTTAGCTTTCCACAAACGATAAGAAAGATAGATAAAAACAGTGCTTAAAATTGTTGAAAAAATACCATAGATAATACCTGAAAAACCTATAATATAAGGTCCAATAGCGCATATTGCCATAATAATAGTATAAATCAAAATCTGGTTTTTCGTCGATTGCTCTCCTCGCATATTAGGCATCATAGGGATACCCGCTACATCATAATCAAAAGATGAGAAGAGGGAAAGAGACCAAAAATGTGGTGGTGTCCACATAAAAATGATTAAAAATAAGAGGAAACTCTCAAAACTTACTGTACCTGTTGCAGCTGCCCACCCAATCATTGGCGGAAAAGCTCCGGCAGCACCACCAATCACAATATTCTGAGATGTTATAGGCTTTAACCAAATTGTGTAAATAACAACATAAAAGAAAATTGTAAAAGTAAGAAAAAACGCCGTAAACCAATTAATGAAAATTCCCATAATCAAAACTGAGAATATAGAAAGAGCTAAACCAAAAATAAATGCTTGTCTACGACTAATTTTACCTGTCGGAATAGGACGCTTTTGAGTACGTTTCATCATCGCATCAATATCAGATTCATACCACATATTAAGCGTTCCCGCACCACCACCACCTAAAGCTATACACAAAATAGCTAAAAAAGCATGCAGCGGACTCATAGCACTAGGCGATAACACTAACCCAACCAGAGCTGTAAATATAACAAGCGACATAACGCGTGGCTTCATTAATGTAATATAATTACAAATCTTAGCTACTATCGAGCTTAATTTATCATTTTTAACCAGTAATTCTTTTGAAACAGACATTCCGTCAAAGAACCTTTTTCATCTATATTACCCACAAACAAACATTGTCTAAAATATAGGAAGAACCAATTAGTGTTACAGTTTTTTAAAGAATGTACAATACTCTCAATTTTATACATACCTAATGTAGATTAGAAATAACTGTAATAAGAGCATATTTTTTAATTGTATTCAAGAAATGTACCACAAAAACACTCTACCAAATATCATATATCAAATGCTAAAAGACTTTGTTTTCATCAAATACTAACCATTTTAAATTTCCATTTTTGTTCTATATCTTACCAACTCATATCTTCGAAAAAACCTGACTTTATAATTATTTTATCAAAAAAATCAAAAATTTACTTTTCATGAAAAGCTATACACAATAATATAATAGCGATTCGGGTAGGGATTTTTATGACACTTTATCAATTTCTCAAAAAAAACTTCTTTAGCATTCTTATTTACGCGTTTTGCAATATTTTTGCCAATCACGTTATTGCACAAATACCCAATAAGCAAAGTTTTCCTGCTCCACAAACTTATGGTGCATGGACAAAAATTTGTTCTTTGCCACCAGGCACACCTAACGTACAATGTGAAATTGTACAAGATGTTCATACACAAGAGCGTCGTGATATTACCTTTCGTGTAGCATTTCAAAAATTGCCTCAAAACCAAGGGGTTTTGATGCGTGTTTTTGTTCCAATCCGAGTTGAATTGCAATCTGGAATTAGAATTAAAATTGATAATGAAAATATAGGAAAAATGGAATATCGTCGTTGTCTAGGTAATAATTGTGTTGCTGAATCACTTCTTAAAGAAAATGCAATACAATACTTTTTAGAAGGTAAAGTAGCAACCTATATTATCTTTACAACTCCTGAACAAGGAATCGGAGGTCTGATTGATCTTAATGGTCTTAAAGAGGCCTATGCAACTTTGTCATAATAGATATTCCCCCTATAAATAAAATAGTTTTTGCTTTTAGCTTCATAAATAAAACAAAATGGACAAATTTTGAGTACTAACAAAATAGGATAATCACTATGAAATCGCTGATTGACCATTTTGATATTTCTTCACAAAAAGTACAATCACTTGTACAAGAAACCCTTCATAAGGCTGATGATGGTGAACTTTATCTTGAATATACAGAAAGTGAAGTTCTTCTATTTGATAATGGACAACTTAAAAATGGTTCATTTCACCAAAATATAGGATTTGGTTTACGCGTTGTTGCCGGAGAAACCACTGGATATGCTCACTCTGGTGAACTATCAGCTGCTGCACTTAAACGTGCGAGTGAAACAGCTAAAACTGCGACCTATAATAATCATGCGGGACCTTATAGTGCAGCTCCTAAACCGACAAGCAAAAGTCTTTATCAATCCCAAAGTCCTCTTGTTTCTCCATCATTTGAAGAAAAAAGTGTACTTTTGCAAAAAATTGATGCATATTTACGTGAAAAAAATGACAAATTGCATCAAGTAACTGTTGCTCTTTCCGGTTCATTACAGCATATTGAAATTTTACGAGCTGATGGACATCTTGTTCATGACATTCGTCCTCTCGTACGGCTCTCTATATCCGTGGTTGCTGCCGATGGTAATCGTCGCGAAAATGGCTCCTATGGCTGTGGTGGACGGCAAATGTTTAACCAATTCATTTGTGAAGAAAACTGGAAAAAAGCTGCTGATGAGGCTTTACGAATAGCCTTAATCAATCTAGAAGCAGAAGAAGCACCAGCAGGAACATTTGATGTTGTATTAGCCAATGGATGGCCTGGTGTTATGCTTCATGAAGCTGTTGGACATGGTCTAGAAGGGGACTTCAATCGTAAAAAAACATCTGCTTTTTCTGGACTTTTAGGCCAACAGGTTGCTGCGCAAGGTGTTACCATTGTTGATGATGGTACAATCCCTGGATGCCGTGGTTCACTCACAGTTGATGATGAAGGAACGCCATCAAATTATAATGTTTTGATTGAAGATGGAAAACTCGTTAATTATATGCAAGATAGACTAAATGCTCGACTGATGGGAATGAAACCAACTGGAAATGGACGCCGTGCATCCTATGCACATGCACCAATACCGCGAATGACCAATACAATAATGTTGAGTGGAGATAAGACACCTGAAGAAATTTTATCCTCATTAAAAAACGGTATCTATGCTGTTTCGTTTGGTGGAGGACAAGTCGATATTACTTCTGGAAAATTTGTATTTGAATGTACCGAAGCTTATCGAGTAGAAAATGGGAAAATCATAGCTCCAATCAGAGGTGCAACCCTTATTGGTAATGGACCAGATGCTATGAAACGCATTACAATGATTGGTAATGATAGCAAACTTGATAATGGCGTAGGGATGTGCGGCAAAGCAGGACAAAGCGTTCCTGTTGGCGTTGGACAGCCTCATTTGCGAATTAATAATATGACAATTGGTGGAACAGCAGTTTCATAGAGTGAATTGAATATACTTAATCCGGAAATTTTCCAATTTTATTTAAAAAATCTTTTTATTGTTCAGCTAAAGCTTCCAGCTTTTCTTCGTTTTTTGTTTCCTTAAAGTTGCAACAACTTCAATATGAGGTGACCATAAAAATTGATCAATTGGTACAACTTTTTCAATTATATAACCACCAGCAACAAGAAGTGATAAATCACGAGCCAATGTAATAGGATTGCACGAAACAGCTACCACACGTGCTACCGTTGCTTTGGCCAACTCATTTACCTGCTTCTCTGCTCCAGACCGTGGTGGATCAAAAACAACACTATCAAAGCATTCAAGCTCCTTTGCAGAAAGTGGACAACGAAATAAGTCACGTTTTTCACAAACCACTGTTTTTAAACCAGTAGCAATACGTGCTGCCTGATCAAGGTTAGCTAGAGCTTCTCCATTGTTTTCTATTGCATGAACATTCATCTTTTTCGCCATACGTAAAGCAAAAGTCCCTACTCCTGCAAATAAATCAGCAGCATTTTTTGCTTTTTTAAAATGAGCTAAAATAATCTCTCCCATAACAGTTTCCGCTTCAAAAGTTGCTTGAAGAAAACCGCCAATAGGAAATTCAACACAAACATCTCCAAAGTGGATCACCGGTTTTTCTTGTTCAACTAAGATCTCACCTTCGACGGATAAACGTGTAATTCCACATGAAAGAGCTACACGTATCATTTTTTGACGAGTAAACTCATTTTGGACAATACAGTTACTTAAAGCAACATCAAAACCGTTTTCGACAGCTGTTACTGTCACATGAAACGGTTTAGCGTTATTTCTTAAAAGAGCGCATATAGCCCTAATATCATCCAATTTAGACAAAATCTCTGAACGAGTAACTGGACATTCTTTAATAGCTATAATGTCATGAGATCGATAACGATTAAAACCAACAATATGTTTTTTTTGAATCACATATGCTGTTAAAGTAACTCGTCGACGAGTATAATTTCCACATTCAATTAATGGAGAAATAACAGCATTAAGATCATATCTTTTAAATGCATCAACAACCAATTGCCGCTTCCAAGAGCGATAAGCATCAAAATGCCAATGCTGAAGCATACATCCTCCACATACCTCAAAATGTTGACAAACAGCACCAACACGCTCTAGCGATTTCTCTTTTAGAGTAATAGGTGTACCGTATTTTCCATGAAGGGCAACATTAACAACCTCTCTAGGCAGAGTAAAAGGTACAGAAATTGAACCATATGCTGTTTTGGCAATACCATGACCATTCACGCCAACATGGTCAATTATAACATCACTGCTCACTTTTTTCTCCGAATAACAAATATTCTAAATTACCATCACCACCTGTAATAGGTGAAGGAAGTAAACCTTTTGCTGTCCATCCTATTTGAGTATTCAGCCAATCAAAAAGCTCTTCAGCAACTCTTTTGGCTATTAACGGGTCTTTTAATATTCCTCCTTTACCAATACCCGCTCGACCAACTTCAAATTGAGGTTTTACCAATAAAACTGCTTGAGCACTCTTTTTTGTTAAAGATAAAACCGATGGTAGTGCAAGTTTAAGAGAAATAAAACTGACATCAGATACAATAAGATCAATCTCATGACCATTTAAATGTTCCTGCTTCAAATCTCTAACATTCAGACCCTCTAGTAAAGTTATCGCATCGTTACCTGATAAACGAACATCAAATTGATTGTGACCAACATCAAGAGCAATGACATGAGAGGCTCCTCGTTCTAAAAGAACTTGCGTAAAACCACCAGTCGATGCGCCAATATCAATCGCAGTAATTTTATTTGTCATCACAGGAAACACATCAAGTGCATAAAGAAGTTTTAATGCTGCACGAGATACATAACTCTTTGCAGGATCAGAAACCGTAATCGTAGCGTCATCAGAAATCATTTTTCCAGCTTTAAAAACAATTTCTCCATTAACTTTAACTGTTTTTCGTGCCACTGCATCACGTGCCCGTGAACGCGTTACAAAAAAATTTTTTTCAACTAAGAGAACATCCAGTCTTTTTGTGACTGCCATATTTACACTCGAGTTCGCGATATAGGCCGAAGTTTACGCCCTAAAGCACTAAAAACAGCATTAATAATACCTGTCGCATCAAGTCCAATCTGTGAGAGAACTTTATCTGGCAGACCATGATTTAAATATTCATCCGGAAACTTTAAGGTACGGACTTTTAAGCCATGCTCTAGGAGTCCTTCTTGTGCAAAAAACTGTAGTAAATGCGCTCCAAAGCCACCTATTGCTCCTTCTTCAATTGTTATTAAGACTTCGTGCTCCCGCGCTAACCGACGCATCAAATCTTTATCCAAAGGCTTTGCAAATCTAGCATCTGCAACAGTCGTAGACAATCCTTCTGCGACTAATTCATCAGCTGCAACCAATACTTCAGACAACCGTGTCCCAAAACAAACCAGAGCGATTTTACTTCCTTCACACAAAAGACGCCCTTTTCCAATTTCAAGCAATTCACCCCTCTGCGGCAAATCCATACCAACACCCTGACCACGAGGATAACGAAAAGAAATAGGTCCTTGATTATAAGCTGCCGCTGTACGCACCATATGCATAAGTTCAACCTCATCAGAAGGTGCCATAACCACAAAATCAGGAAGAGTTGCCAAAAAAACAATATCAAAACTCCCCGCATGCGTCGCACCATCTGCTCCAACAAATCCTGCTCTATCAATAGCAAAACGCACCGGTAATTTTTGGAGTGATACATCATGAACAATTTGATCATAAGCACGCTGTAAAAAAGTAGAATAAATCGCAACAAAGGGTTTATATCCCTCACATGCAATCCCTGCAGCAAAAGTTACAGCGTGCTGCTCAGCAATACCAACATCAAACATCCTTTTTGGAAATTTTTCAGAAAAAGAGTCAAGCCCCGTTCCATTTGGCATTGCTGCCGTAATGCCAACAATTTTATTATCATGTTTAGCCTCCTCTATTAAAGCTTGAGAAAACACTTTAGTATAAGAAAGAGAGCTACTTTGTGCTTTAACTTGTTTACCTGTAATGACATCAAAACGATTAACACCGTGATATTTATCGGATGATGCCTCTGCGGGTGGATACCCTTTCCCTTTATGCGTTACCACATGCACTAAAACAGGACCATCAGGACATTCACGAACATTTTTCAAAACAGGCAACAAATGCCCAAAATTATGACCATCTATAGGCCCAACATAGTAAAAACCAAGCTCATCAAACAAGGTTCCCCCAGCAAAAAAACTACGTGCAAATTCTTCTGAATAACGTGCTTTCTCCAAAAAGAATTTTGGTAACTTTTTGCTTAAAATCTTTACTCGTTCACGCAAACTGCGGTAAGATGGACGTGAAACTAACCGTGCAAGATGAGCGCTCATAGCGCCTGTAGGAGGTGCAATAGACATATCATTATCATTAAGGATAACAATCAAACGTGCATCCAAAGCACCAGCATTATTCATCGCTTCATAAGCCATGCCTGCAGATATAGCGCCATCACCAATCACAGAAATAATGTTGCGTTTTTCTTCAGCTTCCAATGCACTAACCATTGCCATACCAAGACCTGCTGAAATAGAAGTGGAAGAATGGCCAGCACCAAACGGATCATACACACTTTCTGAACGCTTTGTAAAACCTGATAGACCGCCCTCTTGACGTAATGTGCGAATTCTATCTCTGCGACCCGTTAAAATTTTATGAGGATAGGTTTGATGACCAACATCCCAAATAATCCTATCATCAGGTGTATTAAAAACATAATGTAGTGCAATAGTAAGTTCAATAACACCGAGCCCTGCCCCAAGATGACCGCCTGTTACAGAAACTGCGTCAATTGTCTCGGTGCGCAATTCATGAGCCAACTGTAGCAAATCAGACTCCGGCAATGCTCGCAAATCTTGCGGTAAATGAATCAGATCAAGCAGTGGCGTTAATGGGCGAGACAAAAAGAACTCCTTATATTATTAGTATAGAGCAATCAATTATGCTATCTTGTTCCTTTGATACCTTTTTAGAATTCATACCTTAACAGATGTTTCAATTGCTAGTTCTTTATAAAAAATGGCCCTGTATGAACAGAATATAAAAAAATAAATAATGATGTAAATATCATGATGTATGTGAATATTCAATGAAGTGTAAATAGTTCCCATCGTAACAGTCTTATACACTGGATAAACAATATTTTTAACAATCACTTATGATCAAGAATAAAAGACAATATGGATATACACAATGCATGATAATTATGTAGATATAATTACAATTATATCCATATGTCTTGAGGATTCATATGCGTCCTTTTGACTCGCTTATGTCAAGAAATAAGATTAACAAGTTTATCGTATATAAGCTTTTTGTACTTCTTGTAATCAAAAAATAAAAAATGACTTACATCATTCAGGGTCTAGTGGTTCTACCCCTTCAGGTTTCCCCTCATCTGAAAGTTGAATTTTTTCAACTTTAGCTTCAGCGACTTTCAATAACTTATCGCAATGATTTTTAAGAGCTTCACCACGTTCATAAATATCAATCGATTGTTCCAAAGGAACATCTCCACGTTCTAAATTTTCGACAATCGCTTCAAGTTGTTTTAGCGCTTCCTCAAAACTCAACGTAGTAATATCCTCTTTTTTTTTGCCTTGCTTCATATAATCCTCACAAGATATCTGTTCTAGATACGCGAATTCCAAAACCTTCTAAACCAACATAATGACGTTCCTTAGAAGCATAAACAATAACAGAACTAATCCCTAAATGTCTCAAAATTTGTGCTCCTAAACCAATTTGGCGCCATTCTTTTTCACGTTCAATCGCCTGCATATGATTTTCTAAATCTCTTTTTGTTATTTCCTGATTATCAATAGCTGATTGACAATCAACACCAACAAATCCTCCTCGCAGATAAACAAATACACCCCGTTTTTCTTTTTCTAACATACGACGCATAATAACTTCAATATTTGAAACTTGACCAAAAACATCATTCAAAATGTTCTCACGATGCAAACGTACTGGAATATCCTCACCATCACGGATATCACCAAAAACAATTGCAATATGCTGAACCCTCTCCCAAGGCAGTTGATAACTTTGAACCACAGCCGGCCCTATGAATGTTTCAATTTGCATTTCTCCGACATGTTTTATTAGTGTCTCTTTACGCTGGCGATAAGCAATAAGATCAGCAACTGTTATTGTATGCAACTGATGATCTTGCGCAAACTTTATAACCTCATCTCCATGTTTAACACTGCCATCATCATTGACTAGTTCACCAATCACACCAACTGGTGTCAAACCCGCTAATTTACATAAATCAACTGCAGCCTCAGTATGTCCTGATCGCATCAAAACACCCCCCTCATGTGCAATTAAAGGAAAAATATGTCCCGGACGCACAAAATCATTAGCACTAGCATTTGGATTAGCAAGATTACGAACTGCTAATGTACGATCGTGTGCTGAAATCCCTGTTGTTATTCCATATTTAAAATCAACAGTAACAGTAAACTTGGTACAATGCATTGAATCATTATCTGATACCATAGGAGTTAAATTCAATTGCTGCGCTTTCTCCTTCGGCAAAGGAGCACAAATAATACCGGATGTATAACGCATAATAAATGCCATTTTTTTTTCTGTACAATGGACAGCAGCAACGATTAAATCACCTTCATTTTCGCGATCATTATCATCCATAACCACAACAATTTCGCCGCGTTCAAAAGCCTGAATAGCAGAAACAACCTTTTTCTGATTATACATCATTGCTTTTCCTTCCTATACAACCAATTTGACCGCAATTCCTCAGCTAATGATCAGCAATAACACAAGAAACTATTGATTCACTAAAAATAATAATCCGAATCACAATACCCGTTTGTGATAACATCTACGTTTTTACTATTAACATCAATTGAACAATAGAAAGCTAAAATCGATAATATGGGCTTAACTACAAAATACACAGCAAAACGAACGATTCATCTTTAATTAATTGGTCCATATAATTAATGAAAACACAGGCTGCATAAGCAGCATGTGTAAAAAAGGATTATTATCGAGCTCTGGGCACTTCCATCGACCACAATTATATGATTAGTGACAATCACTACCATCGCACCCTATACAATCGAATCAGGAATAATTTTGCATCAAATATACCTGCCACAACCCGCTCTATTGTTTCAGTTGCTCCAGCACGCTCACCATTACAACAATAAAGAATTTCATATTTAACATCATATATAAAACCTGCATAATTTAGATAATAATAATTAATTATTATATTATAATCTTCTAATCACTGATCTGTACCCTAGATAAATATTGAAACTAGCATTCCTATTGTTACTCATGTTGTAGCATCAAACCTGAGTAATAACTCCTGAAAGAACCTCTACCTTACTTAATTCTTGAAGTTATGCTTTAATTTTGATTGTTCTGATCACCGTTATCAAGATATGCCTGAATTTCTGTAAAAGTGAAAATAATCTCTAGAGAACAACTGTCAATAATATACTCAACGTATAACTTAACCCCATACTCTCATACCATATTGTCACACGAAATAAATGATCCAATGTATACGCGATATGGAAACAGTCTCATTTTAAAATATACGCAACCACAGCACACAAAATATATATAATCAAGTACATTGAGCTGCAAGCAAGATCATCTTACCTAAAACTATTATTAACCATTTCAACTGTAGTCAAATTGTTACTGATAAAGTAAGCTTACCCCTTACTCTTTAATAACAGAAATATCTGGTGCATCAACGGCCTTCATACCTATAATATGATACCCTGAATCTACATGATGCACTTCTCCCGTAACAGAACGAGATAAATCTGAGAGAAAGTATAGCGCAGAATCACCAACCTCTTCTATTGTCACTGTACGACGTAAAGGAGCATTATACTCATTCCATTTAAGAATATAACGAAAGTCACCAATACCAGAAGCAGCCAACGTTTTTATAGGCCCTGCTGACAAAGCATTAACACGAATATTCTTCGGTCCTAAATCTACAGCTAAATATTTTACGCTAGCTTCAAGAGCAGCCTTGGCAACCCCCATTACATTATAGTTAGGAACAACTTTCTCAGCACCATAATAAGTCAATGTTAAAATCGAACCACCACCTGACATCAATTTTTCTGCACGCTGCGTAAGAGCTGTCAAAGAATAAACAGAAATATTCATCGTCATCATGAAATTTGATTCGCTGACATCAATGTAACGACCGCTTAATTCATCTTTGTCAGAAAAACCAATAGCATGAACTAAAAAATCAAGCTTACCCCATTTTCTTTCTATTTCATTAAAAACTGCATCAATAGATTTACTATCAGATACATCACAATGACCACAAACAATTCCTCCTACTTCTTCGGCCAAAGGTTCAACACGCTTCTTCAATGCTTCACCTTGATAAGTAAAAGCAAGCTCTGCCCCTGCAGCACTTGCTGCCTTAGCTATTCCCCACGCAATAGACCTATTATTGGCCAACCCCAAAATTAGACCACGCTTACCGCATAATAAATTATTACTATCAGCCATTAACATTGCCTCATCGCAACAAAAAATTAATATTACCCACTTGCCTATGGCACAGGTAAACTTTTTCTTCAAGCAGTTGGTTTAAAATCAAAACTATAATTTCGTCCTATAAGCAATCTTAACTCTTCTCCATTTGCAAGAACTGTTCTAATGCAGGATCCTTTTTGGGTAACATGATACGAACATGCACATAAAGATCATCTCTTTCTCCATTTTTTAAATGAAGTCCTTTCCCTTTTAGCCGTAAAACACGATCAGAACTTGACCATGCAGGAATTGTTACAACGACGCGCCCTTCTAATGTCTGAATTTCCTCTTTTGTTCCCAACACCGCGTCTTTAAGAGGAATTTGCAAATCAAGATGAAGTGCCCTTCCTTCAACTCGTAAACGAGGGTGTTTTTGGATGTGAATTGTTACCAACGCATCCCCTGATTGTCTATACGGAACTTTTTCTCCCTGACCTTTTAAACGGATAGTTTGCCCATCCTCAACATAAACTGGAAGCTTAATTTTTAGTTTTTTGCCATTAGGAAAAATTGTTTCCACCTTTTCTGCGCCAACCATCTGTTCCAAGGTTACAGAAAGACTAGTCCGAATATGGGCTCCTTGTTGAGACTGATTATGTTGTGTAGAATGCGAAAAACTCCTTCCTTTTCCAAATAAATCACGAAAAATATCGCTTGCATCAAAACCTACACCACTTGAAGAACCAAAGTCAAACCCTCCTGTACTTCCTGAAAAAGGATTATGCCCTTCTCTAAAATGTCCTCCAGAGCTATAAGCTTGATGAAGCGGCTTTCCTTCTGCATCAATTTCACCGCGATCAAATTGTATTTTTTTATCTTTATCTCCTATAATTTCATAGGCTTGATTCACTTCAGCAAACTTTTCTTTAGCCTTCACATCACCCATATTATGATCTGGATGATATTTTTTCGCTAGTTTTCTGAATGCAGATTTAATCTCTTGCGGTTTTGCGGTGCGCGCCACACCTAGAACTGTATAGGGATCACGCATATTGTCTTCTTTCCAGTTTTGTCATTTTTAATATCAACCGGTATATTTTTAGTAATTTTATTCTTGAATCAATTTAACTAAAGTAATTTCTACTTTATCTATATGTTTATAAATAAATGAAAATACCATATGGAATAAATATTTTTATATCTAATATAATGTATTGCAACTCATACTAAAAACCAACATCATTAAAAAACCATGATAAAAATATGTAATATTATTAATTTTTCAAAATAAAAAGAGCAGTCTTTTGTCAGCTGATATAAAAAACAACTCAAATAATCCTTCATTCATGCTAATTGATCAAAGCCCATTATGAAGAACACAACACAAACAAATGATAATTTTGTACAAATACAAGATCCCTTTGTACTTTTTACACGTTGGCTTGAAGAAGCAACAACAAGCGAAATCAACGATCCAAATGCTATGGCTTTAGCAACAATAGATACAACAGGCTTACCTAACGTTCGTATAGTCCTCCTCAAAGATTTTAGTTCTAAAGGATTTGTCTTCTATACAAACTACGAAAGTTGCAAAGGACAAGAAATTTTAGCATCAATGAAAGCATCCTTAAGCTTTCATTGGAAATCACTCCGTCGTCAAGTTAGAATCAGAGGAATCGTTGAGAAAGTCAGCACTGAAGAAGCAGATGCATATTTTCAATCACGTCCACGTGGAAGCCAAATTGGCGCATGGGCATCTAAACAATCTCAAATATTAGAGAACCGCTTTGCTCTTGAAAAAGCAATCACCGAATATACCGCACAATATGCTGCAAAAAAAATCCCACGCCCACCTCACTGGTCTGGATTTTGTGTAAACCCTCTTTATATTGAATTCTGGCGTGATCGCCCATTCCGTTTACATGATCGCTTACTCTTTACACGAGATTCTATTAAACAAAACAGCTGGAAGAAGCAAAAACTCTATCCTTAATTCTTAAACTCTTAAAGCAATACGTTTCATGTTTGTATGATAACAAATCTCTACTTCATAGATTATTTTATATTGTCATAAATATCACAAAATCACAGAGTATAACACTGCTGAAATTCCTCCGCATACCAAACCAACAAAGATCAAAAAACCAACAAATGAATTAGACTTGAAAAGTTGTAAACATTGTAAATTGTTGTCAATATCAATAACTTTAATTTGTATGAACATATGGATCGCTGCGATAAAAATCCCTAAAAAGCTTAGAATAGGAACTTGAGCCAAATAAAATGCCAAGCTGGTTAAAATCACAAAACCACCATATAAAAATATCAATGCATATTTCGTTTTTTTACCAAAGAGAAGTGCCGTAGAACGAACACCAACAATCACATCATCATCTTTATCTTGATGAGCATAAATTGTGTCATATCCTATCGTCCATAAAATTGAGCCTCCATAAAGTGCTATTGGAGCCCAACTTAAACTCCCATGTACCGCAGCCCATCCCATTAATGCTCCCCAATTAAATGCAATACCTAAAAAAAATTGCGGCCAATTTGTTATACGTTTCATAAATGGATAAAGTATAACTGCTACCAGTGATGAAAGACCTAAAAAAAAAGTAAATTCATTAAATTGCAATAAAACACCTAGGCCTATAATACATTGTATCAATATAAAAATTTTTGCCTGAAACCGACTCACTTGACCAGTAGGCAATGGGCGAGAACGTGTTCGTTCTATTTTAGAATCAATTTCTTGATCAACAAGGTCATTCCATGTACAACCTGCACCCCGCATAGCTATAGAGCCTACGAAGAATAAAAAAAGATACCAAATCCAATTAACAACACTCGACAAAATAGATAATTGTGACATCTCACAAGAAAAAATAGCCATAGTTGTTGACCAAAAACAAGGCCACATCAATAGTTTCCATCCAATAGGCCTATCCCATCGAGCTAATTGAGCATATAGCCATAAAGAACAAGGAAGAAAATCATAAACCCACTGTTTTGGCACTGCATCCATAACCCGTCCCTGCTTATCACAGGACTGAATATGCAAAATATCTTTACTTTTTTTCATTAAATGATTTCACCTTTTAGACTTGCAATAGAAATATTTCATTCTTATGACAAATAATCAATTTAACCATCTTCTATGATAGGAGCAAGCAATGAACGTTCTTCTTATAGGTTCAGGCGGACGAGAACATGCTTTAGCATGGAAAATAGCAGCATCTCCACTACTAACGAAGTTATATTGTACTCCTGGAAATCCTGCAACAATGGAATTTGGTACAAATATTGACTTAGACATTAACGATCATTTTAGTATCGTTGATTTTTGTAAAAAAAATACTATTGATCTCGTAGTTGTCGGTCCAGAAGCCCCATTAGTAGGGGGTATAACAGATGCCCTTAATGCAGCTCATATCTGTGTATTCGGACCGAATCAACAAGCTGCTCAGCTAGAAGGCTCAAAAGGTTTTACAAAAGACCTGTGTTACAAAAATAACATTCCTACAGCTCCTTATCAACGCTTTGATAATGCTTTGAAAGCTAAATCTTATATTCATCAACAAGGTATTCCTATCGTTATTAAAGCTGATGGTTTAGCTGCCGGTAAAGGCGTTGTAGTTGCTATGACAATGGAAGAAGCATTTGATGCAATTGATTCTTGTTTTGAAGGGACATTCGGCGATGCAGGAAAAGAAGTAGTTGTTGAAGCTTTCCTCGAAGGAGAAGAAACAAGTTTTTTCTGTCTTTGTGATGGCAAAATAGCTATCCCCTTTGGATCTGCACAAGATCATAAACGTATTGGTGATGGTGATACAGGTGTCAATACAGGTGGCATGGGTGCCTATTCACCAGCTCCTATCATGACGGAAGAAATGGTTAACCGTACTCTTCAAGAAATTGTTACACCAGCTCTACGCGGTCTAGCTGAAATGGATATATCTTTTAAGGGAATTCTCTTCGTTGGGTTGATGATAACACAAAAAGGTCCCCAATTAATTGAGTTTAATGTGCGATTTGGTGATCCTGAGTGCCAAGTTTTAATGATGCGTCTAAAAGACGATATTCTTCCGCTTTTTCTTGCAGCGGCCCAAGGAAACCTTGAAAAGAAAAATCTTCAATGGTCTGAAGAAACTGCTTTAACAGTTGTTATGGCCGCTAATGGCTACCCTGTTTCTCCTCAAAAAGGGAGTGTAATTCGCAATATTGATAAAGTAAATTCTCTCCCTAATGTAAAAGTTTTTCAAGCTGGTACAGCCTTATGCAATGGAGAATTAATTGCGAATAGCGGACGTGTTTTAAATATAACAGCAACAGGAAAAACCATAAAAATCGCCCAAAAACGCGCTTACGAAGCGGTGGACTGCATTGATTGGCCAGAAGGTTTTGTACGCCGTGATATTGGATGGCGGGCTATCATGCGAGAAAATTAGATTTTTAAAGTCTTTTTTTAGGACTCGTAATTTCACGTGATAGAATAGTGCGTAAATCAGCTAACTGCTCTTTAGTCATGATAGCTTTAGGAAGAATGTTGAATTTTTCCTCTGAAATATAGAGTGCTAAAAAATTTGGATACTCATGCCAATCATAAAACAGACGAAAAGGATAAGTGCCCTGTATATAAGAATTTCGAATCGCAAGCGCATGATCATCCCATTGCCATACTTGTTTAAGACCTATTTGTTGATTATTTTTTACTAAACGATACGCTTTATGCGTTACTAAAACATAATAATTCAGTGCCCAAATAACACAAATAATTGCAGCATAAATGCAAGCCGTTTTGATAAGAGACTTTCCCCAATAATGCGTCCAATTTTGTCCCTCAATCATGATGAGAAAACCACAATAAACAGAAACACAAATCAGCCACAATATTAATAAATGTAAAAATGTCTTCAATCTTCTGGTATAACGACGACAATGCGCTTTTTGCGCTTCTATTGCCTTCTTTTGATCAAGTTCAAAGACAAGCATACGCCTTTTAATTTTTTCTGAATGTTTCAAATACGTACAATTCTTTTCTATTTTTATTAGATAGGAATTCAATTATCATGAATAAAGGGTCAAAACACAAATAAAATAAATATACATGACTGCACAACATATAAAAATGAACCTATATTTTAAAAATTGACGTATATTTTTTACAATGCAGTCTGATTGTTAATCATCAAACGTAAACCTAATGAATTAGGCCCACGAAGTAAAAAACGTTTCTGTGCAGAATTAGGTGATACCATATGAAAAAATTGATGTATAATAGAACGATCTTGAACCTTGACAATATTGCTATACTCATCAATCATAAGCATAGGAAGATTGTAAATCTGCGTCCACAATCGCCAATCCAGAAAAACATTATTTAATTTTCTAGAAACTAAAAGTGGAATACAAATCTTCTCATCTACATGGAATAGCTCTAATCTTATAGCTTTCTCACCTGAGAGAGTATCGACTATACGGGCTGTAACCCCCCTAAAATGGTGAGCTGGGATCAAACGTGACAGTCTTGAAGAAGACCCCAATTTAAAAAAAACACCACATTTATTTAATGAACAAACTACTTGATTACCCGTTTTTGATACAAAATATGTCGTTATTTGTGGCAAATGACACGGATCTAGTCGAAACTCAAGCACCGCCTTTGCCTGATTAAAGCATTGATTAGCCATACATAATATTCCCAATTTTTTCAATAAGCCACACAATCTAGCAGATTTTCTTCATCAGATTATTAACAAAATTATATAAAAAAACTTAATTTCTTTTTGGTTATTAAATTCTAAATAAAAATACAAAAAAATATTTATTCTTCTGAAATTATAATATTTTTCCAGGATTCATAATTCCTAAAGGATCAAATATCTTCTTAATCTCTTGCATAATTTCTAATGAAACAGATGACTTAAAAGTACGTAGTTCTTCTCGTTTAAGCTGACCAATTCCATGTTCAGCAGAAAATGTGCCATGATATTGTATTGCTAAACAATGAATACGATGGTTTATTTTCGGCCATAATTTTAAAAATGCTGTAGTATCCGCTCCAACTGGTTGTGTAATATTATAATGAAGATTCCCATCACCCACGTGTCCGAAACAAACTACTTGTGAACCTGGAATTATTTCTTCAACAATAAGAGCAGCCTCAGCAATAAAATCAGGAATGGAAGCAATAGGTACAGCAATATCATGTTTTATAGATCCTCCTGCTAATTTCTGTGCAGGTGATATACTTTCACGCAATTGCCAAAAAAAATCTTGCTGTTTTAATGATTGAGCAACAACTGCATCGTCAATAATAGAATTCTTTAAAGCCATTTCTAAAACAATATGCAATGCTGATAATGCATCGTTGTCACTTCGTGATGATGACATATTAACCAAAACATACCATTCATGCTCACGATCAAAAGGAGATCGGGAACACATCTTATAATTTAAAGCCATTTGAAAACTAAGTTTTCCCATGAGCTCAAAACCAGTCAATAATGTCCCCCCGTGGCATTGAGCAAGAGATAAAAGCTCTACAACTTTCGCTGGACTATCTAAACCTACAAGAGCAACTTCTTTCCACTTTGGTTTTGGAAAAAGCTTTAAAACTGCTGCGGTAATAACCCCTAAAGTCCCTTCCGCACCAATAAAAAGATCTTTCAAATTGTAGCCGCTATTATCTTTCTTCACAAATCGCAAATCATCCAAAATACGTCCATCAGGTAAAACGACTTCTAAACCAAGACACAGATCACGCATATTACCATAAGCTAATCCCCCCGTTCCTCCAGCATTAGAAGATAGGTTACCTCCTATCTGACACGATTCTTCAGAAGCCAAAGAAAGAGGAAAAAAACGATTCATTTTATCAGCTTTTTTTTGTAACGTTTTTAGAATAACTCCAGCCTCCACTACAGCAAAATTATCCTTAAGATCCAATGATCGAATCTTATTCAAACGTTCCATAGATAAAATAACACTGTGCCCGCTATCATCTGGCAACTGAGCACCTACAAGACCAGTATTTCCTCCTTGAGGAACAATCGGCGTACATGTTTGACTAGCCAAATGCATAATCAATGATACTTCTTTTGTAGAAGATGGCCGTAAAAGTAACGGCGATTTACCATGAAAAAGTCGACGATTTTCAAATAAATAAGGTGTAATCAATGCCTGATCTGTTATAGCATATTCAGAACCGACAATGCTTCTAAAAGACTCAATTAAACCTTGCTCCATTTTTATTTCCCTTTTGGAGCCGCAGCGCGTATTAAACGATCATTAATAGCCTCCCCTAATCCGTAGAATGGAATAGGCTCCACTGCAATGCACTTCACTTTAAGTGAATCCAATTGCTGCATATATTGAAATAAATGGAATGCAGCTTCTTCTAATCGACCACTTGTACTCAGGTTCAGAACAGCAACGGCATTTTCAACACCTTCAATACGTTTAGGTCCAAATGCTAAAAGTGCTTCACCGCTTTTCACCTTTTTTACATTTAAACGCATAGAAGTATTAGGTGCATAATGTGATTTTAACATCCCCGGAGCTTCAATTGCAGTTTTCTGATCCAAACGTTTTACAGACTTCTTTGCCACTTTTTCAATTTCTTCAATAGCTAATCCTCCTGGACGCAATAAATAAATATTTTCATCACAAATTTTAATAATCGTCGATTCAAGCCCTATTTTTGAATCTCCCCCATCAATAATCAAAGGCACTGATGTACCTAAAGATGTAAATACAGATAGAGCTGAAGTAGGACTCAATTTTCCTGATTGATTAGCACTAGGTGCAGCTAAAGGACGTCCAAAATGCCGAATAACTTCTACAAAACCTCCTTTTGGAGAGCGAATAGCCAATGTATTAAGACCAGCAGTTGTTAAAGGGTGAATATTATGATGAGCCTTTAATGGCAAAACTACAGTTAAAGGACCTGGCCAAAATGCTTCCATTAATCGACGTGAAAGAAAATCAATTTTCACATAACACTCTGCCATAACTATGTCACTTACATGAACAATAAGAGGGTTAAAGAGTGGTCGTGCCTTTGTAGAAAAAATAGACGCCACAGCCTTTCCATTTGTCGCATCTCCAGCTAATCCATAAACAGTTTCTGTCGGCAAAGCCACTAATTGTCCTTGTTGAAGAATCGCAACTGCTTGGTTTATTGCAGCATTATTAAATGGTAAGATCGCCATTAAATACTACCCTTATAGCGTTCTTTAAGAGGAGAAAAACTATAACGATGCAATCTTACAATAGGCCCATACTTATCGATAGCTGCTCGATGCGCTACTGTTCCGTAACCCACGTGCTTCTCTAAACCATAATTTTGATAAACCCGTCCAGCATATTGCATCATCCTATCGCGAATTACTTTAGCAATAATAGACGCTGCCGCAATTGAAACTGAAGACTGATCACCTTTAATCAAAGCAACTGCAGGACAAGGCAGATTAGAAGGAATATCACGCCCATCAATCAACGCATAATGCGCTGAAATAGCAAGCCCTGTAATACAATGCCGCATTGCTTCTAAAGTCGCTTTTCTAATATTAGACTTATCGATTGTCCGAGCACAAAGACTAGCAACCGAAACCGCTAATGCATTTCGCAAAATTTCATAATAAAGTCTATTACGCTGTTGGCTAGAGAGCTTTTTTGAGTCATTCAAGCCCTCGGGAATACGGTCTTTATCTAAAACAACAGCCGCCGTCACTACAGGCCCAGCTAAAGGCCCACGTCCAACTTCATCAACACCTGCTATATAAAAGAAACCTTTTTTTTGCAAATCGAGCTCATATGAAAAATTTGGCTGCAATGATACATTAAACATATCTAACAATCACGAATATGAAAAAATATGCATCCATTTTTACATCATCACCTGTTTTCTGCAAGCACTATAGTAAGTAGTGTAAACTATTACCACATAGTGTAACAATTAAATAATTTACCTTAATTTATATAAATGCATTGCTCATTTTCTGTGTACAATAAAATAGTTTTACTTTTAAAAGGAATGACTTCCTTTTTTGCTCAACTTTTCTATTTCTTTCAATTGAGTGTCTAAAAGGAGTATACACATAAATTTCAGTTTCTCCTTCAATCGTAAAAAAATTATCAGCTAATTAGTGTTTATTGAATAACATACATTCTTTTCAAAGACATAATTCAAAGTAATTTCAATTTCGTAAATCTCGCAAAGTTCGTTTTATCATAAGGTTAAACGTTTTTAATAATCTTCTCTTCCATACCCCCTATATAATTACAACTGTATCTTTGTCATAAACGTAAACATTTTTAGTCTCGTAGATAGGTAGTTAGACATAATAATAATAATAGTGCTATAAACTTTTCTATCTCTATAAATCTAACAGAAACCATCTCAGTTATTCCCATTCCCGATAACCAAGAATATCATAAGTTTCAATATATTACCCTTCTGTTACCCTTCTGAAAAATCCAAATACGATATAAGATATAATTTTATATCGTCATTTTACTTTCTTTACTCGAACACCAGAGATACTCTGATAGTTTTATTCACCATTTCACGTGGCGGTGGAGGAAACATGTCAATACGTTTAAGTGCTGTCATAGCCAACCAATCAAGTTCCCGATTACCAGAAGAAAGCATAATACGGCTGGCAAAAATACCTCCTTGTTCATGCACTTTAAATTCCAACTGCACGACTCCTTGTACACTACTAATACGCTGTCCTATAATATAACTTTTTTGTTTTTCTAACTGTATTTGTACCTTTGCTAACCAACGTTCTGATAATGCACTGTCAAATGCCATTATATGACTATCCCTACTTGCAGAAAATGAATGTGCTTTTTTTTCATTACTTTTCTTCGCTGTAACATTCAGTGTTGATGATCGCTTTTTTATAAAAACTTTACGATTTATTTCTGATGGAGAAGATTTTTCCAAAGGTTTCAACACTTTCAAATCATTTTTTTCTGCGATAGACTGCAACTCTTCCGTAATCTGCCCCTCTTTTGATAGAGAATTTTCTGATTGAACTTTACTGAATTCTGATTTTGATATTTCTTCTTGTTTTAAAATATCAAACTCTAATATTTCTGTATCTAAATTAACATCAGAGTGCGTAATCTTTGGTGCAACAATTAACATAGCCATCGGTGAGAACATAAAACCATTCATATAAATACTTTTAAAATAAAATCGTGATCCTATTCCAATATGTAAAGCAAAAGAACACAAAAAAGCACCTATCCAAAGAGTTAATACTCGCCCAATACTTACACTCTTCATCATCTCATCTACCACCATTCTAAGCTAAATAATCGAAGCTCAGTTCTATTAAAACATGTCATCTTTAAAGCACAACTTTTTTCTTGACGATTTTTATCATGTTTAATATGATTATATTAGTAATTAAGTGTTTAGCTTACCAATTATGTGATTACAGTGTGTAATTAGTAAGATGAATATTTTTTGTTGTGTGTTTTATATACGAAAGCTTATGTAGGGGGTGTTTTTAAGAAAAATGATGGTGAATTATGCGAATAAAGCGAAATATCTATAAAAAATATATGATCTCAGGTATGCTCTCAGTTTGTATACCTTCATTTGTTGTTGCACAAAATGGCAATAAGGATTCTATAACTAAACTTAAACCAATCATAATTGAAAAAAAAATAGAAAATCCTTTGAATAAAGCAACGGTTTTAACTGATCGTGACACTACTCAAAATATTGATAAAAAGCAAATAAATGATATTCACGATATTAGCCATCTTAATCCCTCTATAAACTATAATACAGATAATAACAGTTTTGTAATTCGTGGTTTAAATGCCAATCGTGTTTTAACAACAATAGATGGTGTGCCTCTCCCATGGCTGAATGATGGAGTACGTGGTGTTAAAGGTGGAAGTTCTGCATTTGCTTTTAATGCGCTTTCTACAATTGATATTATTCGTGGTTCAGATTCTAGTTTTTATGGTTCTGGTGTATTAGGTGGAATTATTGCCTTGCGTACTCTTAATCCTGAAGACCTCCTTACAAAAGAAAAGAATTGGGGAGCCCTTACAAAAGGCAGCTACAATTCTGCTGATAAAAGTTGGCATATAAATCAAGCTTTTGCAGTACGTGCTAACCAAACCTTGCTTCTTTTTCAGGGTTCTCGTGCAGAAGGTCATCAACGTAAGAATATGGGTACTGTAGAAGTTGATGGAGATCAGCGCACTCGCAAAAATCCTGCTAATTTCGACAAAAATAATTTGCTCTTTAAAGTCCATCAATATCTTAATGATAATCATCGATTTGGCTTTACAGCAGAACGTTTTTCTTACAACAAAGATACCCATTCATTGAATGCTTCAACTGAAATATTTTTGCCAAAATCTGTTCACAATAAGAAGAACACACGCCGTGAACGTTTTTCTGCTTCTTATGATTATAACGGCAATGGAGATGCTATTCTTGATGCATTTCATGGGCAATTTTATTGGCAAAAGCAATCAAATAATCACATCTTAAATGGATATCGCGTACAAATACCCAAAGGAGATTATTTAAGAGATAACTTTATGCGCAGTACGAATTATGGCTTTAACACTTATAGTTTTAAAAAAGTGGATATTGGTTCTATGAGCCATAAATTAAAGTTTGCTGCAAATGTTTTTGCTTCTAAATTTCATCAATATGCATCAGGTAAAGATAATTGTCATTTAAAAGGCAATGAGCGTGGATGTGTGTTCCTAGGTACAAATAAATCGGATGCACCTGACACAAACAGCCAAGGTTTTGGTCTGACGCTCGAAAACGAAATAGGTTTTTATAACAATAGCCTTCGTTTTATCCCTGGAATGCGTTATGATTGGTATAAACATATCCCGCAAAAAACACCTGATTTTGAAAAAGCATTAGGTTCTAGGGTAATGCCCGAAGAAAGTAGCGGCTCACATTTTTCTCCTAAAATGCGGATAGAATGGGATGCTAATAATCAAGTATTATTTTATACTCAGTGGGCGCAAGCTTTTCGTGCGCCGAGCGTTTCAGAGCTTTACTTAACCTTTGTCAAATCTCCTTTTTACTATATGATTGGAAATCCTGATCTTAAACCAGAAACCAGTAATGGGTATGACATTGGTGTACAATACAACAACATGCATTTAAATGGTTCTTTCAGTGTTTTCACCAATGAATATAAAAACTTTATTGATGTTATAGATAAAGGACCTTCAAAAGAATTTATGTATGCGCGCAAACATTATGTGAACCGTGCACATGTGCGTATTTCTGGTGTTGAAACGAAAGCACATTTCACCTTGATGAATGGCCTTTATAGTAATTTTGCCCTTGCTTATACACAAGGAAGAGATCTCGATAAAGATCAATATCTCAATTCAATTCCAGCTTTTAAAACAGTCTTTGGATTAGGATATGAAAAAGAACTTTGGGGAACAGATATTATACTGACTTTGGCTGCTAAGCGTGATAAAGTAGAAGGAAATTCTGATTACAACAAAGTTCCAGGATATGGTGTCGTTGATATATTGGGTTGGTGGAAACCTTTTGGTGAGAAAGGCCCAATTATAAGAGCTGGTGTTTATAATCTTTTTGACCAAAAATACTGGAATGCAGCTGATCTACCTTCCCCTTCTCCTATTCCTAGACGCCAATCGTTACCACCAAAAGATTATTTTAGTCAGCCTGGTCGTAACTTTAAGGTATCTTATGTACAAGAATTTTAATTATTGTTGTCAGTCTTTAAACTATTGAGGAAATTATAATTGATAAAATTGCATTTTAATCCTTACTTTATTCTAACCCAAAATTGGGAAAAGGATTGTAAATATTTTTAATTTATCAGATTCAATTTTTATTATTGATAGGGGCAATTGATTGACAAGCTGAGCCATTGCTTACAATGGCTCAGCATAATTTTTTAAAATGAATTAAAATTGACTCTAAATAAAGTAAGGAAAGCCTATGTCTTATACAGCTGAAATGATTATAAAAATGCGTGAAGAAAAAAAAGATATGCGTAATCGTGATTTTGCTAATTCGATTGGTATATCTGAAGCGGAATTCATAGCAGCTTATCGTACAATTGGAAAAGCAAAAAGATTAAAAGTTGATATTCCTACTCTCCTTGAAAATGCTCCTAAAGTTGAAACCGTTATGGCATTAACACGCAATGAATATGCTGTTCATGAAAAAACAGGATGTTTTGAAAAAATTGTTCTGAATGAACATATCCCTATGACATTTGGAGAAATTGATTTGCGGATTTTTTCCAAAAAATGGGAATTTGGTTTTGAATATGAAATGATGGTTTTTGGAAAGCCGACAAAAAGTTTACAATTTTTTGATCAATATGGTACTGCTATTTTTAAAGTCTATTCTAAAGACATGACAAATATGGAACAATGGAATATACTTGTTGAAAAATTGCTTCATGAAGATCAATCATCTGCTCTTCATATTCCTCCAACTCCTGCACCTATACAACACAATACAGAAAATTTAGACATTGAGAAATTTCGTGATCGTTGGAGAAACATGACTGATGTGCATCAGCTCCATGAAATTACTTCCGAATTTAAAATTGGTCGGCATGATGCTGTAAAATACGCTGGAAACGAGTTTACTGATGAATTAAGTGCAGAATCCATTGAAATGATGCTGAATAAAGCCGTTGAACAAGAAATACCAATTATGTGTTTTGTTGGTAATAAAGGCTGCATTCAAATTTTCAGCGGTCCAATTAAAAATATTAAACAAATGGGACCTTGGCTCAATATTCTTGATGACAACTTTCATTTACATATGCTTATTTCTGGTGTTAACAAAGTATGGCATGTTCGCAAACCTATAAGTGAGGGTTATGTTAGTTCTCTTGAAGTTTTTGATCAAAATGGTGAAATGATTGTCCAATTCTTTGGTCTAAGAAAAGAGGGTCACAAAGAATGTGAAAAATGGCGCTCTTTATTAAATGATTTGCCTTTGTACCAAGAGACAAACATTACTTAAAGGATAAGACCTAGATATGTTGAGACCTTTTTTGCGTAAACTATCAGGCCTTTCTCTTTTATATTTGTTGTTGTTCCTTACTTGTTTCTCTAAACAAGTAATGGCTGAACTGACGACAAGTTTTCCTGAAAATGCCCGAATTATTTCCATTGGTGGTGCTCTTACAGAAACTATTTATGCATTAGGAGCTCAAGATCAACTTGTTGCTCGTGACAGCACAAGCATCTATCCACAAGCTGCACTCAAACTTCCTGAACTTGGGTACATGCGCCATCTTTCTCCTGAAGGTATTTTATCTCTTTCTCCAGAAGGTATATTACTTATTGAAGGAAGCGGTCCTCCTTCAACAATTGAGATTCTCAAAAAAACATCAATACCTCTCGTAATCATACCAGAAAACTTTTCACGTGAAAGTGTCATAGAAAAAATTCGCCTTGTTGGTAAAGCTCTACATCGAGAAGTTCAAGCAACTGAATTGATTAAAAAATTGAACAATAACTTTATAAAAAACGATATGCTTTTAACAAAAATAACTAAACCAAAACGCGTTCTTTTTATTTTTTCAGTACAAAACGGAGGTGTTATGGTATCTGGAACAGATACTGCAGCTGATGGTATGATCAAACTTTCAGGAGGTATAAATGCCGTTTCTGATTATAAAGGATATAAGCTTTTAAATAATGAAGCCTTATTAAATTCAAATCCTGATTTCATATTATTTGTCAATCACAATGGAAATTCAACTAAAATTGATACAATTTTAGCTATACCAGCAATTCAAGCAACACCTGCAGCTCAAAATCATGCCATTAAACAAATAGATGCCATGTATTTTTTAGGTTTTGGTCCACGCACTGCAGAAGCATCAAAAGAGCTAATTAATATGCTTTATGGCACAGAACAAAATGGCAAGAGTTGATAGAAATGGTTAAGCATATTTCTACAACGCACATCTCTGAAATAATAGATAATACAAAAGTACCCCCTACAAATCGAGGAAAAATTGCGCTATTAATTTTAATAGTAATTCTTATCTTCAGTATTTTTAGTGGACTATTCAGTGGTGCATCAAATGCTTCTCTCATTAATCTCATTCATGTAATTCTTACGCAAAATTTTTCAGCAGCTAGCAAGACGTATGACTACCTTATCATCATTGAGATCAGATTACCTCGTATTATCTTAAGCTCATTGGTTGGAGCCGCTCTCGCTGTTTCTGGTGTTCTTATGCAAGGACTCTTTCGTAATCCTCTCGCAGATCCTGGAATCGTAGGTGTATCAGCAGGTGCAAGTCTCGGCGCTGTATTAACCATTGTTATTGGTATTTCCTTCCCACCTTTCTTTATTCCTTTTCTAGAATCTTACAAAATTGTCATAGGTGCATTTCTTGGTGGGCTTTTATCAACAATGTTTCTCTATGTAATAGCAACACGACACAGTTTTACCTCTATTGCAACGATGCTTCTTGCAGGCATTGCTCTTAGTGCTTTCAGCAGCGCTATTGTTGGAAGTTTAATTTTTACTGCCAATGATCAACAATTGCGTGACATTACTTTTTGGAATCTTGGTTCTCTTTCGGGTGCTACGTGGTTAAAAGTTTGTCTCATTTTACCTATTGTTTGGATTGGCTTGCTTTTTTCTCCCTTTTTATCACGTGCACTTAATGCACTCGCACTCGGGGAAGCTGTCGCTCAACATATTGGTTTTCATATTCAACGGATTAAAAACATTGCTGTTTTACTTGTTGCTCTGATGTGCGGAGGAGCAGTTGCTGTCAGTGGTGGGATTGGTTTTATTGGTATTGTTGTTCCACATATTCTACGTCTGCTTATTGGTCCTGATCACCGCTATCTCATCCCTTGTTCAGCTCTCTTAGGAGCAGTATTACTGACTTTTTCTGATACCTTTGCACGTTGTATTATTGCTCCAGCAGAATTACCCATTGGAATTGTCACAGCACTTTTTGGCGCACCTTTTTTTCTTTGGATCCTTATATACCAACGAGGAATAAATTTTTCATGATTGAAGCGATCAATGTCTGTATTCAACGCAGGAAAACAAATATTCTGAAGCATATTCACTTTCAAGCTAAAAGTGGCACCCTCACCATCATTATTGGTCCAAATGGCTCTGGAAAAAGTACCTTTATACAAGCACTTAGTGGAGAAATTCCTTATAATGGTAAAATGACCCTGAATGGCCATGATATTAAACAAACAAAAGCAAATAAAATGGCAATGATGCGTGCAGTTTTGCCCCAATCAACAACACTAGCATTTCCATTTTTCGTTCATGAAGTAGTAAGACTTGGTCTTTCGATCAACCAGATTAACATCACAAAAGCTCAATTTAAAAACCTCCCCCAAAAAGCTTTAAAACGTGTTGGTCTAGCAGACTATGAAAACCGATATTATCACCAATTATCTGGTGGTGAACAAGCTAGAGTCCAGCTTGCCCGTGTTCTTTGCCAAGTATGGGAACCTATTTATAATGGAGTTGCTCGTTGGCTGATATTAGATGAACCCATTGCCAACCTTGATATACAACATCAGCTTATTGTCATGAATATTATAAAAAATTTTGTTCGTTGTGGTGGTGGCGTTCTTGCTGTTCTACATGATCTCAATCTTGCCGCCCACTATGCCGATAAAATCATACTATTAAAACAAGGAGAAATTTGTTGTGAAGGAGATGCCTCCACTGTTTTAACAACAGAAAATCTGCGTAAAGCTTATAATTGCTCGCTCACAGTTTCTGAAATACCTAAAAAAAACATCCCTTTTATACTACCACAAACAGCATCTCATTTATGACATATATAATACAACCGCTTTTCCTGATAGCTTTATTATCTGAAAAGCGAAACTGCCTTTCAATGTGAGTATTGAACATGAAGGGGATGCCCTCAAAAATATAGCTTTATTTATGATAGAGAGGTGACTCCATGTGGTTGCATCCAACATCCTACAATCGAAATGGCCGGTGCAAGCCCTAATGGTCTCATTGGTGAGAATGGGCTTACAGAGATTAAATGTCCCCAGTCTGTAAACCACCTTCGTTTCTGGATGACAGAAAAAGTCAAACCAGAATATTTAGCACAAATGCAATTTCAAATGGCTTGTACAGGACGTCAGTGGTGTGATTTCATGAGCTATGATCCTCGGTTTGCAGGACAATCTGCTCACTTACGTCTTAAGGTTCAGCGGATCCATCGCAATGATGAACAGATAGAATCATCAATCAAGCAGTGGAAGCATTTTTAGAAGAAATCGAACAAGACATCAAACAGATTACAGCTCAAACGGCTTAAAGTTATGGGGATGCTCCATCCCTACCCTCCAGCATTCCCGCCCTTTCCTAACAACTGTAAAAACATGCGTGCTTCACACCACAGGCGAGTTGCATCTCAATTGAAGGAGAAAAACATGGCACACCGCCTTCCCACCATAACTCAACCCGCTATTGCTCGCGCTTTACGAGAAGCTAAAAAACAAGGATGCGAACTCATAGAAATCAAACCTACTGGAGAGTTATTAATTCATATCAATAAAACTGTAGTATCACCAACGACAAATGCTGTATATAGCATCAATGATTTTCCTCTACTTGAAAGCAAGCAAGAAGAATTTCATACTAACCCATCTTGCCCTTCTTTTGATGGCATAAAATTCTAACCATGCCAAAGCGTCGTCCACTACATCTTGTGCATGAACGTACACACCATGGTAAAATCATATGGTATGTCCGTATTGGTGGTCATGGAGCACGGTTTCGCATTGACGGTGCTTACAGAACACAAGAATTTGTTGACAATTATACGCTCGCTCTGAAAGATGCGCAAAATGGCTCCTTAAAAACAATAAGACGCACAAGACTTACAGAAGGATCTTTTGATTGGTTGTTGCATCAATATTTACAAAGCATGCAATGGCATAATCAATCAGAGTCAACAAAAAAAGTTAAATATAGAATTCTAAACAATATTTCTAAACATATTGGTGATCGCGCTTATAAAAGCGTAGAAAAACGCCATATCCTTGACGCTGTAGACAGAAGACGTGCTACTCCCGCAGCAGAAAAATATTTTTTAACATCTCTAAACGGTCTTTTTAATTAGGCGGTTGGAATGCTCTGTTAAACAGAAATCCTGCTCTGAATATTAAAGCACCAAAATCTCTTAACAGTGAGAGATTGCAACCATGGCTAGAAGAGGACATTGATAAATATTATCACAAATGGCATCACGGTACCCATGAACGTATCTGGATTGATGTTCTTCTTTATACAGGATTGCGTCGTGGTGATGCTGTTCGGATTGGTTGGAAAGATGTAACAGATAATATTATTCATCTCAAAACAGAAAAGAGCCAATTTAAAACAGATGTTTTTCTTCCGATTCTGCCTGAACTTGCAGAAACGCTTAAAATTGGTCCCGTAGGTGATGAAACATTCATTTGCGGAAAGGGTAGAAATAAACTTGTAAAAGAAAGCTTTGGCAACTTATTTCGTGAAGCGTGTAATCAAGCGGGAATCAAAAAATCAGCCCATGGATTGAGAAAACTAGCAGCAACACGTGCTGCCAATGCTGGTGCTACAATTTCACAACTCAAAGCAATTTTTGGCCGGACAGAAGATAGCATGGCATCCCTCTATACTAAAACAGCGGATAAAAAACACCTCGCAATAGAAGCAATAAAAAAGCTTCAAAAAAGTTCGGGATAGAATAGAAAAAACATAATAAAATCAATGGAATCAAAAATCCCTAACTTTTAGATAAAACCATTGATTTTATTGATATTTGGCGGAGAGGAAGAGATTCGAACTCTCGAGAGCCTTTTGAGCCCTACTCCCTTAGCAGGGGAGCGCCTTCGACCACTCGGCCACCTCTCCAATTAAGGTGCATAAACAGTATCAATAAAAAATTCAAGATATTTTCGATTTTTTTCAAAATATCTAAAATTTCAGTTCTAATTGATTGGATTAAATTAAAAAATAATGAATGTTTGTATCTTTTTTATCACACTATAATAAATAGTATATAAATTACTTTTGACAAGGTTAATTTATATTTGTATCTCAAAATAAAGGTTCGTATAGTTAACATTATGTAATGTTTTGCTTAGTTCCCTCGTATTTTTTAACAAGCGGACATAATATGACCTTTATACACTCTATAATTAAATCCAATATACACTCTTATAATTAAAACCGACTGGAGATCATTTATGAATATTAAAACCTTCCTTCTCAGTTCTACATTAGCTCTCTCTGCAGTCTCTGGATCTCAAGCGGCTTCAACTGTTCCGACAAAACCTGAACCTATAGAATATGTACGTGCTTGCGATGCATATGGTCCAGGATATTTCTATATTCCTGGAACAGAAACATGTATTCGCGTATCTGGTAATGTCCGCGCTGATTTTACAGGTGGTGATAATATTAATGCAATAACCGATGCGGATTTAGCAAATGGTAAAAAAACTTATCGCACAAATTCACGTTTAACCCTTATTTTCCAAGCTGCGTCTGAAACGGAATTAGGAACGCTTCGTTCATATGCAGAAATTCGCTCACAATGGAGCAAAGGAAAGGATAGTTCTGGTGGACAGCTTCGTGCTGCTTATATAGAAATTGGTGGCCTTCGCGTAGGCCTTGATAGCACAATTTTCGATAGTTGGACAGGTGGTTACGGTAAAGTTATCAATGACGATAGCATAGCACCGGCAGGTGATATACGCACAAATACTATCTCTTACACTTTTAATGCTGATTCTGGTTTTTCCGCTATTATCGGAGTTGAATTGGGTAATGCTTCAGGTCCTGCTCTTAAAACAAACGCTGGTAATAATATCGAATACTATTACATCGATAAAGATAGCAAAATTGTTCGTGTTGATGAAACAGATCTTCCCAGTAAACAAACAAAAGACTATAACCCTAATATCTTATTTGGTATGAAATTTATGCAAAAATGGGGTGGTGCCTCAACTGTTGTCGCTTACGATGCTTATTACAAAAAATGGGCTGCTAAGGCACGTGTAGATTTTAATATCAATGATAATTTGAATCTTTGGGCAATGGGAGGTTATAAAAATAACCTAGATTACTATAGAGTAGATACTATAGAAGATTCTAATAATGTATTGTCACGTCAGAATACGACCATTTATGCAAACTGGGGTGGTAAATGGGCAGCGTGGGCTGGTGCAACTTACAAAATTAATCCAAAAGCAAATTTGAATGCTCAAGTGTCTTATAGTGCTATAAAAACTTTCGCAACATCCGTTAATGTTGCATATAAACTGCTTCCAGGATTTGTTATTACACCTGAACTAACCTATATTTCTTGGAACGATGACCGTACTTTTAAAGGTAAAGCAAATAGTGATACAAACTATAGTAATGCTTTGAATGGAAAAAGTGCTTTGCAAAGCATGATTCGTTTCCAACGTTCATTCTAATTTCTTAAAAAGAGAGCTTATAAACACTGGTAGCCTAGGTTACTGGTGTTTTTTTTACTAATAATATTTGTAATAATCACAATCTCTTGCGATCTTGCATTCATTGATAGTCCTCAATAAAAGAACAATTTTATTATATATATTAAAGGCGCTCTACTAATAAATAGAGCTATACTTTTTGCATCAATAAATTATTTATGAAGTAAATCATAAAAATATACTTTCTACCTATACTATTTTGCTAATATTGTAAGTTAATTACTTATAATTTTTCTTGATTCTATTCAAAAAACATTTCAAAATTATTCAAAATACATCTTTGCAATTGACAATATAGGTATTTCAGCTGATCATAATTGCACAAATAAATGCTCTAACTAGGAGTAGAGTACATATATAGACATTACAAAAAATATTGTTCTTGATTTCTTCAAAATAAAATTTTCTGAACTTTGTCGGATGTGTATTTATACAAAAAATGATATTGTGCGTAATCTTATTAAAGAGTCCTTGATTTATTGAGCTGAACGCATCTCTAATAACCTTGCAAGGCATTTTTTCACTACGAATCTATAAGGAAAAAGTTTGTGCAAAAAAACACTCCATCAATTAGTTTTTCTCCTTTCCCTGCGTCACGCAAAATTTATCAACAGAGTCTTCTCTTTCCTAATGTACACGTACCATTCCGTGAAATTTCTCTGACAGATAATAGTCATGAAGAAACTTTGACGATTTATGATACTTCAGGTCCTTATACCGATGAAAATGCGACTATTGATATTACAAAAGGATTACCTGCCATTAGCACACCCTGGCTATCTGAGCGTTCTGACATTGAATCCTATCCGGCACGATTAATTCAACCTGCAGATAATGGCTTTACTCATGATAAAAATCTTGCACCAACTTTTGAACAAACTCGTCCCGTTTTTCGCGCAAAAAATAATAAAGCAGTCACACAAATGGCTTATGCACGTGCAGGTATTATTACTGCAGAAATGGAATATGTCGCTATACGTGAAAATGAAGGTTTGGTAGCAAAAGATCAAAAAAAAATATCGGGAGAAACATTCGGCGCATCAATACCAGAAACCTATACTGCAGAATTTGTTCGTAATGAAATTGCCTGCGGACGAGCTATTATTCCTCAAAATATCAATCATCCAGAATGCGAACCAATGATTATTGGTCGTAATTTTCGTGTTAAAATTAATGCTAATATTGGTAATTCAGCAGTTACTTCATCCATGGCAGAAGAAGTTGAAAAGATGGTTTGGGCCATTCGTTGGGGTGCAGATACAGTTATGGATCTTTCAACAGGTCGTAATATTCATAATATTCGTGAATGGATTATTCGCAATTCTCCTGTTCCTATTGGGACTGTCCCAATTTATCAAGCACTTGAAAAAGTACATGGTATTGCTGAAAATTTAACATGGGATGTTTTTCGCGACACCTTAATTGAACAAGCAGAACAGGGTGTTGATTATTTTACTATTCACGCAGGATTAAGATTGCCCTTCATTCCCTTAACGATTAATCGCGTAACAGGTATTGTTTCACGAGGTGGTTCTATTATGGCTAAGTGGTGTCTGCATCACCATAAAGAAAATTTTTTATATGAACATTTCAATGAAATTTGTGACATTGCACGCATGTATGATGTCTCTCTTTCATTAGGAGATGGATTGCGTCCAGGCTCTCTTGCGGATGCAAACGATGAAGCCCAATTTGCTGAACTTGAAACTTTGGGAGAACTAACAAAAGTTGCATGGGACAAAGATGTACAGGTTATGATTGAAGGACCTGGTCATGTACCAATGCATAAAATTAAAGAAAATATGGAAAAACAACTAACCCTCTGCCACGAAGCACCCTTTTATACTTTAGGCCCTCTTACAACTGACATTGCTCCTGGATATGACCATATCACATCGGCTATTGGTGCCGCTATGATTGGTTGGTTTGGCACTGCCATGCTTTGCTATGTAACACCTAAAGAACATCTAGGACTACCAGATAAAAATGATGTAAAAACCGGAGTGATCACTTATAAAATCGCAGCTCATGCTGCTGATCTTGCTAAAGGCTTGCCTGGAGTGCAATTACGCGATAATGCCCTCTCACGTGCACGATTTGATTTTCGGTGGCGTGATCAATTTAATCTTTCCCTTGATCCAGATACCGCATGCTCCTTTCACGATGAAACAATGCCTAAAGAGGCCCATAAATTGGTGCATTTTTGCTCTATGTGTGGACCTAAATTCTGTTCAATGCGTATTTCCCATGATATCCGTGATGCAGCAACAAAAAGAAAAGAAGAAGGTATGATTGCTATGGCTGAAAAATATAAAAAAAACGGTGATCTCTACATAGAAAATTCTCACTCTAGAAAAGAGAAAGCAAACAATTGAAAAATATTCTTATCAAAGGCGCAGGTATAGGGGGCTTAACAGTTGCTTTTATGCTACAACAAAAAGGTATCCCTATCACTGTATCTGCACCTCCCCATTCTCCTATAGGAACTGCAAGCTGGTATGCAGGAGGCATGTTAGCACCTCATTGTGAAAAAGAAAGTTCTGAACAAATTATCGAAGATCTTGGTATACAAGCTATGCAATGGTGGAGAGAAACACTTCCTGATATTGTAGAACAAAAAGGTACTTTGGTCGTTGCTCCTACGCGAGATATAGCAGAGCTCGAACGATTTTCAACACGTACAAATAATCATAAAATCATAGACAATACAGAAATAACACATATTGAACCCGATCTTGCTGGACGTTTTAACCGTGCACTTTTTTATGAAACTGAAGCACACATTGATCCACGCAGAGCACTGATCACTTTAAAAGAGATTCTTATAAAAAACGGAGCCTGTTTTGTTGATATAGGAATACCCGAAGAGAATTTTAATACTGTCATTGATGCAACAGGAATAGCACGTTTAGGAAAAGATAAAAATATACGAGGAGTTCGTGGTGAAATGCTTCTAGTGCGCAGCACAGATATTAAAATTTCTCGTCCAATTCGTCTTCTCCACCCACGTATTCCACTCTATGTAGTCCCTAGACAAAATAATATCTTTATGATTGGAGCAACAATGATTGAAAGTGACTTTAATGGTGCTATCTCAGCAAGATCAATGATGGAATTTCTTAATGCAGCTTATACTCTCCATCCTGCCTTTGCTGAAGCAGAAATTATTGAATCCGGCGTTGGTGTTCGTCCCTGCTATCCTAATAATTTACCTTATGTTCATAAACATGATAATCATATCTTTATTAATGGATTTTATAGACATGGTTTCCTTTTATCTCCAGAAATGGCAAAACAAGCAGTAAAATTAGCGTTGGAATAAAACATGAAAATATCTGTTAACGGTGAAATAATTGAAACAAAAGTAACCTACCTTAATTTACTTCTTGATGAATTAGGTTATGAAGGTAATTGGCTAGCAACAGCTGTTAATTCTGAAGTCGTTTCTCTTGATGAACGAAGCCAGTTTGTTTTGCATGAAGGAGATAGAATTGAAATTCTAAGCCCAATGCAAGGAGGCTAAAACGATGTTGAATTTTTATGGACGTGAATTTTCTTCCCGCCTTTTGTTAGGTACAGCTCAATATCCCTCACTAGAAGTTCTCCGTAAAGCTATTCATAAATCTGGGACAGAAATTGTAACAATTTCATTACGTCGAGAAACTGCAGGGGGAAAACAGAGCGGACAATTTTGGCAATTTCTTAAAGAACTTGACATAACTGTACTTCCTAATACTGCTGGCTGTTACACTGTTAAGGAAGCTGTCACAACAGCTCAATTAGCACGAGATCTCTTTAAAACGCCTTGGATTAAACTAGAAGTTATTGGTAACCCAGATACATTACAGCCAAATGTTTTTTCTTTAGTCGAAGCAGCACAAATTTTAAATAATGAAGGCTTTCAAATTTTTGCCTATACAACAGATGATCTTATTGTTGCTGAAAAACTCTTTGAAGTTGGTTGCCGTGTCATTATGCCTTGGTGCGCGCCTATTGGATCTGCTAAAGGTCCCCGTGATACTGATGGATTACGTTCTATTCGCGCATATCTTCCTGATCTTACTCTTGTCATTGATGCTGGTATTGGACGTCCATCACATGCTGCCATTGCTATGGAACTTGGCTATGATGCAGTACTCCTCAATACAGCTGTTGCTAAAGCGGGTGATCCTGTATTAATGGCTGAAGCATTTTCTAAAGCTATTACAGCAGGACGTATCGGTTACAAAGCAGGTCTCCTTGAAGCACGCAATGTAGCAGTGCCTTCAACACCAGTTATCGGCAAAGCAATATTCTCATGAAACTTGACCCATTTTATCCCATTGTTGATAGTGCAGATTGGGTTGAACGTTTAGTTCCCTTTGGAATTAAGCTGATACAACTACGCATAAAAGATAAAGATACAGAAACAATCATTCAACATATAAAACGAGCAAAGAATATATGTGATAAATTTAAAGTCCAATTAGTCATTAACGATTATTGGAAAATAGCCATTGACGAAAAATGTGATTTTATTCACCTTGGACAAGAAGATTTAAAAAGTGCTGACATTTTGGCAATCCGTAAAAGTGGCATAAAATTTGGCCTTAGCACTCATGATGAACACGAACTAGATATCAGTTTATCTATCTCTCCCGAATATATTGCACTTGGTCCCATTTATCCAACAATTTTAAAAAAAATGAAATGGGCCCCACAAGGACTAGAAAAAATCAAGCAATGGAGAAAGAAAATTGGTTCTTTGCCTTTAATAGGTATTGGTGGTTTAACACCAGAACGCGCAATGAGTATTTTAAAAGTTGGAGCAAATAGCGCTGCTGTTGTCACTGATATTATCTTAAATAAAAAGCCTGAAGAACGTGTCCAACAATGGATAAAGGTGACTCAAGCATGGCGCTAATGCCTTCTATACTTATTGTTGCAGGTACCGACCCAACAGGAGGAGCCGGTATTGCTCGTGATATAGAAACAGCAACACATTTTCAAACAAAAGCAAGTTTAGCAATCACAGCTGTCAACGTACAAGATAACAACCATGTTGCTGAAATTGTACCTATGAGTAAAGAAACTATGTCTGCACAAATGCGTATTGCTCTCAAAAACAATTCAATACATGCAATCAAAATCGGTATGACAGGAACCCAAGCAATTATAGAAGGGATCTGTGATATCTTAAAAGATTATCACCATATTCCAACCATTCTTGATCCTGTGCTTATTGCCTCATCAGGAGGGCAACTTACCACAGAAACAATCACAGATATTATGCTCAATAAACTGCTCCCTCATATTGATCTTTTAACACCCAATATGGCAGAGCTTTCTCTTCTCAGTAAAAGCCCTTTGGCTTCTAATCATGAAGAAGCAATCTATCAAGCACAAAAACTTCTTTCATTTGGTCCACGCCATATATTAATAAAAGGTGGACATACCGAAGGTAATTTCGCAATAGACAGCTTAATTAATAAAGCTGAAATTATAAATATTTCCTCTCCGCGTTTAAAAGGAACAATGCGTGGAACAGGTTGCATCCTTTCAAGCGCTATTGCTGCAAATCTAGCATTAAAAAAATCGATGATTGAAGCCATAAAAAATGCGAAAGCGTACACTTACACATTACTTCTAAAGCATTGTAAAAAGGATCATTAAAAATCTAATACCATTCCATTTTCTGAGAGTATACTGAACTTCTATTTACAATAAACATATTATAAATCTTGAAGAATAATTCTTCTTAGTTTATTGATTGATAGATCAGTATAAAGCAAAAAGCAAAATGTCAGAAAAAAATAAAGATGTAATCTCCAATGAAGATCTACTCAGCTTCTACAAAGAAAGTGGTGTTGATGCTGCGCTTACTGACGTTCCTATTGATCACTTTAATCAAGCTGCCTCTTTAGAACCGCAATTAAACCAAGCACACGATATCCCCTATCATAAACAAATATCTCCAACTATAAAATCGCATACTCTTGCACCTGATAATCCGGACAAAACACAACCTTTACTCTCAGCTGTAGAGATAGCAAAAAGTGCTCAAACTCTTGATGAGTTGAAATCCGCCCTTCTTTCTTTTAATGGTTGCTCATTAAAACTAACAGCCAAAAACACCTGTTTTTCTGATGGAACAGCAGGAAGCCCTCTTATGCTCATAGGTGAAGCTCCAGGACGAGAAGAAGATATACAAGGAATTCCATTTGTAGGAAAAGCAGGCATACTACTCAACAAAATACTCGCATCAATTGGTCTCTCAAGACAAAATGTTTACATAGCAAATACTATTCCCTGGCGTCCACCAGGAAACCGCACACCAACACCACGCGAAGTTGCATTATGTCGCCCTTTTATTGAACGTCAAATTTTATTAGCCAAGCCTCGTATTCTTATAGCACTAGGAAGCACTGCCGCACAATTCTTTACGGGAATTCAGAGTGGCATTATTCGAATAAGAGGAAAATGGCTTACTTATGAAAATGAAGATCTTCAAATCCCTGTTATGCCAACTTTTCATCCCGCTTATCTTTTAAGGACACCTAGTCAAAAAAAGCTTACATGGATGGACTTTTTAGAAGTAAAAAACCGTTTAAATAATCTTTAGTCATTTTTAAATTCTGCCTTTTCTTAAGCAATAAGCAGCCTTTCAACAAATTATACTCTCCAAATATAGCAAGGAAAACAATTATGCAGCAAGAAACAATTCCTGTTTATCATTTAGAAGATTACCAACCAACACCCTATGCTATACCTAAAACACAACTTAATTTTTTTCTGAATCCAACAAAAACTGTCGTTAAAGCGACATTATCTATTGAACCGCGTCAACATACAAAAGAATTAACACCTCTCGTACTTTCTGGTGACGAACTGACATTAATTTCTGTTGCTATCAATGGCGAAGAATTAGCTAACAATGCGTATAAAAGCACTCCTTCGAACTTAGAAATTATTGCTCCTCCTGCAACTTCTTTCACATTACAAATAGTGACAGAATTAAACCCCGAAAGTAATCGTCAACTTATGGGACTTTATCTTTCAAACGGTGTCTATTGCACACAATGCGAAGCAGAAGGTTTTCGCCGCATCACTTATTTTTATGACCGTCCTGATATTCTTTCTACCTATTCAGTAAAAATTACAGCAGATTCTCAGACGATTCCAATCTTGCTTTCTAATGGTAATCTCATTGAAACAGGCATCCTTGAAAATAATCGGCATTTTGCTGTTTGGGAGGATCCTTATCCAAAACCATCTTATCTCTTTGCTTTAGTTGGTGGAAATCTTGACCAACTTGAAGATCATTTTATCACAGTATCTGGACGGCGTATTAAACTTGGTATCTATGTCGAAAAAGGTAAAGCTAAACAAGCAACCTATGCCATGGATGCGCTCAAACGTTCCATGCGTTGGGATGAACAATGTTTTGGCCGTGAATATGATCTAGATGTTTTTAATATTGTTGCTGTCTCTGATTTCAATATGGGCGCAATGGAAAACAAAGGTCTTAACATCTTTAATGATAAATATATCCTTGCAGATCCTGAAACAGCAACAGACAAAGACTATAGAAATATTGAACGCATCATTGCACATGAATATTTTCACAATTGGACTGGTAATCGTATTACCTGTCGTGACTGGTTTCAACTTTGTTTAAAAGAGGGATTAACTGTCTACCGTGATCAGGAATTTTCTGCAGATCAAAATATACGTAGTCTGCAAAGGATTGAAAACATAAAAATGTTGAAAGCTACGCAATTTCCTGAAGACTCTGGTCCTCTTTCTCATCCTGTACGTCCTCGTCAATATAGTCAAATCAATAATTTTTATACTACAACTATCTATGAAAAAGGTGCAGAAGTAGTGCGTATGATACGGACTATTTTAGGCCCTGTACTCTTTCGTAAAGGTATGGATCTCTATTTTCAACGCCATGATGGACAAGCTTGTACTATTGAAGATTTTATAGCTTGTTTTGCTGAAGTATCGGATCAAGATTTCTCACAATTTATGCTATGGTACGAGCAGGCAGGCACTCCTCATGTGAAAATTGATAGTCATTATAATGAAGGTATTTTAACAATTCATGCACAGCAACATATTCCACCAACGCCACAACAAAATAATAAAAAACCCATGCTGATCCCTATTGCCTTTGGTCTATTAGGACGTGAGGGACAATCACTCATCTACGAAAGTGATACAACTATTCAATCAGATATTATGTTTCTTTCTAAGGAATCTCAAACCTTTCAATTAAAAGGACTACCTAATAAACCTATTTTATCACTCCTACGAGATTTTTCTGCTCCCATTATTTTACAAACTCCATTTAACGAAAACGAACTGATTTTTCTTGCCCAAAATGATAGCAATCAAATCAATCGTTGGCAGTCATTGAATACTCTCATAACCCAAGCCCTTATTCAAGTCATTCAAGATAAAACAGCTGAAAAAGCAACTATCCCCTCTAATTTATTAGAGCTGATTAAGACCATCATCAAAGATGAAAACCTAGAACCGGAATTTCGAGCATTTTGTTTAAACTTACCAAGCGAAAGTGAACTTGCACATACAATCGGTCAAAATGTTGATCCAGATCGAATACACTACGTACGTAACCAATTTTTAGCTTCTATTGCACACACCCATCAAGAACTTTTCACAGAATTCTACGTACAAATGCAGGTACAAGAATCTTATTCACCAAATGCTGAGCAAACTGGAAAAAGAGCATTACGCAATATCATCTTAGACTATCTCTCTATTGCTGAAGCTAATCCAGAGCGCGCTGCCACACAATATGCCACATCTGATAATATGACAGATCGCATTGCCAGCATAACGATTTTAGTACAACGCTTTAACACAAGCAAACAAGCACAAAATGCTTTAAATGATTTTGAAAATCGATATTATCATAATCCTTTAGTCATGGATAAATGGTTTGCAATTCAAGCAATGGTTGCAGGAGCATCAACACTTAACTGCGTTCAAAAACTCACAAAACATCCGCTTTTTTCACAAGATAATCCTAATAGAGTACGTGCTTTGATTGGCACTTTTGCTTCTGGAAACCAAACAGGTTTTAACAGGATTGATGGAGCATCTTATCATTTTCTATGCCAAACTATTTTAGAAATTGACCCTAAAAATTCACAACTTGCTTCACGGTTATTAACAATTATGCGCTCTTGGAGACAATTGGAGCCTATTCGACAGAAAAAACTCGAATCTGCACTAAAAACAATTGCAGCAGCAGAAAAATTATCAAGCGATGTGACAGATATCATCAATCGCACACTTGCCTAAAATAAAAATATTTATAATTAAATTGTTGTAATATTGCTTTATTAATTAACCAAAGTGACTTCTTCTGAAGCCTCCATAACAATAAGCCTATAAATAAGCTATTTTAGCCTATTTATAGGTAATATTAAAGTTCTTTTAATTTTCATAATTTACACTCATCAGAGTAAAATTATTCTTTTTTTTAAAAAAAGACTAGACAGAAGACTCTTGTTTTGATTCATTAGGCTTACTGAATTGTTATGAGTACCAAAACAGCTTTCTAGTTACATTATTCATGATTAAAGGATCCCAGAAATGGCTAAATTGGACGTGTATAACGCGGCCACAAGAATGCATTCTGATTCAAAACCAAGCGTTTCAAATCGCAGGGTAGGAGTAACACGTATTTCTAATTCAATTTACCAAAAACTCCTTTTTATTGAACCTTGGTTACGACGTTCTATTCCATTCGCCATTATTATATCTCTAATTGTATTAGCAACAATACGCTTTGCATCATTTTATGATTGGCGCCATACAATTGGTAAGAATGCGCGCTCCACACTTTCTCTTTTATCTTCCTCTATCATAAATAAAATCGACCATGATTTATTGATTTTTACTCAGCAAAAAAAAGTGGCTTCTCTTTCTCATAATCATTTACAAAATATTCTGACAACCTTTCATCATCACAGTTCTACTAATATCAATCCTATGATAGCTATCCTTGATCGCAATGGAAATATGCTAGCTTCGTCTAATTCAGAAATGATTTCAGGGGAATCTTTACAAGATTTTATTTCTAAGAATATCGATTCATGGCCTCTCAAAAAAAATACTAGCATCATACAAATTACAATAGGACAAGAACCTGCTCTCGCTTCATTCAACCAGACAGACAGTGGCCAATATGGAGTATTCATTAGTGCAACAAAAAAACATATCTATAGGGAATGGCAAAAAAAATTCTCATTAAATATAACTTTATTTATAGGAACAGTGAGTATTATTTTAGTTCTTCTCTATGCTTATTATAATCAAATCACACGAGCACGTAATACAGATTTGATTTCAGAAAAAATTCAAAATCGCATTGATATGGCTATGATGCGCGGACGTTGTGGATTATGGGATTGGAATATGGCGAGTGGACGGGTTTATTGGTCACGCGCAATGTATGAAATGCTTGGCTATGAACCTCAAAATGCACTCCTATCAATTTCTCAAATTACTGCTATCATTGATCCCAAAGATGCCAATTTTTTTGAACTCGCTCAAGAATTAATGGGGAGTGAAAAAAAACATATCGATATTAATGTACCTATGCGTCACGCTGAAGGCCATTATGTATGGATGCGCATTCGCGCCGAAGTAACCGATGAAGAAGAACCTCACTTAGTTGGTATTTCGTTTGATATTAGTGAACAACATCAATTTGCTGAACAAACTGCACGAGCTGATCTTCGTATCCGTGATGCGATTGAAAATATTTCTGAATCTTTTGTCTTATGGGATTCAGAAGGGCGTCTAGTTATGTCTAACAGCAAATTTTGTGAATATGCTTCTATCCCTAAACAAATGCTACAATCAGGAATTGAACGTGCAACTGTTGAAGCCATGTCACGTCCTGCTATCAGTGAATATCCCCTTAAGATAGATGAATCTGGTAACTTAACGAGTATTCGTCAAACTGCAGATGGCTACTGGCTTAAAATTAATGAAAGACGCACACAAGATGGAGGACTTGTTTGTATCGGCACCGATATCTCTGAACTTAAACAACAACAAGAAAAATTTGAAGATAGTGAAAGGCGGCTTTTTTCATTCATTCAGGAGCTAAAACGTGCCCGAGGCAATGCTCAACAACGTGCTACAGAAGTTGAAAAACTTAATAAAAGCCTGCAAGAAGAAAAAGAGCGAGCCGAAAGTGCTAATAAAGCTAAATCAGAATTTTTAGCCAATATATCCCATGAATTGCGTACTCCTCTTAATGCTATTCTTGGTTTTTCAGAAATCATGTTGCAATCTACCTTTGGCCCTCTCGGTTCACAACGCTATAAAGAATATATGCATGATATTCATAATTCAGGAACCCATCTTCTTACTCTTATCAATGATATTCTTGATATGTCAAAAATCGAAGCTGGAAGATTTACTCTTGACCGTAAAAATATCAACCTTGAGCCAATCATTAGTGAAACAATTCGTACACTAACGCCACAAGCACAAGCGAAAAAGATTTCACTTACAACAAATATTGAACAAAAACTTCATGCTGATGTTGACTGTCGTGCCATGAAACAAATTTTCCTTAATCTTATCTCAAATGCTGTTAAATTCACACCTTCTGGTGGCAGTATTGATATCCGTGCTTTCCAGAAAAATAACAACCTTATCTTTAGTATTAAAGATACAGGTGTTGGTATTCCCCAAGAAGCGATCAAAAAACTTGGACAACCTTTTGAACAAGTTGAAAATCAATTTACCAAAACCCACCCTGGTTCAGGTCTTGGACTAGCTATATCCCGTTCTTTATTAGAATTACATAAAGGAAAACTAGAAATCACTTCTAAAGAAGCAAAAGGCACAATCGTAACGATTATAATGCCAATTCAACAAAATTAAATTTTTAATATTGTTCACGTTGTAGTAAAATTTGTTTGCGCTGGATACCCCAACGATAACCAGAAAGAGCACCATTCTTGCGGACTACACGATGGCAGGGGATCACTAATGCCAATTCATTACATGCACATGCATTAGCAACAGCATGGTACGCTTTTGGCATGCCAATACTTTGCGCTAACTCTTTATAAGAAATTGTTTCTCCACATCGTACTTCACACAATGCAGTCCAAATTTTTTTTTGAAAAATTGTTCCATTGATATCCAATAGTAAATTGTGATGTTTTACCAACTTAGGAGTTTCAACCATCGCTACAATACATGCTATTTCTTGATTCAACACATTATTATTAATATTGTGTTTTATACTGGCAAAGCGCGTTCCTAATTTCTGTAACAATTGTTCAGTTGAATCGCCTAAAGCAATATAACAAATGCCCTTATGAGATTTAGCTACCAAAAGACTCCCTATAGATGTCTCTCTTGTCGTCACACTAACCGTATCTTGCCTACTCTTGTTTTTTCGCTTTTCCATTATACTTTGTGACATCTTTAAATTCATAGGAATCTCCTAAAATTAAATCTTCATCCATAAAAAATGGTCTTATTCCAATGAACTCTAAATTTCTCGTATGAAAATCTAATGTAAACCCAAATATTTAATCCTAGGAATAAAGTTTGTCATTAGCTTATAATGAAAGATAAATTTCTCTACTTTAGTAAGGTGCCTTAAACAGCATCTCAACCTTATTGCAGATAAATACGGATGTAATAAGTAAAAAGAAAATCATAATCTTACTTATTATACTTAAAAGTATTGTACGTTAAAATGATAAAAACATTTAATATTGAGCATACTTCTCAGAAACATAAATACTATAACAACATATAATTTGATCAAATTTATTTTTTCTACCTTTTCTTCTTATTACAAATCTATTTTCTTCTGAAGCAATTTAAACACGCATAACACATCTACATCTATAGTCTTATTTTAGCTTTTTCTTGCATCACAATGGATACAGAAGAGCTTCCTGAAACTTTACGTCTTTCAACATTTGCTTGAATCTCTATAATGTGTGAAGTACATAGTCATTATAAAATATACAACAATTATATATCTTCAGCATAGCTTACTTATTTCTTGTATTGTATCAATTCTCATCATACGTGTAATACTATGACTCTTTGAGCTAAAATTTTACACATAAAATGATGCATATATTAAATTGAACAGAGAAATAAATTATAAAAATATTATTAGTGATCACTTTCTGTGAGTAGAAAATAATTGCCTAAAAGGAAGCTTATCCGTGTAATGAACTCACCTGCTTTATTGATTAACAATCAGAAAAACTTTTCTGAGTTTATTAATCAAAGAAAAATAAAATAGTATAATATTCATAGTTTATTTTAACATACATTCATTTGTATACTAAAAAATCAACGTATGATTTTACTTAAGAAACATTCTATCTAACTTCCCATAACTTGTGTAAAAATTGTACGGACTGATTGTCCTATTTCTTCAATTAATTTTTCAACACGTAGCAAATCAGGCTCGCCAATACTACGTAGCAAAAGATCGCTCAACCCAGGTGGCATATCATCAGGATTAAGAGCCTCATTTAAGCAAAGACGTATAATCTGACTTAAATTGGTATAAAGACAATAAGCGTAATGTAAATCAGCAATCAATGATTGACTTAGAAAATCGAGTGGTAAACGAGAAAGAATATCAGCTGTAGTCGCTCCAATTTGAAAATCAATGACATGAGTTATAAGAGCAAATTGAGCAATAAATTCAAGATCCATAATACCACCAGGTAGAGTTTTTAAATCCCATCGATTTGCTGGTGGTTTTTCTTTTTCAATTAAAGCACGCATTTCACGTACTTCTTTTGCAACCTTCTTTTTATCACAAGGATGTGCAATAATTTCCCTTACTTCATTTTCCAATTTTTGCAAAAAATCATCATCTCCAGCTATACCCCTTGCACGAGTTAAGGCAAGATGTTCCCATATCCAAGCTTCTTGGCGCTGATATTTTCTAAAAACCTGAAAAGGAACAGCTATAGGCCCTTTATTGCCCAATGGCCGTAGTCTTAAATCAACAGTATAAAGAACTCCTTGATTTGTAGAAGTAGATAAAGCAGAAACAAAACGTTGTGTTAAACGCGTATAATATTGAGAAACATAGAGTGGCTTTTCTCCATCAGACATTTCTACATTTTCGTCATGCTCATACAGTAAAATAAGATCGACATCTGATCCTGCTGTTAATTCACAGCTTCCCAGCTTACCCATACCCAATATGCCAATACGTCCCCCTTTAATATGGCCATGATGACGAAAAAATTCTTCTTGAACAGCAGTAAGCGTTTTTGCAATCATGAGATCAGCGAGCGCAGTAAAAGCAAAACCTGCTCTATCTCCATTAATTGTACCATTCAAAAGCCGAATACCAATCAAAAAACGCTGTTCACCAGCAAAAATCCTTAGATGATCAAGAATTTCTTCATAAGAAGTGACACCTTCAAGAAAATATTGCAAACGATTTTCTAAATAATCTTTTGTTGGCAATTCTGAAAAAATTTTAGGATCCAACATCCCATCAAAAACGTGTGGTGTACGTGTAATAATCTCGGCAAGTCGTGGTGCAGCACCCATAATACAAACCAACATATCTAGAAGAGGCGGATTTGACTGCAATAAGCTAAAAAGCTGTATCCCCGAAGGCAAACCTTGCAAAAAGCTATCAAAACGCAACATTGCCTCATCTGCTCTTTTGGTCTCACCAAAAGCTTTTAAAAGTGCTGGTGTAAGCTCTGTTAATCTTTCACGTGCTTCAGCAGATTGAGTGGCCCTATAACGCCCACAATGCAACGTACGCATAATACGACAAATATCGCTTGCCCTTTTAAAACCTAAACGACTTAATGTAATAAGTGTTTCAGGATCATCCTCCTCACCTGTGAAAACCAAGTTGCCCATTTCCAAGCCAAGTTCTTGCTCGTGCTCAAATAATGCAGCATAATGTTCTTCCACTATCAGAAGTGTTTCTAACAAATCATGAATAAAACAGTGACTCTCTTGATATCCCATCAAATAGGCAACGCTCGTAAATCGAGTAACTTCTTCTGGCAAAACATGCGTTTGCTCATCTGCAATCATTTGAATACAGTGTTCAACATTACGTAAAAAAGCATAGCTTTTTATAAGGCTATCTTTAATTTCCTCTCCGATCCAACCAAGCTTGCAAAGCTCTGCTAACATTTCAACTGTTTTACGTCCACGTAATTGAGGTAAGCGTCCTCCAGCAATTAACTGTTGTGTTTGAACGAAAAATTCAATTTCACGAATGCCCCCTCGTCCCAATTTGATATTATGACCATAAGCAGCAATTTGCCCATAATTTTTATAAGCATGGATTTGTCGTTTAATAGAATGAATATCAGCAATAGCTGCATAGTCTAAATATTTGCGCCATACATAAGGAGAAAGTTCTTTAAGAAAATTAAAACCTGCATCAATGTCGCCCGCTACTGGACGTGCTTTAATCATAGCTGCACGTTCCCAATTTTGACCGCGCCCTTCATAATAACGCAGAGCAGTCCTAATAGGTAACGCCAAAGGTGTTGAACCTGGATCTGGTCGGAGTCGCAAATCGAGCCGAAAAACATATCCTTCAGCAGTACGCTCTTGAATGATACGGATTAATCGGCGCACCATTTTTGAAAATATATCAACACTTTCATAGAAATCTCCCACATGAGGTGACATTTCATCAATTAAAATAATCAGATCAATATCAGAGGAATAATTAAGTTCTTCAGCGCCAAATTTCCCCATCCCTAAAACAATTAAACCACAATCTTTCTCTGGTGTATCGCGATTAGCTAAACTTATTTTTCCACAATCATGGGCTTCTCTCAAAAGAAAACGTAAAGCTGCACCTAATGCCGCTTCACCAAGACGTGTTAGCCATGCGCAAGAAACCTCATAAGTAAAAACACGACTTAAATCAGCTAAAGCAATCAGAGTGTGCGCTTCTCTTTTCTTGCACCTTAAAGCCGCCATTAATGAAGTTTCATGAATCATTTCAGCTCTATCAACGGCAGCAATATCTTCTATAATTTCACTGAGTCTTGTTTCTATATCTATAGTCAATAAAGGACTAAGATAAGAGGGATTTGCAATCAAAACTTCACGTAAAAAAGGAGATAAAGTCATGACTGCACGGATAAAATCAACTTGCTCTCCTCCATCTACAATATAGGAAACCAATGGTTCTAAATTTTCTTTTCTTGCTTGTTCTTCAATATCTTTCAACCATTGTGAACCACTTTCATCAAGAGGGCGTAAAGGAAAAAGCTGTGTTTTTAAAAAAGCTGTTTTCATCTGCATTCCATCAAGAAAGCATTTTAGTTTTCATTCTATTTTATTGCATAACAAAATTAGAAAAAGGCAATATCTATAAAATAATCAAGAAATAACAACATTAAGGAAACAATAAAACAGCTCTCAATCCTGGATTTGCGTTTTCAAGTAACAATTCGCCCCCATGAAGTTTCATAACGGCTTTTGTTATACTTAAACCAATACCAAAACCAGGTTGTGTGCGACTTTCTTCAAGACGAACGAATCGTTCTATCACTTTTTCACGTTTATCTTCTGCTATTCCTGGACCATTATCACTAACTACAACACGCAAACGTCCTCCATCATCCTCCATTGATAAAGAAACCTCTGTCTTTTTTTCACCTATAGATGCATATTTGATTGCATTATCAATAAGATTTAAAATTGATTGTGTAATAAGCTCACGATTCAGCTTGAGCTCTTTATCAAAAGTATGTCCCAATCGAAGCAAAACACCAGCTTCCTCAGCAAAAGGTTCATAAAATTCAACCGCATTTTCAAGAATTAATTTTATATTCGTCATTTCAAGATTCTCAATTGAACTACCTGCTTCAATACGTGAAATCATTAAAATAGCGCTAAAAGTACGAATGAGATAATCCGATTCAGCAATAACATCATCCAGAGCCTGCCGATATTCAAACTCTGTTTTCTTTCCTACAAGCGCTTCTTCAGCACGATTTCTGAGACGAGTTAGTGGTGTCTTAAGATCATGAGCAATATTATCTGACACCTGACGCAAACCAGTATTTAATTCTTCAATACGATCTAACATAACGTTAAGATTAACTGACAATCGATCAAACTCATCACCCGCTCTAGAAACGGGTAAGCGCCCACTAAAATCACCATTCATCAAACGCTGTGATGCATCTGTTACACGATCAATCCTTTGTAATGCCCTCCTACCAATAAAAAACCATATTAACAAAGCGCCTCCAACCATTGCTGCAAGAGCAATCATAACTGCTTTACGAATAACTGTCACAAAACGTTCCGGTTCATCTAAATCTCTCCCAACAAGAAGTTTCATAGCATTGGGTAAATCAATAATAGCCGCTAAAGCACGATGTTTATTTTGTTCATTTATTTGGCCATTTTCTCCAAAGCGTGAATACAAAAAAGAATGAGAAAGAAAGCCATTAGATTGAAGAATCCCAGGTTCTATGTGCGCAACATTCCCTGCCAAAATACGACCCGTTGGATCAGTGACAAGATAAAGAAAAGCCCCTGGTTGACGTGAACGATAATCAATAGTACGCATTAATATAGGTAACCCACCATAATTATAAGCACTCTCGATATACCTTAATTCTTCACGTAAAGCTTGTTCCGTTTGATCTGTCAGCAATGAAATAGCAAATGCTGTCATATAAAGAGAAAGTCCCGCCGCAACTAATCCAAAAAGCAAAATATAAAGCGCAGAAAGCCTCACTGCAGTCGTACGCATCATGTTGATTAAACGGTTCATATTTTCTTTTCTGGTGCCTTTAGCATATATCCTGCTCCACGAACTGTATGCAAAAGAGGAACATCAAAATCTTTTTCAATCTTTGCTCTTAAACGAGATATATGAACATCAATAACATTTGTTTGCGGATCAAAATGGTAATCCCAAACATTTTCTAAAAGCATCGTACGAGTAACGACCTGTCCAGAGTATCTCATTAAATACTCCAGTAAACGAAATTCACGCGGTTGCAATATAATGTTTTTGCCACCACGCTTCACTATATGTGCTAATCGGTCAAGTTCGAGATCACCAACACAATAAACAGTTTCTGCTTCCTTCGGATTTTTTCGCCTTCGTAAAACTTCAACACGCGCAAGAAGTTCAGAAAAAGCAAAGGGTTTTGTCAGATAATCATCTCCACCTGCACGCAAACCAGTTACACGATCATCAACCTGACCTAAAGCAGAAAGAATAAGAACTGGTGTTTTGATGCCTTTTGCACGCAACTCAGTAATAATAGAAAGACCGTCACGATATGGCAGCATGCGATCAATAATCATCACATCATAATTTACCGTCTCAGCCAAAGTATACCCAGTATCTCCATCATAAGCAACGTCAGCTGTATGTCCTGCTTCCAAAAAGGCTTTCTCGAGATAACGCCCTGTCTCACGATCATCTTCGATAATGAGTATCTTCATAAAACGCATCTCCGTTATTTTATCAAATGCCCGATGAAACAGAAACCTTAGCAAATTTCTGTTTCACTTCTTATAAATGTTATTTTTTGAGAATTGGAAGGGCAATAAAACGATTCTGATCATTTGTTCGCACTTGCAATAATATCGCATTTCGCCCTAGTTTTTTTGCATCTTTGATTGCATCAGTAATATCAGATGCTTTTTTGACAGGTCTATTATTAACCGTTACGATAACATCGCCAGGACGTACCCCTCTATCAGCTGCATCTGCATCTGAATCCACATCCGTTACAACCAATCCTACACCATCATCAGAAGGAGCTACAATCAAACCATAATCTTCTAACGTTTCATCTGAATTACCATGTTCGCCTGAATATTTTCCTTTTTCTCGCTGTCCCTCATCTGCTGGCATGGAGTCAAGCTTAACCTTAATACTTTCCTCTTTACCTGATCTCCAAATTCCTAAAGTAACAGTTTCTCCAGGTTTAGTATTTGCAATACGCTTTGCTAGATCACGTGCATCATTAATTTTTTCGCCATTAACTGCAATAATTACATCACCTGCTTTAACGCCAGCCTTCGCTGCTGGCCCTTTGAGCGGATCAGTAATTAAAGCACCTTTAGATTCTTTTAGACCAATTGAATCAGAAATTTCTTTTGTAACAGCCTGAATTTGAACACCGATCCAACCTCTCTGAACAGAACCTTTTTCCATAAGTTGTTTCACAACTTGTTTTGCTGTTGCTGAAGGAATAGCAAAAGCAATCCCAACATTCCCACCAGAGGGAGAATAGATTGCTGTATTAATTCCAACAACTTGTCCATTAAGATTAAACGTTGGCCCCCCAGAATTACCACGATTAACAGCAGCATCAATCTGAATAAAATCGTCATAAACACCAGCACCAATATCACGTCCACGTGCGGAAACAATACCTGCTGTTACAGTCCCACCAAGGCCAAATGGATTCCCGACAGCAACTACCCAATCTCCCACATGAATTGTCGAATCATCTGCAAAATCAACGTATGGAAACTTCCGTTTATCATTTACTTTTAATACCGCAAGATCAGTTCGAGGATCTGCTCCAATAAGTTTTGCCTCAAGTTCTGTACCGTCATCGAGAATGATAGCATAGCTCGTTCCCTCCGCAATGACGTGATGATTGGTAACAATATAACCATCAGAAGAGGTAAAAAAGCCAGATCCAAAGGCAATAGGACGAAATTTACGTGGACGATTCAAAGGCTTATTATTAGGAAGAGCATGATTATAAAAATCTTTAAAAAATCTTTTCAAAGGATGTTGATCTGGCAACTGATCAATTCCTGGATTACTAAAAAAATTACTAAAGAAACGCTCTTCTTTCTTAGCATTACTCTTCACTTGCACAGAAACAACAGCTGCTTTTACTTTAGATACAACATCTGCAAACCCTTGTTGTTGTACTGAAGGAACAAATACAGGATTCGCATAGGTATTTGTCACCCAAAAGCTTGATCCAGTAAAAAACATCGTACTTGCTAAAAACACAGAACAACTTACTGCTGTTAACATCATACGAAAATTTGATTTGGTCATTTTTTATGCTCCTACTCAGTAATATTTAACCATACTGTAATTAACAATAAAACAGTAAATATTACTGTTTTCTGTCTAAATTATTAAAGTTTTGTAAAGTTGATCATAAATAGCATTCAGATGAAATAAATCTAAACTATCCGTTTAAATGTCTCACTTTTCTTTTATCCATATAATATCCACTTTAATTTCAACAATATTATGAATCGCTTTTATTAATTAGCATCAAAAGAAATGAATGTCTTTCTTCTTGCCCACCTTATTCGAAATAAAATGAAACTTACACCAATAATAATGATGATCAGAGGTGATAACCATAAAAACCAAGTCGTTTTATTAAATGGTGGCGTTAGTAAAATAAATTCACCATATTGCTCAACAAGAAAATCAATAATCTGCTGATCATTATCGCCTGCTTTCAAGCGCTCACGAACTAAAAGACGTAAATCACGTGCTAAGGAGGAATTTGAATCATCAATCGTTTGATTTTGACAAACTGGACAACGCAAATATGATGAAATATCACGCGCGCGCCTTTCGAGTACTGGATCCATTAAAATCTCATCTGGCTCTACCGCTCCCACTAATTGCATAGAAAAAATGAGAGTAAAGACTGTAAGAATCCAAAAGAAAAGCTTCCTCATCTTGATCCCTTTATAATCGATTGCACCCGACCTACACGCATCCAATGATTTAAAAGAGAAAAACCTCCTCCTACCGCCATCATGAACGCACCAAACCAAATACATATCACATACGGCTTCCACCATATATGCACGACAAGCCCTTGATCATTTATACGACCAGGAGCAATATAAAACTGGGAAAAGCCATGATTTTGAATACCAACTTCCGTCGTTGATTTATTTTGGCTTGAATAAAAACGTTTCGATGCTGTCACATTACTTATCACATTTTTGTTCTCGTATATTTTAAAATTGAATTTTATCGCTGAATAATTCGAACCTGCAATATTATGAACTTCATCAAAACGAATAGTCTTACCAGCTATCGTAACCGTCTCTCCTACTTGCATAGTTAAAATACGTTCTTGCCCAAAAGTTGCAACCCAAATAATGCCGAATAATGTAACTCCTAATCCCATATGAGCCAACGCAGCACCAAAAACAGATAATGGTAATCCTAAAAATCTCTTAACTCGGACCCTAAAAGACACCTTATGATAACCACTCTTGCTCCAAAGATCAGCCAAACCACCCAAAAAAACAAAAACTGCCAATCCAACCCCTAAAGCAGCAAAAATATCACGTAAAGAATCTACATAAAATGTTATAAAACACGCTACACAAGCCAGCGCAAAAACACACCACAATCGCTCAAAAACTGCAAAAAAATCGCTACGTTTCCAAGCCATCATCGTGCCAAATGGAACAAATAACAAAAGTACTATCATTAAAGATCCAAATGTAAGATTAAAAAAAAGAGCACCCACAGAGATTTTTTGCCCTGTTAATGCCTCAAAAAAATAAGGGTAGAGTGTACCAATTAAAACTGTCGCTGTTGCTGTTGTAAGAAGTAAATTATTTAAAATAATAAAACCTTCACGCGAAATTGGATGAAAAAGTCCCCCTGTTTTCAAAATAGGCATCCGTATAACAAAAAGAAGAAAAGCTCCTCCCGTGAAAAAAAACAAAATAGCAAGAATTGCCTTCCCACGTGCTGGATCAACAGCAAAACTATGCATGGACATCAAAAGGCCTGAACGAACAAGAAAAGTTCCCATAAGAGAAAGAGAAAAGGTAAGAATAGCTAAAAATAAGGTCCAGCTTCTCAATAAATTTCGTTTTTCAAAAACAATCACCGAATGTAAAAGAGCAGTTCCCGAAAGCCAAGGCATTAATGAAACATTTTCAACTGGATCCCAAAACCAGTAACCACCCCAACCTAATTCATAGTAAGCCCAATAAGACCCAACCGTAATGCCAATTGTCAAAAAAATCCATGCAAGCAAAACCCATGGTCGTATCCAACAAGCCCAAATCTTATTAAGATATCCTATAATCAATGCAGCTATTGCAAAAGAAAAACAAACCGAAAAACCAACATAGCCCAAATAAAGAAGTGGGGGATGAATTGCTAAAGAAATATCCTGTAACACAGGATTAAGATCATTTCCCTGCAATACCGGTGAATGAACACGTACAAATGGATTAGACATAAAGAGAATAAACAAAAGAAAAGCACTTATGATCCAACTTTGGCAACTTAAAACTAATGCTTTAAACTGTTCTTGTAATTGTGGAGAAAATAATGCAATCAATGTACTAAAAAAGGCTAAAAGCAAAACCCATAATAACATTGATCCTTCATGGTTACCCCACACACCAACGATTTTATAAAGCATTGGCTTTTCTGAATGAGAATTCTCAACAACATTAAGAACAGAAAAATCAGATACAATATAAGCGTAAACAATAATCAAAAAAGATAAGAGCAATAATATAAAAATGATATATGTTAGCGGTACTGCTAATTGCATCAATAAACGCTTTTTTTGTAAAACCCCAAAAGTTGGTAAAAATGCCTGCAACAAACTAACTGCCAATGCTGCCGCTAAAAAAAGATGACCCAATTCAACGAGCACAATCGAATTGTCCCTTCATATTCTGACATTTATTTACGCGATCAGCCATTTCTTTAGACATATAAGTCTCATCATGTTTTGCCAAAATACGCGTACCTATAAAAATTCTTTGTTTATTGAAATATCCTTCCACAATAACGCCTTGTCCTTCACGAAAAAGATCGGGTAATATACCAGTAAAAATAACCTTTTCATGTTTTAGATTATCAGTTACAAAAAAGGTAACCTGCATATTTCCACTGTCTTCAACAGTTCCTTTTTCAACAAAACCACCTAAACGTAAGGAACGACCCGTTAAAATATCTTCTCTTGTAATTTCGGATGGCATTCGAAAAAAATTGACTGTATTACGGATCATATACAACATGAAACCGGTAACAATTGCTATAATAAAAAGACATAATAAAACCATAAGTAGTCTATTTTTTTTTTGCTTCTTCAAAACAAGCTCAAGTGAAAAAGAATCCTTCAAAGATGCACTGTTCATGGCCTACTCATGCAAAATATTTTCATTAAGGTGTATTGTATACATGCCCTATTGTGTAATGAAATAGTTTTGCACATTCTTTTATATAAGTAAAACTGATTATAAGTATTTTGTCTATTTCTGAACAAACTCACCTAATTATGCAATTATAAATTAATCTAAATCTTGCTCATCAGAAACACTACGCAACTGAATAATCATTTCTTCAATATGTGATCTTCCCTTAATATTCTTAGGTGTTTGATTAAGGAAGTTTTGTAAAAGCTGAACCGCTTGAGAAGATTGACCTGATTGATGAAAAGCACTCGCTAAAAGTAAATGAGGATAAAAATCTTTTGGTGCTAAATTAACAGCCTTTTGAAAAATATCCTGTGCTTCTTGCGTAATGATTCCTCCTTCATAATTAACTAACGCTAAACCATAGCCTAACAGCCTTGGAGCTGTTTCTCCATTTAAATGAAGTGCATATAAGTAGGTATTCACAGAATCTTGAAAACGACCTGCTTCAAGATACGCTACTGCCAATGCATCTGCTACCTTTCCATCATGAGGCATACGAAAAAAAAGCACTTCTAAACGAATAAGTTTTTCATGCTCATTTAACGTATTGGGATCTTTCTCCATCAATTCACTAAAAAAATAACTTTTGACTCTTGGATTACCAGTCAGACTATAAACTCCCCATGTTACAAAAAAAATAAATAAAACACTTAGCACCATAAGTGCACAAAAACTTTTTGAATATTTATAAAGTCTTCGCACACCTTCTTCATCAAAAGTACAACGTTGAAAATTAGCTTCACTCTCACAGTTTTGGGTTTGATCAAGGCTGAAAGAAGACATTTTGTTTTGTTCCACAATAAAAAAACAAAAAAAGAATAATTGTTAAAAAAATTAAAAAAAATGCAACCAAAACTGATAATAGCATATCACTTTAACACCTATGTGGAAATCAAAAAACTACAACCAATTTCATTCATACTTTTATTGTGGCACTTATATAAGAGGGGCCCAACTCCCATCAGCATTGCGGCATGCACTACCATAAACTATTTCAGATACATCATTAAGAGTAAAAGAGTGACTATACTGACGACAATTTTGCGAACCAACCTGATAAAATTGCCCTGCACTTACTTCACCAAAAATACCTCTTTTTTTAGATACCCAGCTTACCTTTTTTCCAGCAATAGCATATTCTAGCGCATTATATTCTGCTTGCAAAACTTTATAACGATCATCCATAGATAATAGCGTAAAAGAAGATCCAAGAAGACCAGTCCCCATGCTATTAATCTTACCAAAATGAACTTCTTCTACATTGAGATCCTTTGTATCTAATTTCAACGTATGACTACACCCCGATAAAATTACAATCAACATACCAATTAATGATAAAAAGACTTTCTGCATCATGACACCATAAAACTCATCATCAATTTTTCTGATATCTATAAAACCATAAAAACAAAATTTTCACTTATATCCTCCATGACATATAAATATAACGATTAAGGCACGAAAATATTTTTACTTACTACCTCAAGCTGTATACAAAATATCGCTTTTTATTACAGATATCATCTTTGATATAGATACCAAGAAAAAGAAAACATATTTATCACCTTGGTAATACAATTTTTGTATATAATCCACCCAGTTTAGAACGCGACAAAGAAAAGCTTCCACCATATTCACTAACCATATCTGAGACAATTGCTAATCCTAATCCTGTTCCTGGCTTACTTTCATCAAAACGTTGACCTCTTTTTAAAGCTTTATCAATTTGCTCTTCTGTCAAACCAAGACCATCATCTTCAATAACAATACTAAAGAATGCTATTTCTTCAAAACTTTCTTCTAAAGAACAACCGATTAAGATTTTAGTACGAGACCACTGAGCAGCGTTCTCAAGCAGATTACCTACAATTTCCTCTAGATCTTCTTTTTCACCAGAAAAAATAATATCATCAACATGCATAGTAAATTGAATATGTTTACTAGGATTGAGTTTTTTTATGACCCTAATCAAACGATTAAGTGTTTCCCGAACAGACGTATGAGAAATAATACTATCGCGCTGTGCTGCAATCCGCGCACGTCGTAAATAATGATTAATTTGTGCATGCATTATTTTAGCTTGCTCGCGCAATAAAAGGGCTGCTTCCCCTGTCATGCTATCAACTTCATTAATGATAACTGATAAAGGTGTCTTTAATGAATGAGCAAGATTACCAACCTGAGTTCGAAATCTTTCAATAATACGTTGATTATTATCAATAAGAGCATTCATTTCTTGTGCCAATGGCATAACTTCACTTAATAAATCCATACTTATATAATCAGTCTTTCCCGTACGAATATCATTCAATGTTTGTTGAATTCGTCTTAATGGCTGCAAACTAAAAAAAATAAGAGTTAAATTGATAAGAACACTCCCTATCCCAAAACTCCACAGAAAAATTTGTAAAGTCTGTTCAAATTCTTTTACCTGTCCATGTACTTCATCAATATTTCCAATAAGGCGAAAACGAGCAATACGATTCTGATTATCAAGAATAACATCACTTTCAATAACTTTTAGGTTTTCCCCATCTATACCCTTTACTCGATAAGAGCGAAAAAATTCACTATTAAAAGGGACATCAACAATGCTCGGTGAAAAAATTTCTGTAGTTCCTAATGATTGTGATACCAATCTTCCATGTAGATTAGATGATACAGGCAATACCTCCCAATACCATCCAGACGTTGGATCTGAATAACGAATATCACCAAATTTAGGATTCCCTCTCAAATATCCCTCAGATGTAACAGTTACAGCTGTAATCAGGCTATAAAGCTGAGAAGAAAGAATACGATCCAAACTTTGTTCACTTGAACGCTGATAGAATAAAATACTGACTGCTGAAATAAATGAAAGTGAAATAATAGCCCATAATGTTGATAAAATCATAATACGTAGACTGAGAGATTTTCCAACAAAAAAAAATAACCGTTTCAACCGATTATTATTCTTCAAAGCTCTCATTTATCACCTAACATTTTTATTCTATAACCTAGTCCGCGAACAGTTTCAATCGAATCTACCCCAAGTTTTTTACGCAACCGCCTTATAAACACTTCAATTGTATTCGAATCTTTATCAAAATCCTGATCATAAAGATGCTCAATAAGCTCTGTCTTTGAAACTACTTTATCACTATGATGCATAAGATAAGAAAGAAGCCGAAATTCATATGATGTTAATTTAATTAACTGTCCCTCAATAAAAACACGAGAAGTTTTAGTATCTAATAAAACCTCTCCACAAGATAACGTATTTGTTGCATGTCCTGTCGAGCGGCGAATTAAAGCACGCAACCGTGCCATTACTTCCTCTAAATGGAATGGCTTAACAACATAATCATCGGCACCCGCATCAATACCACGTACCTTATCAGACCAACAATCACGCGCTGTTAACATTAAAACAGGCATAGAATACCCTTCTTTACGCCATCTTTCAACAACCTGAATCCCATCCATGCATGACAAACCGATATCAAGAATTACAGCATCATAAGACTCTGTACTTCCTAAAAAATAGGCATCTTCACCATTAAAAGCGCTATCAAAAACATATCCAGCGTCTTTTACTGCTTTTGCTAATTGATGATTAAGATCGCGATCATCTTCAACAATCAAAATACGCATCACTACACCTGAAAAAAATTAATCGGCAGCAATAACAACCTCAACACGTCGTGATTTATCACCATTATGCGCAGGAACAATAATCACAACCACACACATATTTTTGCCACCTTGAATACTCGGTATTGAACGAGTGAGTGTTCCTTTTTGTTGCATAGCAACTTTTTTTCCTACTTCAATACAATCAGCTGCTAAAACAAAATCTAAACCGATAAGGCTTATGAATATCGCAAAAAAGAAAATTTTTTCTATCATGGATTTTTCTATAAGTCATTTTATCTGAATAAAAAATGAATAAAGAAATTAATTTATTTCTCCAATTTAAATGACATAAAGAAAAATATAACTTTACATATATATCGTCATATTAAAATTTTAGTAATTATAAGTTCATTTTTTTAATGGCCTGTGAAAATTAAATAACAAAAAATTTTTAAAATATAAAACTAAATATATATTTCAGATAAATTAAGTATCACAATCTCAAATACATTCTTTTTTTGCCATGCCTATAGCAAAAAAGTTCTTATACTCCATATAATTATTATCAGATTATTTAATTGCATTACTTTATCATAGGCTTTTTATGTTTGATTTTTTGAAAAAAAAGAAAATCCAACAAAATAAACCATTCCATAGCCCTAAACTTATTGAATTAGATGCGTGGCTAGACACAACACTTTACAATATTCGTATTTGTCACAATTTCTTCTGGAATAGAACAGCCCTTATTTCGCAACGTTTTCGTGTACGAGGATGGAAACGATGTATCGTTGAAATTCTCGATGAAACATTAACATTAGGGGTGATTGCTTTTACTTTATTCACCATCATCGGTATTTCTGTTTTTGAATTAACAAAACAAGATTGGTATTCATCGAAGAATTTTTCCATTCTTTTTCTGGACCGCTATGGAAATTCTATTGGACACCGTGGAGCTTTACCAGCTCTATCCGTCCCTGTAGAGGAAATGCCTGATTATCTTATCAAAGCAGTTCTTGCAACAGAAGATCGACGTTTTTTTCATCATTGGGGAATTGATTTTTACGGTCTTATACGAGCAATTATACAAAATATACAAGCTAAAATTATCGTTCAAGGTGGTTCAACCCTTACACAACAACTCGCTAAAAATTTATTTTTAACACATGAAAGAACCATAACACGTAAAATTAAAGAAGCTTATCTTGCTCTATGGCTAGAAGCAAATCTTAGCAAAAAACAAATTTTGCAACTCTACCTCGATCGCGTATACATGGGAGGAAACAATTTCGGTATTGCAGCAGCATCAAAATTTTATTTTGATAAAAATATACGCAACATATCCTTAGCAGAATCCGCTATATTAGCTGGTCTTTTCAAAGCACCAACCAAATATGCTCCTCATAGCAATTTACCTGCTGCACAAGCACGTGCAAATATAGTTCTATCTAATCTCGTTGACAGTAATTTTATGACGGATAGCCAAATTATCAAAGCATACCGCCAACCTGCCAAGATTATTACAAAAGCCCAAAACAGTCAGCCTAATTATTTTCTTGATTGGGCATTTGATGAAATACGTCAAATCAGCAGTCAATTACCAAGCCGCACCTTAATTGTTCAAACAACCCTTGATCCAAATATTCAACGAGCAGCAGAAGAAGCAATCGAATATTATCTATACCAATATGGCCAACAATATCACGCAACACAAGCAGCCACCGTTATTCTTGACAATAACGGAGCTGTACGTGCAATTGTTGGAGGACTTGATTATGAAAAAAGCCAATTTAATAGAGCAACACAAGGTGGTCGACAACCTGGTTCTTCGTTCAAACCATATGTTTATGCAACTGCCATGGAGGAACATGGATTATCCCCAAATACTATAGTATCTGATAAACCTATCCATTGGGATGGTTGGTCGCCAAGAAATAACTCTGGCCGTTATATCGGCAATGTCGATTTAGCAACTGCTTTAGCCTTTTCTATTAATACAATACCTGTCTATATTACTTACAAATATCTTAATCGTAATACTGAACCAATCAGAAATTTGATTAAAAATATGGGTATTAATTCTCATATTTTATCACACAAGACCATGGTTTTAGGAACATCCAATATGACACCAATGGATCAAGCAATTGGTTTTAATGTCTTCGCTAATGGAGGCATAGCTGGAAATCGCCACGGCTTTACACGAATTAGCACAATAGATGGTCATATCATATGGGATTGGACACGGAACGGTAACAAACCATATCAAGTTATCAGTGAACAATCCGCTGCTTATATGAATCAAATGCTCGTTGGTGTTACCACACGAGGATCTGGTAAACGCGCAGCGCTGCCCATGTCACTTGTTGCCGGAAAAACTGGAACATCACAAGCCTATCGTGATGCTTGGTTTGTTGGCTTTACTGGTAATTATACTGGTGCTGTATGGATGGGAAATGATAATTTTTCACCCATGAATCGCGCTTTTGGTGGTGTTATTCCCGCCATGATATGGCATCGCATTATGCTCTACGCACATCAAAATACAGTTCTCCAACCACTCTATGGTGTAAAAAATTCTATTTTACCTTATCAGTCACCAATGAATCCTTCCCATGATAATTCTTATATAACTTCATTGCCTAAAATACTCTCACCAGAAACATTAAACGCTATACGTTCTATCAACAAAGACTTACAAAAATTACCAAATATGACCTTATCAAATACGAAAACTATTTTTTCTTCAACGAATGCAATTTGAGTATCCTACAGTGTTTTTTAATATCATTTTTACTTTTCTAATCTTCGTTTTTTCCATTATATTTGGAATATTCAGCGTTAATTATATGCTTAATACTGCCATAGATTTTGATAGTTTAAAGATTAGAGAATGGGAGAGCTATTTACACATAGGAACACCTAAAGCTGATCCTTACACCCGCGCACGCACTGCAAAGCGCGGTGATATTTCTCTTGGATATCCAGAAAATCTTATTTTCCAACTTTGGACAGATAACCAAGGACATCCGCTACGTCCCAACTGCCATTATTTACTTACAGGACACATTCCTGAAACGCGTCTCTTTACTCTGTATCTAGCTGACAAATTCCTTAAACCTTACACTTCAACAAATAATATTCCTTCTGCACTCCACACTTACAACGTAATTTATGAAAATGATGGTTCATTACGGATACATATCTCACCAACACCGCAAACAGGGAATTGGCTTGCATCAACGAGTAAAAAAGAATTTGGAATTATTCTGAACTTATATGACACTTCAATTATTTCTGCAACAGCACTACGAAAACCTATGATGCCCTCCGTAGAACGAATTCCATCAGGAGAAAAATGTGTTTAAATTCATTCATACAATTCTTCTTATAGGCATCAGTACGATCATTGTTCATATTTGTACTTTACTGTTCATTCCTCATTACACACGAAATAATATATGGACACAACTTGAAAAAATAGGACATCCTTATCAATTTGCCGACCTGAATTCGGATAATCCTATTCGCCAATCAATGGATCCTTTATTTCTTCTTAAAGTATGCAAATTTAATCTAGACAATGGTCCTGTTCACTTAACCACTCCACAAACAACACAATTTTGGTCATTATCAGCTTATACAAACGACGGAATTATTTTCTACAATCTCAACGATAAAACAGCCCCAAATGCTAAGATCAATCTCATTATCGGAAGCCCTCTACAAATAACAAAACTCAAACAATCAAAAATTGAACATACCCTTCATTCAGTTTTAGTCTCTCAAAAATTAAATGAGGGTTTTGCTATTTTACGTGTATTCACTCCATCTCTACTTGAAAAAAAAGAAACTGAATCCTTTCTTGCAAAAGCAACTTGTCGTATATTCAATGAATGATAAGTGTCCTAATCTTTCATTGAACAAATCAACTTCAGTATTCTAATCAAAATCTTATGATCAATTTTTCTATTCTGGACAAATGTAAATATTTTTGACTATCTAAAATTATTTTCAGCCTTTTAATCTTCTACACAAATAATGATTTCTCTAAGAGCTGAAAGAATATAAAGTTTCTTTTCTTTAAACGATATCAAAAATAGAACATTTAAAATAATTTCTTTAATAAAGTATTCAATATCGTTATTGAAACACTTGCTATCTTTAATACACTATACATAATAAATAAAAACTATAACTCTATAATTATTTATAACAAAATATTTTTTTGATAAATGACCATGGATCATTTTAATTTTGCCAATTTCTGCTGCGTATCCAATAAGCTTCCTAATATAACTCTTTACAGTCAGCGCAAATATAAATCTTAAGTAAACTACTTGCAATAGAAACAGAAATGAGCATCAGCCTAGATTCTTTTTGGTTATTTAGATAAAATAGTATCTTCTGATACAACTGAAACCAATGCTAAATTAATATCAGTCAATACATCTTGGTGTGTTTTTATTTGTGAAAACAATGCATTAATTAAAAAAAAACCAAAACTTATAATAAAAATAAAAAAGCCTATAACTAAACAAGCATTTGCACATACACGGCGATAAAATTGTTTTATTAACCAAAGAATAAAACGGAACATTACTGCAAAAAATGCTATGGTAATACTCCATTGTTTTATAGATTTCTTTTTTCGTTTCTTTCGTTTATTTACCATAATAGAAATTAACAGATATTATTTTGATTTTCAGTTAGTGAAAAACATGTTTATATTATAATTCTATATCCGTTGATCTTACATTCAACAGAACTTCATACGAATAAAAATCCCTACTATAAAGAATTTTATTCCATACTAAGCTATTACCTCATACAATTATTTCTCTATCGCTATCTCATTAGCATTGTAGAATTAATTTAATTATATTTCTTTTGTACATATATTTGATAACATTTAAAATCAAATTAAGCTTTATCGTAAAACACAGAATAAACTTTATAACATACATTTTTTAAATATAGTGTGATAATAAATTTACATCTTTGTATAATACTAAATGAGTACAATTATTTCAGATATAATATAATACGCAAATGAAAACCCGTACCATTAATATTTAATCAATTCCCTAAACTTCATCTATAGCTGTATTTGAAATTTACAAGATAATAAAAAAAACACGCAATCTTTTTAACGCAAATTGCATTATTTTTTTTGCTATAAAAATAAAATTTCACTTTTAAAAATATGAAAATCTTATGGATCATTTGAACAGTGAGAAAAAAGACTAAGGACTAAGTCAGCCTATTATCTGGATTTTAAGCTATCATTTCATACTAGCTTTACGCTGTAATATTAAAAAATGACTGTATTTTACCAAAAATTTCTATATCTCTGCCGATTAATTTCAAAAACCTAAAATTTCATCCAATCATTTTAGAAGAGAGTGATTATAAAGTACTTTTCTGTTTAAAACTATCCATAAAAAACAGCACAATGCAAAAAGTTACACGGCATTCTACACATTAATCTAAAGATCATTAGAGCTCACTATTTATATCTTTTATATCATATTTATACTCTAATTTAAATACATATGATATATATTCTCAATGCTTTCTATCTAAAGACAAATTTAATGTTAAATTTTTAATAAAACAATGATAAGATACCACTTATATACAATACAAAAATATATATTTTATAATATCATTCATGATGTAAATCATTCAAAATGAATGCCCAATTTCATAAAATATTAAGCATTATGAATATTGCATCAAAAATATTATAAGTTACCCTCATATTCATTTATAATAACAGCATATTGGTCTAATATGATACGTTTTTTAATAAAATCAGCATTTTTTTTATTTTTTATTTTTATAATCATCTCGTTTTTTACAACGAAGCAAAACAATAATAATCCCTCCTCCTCTCAAAAAACTGATGCAACAACACGAGATATGATTGTTGCTCTCAAGAAAACTATAAATGATTTAGGAATGTTCTGTGAACGAAACATAGAGGCTTGTAAAATCGGAAAATCCTTTTTAGACTCAATGAGTGAACGCGCACGTAATGGTTCAAAAATTATCTATGAATATCTTGACCATACATTGAGCAATAAAAATACGAGAGCTCCCCAAGAAGATTACTCCAGCACAGATATGAAAAACCCGAAAGAAAATAAATAAAATGAGCTTGTAAAAAATACTCTTATTTCTTTCAGTACTTTTCATTAACTTTATTAAAAATAAGGTCATTATTTCTCAACAAGAAGCATCATAAAAACATTCCAGAAAACAAGAAAGCGTTTATTATGACAAAAACGATCGATGATATTATAGAGAACTTTTCTCAACTTGATGACTGGGAAGATCGTTATCGCTATGTAATTGAGCTCGGCTATGAATTGCCCCCTTTTCCAGAAAGTAAACGAAACGACACTAACAAAGTGCACGGTTGTGTTAGTCAAGTATGGCTTTTCTCCTCACGAGATAAATCAGAAAATCCAGTATTAACATTCCAAGGGGATTCCGATGCCCATATTGTACGTGGCCTAATCTATATCCTTCTTACTTTCTATTCAGGCAAAAAAGCTTCTGAAATCCGTGTAGCTAATGCTGAAGAACTTCTTGAAAAGCTTGGCCTGAACGAAAATTTAACACCACAACGATCTAATGGTCTTAAAGCAATGATTAAACGAATTCGTGCCGAAAGCTTTCTATAAAAACAAAACTCTTTTCGCCAAAAGTATATTAAATCTTCATCACTAAGACGTTTCCTAAAAAACACTTCTAGATTTCAAATTTAAGACAATGCCTTTGAAATAACGCAACTACTTAATTTTCTTTTTTTCGCTTTTACGTCCAAGCCCCATTTCTTTAGCCAAAGCTGAACGCGCTTTTGCATAATTAGGTGCGACCATGGGATAAGAGCTGTCTAATTGCCATTTTTCACGATATTCCTCGGGCAACATCCCGTAATGTGTCATAAGATGACGCTTTAAAGACTTAAATTTCTTTCCATCTTCAAGGCAGATAAGATAATCAGGAAAGATTGAACGTTTTGGATTGACAGCTGGCCTTTGTTTTTCGACTTCAATTTCCGCTAATGTCATACTCCCCGCTTTTAGAAAAGCAGCATGAACATCAGCAATCAAACCTGGCACTTCCACCGGCCGTATCGAATTATTACTCACATAAGCAGCAACAATATCGGCAACCAACGTAATAACTAAATTGCTTTCAGTCTCTAGGACTGGACGATGTTCCATTCTTATTTCCTTTAATTTTAACCGAGACATCATTGTATTTACACTCGTAATAACGAGATTATACACATATAAGTTTCATATTGTACAAAAATCTTTTTTGTCAATTCAATTATTTTATAAAATTGCATTAACACAAAAAAATCAAATAAACTTCTCTTTGTGGTCATATTGTATAACAAAGAAGCATAAAATTAGAACTAAAAATGTCGAATGCAAATTTATAATATAAAAATAGTTTTTTATTTTAAATAATAAAGTCATACCTTATATTAGATCGATATTAGGTCGAACAATTTTAATTTTGGATCACAATTATTCTTTTCTGAACAAAAAATAATTTAAGCAATTATTTTTAATTTTCATAATAAAAAACAGCTATCATGAATAAAATTATAGTACATCAATTATAAAATCTATCTAACTTATTTTTTACAAATAAATAATATCCTATCAGATATAAAATTTAATTAATCTATCAATAATTTTGATTTAACACATAGAAAATATTCACACCTTGTTATAGGATTATGCATGACTCGCTCGTCTATACTCCCTCCCACCCCCCCAAAAATTATTCATAAAGAAATTCATCACGGTATTTACCGCGAAGATCCCTATCATTGGCTGCGTGCCTCAAACTGGCAAGATGTTTTAAAAAAAACCAGCTGTCTTGACGAAAATATTCGATACCATCTAGAAATGGAAAATGCCTATCAATCGGATCAAATGGCTGATACAAAATCATTACAAGATTTACTTTTTTTAGAAATGAAAAGCCGTATTCAAGAAAATGACTGTTCTGTTCCTATAAAACATGGCCCTTTTGCCTATGGGGTTTCTTATGTGACCGGAGGCCAACAACCACATTATTTTCGTACACCAAGAAATGGTGGAGAAAAAGACGTTTACCTTAATGGTGATGTTTTGGCCAACGGTAAAGATTATTTTAAACTTGGTTCAGTCCAAATATCTCCTAATCATGCATATGCTGCATGGACTTACGATGATAAAGGTTCTGAATATTACACAGCTAAAATTCATAATTTTGAAGTATTGCCTTACTATACTGACACAATCACTGACATATCTGAACAAATCGTGTGGGATGCAAATTCTGAAGGCTTTTTTTATACTAAAATGGATAAGAATCATCGCCCTTCAGAGCTTTACTATCACCGATTAAATACCGATCAAGCTCAAGATAAGCTCATTTTTTGTGAAAATGATCCTGGGTTTTTTTTACATGTAAGCGGTTCTAAGCTGAATGATTTTATTTATATCAATATTCATGATCATGAAACATCAGAAATCTGGCTTATTCCTGCCAATGCTCCCTTCACGCCTCCCCAATGTGTGCGAAAAAGAGAAAAAGGCATTGAATATTCACTCGCAGAAGGAGATGATGTCTTTTACATTCTCACTAACCGAGACAATGCAAAAGACTTTAAAATTATGGTAGCACCATGTATATCACCGCAATCAGAACACTGGTCTGAGATTGTGCCACATCAACTTGGGCGTCTCATCCTATTCCATGACGCCTATCAAGAATTTCTCATTTGGCTTGAACAATTTGAAGGACTTCCTCGTATACAAATCATGGATCGTGCCACTAAACAGACGCACTCCATTGCCTTTACAGAGGAAGCTTATTCTTTAGATTTGCAAGGTGCAGCAGAATACAACAGCCAAACTATTCGATTTTCTTATTCATCTATGACAACTCCTAATCAGATTTTTGATTATGAAATAACAAGTCGCAAGAAAACCCTTTTAAAAACGCAAAAAATTCCTTCTGGACATAATCAAGATAATTATATAATACAACGTATTATGGCAACTGCACATGATGGAGAAAAAATCCCCATCTCCCTTTTTTATCATAAAACCATCGATCTTAATGGTAAAGCGCCCTGCCTCCTTTACGGCTATGGTGCATATGGGATCTCTATTCCTGCAAATTTCAATAGCAATATACTTTCGCTAGTCAATAGAGGTTTTATTTATGCTATCGCCCATATTCGCGGAGGAAAAGAAAAGGGAACGGAGTGGTATGAAAAAGGAAAACATCTCTTTAAAAAAAATACATTTAACGACTTTATTGCTTGTGGACGTCATCTCGTCAATCATAAATTCACTTCTCATGATCGGTTAATTGCCTATGGCGGCTCAGCAGGAGGAATGTTAATGGGTGCTATAGCTAATATAGCCCCACAGGATTTTTCTGGTATTATCGCAAACGTTCCTTTTGTTGATGTCCTCACAACAATGCTTGATGCTTCGCTGCCTCTCACCCCACCAGAATGGCCAGAATGGGGGAATCCTCTTGAATCTGAAGAAGATTATAATCTTATTGCCTCCTATTCACCCTATGATAATATCAAGGCCCAACAATATCCTCCCATTCTTGCTATTGCAGGATTAACAGATCCTCGTGTAACATACTGGGAACCAGCAAAATGGGTAGCGAAATTACGTGATTTAAAAACGGATGATAATGCAGTTTTATTGCGTATCAATATGGATACAGGTCACGCCGGCGCAGCTGGGCGTTTTGCAAAATTAGAAGAAATTGCATATATATATGCATACATGCTAAAAATAGTAGGAAAAAACAACTGCTAACTTCAATATTTTACCCTGTAAAAGGCTTCAGAAATTATAAATTTGAAGCCTTTATTAATTAAAACGAATTTATATACTCCTCCTATAACCCATAGCTTTCATAAAGTTCTAAAACATAATCCCAATTAATTAAATGATCCACAAATGCCTCTAAATATTTTGGACGAGCATTACGGTAATCAATATAATAGGAGTGCTCCCACACATCAACGCCTAGAATAGGTTGTGCATTATGAATTAAAGGATTCTCACCATTGGGTGTTTTCATAATTTCTAATTTACCATCTTTAAGAACAACCCATGCCCAACCAGACCCAAATTGAGCAACGCCAGCTGCCATAAAATCTGCACGGAATTTATCATAACCACCTAGATCAGATTCAATAGCTTTGGCTAATTTTGCAGGAAGCTTTTGCCCCCCTCCACCTTTTTTCATCCAATTCCAAAAATGGTTGTGATTATAATACTGAGCTGCATTATTAAACAAATTAGGATTTTTTCCAAAGCTTTCTTTAATAAGATCTGTAAGATTCTTATCCCCTAAGCTTAAATCTTTTACAAAATTATTAGTATTCGTAAGGTAAGTAAGATGGTGTTTATCATGATGATATTCAAGTGTCTCGCGTGACATATAAGGCGAAAGGTCATCATAATCATAAGGTAACTCAACTAATTCAAAAGTCATTTAAAAATCTCCTCAATTCTAATTATTAATCTCACTCCCAAATCTAATTTGATACTTATAATACTTTTTAAGAGCAAATATCGAATAATGTTTGATATCAATTGAATAATATACATTATAATAATTTTTTTAAAGATATCTGATCACTCATCAAAATACTACCTTGAAACAACCATATTCTAACAAATATTCCTAATCTGCTGAGCGACCAGAATATTAAATTACTTTTAAATAACAAAAAGAAGAACAGTTAGTAGCTATCGATCCTTAAGTTTTCGACCGTAAAGTAATGTTCAACATACCATGCAAATATTCTGTACCTGCCTTTACCAAAACTCTTCCTAGTGTGTTTGATCATTGAACTCAGGATTACCTTATCGCAGCATCCAAAATAGGTTGCCAATGAGTACTTTTTTAAGAGTTAAAGTTTTCTTTCTCTATGGATCTTAATCATATTTCATAAGCTGAATCATAATGAATACTCTATTCAACTGATCCCAGATAGGACTAGAAGCAATAAATATCTCACTTTTTGCTGTATTATTGGCTTAATTTATGCATGTGGAAAATGAATTAATATACATTGCACAACTGATGGAATTGCTCCTTTTTCTAAATTTTAATAAGCACTTCTCCTATAAAAACTGTCATATTACCTTCATTATATCGAACTATGGATTAGCACAAAAAGATGAGGAAGCATTTTAACTGGCTTAACTTCACATGAAATATAAGTGTATACTGAAGACAATTCCCAAGCGAAGTTGAAATAATTTCAATAATACCAAGTGAATTCTGTAAAATAAATTAAATCCCAACGCCTTTTAAACAAATTAAACAAAAAACCTATTCAATTTTCTTCACTATTAATGAATTAAATATCTTCACTCAAAGAAAAATGAAATACAATTTTTTAGATTACCAATTTCTGTAAATTATTCAAACAGTTTTGACAGTAACCATAAAAGAAATATTGAATAAAATTTGGAATAAAGCATCATTTATATTTTGCCGCAATATTAAGACTTCCTGTTCAAGAATTGGCATACCCATAATATCAGAAAATTCCAGAATAGATTCAGCCAAAAAGTGATTTCTACCCTGCATTTCTAAAACAAAAAGCTGTCATTTATGGCTCCAACGAATAATGTAGTATATTTCCATAACGAGCGAACAATTGAAAAAAACGATCTGCACTATAAGCAAGCATAGATTGCAGATCTTTCAAGCCAATAAGACAAAAACTTCATCAACAGCAATACATAAAGACAATACTTGATACACTTTCCTGTATGTACTAAGCTTCCTTAAGCCAACATAATAAAAACAGCAGTCTCATATCTGCCATTGTTGTACAAATTGGATGCTCTTGTTCTCACTATAAATCTAAGAAAATAAAGGAATTATTGCTCATTTCTATCGTTTTTAGACCAATTTAAACAGATTTATCTTTTTATTTTGTCATTCATGACCACAGCTTTTGCTATCCTAGGTAAAGCACCTTAGATATCGGTATAATAGGATACTTTCTACTAAAAAAGCTCTGTTAAAATCTAGCACTCTTACCTTTTATTCCCATCACTACACCATAAAGGTTTGCTTACTGAAACTAAATTGCATAAACTGAAATCTATTATTCTCTTCTGATAGTAAGCACAAAAAACAACCCGATTTCCGCATCAATATATTCTTCTTTACCTATCGCTTGTAATATTTTAGATAATTATTGTAAAAATAGACCAAATCAAGAACAAAAATATAGGAAATAAAAAATCAAAGCTTCCAAACTCTTTATCTTTTTTCACTATTCGAAGAGCTCATATCTCCACATCTAAGAATATAGATACACTTCTCATAAATCAGCTGAAATTTAATAAAAACTTACATTAATTTCATTTTTTAAATTTATTTAATTTATGAAATACCCATTGTTAATATTTACAGATTCAGTTTTAAATCGAATATGTTAATCTACAAATAATATAAAAGAACAGAACACAACAAGCCTTATTTATAGGCTTATTGTGTCCTCCAAATTAATCATCTTACACCAGACAGACCTCTAAAACTGTCTATATCAGAATAGAAAATCTGCACATTATAATACTTTATTGCATTACATTTTTTATTATTAGAAATCCGATAAAGAGAATTTCCATATCGCAAAAATATAACTTCTAAGTAATTTTATGCTTCAATAAATTAAAATTTATAAGCTAAACCAATACGGAAATCATTAGCGTTATAGTCTTTAAGGTCCACTTTTTTGAATTCCTTTGCACCAAAATCTGAGTAACGATACTCTGCGCGTAACAGAATACGATCAGTCACTGCAAAATCAAAACCACCACCAAGAGTGTAGCCCGTCATTATTTCTTCACTATCGAACGAACTAAGAGGAACAGTTTCTTTACTTATACCTATCTTAATTGACTTTTTAAAAATACCCTGAACCTTCGCATAAGCAACACCACCAGCAATATAAGGCATAACACGACCAACCGACAAACCTAAACGTATCCGCGTAGCACCAAACCATTTCCGTTTTAAAATATGAATATATTCATCAGAAATCAATGGTGGTATAAACTCAGAAGTGGAACCTCCTCGTTGCACTATGTTGCCACTATACACGTGTGTCACTCCCGAGCTTGGATAAGTTACCGATGATTGAATTAGTGGCACTTCACCGTTCTGTGGAGGAATTCTGATATTAATTGCGTCCTCTCCATAATATACGTATGTATGCCCCTTTTGCGGATATACTACCACTGTCTCTACCAATGGCCCTTTAACATTTTGTGATCCGCTCTCGCTCACTTGAGAGGTCGTAGATTTAACACTTCTCGTTACACTACTCCCAGAATTACTACTCCTTATCTGCTGACCGTCTCTTGTCTGAATTACCATCTCTCGAACTGGACCTGTTTTTGCACTGCGCTCCTGCAGCACTGTATCTTGTGACCGAACCGAATCTTTTCCAGAAAACACTTTTGTATTCTGTTTATTAGAGAACACGATATCTGTATCAACGCCTAGAACAAAACGATTACCATACTCAAAGTTCACACCTGCGTAGAAACCACCTGTGCCTCCAGAAAATTCAGATGTAAAGTCCCTACTACTAAGATTCAATTTTTTAGTTTCATCGAGAGTATTATACTGTAAAGTAGTAGAACTAGAAAAACTTCCTATCTGCCCACCAAAATAAAAACCACCCCAAGAATAAAAAGGAGCAGAAATTAATTTCAAACCAGAAGGGGTTGGCGTATCACTAGCCTGCACTCCAACAGATAAACTAACAATTAAAACAGGAACGGCTATTAAATATTTGACTCTCATATAAAAATCCCAATTGTAAAACACGTTGCTAAAACACGTTGCTAAAACACGTTGCTAAAACACGTTGCTAAAACACGTTATGATATATTACTATTCCTTTACAAAGTCTGTAACAAAAATAACACTATTGCAAATATTTTTCTTGTTTCTATAAAATATTCTGATCAAAATAAATTACCTATTAAAATCAAAGTACTTTCATTGATTTTTTTACGAATCCTAAGTACTCATTTATCTGGCAATTCATAAATAAGAGATGACTTTATTTAAAAACAAATCGATCATTATTCTGAAGAACAAATTAGCTTTAACTACTGAAAATGTATATCGCTTAAAGTGCTCTTGATTTCAAAAGTGAGTGCTTTATTTACCTATATCATTAAATATAAAATCTGAAGAAGATTTTGTTTAGAGTACTTTGTTGGGGAAAAACGTTTCATGAAAAAGGAATATGTTTCGCTCACCTCAAGGGCAGCGGTCTGGTCTCCTCGTTTCAGTGGATTGGCATTTCTTATTTTATTATTCTCAACACTTTTACAACGCTATTCTATGCTTCGTATAAGTGATTTTATCGTTTTGATAATCCTTTCTGCTTGTTGTATTTTCCTCTCTCTTTTTCTTGCTATCAAAGCGCTCTATAGTTTATGGACATATGGTACCCAAGGTGGAATGAAAGCGCTGAAAGGTATCATTTTTTCGTTAATCACTGCCACACCGCTGGTACTATCTACTGGATGGTGGTTTACCTTGCCAGCTATTTATGACGTTTCTACTGATACACAGAAACCACCAGTTTTTTTCCGTACTCTACGTCCCAGTGATTCTTTTCCTTTCAAAAATGATTTGAATAAACAAGCTACAATACAAATGTCACAATGGCCAGAATTGTCAGGACGTCGTTATGACGGCTCACCTGAACATATTCGTAAATCAATTTTTAATGTCTTAGCAGCTCGTGGCTGGCCGGTGCTGGCGCAACAAAATATCAAGAACGAAGATAACGAATTTTATATTGCAACAATAGCAAAAACTATTTGCCTAAATTTCATTTCCGATATTGTAATTCGCTTAACAGATGAAGGAAATACAACTTTTGTTGATATGCGTGCTACTTCGCGCCATTTACCAAGAGATTTTGGTACAAATGCTGCCTTCATCATCGCTTTTATGGACGCTCTCGATACAGAAATAGCTTCTATTCCTTTTTCTTCAAACGACGAATTAAAATTATAAGATATGGCTAAATTTTCAAAGCAAATAATTATTTTTTATTTTAATATAAGAAAAAGATAGATAATTGAGATATTTTCTACAATTTTAAATTCATGTCGTGATAAATTATTTTATAAGCTTTACAATTGAATAATTTCTATAATTATAGTTACCGCAATGGTATTTTTATCAATTTTTCGATGTTTTAATTCTTGAAAAATACGATTTTTTTTGATTTGTATATTCTGGCAAACGTAGATATCTATGAATTTTATACTATTAATAGATACTGGGTATTAAAATCATGACTGCAAGGAGAAGGTGATATTTATAAATATACATTAAATTAGTTTTTTAGTGTAATTTTCTTAAAAGCTAGCAATATATTTTTATGATATAATGACAAAATTAAGCTTTTATAAGCAGAAAAAGCGAGTACTTCTGCTTTCGCATATTGCGTACAGTTGTAAAAATCGTTATAAGGCGCGAACGCTAGCGTAATTATTTTATCTTTTGGGGTATAGCCAAGCGGTAAGGCACCGGTTTTTGGTACCGGCATTCCCTGGTTCGAATCCAGGTACCCCAGCCAATTTTTCCTAAATATTATAAAAAATTCAGGTTTTGATTCTTTTTGCTGATTTCTGTTGAGTTTTTTACAACTTCTAGCTGATTGCATAATCATATACGATGCAAATATAAATATAAAAACTAATCAATAAGATTATTGAAGACACCTAGTGCACTTTATTTAAATAATATGAACTTGCTGATAGCAAAGCCAATACCTTAATAGTTTTATATGAAAAAAGTTTATGATATTCAATCAAGAACTTAGAGTAAAGTTTGTCCTAGCCAATTTATAAAACTTATATCTATTCCAGATGAAATTATTGAAGAAAATAACCCTATCACTCGAATACAAGGTCAAAAAGGATGAAACTTATTTTTACAAAAATTAGTTTGAGTAAATTTTAAATGGTATAAATTTATAGTCCTTTATAAATTGTTTATAAAAAATCCGCTCGTTTTTAGAATGAAACCACTGCTTTAAATCGATTAAGTTACTATCAACAATATCGATAAAACATGGAAAATCAAAAGTGAATATAAACAATCGTAATAAAAGAAACTTTATACAATAGAGACATTAGCTTTACTCAATAATCGATTGTATCACCTCAACTCAAAGTTTTTTTGACAATTGCTGACTGTGCTGCTGCTAAACGTGCAACCGGTACCCGAAAAGGGGAGCATGAAATATAATCTAGATCATTTTCTTCACACAAAGCGATAGAATGAGGATCACCTCCATGTTCACCACAAATACCTAGTTTAATTTTCCCGCGCTGAGAACGCCCACGTTGTGAAGCAATAGCGATCAGCTCTCCTACCCCATCGTTATCAATCGATACAAAAGGATCCTTTTCCAAAAGTCCTTTTTGCAAATAAGTAGACAAAAACGGTGCTGCATCATCACGTGAAATACCAAAAGTAGTTTGCGTCAAATCATTTGTTCCAAATGAAAAAAACTCTGCAGTTTCTGCAATTTCACCCGCTCGAAGAGCAGCTCTTGGCAATTCAATCATTGTACCAACTATGTATTGAATATTAACATTCTTTTCCTTCATCACTTCACCAGCGACATAATCAATACGCGCTTTAACAAAATCCAATTCAGACTTAAGAGCCACAAGTGGTACCATAATTTCAGGAATGACAGGAGATCCTGTCTTCTTAGCTGATTCTACTACTGCTTCAAAAACTGCTCGCGCTTGCATTTCAGCAATTTCAGGATAAGTAATGATTAAGCGACATCCTCGTAATCCAAGCATGGGATTAAATTCATGCAATTGGTGCACACGTTCTATAAGTAGTTCAGAAGAAACGCCCATTGCCGTTGCAACACTAAGAATTTCTGCATCTGTTTTTGGCAAAAACTCATGTAAAGGCGGATCTAAAAAACGGATAGTTACAGGTAAACCAGACATAATTTCAAACAATTCAGTAAAATCCGATCGTTGCATTGGCAAAAGCTTATCCAACGCTTTGCGACGTCCATCTTCGTCATTACTTAAAATCATTTCACGCATAGCAACAATACGATCACCAGTAAAGAACATGTGCTCAGTACGACAAAGACCAATACCTTCAGCTCCAAAAGAACGTCCCATATTTGCATCAGTCACCGTTTCAGCGTTAGCGCGAACCTTCATTCGCCGCATTCCATCAGCCCATTCCATTAATTTAGCAAAATCTCCACAAAGTTCGGGCTGCAACATTGCAACCTTTCCTTTTAAAACTTCCCCTACTCCACCATCTATTGTAATAATATCGCCTTTTTGAAAGCTCTGACCTGAAGCAATCATTGTATTCGTTTTATAATCAATCCGCACACTACTTGCACCAGAAACACAAGGTTTCCCCATACCACGAGCGACAACAGCAGCATGACTTGTCATCCCACCTCGTGTCGTTAAAATTCCTTCTGCAGCGTGCATACCATGAAGATCTTCTGGACTTGTCTCTACACGGACTAAAATAACTTTCCGTCCCTCTATTGATGCTCTTTCTGCTTCTTCAGAGGTAAAAATAATTTCACCAGTAGCTGCTCCTGGGGAAGCAGGTAAACCACGCGCTATAACGCATCGCTTTGCTTTGGGATCAAGCATAGGATGTAAAAGGTGATCAAGTGATTTTGGCTCAATCCGCATCACCGCTTCTTCACAACTTATCAATCCTTCCTCAACCATCTCAACGGCTATCTTTAAAGCTGCACGTGCTGTTCTTTTTCCTGAACGAGTCTGCAACATCCACAATTTACCCTTTTCAATTGTAAACTCTAGATCTTGCATATCTCGATAATGCTGTTCAAGCTTATCAGCCATCTGGCACAATTTTGAAAAAGCCTCTGGCATAATTTTTTCTAATGATGGCTTATTTGAACCAGCTGCAACACGAGCAACTTCGGTAATATTCTGAGGTGTACGAATACCTGCTACAACATCTTCCCCCTGTGCATTAACTAAAAATTCACCATAGAGCTCTTTTTTCCCTGTCGACGGATTACGTGTAAAAGCAACACCTGTTGCTGAATCTTCACCCATATTGCCAAATACCATAGCTTGCACATTAACTGCTGTTCCCCAACTTTCAGGAATATTATGTAAACGACGATAAGTAACGGCACGCGCTGTCATCCAACTTGAAAAAACCGCTCCAATTGCACCCCATAATTGTTTCTCAGGATCTTGTGGAAAGGGTTCTCCTAACTTTTCTTCAATACATGCTTTGTAAAGAACAATAACATCTTTCCAATCAGCTGCTGTCATTTCCGTATCAACACTATAACCATTACGTGCTTTTACGTCATCAAGAATCCCCTCAAAATGCGCATGATCTATCCCCAGAACAACATTGGAATACATTTGGATAAAACGACGATAACTATCATAAGCAAAGCACTCATTATCAGCTTGTACAGCAATTGCTTTTACAGTATCGTCATTCATACCAAGATTAAGAACTGTATCCATCATCCCTGGCATAGAAGCCCGAGCTCCTGAACGAACAGAAAGCAAAAGTGGCATTTGTTTATGAGCAAATTCCCGTCCTGTCTGTTTTCCAACACGTCGGAGTGCTTGTCTCACATCCTCCTGCAACTCTTCTGGATATGTTTTATCATGAGTATAATAAAAGCTGCAAACTTCTGTTGTAAGAGTAAATCCAGGAGGAACAGGTAACCCGAGATTACTCATTTCTGCTAAGTTAGCTCCCTTACCACCAAGAAGATTACATTCACTGGCATTTCCTTCTGCTTTACCATTACCAAAACTATAAACCCATTTTGCCATCGTACAAATCCGCTTAATTATCAGTATCGCAATATTACTTGACTCAAGCTAATCATTAAAAATAGCCTTTCGATTTTAAATTAACGGAGACACTGCCTTATAGTAAGGTGTGAAAGCACCCCCCTCTAACAAGAAGACTAACAATTATAATTATCAATCTTCATTTTTGGAAACAATGCATGTTATTAAAGAAAACTATCGATTGCTGAAAAGAAATTTTCCTTTGACATAGCACCTTCATACTTCTTACCGTTAATAAAGAAGGTTGGCGTTGCTGTAACACCAAGCTCTTTTCCACGCTCAAAAGATGCATTCACTTCATTTAAAATAGATTGATTTTTTAAACATGCATTAAAGTCTTCATCGTTAAAACCAGCCATAAAGGCAATTTTTTTCAATGGCTCTAAAGCATCTGGTACAATAGCCCACTCGGATTGTTTTTGAAACAAAACTTCTATCAAAGGGAAATAACGATCTTCTGGAGCACACCTAGCCAACATAAAACCTGCTGTTGCCCGAGGATCATAAGCAAAATCCCGAAAAATAAGTTTCACTTTACCTGTTTTGATGTATTTTTTACGAAGTTCAGGAAGTATAGCATTGTAGAAATCAGCACAAAAAGCGCATGTAAGTGAAGCATATTCAATAATAGTCACAGGAGCATTGTCTTCGCCCTCAACTTTATCCTTAACTTTACCTGATTTAAGGAGCTCAACCATATCAACAGTTTCTACTGGCTCGGCTTTACTTACTAAAGTTGTCGTTGCACGGACCTGTGCAGTTATACCCCAAATAAAAATTACTACGAAAGATACGATGAAACGATAATTAATCATAAATAACACTTTTCTGTTTGACTTCAACAAATAAAAATTTAATACTTCTTCGTTAAGGGAAAGAAATATAACACGCTTTTCCTTCTTTATTATTTTTTTTCCATAAAAATGCAACATCCAAGTTTATAAAGTGATTGATGTAAGCTTTTATCTTCAATCTCTTCAAGCATTTTTTTTAAGCGTTGTTGATTTTTTTCATCTGAAAATAATTTTACTTCCGCACGATCAGCGAAAACTGATACTTTCTTTTGTTCAATTTTGATTCGGTCAATAGCAATATATCCAAAGAAACTATTAATTCTTTGAATCAATTCATCTGTTTCATGCATTAACTTTAGCGTAGTAAATCCTTCACAGGCAACCACAAGTGTCCCAGGATGAAATGTTTCATTTTGATTTGCACGATATTTCCAAATAATTTTGATTGGCATTGTATGTTCGCCAACATCTTGGCCTACAATCAGTGACCAATGTTCTATGAGCGCTGTATTAAGTCCTGTCCTTTTGCGTAAAATCGGATCAAGCATTTCAGATACCATTTCAGAAAGAGAATAAAAATGGTATTTTTGTGTTTTTTTGCTCATTCCATCCTAGACTATTATTAAATCATCATTTTCTTTTCGACATTTAAAACCACTACTTTAAAAATTAATCACAAATACACCTTAATAAACTCCATGTAATGAACTAGAATTTTTATCATTAATTAATTAATTATTAAAAACAAACTATACATTGCAAAATATACGCTTTTTTGTATTTTAGACTTGTTTATGATTAAAAACAACGATGTATGAAATTTCTTCACTTCTTCTTTCTTGGTATGATCAAAATTATCGCCATTTACCATGGCGTATGCCCCCTACAAAACAAATAAAGGGCATTTACCCTGATCCTTATCAAATTTGGTTATCTGAAATCATGCTCCAACAAACAACAGTTGAAGCTGTTAAACCCTACTTTAAAAAATTTCTAAAACTTTGGCCTGATCTTTTCTCTTTATCACAAGCATCACAAGATGATATCATGAAAGCATGGACGGGTCTTGGCTATTATTCACGTGCACGCAATCTTAAAAATTGTGCTACTCAACTTGTTAAAAATCATAGAGGTAAATTTCCACAATCGCTAGAAATATTACGCACTTTACCGGGTATTGGAGACTATACTGCAGCAGCTATTGCTGCAATTGCCTTTGGTCATCCTGTAGCTGTCGTTGATGGTAATGTCGAACGTATTATAACACGCTTATTTGCCATTACTTCAATATTGCCTAAAGCAAAATCTGAAATTAAAGAAAAAACACTAGAAATTACTGATGTGAAACGTCCTGGTGATTTTGCTCAAGCTATGATGGATTTAGGTTCAACAATTTGCAAACCCCGTAAACCGTCTTGTTTACTCTGCCCTCTTCAAAATTTGTGCACAGCAACGAAGACGCAGACAGCCGAAGCTTTTCCAGTTAAAGCACCTAAAAAAGAACGTCCTTTAAAAACTGGTGCTGCTTTTGTAATACTCAATGAAAATAAACAAATTTACTTAGAAAAACGACAGCATACAAAATTACTCAACGGCATGACCCAAATTCCCAATAATATTGGAATAAATGAAGAAAATGGACTGCAAAATGCCCCCTGCTCGGCTCACTGGAAACTTAAAGGACAAATTACGCATACTTTCACTCACTTTTCTTTAAAACTTAATGTCTACTATACCGATAATATTCGCGGAATAAAGCTTAAAAATGGTTGGTGGTGCGATATTCATCATCTTACTGAAGAAGCTCTCCCTACCGTTATGAAAAAAGCCATTGCTATAGCCATTTCTTCTCCTTTTAAATTTAAATAACTTCCCTCTATACAAAATAAGAATTTACTATAATAATACTTTATCCTCGATTAACATCAATGCAACTCATATAATATTAGCTTTCAACATCTGTGAGCGTACCATCATCCTTAAACTATCTATTGATTTCAAGAGACCATTTTCTTCATAATACCAAAATGTCCAACCGTTACAACTTTGGGAAGCCTGAGCCTTTCTTCCTATCATATGAATAGATCCTGCTTCACCATCATACATAATAGTTCCATCAGCTCTGACAAGAGCAGATACTTCTTTCTTCTTATCATAAAGAATGCTTCCAGGATAAAGCAATCCTGCATCCAGCAAGCTAGAAAATGCTATGCGTGGTTCTGCCTTTTTTGTTTTTAAAATTTCTAATTCTGATTTAGCTAAAGGTTTAACTGCAGCAATTCTCTCGGAAGCTGCATCAATATAATGTTGCTCGCGTTCAATTCCTACAAAATTACGACCTAAAAGTTTGGCAACAGCACCTGTTGTTCCCGAACCAAAAAATGGATCAAGAATAACATCACCAGGTTTGCTAGAAGCCATAATAATACGGGCTAATAAAGATTGAGGCTTTTGTGTTGGATGTAATTTACGTCCTATTTTATCTTTTAAGCGCTCAGCACCTGTACAGAGAGGAAATAACCAATCTGAACGCATTTGTCTATCTTCATTGGCAGCTTTTAAAGCATCATAATTAAATGTATATTTTTTATCCTTTTGATCTCGAACAGCCCAAATAAGCGTTTCGTGAGCATTTTGAAAGCGACGCCCTCGAAAATTCGGCATAGGATTATTTTTTCGCCAAATGATATCATTAAGCATCCAAAAACCTAAATCCTGTAATGCTGTACCAACTCGAAAAATATTATGGTAAGATCCAATAACCCAAATTGTCCCATTAGGTTTTAATACACGACGACACGCAAGCAACCATGCACGTGTAAAAGCATCATAAGCAGCAAAACTTTCAAACTGATCCCATGCGTCATCAACTGCATCAACGCGTGAGTAATCTGGACGATACAAGACACCTTCTAATTGCAGATTATAAGGAGGATCTGCAAAAATTACATCAACAGAATGTTTAGGAAGTTTTTCTAGTACTGCAACACAATCTCCTTTAAAGATTTTATTACGCCACTGCGTCTGTGAAGAAGTACAAGCCTGATTTTTTTGTAGCTGAACAATTGTCATAAAAAACTCAACAATACGAACGGAAATGATCTATAATTAAAATGATTAATTAATCTAATTGTCCCCTATCTTCACAAAATAGAGTAAACGTATCGTTAAGCTAACTTAAATTTATTTTATTCAATGCAAGCAAAATAATTGAATATTGATAAATCTTTATTTTACTCCTTTGTATTATATTGTTCATATTATTAAACTAATGAAAATAATCTTTCAAAAGATATCTTTATAAAACGAAAGCCTTTCAATATCATTTTATGAAAATTCTAAACCCATTATAATAAGGAATATCTTATGCTACAAATCGATCTTATTATTTTTGATTGTGATGGAGTTTTAATAGATTCTGAATATCTTGTAGCAAAAATTGGATCACAATTGCTTAAAGAAATCGGATACAAAATATCTCCCGAAGAACTAAGCGAACGCTATTCAGGACTTATTTTTCAAGATATTCTAAAAAAAATTGAACAAGAAATTAAAAAACCAATTTCTGCTAATTTCATAGATCGAATGGCACATCTGTTTCGCATACAAATGAAAACTGAATTACGTATTATTAATGGTGTCAAAGAAGTAATAGAAATTATTAAACCCCATTATCCGTATTGTATTTGCTCAAATGCAAGGAGTACAGATATAAAAGATATGCTTAACACTGTTAAACTCTATCACCTTTTTGATAACAAAATATTTTCTGCACCCGAAGTTGGAACAAAAAAACCAAAACCTGCACCTGATGTCTTTCTCTTTGCAGCACAAGAATTACGTGTACAACCAGAAAATACTATTGTTGTAGAAGATTCTATTCATGGTGTATACGCTGCTGCTTCTGCAGGAATGCGTGTTATCGGCTTTACTGGAGGCTCCCACAGTTATCTTGGCCACTCTAATGCTCTTATAGAAGCTGGCGCTGAAACGGTTATTACAAAACACGCTCATTTACCGGAAACCTTAGAAGCAATGAAAATATGGAAAGATTCACAATAATAACAACATATATTTGCTCATATACTCTCTCAGTAATTCTTGACTAAGAAATTTAAGAATTACTATTAAAGGCTAGGGTCTAGTCGTAAATTTAAGAGTATCCTATCATCATAAAAGGGTAAAGTCATACAAGCTAAAAAATGAAAACCATCAAAATAAAAGATCAATTGATACGAATAATTCATAGAGGAATTAATCATTGCAATGAACATTATTAATATCCTTGCATGAATAGTGATCAGTAGCATCTATGAAAAATACCTATAAGCAATATAATATCATTCTCTATATCGATGAAAATTGATTTTTTTCTAATTTGAACATCTATTAACTTGAAAGCCAAAAATTTAAATTAATTTAGATTTCCAAGATTATTGATATTGCAATCTTGAATTAAGCTGTTTCCAAAATAATAAAAAATGACTCAAAAATATTTTTACTCTATTCTTTAACAAAACAAATCATATTCACAAAACGATCTGATAATCGATAGCATGTATCAAGACAGCGATTATCTCTCCAATCTACATACAGAAACTGCACTCAAAATCGCCCACCACGATAAATAATCACATATCTTTCATGATGATTACTCCTATTACCGCTTAAATTTCTCAATCATCTAATATTACGTTAGTCTTATTCATCTACCATGACTATTTTTCTAGAAAATCTCATAAATTATGGAAAGCACTTTACAAATCATTGCTAATAATGGAAAAAATAGTAAAAGACTATTTTCTTTAAAATCGCGTGCATCTTATTATAGTTAGCTGCATTTATTTAAGGCAAAAACATTCCAATGCCGTTATATATTGTGTATTTGGTTGACTAAATGGAGTAATAATACATGGGTGTAGATATCAGCCGCCTCAGTAATGGTTTGACTATCGCCACACATAAAATGCCACAAATTGAAAGTGTAGCGCTTGGAATATGGGTTAAAGTTGGTTCACGTAACGAAACCTTTACACAACATGGCATTGCACATCTACTTGAACATATGGCTTTCAAAGGAACAGAAAACCGTACAGCTTTTCAAATCGCAACTGATATTGAAGATGTCGGTGGAGAAATCAATGCTACCACAAGTATTGAAACAACTGCTTATTTTGCACGTGTTCTTAAAAAAGATATTCCCCTTGCTATTGATATTCTAGCCGATATTATGACATGTTCAAAATTTGATGAAGATGAATTAGAACGTGAAAAACAAGTTGTTTTCCAAGAAATTGGCGCTACTTGTGATGTTCCCGATGATATCGTTTTTGATTATTTTACTGAAACCGCCTTTCGTCATCAATCTCTTGGCCGTTCTATTTTAGGAACACAGAAAACGGTTCAATCATTTACATCAGCTGATCTTCACAATTTTATGAAACAACAATATAGTGCAGACCGCATGATCGTAGTTGCTGCAGGATCTGTAGAACATGAAAGTTTTTTGCGCCAAGTGGAAAGTTGTCTTGGCACTTTCCAACCCCATTCAACAGCTCCTTTAGTTAATCTTGCTAATTATACCGGTGGTGACTTCCGCGAATATCGTGATCTCATGGATACGCAAGTTGTACTTGGTTTTGAAGGAAGCCCATATCATGCACATGATTTTTATGCAGCTCAGATTCTTTCAATCATTCTTGGAGGCGGTATGTCATCACGCTTATTCCAAGAAATAAGAGAAAAACGCGGATTATGCTATTCTATTTATGCTTTCCATTGGGGATTTTCAGATACTGGGCTCTTCGGTCTTCATGCTGCTACCGGACAAGAAGGATTAAAAACACTTCTACCAGTTACTCTTGATGAGCTCTGTAAAATAAGCAAAAATATTCATATAAATGAACTTCAACGAGCGCAGGCACAATATCGCGCTAATCTTACAATGTCACAAGAAAATCCATCTAGTCAAGCACATCTTATCGCTCGCCAAATGCTCCTTTATGGTAGACCAATTCCAATCTCTGAAATAACTGAATGTGTAGAACTTATTACCTTAGAACAACTCACTGATCTAGCTAAACATCTTTTTATCAATTCTAAGCCAACTTTAGCAGCTGTTGGACCTATTGAGCCGCTCATGAATTTTAACGATTTAGTATCAACTCTTTCGCCTAATATGAACTCTCTTCTCTAAAAGAAATGAAGAATAGACCTTCATAAATTAGATAAAATAATAATTTGGTATGCACAAATTACTTTAAAACCCTATCCCCACATATCTTTAATGAAAATTATCACAAAAATTTTTCTTATTAGATTAAATAAGTTTTATCAAAAAAGCGAGCAAAACTAACTAATGAATACTCGACATAGATAACTTAACTAACAAGAGTACATTGCGTAAAATCTAATAATAAATGGTTAAATAGCTGAATTTTTCCTTTTAAAAAGGACAAAATTCCGTTAATTTTGAGACTCATTGGTATGAGCAGATATCTGATCTATTTTTTGTATAAAATCTGTGTGATTTTTTCAAAAGAATAATGACAACCGCTCTTTATAAAAATAATAACTAATCAAGTGGAAGAATTTTCTCGAAAGTCTCGTTTAAAATTCAAGAGCTTCAAATACTGAGAGTGAGGCAGCGTGAAGAGTTTTGGTAAAATAATCAATACCGTTCTTGTCATAATCATTAATCTTTTTGTATGCCTTTCATCAGCACGAGCAATCGAACCAATCAAAATTTCTCCCCAAGATATAGCTCTTGATTTGTCCAAAGCTATTGAAATTCATCACACCAATAACCCTATCTTCCAAACCAGTACAGCACCAGGACCAGATGGTATTATATGGCGTATTGAAGTACAAGCAAAAAGTGAAAATTTTTCTGGAAACTGGGCAGTATTTTCCCTTGCAAATCCAACAGATGAACAAATTGACCGTCTGATTGTTGTTCCCCATTATCGTATGGCTCATTCAGGTTTTCTGTGGCCAGATCTTGGATCAGTAAGGATCCAATCTATCACTCCAAGCGCAGGTTTTTCCCTTGATCGTCAAACGAATGCAAATGCAGATATTTTTCGTATCACTCTCAATCCTAACACTGTGATTACATTTGTTGCAGAATTAAGCTCTAAAAATCTACCACAGATCTATTTATGGCAGCCTGAAGCTTACAAAGATACTATTAATTCTTATACACTTTATCATGGTATTCTTCTTGGTATATCAGGACTTTTAGCGCTCCTATTAACTATTTTATTTGTCGTTCGTGGAACAAGTCTTTTCCCTGCAACAGCTGCTGTTGCTTGGGCTGTTCTTTTTTACATTGGTATTGATTTCAACTTTTGGAATAAACTCTTTGCAATTACACCAATAACAGAACCAATTTGGCGTGCTGGTACAGAAGTTGCACTTGCTGCAACACTCTTTACTTTTCTGTTTACTTATCTTTGCCTTAATCGTTGGCATTATCACTTTAGCTATGGCGCAATTATATGGATTATATCTTTCTGCGGACTAGGAGCATTTGCTATTTATGATCCCACTAAAGCAGCTGGAATTGCTCGCTTATCATTTGGACTTACAACCATACTTGGTATTATATTGATCAGCTATTTTTCAATTCGTAGATATGACCGTGCAATCATGCTTATTCCAACATGGTTATTAATTAGCTTTTGGTCTCTTGAAGCTTATGCATGCATAATAGGATATTTAGATAATGATATTGTTCCACAAGCTCTAGCAGGAGGACTGGTGCTGATTGTTCTTCTTATTAGCTTCCTTGTCATGCAACAAACGTTTTCTAATGATGCTTTCCATGAAGGTATTTTTTCCGATCTCGAACGACAAGTTCTGGCAGCGAGAGGAGCTGGAAGTATTATTTGGGACTGGAATGTCGAGCGTGACCGGATTGTTGTTCACCCAGATATGACAAGCCTTTTTGGTGCATACACCCGCAAACTCAACGGTACTATGAGCGACTGGATTTCAGCCTTGCATTATGATGATCGTGAGCGCTTTCAGGCTGTTTTAAATATCATTCTTGAGCATAAAAAAGGACGTATTGATCAGATTTTTCGGATCTCCTCCGGTGGTGGTCATTATCATTGGTTTTCTCTCCGTGCACGCCCAGCTATCCAAAAAGACGGAAAAATTACCCGTGTTATCGGAAGCATTCTCAATATCACCAATCACAAAAAAGCCGAAGAACGTTTACTACACGATGCAATTCATGACAGCTTGACCGGCCTTCCTAACCAACAAATTTTCCTCGATAGATTACAAAATTATAGCTCTTTAGCTAAAGCAAATATAAAAATTAAACCAACAATTTTTATGATTGATTTTGATAATTTTCGTCAAATTAATCGTAAACTAGGTATAGCGGTTGGGGACACGGTCCTCTTGATAATTGCACGTCGTTTAAGCCGCCTTATTAACCTGCAAGACACTTTATCACGCCTTTCCGCAGATCGTTTTGCAATTATTTTACTCAGCGAAACAGAACCAAAAAAAATTGCAATGTTTGCAAATCATCTGCATAAAACAATTTCAGCACCCATTACTCTTGAAGAAAAAACTATAACGCTTTCTACATCCATTGGTCTAGTTACATGGAGTGATAACAAATCAACTGCTCAAAATATTTTCAATGACAGTGAACTAGCAATGATCCATGCAAAACAAATGGGTGGTAATCACATTGAACCTTTCCGTCCGAGTTTTCGTACTTTAGATATCGAACATAACAATATCAACAAAGATATTCATCATGCTATCAAACGTAATGAAATAAAAATCCTCTATCACCCTATTCTTAATTTATCAGATGGAAACATTATTGGTTTTGAAACAATCGTAGAATGGCAACACCCCAATCATGGAAATCTAAATATCCACGATTTTATCAAAATCGTAGAAAGTGAACAACTCGTTATGGATTTAGTACAATTCATCGTTGATCGCGCTCTCGCAGATCTTATAAATATACAAGAAAAATGTGCTAAACATCCTTTCTTTATCTCTATCAATTTGCCAAGTGCAGAAATGATTCATCCTGATTGTATACGTCAACTACGCTCCGCTCTTCTTCGCAACCCAGTCAGCAAAGGACGATTGATGATAGAAATATCTGAGCTTGTTTTAAGAAAAAATCCTGAACAATCAGCTCATTTTTTTGAAGAAATTAAAGCGTTAGGAATGAATCTAGCATTAGATAACTTTGGAACAGGTTATTCATCACTTACATATCTTGTCCGTTATCCATTCGACATGGTTAAATTAGATCGTTCGCTTATCTCTATCGATTCACATAAGAAAAAACTTGTACTTAAATCAATTATCAGAATGGCTACTGATCTTAATTTACAAATCATAGCAGAAGGCGTAGAAAACGAAAAAGAAGCTATTTTCTTACGACAAGAAGGTTGCAAATATGTTCAAAGTACAACCGTTACTAAACCAATTGCTGTTGAAGAATTAATTGCTCTTGTTCAAAATCACTTCTCTCATACCTATAATTAAGAGATGTTACAAAACGAATAACTATGCATGACCTGGTTCAGAAATAAGAGAAGTTGGACTAATTCCCATGCGAATAAGGCTTTCATCATACTTACTACTGATATCATTTTCAAAAAGAAAACTAGGAGATGTAGGACTAATCAACCAACCATTTGCATAAATCTCTGTTTCAAGCTGTCCTGCTTTCCATCCGGCATACCCCAAAGCTATAAGAGCATGTTCAGGCCCCCTCTCACAACTCATGGCTTTTAATACATCAAGGGTTGTAGTAAGACAAATTTTGTCTGTAACAGAGATGGTTGCTTCACAAGCATAATCATCTGAATGCAGTACAAAACCACGAGACGTATCAATAGGCCCACCACAGCGTATTGGAAATTTTTTTATTGGCTCAGAAAGATAATTTTTTTGATTTTGGTTAATCACGCCCAGTTGAAGCAAAAGTTCAGGAAAATTAATATCGTGTAACTGATTAAGAATAATTCCCATAGCACCAGCATCAGAATGGGCACAAATGTAGATAACAGAACGAACAAAGCGCTTGTCATTCATTCCAGGCATTGCTATGAGCAACTGTCCATTTAGAAACCCTTCATGCTGTTTCATAATTTGATAGTCTCCATAATTCAATTTTTTGACTTCAATTAAGTCAGTACAAGTAGAGAATAAAGATCAAATGAAAAAATTGCAAATATTTCAAAATTTACAAAAAATTCTAAATCGTTTTCAGAAAAATCTCTTATTAATTTTGAAAATAATATTTGTATTTTTAGGATTTTTCTACTTTCTTGTTAATTCTCAAGCAGAACAAAAACCACATCTTATTGCAACACCTTGGCATGAATCGGAAGGTGGCTATGCTAGATTAGCTATAACTTCATCTTCTCTTTCTGGAATAAAAAGCGGCATTATTGAAATTACGTTAAAACCAAAATGGAAAACCTATTGGCGCAATCCTGGAAATTCCGGTATGGCACCCTTTTTTAATTTCAACCAACAAATCTCTTATGAAATTTTTTATCCTACACCACAGCTCTATACAACAGAAAATGATTGGTCATTAGGTTATAAAAATAAAGTCGTACTACCCTTTAATATCTTTGGTTCAGATGAAAATCTAAGTGGTTCTTTAACCCTTGGAATGTGTAATGAAATTTGTATCCCCTTTACTATCGATTTTAATTTTTCCTCATCGACTCAAAATAATACATCTCTTTCTCTATCCTTATTAAAAAAAGCCCAAGATGCTTTACCCCGTACAGCCCATAATACATTTAAAATACATGCTGAAAAAAATGGAAATACCCTCTTAATAAAAATAAAAAATAATAAAACAATCGCACCTTCTGCTCTCTTTTTAGATGGAAAAACAATGCAGATTGGACCAACAAAAAAAATAAGTGATCACCAAGGATATACAGTCTTCAGTGCTCCAATATATTTCGATTCAGATGAATTAAACGAAACTGTTTTTTATACTGTTTCTTACCAAGACCATGCCTTTAGTGGAACATTTACAATAAACACATAATCAAACCATACTGTCATTTCATGAAATAAAAAACTATGACGAAAAACATCCATTTTCACGATATTCAGCAATTGCTTTACGTGCAAGTGCATCTGCACGCTCATTATCTGGATGGCCCGCGTGTCCTTTTATCCAGTGCCATCTGATATCATGTTGGGCACAAGCATAGTCAAGGTTTTGCCATAACTCCATATTTTTAACAGGATTTTTCGATGCAGTACGCCAATTATTTTTTTTCCATCTCTCAATCCAGGTAGAAATCCCATTACGCACGTAAGCTGAATCCGTATAAAGATCAACCAAACATGATTCCTTCAGAGAATTTAACGCGCGAATTGCCGCCATAAGTTCCATCTGATTATTGGTCGTATATACTTCTCCACCATAAAGCTCACGTTCATGACCATTCCAGCGTAAAACCACACCCCATCCTCCCAAACCAGGATTTCCCGAACAAGCACCATCTGTATAAATTTCAACAACTTTTTTTCGATTTAACATAACAAAAACAGAACTCTATCTCAGCCAACAAGTTCACATTACTGCAAAAATAAAGTTCAGACCAATATTTTAATGATTTTTTTGAAGAACAAACCATCAAGAAATTCATCTCATTAATTTTAGAAAGGTATAAGTAAAAACATAAAGTTACATTACATCACAACCTATCGAGCAGCAATAACACACATTAAAATTGCAAAACTATATCTCCTTTCCAATACAACAAATTATAATATCATTACTTTTTAAAACAATTCTTATAACAAGAAAGGCTATATCGGATATAAATGCTGTACAGAGATATACAAAAGATAAATTATTTTCTAAAAAATGCTCTTCATAAACATTAAAGTGAATAGTCACTCTATTTTATAAAACTCTAAACTTCCAACATCCTCCCTTTTTCCTCGTTTTTAAAAGCAAACCTATTGAGTAACTGAGTAACGTGATTTAAATGCCTTAGATTATATCCCATATAATTGCGCCTATTTTTCTTTTATTTGATGAACGCTGTTATCATTATTTTTATCTTTCAATACTTCTGCTCGTCCTTTAATAAAGGCTATATCTTGAGAAGATAAACTGGTATCACGTAATTCACGATTGACTAGAAATGTTTCCGTTTCAACTAAAGTTTCAGCCAATTCTATTGTAACATCATAACGTGCACGAAACGCTGTAACGACTTCATCAACAATAATTTCAGGAGCTGATGCTCCTGCTGAAAGGCTAATGACTGAAAGAATACCTAGATTATCAAAATCAATTTCATCAGCACGCTGAATTAAAATAGATTGACGCGCACCAAATCTCTCAGCTACTTCCACCAAACGTCTAGAATTAGATGAATTGGGTGAACCAACAATTAAAAATAAATCACTTCCTAAAGCCGCTGCCTTAACAGCATCTTGTCGATTAGTGGTAGCGTAACAAATTGATTCAGCCGCTGGAGCTGCTAACAAAGGAAAACGCTGTTTTAATATATTAAGAATCTCTGCTGTATCTTCAACAGAAAGCGTTGTTTGTGTTACAAATCCTAATTTATTTGGATTATTTGGTTGATAATATAAAGCATCTTCTACCGTTTCAATCAATGTAACATTCTCTTTTTCAATCTGCCCCATAGTTCCAATTACTTCAGGATGACCAGCATGACCAATCAATATAACATGACGGCCATGACGTTGATGACGAATTGCTTGCTTATGGACTTTAGAAACTAATGGACATGTCGCATCAAGATAAAATAGATTGTAACGAACAGCCTCTTCTAGTACAGACTTTGGTACACCATGAGCAGAAAACACAACAGGTCGACTACGATGCCCCTCAGGTATCTCACAAAGTTCTTCAACAAAAATGGCTCCTCGTTGCTGCAACCCTTCAACAACATAGCGGTTGTGTACAATTTCATGACGGACATATACTGGAGAACCATATTTTTTCAACGCAAGAATAACAATCTGGATAGCACGATCAACACCAGCACAAAACCCGCGTGGCCCACAAAGGCGAATTGTTAAAGGAGGCAGTACAGACACAACTGATCCTTAATATCCATAAAGTTTCACCCCAACTATCACATATCACTGCAATATATCATTGTTACTTTATAAACAAAGAGTATAAAGAGAAAAACTAGACGTTTCCTATTTCCTATTAAGACTTCTAATCATCATTTATCTAAAAAATGGTGTAATAAACACTAGCTACAACTTCTTTTTTCACGAAATAAAATTAGTAAATCACCATTCTTGCTAAGATCAGAGAAACGACTGTACATACCACATAAATCCTTGATCAGTAAGACCTAATTAAGAACCTTTATATCATTACCTTCTCATACCAGAAATAGACTAATGGAATGAATACCCACAAGATCCCTCATCTTGAAATAAACATATTGATTTTATTAGGAAAACGTGGGCCCGGAGGGACTCGAACCCCCAACCAAGCGGTTATGAGCCGCTGGCTCTAACCAATTGAGCTACAGGCCCCACAGAGATTTTCTCTAAACTAAAATATCCTATTATACAAGAGCTTGCTTTAATTATACTTCGTCTTTTTTTCTTTCTTCTCGTTTTTTTTTCTTTCAGCGCCCTAATTCCTTTACAATGAATACAAAAAATGGGAAAGTAATAGAATATATATATTATAAGGATTGAACATGACTAAAATGATTTTCCAACTGTTGAAGGTCTACCGAATTAAGTTGTCGATATTGACTGTATTATCTCTACTCACTACTTCATGCTTCGTACATTCGGAAGAAACAATAAGAAATGCACCAACAATTACAGTTACAGCAACCGGTGAAAACCAAGCAACACCAGACATGGCGATTATCAATCTAGCCGTTGTTACTCATGATACGACTGCTCAAAAGGCATTAGCAGCAAATAATAAATTTATGAATGATATTGTAGATACTTTTAAAAATAATGGCATTCAAGCAAATGACTTGCAAACATCAGGCTTATCTATTTACCAAACGAACTCAGATAAAAAACAAGAAAAAAAGAACAATGAAATAACTTACCATGTTTCAAATTCTTTAACAGTAAATATCCGTGATCTGGCCAATGCTGGTAAAATATTTGATCAAGCCATGGCACTTGGTGTAAATTCTGTTAATGGAATTACCTTTACCAATGCCGATACAAAACCATTGTATAAAGAAGCACGTAAAAAAGCTGTTACTGAAGCTATTGCAAAAGCAGAAACCTTAGCTCAAGCAGCCAACGTGAAATTAGGAAAGATTATTACAATTAATGAAAGTAATAACGAATATTATCCAACACCACGCCTTATGAGTAGAGCACAATCTGCAAGCTATGCAGATACAAACTTTTCAGGAGGTGAATTAAATTATCATGTTAGTGTCACTATAACATTTGCTATAGACGATTAATCATCAATCATTGAGTAAAATAATTATATCATCGGTTTTTATAAAGAATTCCGGTGATATATTGATAATAAGATTCTGTAGATGATAATTTATCGTCATGAATTTTAATCTGCTCACGTGCAGAAAATTGAGTTTGATGTACCGTTTGAAAATCTTTTGAGATTAATGGATGCCACCACGGAAGATCTTTACCCTCACTCACCAACCTGTAAGCACAACTTTCTGGCAACCAACGAGCTGTTTTAATCGTAGCAATATCTAATAATACACAATCTGGAACAATTGATTTACGGTGAGTATAGTTTTTACATTGACAAGTATCTTTATCTAAAAGACGACAAGCAATACTCGTTGCATAAATGTCACCAGTATCGTCATCTTCTAATTTATGCAAGCAACAACACCCACAGCCATCACAAAGACTTTCCCACTCAGTAACAGACATTTCCTCTAATTTTTTCCTTTTCCAAAAAGGAAGTTCTTTACTCATAAACAGGATCTACTTTTTTCATAAGACAATTCTTTTAAAGGATAAAATAAATAAAATTTGATCTAGTACGCACAACATATTTTTATTTATCTTTTAAAAACGCTGTTCTTTTTAATTAAGAATCAAGAAAGCTCCGTAATTTGCGTGAACGGCTAGGATGTTTCAACTTACGAAGTGCCTTTGCTTCAATCTGACGAATACGCTCGCGGGTCACTGAAAATTGTTGGCCAACTTCCTCTAATGTATGATCAGTATTCATTCCAATACCAAAACGCATTCTTAAAACACGCTCCTCACGTGGTGTTAATGAAGCAAGAACGCGCGTTGTTGTATCTCGTAAATTAGCCTGAATAGCCGCATCAATTGGTAACAATGCATTTCTATCTTCAATAAAATCACCCAAATGAGAAGCATCTTCATCACCAACAGGTGTTTCAAGTGAGATAGGTTCCTTCGCAATTTTAAGCACTTTTCGTACTTTTTCTAATGGCATAGAAAGCTTGCTAGAGAGCTCTTCTGGTGTTGGTTCACGTCCAATTTCATGTAAAATTTGGCGTGATGTACGAACAATTTTATTAATTGTCTCAATCATATGAACAGGAATACGAATAGTCCGTGCCTGATCAGCGATAGACCGCGTAATTGCTTGACGTATCCACCACGTCGCATAAGTTGAAAACTTATATCCACGCCGATATTCGAATTTATCAACGGCCTTCATCAAACCGATATTGCCTTCCTGAATAAGATCAAGAAATTGTAAACCACGATTAGTGTATTTTTTAGCAATTGAAATAACAAGACGCAAATTAGCTTCCACCATTTCCTTTTTAGCAATATTCGCTTCACGCTCCCCTTTCTGTACTTGCGTAACAATTCGACGAAATTCACTAATTGAAATAGCAGTTTCCTGCGCAAGATTTTGTATTTCATTACGCAAACTCTGAATGACTTTAGCTTCACAAGTTGAAAATTCTTTCCAACCACGTCCTGATAAAGTTGCAATATAATTAACCCAATCAGCGTCCAATTCACGACCTTGATATTCTCTTAAGAAATCTTCATGCCCAATCCCATAGTTACTAGCAAGCCTCTTCAACTTACCTTCGCTCTGTATCAACCGCTTATTGATATCATATAATTGCTCAACTAATGCCTCAATACGGTTTTGATTTAAAGAAAGAGATTTTACTGCTTGGATTAAAGCATCTTTCAATTCAGTATATTGTTTTCTTTGTTCGGATGAAATAGGTTCTGCTTTACGATGTGATAAACTGCTCTCAACTTGTTGATCTTGTAGCTCACGTAATTTTACATAAGTTTCAGCAATAAAATCTAAAGTATCCACAACCTGAGGACACAACTCATGCTCCATTGCTGCAAGCGATAAATTAACTTCGTCATCTTCTTCGTCATCATCTTCGCCCCCTATCTCTTCTTCAAGATCATCCATATCACGCATGTTAGAAGATGATGTTTCTTCTTTTATTTTTTTGACTTCACTTTCATCAATAATGGGAGCCTGCTTCGCTTCTGGACCAGAATAAGTCATCTCAAGATCAATAATTTCACGCAGAAGAATACGCTGCTCTTGCAACTCTTCACGCCAAATAATTAAAGCTTGAAATGTTAAAGGGCTCTCACAAAGACCGGAAATCATCGTTTCACGTCCAGCCTCAATACGTTTAGCAATAGCAATCTCACCCTCACGCGAGAGTAATTCAACAGCTCCCATTTCACGCAAATACATACGAACTGGATCATCAGTTCGGTCGGCTACTTCACGTTTAGATGTTGTTGCAACCGCATAATTTGTGGCCTCTACTAAATCGCCACCTTCTACTGTTATTTCTTCCTCATATTGCTCAGCTTCAATTTCATCTTCATCATCTATAACACTAATACCCATCTCAGAGAACATTGCCAATATATCTTCAATTTGCTCAGACGTGAATTCTTCAGAAGAAAGGGCTGCATTCAACTCATCCATCAGCACATAGCCATTTTTTTTGGCAAGTTTCATCATTTTTTTGATAGCATCATCGGAAAAATCAAGAAGAGGACCATCCGAGCTTACTTTGCCCATTTCTTCCACATTATCTTTTTGTTTAACCTTTGTTGCCATACTGTTAACTCCACTTGATCACTAGGTAAGGTTATGTGATCAGCTTATTATTCTTACTTAGCGCATTAAAATTTTTTATATGCACTGTTTACAGGATTAATCTTTTATTCAAAAAGACATACTTTTATACACACCTTTTCACGCAAAATAACGGGAATACTATAGAGACCAACCCAATATACCTCAGTCTTTCTGAGATAATATCTGCACCACATAGTAAGAACCAATTTCCCGCTTTTCCTAAAATTTAGTCATTATTCTTCACAAAAACGTCATTTCAATAATAAGGTTTTTATATCAGACTTCGTGACTGATTCGCTTTTAAAAAGCGAATCATTTTATTCTATTTTGGTTTGCCATTATCTATTTTTTCGCAAAACCAAGATCCGAATCCCTCAATTAAAGCCTCTGTTGCTTGTGTTCGTTCCAATTCAGCTTTCACCTCACGAAGTAGATCAAAAACTTCATCTCTAGGATTGTTTATGAGTTCCTCTTCGATATCTTGTAGTCTTTTATGTAGGTGGTGTTCTTGAAGATGCAAGTAGATAGCTTGTTTTAATACAGCACGAGCGTCTTCTACAGGAGCACCTCCCAAAGTAATCCGCATACCAATTCTTTGCACAAGGTTATCTATATGCTCTAAAATACTTTTTTTCCCTTTTTCTTCTAAAAGTACAGTCATTGTTTCTTTATCATATAACTGTTGATTTCCAAGAATTTCCAACATGGACTGATGCAAACTCATTAATTGAGCATTTTTTAATTCTAATTCTGCAAAAACGTCAAAATTCTCGTACCACAGTTCAGGATAATAAGCTAAAATCAGCAAAATAACTGCTTCACGTAAAGGAATAAAATGTTTTGAACTACGAACTATATTAGAATTTTCTAATGCAGAAAAAGATTGGTCTTTAAACATTCCATCTTTTTGATTTTGAATGTATTCTCCTTGCTTCTTATGCTGTAGTAAAGATGAACGAAAAAACTCAAAGAGTCGTCTTTTGATATCTTGAAAATAATAACGATATATATCTTTATCCTTAATTGTTGCTATCTGTTGTTTTAGTTCTCGCTCCAATGCAGCGCGTGCTTCTGGAGTTGTAAAATGTTTTCCGGAAGTAGCACGCCACCATAAAAGCTCAATCAATGGAATTGCTTTTTGAACAAAAGAAGAAAAAAGATGTGCATCTCCTGCACGAATAATTTCATCTGGATCTTTACCATTTGGCAATAAAACAAAACGCACAGACTTTCCTGCTTTTAAAAGAGGAAGTACACGATCAGCAACACGGAAAGCAGCTTTTAAACCAGCGTTATCTCCATCAAAACACAAAATCGGATCAGACTCCATTTGCCATAAAAGTTCAATTTGCGTTTCTGTTAATGCTGTTCCTAAAGGGGCAACTACTTTTTCAAAACCAACCTTAGTTAAAGCAATGACATCCATATAGCCTTCAACCACCAGAACAGAACATGCTTCTTTTTTTTCTGCGGCACGGCTATTTTTACGGATAGATGCTGCATTATAAAGCATATTACCCTTATGAAAAAGAACCGTTTCAGGACTGTTTAAGTATTTTGCTCGTGCACTTTTATCTAACGAACGCCCCCCAAAAGCGACCACACGGCCACGTAAATCTTCAATAGGGAATATAATGCGATTTCTAAATCGATCATAGGGAGTAGAAATATCTTCACCGGATATAAGAAGACCACAATCCTCCATTTGCTTTAGTGAAATACCACGCGCACTCAATGCATCTTTCAAAGTTGTACGTCCTATCGGAGCAAAACCAATCTGAAAACGCCTTGCAAGTTCTAATGTAACACCACGTTCATCAAGATAATGGCGTGCTTGGGCACCAATTTGATGATGTAAGTTATTTTGAAAAAAATCCGTAGCTATTTTCATAACATCATAAAGATCATTTTTTTTCATTTCATCTTTATGATTTTGTAAATCCAAAACAGGTAATTTCATACCTGCAAAATTAGCCAAACGCTCTACAGATTCCGAAAAGCGCAATCCATCAAGTTCGCAAAGAAAGGTAAAAATATCACCGCTTGTATTACAACCGAAACAATAATAACGACCCTGACGATCATCACAGTGGAAACTTGGAGTCTTTTCACCATGAAATGGGCAACAGCACCAAAAATCACCACGTGAAGGCTTACTTTTTTTTTGATCAAATTTCACCCTTTGACCAATAACCACTGAAATTGGTAACCTAGCGCGAATCTCATCAAGAAAATCAGGCGGAATACGCATTATCTCTCACAGAGTTTGAAAATTCTTTATTTGCATTTTAGTGACTTTAAAGCATAATTCCAATACTTCATCTTAAATAATAAATGAATAACCAAATATGATTCAAAAATGGAGATAACGTACAGTGCCTAAATTTCTCGTTCAATATCCATCACTAGAAATGATCTCTTGGTTAGTCGTTCTGATTCTTATTGCACTTTTAGTTAATTTTTTAACACGTATCTTACTTATTCGCGGAAAAAAGCATCTCGCTGCATTCCTCCATCACAATACAATTACTGATATTGAAAATATTACTAAGTATATAGCTCATATTGCATCAGCTTTTATTCTTTCAACTGGCATCAATTTTATATCTACATTGCCAAATATTCTCAGTACAATTATCCGAAATGTTTCCAATGCCTTTATCATTTTTATCGTTGCTTTAACAATTTCTGCTCTTTTTAATATCATTAATACCTTTTATGAACAAAGACCTGCAGCAAGGTTAAAGCCAATAAAAGGCTACATTCAAATAGCTAAAATTGCACTTTTTACTCTTACTGCTATTTTTATATTGGCCACATTAATAGACCGATCACCTCTTATTCTTTTTTCTGGTCTTGGTGCAATGGCGGCTGTTTTGATTTTGATCTTTCAAGACACATTACTTTCTCTTGTTGCAGGAATTCAAATCTCATCTACCGATATGGTCCGCGTTGGAGATTGGATTGAAATTCCTAATCTTGGTGCAGATGGTGATGTCATTGAAATTGCCCTTCATACTGTAAAAGTCCAAAACTTTGATAAAACAATCACCACAGTTCCTATCCGTAAACTGGTAACTGATCCTTTCAAAAATTGGCGTGGTATGCAAGAATCAGGTGGGCGACGTATCAAACGGTCTTTATTTATTGATCAAGCAAGTATCCGCTTTCATACAAAAAAAGAAGAGGAATATTTGGCACGATTTAATCTCCTAGAAAACTACTTTGCACAAAAAATACCCGAAATTAATGAATGGAATGCTCGCTTAGAAAGAAACCATGATATACCAGCAAATACTCGCCGTTTAACTAATATCGGTACTTTCCGCGCTTACGTGTTATCTTATTTAAGAGAGCATCTAAATATCAAAAAAAACGCAACTGTAATGACACGACAATTACCTCCTACACCGAATGGTTTACCTTTAGAAATTTATTGCTTTACGAATACCACCATTTGGGAAGAATACGAACAAATTCAAGCTGACATTTTTGATCACCTTTATTCTGTTCTTCCTGACTTTGGTCTCAAAATTTTTCAAAATCCATGTGGTTATGATTTAACACGTGCAAGCTATAATGTTAAAAATACATTAAAAACAAAATAACGAGCTTTAATCACGCTTATTCTTTAAAAAAAACTTGTCGCTATAAAATAACAATCTATTCAATTAAAAAGAACGAAGAATACTCCAAAATTCTTATCTAAAAGATCCTTTTGCATAAATAAATAGCTAATCCTTAATTTCTTTAAAAGAATAATTATCTTTTCTGTACAGATTGGATTTAGTCATTTCTTAAGAAAATCAACACACAAAACCATCATAAAGCTCTAAAAAACAAGCTCTCTTTAAATAACACAACGCATAATTCTTGACCTTGAAACAACTTACTCTAATTTCTACTGCAGTTAAACATAACAGTTTAAGTTTAGACATAGGAGAGTGGAATGGAAAATACATATATTAGTTGGATCTTAGCTATTATTATTGGTGGACTTTCAGGTTGGATTGCACAATATTTTATGAACAGCCGAACAGGAATGTTTTTAAATATTATCTTAGGTGTTGTTGGTTCTGCATTAGCCAGTTTCCTTCTGAGCTTTTTAGAAATCAATTTTGCTGGTTGGCTGGGTTATCTCATTTCAGGCTTTATTGGAGCCTGCATCCTTATATGGATTGGCAGAAAAGTTCGATCATAAAATACCTACGCATTTTTAAATAGTGTTCTTTATTGCCTTTTAAAGTAAATAAAACTCTATTTTTATTGTGAAACTGTAGCAATAACAACTCGGGGCATAATTGTCCCGTTTACAGCTTTTTATAGCATAACCGATTATAAATAATGACGCCTTGCATAGCGTTTCTTTACCATATCTCTATTTTTCCATATTATGTATTGAATTTTCTTTCAAATATAACGAAATCCTACAATGGTTTTCTCATCATTCCAATGAGACAAGCCCCATAACTCCTTACTGTTTTTTTGCTTCATTCTAAGGAATTAATATCTCTAAATAGTTTTAGAAAACTCAAATCTGGATCTTTACCTATTTATAAAATATACTTATACTTTAACTTTAAGTAAAAATTACAATGTATAGCATTAATTATAGTTGCGTGGTTTTTGCATGACTTTGAGTATTATGCCTTCAAATAGCAAACTGTGAGCCCAAACAATGACACAAACCATCTCGCTTCCCAGTCCTTGGAGTACAAATAAACCTACAGCTCTTTTAGTATTAGCCGATGGTACAGTAATCGAAGGTAAAGGTGCGGGTGCTACAGGAATTGTTGAAGCTGAAGTATGCTTTAATACCGCCATAACAGGCTATGAAGAAATCCTCACAGATCCATCATATACAGGACAAATCATTAATTTCACTTTTCCTCATATTGGTAATGTAGGTACTAATCGAGAAGATATTGAAGATCTTACACCTCTCAATTACCATGGTGCAGTTGGTGCTATTTTCAAAGCAGATATTACTGGTCCTTCTAACTACCGTGCACATGAAAATCTAAATCAGTGGCTTAAAGAACGAAAAATTATTGCACTTTACGATATTGATACACGAGCATTAACCACTCTTATCCGTGAAAAAGGTGTACCCAATGCGGTCATTGCCCATGATCCAAATGGAAACTTTGATATTAATGCTTTAAAAAAGCGTGCACAAAAATGGTCTGGTCTTATCAATCTTGATCTTGCAAAAGAAGTAACGTCAAAACAATTAATAGAATGGAATGAAAACCCGTGGATATGGAATAAAGGATACAGTGTAAATAGCAAACGTAATTTTCACATTGTTGCAATTGATTATGGCATTAAACGCAATATTCTTCGCCTTATATCGGCCTTGGGCGCACACATAACTATTGTGCCAGCATCCACAAATGCAAATGAAATTTTATCTATGAATCCCGACGGTATTTTCCTTTCTAATGGTCCAGGAGACCCAATTGCTACAGCCAAATATGCTGTTCCAACCATCAAAACATTCATTGATTGCAACATACCACTTTTTGGCATATGCCTTGGTCATCAGCTGCTTTCTCTTGCCGTGGGAGCGAAAACTATAAAAATGCATCAAGGGCATCATGGCGCCAATCACCCTGTTAAAGACTTTACTACTGGCAAAGTCGAAATTGTATCAATGAATCATGGTTTCACCGTAGATAAAACATCGCTACCACAACATGTTGAAGAGACACATGTTTCTCTCTTTGATGGTTCAAACTGCGGCATTCGAATTATCGAAAAACCGATTTTTTCTGTTCAATATCATCCTGAAGCTTCGCCTGGACCTCAAGATAGTCATTATCTCTTTCACCATTTTCGCAACTTGATTATGGATTATAAAAAATAACCTAATCATATAGTTTTAGTATTTAGATTTTCCTTATCATTCGTATAAAGACTTGTATTTTCTGCAAACTGGTATGAATAAATCCCGACCATTTACCAAAGATACTTTATTAGACATGTAATTATAAAAAGATAATTTACCATAAACTCCTATAATTCTAAACACAGTGCTATCGTTATTCTTGAACCTATCTAGTACAAAATCCACCTCAACAGTATTACAGCCAAAGCTAGCTTTATAGCTATATTTAAACAAACGTTATATTTGAAATATCATAATACTGATCATCATAGTCATACACAAAAAACGTATTTACTAATTTATAATATAATAATGCTTCAAAACATATTTTTATAATACATGTTAAATTAACAAAAATAACGCTTTATATATCTTCTATTTCAGCTAACATTGCTGAAATCAACTCATACTTTCATCTTTTGCGTTTGAAAATTATTTAACCATTATTTATAAGAGCACACTGTTTTCAAGCATTATCCCCAAAGAAAAAATATAAAAAAGTATTTTATGGATTACTTTCTTTATCTATTAACCTATAAAACGAGTTTAGCCAACATTCTAATTTCTGCCTACCGCAACTACGCATAGGTGTTTGCTATAGGAAAAAGCCATGCCAAAACGCACAGATATAAAATCTATTCTTATCATTGGAGCAGGACCTATTATTATTGGTCAAGCATGTGAATTTGACTATTCAGGAACACAAGCCTGTAAAGCTTTAAAAGAAGAAGGCTACCGAATTATTCTGGTGAACTCTAATCCTGCTACCATTATGACTGATCCGGATTTAGCAGATGCAACCTACATCGAACCCATCACTCCAGAAATAGTTGCTAAAATTATTGCTCATGAACGTCCAGATGCACTTTTACCAACCATGGGAGGACAAACAGCGCTTAATACTGCTTTATCCTTAAAGCGCATGGGAATTTTAAATCGCTATAATGTTGAAATGATTGGTGCCAATGCTGACGCTATTGATAAGGCAGAAGATCGTGCTCTATTTCGCAAAGCAATGGCAAAAATTGGTTTAGAAACACCGCGTTCTACGTTAGCGAATGCAACTGAGCTCAAAGAAGAAGATCGTCGATTATATGAAAAGGCATATAATAAACTTAAAAATGAACTTTCTGGCGATGCAATTGATCAAGCGTTAGAAAAGCTTGAACAAGATTGGCGTAATGCAGAATCCAGTCGCAAACAACATTATATAGCTCACGCCACCGCAAAAGCGGTTCAGGCTCTTGATATTATTGGACTTCCAGCCATTATCCGTCCCTCATTTACACTTGGTGGCACAGGAGGCGGCATTGCTTACAACCGCTCTGAATTTTACGAAATTATCGAACGTGGACTTGAAGCTTCACCAACAACAGAAGTTTTGATTGAAGAAAGTATTCTGGGATGGAAAGAGTACGAAATGGAAGTTGTTCGTGATCACAAAGATAACTGTATCATTATCTGTTCCATTGAAAACATTGATCCTATGGGTGTTCATACCGGTGACTCTATCACTGTTGCTCCTGCTCTCACTTTAACTGATAAAGAATACCAAATTATGCGGAATGCCTCAATTGCTGTACTCCGTGAAATTGGAGTTGAAACCGGTGGATCTAACGTACAGTTTGCCGTCAATCCTGAAAATGGCCGCTTAATTGTTATTGAAATGAATCCACGTGTTTCTCGTTCTTCAGCGCTTGCTTCAAAAGCCACCGGTTTTCCAATTGCAAAGGTAGCAGCTAAATTAGCAGTTGGTTATACACTTGACGAATTAAAAAATGATATTACGGGCGGTGCAACACCAGCATCATTTGAACCTTCTATTGACTATATCGTCACCAAAATCCCTCGTTTTGCCTTTGAAAAATTTCCTGGTTCACCGCCTATCTTAACTACCGCGATGAAATCTGTTGGAGAAGTTATGGCCATCGGCCGTACTTTCCAAGAATCTCTACAAAAAGCACTCCGTGGACTTGAAACAGGTCTTACGGGTCTTGATGAAATCATAATCCCTGAACACGCTGAAGGTGATGAAAAAAATTCTATTCGTTCGGCTATTGCTATCCCAAGTCCTGATCGTTTACGTTATATAGCGCAAGCAATACGTATGGGTCTATCCTTGAATGAAATCCATCAAATAAGCAAAATTGACCTATGGTTTTTGGAACAAATAGCGTCCATCATCGAAACAGAACAACGTATTCGTGTCCACGGACTTCCCCATGATGCAGATAATTTACGCATGTTAAAAGCTATGGGTTTTTCAGATGCGCGCTTAGCAAATCTTTCTGGGAAAACACCAGATGATATTTTTACCTTACGCCAATCCCTAAATATTAGACATGTTTTCAAACGCATTGATACCTGTGCAGCCGAGTTTTCTTCACCTACAGCTTATATGTACTCAACATATGAAAGACCTTTTGCAGGTACGGAGTGCTCAGAAGCAAATATTTCTGAACGCAAAAAAGTTGCTATTTTAGGTGGCGGTCCAAATCGAATTGGCCAAGGTATTGAATTTGACTATTGTTGTTGCCATGCAGCCTTTGCTTTGCGTGATGCAGGCTTTGAGGCTATCATGATTAACTGTAATCCTGAAACTGTTTCAACAGATTATGATACCTCTGATCGTCTTTATTTTGAACCTTTAACAACTGAAGATGTTTTAGCAATTTTAAAAACAGAGCAAGAAAAAGGTGAATTAGTCGGAGTTATCGTTCAATTTGGTGGACAAACACCGTTGAAACTGGCAAGCGCACTTGAAAAAAATAATATTCCTATTTTAGGCACCTCACCTGATGCTATTGATCTTGCAGAGGATAGAGATCGTTTTCAAAAATTGTTGTGCAAACTTAATTTAACACAACCCAAAAATGATATTGCTTATTCAATTGAACAAGCACAACGGATAGCTCATGAGCTAGATTTTCCGTTGGTCGTACGCCCCTCTTATGTTTTGGGTGGACGTGCTATGCAAATTATTCGAGACAAGCGTGACTTGCAGCATTATTTGTTAGAAATAGTCCCTGAATTAGTGCCAGAAGATATAAAAGCTTGTTATCCCCACAACAAGACAGATCAGGTCAATACATTACTTTCTAAAAATCCGCTTCTATTTGATACCTATCTAACAGAAGCTATAGAAGTTGATGTTGATTGTTTGTGCGATGGAGAAGAAACGCTCGTTGTTGGTATTATGGAGCATATTGAAGAAGCAGGTATCCATTCTGGTGATTCAGCGTGCTCTCTACCAGTTCGCACACTTTCATATAAATTAGTTAATGAATTAGAAAAACAAACAAAAGCTTTAGCAAAAGCACTACATGTTTGTGGCTTGATGAATGTACAATATGCTATTAAAAATGGAACAATTTATGTCTTAGAAGTCAATCCTCGTGCTTCACGTACTGTTCCATTTGTTGCAAAAACTATTGGTCGACCAATTGCTAAAATCGCGACACGTATCATGATCGGAGAAAATCTCCAAAGTGCACTTAACGCTTATGGTGGAATACCATCTACACAGAAAAAACTACATATTGCTGTTAAGGAAGCAGTCTTTCCTTTTTCCCGTTTTTCAGGTGTAGATACACTGCTTGGCCCTGAAATGCGTTCAACAGGTGAAGTAATGGGACTTGATTATGATTTTGCGATTGCTTTTGCTAAAGCGCAGCTTGGAGCTGGTGTTGATCTTCCTAAAGAAGGCACTTTATTTGTTTCTGTGAGAGATGAAGATAAAGAACGTATTTTAAAGCCTGTCAAATGTTTAAGCGAGCTTGGTTTTTCTATTTTAGCAACAATTGGAACACAAAAATTTCTTGTCGAAAATGGCATTAAAGCAGAAAAAATTAATAAAGTTCTAGAAGGCCACCCTCATATTGAAGACGCTATTCGTAATCTAAAAGTTCAATTAATTTTCAATACAACTAATACTGCGAGCGCCATTTCAGATTCCAAATCATTGCGCCATGCAGCACTTATGCAAAAAGTTCCTTACTACACAACAGTAGCTGGTGCTGAATCAGCAGCACAAGCTATCCGAGCGCTCAAAACGAGCAATCTTGAAGTATATTCTTTGCAAAACTATTTTACTTAAAATTTTTCCCTGCGCACTGAAAAATGTAATATCTTTTATTTTCTTTATCAATCTTTGATGAATATGATAAAAAATCAACAGGGCTTGCTTTATATCAAAAAATCTTGTATAATCCCCTTCATCGTATTTTCGGTTACGCGATCTTTCTTTTCTGTGCAATAGCACTCCTGATGAAATCTCCTATGCCTAATTTCGATTTAAATTCGTATTGAGATTTAAATCTCAATACATAATATTATATATACTAAGGAGTTTCCTATGTCTAAAGGAACAGTTAAATGGTTCAATTCAAATAAAGGCTTTGGTTTCATTCAACCTAATGATGGAAGTGCAGATGTGTTTGTACATATTTCTGCTGTTGAGCGCTCTGGTTTACAAAACCTAAATGAAGGACAAAAAATCTCTTATGATGTTCTTCAGGACCGTCGTTCAGGAAAATTTGCTGCTGGAAATCTTTCTGCTCTTTAAAATTTAAGTATTCCATAAAATATCTCGCCTTCATAGGCGAGTTTTTTATTTTTTATAAAATATTGATTATTTTATTTTCATAATGATTAAGCTGTTTCTCTATTTTATTTAAATTAATCACAACTCATTATAATAAACTTACAGAAAAATGTGACACATAAACCAGTAATTATGAAAAATTTTATTATTGGATAATAACAAAAAACCACACAAATAAGAAATTTAATAAAGTCACAATGCTCTACAAGACAAAAAATTTTAATCTATTTTTCTCTTCAATAAACGAGTCATCTTTACAATCAATTTCATCTGCTTAATCTCATCTACAAACTATAAACTTTCAGCCAAGTTGTCTGCATAATTTGATAAGCCTTGTAGAAATAAAATCAGATAAATGCTTTACTATCAACTTCAAAGAAAATTTATTCTTGAATTAATTTTTCAAAATTTCCTCAGTATAAAAACTTAAATTCACTAAATCTAAGTTTACAATAAAATTTTCTGACAGTTTTCTTGCAGTTTTGTGTTTTTTACGACATAATCTCTATGTATTTTGTAATTTTTATAATTAAGAATTTCTTGCCTATATTATAAGGAATTGAAACGATGGTTTTCATTGCTGATAAGCTTTCTTCCATCAAGCCATCCGCAACAATTGCCGTAGCTCAAAAAGCGCGTGCTCTAAAAGCTTTAGGTCGTAATATCATCTCCTTAAGCGCTGGAGAACCAGATTTTGATACACCAGATAATATCAAAAATGCTGCTATTGAAGCCATTCGACGTGGAGAAACAAAATATACACCCATATCTGGTATTCCAGAATTGCGTCAAGCTATTTCTGCAAAATTTAAAAGAGAAAATAATCTTACTTATACACCAGAACAAATCATTGTTGGCACAGGTGGAAAACAAATTCTCTTTAATGCATTAATGGCAACTTTAAATAAAGATGATGAAGTTATCATTCCCTCTCCTTATTGGGTCAGTTATCCTGAAATGGTTGCTCTTAACAGTGGTAAATCTGTTTTCGTAGCAGCAAAAGCTGAATTTTTTTATAAGCTTCAACCACAAGATCTAGAAGCTGCCATCACTCCAAAAACTAAATGGTTTATTTTTAATTCTCCTTCGAATCCATCAGGTGCCGCGTACACATACGATGAATTAAAAAAATTAACTGATATTTTAATGAAATACCCTCATATTTATATTCTCACTGATGATATCTATGAGCATTTAACATATGGAGATTTTACTTTTGTCACTCCAGCTCAAGTAGAGCCACAACTCTATGACCGTACGCTGACAATGAATGGTCTTTCAAAAGCCTATTCCATGACGGGGTGGAGAATTGGCTATGCAGGTGGTCCACATGAATTAATTAAAGCTATGGACATCATTCAAGGTCAACAAACGTCTGGTACAAGTTCCATTTCACAATGGGCAGGTGTAGAAGCACTGAATGGTCCACAAGACTTTATAACTAAAAATAAAACTATTTTTCAAACACGTCGAGATCTTGCTGTTTCTATGCTCAATCAAGCCTATGGTATTGATTGCCCAACACCTGAAGGTGCATTTTATGTTTATCCATCCTGTGCAAAGCTTATTGGTAAAAAAACACCTCAAGGTCAAATTATTACAAGTGATGAAGATTTTGTAACGGCTCTTTTGGAAACAGAATCCGTTGCTGTTGTCCATGGATCTGCTTTTGGACTTGGACCGGCATTTCGTATCTCCTACGCAACATCAGATGAAATAGTTGAAGAAGCTTGTTTTCGTATCCAGCGCTTTTGTAACAGCTTGTCCTGAAATTCTGAATCCTCGTCTGCCTAGGTGGTATTAATGAATTAAAAATAAATGATAGCTTGAATTATTGAATATATTTTATAAAGAAAGAAATATTTATTCTTCAAGCTAAACCATAAATTATCTCAATTAGACATTAAATGAAATAAGTTCATAATGGAAATAGTACTTTTTGATATTCTCAAAACTTCTCAAACCGATTCTTAAAAAAGATAGCAGCTTACTTTCATACCTCTATATTAGATATGATTGCATATAAAAAAGAGATAACAGCAATTCCTAAAAGGATAAGATCACTTACGCGTCTTTTGATTGTTCTCTAATAAAAAAGCTGGACTAAAACCAAGCAAACTCAGAAGATCTTGAAAGATAAAATCAACCGGATGATCCTTAAAGGAAGCACTCAAGAAAACGTAATCAAGAGATAATATTTTTTCCCATTTTATAAAATAAATACTTCAATAAATCTGCCTTGCAATAAATACATAACTTACTAGATTATGAGCCTTTGCTTCTTCAATAGATCTATAAAAATATTATTTAAAAGGACCATTTGCGTGCTTTTAAAAAGATATAATCTCTAAAAACATTCAATTTTGCTGAATTCTTCAAAGCAGCAGAATAACAAAAAAAAGTATCAAAAGAAGGAATATCAATCATATCAGGAAAAAGACGTATAAGTTTCTCATCATTATTCACAATATAGTCAGGAAGTACAGCAATACCAAGATCACGCATAAGTGCATTTTTGATTGAAACAATGTTATTAATTTGCAAAATCGAAACGCGCACTGAATCATCACTTTTTCCAGCTCTCTGTAACCAATTCAAACCAACCAAATAAGGTGGCACAGGTTCACCGAATGAAATAATGCGATGTTCATCCAGTTCAGATAATTTTTCTGGCTTACCATAATTTGCAATATAATTTTCTGATGCATAAACATGCATATGAACTGTAAATAATTTTCTTTGTATAAGATCAGGCTGTTGAGGCTGACGTAAACGAATAGCGCAGTCTGCATAACGCATTGTCAAATCAAGCTCTTCATCGTCAAGCAAAAGCTGAATTTGCATATCAGGATACAAATTCAAAAACTCAGGTATATGCTCTGCAAGCCACCCTGTCCCCATTCCAAAAGTCGAAGTCACGCGTAAATGTCCTGTTGGTTTTTCACGACTTTCACTTAATTGCAAACGCGTATTCTCAAGCTTCATCAAAATATCATGGGCTGTACGATAAAGTATTTCACCCTGCTCTGTCAAAATTAAACCGCGCGCATGACGCTGAAATAAAGGCACTCGAACATCTTGCTCTAAAGCCGAAACTTGTCTCGAAATTGCTGATTGAGATAAATGAAGCCTTTGAGCTGCATGCGTAAAAGAACCTGCTTCTGCCGCAGCATGAAAAACTCTTAATTTATTCCAATCTAGTGGCAATGACACAATTTTCTTCCTACTTTTTGATTTTATTTATAAAAACTTACCTTTTTGAGATGTATATCATCTATGAATCCAAAAACCGTTCTGCCTCTAATGCTGCCATACATCCTCTCCCTGCTGCAGTTACAGCTTGACGAAATAAATTATCAGCGACATCCCCTGCGGCAAAAACACCAGCAATACTTGTTTCTGTTGAATCAGGCGCCGTCCATAAATATCCCCCTAGTTTTTGTTTCAATTGCCCTTCAAACAAAGAAACAGCTGGATCATGACCAATGGCAATAAATATTCCATCCGCATTTATTTGCATTTTTTGACCTGTTTTTGTATTTTTTAGACGCGCACCCGTCACAACAGCCCCTGTTAGAGACTGAGCAGATGAACCAATAATTTCTTCCACTATATGATCCCAAATAACGTGAACATTATCACGAGAAAACAACCTATCTTGCAAGATTTTTTCTGCTCGAAAATGATCCCGCCTATGAACCACACTTACACTTTTAGCCAAATGAGATAAATAAAGAGCTTCTTCAACAGCTGTGTTACCACCACCTACCACAATTACATCTTTACCACGATAAAAAAAACCATCACAAGTAGCACAAGCAGAAACACCACTACCCATAAAGGCTTGTTCACTTTCCAAACCAAGCCAACGCGCTTGTGCTCCTGTTGCAATAATGAGTGCATCACAGCAATATTGGGCTCCTGAATCCCCAAATAAAATAAAAGGGCGCTTAGATAAATCAGCCTTTACAATATTATCGTAAACAATTTTTGTACCCATATTTTCTGCTTGCTTTGCCATTTGTTGCATCAACCATTGCCCCTGAATTGGATCAGCAAAACCTGGGTAATTCTCAACATCAGTTGTAATTGTCAACTGCCCTCCTTGCTGCGTTCCAGTAATCAATACTGGTTTCAGCATTGCTCTAGCAGCATAGATAGCTGCTGTATAACCAGCAGGTCCAGAACCAATAATAAGAACACGAATATGCAATTGCACCATAAAACTCCTTTTTTCAGCCTTTATTACACTCTATAAGTTTATGATAAATAAAGTCATATTTTTTCTAGATTTATTAAAAGGTACATTGCCAATTTATCATAGTTTGCTTAGTATAAACATTAAATTTGTATTACATAAACGTATAAATTCTAATTAGGTCAACATTATAATAAGTAAATCAAAGACAAGGAGCGGTTATTTTTCAGTTTATTATTAATATTTGCGCACGGTTTGCATTAATCATGGGAGGGACTATGCTTTTGCCAGCTCTTGCGGATTTGCGCGATAACAATCATAATTGGACGATTTTTCTTTATCCGTGTGCCATTACAACTGTATTAGCAACGCTTATTTTTTTAGCAACGAGAGGAGCTACCTGTCGTTTTTCAACACGACTCAGCTTTACACTAACCCTTTGTCTATGGCTAACAGGAAGTGTAGTGGGAGCCCTCCCTTTTTATCTTTCTTCACTACCAATTTCCTTAGCAGGAGCAATTTTTGAATCCATCTCTGGAATTACAACGACAGGCTCTACAGTTATTACTGGCCTTGATCATCTATCGCGAAGTATTTTATTATGGCGCTCCATTATATGCTGGATTGGAGGTATTGGTTTTATTGGCTTAGCTTTATTGCTTTTGCCCTCATTACGGGTTGGCGGTATACAACTTTTCCATATGGAATCATCTGATAAATCGGAAAAAATATTACCCCGCATCCACCAAATCGCCAATGGCATTATTATTGCCTATATTGGACTAACACTAGCTTGTATGCTTTCCTACTTTGCTGCTGGAATGACATTATTTGATGCTATCAACCACGCAATGACAACGATAGCAACAGCTGGATTTTCAACCCATGACACCTCCTTTGGTTATTTTTCTGATAAACCAGCTATTTTAATTATTGCGACAATCTTCATGTTGCTTTCTGCATTACCTTTTGTCCTTTATATTAAACTATTACTTCCTGGATACTCTAAACGTTCTATAGACCCACAAGTTATCGTTTTTCTTAGTATTGTTTTTCTCTTCAGCTTTGCATTAACAACATGGTTGCGATTTTATAATCATCTTCCCTTTCACAAAATTTTTCTTGATGTTATTTTTCATCTTACATCTGTTATTAGTACCACCGGTTACAGTGCTGAAGACTATCAACTTTGGGGACCTTTTGCACTTGGTATTTTCTTTATTGCTTCTTTCACTGGTGGTTGTGCTGGTTCTACCTCCGGCGGCATAAAAGTTAACCGTTTAATTATCTTATGGCGTATTGCACAAGCAAACATGACACAACTTCTTTCTCCCAATGCAATTGTAAAAGTACGCTATGATCACTCAAATGTCTCTAATGATATTACTAAAGCAGTTTTACTTTTTTTGTGCCTTTATATGTTTTGTCTTCTTATTGGTACTGCACTTTTACTCACTACTGGACTTGATTTTACTTCTGCTTGTACAGGCGCTTTAACAGCACTTTCAAATATTGGTCCAGGTCTTGGAAGCATTATTGGCCCTGTTGGGAATTTCTCAACCATTAATGATCATGCCTTATGGATTTTGAGTGCTCTAATGCTTGCCGGCCGTCTTGAAATTATAACAATCTTCGTCCTTTTTACCCGTTCTTTTTGGAACGAACAATTCTAATGTTTATCATTTGAAAATTCATAGAATAAGTATTATGATGATATAAATTTAAACTAATATAAAATGCCAAAAGAGCTCTTCATAAACCAGTACATCAAAAATGTTGAACGAACATCAAAATTAGAATCTTAGCATTATGTTTATGAATGGTATATATCTTGCTTTATAAATATTATTTTACCTCTATCTAAAATAGACTCTAGAATACTTAAAATATTTCCTCTGCAAAAATTTCCTTATAAACATGCCCTATTGCTCTTGCTTCCTTTTCTAAAGGAAAATTTGTCTTAACATGGGTTAACGCTTTTTTCCCCGTCATTATTGTTTTTTCTAAATCAGAAAAATACAATTCAATTGCTTCTGTTAAAGCTATTTGATCTCCTGCAGGAACAACTGTTCCTGTTTCTTCTGTTATTAGTTCTTCATACATCCCTGCATTACTAGCAACGACAGCAGTCTGAGACGCCATTGCTTCCAATGGTGTTAAACCAAAGCCTTCTCTACGAGAGGGAGCAACATAAAGTGAAAGACGACGATACCACAAAGGTGTATCTTGGATCTCACCAAGGAAAATAATACGATCACTTAAACCAGCAGTGGCAATTTTCTGATGTAATTGTTTTTCAAAGTTATAATGTTTCGCTGTAGTCCGACCAGCAATAATTGCTGTCCAATCTGGATAACGCGGCAATAATTCTAACATTGCATCCACAAATAAATCAGTGCCCTTCAAATAGCGTACACGTCCAAAACACCCTATCGCATATTTTCCAGATAACCCAGAAGCTGAAAAACAATCATCGATGGTTTTTGGTGGTGAAAAACGCTCAAGATCGACACCATGCAGAATAACTTGATGAGGCACCTCAAGATACCTTCCAGTGCGTTTACTTGTAGCAATCACTTTATCCATGCGGCGAATTAACCATTTTGTAAAAGGTTTATGATAACGTTGAGATGCCGATGTAAAAATGAGTTTGAGTTTCATTTTTAAAACATCACGCAAGAAAATCCCACAAAGCATCTCAATATTGCGTCGTGCATGCCAAATTCGAAATGATTTTCCTACTGGGCTTTTCCATAAACCAACAAGATCTGTAAAAGAAAGAGCCGGTAAATTTTTTGGCAGCCCTACCCCTAAAGTAGATATATAAAAGCCCTGTTTTCGCTGCAATGGAACAAGATGAATAATCGTCGTTGTCACCCCTGATAAACGCTTCTTAAAATGTGGAACAATAATATCAGTTTCTTTCAAAGGCACACGCATAATGATTTAGATATATTGGACCTTAATAATTTCATAATTATGCGTACCACCTGGTGCATTTACTTCAATTACGTCGCCTTCTTGCTTACCAATAAGTGCGCGTGCAATAGGAGAAGAAATAGAAATCTTACCAGTTTTCACGTCAGCTTCTTGATCACCAACGATCTGATAAACTTTTCTCTCTTCAGTATCTTCATCTAAAAGATTAATAGTAGCTCCAAATTTAATCTTATCACCTGAAAGACGTGAAACATTAATAACTTCTGCTCGCGCAATACAATCTTCAAGCTCATTTATACGCCCTTCATTATGACTTTGTGCTTCTTTAGCAGCATGATACTCTGCATTTTCTGACAAATCACCATGCGCACGCGCCTCAGAAATTGCTTCAATAATCCGTCGACGCTCTTGTTGTTGACGCCATCGTAACTCTTCTTTGAGACTTTCAAAACCAGCTGTAGTCATCGGAACTTTTTCCATGATCCGTCCCTTTCTTGTACACGAAAGACCTTATAAAGATATAAAAATCGGCCTCCAAGATAATTCTTGGAACCCGAAAATTACAGTTGCTTTTATTATATAGTACAGAAATTCTGTTTTCCATATAAAAATACTAAAGAGCACAGAGTACTCTTTAGTCACTTTGAAAGTGAATTTATATCTTAAATTTTATATGTTTAGCGATCTCTCTGTTATTATCAATATATTAAAGGATGTAAATGTCTTTTTTGCTGCTTATTATATTTTAAAAAGGACATTATATAAAAGTGGAAATAATCTTTGCCAAACGTATATAAAACTATTGATTACAGCACACACTCCTAATATCAAAAAACAATAGCTAAAAACATTACAAAAATTGCTCTAGAACCTATTAACACTAATCTCAATCTACTCGTACCAAAAGCGTGATCTCGGCCTTAGCCTTCCATTCATTCTACTTATATAAAGAATATAACTGTCGAGGATCAGTGTCACAAAACAGCTATAGTAGCCTCTGCCGTATCACAAAAAATATTTTAACCCATTATCAAATGATAAAAAGAAAATTCACACTTTCAAAAACAAATGCGATCAAAAGCTTTTATTTTTTTCTTAATTATATCGAAATAACTGTATAAAATATTTTTATTATGTCACACAAAAAGTCAAAAACAACTCAAAAACAACCCAATCAAAGAGCAATAGACCCATCTGCAGTTATGAAGCAGTGCTCTAAGGCCAAACTTCATACAGTGAAAAATCATAATGCTTCATTTGAAACCATAAATACTAAACCATCTAAAAACATAACAAAAACAAATGGTATTACAGCAACAGTTGAAGCTCTTTCTGCACTCATTGCTTCAGGTAATCCTCTTTTTAAAAATGGTGCATTATGGACACCTCATCGTCCTATTCGTCCTGAAAAATCGGAAGGTGGAATTCCATTTCAAATTAAAACATCCTTTCAGCCTGCCGGTGATCAACCCATTGCAATCAAATCTTTGGTTGAAGGAATTAAGAGAAATGAACGCACTCAAGTGCTTTTGGGCGTTACCGGTTCAGGTAAAACATATACAATGGCCAAAATCATCGAAAAGACACAACGCCCTGCTCTCATTTTAGCGCCAAACAAAACTTTAGCTGCACAGCTCTATGGGGAATTCAAAAACTTTTTTCCTAATAATGCTGTCGAATACTTTGTTTCTTATTATGACTATTATCAACCAGAAGCTTATGTTGCACGCTCAGATACTTATATTGAAAAAGAATCCTCTATTAATGAACAAATTGACCGCATGCGCCACGCTGCAACACGCGCTGTACTAGAGCGTGATGATGTCATTATCATCGCATCTGTATCGTGCATCTATGGAATTGGTTCAGTAGAAACTTATACAGCAATGACTTTCCAAATGCAAAAAGGTGACAAACTCGATCAGCAGAAATTACTGACTGATTTAGTTTCTCAACAATACCAGCGACAAGATATAAACTTCGTTCGTGGCTCTTTTCGTGTTCGAGGCGATACAATTGAGATTTTCCCTGCTCATCTTGAGGATCGTGCTTGGCGTATTTCACTGTTTGGTGATGAAATTGAAACAATTACCGAATTTGACCCTTTAACGGGACAAAAAACAGCAGATCTTCAATCCATTAAAATTTATGCTAATTCACATTATGTAACACCACGACCCACATTAAATCAGGCAATAAAATCAATCAAAATGGAATTAGTAAAACGCCTCGATGAATTAAATGCAGCTGGTCGCCTTTTGGAAGCACAACGTTTAGAACAACGTACAATATTTGATTTGGAAATGCTAGAAACTACTGGGTCCTGCTCAGGAATTGAAAACTACTCGCGCTACCTGACAGGTAGAAAGCCAGGTGAACCACCTCCAACTCTGTTTGAATATATTCCTAGCCATGCTCTTGTTTTTATTGATGAGAGTCATGTCACAATTCCTCAAATCGGTGGTATGTATCGAGGTGATTTCCGACGAAAGGCTACCTTAGCAGAATATGGCTTCCGCTTGCCCTCTTGTATGGACAATCGTCCTTTACGCTTTGAAGAATGGGATGCAATGCGCCCACAAACTATCGCCGTTTCAGCTACACCCGGACGCTGGGAAATAGAACAATCGCAGGGCATCTTTGTAGAGCAAGTCATTCGTCCCACAGGGCTGATTGATCCACCAACAGAAATACGCCCAGTGAAAACACAGGTTGATGACGCCATCAACGAAATTCACCAGACAATCAAAAAAGGTTATCGTACATTAATAACAGTTCTCACCAAACGCATGGCAGAAGATCTAACTGAATATCTCCATGAACAAAATATTCGTGTGCGTTATATGCACTCTGATATTAATACACTAGAACGTATTGAAATCCTTCGAGACCTACGCCTTGGTACTTTTGATGTTTTAATTGGCATTAACTTACTTCGAGAAGGCTTAGATATTCCAGAATGTGGTTTTGTTGCTATATTTGATGCTGATAAAGAGGGTTTTTTACGTTCAGAAACCTCACTTATTCAAATGATTGGACGCGCTGCACGTAATGTAGAGAGTCGAGTTATTCTTTATGCTGATACAATTACTGGTTCTATAGAGCGTGCTTTGCAAGAAACGAAACGACGGCGACAAAAACAAATAGCCTATAATAAAGAGAATCAAATTACACCAACTAGTATTAAAAAGAATATTGATGATATTCTTAGCTCGGCTTACGAAAATAACCATAATATCAAGATTTCTCATTTTATCACGCAAAATAATAAAGTTGGCAACAATCTAACCAACCATATTCAATATCTCGAAAAACTCATGCGTAAAGCAGCCAATGATCTGAACTTTGAGGAAGCTGCTCAATTTCGTGATGAAATCAAACGACTACAAGAAATAGAATTAGGCATCGCTGATGATTCTTTAGTGTAAAATAATAAATATTCCCTTGATTCATCCATAAAACACTCAAGTCTTTTCACTAAATAAAATCTTGATCAAATGGGTCCTAATACCATAGATGTTGGTTTATTAGCAAAACACAAAAAAGAGAAAAAATGATCAAAAAAATACTTTAAATGAAATGTTGAAAAGAGCTTTTTGCAATAAACAGTCTAAAATCTATAAATTTCTACAAAATAATTAGCTCTTATAAAAATCCTGCTAATAGAATCTGAAAATAGTAGTATGCCATAAAAAATTGGCGCTCAAAATATCAATACAATATTTCTCTTTTCCATCTATTATCCAAGACAAATTAATGAGCTACTATACTTACTATGAACTCAAAACAACATAATAAAACAAATTCTCTAAAGAAAACTCTTGTCAAATATTCTATTTTCAAGCAATCTTTCTTTTTAGATAAATTGCGAACATCGGAAGGTGCTATGAAAAGTCGTCTAGAAATGATTCTAATTTCTAAGTTGACAAAAAACGATAAAAAACGTTTTCCAGATATCGTAAATTGCCTAAATATACCGTTTACGTAAGGTGCGTAATACGGCTTTTGACTATCTGCCTTACAAAGGCAATCAAATAAGGAAATATTCTATGGCTCAGACGGGCGAAGTAAAATTTTTTAACAATAACAAGGGTTTTGGCTTCATTAAACCTGATAATGGGAGTACTGATATCTTTGTTCATATTTCTGATGTCCAAGCTTCAGGCCTCAGTGGATTAAATGATGCGCAAAAAGTATCATTCGATATAGAGCCTGACCGTCGCGGTAAAGGACCAAAAGCTATAAATATTAATGTTATGAGTTAATTTAAGCAAAGTCCGTTTTGTGAAATCGGGTTTAAAACCCGATTTCATTTTACTATATTAATGTTTAGATTCAACGAACTCTTTTTTATTTGTTCTATCAGAATAAAATCAAGCACTGTTCAGATTACATTCAGGTTAGAACATTTAAAGTGCAAACTAAGATAAATTTGTATTAAGGAGTATTGCTATGACTAAATTGGCTAAATTGTTAATGTTATCAGCAATATCAGCGGTAGCCATTTCAGCACCGTTAGAGACAGTGCTTGCTGCCAAAACAATACGCAAAGAGACAATTAGTACACAAAAGGTAAGTACTAATGGTCCTTTTCAGTACTATGATCGAATCACTACATCAACAGAGCGTGTCGAACATACGGAACATCATCACAACTTCCATGAACATCATGTAAGCCGTGGTAGTAGTAGTAGTAGTAGTAGTAGTAGCAGTAATAATGTAGGTGGTGTTATTGCTGCGGGTCTCTTGGCTTTGACAGCAGGTATAATTATCAAAAATGCTTTAAAAGAGCCGGAACAACCACAAGTTGTTTATCAAACTCCATCGCCAAATCAAGCGAACTATCAAGTAATATCAACAGGAACACATCAGCATTCCCAGCAATTAAATACAACAAGTTGGTATCAATATTGTAAAAAAACATACCGTTCCTTTAATCCGAGAACAGGAACTTTTCGAGGCCATGATGGTTTAGATCATGTTTGTTATGCTCCAGTACAGTAATTTTCAACAACACTAAAAAAACCGCTTTAAAGCGGTTTTTTTTGAGTATGATAGAATTATTAAAGTCCTCGAAGAAAGGGGTTGTGTTGACGTTCATAACCTATTTGACTTCCTGGCCCATGTCCACAAATAAAGCTGACATTATCGCCTAATGGCAAAACTTTTTCTTTAATTGATCTCATTAATTCTTCATGAGAACATAATGGGAAATCAGTGCGTCCAATAGAACCACGAAAAAGCACATCACCTAATAAAACAAAACGCTTTTTTTCATTAAAATAAATAACATGACCAGGAGAATGGCCAGGTGTATGAAAAACTTGGAATACATGTCCTGCACAATTAACACTATCTCCATCTTCTAACCATTGATCAGGAATACAAACACGCGCATCAGGCATGTGATAGATTTTTGCTCTTTCTCTTATATCGTCCATTATTGGTTTGTCATTACGGTGTGAACCAATAATTTGAATATCCAATGCCTCTTTAGCCTGCATAGCTGCCCCCACATGATCAATATGGCCATGTGTTATCCAAATAGCTTCAACAATAACCCCTTTTTTTTGAATTGTTTGTTGTATCTTAGGCCAATCACCACCCGGATCGACTAAAACACCTCTTTTACTTTCATTATCAAAAAGTAAAGTGCAATTTTGTTGAAAAGGCGTAACCGGAATAATATACACACTAAAATCGCTCATTAGAATCCTTTTCAAAATTCAATATTTTAAAATCTTTTAGTTTATAGATAACACTTCTTCTGTCTTTATAAAGCAAAAAATTGTCTGCTCGACAGCTTTATATAACTTATGTAAAGTACAATTTATGTAAACTGAATTTTTATTAAAGGTTTGAATTATGGCTGATCACATTCAGACTTTATGTGATAATGCACCCCACCTTCTCGTGATTGATGATGATACCCGTATTCGCAGCCTTTTATCTCAATTTCTTATTAAAAATGGATTTCGTGTTTCAGTCTCTGCTAACTCTGATGAAGCTAAACGTCAACTTAAAAGCTTAGATTTCGATCTTCTTATTGTTGATATCATGATGCCTAGTGAAAATGGCATTAATCTAACCTATTCGCTCCGTCAAACAAAAAATGTTCCTATTTTAATGTTAACAGCTTTATCAGAAACAGATCATCGTATTCAAGGATTAGAAGCGGGGGCAGACGATTATCTTGCCAAACCCTTTGATCCTCGTGAGCTTTTACTTCGCATTAATGCTATTTTGAGACGTGGCTCATTTTCTACCCAATCCAAAATTGAACAAATTGTTTTTGGCCCTTATATCTTTTCAATTTCACGACGTGAACTCAAAAAAGAAGGAAAAATTATTAAACTGACAGATAAAGAACAAGAAATGATGGTTATTTTTTCTGAACACGCAGGAGAAACTATTCCACGCCATAAATTTGCAATGGACGATAACAATAGCGCACGTTCTATTGATGTACAAATTAACCGTCTTCGTCGGAAAATCGAAAGCAACCCAACAACCCCTATATGGATCCAAACCGTGAGAGGAATTGGTTATAAGCTTTCAATTGAATAGGTCTGAGATGATCGAACCTGCAAAAAAAATTGCGCGATGGTTATCTAAGAAAATGCCCAAGCGGCTTTATGCGCGTTCTTTGATCATTATTATCGCTCCTATGGTACTCTTACAAACAGTCATTGGCTATGTTTTCATGGAACGCCATTGGCAAATGGTAACAGAACGTCTTTCAACCACCGTTGTACACGACATTGCAGCTATTATCGATATAATTGAAACATATCCACAACAGCAGAATTATGAAGAGATTAAGCGTATTGCACAACAACGTATGGGATTAAACATCTCTCTCCTCCCACCTGATCCTCTTCCTCCTCCAGGACCTAAACCATTTTTTGCTATACTTGATTACTTTTTAAGTGAAGAAATTACGCGCCAAATTAACCGTCCCTTCTGGATTGATACAGTTGGTGATTCTAATCTGGTCGAAATTCGTATCCACCTTGATCACAATATCTTGCGGGTTTTTGCTATGCGCAGCCAAGCCTATGCCTCTAATACCAGTATTTTTTTAAGTTGGATGGTAGGAACAGCTCTTGTTTTATTGTTAATAGCTATTTACTTCTTACGTAATCAAATCAAACCAATTCAACAATTAGCAAAAGCCGCAGAAAGTTTTGGACGTGGACATCCTTTACCAGAAGGATTTCAACCACAAGGAGCCGATGAAATACGCCGTGCTGGTATTGCATTTTTACGTATGCGTGAACGGATTGAACGCCAAATTGAACAACGTACTATGATGCTCTCAGGTGTAAGCCATGATCTCAGAACCATTCTTACACGTTTCAAACTCCAGCTTGCATTAGTAAGTAATGACTTTGATATTAAACCTCTTGAGCAAGATGTCAGCGATATGCAAAATATGTTAGAAGGTTATCTTGCTTTTGCACGAGGTGAAGGAAGTGAAAATATTGGCATCCTTGATTTAAGTATCTTGATGCAAAAATTCTCTACGAATGCTGATCTTCATCGATGTAACTTCTCGTATACTATTGAAGGTTCCTCACAAATACAAGTACGCCCACATGCTTTTACCCGTTTGATCAGTAATCTTCTATCAAATGCATTTTATTATGCAAATACCATCCAACTCACAGCAAAATCCGGACAAGAATCTTTTATTATTACTATTGATGATGATGGGCCAGGTATTCAAAAAGACATGCGTACAGAAGTTTTTAAGCCATTTTTTCGACTTGATCAATCACGAAATCAAGATGCAAGTGGAACAGGCCTTGGTCTTTCTATTGCGCAAGACATCGCACGTAGCCACGGAGGTAATATTCAATTAGATGATAGTCCATTAGGAGGCTTGCGCGCTATTATAGATATTCCTCTATAAGATATATTGAAAAACTTCTTTAAAGAATAACGAGCAGATATATTGAAGACTTTAGGCATTCCCTACGGTCTCAAATAAAGCATACTGTAGTGCCTTATGAGCGCTTTCACCAGCCCAAGCAACCATTTGAAAAGCAGCATAATGACTTTCACAAATTTTAAGTGCATAAATCAATAATGTCTCTACTTGTATACGGGATGGGTGTACACCACCTGCTAAAAGCAAACCTTGCCGATAAATAACCGAATTGTTTCCTTGCCAATAATCAAAATGTCCTAATAACAATTTCTCATTAATTGCCAACAACAAACGCTGTACCTCTACTGTACGGGTATTCTCAATAAAAAGATCAAATGCACAAGCTAAATGAAGAGCTTCTTGCTCTTCTATCCATGAAAAAGAAAGGCTATAACAAGCTCGTTTTCCTTCTACACAAACGCTAATTTCATCTTGTACATTTCGCTCAAAAGACCAATCATACTTATAAGCAATTTGTTCAATAAAATCAACAGGATGCTCTTCTCTTTCTGTGGCTTTAATGGCCAGCCTCATCATCAACCCTCAATAATTAAGAATGTTACCAATATAATGCAAAAAACTCTCATCGTAACAATACGCGTCACAGTCAAAGCTTTCACACCAAATAAATACACATTAAAACGCAGCCAATACATGACATCAGAAAATAAATGGTACTATTTCCTAAGGCACTATAGCTCTATACAGAAAAAACGAATCATCAAACAACCTCAGTGTATTGATACAATTTCGTAGCGCTAGCCCCTTAATTAAAAAAAAATAATTTTTTGTAAAAAATAAACTAAAAATAAATTGCTCATCTGCCCTAACAGACTCATGACTAAGCATTTTTTATGCCTCATACACAGGATAGAAAAATTGGGGATTATTTTTAAAAGACTATTAGTTGCTTAAATTGAATCTGTTTTAACTTTTTTTCTGTTTTGTTTTTCTAAACTATCAAGACGTTTTTTCAAATCAGCATTTTCGGCATAGAGTTTAAGAACCATTTCCTTAACAACATAAAATTCTTCACGTGAAACAAGATCAAGCTTACCGATCATCCTTTCAACCTGTGAAATAACAGCAGTTTCAGCTTCACGCCTTACACCTTGTGCAATACCTGCTGCATCTGTTGCTAATTTTGCTATCTCATCAAGAATACGGTTTGATCCATTATACATAGGCTTTCCTTTAATTTTCCTTATTTATAGACACACTATAATACATTTTATAATATTGAGAGATCGTATTTGTTTTTCTAATAGATATTACCTTAATTGATCAGTATTCCTTTACTCCTGCCAATAACAACCACAAACCTCTGACCTAACTTGACCATTTTGTATTCATCTGTCATGGTTTGATAATCATATAACTTCATAAATGTAAAGCTCTTGCTCATGAATGATTTTCCTCTTTGCCAAGCTATTGCTTTCCCTCTCTTTCTTGATCCAGTGATCATTCGTTTAGGGCCAATAGCATTTCATTGGTACGGACTTGGTTATGTTATAGGCATTTTGTTTGCCTGGTGGTATGCACAAAAATTACTTAAAAAAAAGTCCCTGTGGCCTAAAAATAAAGCGCCTATGTCTCTCCAACAAATAAGTGATTTTGTTACGCTAGGAACTATTGGAATTGTGGTTGGTGGCCGCTTAGGACAGGTGCTTGTGTGGGATCCTATTTATTACCTCAATCATCCAATCGATATCCTTGCCATATGGAATGGTGGTATGTCATTTCATGGAGGATTTATAGGTATAATCATTGCTATGATTTGGTTTTCTTATAAAAACAATATCAATGTATGGGGAATGTTTGATACAATCGCCGCAGGTGTCCCCATTGGCATTGGTATTGTACGGATATGCAATTTCATCAATCAAGAATTATGGGGGAATGTGACTACTGTTCCTTGGGCAGTTTGTTTTTATAACGATCCTCAATATCTCCCACGCCATCCTAGCCAACTGTATGAATCATTTATGGAAGGATTTCTTCTCTTTATTATTTTAGCCATTGCCATTTTTTCTTTTAAGGCATTAAAACGTCCTGGAATAATAACTGGAATATTTAATATAAGCTATGGAATAGCACGCAGTATTTCAGAAATTTTCCGTGCTCCTCAAGAGGATCCAGAATGGTTTTCATCTCTCTTTCACTCTACTGGATTGACCTATGGCATGGCTTTATCATTGCCAATGATTCTTTTCGGTTTTTATGCACTTCTTCAAGCTTTTAAATATAAGTTTACAAAATAATGTCTAATCTAAAAGAGAGAATTAAAGAAATTATTATTCTCGATGGACCGATCTCTGTTAGCCAATATATGACATTAGCTCTTACTGATCCTCAATTTGGCTATTATCAAAAACAAAAACCCTTTGGACGCACTGGTGACTTCATCACAGCACCTGAAATAAGTCAATTATTTGGAGAAATGATTGGCATTTGGGCCATTATGAGCTGGCAAGCTCAAGGTTGTCCTAATCCGTTTATCCTAGCTGAAATAGGCCCAGGACGTGGAACTCTTATGGATGATATTTTACGCACTATTCGCAAAATTTGTATAACGGCATTCAACGCTGCTGATATCTTTCTTATTGAAATAAGCCAACGCCTTGCAACAGAACAAAAAAAACGTCTTTTCGCTCACCAAAAAAAAATTTATAGCGTTGAAAGTTTTGAACAAATTCCTTTAAAACCTCTCATTGTCATTGCAAATGAGCTTTTCGATGCACTTCCAATTAATCAATATGTAAAAGTTAATGGAGAATGGAAAGAGCGTCGTATTACACTTAACAAAGAGGGTGGTTTTACATTTACCACTGATATACATAAGTTTCCTTCTACTTTCTTACTACCCCAATGCGCTCAAATGCCTAATGGAACAATTTTAGAATACGGACCCTCACGAAACCAATTGGCACAAAAGATTAGTAGCCGTTTAATGCAAACACAAGGCTCTGCTTTACTTATCGATTATGGTGCATCTGATTTTGCATTTGGAGATACACTTCAAGCCATCTCAAGACATAAATTCTGCGATATTTTTTCTGCTCCTGGTGAACATGATTTAACATCACATGTTGATTTTTTTTCTTTGAAAACAATCGCCGCTCAACAGGGTTGTTTCGTTGAAATTCTAGAACAAAGAGATTTTCTTATCAAAATGGGAGTGCTTGAACGTGCAGAAAAGCTTAGTATCAACAAAAGCACAATAATTAAGAAAAAAATTTACGAAGATATCAAACGATTAACTGATCCAAAACAAATGGGTAAGCTTTTTAAAGTGCTTCATATCAATGATAAAAACATACAAATACCTTATTTTTAATCACAAATAATAACAAATTAACTCGCAAACCATTTCCGTTTCAAATAATCATATAGGAGCTTTTATGGAGCCTATTCTTGCACAAGATCTTTGCAATTTACACCCACATAATATCAAACATGGCTTTTTTACACGCCAAGAAGGTGTATCAAAAAACTTTTATCAAAACCTCAATGTTAAACAAAACCCCAACGATTATCCTGAACATATTATGCAAAATCATATCTTAATCGCTCATTATTTTGATATTGAAGTGCAAAATTTAATTACTGTTAACCAAATACATTCTTGTGAAGTTATCGTTGTTGATCAAGCTTTTATCGGAGAACCTCCAAAAGCTGATGCTCTGGTTACAACCAAAAAAGGATTAGCAATTGGTGTTCTTACAGCAGACTGTGGACCAATTCTTTTTTCTGATCCACACGCCGGTGTTATTGGTGCTGCACATGCTGGTTGGAGGGGAGCCTTGAATGGAATTTTAGAAAAAACAATCTCAGTAATGGAAGAACAAGGAGCCAAACGGCAATCAATAATAGCAGTATTGGGACCATGCATTGGTCCATGTCATTATGAAGTAACAAGTGAATTTTATAACCAATTTATCGAGCACAATAACGAATTCGAAAAATATTTTTCAAAAACAGATAAAGTACACCACTTTAAGTTTAACTTATGGACATTCATTACAAACAAACTCGAGCACGCCGGAATTCATACTTCCTGTATAAAACTTTGTACTTATCAAGATGAAAAGCGTTTTTTCTCCTATCGACGTGCGACACATCGTAACGAGCCTGATGATGGGCGACAAATTTCTGCCATTATGCTCACAAAATAAAGAGAAAAATTGTCTTTTACTGTAAAGGAACACTAAAAAATATAAGAAAAAAGCTCCTATTCAATAAACTGTATAAGCTTCTATTATTTTTACTTTTTCTTTTTATATATTACATACAGACTCTAAAAGCTTTGCAAATAACCTTATATTTTTCCAAAAAACCCTTCGATGTCAAAAGTTATCAATTGTTATTAAATCAAATTTCTTACTGCAGTTATACCTTCTCATTTCAACTGCTCTTAGTAGACAATTTAAACCTCAAAACTGCTGTATAATATTAGTTTCATAATATCTTAATTCATTATAAACACATCTTTTGAAATCGACCATTATTAGAAACCCTAGGACTGATCTTGGTTCTGCTATAAACATTAGCATTACCCCAAATTATGGCATTACCAGCGACAATGTTTTCACCACAAACTCTAACATCGCTAAAAACTCTGGCTTCATCATAAATTAGAGCATTCTCTATAACTTTGGCATTATCATAAACCATAGCATTACCAAAAACTTTAGCATTATCATAAACCATAGCGTTACCAAAAACTTTAGCATTATCACAAACCCAACAATCGTTCTCATGTGATAAATTCTTTTCATCTTCAATAAAACCACCAAGCTCATTTACCTTTACATTTCCAAAATCTTTAAGAGCTCTAATACGATAAAGTTTATGAGAACCAACCACTACTTCTTCATCTGTTAATTCATATTTTTTACACATAAATAATTGGCCTATTTTATATCTAGAAATTTTTTAACAATATATCTTAGAAAAAGGTATTTTCGCAATTTGCCATTTATATTATTTAAAATGTTCTTATTGTAATTACAACATAGCTAATATGAAAATTCACATCGCAAGTGTAAGCTGATAGCCTCTCATAAATTTTTATTGCCTCATCAAGCAATCTCTTTCACAAAAGATTAAGATTTATGCAAAATTTTACGAAGAAGCATAAATATATACTTAGAAAATTAGAAAACCCGGATATCGAAATTGCTTTTGAGCTTTATCCTGATTTCAGAAATAAATGAACAAAAACGAAAATATATTTCATATTAAACAATTGTATTTTTGAGATTTATACTGCTCTATTAAAAAAACAGATATTTTACAAATAACTATATTTCTAGGATCTTCTCAAGAAAGAACAACATAAAAACAATCTGTGATATAAGTTTTATTCATTCACCAAGACGCTTATCGATGTAAAAAAAATGAATAATAAAAATTCTTCAAAAGAGTATTTTTTCTCATAACATTGATTACTTTACAAACAATTTTTTTCTTGTTAGCTATTTTTATCATTTTTAACAAACACTCTACAAACAGTAAGTCTTTCAGATAAATTAATGAACTACATTCATTGTAAAATAATGATAGCTAATTTAGCATTCTTTTATAATTGTTCACTTGCAATCTGATAGTAAAAAGTTAAAACTTGTTTCACATTCAATCATAATTATTCAGAGGTTCTATTATGAAACTTTTTTGCGGCAATTCTAATCCATGTCTTGCTGAAGATGTTGCAAACTATTTAAGTATTCCTCTAGGAAAAGCAACTGTAAAACGCTTTGCTGATCAAGAGATTTTCGTAGAATTGCATGAAAACGTACGTGGAAAAGATGTATTTGTTTTGCAATCTTCATCCTATCCAGCGAATGACCATTTAATGGAATTGCTTATTATGATTGATGCACTTCGTCGTTCTTCAGCACGTCGTATTACAGCTGTTCTACCTTATTTTGGTTATGCTCGCCAAGATCGTAAACCTGGGCCACGTACTCCTATTTCGGCAAAACTTGTTGCTAATCTTATTACTCAAGCAGGTGCTCATCGTGTTTTAACATTAGATCTTCATGCAGGACAAATCCAAGGTTTCTTTGATATTCCAACAGATAATCTTTATGCTGTTCCTGTTATTGCTCGTGATATCAAAATGCATTACTCTCTTGAAAATGTTATTGTTGTTTCACCTGATGTTGGTGGCGTGGTGCGTGCACGCTCCTTAGCTAAACGTTTAAACAGTCTACTTGCTATTGTTGATAAACGCCGAGAACGTCCAGGTGAATCAGAAGTAATGAACATCATTGGTGATGTAACTGGAAAAGATTGTCTCTTACTGGATGATATTGTTGATTCAGGTGGGACCCTATGTAACGCAGCGAATGCCCTTTTACAACATGGCGCACAAAGCGTCACTGCTTATATTACACATGGTGTACTTTCTGGCAACGCTGTAGAACGCATCACCAATTCAGAAATGAAAGAATTAGTGATCACTGATTCAATTATGCCAACCAAAGCAATTAAACAAGCCCATAATATGCGTATCTTGCCAATTGCTGATTTAATCGGAGAAGCTATTGCAAGAACAGCAGCAGAGCAATCCGTTTCAAGTCTATTTGGCTAAATGAGTGCCTTTGGATCCCCTGATGCTATTTCTATATTGAAACCAGAAAAAGCTCTACCACAGGCTTACCACTAAAAGCAGTATGAATAACAATAAGCCTACACTCTTTAAATAAATTAAAAAACGATGTACACAACTTCAAGAATGGATTCCAGAAAGATGTGCAAAAACTACATCTGATGAGCAGAGTTTTAGGGTTACTGCTGCCGCGCAACACACAAAAATACACCTTAACATTATCTTCGAAACTTTTTGATAGATGTAAAATATGCTTCCACTCTTTCTCTTACAGCTTCTTCTTCATTAATAGAAGCCTAAATGAAAGCCAATTTACAACAAAATTATAAAATATTAAGAAGAAACTCTAATACATTATAAATACGATAACATATCAAAAAATCTTGATAAATGATTCCTGTTGAACGTTAACCAGCTTCAGGCTCATCCATCATTTCACGAATGATATGTTCTCTCTGCATTTCGTAATTAATTACCGAAATCTTTGGAGAAGAACTTTTATCTTCTTTTATTAATTTTTGTTTTTTGTGCACAACCGCTTCTAATATTTCACGAATTTTTTGTTCTTTTACGAGCTCTAGTGAACGACGACATGACGTCGTTTTTTTCAGATGAAGCAGTAAAAATAAGCTTTTTGCATTAGTTCTTTCCGTTGGAAACGTCATTATTCGGGCTAGAAGAACATACTGATGTTTGAACAGAACCAACAATAACCGGTAAAGAACACCGTGATAAAGAGAATCCTAAAGTAATAAAGTGACTCAAGAGCTCACAATATTTTTGCCTAACAACGCTCCATTCCTAAGGGATCAGTGGCACATATCAATATCTAAAAGCGTCTTAATTAAAAAATTTGATGCTTCAGCAGCCACGTTTTTTGCAAGCTTAGCTAAACGTCGTGTAGCAATAACATCAGCAAGACCACGTTTATGCCCTTGGCATATTAACTTGATCACAGCAGCACTAAGCGAAATCTTAAGCAAGACATTAGAAACATCCCCTGCTGAAGGGTGAGTAAATAACTGTGCTTCATCAATTACAACTAACATAAAAACCAATAATCACATCCAATATAAAAAAATGCTTCAAGAAAAAGATCAACAGCATGCATCTGTTGTGCAATATCTAAGCCTTCAAGATTGAACACAACCGAAACTCAATATTGGCGAATACGATGAGCAATTTGTATCAATTTTTTCTTTCCGCTGAGATTCAATAATAATACGGCTCAATTTACTCGCCAAAGTCACAAAATAGCCTTCTAGATTAATAATACACTGTTGTGTCGATGAAGAACTCTGTCCAAGAAGACATCGAGTAAGATGTGATTGTTTTGAATCAGAACTACCTTGTACAAAAAACATGCTGTCAATAATTCCTCGAAATCAAGGAGTACTGAAACTGATTTATGCAACATGCTACATTTTGACACTTCACCTAAGATGGTCTTAACCTTCATAAAGCCATTATTCAATTTTTGAAAATTGATATTGATTCTGCATCTGTGGTGCATACTTTAATATTTCCTCTTCTGTAAAAGTAGAAACCAAGGATTTTTCCTTCAACTCTTGCATCTCCAAATGGTTTGAATTATAGAACAAACTTCTGTGTAGACACCCTTGGAGGCAACACAGAATAGGGTAATCGCCGTTTTACAGCGTATATCTTCGCATTCATGCAAAAACCACTACTGGTTTTCATGATTCTCCAATTATATAAAAAGGACTTTAGTTATGAGCAAAAGCTATACTTTTAGAGCCGAAATACGCGAGCGGGTTGGTAAGGGGTCCTCCCGTGAACTTCGTCGTAATGGTCTCATTCCAGCTGTTATTTATGGTGATAAACAGCCTCCTTTAGCAATTTCAGTTCCCTATAAAGATATTTTCTATAAAATTCATGCTGGGGGATTTCGTACTACTGTTGCAACGATTGAAATTGATCAACAAAAAATTCAAGTTTTACCAAAAGATTATCAACTTGATCCTGTCCGCGACTTTCCTATACACGTAGATTTCTTACGCATTTCAGCAAAATCTATCGTTCATGTCCATATTCCTGTACACTTCCTTAATGAAGATATAGCTCCAGGAATTAAACGAGGTGGTGTCTTAAACATTGTGCGCCATGAAATTGAATGTACAGCATTAGCACATGCTATCCCTGAAGCAATTGAAATTGATCTCTCCAGTTATTCCATTGGTGATTCTATTCATATTTCTGCAGTACAATTACCAAAAGGTGTCGTACCAGTTATTCAGGAACGAGATTTTACAATCGCTACCATTGCTGCTCCTGCTAACGTAAATGCGAGCGATAATTCTTCAGAACAAGAGAACAATGAAAACAACGCAAAAACCTAATAACTTTAGTAGATGTAATCTTATCTTTTTAGTACTTTTTGCTTTCTTATACTTTACCGAAGGTGCACATGTTGCTCATTGCTGGTCTTGGCAACCCCGGTTCTCACTATAACAATAATCGCCATAATATTGGTTTTATGGCTATTAATGTTATTCACCAAATCTTTTCGTTTTCTCCATGGTCAAAAAAATTTCAGGCTGAAATCTCAAACGGCTTTATAAATGATGAAAAAATTATTCTTATAAAACCGCAAACCTTTATGAATTTGTCTGGTCAATCAATTGGTGAAGCCTTGCGGTTTTATAAATTAGACTTGAATAATCTTATTGTCATTTACGATGAACTAGATTTACCACCTGGTAAAATAAGAATAAAAATCGGAGGAGGAAGTAATGGACATAACGGTATAAAGTCTATTGATAGTCATTGCGGCACCAACTACTGCCGTCTACGCTTAGGGATTGGACATCCTGGTCCCAAAGAGCTAGTTAACCAGTATGTTTTGGGAAATTTTACAAAATCCGATCAAGAATGGCTAGCCCCTTTACTAGATGCAATCGCAAATAACATGGAACTCTTAATAAAAAGAAACAATAATTGTTTTATGAATAAAATTACATTGGCAATGGAAAAATTTACAATAAAGCATCATCTCTCTTAAATATAGAAGAAATACTTGCACTCTTTGAGAACTTTCTCTGAAAGCAAGTATCAAAGTTAAGTTAAATATGAAACTCAGCTCATAAATCTTATAACTTAATTACGATTAAAAAAGCCCGTTTAATGTATTTTCTCTATCCTGCAATACCACTACACGTGAACCATCAGGAACACGATTATAAAGATCAATAATATCTTGATTGAGTAGACGAATACATCCACTAGAAATAGCACGACCAATTGACCAAGCTTCATGCGAACCATGAATACGAAAAAGGGTATCTTTCCCATTTTTGAAAAGATAAAAGGCTCGTGCACCTAATGGATTCTCAGGACCAGGAGGCATACCCTGCCCTAAATGGCCATAACGTTCTGGTTCACGCTCCATCATTGCCTTAGTAGGGGCCCAACTCGGCCACCGGCGCTTATATTGTATAATTCCAACACCTGTAAATGCCAACCCTTCTTTGCCAACACCAATACCATAACGCAAAGCTTTGCCATTTTCACCAATCAGATAAAGAAAACATGCTTGAGTATCTACAACTAATGTACCAGAAGAATAATCAGTATGATAATTGACTTGTTGACGCCAAAATTTTGGATCAATTGTTGAAAGATTAACTGCAGGTAAAAAATAAGGTTCATTCGTTACAGGCCCATATAAATCACGTATTTCCTGTGGAATATACTGGTCCTGTTGAGAAAAAATAGACATATTTGATTGACGTGTAAGACATCCAGCCAAAGCCAAAGGCGTTGCTATTAAAAAAGTTCGACGAGATAACAATCCCATATTTTCTCCGATTACTTATTTTCGAAAATTTTGCATACTATGAAAAACTTAATGCACTGTTAATATTTATGAGAACAACCATTATTCAATAATGTAATATAAAAAAAAATTATGCAATTATTCAGTCTATTTTTTCATACTATCACAACAACTGTAGACTAGATCTCTTTTCAAAACGTGCTATAGAAACACTAACAAAGCTTTATCTTGACCACAAAAATAAATTACGATCAACAAAGAAAGAGAATCTATGGGCTTTAAATGCGGTATTGTTGGATTACCTAATGTTGGGAAATCAACTCTCTTTAATGCATTAACAAAAACAGCTGCAGCACAAGCTGCCAATTATCCTTTTTGCACGATTGAACCTAATACCGGTGAAGTTGCTGTCCCAGATCTACGGATGAAAAAAGTCGCCTCTATCGCTGGATCAAAAGAAATAATTCCTACACGTATTAGTTTTGTTGATATTGCGGGACTTGTACGCGGAGCTTCAAAAGGTGAAGGTTTAGGAAATAAATTTTTAGCGAATATTCGCGAAGTTGATGCCATTATCCATGTCTTACGATGTTTTCAAGATGAAAATATTACACATGTAGAAGGACGCATTGATCCTATTTCTGATGCTACAACCGTTGAAACAGAACTTATGCTTTCAGATCTTGAAAGTCTTGAACGACGAATCATACAAATTCGCAAACGTGCAACCGGAAAAGATAAAGAAGCGCTCGCTATTCTCCCTATCATGGAAGCTGCATTAAAATTGCTGCAAACAGGACACCCTGTACGGTTAATGCTTAAAGATATTTCTGCCGATGAACGGTGCATTCTTAATGGTTTGAATCTTTTAACATCAAAACCCGTTCTCTATGTTTGCAATGTCAGTGAAAGTGAGGCCGCTCATGGTAACGACTTTACCCAAGCCGTTGAGAAAATGGCAACAACACAGAATGCACAAGCTATTGTTATTGCCGCTTCCATCGAAGCTGAAATTGCCCAACTTACTGATGAAGAAGCGTTAGAATATCTTAAGGCTTTAGGGCTTTCTGAACCCGGGCTTAATAGACTCATTCGCACTGGCTATGATTTACTTAACCTCATTACTTACTTTACTTGTGGCCCTAAAGAAACACGAGCATGGACAATTGTGCGCGGAGTAAAAGCACCGCAAGCTGCTGGTGTTATTCATTCAGATTTTGAACGTGGCTTCATTCGTGCACAAACTATTAGCTACGAAGATTATATTGCTTTTGGTGGAGAAAACGGAGCAAAAGAAGCAGGAAAAGCGCGCGATGAAGGTAAAGAATATATTGTGCAAGATGGTGATATCATATTGTTTAAGCACAATACTTAATACACTCCTTTAAAGTCTTAAATCTTAATCCCCCATAAAATTCGTCTTTGTATCAACTCTTTCTATGTTTTTAAGAAAACTTTCAAATAAAATAGCCGCGTTATAAACGGCTATTTTATTTCTGATAAGACAAAATTAACGATTCCAATAACCTTCATATTTAAATTCTGGAGCGCCTTTTAAGGAATCTTTTGTTGCATTGATAATAAATTTCCATTTACCATAATCGTTTGTTTTCTGAATTGTATCAGGAGAAACAACTATATAACGTTCTCCTATACCAAGAAAACCACCAATACCAATGACAATTCCTTCGACACTATTTTCACGCAAAATAATATCTTTCACTTCACCAATATTTTCATCTTCCATATTGTATACATCAGCACCAATAAGACTTGAAGCAACAAAATCAGTTGCTGAAGGCGTAATATAACGCGCAGCCATATCTGAACCAATCTGTACAATACCTGTTGACGAAATTACCTCTTTTTCAAAAGGTGTTGTCGTTGTAAAAGATTGAGCATACGCACCAGAAGCCATAAAAATTGACACGAAAGCAGTGCAAACAATTTTCTTCATTTTATAATTCTCCGTTTTTACTTTATAAACTCTCAATGCATCATTTTAAAATTTGTTCCCTTTTGCGCTTCTGAGATAGCTTATTCTGTGTCTTTATTTTTCTTTAAACCTTTATCTAGATCAGGCCAAATTCTTCTTTTCATATTATAAACAAGCACTCCAAAAATAACGAAAAATAATACGAGAATCCGTTTTCTTACGAATTTCCATATGGGAAACAGCTGCCCATGTTAAAAATTAAACACATCATGCGCATAACAAATTTCTGTTTTTTCATTCTCATAAGAAACAAGACCATTCTTTAAAGGAAACTCCATAACTAAAATATCACCTGCAATAAAATAAGGACTATATCAATAAACTTTAGCGATTGTTTACCTTTGGAGCCTCCTGATCTTCCTGCTTAAAAAGCAGTAATATAATCAAAATCAGCAATATTATAATTAATCAAACATCAATAATTAAAGCAACGAATAATAAAGAAAAAAGCGCATCCATGTCATCAATGATAAATCTAGGAAACTTAGCACAATTATACATAAATTCAGCTTCTTCAAGATTAGCAAAAAGGGAAGGAAAATAATCTGATATAATACTAGGTCTATTTAAAAGCTTTTCTTCTCGATTAGAACCATCGCCCCCTTCATATTGCTAGCAAAATTTTAATCTTTTCCTGATCATAACCCAGTGCCTTTAAATCGCGGAAAGATACAGACTTTAGCCCGTAGCAACAAGCACATATTGCTTTCAACCCGAGCCACAGATGACGCTTTATCATAAATACCAAACACAAGTGGCCCCAAAAATTCTAATCTTATTTTTGAGGCCCATATAAAGGAAAAAACATATTCTCTCTTATTAACGATATTTTTGGCAATGCTTTGAAAAAAATATGAATTATCTACTTTCGTATCATATACATCTCACTGATTTCAATTTTTCATCTCCTTCTTTTTTGCTCCATAAACATAAAAATGACCTTCAAAAAAACCTTTTCATATATGCTGATTGTATTCTATTGAAGCAATAAATAAAAACTATCTCTTTAAAATCACTATCGCTATAAATAACTTCTTTATAAATCAGTTTACTATACTAAATATGACACTTCACATCGCTCTTTTTCAACCTGATATTGCGGGTAACACAGGAACAATCTTACGCCTTAGCGCGTGTTTTGGTCTGCACGTACACATTATTGAACCTGCAGGCTTTAATCTATCCGATCGCAATCTTAAACGTGCAGGTATGGATTACCTTGAACGTGCTTCCTTAGAACGTCACCTTGACTGGCAGAGTTTTATTGATACCATGCAGCGCTTTAACCGTCGTCTTTTGCTCTTAAGTACAAAAGCACAAACCTATTACACAGAAATATATTATCAGAAAAACGATGTTTTACTTTTTGGCCGTGAATCAGCAGGTGTCCCCGATTATGTTTATAAAGCAGCAGATTATGCATTAACCATTCCCATGCTACCACACGCACGCTCTTTGAATCTTGCAATAAGCGTCGCTATGGTAACAGGAGAGGCACTTCGTCAAATTGGTTATAATGAAATAGGACAAGCCTTATAATAAAACTAAATCTTACAGCCTAGCCAATCTTCATGACAGAAGTTATCTTACCAAATGATACAATTTTTAACAGATGATAGAAATTACATTGAAAAAATAAAAATTGTTAAGTTCAGTTATCCTATTGTTAAAACAACTTTACGAAATGATATTAACAAAAACATATTTTTCACGCTGCAAATAATTACATTACGATAAAATTGCATAATCACACATCAAATAACAAAAAAATCTATAAAAAGAAAATTTCAAAAAACTCCTAACAAAACACAGAATATTACTGCTCAATTTTTTCTAATAGTTTATTACGATCAATCAAAAAGCCGCTTTCGACCCATAATGATTCCAATTCTTTGAGTTTTTTTCCTAAAAACTTCCCTTTTACCAGCCCTCTTTCCAATAAATCCTTGCCACTAATAGGAAAAGTTGGAATTTGCCATTTTCGAGCAAGTTGATAAAGCCTGATATAACATTCTTCTTTTTGGACCGCTTTGCTGTCCTTTAAGGTGTGATCCCGTGCAGCTGCTAAAGACAAAGCTAATTGATCTAAAACTGGTTGCCGACCATAAAAATAAATCAGTCTTTGCATAAGAATATCTGGACAGTCATAGTTAATCAGTTCTAGTTCCGCCCATTCCTTTAACCGTATTTTTTCTTTATTCGATAAATGTAAACGACGTGCCATATCATGAAGACGCATAACATCAGGAGGAATAAGGCTTTCTAGCCGCAAAAACGGATCAACCTCCCAATCAAAAGCTTGCTCTGTTTTAATAAGTGAGTGGATTGCATCGATCCCCCACCTTTCTGTCTCAGGTAAAATGAACGTCAAAATTCCACTTTGACGCATCCATAAAAGAGCACGTGTTGGATCCAAAGCAGTCAGAAGTTTTTTCATTTCTCCCCAAATACGCTCTGGTGAAAGTTTGTGTAAACCATGTTTTAAATGCGTACACGCTTTCAACCCTTCTGCATCAGGACGCCCTATTCCATACCAAGCAAAAAAGCGAAAAAAACGCAAAATACGTAAATAATCTTCACAAATACGCTGCTCTGCAACACCAATAAAACGAACAGTCCGAGTTGCAATATCGTTTAAACCTCCTACTTCATCATAGATCTCACCGGCCGCATTACAATAAAGTGCATTGATAGTAAAATCTCGACGTTCAGCATCTTTTTTCCAATCGCGGCTAAAGACAACTTCCGCATGACGACCATCCGTTTGAATATCGGAGCGAAGTGTTGTTACCTCATAAGAACATGATTCACCAACTACTGTTACTGTACCAAAATTAATCCCTGTAGGAATAGCTTTAAACCCTATTTCTTCTACACGCTTTATAATCTGTTGTGGCAAACAAGTTGTTGCAATATCAATATCACTAATAGGCTGTTTCAAAAGCTGATTCCGTACAGCACCACCAACAACACGTGCTTCCTCACCATCCAATGATAAAACACGAAGAAGTGTTTGAATATTGCTAGACTGCAACCATGCAGCCTGTTTGAAATTATGTGTTACATTCACTCTTTAACCCTTTAACAAATTTTCATTATTCCCTTTCAAACTTGTATATTTCAATAAATACAACGCATAATATATTTTTTATAAACCATAATCTTTCTCCATAAAAATATTCTTAACTTGTGCGAAGGAGATAAAAAACAGCTTATTACACTTCTTTTCTTTTTATTTTCTGTTACAAACCATGAAAAGATTTATAATCATATAAAAGAAATTATTATTTTACGACACATGGCTTTAAGGAAAAAATATGAGTCAATATGATACATTATCCCATTCTACTGAAAAGGCGAGTATCAATGATGATGCCTCATTAATTGTTAAAGATATTGATGAAGCACACAAAGAGCTCGATACTCTACAACAAGCAATTGACGAAGTTATTTTTGGACAAAGTCATGTAATTGAATATACCTTAACAGCTATTTTAGCAGGTGGACACGCTCTTCTTGTTGGTGTTCCGGGACTTGCTAAGACGCGTCTTGTTGAAACACTTGGAATCGTCTTGGGACTTGATGCAAAACGCATCCAATTTACACCAGATTTAATGCCATCAGATATTATTGGTTCTGAGATCATGGATTCAGATAAGAATGGTCAACGTTCTTTCCGTTATATTCAAGGTCCTATCTTTACTCAGCTTCTCATGGCCGATGAAATTAACCGCGCTTCACCTCGCACACAATCAGCCCTTTTACAAGCCATGCAAGAATACCATGTCACTATTGCTGGAACACGTTATGATCTACCAAAACCCTTTCATGTGCTTGCAACTCAAAATCCTATTGAACAAGAAGGAACTTACCCTCTTCCTGAAGCGCAACTCGATCGCTTTTTAATGCAAATTGACATTGACTATCCTGATTTAGCGACAGAACGGCGTATTATCTTAGAAACGACAGGTAAAAAAAGCCAAATTGCAAAACCCGTTTTATCTATTAAAAAATTACAAAAAATCCAAAAAATTGTCCGCCAAATGCCAATTTCTGAAAGCGTTGTCGAAGCTATTCTGAAGTTAGTGCGTTCAGCTCGTCCTCATAAAGATAATTCTCTTGCAAACGCTTATATTTCTTGGGGCCCTGGTCCTCGAGCATCACAAGCACTTTCATTATGCGTTCGTGCCCGTGCCCTTTACTACGGACGTCTAGCTCCTTCACTTGATGATGTTCAAGCACTCGCCCAACCTGTTTTACAACATCGTATGGCACTTAATTTTTCTGCACATGCTGAAAATATAACTATAAAAGAAATTATTGCTAATCTTATGAAAGATTCCCTCTGATGGCTATTGGCAAACAAACTTTTAAAGAAAGCCCAAAATCACTTGCTGCAACATTACAGAAAGATGCAGCTAATATGCCCTATTTCCTTTTACAAGCAAATCGTCTTGCCAATACATTAATAACCGGAAGACATGGCCAACGCAAACACGGCAATGGAGAAAATTTCTGGCAATTTCGTCCTTATGTGCAAGGTGAATCCATCACACATATTGACTGGCGTCGTTCAGCGCGTGATGAACATACCTACCTACGTGAACGTGAATTGGAAAGGATGCAAACTGTTTGGATTTGGCCCGATCAAAGTGCTTCTATGCAATATTGTTCATGCTTTTCAACAATCTCTAAAGGCAATCATGCCATCATTCTTTCCCTTGCATTAGCAAAAATTCTTGCAAAAAGTGGAGAATATATTGCTATTCCTGACTTAATGGCTCCAACTATGTCCTCCAATGTCATGGAGCGTATGGCTTTAGCTTTAACGAATCATCAAATTGAAAATTCATTTCCAAATTTCTCAACTGTAACGCGTTTTTCACAAGCCATCATAATGAGTGACTTTCTTGATCATCCTGAAAAAATTATTGATCATCTGAAAGTTTTAAAGACAAAACAAGTCAATACACATCTCATTGAAGTTACCGACCCAGCAGAAGAACATTTCCCTTACACAGGCCATATAGAATTTTTTGATCCTGAGACAAAAGAAAAACTCCTCGTGAGAAGAGCAGAAAACTTGCGTAAGAATTATCACAAGCTCTACCAAGAAAGACGACAAAAATTAATAGACTTTTGCTTACATCAAGGATGGACTTACCAGGTTAGCTCAACGGATCGTCCCTTAACAGAAGTTATTGTGCACTTCACAAAGAAAATGAAATCTTCTAAATCTTACCTAAGGAGATCACTTTGAGTTTTGACGCTCCTTTCCTTTTGTTTGGACTTTTGGCCTTACCAGTTATTTGGTGGTTGTTAAGAACAACACCCTCAAAACCTCATAAAGAACTTTTTCCCCCTTTGCGCCTTCTGCTTAAACAAACTAATCAACAGGAGACTACCAATCATACACCTTGGTGGTTATTATTATTACGACTAACCATAGCCGCACTGATCATAATAGCGTTAGCGCGTCCTACTTGGATTCAAAAACCGATTGTATTTTCTGGTTCTCATCCTCTCGTGCTCATCATTGACAATGGATGGGCATCCGCTGAAGAATGGAAAAAACGCATTACAGTTGCCAAATCTTTAATTACACAAGCAGAAAAACAACAAAAAAATATTTATTTACTTGCAACAGCTGAAAACAATGCGCACGATATCGGTCCTTTTTCTGCAGAAGTCATCAAACAACATTTATTGCATTTACATGCTCGTCCTTGGCCTGTTAACCGCGTCCAATCCCTTCAAAAGCTCATAGAACAGATTGGTGAACAACCTCTTGATATTGCGTACTTAAGTGATGGTTTGCAAACAAACGAAGATAGTCAAGCTTTTACCCTTATAAAACAATTAAAGCCGAAAACATTCTTATGGTATGCGAATGATGTTTCCAACATAACTGGCATAACAAACATAGAAAATAACAATGGAAATATGGCAGCACGTGTCATTCGTATAACTCCTTATGGTGAGACTCCAATAACACTCAGCCTTTATGATTTAAAAAGTCAACTCCTTGCTCGTTTTACAACAAACTTTCATGAAGGAGAAACAACAGCTCTTGTTCCTTTTGATTTACCACTTGAATTACGTAATCACATTGCTTGGATTAAAATTGATGACCAAGCCCAAGCTGCTGCGACCTTTTTAATCGACAACCGTAGCCGAATAAACCGCGTTGCCCTTTTATCACCCAACATCAATGAAATGGTACAGCCCTTACTTTCTCCAATGTACTACGTTATCAAAGCATTACAAGGTCATGCACAACTTATAACAACTGGAGGAGGAGAGCTTTCAAGTGATATTGATCGTTTACTGAACCAAAATCCATCTGTTTTCATTATGGGTGACATAGTTAATATATCAAAAGAAGCAGAAAAAAGGCTATCTCATTTTGCAAATAAAGGAGGAATACTTATCCGTTTTGCTGGAGAGAATCTGAGTTCTGCAAAACATTATGACAGCTTATTACCTGTGTCATTACGTTCTGGTGAACGCTTACTTGGCAGTATTATGTCGTGGACGAAACCACAGAAATTAGCACCTTTTGCAAAAAACAGCTTCTTTTTTGACCTTCCTTTTCCAGAAAATATCACTGTTTCACGCCAAATTCTTGCAGAACCAAATTCAGATCTTTTTGAAAAAACATGGCTTAGTCTCGAAGATGGCACTCCACTTATTACTGCTGCCAACCATGGTAAGGGTATGCTCATTCTTATTCATATTGCACCTGATCCTACATGGTCAAATCTTCCTCTTTCCGGTTTTTTTACACAAATGTTACAAAAACTTATTACGCTTAGTACACATGCAAAAGAACCTCAAAAGCAAATAAAAACAGCGACAATATACAATCCTTGGCAGACACTCAATGCCAACGGTCAGTTACAAACAGCTCCCTCTCATGTTATTCCACTCATTACTGATGAACAAAAAGCTCCCCTTCCATCCTATCATACTCCACCTGGACTCTATGGTGTTCAAAACAATCTCTATGCTCTCAATCTACTCAATCATGCATCACACTTAACAAGACAATCATCATCACCTTATTTCTTAAGTGATAAAACTCTACCCTATGATACACAAGAAAAACATTTCACTGGATCTCTATTAGGACTAACTAGTTTATTACTAGCCCTCGATAGTTTTTTGGTTTTATGGACAGGCAGAGCTCTCCTTCTTAATAGGAAAAGCAGTATGCTACTTCTTCTCCCTCTCATAGCAGTCTTTATTGCTTTTTTTCTATATCCATCAATTATGCAAGCAGAAATTGTAGAAAACTATGATGATACTATCATAAGAGCAGCAGGGACTACTCATCTCGCTTATGTCATAACCAATAATCATGAAATCGATACAACGAGTAAAAGTGGACTAGAAGCACTCAGCCAATTTATATCAGAACGTACAATGCTTTCACCTGGTTCTGTTGTAGCGCTTGACCTTGATAAGGATGAGCTCAGTTTTTATCCTCTTATTTACTGGCCAATTGATACGAATAGCCCTATGCCAACACAAAAAAGTCTTGAAAAAATCAATGCCTACATGAAAAATGGTGGTGCAGTTTTATTTGACACTCGTGATCAAATAAATACCAATCTTACCCTTGAAGAAACAGCTACCCCAGCCACACAAAGATTGCGTACTATATTAAACGGGTTAAATATTCCAACGATGGAACCAGTATCAACTGAGCATGTTATTGCCCGTTCTTTTTATATTATGCCTGATTTTCCAGGACTTTATCGTGGTTCCCCTTTATGGGTCGAGTCATCTTCAATAAACAAAAAAAACAAAAACTCTATCACTGCAGGGGATAATGTTAGCTCTTTTTTCATCACTGCAAATAACTTTGCTGCTGCTTGGGCGCTAAACGAACAAGGCAGGTGGAAATATCCACTTATTCCCAATGATCCTATGCAACGTTTATGGGCATTTCGTGCAGGATTGAATATTGTTATTTATATACTTACGGGAAACTATAAAGCCGATCAGATTCATGTTCCTGCATTATTAGAGCGTTTTAATAGAGAAAGAAGGCAATGACACAATCTCTCACCTTTCAGCCTTTTTTGCCTAGCATTTGGCTTCTTTTTGTAGGAGGGCTCCCCGCTTTTTTTATAGTTATTGGGCTTATTACAAAACGCCGCGGAGCTTTTTTACGCCTTCTAGCACTAGCGTCTCTTATCCTTGCACTCCTTAATCCAATGATCACAAAAGAACAACGTGAATCTGTTAAAAGTGTTGTAGGTATTGTTCTTGATCATAGCGAAAGCCAAACATTTGGAACACGTGAGGAAGATAGAAATAAAGCCCATACACAATTAATAAATGCGCTAGCACATTACCCACAATTCGAACCACGCTTTATTGAAGCTGGAAAACTTTCTGATAATCATTATGCACCGTCAACAAATTTGTTTCACGCTTTAACACAAAGTATATCCAGTATACCACCCTCTCGCTATGCAGGAACGATTTTAATCACGGATGGACAAGTACATGACATCCCACAGCTATCAAAACTTAACCATGATGCCCCAATTAATGCTTTGATCACAGGGAAAGCAGATGAATTTGACCGCCAAATTAAATTCATTTCTCCTCCCCGCTTTGCTCTTATCAATAAACCATTTATTCTCTCTATTTTAGTAGAAGATAAAGGACATCCTAAAAAGCCCATACCAACACAAGCAAATATTACCGTAAGCATTAACGGTCAAGAAGTCGGTCATCATTCTGTAACACCTGGTGTTGTCTTTCAAACTGAAATCACCCTATATCATGCAGAAAAAAACATTATTCAAGTTACAACTGACACACATGAAGGAGAATTAAGTCTTAATAACAATCGTGCCATAACTGTTATTGAAGGCATTAGAGAAAATCTGCGTGTTCTTCTGATTTCAGGTGCACCCTATAATGGTGAACGTGCATGGCGTGACCTTTTAAAAAGTGATTCTAATATCGATCTCATTCATTTCACTATTTTGCGTCCTCCTGAAAAAGCTGACAATACACCTATCAACCAATTATCACTTGTAGTCTTCCCTACCACCAAATTATTTGTTGAAGAAATCAATAATTTTGATCTTGTTATTCTCGACGGCTACCAATATTCCAACGTTCTTCCATTGATTTACTATGATTATATTGCCCAATATGTCCAACAAGGTGGAGCATTGCTGATAGTAACAGGACCTGAGTTTACTACAGAATTCTCATTAGCTAAAACGCCTCTAATAAGTGTTCTACCAGCGCTACCAAATGGCACCATAATTCAAAAACCTTTTCGCCCTACCCTCACTAAAGAAGGTGAGCGCCATCCTGTTACACGGGGTCTTGCAACCCCTGCTCATCCTGCTCATCAATGGGGACGATGGTTACGACAAATTGTAGTCCAAAATACAGCAAAAGCGACTGTGATCATGAAAGGAGCTGATGAACAACCACTTTTGCTTCTTTCCCATATTGGTAAAGGTCGTGTAGGAATGTTGCTTTCCGATGAAAGTTGGCTTTGGGCGCGAGGTTTTGAAGGTGGAGGTCCTTATGCAGCTCTTTACCGTAGAATTGCCCACTGGCTTATGAAAGAACCAGAACTTGAAGAAGAAAAATTAAGTGCTTTGAGTCATCATCATCATTTAACAATTCGTCGACAAACACTCCAAGATCACCCAGAAGCAGTCGAAGTAGTTTTTCCCTCTGGCAAAAAAAAGAACATCACTCTCACGAAAGAACAAGAAGGTGTCTTTACAGGTAATATTCAGACCGATGAAACAGGAATCTTTACTGTTCGTAATGGTAATCAAACAGTACTTTCTACTGTAGGAGCAGTCAATAATCCTGAATTGTCTGATTTAATTTCAACAGAAGAAAAACTGACTCCTATCAGTAAACAAACGGGTGGTCATGTTATGCGCTTATGGAATAAAGAAAAAAATGATATCCATCTTCCTCCCATTAAACTGGTTCAATCGCAAACAGGAAAAGTATCATCTTCTCCTCATTCAATTGTTCTGAAAGAAGCAACAGAAACTCGTTTGATTAATATTTCTCACTTTCCTATTTTTTCCGGATTTTTAGCGCTACTTACCTGTTTTTTATTGTTGAGCAGTGTATGGTATCGTGAAAATCATTAAAAATTCAAAGTAACTTGATAACTTCTTGAATGCAGTTTTATACTTATTGAGCACGCACAATAATATACTTTACCCTGCGCCCTTTTTCGTGCACCTTCTTGTAATTCCAAAGCGAAAAATCGCTCTAGTTTTATGGATGCAAATATTTGTATTTTTCCATGTTTTATTTCTTTAAATCCGAAACAACTATAATAGTTTTCATTTCCAATCACAATCACCAAAGCAACAATGCAACTTTCCACTCCTGTTCATATTAAATGCATTAAGCTATTTCCCACACCAATATTTGTATAATCAGAGTGCACGACAAGAAGCCCTAATAAATAAGAAATTCGTTGTTGTATTTTTATAAGCGTCATCCTCACTAAACCAATAACAAAATCTCTACTGCAAACTACAAAAGAAAGTTGATAATCATGTTTTCCATCTTCTTTTAGCAAATAACTTGCACACGTAAAATGGACCAGAGCCCCAAATTATCTGCTTAATTTTTTCAATCGGACCCTCATATTCCATTGTTTCAGAACAATAATTAATTGCATTACAAGTTGCAGAAAAAAAGACTGAGAAAAAAATGATGTATCTGTCATGAAGAATAATTAGAAAAATTCATATGTAGTCAAAAATACCAAATGGTTTTATTTTAAACGCTTTGATTTTCTCGCTTATTTTTCATAGAATATTGTCTCCTCCTAGCAACCGTTTATTTTGCATTTTGTTCTATCACAATCAATATTCAAAAATCTGTCTAATATCCTTAATGAACTGTTCAATTATCTATTATCTGTAACAATCAACTGGATTACCTTGCCTATTTTTTATTGCCTAATTTTTTTTCAACGCTATGCTAACGTCTATGTTTTATCTTGCTCATATATCAGATGTACATCTTTCACCCTTACCACAGCCTTCCTTATGGGAACTTTGCGGGAAGCGTCTAACTGGATATCTGAATTGGAAAAAAAAACGTAACAATCAAATGAAGTCAGATGCTTTAGAAACGTTAATGCACGCATTGAAACAAAAAAAGCCTGACCATATTGTTATTTCTGGTGATCTCGTTAATCTTTCTTTGGATAAAGAATTTACGCAAGCTCGCAACTGGTTACTTGCTCAAAATAATCCTGAAAATATTTCCCTAACATTTGGAAATCACGATGCTTATGTTCGTGGAGCATTTCAAAAAGCCTGTACTTACTTCCAACCTTGGATTAAAAGTGATTTCTCACAAAAAAATCCTTTCCCTTATATGCGTATTCGTAATAATATAGCGATTATAGGCGCTTCTTCAGCTATTGCCACACCACCTTTTCAAGCTTCGGGCTACTTTGGTAAGAAACAAGCAAAAATTTTATCCCAGTTCTTAAATGAAGCAGCAAAACAGGGTTTCTTTCGTGTTGTGATGATTCATCACCCTCCTTTTCACCATGCTACTTCTTGGTATAAAAAGTTATGGGGTATAGAGCGTTTTCTAGAAGTGGTTAAACACCATGGTTGCGAACTTATTCTCCATGGTCATACTCATTTACCTACGTTGAATATTATTGAAGAAAAAATAAGCAAGATTCCTGTTGTTGGTGTTTCTTCAGCCTCACAATCTTTCGGAAGTAAAAAGCCCCCTGCAAGTTTTAACTTATTTGCTATTAAATATTTGCATCATCAATGGCACTGCCAATTGCAGCGCTATGGTATTATTAATCATAATAATAAAATAGCATGTATTGAAAAAATTGATCTTTAATATTTCGAAAAACAAAAAGTTCTTTACGAAAATATACTATTTTATAATAATTAGCTCTTGTATAAAATTTCTCTTGAGTAAATTCTGAATAAAGAAAATAATCAAAAATATAACTCAACATTAAGCAATAGGAACACATAAACTAACTAGCCTCATTCACTAATTTATAGAGATTATGGTCAGTGATGCTGTTCATAAGGATGGAGAAATTCAAAATACAAACAAAAAAGAAATTTAAAATCGCTATCTTTCTGTTTATCTTCCTTGAAATAAGCAGTAACAATTTAAAGTATTTTCCTTCGAAAAGAAACAATTCATAATCTCTTTGGTGAAAACTGTTATTGATTCCAAATACAATAATAAATCTGAAATTCAGTATCATTGTAGAAATATTCGAAATAATTTTCTTGTTATACCTTTTAAAAAAAATTGTGTGTTTCTGCAATGCCTCTTAAAATCATAGAAAAATATCAATAAACATAGCATATATCCACACCCTCTTTGAGAGTCGCTCTATTGATAACACAATCAAATCTTACACAAAAGGAACAAACGCTGTGCCAAGATGTAATTTGGCTTCATTTTCAGGTTCTATATGAATAGTAACACGAACATTCTTAAATTCCGCTTCAAGTGCATTCTCAATATTGTTACAAATCTGGTGTGCCTCTCCTACTTGCATGTCAGTTGGTACAACTAAATGAAACTCTATAAAAGTAACTCTACCAGCAACACGCGTTCTTAAATCATGGATTTCAATTGCACCACATGCACTAACTGAAATAAGATTACGAATCCGCATCGTTTCATTTAATTCAACTCCAACATCCATAAGTCCCTGAATAGCATTATAAATTACCTTACCTCCTTGCAAAAGAATATTAATAGCGACAATTACTGCCAAAATTGGATCTATAACAGCCCATTCAGTTATAAATGCAGAAACCAACCCAATTAAAATGCCAAATGAAGTTAAAACATCTGTCATTAAATGGACTCCATCAGCTTTAAGAGCAGGAGAACGGTGAATTTTTCCTTGCCGAATAAGAAGCCATCCCCAAAAAAAATTGATAATACATGCTGCTAAATAAGGACAAAGCCATATTCCAGGTTTTTTTGGTGCTTCAACTGTTATGAATGCTAGCCATGCTTCTCTTAAAATAAAAATTGCCGCAATAATGATAAATACACCTTCAAGAAAAGCAGAAAAATACTCTGCCTTATGATGTCCAAAAGGGTGATCTTGATCAGCAGGCTTCATACTTATTTTAACTGCCCACCACGCCGCTAAAGCGGCAAGGATATTTACAATAGATTCTAATACATCAGAATAAAGGGCAACTGAATTCGTAATATAATAAGCCCAATATTTCAAAGAAAATACAATACAAGCCACTCCAATAGACAATATAGTCAATCTTTGTATCTGTATTTTTGTATCCATAACTCAATGATCTTTTTATTATAATGAGCAATAATATTTTTAATATATCTTCCAACACTCTCTTAAAATAAAAAGAAATATTGAGAGAAAATAAAACTAATTTTTATAATTTACCGTCACTTTTCCACAGTTCTGATACATATTACTTTATAAAAAAGTGGTTCAGATAATACTTATCAAAAGTTGATTTTCTCCAGACATCAAATACAATTAATCTGACTATTAATAGCTTATTAAACAGCTTTCTCTCTATTACCTTTAACTAAAATGAACAACTTTTATACTTAAATACGGCTATCCTAATACATTGCCTACACTACTCTTATGGCATGAATAGACATCAAAAAATACAAAAAACTAAGAATTTCAATCCAGTTTTTCTCTTATACTTTTAAATGCAACAACCACTATAAATAATTTTACAGAAAAATAATTGTTAAAATCACCCCTGAAATAGAAGAAAATAAGTTTGAATAAACATTTCCTAATATAAAAATAAAGAACCTGGGCATTGGGAACCCAGGTTCTTTTTCCTTTTAATAAGGATTTACAGGCTTAGGAAATAGCGGGGACCTAAGATCCTGTACCCGATATGAAAACAATATATTTGCCACACTCGGTATACGTTTTATATATCAATAGTTGTATATTGTCAATAATATTCTACTTTAAAGTTAAAAATAATGTTTTTTATCTCTCTATTCAATACCTAGTGATTTAAAAAAAATAATGTTAAAGATTTTATATGATTCTGAATATCACCACAATTCACGAAGCCGATGATCCATGTTTGGAAGCTTACCGTAATATTCGTGAAAAAGATCTCGTTGGACGACAGCATCAATTTGTTGCCGAAGGAAAAACGATATTATCATCATTGTTGCATTCAAAAGAATTTTCTACCTTATCATTGCTTGTTGTTGCGGCACGGCTTTTAAGTATTATGCCCATTTTAAAAGAAACAAAACCAACATGCCCTATTTATTGTGTTCCGCAAAAAATCATGGATGATATTGCTGGTTTTCATGTTCATCGTGGTATGCTTGGCATTGGGGAACGTAAAAAACTCCCATCATTAAAAAAGTTTTTACAAAATCTTCCAGAAAAAGCTTTGATTTCAGTTTTATGTGGCATCTCTAATTATGAGAGTATGGGAGCTATTTTTCGTAATGCAGCGGCTTTTGCGAGCACTGGTATTATCCTTGATAAAACATGTTGTGATCCTCTTTATAGAAAATCAATCAGAGCTTCTGCTGGAGCAGCTCTAAGCGTACCCTATACACGAGGAGATGATATTGAGAGCATTATAACAGCTTTAAGTGATGCGAATTTTGAGCTTTACACGCTTTCCCCTTCTGCTACCTGCTATCTTAAAGATGCAAAAGCAACAAAACACACAGCACTTATTTTTGGAATAGAAGGGAATGATTTACCAACACATATTCTCCAAAAATCAGAGACTTTGCGGATTCCTATGGCTTATGGATTTGATAGTATCAACCTTGCTACAGTATCAGGTCTTACCCTCGCACATTTTGCTGATTTCGATAAATTGAATTAACACATTCATATTTAAAATAAATTATCAAACGATATCCTGTTTATCTTATACATTTATTTACATACAAAGGATGTTTCACCTTTGAAAAAGGAGGAAGTTTTCATTTTCAAATTACATAAAACTCTCTTCAACATTTTTTCAGTGTCAGCGGCACGTTCTGCACATGTAATAAATCCACCTCCAAGAATACGTGCTTCATGACTATTATCATTATAAAGAACGCAGGCTTGACCTGGTGCTACACCACTCTCACTTTCCAACAAATCAACAAAAAACGACCCTTGTTTATAATGTAAACGCGCTGAACGTGGAGGACGCGTTGAACGAACCTTTACTGCGACCTCAATACCGTCAAGAGGAAAATTATCTAACTGTTCATCACCAAGCCAATTCACATCACGTAAAAAAAGTTTACGCGTTTCCAACATCTCACGCGGACCAACAATAACACACGCATTTTCTACATCAAGATAAATGACGTAAAGTGCTTCACCAGTTGAGACACCAATTCCACGACGCTGGCCAATAGTATAATTAACAATTCCTGAATGTTCTCCCAAAATTTGCCCATCAATATGCACAATAACTCCAGGATTTGCAGCCTCTGGACGTAACTTTGTAATAATATCAGAATATTTTCCTTGTGGAACGAAGCAAATATCTTGGCTATCGTGTTTATTGGCAACAACTAAACCCATTTCGGTTGCTATTTCGCGCACACGCTCTTTTGAAAGATCACCTAATGGAAAGCGTAAATAATCAATTTGCTCTTGTGTTGTAGCAAATAAAAAATAACTCTGATCACGATCAGCATCAAGAGAACGAAATAATGCTCGATGTGCACCATGAACACGACTGCGAATGTAATGGCCTGTTGCTAAAGCATCTGCACCTAACTCATATGCAGTTGTTAACAAATCAGAAAATTTAACAGTTTGATTGCAAGAGACACATGGAATGGGTGTTTCTCCATGCGCATAGCTTTCTGCAAAAGGATTAATAACAGCCTCGCGAAACCGTTCTTCATAATCCAGTATATAATGAGGCACACCTAAAGTTTCCGCTACACGACGCGCGTCTTCAATATCTTGTCCTGCACAACAAGCCCCTACACGATGTGTTGCAGCGCCATGATCATATAATTGTAACGTGATCCCTACTACATCATAACCTTCTTTTTTTAAGAGGCCCGCAACAACTGACGAATCAACTCCTCCAGACATCGCAACAACAACACGAGAATTTTTAGGATGCCCTGGCAAATCAAGACTATTTAAAAACATACATTCACTCTCTATTTTTTAAAATACCTGCTAAATATATGCAATATGATCCGTTTATATTATTTTTTTGTCTTCCCTACAACTAACGAGTGATATCAGACTGTCAAAGAAGGAGCTTAAAGTAAAAAACAATCAATTAAAATAGAGGTTCTTTCATAAAAAATTACTATAAATACTATAACATATTGTTTTATTTATAATATCTGCAAATGATTTTATTAATTTTTTCTTTTAACAAGTTTAGTTCTTTTTTAAAACTCATGCATTATATTAAGATCTCTAGGTCTTAAATATTACAGTAGAAAATACAATGACTGATTTGATAAAAACACAAATAAAATATGTTATTGGTCCGGATGGAAGTCCACTCACCATCACCGACTTACCACCTATAACAACAAAGCGCTGGGTTATCCGACGCAAAGCTGAAGTTGTTGCAGCTGTTAGAGGTGGATTGTTAAGTTTGGATGAAGCATGTCAACGCTACACTTTGACTATAGAAGAATTTCTTTCATGGCAAAGTTCGATTGATGAACACGGTTTAGCTGGATTACGGACAACTAAAACTCAACAATATAGGCATTAAATAATGATGTCGATTCAAAATTTTATTTCAAAATAAGCCCAGCTTAAAAAAGCTTGGCTTATTTTTCTTTCAGTATATAAAAATTAAAAATCTATATAGAATCTGGAATTTTAACTACCCAACCATTGAATGGAGTTGGACAAAAGTATGATGATCATCTGTTGCTGTCTTATCCTCATTCTTTTCAATAATTTGCGCACGTTGAAGCTCTGTATCAATTTCTTTTAAGGCAATTTTAGCATTTGTTTCCTGCAACTTTAAGCCACGAATTGAATCTGTGAGATTATCACGCCTCTGTCGTGCTGCACGAGCAAAAGCTGAATAAGCGAAATGATGAATGTCATTATTTCCGGATCTACGCTCTTCATTAACAATTTGTTCTTCGAGTTCTAATACCATTCGTTCAAATTCTGTAATCATCATTTCAAGCTGTGCAATTTCACGACGCTTCTCTCGCACTTGAAACATCTTTAATTGCACCATATTCTGCCGTGATTTCATACCCCATACTCCTTAAACTACACAAAAACTCAAATTAGTGCTCACATATACCCTCTATACCTTTATTTTCACTCTTTTCATCGAAAACAAAAAGTAATTTTTAATTTAAATTTCTTTAATATTTTTAAACTACTGTGAACGAAGTCTTATTTTAAAAGTACTAACTTTTTCTTCACATTATGCTCTTATTAAATCAAAGAAACTTAAATCTCGGTAAATAAATATAAAAATTTTAAAACAGTAAATTATAAAACTTTTACGTCACAAATTAATAAAATATAGCACTGATTATCCTATCAAATTTTTAAAACATGAAATTTTTCTAAAATAATTTTATTAACCTCTTTCAAAAATAAAAATATTTTGTTAACCACTATCTAAGATAGTGGGGGAAACAGCGGCAATTGTTACGCGTACTGCTGAGCTATTCATAAGCACTTAAATATTAAGTGTTTGATTTTTTGAATTATTTTTTATGAACAGTCATTTTACTAACTGTTATGAAATAAAAATGCTCCACTTGATTCGGGAGGAGCCAGATGAGGGAATGAAATGCGCGTATTATTAATTGAAGATGATAAAACAACTACTAAAAGCATCGAATTGATGCTAAAATCAGAAAATTTTAATGTTTACATTACTGATCTGGGTGAAGAAGGTATCGATCTAGGTAAGCTCTATGATTATGATATCATTTTGCTTGATCTGAATCTTCCTGATATGTCAGGCTATGAAGTCTTACGGACTCTAAGGTTAGAAAAAATAAAGACTCCTGTGCTTATCCTTTCTGGTATGGGAGGTATTGAAGATAAAGTTCGTGGTTTTGGTTTTGGTGCTGATGATTACATGACTAAACCTTTCCACAAAGATGAATTAATTGCGCGTATTCACGCTGTTGTACGTCGTTCTAAAGGTCATGCACAATCAGTTATCATCACTGGCGATCTTACTGTTAATCTCGATGCTAAAACAGTTGAAATTGCAGGTCATCCTGTCCATCTAACAGGGAAAGAATACCAAATGCTAGAGCTTCTATCTTTACGCAAGGGTACTACACTTACTAAGGAAATGTTTCTCAATCATCTCTATGGTGGCATGGACGAACCTGAACTCAAAATTATTGATGTCTTTATCTGCAAACTGCGGAAAAAATTGGATGCAGTATCTTCTGGCATCAATTATATTGATACAGTTTGGGGGCGTGGTTACGTATTACGTGATCCAGTTGAAGAAAATATACGAAAAACTGCTTAAGTAATAAAAATCATAACTCTTAAAATCTCGGATATTATATGCTGAGATTTTTTTGTTATCCATCAATAAAAATCCTATAATTATCATTCATTAAATAGCATCTCAGCTATTTTTTCTAATATAGTGAAAAATTTTAGCTTATTCAGAGTTTCTTTATACATTCCAAGGTAATGCAGTCACTGGTTTCGTGTATAATTATTTTCATAGCTGTTATCTCAGCAAGTAATATCGTATAATAGAACTGAGCAATACGTGCATCAATTAGCTCCTCCGGCATTTTCCCATTATATAATTCAATAAAATGGGAAGGAACACGTAATATTTTACCACGAATGTCGAATCGAAATAAACGTTGATCTGTATTTTGTAAAATTACAACACCTATTTCACCCCCTTGAGAAACGGTTGCATTTGCAATCAATAATAAATTAAGCAAAAGTTTAATTTCATCTTTCGGTAGAAGAAAAGAAGCAGCCTGCCATTTCAAAATTGCTTTTTCTTCTTTCATATATTGTTGAGACACTTGTTCAGCAAAAATCGTATCTATTTTGTCCTCTACCCCTCCTATAGCACCAAAAGCCAACCGCGCAAATTGTAAACGTGCAGAAGCATTTGCAACAGATAAACGCACCAATTGTAAAACATCTTCATCAGCATTTCCCTCATCATAAAGTTCCATAGCATTTTGAATAGCACCAATAGGAGAAATTAAATCGTGGCAAATACGACTACAAAGCAAAGCAGCCAAATCAGTAGACTTCAAAGAAATAGCTAATGTCATATTTATATAGCTCCTCAATTCTGAATATTTTTCAACTGCAACTCTTAACACCTAATGCATGTACAGAAATTGAACAATCACATTAAAATCTTTTTTTAAGAATAAATTTAAGAATTTAAATAACTTTATGCCTTATTTTCTATCTATTGGATAAACATTATAATTCTATTTGTGTATAAATTAACTTAAAATTAAAAGGGAAAAATCCCATGACACACTCTCCTTTATCACGTTGGTATATGAATATTGTACTTTTTGCATCGCTTTTATTCATAATAACAAATATTGCAAATGCCCAACTCGCACCAATAGAAGAAAATGATCAAAATTTCTCGTTGCAAGAAATTATTTCTTCTGGTCATAATTTTTTTGGGAAAACAGCAGGAAGCATAGCCACTGCAATTGAAAAAATTTTTTCACGACATGGACATCCAAGTGCTTATATTTTAGGAGAAGAAGCATCTGGAGCTTTTTTTGCCGGATTAACTTATGGTGAAGGAAAAATCTTCACAAAAAATTATGGTCAGCATAAAGTTTTTTGGCAAGGACCTTCTGTAGGATGGGACTTTGGGGGTCAAGGATCCCGTTTAATGATCTTAGTTTATGATCTTAATAAGATAAATAATTTATGGGGACGCTATGGAGGTATTTCAGGTTCGGCCTATTTAATTGCAGGAGTTGGCTTTCATGTTCTTAAACGGGATAATACTCTGTTAATTCCGATACGCACAGGCATTGGCGCAAGGCTTGGCATCAATATGGGATATTTAAAATTAACACCCACACCAACATGGAACCCATTTTAACACTCTGACTGAAAAGAGGTATTATGTTTATTCAATCAATTCTTTTTTTTATTCTCGGAATTGCAACCATTTCTTGGTTATTAGTGCTGATTTCCCCTCTCATTTGGCGTAAAATTCTTCATTTTGCATACAAATCTGTTTCTGCAAAAATTCCGTTATCACTTATTGAAATACAAGCAAACCAAAACTTTCTTTGTGCCCAGCATGCCGTAGAATTGGCGCGTCATGCACAAAAATATGATTCTTTACAAAAAAAATATGCTCAACTAAAAATACAACTTAGCCTCCAAAAAGAACAGCTTTGCTCTTCATATTTTCCACCGCAGTCCACATCCCTTCTCTCTTCTCAAGCAGAATCGGTAGAGAGAAAAAATAATGTTTTTGCAACAAATACTTCCATAAAGGAAATTAAAGCTATGCACGAGAAAATAGCACATTATAAAAAACGCTTAAAAAATATTCAAATCGATGAGCTTGATACTACTACTAAAGATCAATTACTGCATGAATTATGTGAAGAAACAAAAGAATTAGCAGCCACGATAACTGCTCATATCGCTGTGAAAGAGGGTAAAGACTCATCTATTCATAAGTTAATTAAAGGCTCTAAAAACAAAAACGACCTTGCATCTTATATTCGCAAAAAAATTACTAATACTAAAAAAACTCTCCTCCCTGAAAATTAATTACAGCTAAACAATAAAAGACGTTTTTAATAAGCCGATAACTGAAAGATCAACAACGAACATAATGGATTAATATAAATGCCATAAAAACTTTGTTATTATGAATTCACACTGTCAACAATAGCTAATTTGCAAATGATAAACTTTTATTATTCAAGTTTCATCTGTAAAATAGCGTATTTCTTTAATGATTTTTTCTTATTTTAAAGTTTCTTACAGTCTTTTAGGATATACAATATGATCAAAATATTAGTATAATATGTTTTTCTTTATACTGGCATGAATATCTGCAGTTTCTTTTTCTATAAATAGGGTTATATTCTCAACTTTTATAATTCATTTAACATCAGCGTTATAAGTGAAAGCATTTATGAAATCATTAATAGATATGAAAAATGATGTAAACCAAATTAATCAAGGCCTTACAGTATACAATATTTCATAAATAGTGCGATTCTTTTATAGATTTTACGCGCTATAAAAATCTCTTATACATTGAATAATCTTATCTTGATCGCTTTGAGATAAATAAGGATACATAGGTAAACTTAAAACACAACTTCCCAAATACTCAGAAATAGAAAGAGAATCCTTTACATAGGAAAAATTTTTATAAGCTGGTTGTAAATGTAATGGAGTACTATAATAAATCATTGTAGGGACGCCATTTTTTTGTAAATAAGCTTTTAACTGATCACGATTTTTTACCTTAATAGTGTATTGTGCATAAGCACAACGAACATTTTCTTCCACTTTTGGAACTGTTACAATATCCTTTAAATTCTCAGAATAACGTTGAGCAATTGCTGCACGTTTTTCTATCTCATCTTCAAAAATAACAAGCTTTTCTAACAAAATCGCGGCTTGAATTGTATCTAATCGTGAATTCATGCCAATACGCACATTGTCATATTGCGTTTTACCTTTACCATGAAACAATATTGAACGTAAAAGGGCCGCCATATCATCATCATTGGTCATCATAGCACCCCCGTCACCATAACACCCTAAAGGTTTTGCTGGATAAAAACTTGTTGCTGCAACGTCACCAAAAGCGCCACACATAATATGATTACTTTTACCACCTATTGATTGAGCAGTATCTTCAATAACAAAAAGATTTTCTTTCTCAGCCACTAGAGAAATTTGACTATAGTCAGCAGGAAGTCCAAATAAATCAACAGCAATAATAGCCTTTGGTTTAAGACGTCCCTCTTTTTTAATCATTTCGATTGCTTCACAAAGTTTATCAACATCAATATTGAATGTATCGGATCTTACATCAACGAATACAGGCTCTGCTCCTACCAAAGCTGCAACCTCTGCCGTTGCAGAAAAAGTAAAGCTGGGACAAAAGACAGCATCACCTAGACCAATATTTTTAGCCATAAGAGGCATCATCAATGCATCTGTTCCATTAGCGCAAGCAATAACATGTTTAACGCCAAGATAGTCTGCTAACTTCTCTTCAAATTCTGTTACTTTCGGTCCTAAAATATACTGACCACTGGCTACAACATGCGCAATTGCAGCATTAATTTTATCTTCGATGCGCGCACGCTGCGCTCCAAGGTCAATGAATTGCATATTAACTCCATTGATAATCATAATAATAGGAAAGCATACTTTATCTTTTACTCATAATGATCGACACTAGCTGCAGTTAAAACTCTTAAAATAGCGATAGCATCTTTCCCATTTGTACGAGGCGATTGACGCGTCTCAACACAATTTAGAAAATGCTGTAATTCGTACGTAAGCGGTAAACCTTCACAAACATCAATATAATTTATTTTATCAACCTTAGAAATCCATTTTTTATTCTCTTGCCAAACAGAAAAATGGTGCAATGCTAATTTACGATTCCACGCTTCCATATCATCGAATACAAGCATAGCCTTTGTACCAACAACTGTTAAGCGCCTTTCACAATAAGGACTAAGACGTGAAGTAAAGAGGTGACTGCGTATACCATTGGGAAATGTCATATGAATATGCGCGAAATCAGAAAGCTGGTTAATTACAGCAGATCCTTCTCCGTGCACATGAGAAGGTTCACATTTTGTCAAAGCTAAAATCATTGAAAGATCATGAGGAGCAAGATCCCATAAAGCACTGCTTTGTGTATGAAATTTACCAAACCCTAACCGATGAGAATGAATATAACGGATATCCCCTAATACCTTTTGCTCTATTAATTCACATAATTTTTCAAAAGCAGGATGAAAACGCAAAATATGACCTACCATAAAAATCCGCCCATATTCGTGAGCAATCCGAACTTGAAGTTCAGCATCAGCTACATTCAAAGCAATTGGTTTTTCAACCAAAACATCCTTACCACTTTTAAGAGCCCGTAGCGCATTTTCTGTATGAAATTGTGGGGGTAAAGCTAGAACAAGTGCATCAATATCTTTATGAGTAAAAAGCTCATCAGGTGTAATAGCTATAACACCATACGTATTTGCAAAATGTGCAGCGCAATCAGCATCAGTATCAGAAACTGCTGCTAAAACTCCAAGAGTTTGAAGGGTCTGTATATGATTTTTACCCCAATAACCGCACCCTAAAACCGCTACACGTGGCGCCATTTTTTATGCCTTATTCTGTCAATTATATAAAATTTATACTTTCAATTCATTCCATATCTGGGATGAAACAGAATAACAAGAGAAAAGCTTAAAAACGATGCTTGACATCTTACTATTCTACCTCTTAGTATCCGCAAAAGATAAAATGACTTAATCAGATTTATCTATTTTGGCGGAGTAGCTCAGTAGGTTAGAGCAGAGGAATCATAATCCTTGTGTCGGGGGTTCGAATCCCTCCTCCGCTACCGATGTTTATTTTATGATATTTTTTAAAATTTTTTATTATATAACTCCAATTAATTTTGCTAAATTATTATAAATAATTTTTTATAATCAATGAATAGAATGCAATAAAAAATATATAAATTCTATAGCAATACTATTCTTTAATCACTCAAGGACTTAATGTAATTATATAGAAAAATGAATTATTATTTTTCTGCATCTTTTTATTTTCAATTTTTATAATAAAATGATTAAAAGCAGTATTAATACAAAGAATAATACGCGTTATTTAGAATTGTTTGCTCGGATTTATAATGAAGTCATGTAATAATCATATACACAGCACATAACCTTATCATTTAAATTAATTTTTTACCCTATATTTTTTTTAATACCTAGTTTTGAAAAAGGCTATCTAAAAAAAGGGAGTTGGTCTCCTCATAATACTTATAATGCTCTCTCCTCTCTATGAACAATAGCCTCAATACTGGATTTAAAAAACATCTTTGTATAGTCATCTTTTGCATGTAAATGACGCAAATCGTTATTGCTTAACTCTTCAATAATTACACCTTTGTGCATAATCCCGGCACGGTCGCATATGTGTGCAATAACAGCAAGATCATGAGAAACCATTAAATAAGTCAAACGTTTTTCTTGCCGTAATGATTTTAGTAAATTTAAAATTTCAGCCTGCACAGATACATCCAATGCAGATGTTGGTTCATCAAGTAATAAAACCGTTGGTTCAATAATCAAAGCACGAGCAAGAGCAACACGCTGACGTTGACCTCCAGATAACTCATGTGGATAACGATAAAAAAATGAAGAACCTAAACCAACAGAATCCAAAATATTCTGTATCCGTTCTTCTTTATTATCCATGTTATGGATGGAGAGAGCTTCAGAAAGAGCAGTATAAATCATTTTTCTTGGATGAAGCGATGCATAAGGATCTTGAAAGACCATTTGAATACGACGTAGAAAAGCCTTGTCTTTTTTCTGCGGTACTTCTTTTCCATCAAAAATGACCTGTCCACTAGAACAGGGAACTAATCCAACTAATGCATTCAAAATAGTTGATTTCCCACACCCTGATTCACCAATCAAACCATAAGCTTCACCACGCTTAATATGAAAATTAACATTTTTCACAACTGGCGTTGCTCGATAACCACGTCCAAAGGTTACAAATAAATCAGAAACGTCAACAATATTTTCATAATTGGTCATACTAATCTCTTTCAACACCATGAACAATTGCAGGTCCATCTAACCAACTAGGATCTCGCTCAGGAACAGCTAAAACATCAACTGGATTATCAAGCCGTGGCAAACTTGCCAACAAAGCTTTTGTATAGGGATGACGTGCACGAGATAAATCAGATGCTGACAATTCTTCCAAGATACGACCAGCATACATAACCAAAACACGATCACAAAAATTAGCAATCATATTCAAATCATGACTAATGAAAATAAGTCCCATTCCAGATTTTGTTACAAGCTCATCCAGCACCGTTAAAACCTGAGATCTAACTGTGATATCAAGTGCGGATGTTGGCTCATCAGCAATGACTAAATCAGGTTTTGAAATAAGCATCATAGCAATCATAACCCGCTGTCCCATTCCACCTGATATTTCATGAGGAAATAACCGCATAACATGTTCAGGATTACGAATATGAACAGATTCGAGCATAGAAATTGTCTGATTCCACGCATCAATTTTTGAAACACGATAATGAACACGGTAAGCTTCTATGATCTGATCCCCAATTCGCATTAACGGATTAAGCGAATATTTTGGATCTTGTAAAATCATTGCAATACGTTTTCCCCGAATAGTACGCATCTGAGACTCATTCGCAGATAATAAATCTATATCATCAAAACGCATTTTTTTAGCTTTAACGATTGCTGACTTCGGATTTAGTTTTAAAATCGCACGCCCAGTCATTGATTTTCCGGATCCAGATTCTCCAACAATTCCAATTTTTTCTCTCCCAGCAGAAAAGCTAACACCGCGCACAACATCTGAAATACCACCCGTTACAGGAAATGAAATGTGTAAATCTTCTATCTCTAATAATTTTTTACTCATTGCGCGGGTCCAATATATCACGAAGTCCATCACCTAAAAGATTAAAACCTAGGCTCGTAAGCAATATTGCACAACCGGGAACTGCCGCCAACCACCAACTTGTCATCATAAATTCACGACCAGTTGAAAGCATAGCTCCCCATTCAGGACTAGGTGGCTGAGCGCCTAATCCTAAAAAACCAAGACCGGCAGCCGTTAAAATAATCGCAGACATATTCAACGTTAACCGCACAATTACCGAGGGAATACACATCGGTGCAATATGGAATAGAATAATTCGAAAAGAAGATGCTCCCTGTAGACGAACAGCAGAAACATAATCAGATAAGCGTATTGTCAATGTTTCAGCACGCGCTAAACGTGCAATTGGTGGCCATGCTGCAATTGAAATCGCAATTGCAGCATTTTCAATACCTGGTCCTAAAGCAGCCGAAAAAGCAAGTGCTAAAATCAAACTTGGAAAAGCAAGAAAAATATCAACAATACGCATCAAAATAGTATCAACCCATCCTCCTATATAACCGGCTGTTGTCCCTACAATGAGTCCTATAGGTGCCACAATAATCGTAGTTAGAAAAACAATATAAAGGGTAATACGCATACCAAAAATTAAGCGACTAAAAATATCACGTCCTAATTCATCTGTTCCTAAATAATGCGATGAAGATGGTGGAAGAAGTCGATGAGCAAGATCATTGCTTACAACATCATGGGTAGCAATCCAAGGTGCAAAAATCGCACATACAATAATAGAAAAAATAATAATAAAACCTAATAAAGCAGAAATATTACGAAAAAATCGGATTAACGAATGATAAAATTTTTGTATATTTGCCTGAATAACTGACTGTGGAACAGGCTCATTTGACCAATGTTTTAATTGGGGTTCATTTTTGTGCAATATTGCCATAATTTAACGTGTCCTTGGATCGAAAATATTATAAAATAAATCAGAGAGTAAATTAATAACAATAAAAAAGCACCCTATAAGTAGTGTACAAGCTACAACCGCATTCATATCACCTGCCAAAAGTGCACTCGTTAAATAACGTCCAAATCCAGGCCAAGCAAAAACAGTTTCTGTTAACACAGCACCTTCTAATAAAAAAGCATAAGAAAGTCCAACAACAGTAATAATCTGAACAGCGGCATTGCGAAAAGCATGCTTCCAAACTGTTTGTCGCCATGATAATCCTTTAACACGTGCAGTAATAATATATTCTTGATTGAGTTGTTCGATCATAAATCCACGCGTCATTCGACTAATATAAGCCATAGCACCAAAAGCTAGAATTAAAGCAGGCATAATAATATGACTGAAAACATTGCCAAAAGCTTCCCATTGCCCTTGCATTGCAGTATCCAAAAGGAAAAATCCTGTTTTAACTTCAAAAGAATATTCATAAATAAAATCAATACGTCCTGGACCACCAATCCAATCAAGCTTATTGTAAAATACCAATAATGCCATCAATCCAAGCCAAAAAGTTGGCGTTGAATAAACACACAGTGTAAAAAGACGTACAAAATAATCAATGGGTGAATTACGATACATTGCTGCAATGATACCAAATGGAATACCAAAGCTTGTACCAATAATAATAGCAACTGTTGCTAATTCCAGCGTTGGAGGAAATACATGCATGATATCTTCTAAAATAGGACGCCCTGAAATCAAAGAATCTCCAAAATCAAACAAAAAAATATTTTGAAGATAGGTCCAATATTGAATGATCAATGGCTTATCAAGGCCCAAACGATAGAACATTTTATCGTAAGCTTCTTGACTGATATTATCTCCAAGAATAGCAATAACAGGATCTAAAGGAAGAAGGCGACCAATAAAAAAAGTAATGGTTATTAAGCCAATTAACGTAACAAATACCGAAATAAAAAGTTTAAAAATTTTGAAAAAAAAGGCCGATATATAGAAATTTTTCTGATTCGGCGATGCTGCTATATCTGTTTTTGACAATGATGAAGTTATCATAATATTTCCCTACCGACTTATGAAACATAAGTTTAGCGATATTTCTTGCCCTACAGCCAAACAAATTTTAACCATACATTACATATGACTTCGTTCATCATTTGATTGCATATATTTTTCAGCTTTATTATAATAAAGCCTGAAACTATTCCAGACCCATTTTTTCACTGCAGAGCCTACTCCAATAGTATAATATGTTTGGAATAAATAAGCCATAGGACCGTGATTTAAAATATAATTTTGTAGTTCTCGATATTGCTCGAAGCGTTTACTTTTATCCTCTTCAAATAAAGCATCCATCACCATTTTATTTGCCTTTGCATCATAATATCCAGCCCGCCAAGCCAAATGCATATTATACGGTTTAGTAAATGTCGGATCAGGATTAAAAACATGATGCCATGAAGATGCATGCCCATCAGGGTCAGCTGTATTCCAACTCATAATAGCAATATCATAATTTCCACCACGAACACGATTTAATAATTGAGCTTGTGACATTTTTTCAATGGAAAGTTCAATCCCAATTTTACGAGCATTTTCTTGAATAATCTGTGCAACAGATGACATATAGGACAAACTGCCAATTAAAAGATTGGTCTTAAAGCCATTTACATAGCCTGCCTCTTTAATTAACTGTTTTGCTTTTTTCAAATCCAACTTAAATGGCACACCCTCTTTTTCATCTAAAGCACCTGGTATTCCCAAGGGCATATAACTTGCACGAGGGATAGCAATTCCTTTTAAAACAGTTTTACCAAGCATATCATAATCAACTAGATAACGAAATGCCAAACGCACTTTTTCATTGGCAAAAATTACATTCTTATTATTCAATGAAAGATAAACAGATTGTGGACGCAAAACACGATGAATTGCAAGAGGTCCTTCTTGTTTCTCAATATCCAATATATCTTCTGAAGAGAGATCACGGGATATATCTACAACACCCTTTTCCAAAAGGAATCTCTGACTTGCAGATTCAGCCACATGAAGTATTAAAATCCGCTCAATCTTCGGTGCTTCTCCCCAATAATGTTGTGTTGCCTCTAAAACAACGCGTTCTCCGGGAACCCAACGCACTAATTTATAGGGACCAACACAAGCTGAATGAGTAGTTAAATATTTATTTCCCATATCATCATTAACAGCATGCATTTCGAGTTTCTGCCGATTCAGCAAAGCAGAAGCATAAGATTGTCCAATTACAGTCAATATAAGACGTAAAGGATAAAGTTTATCAAATTGCATTTGTAAAGTTTTAGCATCAAGAGCTTGGATCTTTGTTTCAACATTATCTTCAGTAAATCCATAATCTTTTAAAGATTGAGCATAACTCAATCCTAATTTAACAACCCGTTGCATTGACCAAGCAAGATCTTGTGCAGTCGCTAATTTTCCGTCATCAAATTTTAAATCATCACGAAGATGAAAAACAATTTTTTTCCCGCCATCCAAAACATCCCAAGATTTGGCCATAGCAGGCTGAATTTCTGTAGAGTTATGTGGATCATACTGTACTAATGCACTGCAAATATTCGTCAATAACTCACTCGTTACAACTTCTACAGATTGTGCTGGATCAAAACTGGTAATCGAATCAATACTCCATGCCATCACCAATGTATTTTTAGGAGATGCATGCAACATTATTGGTATTAATCCACTAAAAAAAACAATTGATCTTAATAAAGCATAAATTCTCTTAAACATTTTCTTATACAGCCATTCTGTTTGCATTTTGTATTGTATCCACCCTTCCAAACAAAAATCGATGATGACTGTTCAATTATAAAACAGCACCTTATTTTTATTTTCCTATGTTATGTATAGAGAAATATACTTTATATTCGATTTCTCGAATTACTTATCCTTTATACATCGCATAATCCAATATACATCTATTTTTCAATTGTATGATAGAAAATGCGCGATGCACCATTCCAACTCCATTTTTTAATAACAGGGGAGATGGCTACAACATTATATTTCTGATACAGAAAAGCATAAGGTCCTTTTTGCATAAAGTCGTTTTGTAAATCAACATATCTTTGTGCCCGTTTTTCTTGATCTTTTTCAAACAAAGCGTCTTGAACTTTTTGATTCATCTCTTCATCAAAATACCCATGTTGCCAACTAGGATAAGCTGTATTTTTAGCTTCAAACCGATTATCAGGGTTGTAAACAACCCGTGAAGCTGTTGTATGAGGATCTACAGATTCACTATTCCATCCCAAAATAATTGTTTCAAAAGCACGTGCATAAGCTTTTGAAAAAAGCTGTGTTCCTGCGAGACGCTTAATGTTCAGACGAATACCAACCTTTGCTGCATTATCTTGAATGGATTGAACAATCTGCAAAGAATTAGAAGCTCCTATAAGAACACTTATTTCAAATCCATTTGGATACCCTGCCTCAGTTAGAAGCTGCTTAGCTTTTTCAAGATCAAGCTTAAAAGGCAGTCCTTCTTTTTCATTTAAAGCACCTAAACTTCCGATAGGCATAAAACTAGCACGAGGAATACCAGTACCTTTCAACACTGTTTTACCAAGCCCTTCATAATCAATCAGATAACGCAAAGCCAAACGCACTTTTTCATTGGATAAAATAGGATGTGTCATATTAAATCCCCAATAAAACATGGCTGACTGCAATACTTTTTCAACCTTAATATCTGTTTTTTCTTGAAGATCTTCTAAAATCTCAACCGTCAAATCACGAGCTACATCAACATCTTTTTTTTCTAGTAACAAACGTTGTGTACTTGGCTCAGCAACATGGCGGATCAGAATTTTTTTAAGTTTCGGTTTTTCCCCCCAATAATGAGGATTAGCACCCAACAACACCGCTTCTCCTGCATGCCAATTGATTAACTGATAGGGTCCAACACAAGCTGAATGAGTCGCTAGATATTGGCTTCCCATATCACCATTCTTTTCGTGTTTCAGAATTGTTTCACGATCAAGCAAAAGAGCAACACGATTAGCAGCAATACTATTAAGAATGAGCTCCGCTGGATATGGCTTATCAAATTTCATCACAACAGTTTTTTCATCGAGCGCTTGAATAGCACCATCAAATGTTTGTTTGGTAATACCATACTCTTTAAATGCTGTTGCACCTGCCATATCTAATTCAATAATCCGTTTCATACTCCAAACAAAATCATGAGCATTAGCAGATCGACCATCAGCAAACTTCAAATCATCGCGCAAATGAAAAGTAATTACTGTATTATTCTCACCTGAAACATCCCAACTCTTTGCTAAACTAGGAACAATTTTAGTTGCATCATTGGGAGAAGAATCAGCCAAGCTAGAGCAAACATTGAGAATAATTTCATGACTATAAACATCACTGATTTGTGCTGGATCAAACGTTTTAATTGCATCAAGATTCCAAGCCATTACAAACGTATCAACAGGTGTTTTTGCTAGTGTTTTTTGCTCAGAAATGCTCATAGATGCAAGAACAGAAACAAAAAAACAACTCACTTTAAATATATTCTTTTTCATATTCATGGACTTTCCTTCCAGAATTTCATTATATAGATCAGTCACTTACATATAAATCAATGAATTTACACCAGAAAACACTGAATAAACATAACACAAGTGTCTCTGTATACATAGTTATTACTTTATTAATCAATGATACTTATTTCTTCATTGCACTATAAAAAACACTTTACTCACCATATCACAATCTCTTTTTGATAATCAAGCACGACTGTAACATGATAGTTTGGTATTGTAAGTATATCAAATCTTTTTGAATAACTGCTTCGACTAAAAGGGACCTAACTTTTAAAAACCAAATTAAAAAATAAGCCATCTTTGCATTATAAGTCTTCAAAACGCTATAAAATACAGAACACCAATCTCTCTGATCACTTTCCCAAATTACCGTAATCAAAAAACACCATACAACTCAATGTATTTTATTCATTGAAAAATAAATCTATCATATAGTTTCACAAAAACATACTCTTTTTAATTTTAATATTTATTCCCTTTCAGAAATATCATAAAATTCTAAATATTAAATTGTGCACGACATCGATATCTCTAACCTAATTAAGCACTCTAGTGAAGAGAGATTTTTTTTAAGCTTAGATGCAAAAATTTCTTCTTAAAATATTAATTTACAACTGAAAGATCTCATACACCCTACATAAACATTCAAATATTATTTTGTATGATAAAAATTTTATAACCGTGCTTAAATTTAAATCGTGCTTAAATTTAAATATTGTACAAATTTATCGACAAAAACATCCTTCACAATGATCATTAACAATCCCTACTGCCTGCATAAAAGCGTAACAAGTAATAGGGCCAACAAATGTCCAACCACGCTTTTTTAAATCTTTAGAAAGACAGATAGATGCAGGGGTTACAGAATTAGTTTTCCATGTCTGAAAATCTGTCTTCTCATATTGTTCAGACTGTAGTATCTGAAAAGACCAAAAATAATGAGATAAACTGCCCCATTCTGCTATAATTTCTTGGGCTTTGAGAGCATTATTAACAACTGACCTAATTTTACCTCGATGGCGAATAATGCCTTTATCTTGCATCAATATTTCTATTTTTTTTTCATCATACTGTGCAATCTTTTCAAAATCAAAACCATCAAAAGCATCATAAAAATTGGATATTTTTCTTAAAATTGTTAACCAAGCAAGTCCTGCTTGAAAGCCTTCAAGACAAATTTGCGCAAACAAAAGACGATCATCAAAAACAGGCTTTCCCCATATATCATCATGATAAGCACAATAAAGTGGGTCAGTCCCTGCCCACGAACAACGAATTTTTCCATCTTTACCCATAAGAAGACCTTTATCAAGCATGAATATTCACCCTATCAAAAAAGCGTTCCTTGATCATCATCCTGCCACTGTTTTAATCGCTTCTTCGGTTTTGGAACGTTCTTAGACACAGAATTACAAGTTGAAACATTAATTTTACCATCAAAAAATCGTAAGCTTATCTGTCCTGTTTTAGGAAACTGTGCTAATCGTTTAATTGGTTTATTCTCTTGCTCTAATGCTAAAACAAAACCACGCTCTAAAATACTTTGATAAGATGTACTTTTTAAAAGTCTAAATGTCATTTTTATTTGGGTACGTTTTTTTTCAACATTACGTAAAAAAGCATGATGAAGGCGTACTGTATACTCTTTTGTATTTTGTTGTGCTTTTTTAGTATTCAACAAACGTGGGGAAAGTCGGATAACAAGTGTATAAAAATAAAAACGTTTTTTATCATAATTAACACAAAGAGCACGTTGTAACCGACTTGAAATTTCATCAAAACTACGCCGCGGCAAAGCAAATAACTGATCAGCAGTAGGAAGACCTCGTACAACAGCAGATAATTTTTGTTTATAAAAACTAAAATAACGCGCAGCTCCTACGCGAAAGCGTAAGCTAAGTGAAGCTAAGTGTGTTTCAAGATCGAATTTAACTGGTACAGCTTTTTCCGCCGCTCCTGTAGGAGTGGGTGCTCGCCAATCTGCAACATAATCAATGAGTGTCCAATCTGTTTCGTGCCCAACTGCAGAAATAATTGGAATAGCAGATACACTAACAGCACGGACAACGGCTTCGTCATTAAATCCCCATAGGTCTTCTAAACTGCCCCCACCACGCGCCACAATAATAAGATCAGGCTTAGAGATAGCATTCTCTAAAGGTAGAGCATTAAAGCCAGCAATAGCAGCGGCCACTTCTTGACCGCTAGTCTCTCCTTGGACCCGTACAGGCCAAACCAAAATATGTAAAGGAAAACGGTCTGATATACGATGAATAATATCACGGATAACAGCTCCCGTTGGTGACGTCACGACTCCTATAACACGAGGCATATAAGGCAATTTTTTTTTCTTCGCCTCGTCAAACAAGCCTTCATCTGCAAATTTTTTCTTACGATTTTCTAAAAGAGTCATCAAAGCGCCAACCCCTGTTGGCTCAAGAGAGTCAATAATAATTTGATATTTTGATGATCCCTGATAAGTTGTTAACTTACCTACAGCAACCACTTCCATCCCTTCCTCAGGAGGAAATTGGAGTTTTTCTACCACACCTCGCCAAATAACAGCTTCTAATCGAGCTTTATCGTCTTTTAAAGCAAAATAGGCATGCCCTGAAGCGTGTACACCGCGATAACCTGATATTTCGCCACGCACGCGTACATAACCAAACTTTTCTTCAACAATACGTTTTAAAGCTCCTGCTATTTCAGAGACACTAAACTCTGCCACATTTGTTGCTACTGATTTTTCAAGAAACAAATCCATCGTATTCTTCAATTCGCTTATATTGATGATAGACTAAAGTATACTGATAAGATAACATATGTTTTCATTATTTTTGTCCATAACACATCGTCTTGGAAGAAAACCTATTCATCTTTTTTAGGAAAGATAGACTTTTAAATCTTTACCGACAACAGGAATTATAATTTTTTAAATTTCTTCCATGTTATTTTAACATCAATACCACATTCACTCTTATTGCATACAAATATTGATTGATGGAAGCATTGTTCAGAAAAAGAAATTTATATTTAAGCAATAAAACATTATTATTTTTTCTTTTATATAATCATTCAACAGAAAAATTAAACGCCTTACAGTTTTTCTTTATCCTAATCTTTCCGAAAAGCAAAGCGGCACAAAAATCCTGTAATTACAGCAATAAGAACAGCAACTATTCCATACCAAAAGCTGTGTTTGCGTGCTTCATGAAAAATTGTATAGACAACATGTGCTTTAACAATCTCAAGAGTAGTTGTCGCACTACTTACATACTGCCCATCACGGAAAAGGTAAGCATTCACATGATAACGTCCAACAGGAACATTTGCAGGTAATTGAAAATGTGCTGTAAATAAGGAACCAGAACCAAAATAAACACCACCCACTTCTTCATGATAGAGATTTTTAGCTTTCTGCAACTTTATCAACTCACTCCGAAAACTTTGTATTTTTTCTTGATCTTTTTCACTGGTTGAAAGAAAAAAATAAGGTAATCCTAGACCTAAACGTTTATAACTCTCATCATCAGTGATATTCTCTATTTCACGCGTTGTTACCATTGAATAAAATAGAGGAGCATTTTTAAAAGTTACGGAATCTGCGTTAACCCATATTCCTAACTTACGTTTCTTTTCTCTTACAATGATCGATCGAGTTTGCCCTTCTAAACTAACAATAACATCGTAACGATTTTGTTGGCGGAATAACGGATTCATATTTTCCAAAACACCAGCAATATAAAGATCATGACCGGAAAAATTTGCACCAACTGTGATCGTTTTTGTTGTAACAATAATCTGCATAACCTCCTTCTTTTCTGATACAATTTCCTCACTGCTCTGTGCCTCTATAGAGAAAGAAACAACACAAAACCAGCTTGAGACGGTAAATAAGAGGAAAAATTTACCCATTATCATCCCATAAGAATAACAAGAGAAAAAAGATTATCAGGGCGTATAAATAACTGGAAAGCTAAGCGCATACATACAATTATAACAAGAAACGCAAGTGCCAGACGTAATTGTTCTGCTTTTAACTTTTGTCCAGTCCTTACTCCATATTGGGCTCCAATCCCCCCTCCAATCGTAAGTAAAAAAGCTAAAACAATATCAACTGACTGGTTACTTACACTTTGCAGAACTGTCGTAAAGGCTGATACAAATGTCATCTGAAAAAGTGAAGTTCCAACCACCACACTGGTAGGAACATGTAAAAGATAAATCAGTGCTGGCACTGTAATGAATCCACCACCAACACCCATAATGGAAGACAATAATCCCACAACAAAACCAATTCCTAAAACTGGAATAATACTTACACAAATCATCGATGCTTGAAAATAAACTTTAAACGGCAATCGATCGATCCAATTATAATAACGAGGAGAATGAGGCATGACCTTTTCTTTTTTACGCCATCGCATCATAGTACATAAACTTTCAACCATCATCAAACTTCCAATACTTCCAAGAAGAAAGACATAAAGAAGTGCAATCATAAAGTCTAACTGCCCTAGTTTTCTGAGAAGAGAAAAAACTTGAATACCGACCAAAGATCCAACTCCCCCTCCAATCACCAATAGAATACCAAGTTTAATGTCAAGAGTACGTTTTTTGAAATGCGTAATTGCTCCCGTTACAGATGACGCAATTACCTGGTTAGCTCCTGTTCCAACAGCAATGGTAGGAGGGATATTATAGAAAATCAATAAAGGCGTAATTAAAAAACCACCACCAATTCCAAAAAGGCCTGAAAAAAAACCAACGATTGCCCCCATGCTAACTAAAATTAGCATACTCAATGACAATTCAGCAATTGGTAAATAAATACTCACTAATTCAAAATATTCAAAAATTTAAGATTTGTTTTTAATTTTTTCTTTCAATATTTTTTATTTTTATCTTTATAAGACAACCTTGACATCACACATATTGCTGCAAAGATATACATGAGTGTTCATAACACATCTCTTATATTCTTCATGTAACTGAATAGCAACACACTAAAACTAATAATAGATAAGATTACATAATAACGTAAAAGTATATTCTAAAAACTATTCTTTGAAAGAAAATGCACGCCGAACCCCTGTAAAGAAACCACTTAAGAAGTGAACATCGGATGAATTTTTATCTGTTAGAGAATTTTTCAATGGTTCTGCAGAATTCGTTGATAAGGAACTTATATTCTCTTGTTTTGATATATCATCAGTATTTTTTTGTCTTGGCTGCATTTTACCTTTTCTCAAAATATTGGACGTTTCATAAGATTGAGAATTCTTATTTTTTTCACGAACTATATGTGCAAGATAGTACACAACCGCATTAATTGATTTTGAAGATGATTTACACTGTTTTATGATTGTTTTTTGTAAATTTTCTTTTTCACAAAGAAGAGTTTGAACGAGTATTTTAATCTGCTCTAAATCCTCAAAAAGTTTTTCTTCTTTCTGATTTCGAGCGTAATGCTCAGCCAAAATCGCTCGACTAATTTCATTTAAATAAGACTCTATACTATCATCTACAGGGCCCTGCTTAGCCAGCCGATCATGCGCTTTTTTTATCTGCATTTTTTCATAAACATACCGTAACTTAGCAGAAATATCTGACATCCTTATTCCATAAGGTGCTTGTATTTCTTGAATTTTATTAACAGTAGAAGGAGAACAATGTTTATGCTTAACTGGCTTCAGAACATCGTGTTTTATACTCACAGATCCCACCCCTTACCTACATTCAATATGAATCATATTAATTAATGAAAAATGTGACCTATTTTAGTAAATAGAGTTTTAAGAATAGTAAAAAAATTGAAAATAATTGTATAAGATTAAGGAGGCTAAACGTATTTTTATAACCAAATAGAATAAATATTGAGACGAAACAAAAACTATGCGTTAAAAATAGAGAGAAAAATACAAATAAACACAGAGAAGCTTATATAAATAATAAAGAGCTATGATAAAATTCAATTTTAAATGATTTGGTTTCCCATAATTATTACTATAAACTCGTAGGCATATAAACAAAGAGGATCATCATGAAAATAGTTGTCGCTGTCAAACGTGTTATTGATCACAATATCAAAATACGTGTTAAATCTGATAGCACAGGTGTTGATTTATCCCATGTTAAAATGTCTATGAACCCTTTTGATGAAATCGCTGTAGAAGAAGCAATTCGACAAAAAGAAGCTGGAAAAATTTCAGAAATTATTCTTGTTTCAATTGGGCCAGAAGCAGCGCAAGAAACCTTACGAACAGGACTTGCAATGGGAGCAGATCGCGCTATTCTCGTAAAAACTAATGAAATACTCGAACCCTTAGCAATTGCTAAAATTTTAAAAGTTATTATTCTTGAAGAAAAACCAGATATGGTCTTTTTAGGGAAACAAGCCATTGATGATGAATGCAATCAAACTGGCCAAATGCTCGCAGGCCTTCTTGGTTGGGGACAAGCAACTTTCGCTTCACATTTAAATATAGAAAATGGACAAGCTCAAATCACCCGAGAAGTAGATAACGGCACACAAACTATTTGCCTTCCTCTTCCCATGGTTATGACTGTTGATTTACGGCTTAATGAGCCACGCTATACCTCCCTGCCTAATATTATAAAGGCTAAAAAGAAACCCATCGAACAAAAGGATATTGCTCATCTTTGTATCAATACGCAAAAGCGTCTCACAACGCTTAGTGTTGAAGAACCCAAACCCCGTCAAGCTGGTATAAAAGTAGCAAATGTCACTGAACTTATTAGTGCACTCAAAAAAACAAATTGCATTTAAAATGCGCTAACAAATGATCAAAAGTAATAACGCATAAAAGGGCAACAACTTATGGCAATTCTTTTATTAGCTGAACACAATAATCATTCCTTAGCAGAAGAAACAGCGAAAGCTCTCACTGCTGCTCAATCCATTGGGAATGATATCGACATTCTTGTTTGTGGTATGAAAGTTCATGCTGTTGCTGAACAATGTGCTCAATTGGTTGGCGTTCGACAGGTACTTGTCGCCGAAGCTGACTATTTAGCATATCAATTAGCTGAACCCGTAGCAGCGACAATTGTTGAACAAGCACCTGCTTATGACGTGATCATGGCAGCTTCAACAACCACTGGAAAAAATGTCATGCCGCGCGTCGCTGCTCTTCTTGATCTCATGCAAATTTCAGACATTATCGCTGTTGTTGCACCTGATACCTTCAAGCGACCAATATACGCTGGTAATGCTATTGAAACTGTACGCACAAATGATCGTCAAAAAATTATAACAGTGCGTACGGCTTCTTTCTCGCCAACACCCAAAGGAAATATTGCCCCTATTAAAACAATAACACCAGCTCCTAATCCAAATCTTTCTTTCTTTGTCAAAGAAGAAATAAACAAAAGTGATCGTCCAGATCTTACGTCAGCACCCATTATTGTATCAGGTGGACGAGGCCTCGGTTCGGAAGAGCAATTTAAAGCACTCCTTTTGCCGCTTGCAACCAAGCTCGGTGCTGCCTTAGGAGCAAGCCGAGCAGCCGTCGATGCAGGCTATGCCCCTAATGATTGGCAAATCGGACAAACAGGAAAAGTCGTTGCTCCTAAACTCTATATTGCTATTGGTATCTCTGGTGCTATCCAACATCTAGCGGGAATAATGGATGCACAAATCATTGTTGCTATTAATAATGACGAGGAAGCTCCGATTATGCATATTGCTGATTACGTTCTTGTAGGTGATCTTCATCATATTATTCCTGAACTGGAAAAAGCTTTGTAAATCATGAATACAGAGAGACATACCCAGCGTGAAACGATAGAATGTGATATTGCTGTTGTAGGTGGAGGACCAGCAGGACTTTCTGCTGCTATCCGTTTAAAACAGATCAATCCTGAACTTTCTGTTATAATACTTGAAAAAAGCACAGAAATAGGAGCGCATATTCTGTCAGGAGCAGTTATTGATCCCATTGGTATCGATACACTTTTGCCAGACTGGAGAAATGAGGAAAGTCACCCTTTCAAAACACCGATCAGTAGTGATCAATTTTTTCTACTCACATCAAAAAATGCCCGAATATTTCCTAATATTCTCCGCCCTCCCATTTTATCAAATAATGGGTGCTATATTGTTTCGCTCGGAAATGTCTGTCGTTGGCTAAGCAAAAAAGCTGAAGAATTGGGTGTTGAAATTTATCCTGGCTTTCCAGTATCCGATATTCTCTGCAATGATCACGGAGCTGTTATTGGTGTCCTTACAGGAGATATGGGTGTTGAAAAAGATGGAATTCCTGGAACAAATTATATACCAGGTACAGCTCTGTTGGCAAAATATACCCTGATTGCAGAAGGGGCACGTGGCTCCATTGCTAAACAACTCATAAAAAAATTTAATCTTAGCAAAAATAGGGAACCACAAAAATTTGGTCTCGGTCTTAAAGAATTATGGGAAATTGATCCTCAAAAGCACAAACTTGGTTTAATTCAACATTTCGCTGGTTGGCCATTGGATAATTATACCGGTGGTGGAGGTTTTCTCTACCACCAAGCAGAAAATTTGATTTCTGTTGGTTTTGTCGTGCATTTGGATTATAAAAACCCTTATATCTCTCCTTTTGAAGAGTTTCAACGTTTTAAAATGCATCCTAAACTCTATGAGCTTTTTAAAGGTGCAAAACGTCTCGCGTATGGTGCACGCTCCATCAGTGAAGGAGGATGGCAATCTGTTCCAAAACTCACCTTTCCTGGTGGAGCGCTGATTGGCTGTTCTGCTGGTTTTGTCAATGTACCTCGTATCAAAGGTTCACATAATGCTATATTATCCGGCATATTAGCAGCTGAAAAAATCGCCATGGCTCTTACCCAAGGTCGCGCCCATGATGAAGTTACAGAAATTGAAGACCACTGGCGCAAAGGCCCTATTGGCAAAGATCTTTATACAGTCCGGAATGTTAAACCACTCTGGACAAAATACGGGACAAAATACGGTATCATGCTAGCGGGTCTTGATTTATGGTGGCAACAATTTTTCGGTTTTTCTTTATTTAAAACACTTCCTCATGGAAAAGAAGACTATGCATGTCTTGAACCCAAAGAAAAATTTTATCCTATTTCTTATCCTAAACCAGATGGGATTGTAACCTTTGATCGTCTTTCTAGTGTAGCTCTTTCAAACACACACCACGAAAAGAACCAACCTTGCCATCTCAAAATCATTTCCATAGAAAAACAAAAAAACTCTGAATATGCAATCTATGGAGGTCCCTCAACACGCTACTGTCCTGCCGCCGTCTATGAATGGATCAAACAGGATGATCATGAAACTTATATGATCAATGCTTCAAACTGCATACATTGCAAAACTTGTGATATAAAAGATCCTAATCAAAACATCCATTGGACCTGTCCACAGGGAAATGAAGGGCCTATTTACAAAAATATGTAATGAAAGGTTTCTGCCAAAAAAATTGGATATTCTAAATTCAATCAAGAATGCATTTTATTCAAAAAAATTCTTAATATTTTTAATAGTGCAAGATTGATGGACTCAACTCCTAAAACAAAGCGAAAAACATTGTACATCATATCTTCAAATATAAGCCTTGGATAATTGCTCGTAAATTAACCTAACTTCATCACTGACTCTCTTTTAAAAACCTAAAAAAGGCTATGCAACGCATAGCCTTTCTACTCTACATTTACTAAACTATACTCAATAAATTACTAATTACGAAACAAGGCTAAAATATTCTGGCTTCCCTGATTAGCTATGGAAAGAGCCTGAATACCAAGCTGTTGCTGAACTTGCAAAGCAGCCAATTTAGCAGATTCTGCATTCATGTCAGCATCAACAAGTGCACCAATACCTACTTCAATATTATCGAGCAACTTTTTAACAAAGTTTAACTGAATATTCACCAAATTAACAGCAGCTCCAATTTTAGAACCTGCAGTCAAAGTTACATTAACTGCATCACGTACTGTATTCTGAACGCTCGTCAAAATCATACGTTGGATATCTGAGTGCAACTCGCCCAGACCTTTCAATTCAGTAAAATCAGCTAAAGTCATACCATTAAGCACAGTTTGGAATGCACTTTTTGCTTCACCGTATTCTTTTTGGCCGTCGTCCACAGCTTTTTCAGCAGTTTTTACAGCTGTTTTAGCGTCTTCTACAGCTTTTTTAGCAGCCGCATCTTCAGGATTGGCAGCAAGCACAGCTTCTGCCTTGGCAAGATCAGCCTTTGCCTTCGTTACGGCGTCTTCTAACTCCTTATACTTAGTATGCGCAGTACTGAATTCTTCAATTCCCTTCGCAACGACATCTTCTCCACTTTCGCCCTTGCTGGTTCCAAAGATACCTGCCAAGACACCCTGAGACATATCAATCGCACCATCAGGACCAATAACACCAAAATTCAATTCTGGACCACCAACATCAATCATATCAACATAAACAGCTGTACCTTCACGACGATACCCTGCTGCCATACCAACAGTCTGACCTCCATTGGAGAGAATATTCTTTCCACCAAAAGAAGCTGATTGAACTGCATTAGAAATATTTCTCATATTTCCTAAAATAGAGTCCTGAATCTTAGCAATGTCATCGCTCCCTTTTTCACGAGCAGAAACCATTGATTTTTGAATATCATCAAGAGCTTCTTTGGTAAGACCAATTGCTGTATCAGCAATACCAACCTGTTCTTTACCCAGATTAATTGCATCTACAATAGCACTCATCGTGTTACTGTCATGTCTCATCATTGATGAAATTGACCAATATGCAGTGTTTTCAGAAGCATTATTGATACGCAAGCCTGTCGAAACGCGATCTTTCGACCGATCTAAATTAGCATCAATGTTACGTAAAGTTTGCAATGCAGTCATTGCGGATTTATTTGTAAGTAAACTTGTACCCATAATATCGTCCCCATAACGAAAAAATAAAAAAGGGACATGCTGTTCTACGCAGCGAGTGACAGAACGACATCATGCCTATTGAATAAATAGAATAGAATTCAACCTATCACTGCAGTTATTGGTATCAAATAAAAAATGATTAATCAAGTTTTTATTGAGTTTATCAACAAGCTTTTATTTTTTGCAAAGTTTTCTCAAGAGCCATTGTTAAAGCGTGTTGCCCTCCTTGATGAGAAAAGCAGTTTGATAAAAACTCATTGGTTCCTCCTTTCGTTGAAAACTCTCTTTCAAAGGAAGAAAAATCAACAGCTGTTAAATGATTACCTTCTATTTGCTTGCGCATTTCATCGGAAAGATTACCAAACATCATGGCAAGAAAATTTGCTGAATAAAACGGATCTAATCCCTTATTTATCAACCACTGATGCGCTGTTTCTATAAAATTAAAATAAACCCCCATCAATGAACCCGCCGTCATAAAAAGATTAAACTGATCTTCTTCATTAAGGATAAGCGCACCCCCCAACGCATTAAACATCCTGCGTAAAAATGGATGATCTGGATAGATTGGTGTTACATTTTTGCACTCTGTAATAAAAGGCAATGGAACAGCGCGATAAACTTTATGATTGATCCATTCCTCAACATCTGCCATTGGTGCCATCGCAAGAACAGAAACAACAAGCTGATTCGAACGAAAAGAAAGACCACGTAAGACCTCTTCTGCAATTTGATTAGGCAAACACAGAAAAACACAATCACTCACGTCCAATAATTTTTGGTTATTTTCTGCAATTGTCACCTTCTCATACATACGCGCAAGATGCTCTGCCCTCTGTTCATTACGCGGAGAAACGATAATTGACTGTACATCAAAAGTGCTTGCCATTAAACCATCCACCATTGCAGCACTAATTGTACCTGTCCCAAGAAAACCAATTCTCATTTCTATTTCTCATCCTCGTCATCATAAATAAAGCTTATTACTACCCAAGATTCACGCAAAGTTCTTTCCAATAAAAATGGATCATTTCTTCGAAAACAAACTTTGTTCTATAAAAACCTCTATAGTTTAATCTAAACATTATAGCGTGATGAAAAATGAACATACTCTTTTTCTGTTCTTATCTTTAAAAATCTTTTATCTGTGTATACAATGCATCCTAACGGATAGGCGAGCATACACAAAAATCACTTTAGCGCGATCTGTTTCATTGAATATAATAGCCAATAGAAGCAGCAACAGATAAAATAGCAAGAATAATCATTCCTAAATAAATTTTAGGTTTATCCAATAAAATTGAAAAAGCAGAAAACCAACCAATAATAGCCGCCAATAATGCAAACAAAAAACCTGGTTTATTCATAGTCACAATATGCACTGCCATTAAACCACTAATAATCAACATTCCAAAAACAACGAGTAATCCCGTTGCAAACTTTTCATAATCATCCATACTTGTCCTCATCTTGAGAAATATCTCTTCTTCTCTCTCAGTCTATATGCATAAAGACAGAATAGCTTTGGCAATTATGGTGAAATATATTTATTGAGAAGGCTCAAAAAATGCCGGCACATGATGAGGCCAACACCATGGCAAAATTGCAATCAAATCAAAACGGACGCATAAAAGGGAACGATCCTTTTGTTGAGCAAGCCAAATATCAGCTGTTGCCTCAATACGCTTTTCACTTGTTCGACAAACAGCAGTCATTGCTTCGGCCAATGTTGAACGTGCTTTGACTTCAACAATTAAAACAAGATTTCCACGTCTTGCTATTAAATCAATTTCACCACATTTTGTTTTAAATCGCCTTTTAACAATACGAAATCCTTTCAAACGCAACCACCAAGCTGCCAATTTTTCTGCACGAATACCCCAATAAAAAGAGACTTGTCTACGTTTTTGTTGATTCATCTCTTTTTCCCTTTAAAAGAGTTAAACACTGAAAAAGTTCCTGTTTTTTATACCCTGTTTTTTTTGCAGCTAAAGCAGCTGCTTTGGCTGCAGGATGAACACTTGCTAAGTCTAGCAATATCTTATTAATTTCATGAGGGCTTATTGCTTCGAAAGAATTGGTTTCTTCTCCGACCAGTACAACAATTTCCCCACGAATACGATCTTTCTTTTGATAGTTTTCAACTAAATTTCCTAAAGTAGAAACATCCACTGTTTCAAACTTTTTGGTTAATTCACGACATATGGCCGCTGGACGATCAGCTGTAAAAATAAGAACCATATCTTGTAACGCTTCTAAAAGGCGGTGAGGTGATTCATAAAAAACTAAAGTTGCAGGCACAGCCTTTAATTGTTCTAACTGCTTCTGACGTTGCGTTTTTTTCGTACTCAAAAAGCCTGCAAAGAAAAAACTGTCCGTAGGAAGACCTGTCGTTATAAGCGCTGCTAAAAGAGCTGATGCACCAGGAATCGGAATAATTTTATGACCTGCTTTCCGTGCTTCTTCTACCAATCTAAATCCAGGATCAGAAATAAGAGGAGTTCCAGCATCTGATACAAGTGCCACCGTTTTATTTTCTGCCAATGCTGCTAACAACCTCAATCGTGCTTTTTGTGCATTATGCTCATGATAAAGAAAGAGTTTTCTCCGAATACCATAATGATCCAATAAAACACGCGTTACTCGTGTATCCTCACAAGCTAAAAGATCAACCCCTGCAAGGACTTGTAAAGCACGAATGGTTATATCTGCAAGATTGCCAATAGGGGTTGCTACCAAATAAAGCCCTTGTTCGATAACAGGTGCAGAATAAGCGTGAGCACCTATAAAATACGCCTTTTCACTCATGCTCTTCCTTTATCCTAGGTATTCTCTTTTTCTACAAGATTACACCTATAGCTTTCACTGATGATGACCAACCATTTCTGCTAAAATTGCTTGAGCTGCAGCTAAAGGATTAATCGCTTGAACAATCGGACGTGCTACCACAAGATGGCTTGCACCAGCATCTAATGCCTCCTTTGGAGTCATCACACGTTTTTGATCACCTTTATCACTTCCTGCGGGACGAATCCCTGGTGTTACTAAGGCCATATCAGTTCCAATAATCTTCCGCAAATTGGCTGCTTCACGGGCGGATGCAACAATTCCACCCATCCCTACTTCTCGAGCTTGTTCAGCTCTTTTAATTGTCAAATCTGCTAAATTCTCTTTATAACCGGCATTTTTCAGATCAACTTCATCCATTGATGTCAATACCGTCACCCCCAACAAACATAAGTCACTTCCTTGAGCTGCTGAAACAGCTGCTTGCATGGCTGTTGGATAAGCATGAATCGTTAGCATTGAAACACCCAATTTTGCAATATTTTCTACAGCTTTCGCAATCGTATAATCAATATCTAGGAGTTTCATATCAAAAAAGACTTTTTTTCGCGCTTGAATAAGATCTCTAACGAATTCCATTCCTCCAGAAAAAACAAACTGATAACCAATTTTATAAAAACTGATATAATCACCTAATTGTGTAACTATTTTTTCTGCTTGCTTCATATCTGGAACATCTAACCCAACAATAAGACGTCCATCCATTGTCTCTCTCATAAAAATACTCCGTTAGATTTCATCATTATTCGGTCTCAATGAATCATACGAAAAAAACAAAAATTCAAGAAAGTTTATCTTTCACTTGGTGAATCATTGTACGATAAAGCTGGGCGTGCTCTCCTCTAGGATCAGCAACAAAAATTGGCACCCCATCATCTGAAGAAGATCGTAAAACTGGATCAAGTGGCACTTCTGCCAAAAAAGGAATTCCCCGACTTTCTGCTTCTGATCGTGCTCCACCATAGCCGAAAATATCATAGCGTCTTCCAGTATCAGGAGCAATAAAATAACTCATATTCTCAATAACTCCTAAAATAGGAACTTCAACTTTCATAAACATTTCTATAGCCTTGCGCGCATCAATCAAAGCCAAATCTTGTGGAGTCGAAACAATCAATGCCCCTGTTAACTGAACTTGTTGAACAAGCGTTAATTGGGTATCTCCTGTCCCTGGAGGCATATCAACTACCAAAACATCAAGAGGCCCCCATAAAACATCTCTCAGTAATTGAGTTACCGCAGCCATTACCATAGGCCCACGCCATACTATCGGTTTTTCTTCTTCAATCAAAAAACCCATCGACATTAATTTGAGACCAAATTTTTCAAGAGGTTGTAGCTTTTTACCATGAATCATTTCTGGTTGTTGATTAACAAGCCCCGTCAAACGTGGCAGAGAGGGACCATAAATATCTGCATCCATTAAACCCGTTTTAAAACCAGCATCTTGTAAAGCTAATGCAATATTCATTGCCATTATAGATTTACCAACGCCTCCTTTTCCAGAAGCAACTGCAAGGACATGTCGCACACCTTCTATCGGTGTTTTCCTGAGTAAAGCGCCACCTACTTTACGTTTTGGCCCATGAACAGTTGTATTTTTATTGACCTGAGAAGAAAATGTCTTCGATTTTTTTTCTGCTGTAAGCGTAACTATAACGCTTTTAACGCCTTCCATGGCAGACACAACTTCTTCAGCAGCACAACGCAATGATTCAAATTCCTGCAGACATCCATCAGGAACAGTAATCGAAAAGAAGACCTTTCCATCAACAATAAATATTTCTGAAAGAAGTCCTAATGATACAATATCACTCTCAAAATTAGGGCCTTTAACTTTATGTAATTCTTTGCGGATAGCCTCGCGTGTAATAGAAACCACGCTCTTTCCTCTCTGTACAAATGCTAGATAATACGGCAATAAGGATGAAAAATTTTCAAATTAACCGCCTACCTAATTTCTCTCTTATTAAAAATAATGATACTGTATTCAAAAGCACAATGCATCCGATAATTTGAAAACAAACAATTTTAAAATATAAAGCTATGAAAAATAAAATCCTTCTTTCTTAATACAAAAACAATATAGAATTTATCTTACATTTCAATCTTTTGAATGCTTATTATAATGCAAAAAACAAAAATAAATTAACAGATAATTGATCATGTTCTTAGACAATATTCTAATGTTTAAAATGTGTTACATTTTAATTGTTGTGTTACGCCTTTGATTATATTGTAATATACAAGGTAAGAGTGAAATGGCTAAAACAACATTTACCTTTCGCGTTGATGATGGATTAAAAAATGAATTCTCTAAAGCAGCAAAAGCACATGATAAATCTGATGCACAACTTTTGCAAGATTATATGCGTGATATCGTAAAAGAACAAAAAGAAAAAAGTGCATATAATTTATGGTTTAGGGACCAAGTGTAACTTGGAATAAATTCTGTTAATGCAGTCGATATAATATCTTCTGAAGAAATCTAAGCAGAAGCAGAGGAATAGCGCTTGGAAACACTATAATTTTAAATTTTCAAAATTAAAAAACGCTTTATAATTTGCAATATAGGTTGGGTTAAGGCCGATGTATCTACATATTATTGCACTTTAGCAATAATATACAAAACATCACCAGGTGATCAACAATTAGGAAAATGGAACTGTAATAGCATACCTGGAAAAGCTATTTTGGATCTAGCTAAAATCGCAATGATTTTAGACAGACCAGTAGTAGTAACCCTTCAGAGTGGTAACGTTACAGCAAAAGACGTATTAGCCATTACTTTGAAATAAAATCAACAATCATGTCACAAATTTATCTTTTACATCGAAAATTTTGCTCTGTAGTTTGCAAATATAAGAGATCTCTATAGTTTATTTATAGAGATTTATCATTTGAATCTTAAAATTAAGTAGAACGAGAAATATCTCTTTTTTTCTTTAATAGTTTTAGAAGAAAATCCTTGCCTAATTATAAACAAAGCCATTTCTATTTTTCGTCAAGGCTTTCAACTGAATTTTAACCTTGCTGCCATAGCAGCAATTCTTCCATTGTTGATCCATTTAAAATATGTATATGCTCAACGTCTGCCACAGCACCCAAGACCTGAATAATCATCTTTCCTATAATATCTATGATACTCAGACCATTGTCCAAAAGCAATGCCTTTATTTATAATAGACATCAACAATATATAAATCATATCTGCAGTATTACGCCTGAACCTATCCATTTACATACAGATGATCGTATCATCTTTCTCGGTAATGTTAAGGAACCGTTGTAAACTTTTATATTTGTCTATAGCTCCTGTCATCATATCAGTAAAATACGATCGATCTTCCTTACTTCAACCTTTAAGCTTAGCTACTTTCAATTCTAATTTTAAAAGAAATAAAGTGCACATAATTTATGGTTTAGGGAACAGGTGCAACTTGGAATAAAGTCTGCTAATGCAGGCCACATAATATCTTCTGAAGAAATCGAAACAGAAGCAGAAAAATGGTGCTTAGAAACACAAAGTAAACTAAATAGAAATAGATAAACTTTATGAAGCTTATTTGGACGCAAAGAGTACATACTGATCGCAAAAAGATACGTGAATATAGAGCACAAGATAATCCTTCTGCTGCTTTAAATTTGATAAACTTTTATCTGAAAAAGTAGAAAAACTTGTTAAACTCTCTACTCTTGATCGTTTAGGACGCATTATAAATCCACGTGAATTTATTGCATATCCAAATTATATCATCATTTTCTCGATAAAACGACGAACTCAATGCACATTCAATAACAGTTTGTTTTCACATTTCTAACAAATACTCTACAATTGACTTTTTTCATATTTTCTTTTATTGAAAACGGTGTTCACTTTAAAAATTTTTGATAAATGAATTTATTTATCAAGCAAATATATAATAGAACCAAGAAGGGCCGTACACCACGGTATTTAAATAAATGAAACGTACTTACCAACCCTCTAAACTTATTCGTAAACGTCGTCATGGTTTCCGTGCTCGTATGGCAACCGCTAGTGGACGTAAAATTATTGCAGCTCGGCGTGCTCGTGGCCGCAAGCGGTTATCTGCTTAATTATAAATTTCACCAATGAACCAGAATATTTGCTTTTGTATATAAAGATCAAATATACAGATTTATAGAATAAGCATTTAGCAAAACTGCAAAGAATCTTTTATATGAAACAAAAGCACCCTTGTCGCATTCGCAAGAGAGTAGATTTTTTGGCTGCACGTACAGGAGAAAAGCGGCGTGGTCCTTTGTTTTTACTTGAAATAAAGCCCCGTGAACAAACAGCAAAGACTAAAGCTCCTCTTACCGCACGCGTAGGCTTTACTGTCACACGAAAAAATGGCAACGCTGTCCAACGTAACCGTATTAAAAGACGTCTGCGTGAAGCTGTTCGAGTTGGACTAGTAAATGAGATGGAAGCAGGAACTGATTACGTTATTATTGGCCACCGTAATGTTCTCCATGTACCTTTCACGTCTCTCATTAGTGAATTAAGCCGACGAATAAGACGAAAAACACAACGGCAGTAGGATAATATAGATGGAATATAATCGTAATTTTTTTATCGCCATTGGGCTATCTTTTGTGGTTTTCGTTGCATGGCATTTTTTGTACATTGTTCCTCAACAAGCAAAATTACAAGAATCAAAAATAACTACACAAAAATTATCAAACCATAATGCAGCACTTCCCACAAATGATCCATATTTTTCTCATAATGCATCGACAGATGACACAGTACCTGTAGCCAATCGTCCTATAACACCTGAAGTCCGTAAAGCAGAATTAGCCAAAACAAATCGTGTTTTGATCAAAACCAATGAGCTTGAAGGCTCTATTAATCTTGTTGGTGGGAAATTTGACGATCTTCTGCTCAAAAAATATCGTCTCAAAGTAGATAAAAAATCACCTGAAATTATTCTGTTGAATCCTAATGGGCTTCCAACAACTTACTTTGCTGAATTCGGTTTTACGAGTTCATCCTTACCAGCACAGGCCTTGCCACAATCCAATACAAAATGGCAACTTGAAGGTGATAATACAACATTAACACCCTCAACACCCATCACCTTAGTTTATAATAATGGACAGGGACAAATTTTTCACCGCACTTTTTCAGTCGATGAACATTACATGTTTACCATTAAAGATTCTATTAGCAATGAAAGTAGTAGCCCTGTATATCTTTCGTCTTATGCTCGAATTGCACGCGCTGCTCCACCAGAAGATACAAATGCAACCTATTTACTTCATGAAGGTATGATTGGTATTGCCGGTGACTCGCTTAAAACTGAAAAATACACAGCTTTAGCAGAACTTAGCCCTAATCCTCAAAATGGTCAGAAAAGTGTGATTTTCCCTAACATTACAAGAGGGTGGATTGGTATAACCGATAAATACTGGGCTGTAGCAGTTATTCCTCCACAAGACACAGAATATACAAGCCGTTTTGTTTATTTTGATCGACTAAATACCCATTATCAATCCGATCTGCAAAGTGCGCTCTTAACAGTTCCACCCCATGAAACAAAAACTATTACCAACCGTCTTTTTGCTGGTGCAAAGCGAGTTGAAATCATTAATCACTATCAAAATCAATTAAAAATTAATAAATTTAGTCTTCTCATTGATTGGGGTTGGTTCGATTTTATTACCAAACCGATGTTTGCTCTTATTGACATACTTTATAAATATACAGAAAATTTTGGTGTTGCTATCCTTCTTATCACAGTACTTTTGAAGATACTTTTATTCCCACTTGCTCATAAATCTTATAAGTCTATAGCGCGTCTAAAAGTTATACAACCAATGATGCTAGAAATTAAAGAAAAGTACGCAGATGATCGGAATAAACAACAACAAGCAATCATAGAATTGTATAAAACTAAAAAAATTAATCCTTTTGCGGGTTGCTGGCCCATACTGATTCAATTCCCTATATTTTTTGCTCTCTATAAAGTTCTTTATATTACCATTGAAATGCGACACGCACCTTTCTTTGGATGGATTCAAGACTTAGCAGCACCTGATCCAACTTCTATTTTTAATTTATTTGGCTTATTACCTTATGCAGTACCAACGTTTCTTATTCTAGGAGCATGGCCTTTAATTATGGGGATAACAATGTTCCTACAAATGCAAATGAATCCGCTTCCTCAAGATCCAACGCAAGTTGTCGTTTTCAGATGGATGCCGATTATCTTCACCATTATGCTCGCTTCTTTCCCAGCTGGCCTTGTCATCTATTGGGCATGGAACAATATATTATCAATTATTCAGCAAAGTATCATCATGAAATGTCAAGGCGTCAAAATTGAATTTTTTGATAATCTGAAAGCTATTGTGCAAAAAGATTCTAAAAAAGAAATACACAAATGATGCAATATCCTGACCTTTCTGGACTTTTTGTCCGCAATTGGATTTTCATTCGTGGGGTACCTACAATGAAATTTCTACCACCCGAAGGACCACCAGAAATTGCATTTGCAGGACGATCCAATGTTGGAAAATCTTCTCTTATCAATGCGTTAGTTCAACAAAAAAATTTAGCACGTACGTCTAATACACCAGGACGTACCCAAGAATTAAATTATTTCATACCCGACGGTTTTAATGAACAAACACACAATCTTCCTCCTGTAGCATTTGTAGATATGCCAGGTTATGGTTTTGCTAAAGCTCCTAAAAATCTCGTTAATGCATGGACACATTTAATTTTTGACTATTTACGGGGTCGTACAACCCTCAAACGGGTTTATGTTTTGATTGACTCACGCCATGGAATAAAAAAAAACGATACTGATACCCTTAATCTCCTTGACAAAGCAGCGGTCTCTTATCAAATTGTCTTAACAAAAAGTGATAAAATAAAATTCAATACGCTTGAAGCTCTAATAACAATGACAAAAACCAAACTTCTTAAACATCCAGCAGCTTATCCTGAAATTCTAGTAACTTCAGCAGAAAAAGCTTCTGGTTTAGAAGAATTACGCGCAGCTATTATACAAGCCATTGCATAACAATATATCTTTAATCAATGTATTATAAATATAGCTGGTAATGGTTAATAGTCTTGTGCTTATAGCCAAACGCTTTTATAAAATATTTTATTATTTGAAAGAATCCATCGACTCTATCTGATCATATAAATTATGCTAACACTTTTCCATTATCCTCTCTCTTCCGCTTCCCGTTTTATACGCATTATTCTTGAAGAATATGTTGTGGCAACTCAACTCATTGAAGAACATGAATGGGCGAGGAGGAGTGAGTTTCTTGCACTTAATCCAGCAGGACATTTACCAGTTCTTCTTGCTGAACGTGAAGTTCCATTATCAGGTGCCATTGTAATCTACGAGTATTTAGATGAAACACGTGGTAGTTTACGGCAAGAAAAGAGATTTTTCCCCGAAACTTCTTTAGAGCGAGCCGAAGTACGCCGCCTTGTTGATTGGTTTTTAAACAAATTTGAAAATGAAGCGACCCGCCATATTGTACGAGAACGAATCTATAAACGTGAAATGCCATTAACTCTTGGTGGTGGAGCACCTAACTCGCAAATTTTACGCAATGCTCGCGCTAATATTCCGCCACATATGAATTACCTAGAGTGGCTTTGTGCATCCCGCGATTGGCTCGCTGGATCTGAACTATCTTATGCCGATTTAGCAGCTGCAGCTTCTATTTCAGTACTTGACTTTTTAGCAGAAATTGACTGGAAACTTTTTCCTGCAGCTCGTGAATGGTATACGCGAATTAAATCTCGTCCTTCTTTTCGACCTCTTTTAATGGATCGCATTCGGGGAATTGCTCCTAGTTCTCATTATACTGATCTCGACTTTTAACTAGAAGCATATAGTCTAATCTTAAAAGCGATATCTATTGAACCATTGCATATCATTCTTAAAAACTGCCTTCATATAAAGAAAGTTTTTCTTCAATTTTCCAATAAAAGCGCTTGTGAAAACAACAGTATAAATCAAATCAATCATTGAAAACATATATTAATTATTAAACTAGAGATTACTTTCTCGCTTAGATCCGTTGTAATACATAAATATTCTATCCGCTTTAAAAAATCCTATACCTTTTATGCAAAGCTTATCTCTGAAACTCTCATCATTGTTTCACTACCATTCTTTCTAAAAAGATTGGAAACTTCTATCTCTTTAATATCAAATGAAGATTCCCTTTTTTAAAAGGAAATAATAATCTTTCAAAAGAAAATTTAGGATATCATTATAACGACTAAAATAACAAAATAAGAGAATAAATAACTCAGCAATCTGTAATAAAACACTATATAAAGATGTTTCCTTATCCTTATATAAATAAAAGAACAGTTGGAAAAAAAAAGAAACTTTGCCTATAATTTAAAAGTAGAACATTATAAGGAGAAAAATATGCGCCTTGCAGTCGTTGGTGCTAATGGAAAAATGGGAAGAGAACTGATTACAGCACTCCAAGATAGGCAAGATGTAAAACTAAGTGCTGCAATTGTACGCAAAGGATCACCTTTTGTAGGAAAAGATGCGAGCATATTGATTGGTTCAAACTCATTGAACATTCGCATCACTGATGATTTTGAAGAGGCCTTTTCTAAGGCAGAGTGTATTTTAGATTTTTCTCAACCAGCAGCTAGTATCATTTATGCAGATTATGCAGCCCAAAAAGGTCTTATCCACATTATTGGAACGACTGGATTTGATAAAAAAGAGGAAGAACAAATTGCTGCCTTTGCAGAACACACAACCATTGTCAAATCTGGAAATATGAGTCTTGGCGTTAATCTTTTAGCCAATCTCGTAAAGAAAGCAGCTAAAGCGTTAGAGGCTGACGATTTTGATATTGAAATTTATGAAATGCATCATGCTGAAAAAGTTGATGCTCCCTCTGGGACCGCCATTCTTCTTGGCAATGCAGCAGCTAAAGGACGCAATGTTACACTTAAAGATGTCAGTATTAGCGAACGCAATGGCTATACAGGTAAACGTAAAAAAGGCACTATTGGCTTTATCTGCTCACGAGGAGGAACAGTTATTGGCGATCACAGTGTTACTTTTGCAGGTTTAAATGAACGCGTTGTTCTTTCACACTTTGCGCAAAAACGTTCTATTTTTGCTCATGGCGCATTAAAAGCAGCACTATGGGCAAAAGAACGTAAAAATGGCCTTTATTCAATGCTTGATGTTCTAGGATTAAAAGATTAATTTTCATAATCAACAATCATCATAGGAATTTCAACGTGGGACGCAAACTTGTATTAATTCGTCATGGACAAAGCGAATGGAACCTAGCAAATCGCTTCACTGGCTGGAAAAATCCAGCGTTGACAGAAAAAGGCAATAAAGAAGCAATAGCAGCAGGGAAAAATTTAAAAGCAGCCGGATTTAAATTTGATATTGCTTATACATCTGTCTTACAGCGAGCTCAAAAAACTGCAGAACATATTTTAGAACAATTAGAGCAATCAAATCTGCACTTAGTGAAAAATACAGCATTGAATGAACGGGACTACGGTGATTTATCTGGTTTGAATAAAGATGAAGCACGTCAAAAATGGGGAGACGAACAAGTGCACATCTGGCGTCGTTCTTACACAATTGCTCCCCCTAATGGAGAAAGTTTGCGCGATACTGGTGCACGTGTTTGGCCCTATTATCTTCATCATATTCAACCTCATATTTTACGTTCTCAGACTGTTCTTATCGTAGCACACGGTAATTCTCTTCGTGCTCTTATTATGGCACTTGAAGGTCTCAATAATGAAGAAATCATGTTGCAGGAATTAGAAACCGGAATTCCTATTATTTATGAATTCAATAGTGATTCAACAATTAAATCAAAAGAAATCATTACGCCTTAAACTCCTAAAATGCATATAGAGAAAATTATTTCAAATGAATATGTCCAATAACAGCTCTCTCCATGACTATAAAAAATATAAACCTTACTTTAAAACCACAGCCATCGTTTCCAAACAATGAACTTGGAGTATTTTCCTTTCTGACGTACTTCTTTGGTTTTCTTAATAATTTTTGTAATTTGTCTTGCTTTATTGAATGATCTGCTAATATTTTTAGCAAATCCCTATAATTATTATTATCACTTACTTTAGACTTGCTTAGTGAAAAAAAGGGTTGATTTGACCTATAAAATCCTAAAAGGCTTTGTAAAGCAAAGGATCGAAACTTAAAATTTCTATATCAATATCTCCTAATACATTAAGGATATCTTATACGGACTTCCAAAGCATTTCTACCATTTTTCTGCACAGCTTCATTCTCCTTGATACCCTTGAAGAATTCGATTTCTAGAATAGAAGCAGGTCTCTATTTTAGAGTTCATTAAATACATATCTTTCAATTCATTTTTACAAAAACACATAAAATATAAGAGATCTAAAAAAGTATATAAAGTTACACTAGGAGACTGCAAATGAAACTATTTTGAAAGATTTGACAAAATTTAAGTGCAATGACATTGACAGAAGAATTCCATAACCTTAGATGAATTTTATAGCCCAAATGGCGGAATTGGTAGACGCGCAGGTTTCAGGTACCTGTGCCGCAAGGCGTGGAGGTTCGAATCCTCTTTTGGGCACCATGTACTTTTTAGCAACATATAACTTATTGATTTTATATATCTTTTTTTAAGGTGAGGGAAAACAAAATCAAAGTAAGGGAATAAGATTCCACATTACCCTTTTGTAAAACAAATTATAAATCGATCTTTCTTTAAAGAATTATTGCGCCTTAGATTATCAAAATCGAAATAGATACAAATATTTTAAACTAATATTCCCCCCATGAATATAAAAAAGTGTAGGGCCTTATCTTTTTACCGAAAGAAAGAAGGCATTTTTATTTTGAAATTACCAGCTTTGCGTTCTCTATTTCCCGATACGCGTGCATTTTTCTCGCCTTGGCTAGAAATTTTTACTCCGTTTTCACTATATTCTTGTCTAACAAAACTAACATAATTATCAATTTCTTTTAAAAGACTGGAATCGTCTTTAACTTGATAACATTCCTTTAATTGATTCTTTAAAGACTTTACGATATGCTCCATATAAATTTTATCTCGTTCATCACGTTCACCGAGAGCTAAACTTCTCTGTATCATATCTAAATCTGAAGCTAATAGTTTCGAATGTCCGGAAATACGTTTTGATAACCTCTCAATTTCTTTGCGACTTTCAACAGAGTTCCTTGTTATACTTTTTGCTGCAAATGCCTCTTCACTATGCTCTTGTCTAACAAAACTGACATAATTATCAATTTCTTCCAAAAGACTGGAATTGTCTTTAAGTTGATACTTTTCCTTTAATCGAGTCTTTAAAGACTTTATGATATGCTCCATATAAATTGTATCTCGTACGTCATGTTCACCAAGAGCTAAACTTCTCTGTATCATATCTAGGTCTGAAGCTAATAGTTTCGAACTTCCGGAAATACGTTTTGATAACCTCTCAATTTCTTTGCGACTTTCAACAGAGTTCCTTGTTATATTTTTTGCCGCAACTGCCTTTTCACTATGCTCTTGTCTAATAAAACTGACATAATTATCAATTTCTTTTAAAAGACTGGAATCGTCTTCAACTTGATACTCTTGCTTTAATCGAACCTTTAAAGACTTTATGATATGCGCCATATAAATTGTATCTCGTTCATCACGTTCACCGAGAGCTAAACTTCTCTGTATCATATCCAGATCTGAAGCTAATAGTTTTGAATCTCCGGAAATACGTTTTGACAACCTCTCAATTTCTTTGCGACTTTCAACAGAGTTCCTTGTTATACTTTTTGCTGCAACTGCCTTTTCACTACACTCTTGTCTAACAAAACTGACATAATTATCAATTTCTTTTAAAAGACTGGAATCGTCTTTAACTTGATATCTTTCCTTTAATCGAGTCTTTAAAGACTTTATGATATGCTCCATATAACGTTTCTCTTGTACATCATGTTCACCAAGAGCTAAACTTCTCTGTATCATATCCAGATCTGAAGCTAATAGCTTCGGATCTCCAGAAACACGTTCTGATAACCTCTCAATTTCTTTACGACTTTCAACAGAGTTCCTTGTTGTACTTTTTACACCACTTTCTTCTTCAAATGTATGATTAAAGGTTGAATTCCTTTCCATATCGTTCCTCAATAAATTGTATAAGGCTACTTAATTAACAATAAAAAATCGAATTTAAACTTAAAAACTGCCTTTATTATGATCAATCTGTCTTTTATTAACCTTGATCACTTGATTTGTAAACCATCTTTTCGCACAAATAAGTATTCACTTTGTTTTTTATGCTCTAAAATTCGTCTTGCCAAATCTAGATTTATAACAATGAAGTTTTTCTCTCCAGATACATTAGAGACGAATCAATATAGAACGCGCATTCATTTAATTGTACATCCACTAAGCAAGATCAGCATGCACATCAGCCTCACGTTCGGAAAAGCGAAACTTTCTCTCAATAGAAGCATATTCTCATAAAGGATCCATGTGCTCTATAATTCTGCATGCTATACTTCTCCTTCTTCATGCAAAGTTGCTATCAGCGTTTACCAAGCTGTATCCTTAACAGACTCGATCTCATCAACCCAACTCCGCAAAAATCAACCTATCAATTTGATAGCCGCGACATTACGATCAAACACATAAAACTGAAAATCTTCTATACGATCATCCTTCGACTTAATTTGATTCTTCACCTCCCTTATAATAATCCCTTTAAAAATCATAGGTTTCTACCGCACGTTTAATTTCTTTCAAAAAACTCTCATCAAGCGAATTCTAAAACTGACGAACACACAGAATAGTGCTAGAAATCCACACATCATAAACTGATAGCCCTTTAAACAGCTATCAAACAAAGGATCTGATCCGACCCAATTCTATACTTCCCCAAGCCGTACAAACCAATACCTTACCTGTAAAATAGGAATAAGGTTGAGAACAATCTTAATTCGGCATGTCACCATTAACCAAAGAAGCTATTTCTATACGCCCTATCATCTTTATAGCACGACCATTCTCACCCATAACCCGTAACGGTAAAACCCTGCCAAGAAGCAATAAATAAACGACTTTGCAACTGACAGCTTGCTTTTCTAAATGAAGAAATTCCATCATTTCTTATTTTTTGCATTCTCAGCGATTTTAATTACGATCTCTTTCAAAATATACGTCATTTTATTCGGAATGCTTTTGACACCACCACTTCCTGCTTTTGAAGGATTGCGCTTAAGGGGTATTTTAGAGTCTGAGATGTATTTCTGACATCAGCAATACACCCTTTAGATAATAAAAAAGCCGTATTTTCAGAAATTACAGAATTAATACACTCAATTTTGGAGACAACACGACTAAATGTAATAATGTCATTCAAAACTAAATAAAGCATACTCTCAACATCAACACAAAACACTAAATATTGTGTTTATATCTCAATTTGCACCTTTAAAAACTAACTACTTATAATTGTATCAGCTAAACGAATCGATTATGTAATAAAAAAAGGGGGAGTCTTATGCTGCACATCGTCAAATTTATAATTTTATTATCTACTTTAATATTATTTGGATGTACGAATGTAGATAATTTAGATCAATATGATGCACTCTACGAAAAGTATGTAAGCACAAAATACGAAAATTCCGAACACGCTGACAAGATGCAAAAAGCATCAGAATATATATACTCTCGTGGCTACGATGATTTTTTTTCAAGATTTCATCCCGTGCGCCACCGTCACATACTTATGACTTTGTGTGGGCGTTATGCAAACTTATTACAAGGTGATTATAATAAAGAGATGGCATGGGCAAATTTACCAACACACATACACACACTACGCTATAATTATAACTGGAAAGAAAATATTTTCGTTTTGGCGCAAAAAACGTCCAATGAACCTACAAACCCAATGTTTCAGTATGCAAAAAAGTTCCTTACTTCTCCTAATGGTATGACCCCAAAAACACAAATAGCAGATCTAATATCGACAATAGATGCAGCAATTACTATGCCTTCTTATGGTGAACTGATTAAAAAGGTACCGCAATTTTGTACTGACATTCAAAGAGTATATAATATAATGGAATCTTTTTAGCACCATTTATATAAATACATTCAGAAATTAAGGAAAAAATATCGATAGCTTGACGAGGACTTCATTGATAATCACAGAGGAGCCTATTTCTACTCTTTTCAAGATAGACTTTCTATATCGAAAGCACGTGATTGATCACAATGTACCACCTATATTGTCTATAATCTTGTTCCTACTAATGAGACAGAAAATCTGATATTCTAGCAAAACGTCCTCCCTTACAATGGAAAAAATAACTGGTATTTTTCGTAATATGTAAAATGCTTCCGGTGATAAAATCAGCACGAGGAATATTTCTTTTTGATCGTAAGCCGAAGCTGCCTCAAGCTATATAAACCAGATTTTTCCCCGCTTTATTAACAAAAGCTCTCAATTAACAGGTTCAACATCAAACCATTCGATATCCTCGTCAGCAAAATCTGCTGAAAAATTACATTGGCCAACAATTCACCAAGAATGTAGCTAAGAAATACCTATGATTTCATAACCAAATCCCTCTTATCAAGAGCTAAACCACCTTTAATATCTTCAGCAAAGTGAAAACATCAAGGAATGCAAGCAATATAGAAGATGTAACTACCCCTCAAACTTTCCATAATTTTATTATAGACATAAGACATGCTCTTCCAATTTTATATACTAAAGACTACTATTTTATAGCTTCTTACCTTTTACAAAAAATATTTCTGTAGAGCATTCAGAGTACTGCACACTGAATTGACAAAATGGTTCTATTAGAAAGTAAAATTTTATGCGTAAGAAAAACGGAAATAATCTCGTTAAAGAAAATTTAGGCAATTTATTGCGTAAAATAAGCAATGCAGTAGATATTTAAAATCAGTTCAGGAATTGAGAAATTAGGAGCAATACATCCTACTAACGCGGGCACTACGGTTTCGAAATGAAAGCTTTAGTTAAACAAAAAAGAGCATGGCATTGCGTTAAACTTAAACGGCTAATAGAAAACAAAGAGAAGTCATTAAAAATGAAGAATAGGATAGAAAAAACAGAGTAAAATCAAAATTCCCTAGCTTTTAGATAAAACATAATTTTATTGATATTTGGCGGAGAGAGAGGGATTCGAACCCTCGATATGGTTTCCCATATACACGCGTTCCAGGCGTGCGCCTTCAACCACTCGGCCACCTCTCCAAAGACTTACACTCTACCTGTAGAGAAATAACGTGCAAGCTTAAATCCTATATATGTTTATATCTTGCTTATTTTGGAGTTTCTGCCATAGGAATAACTGAAACATAAGAACGGTCACTTGCTTTTTTGCGAAAAGAAACTATTCCATTTGAAAGAGCAAAAAGAGTGTGATCTTTTCCAATACCAACATTATCACCAGGATGCCAACGTGTACCGCGCTGACGAACAATAATGTTTCCAGCAATAACGGCTTCCCCACCAAATTTTTTAATGCCAAGACGTTTTGATTCTGAATCGCGACCATTGCGCGAAGAACCTCCTGCTTTTTTATGTGCCATAACTGTCTTCCTTTAATTCTTGTCACCTTTTAATGTCTTGGAAGCTACCTTTTTTGTCGTAGCCTTTTTTTCAGTAGTTTTTTTAGCAGTTTTGCTAAGAGAAGCAGAATCTTTCGTTTCTTTTGATTCTTTTACTTTCTTGTTAACGGGCTTTTCAGCTATTTTTTGTCCTTTAGAAGCATCACTTAAAACTTCTAAAATACGCAACGTTGTCAATTCTTGGCGATGACCACGAGTACGCTTTGAATTTTGACGACGACGTTTTTTGAATGCAATAACTTTATGTGCACGGCTCTGCTCTACAATTTCAGCCTTAACCAAAGCACCCGCAACAACAGGCGTACCAACAGTCACGTTATCGCCTTCATGGAGCATCAATATATTGTTTAATTCAATAACACTCCCCACATCACCAATAACTTTCTCAACTTTTATGACTTGGTTTTCAGCAACACGATATTGCTTACCACCAGTTTTAATGACTGCGAACATTTTTTATCCTTTCGTTCGATCCAGCTCTTATTTTACTTTATCAACAGAGAAAATAGGCTGCTTTTTATCAGTCTTAATGGTTTCAAAAGGTATAGAAAACACCTATAAAACACAAATATGCGCAAATTACTTCACGCTCAAACGCAAATATATATGATAGAATTTCTATTCTATGTCAAGAAAAGCCCATTAAAAAGCAAAAAAGAACTTGTATTCGAAGAAATTGGAGATTATCACACCGTCATTAAATGAAGCGAGATAAATAAAATTTATTGTATCCTAAGATATGGAGAGATGGCTGAGTGGTTGAAAGCACCGCACTCGAAATGCGGCATAGGGGCAACTCTATCGGGGGTTCAAATCCCTCTCTCTCCGCCAAATATCAATAAATCAACACCCTCAACTCACTATTATCGTAATCGCAAATATTTTAATGAAAATGAACTAAACTATTTTAAGAAAAATACTTGTCTACCAATGCATAAAGAACCGCTGCTGTTTCGGCATCCAAAATCCCATCATAATTGTTTTGCCGGAAATGAAGCTGAAATGCTCGGATTAGTGCCTTATACCCACCTTCTGTTTTTACAATTGAAGTATCATACCCATATCGCTTAAATTTAGCAATAATATCTGCTTTAACAGGAAGACTCTTACAGAATTGCGCTTGATAGCAATTCTTCAATTCATCGTCATACCATGCTCCTATACCTACTGTATAAAGCTCTTTCCATGGAAAAGCTGCACCTGGATCGCTTTTTCTATCAGGAGCAATATCACTATGACCAACAACATTGGTTGGCGTAATATCAGGGTAACGTTGTAGAATATTTAATGCAAGCTCTTTAACCGCATCAATTTGCATAGGATTATAGGGAGGAAATATAGGCATTCCATTCATATCATCAGTCACCACACTGACTATTTCAATTCCAATAGATGTATCATTAAGATTGCTTCTCCCAGCCCATGAGCTAACACCAGCATGCCATGCACGTTCATTTTCATAAACCAAATTAAAAATACGCATATCTTTAAATCCCGCTTCAATATACGTTTTCTCCAAAGGATCAGGAACAAGATAATGTGCACTAACCTTAGTACCTGTGAGAATTGCAACCGACTGTTTAAAATCAATTGCAGTGTAATGCATAACGAGGAAACAGACACGACGATTAAAGCTTTTTACAGAACGATAACTATTGTAATCAATCTGATACATCATAAAACTCCTCCTTTTCGTTTAATCGACCCATAACCATTGCGCAATCACAACAGACTGAGTACAATGCTAGGATTTGTACTACTCTTGAAAATTATTGATTACAGCTTCACACTTAATATGCTTAGTTCTGAAAGCAATTAAATAATCTAAATCACACCTACTACTAAAAGTAGATTTCTCTATACAATCACGGAAAAAGCTCTCAAAACTCTCCCCCCTACACTCCCGCTCGGTACAAAACCGCACCATCTATTTTTCTATTATTTATTTAAATAACGCAACTTACAGCTAAATCTCTACACAGAACCCCCACCGATCTTTTGAGCATAGCCAAAAATATACACGTCCATTTGGAAATTCTTTTAAAAAAACTTCATGACTATTTTTTGACTATTTTAGCATAAAATATTTTTTTGGGGTGTTCGGATGAAAGTAGTGATTTTACCAAATGATTGTTTTTTTCATTTTTTTTGGAACTTGCATTGTTTTTTCTCATTTTAATTTCAAGAATTATTGAAGGAGAGAGAGATATGGAAACGCGGATCCCAACGAAGCATCCCTTAGAGCGACATTTTACAGGCGAATTTTCTTTAGAGACGGAGAGTTGTCACTATAGGCCGTCTGTTTTATCTTGGTCCTCGATTTTTGCTGGATTACTAACGCTTTTAGCAACATCGGTTTGTTTTTCATTTTTGTTAGCCGCCTTAGGCTTAAACCAAATGACCTTTTTTTCTCCCTTTTCACTAGAGAAGAGTTTTCTCTCTGTTGGAGTGAGTTCGATTTTTATTTTTTGTCTAAGCTTTGGTCTTGGAGGTTATGTTGCTGGTCGTTTTTCGGATCACTCAGGAGCGCTTCACGGTTTTTTGACTTGGGCTCTTTTTATGCTTTTTGTGGCGCTTCAAAGTGCAATTTTACTTTCTGGCGCAGCTCATTTAGGCGCTAAGACTGTTTCAGGAGTTGCAACAACAACGAAACAAGCGATCAGTGATTTTGGTTCAGAAGGTGGCAAACTTGTTCCTCTCACAGACCGTAAAAATTTTGAGGATTTTTTCAACGATAAAGGTAATGCTCTGTTTGATTTTAACAAACTCAGCAATGACTTACAGGCACTTTTAAATAAAAGTGATATTCCAGCCCTCAATCCGGACAATCTCTATAACGCTTATAGAGAATCAGTCAAAGACCTCCGTTCTACCATCACATCTTTTAAGAATGATCCTTCTAACTATCGTCTTTTGGTTAAACAACTCGGCGAACGCCTTTCGGATCGTGTTAAAAAGCTCAATACCCAGATTGATCGTCGCGATGTTATCCATCAGTTGACAAACAATGGGCTATCACAAGCTGAAGCAGAAAATACTGCAGAGCGTGCGATTGATATTTATCAAACAGCGAACAAAAAAACTAAAGAAGCTATTCAATCGCTGAACAAACAGGTAGAAGCTCTCTCACAGAATGGTACTGTTCAGAAAGGAGCCAAAAACAGTTTTGAGCTTGCGGATAAGGCCATAAGCACAGCTTCTAAGATTGGATTATGGAGTTTTTTTGCGAGCCTTCTTGGTGCAGTAATTGCCAGCATTTCTGGATATTATGGTCATAAGAGACGTTCTCATTCTTACACATTGTAAAATTTCGATTTTGAAACAAAAAAAGGCTTGTCAGCCTATAAGAACTCTACAAAGCAAAACCAGCTTTACAAAAGCTGCACCACATGTGCAGCTTTTTTATTAAAGACCCTTTTTCTTTGAAGCAGCCTAGATATTTTCCCTCATGATGCACCATGCCATCAAAACGGACCACTCATCTGAGACGGATCCTCTTCCCGTTTCTCTCTTGACGTCTGGCACATTAATTTGAAGCGGCCTAGATATTTTCCCTCATGATGCATCCATGCCATCAAAACGGACCACTCATCTGAGACGGATCCTCTTCCCGTTTCTCTCTTGACGTCTGGCACATTGATTTGAAGCGGCCTAGATATTTTCCCTCATGATGCATCCATGCCATCAAAACGGACCACTCATCTGAGACGGATCCTCTTCCCGTTTCTCTCTTGACGTCTGGCACATTGATTTGAAGCGGCCTAGATATTTTCCCTCATGATGCATCCATACCTTCAAAATGGACATCTCATCTAAGAAGGATCTTTTTCCAGTGGTTTTTTATTATTCCCCAACAACACCGCTCCAAAGAGGAAGCAGTCCTTTTTTGTATTGGATCGCCTACCGATCTCTTGTCGAGCTTATTTTAAGGATTATTTTATTAATACAAGACTGGTTGCGGGGGCAGGATTTGAACCTGCGGCCTTCAGGTTATGAGCCTGACGAGCTACCGGGCTGCTCCACCCCGCGTTACCGAAGAATTGTCGCAGAAAGAACACGACGATTTTTAGATCTTTTTTTAAAGAGTGTTGAAGAGTTCTTTCTATGCGCTTAGCAGACCTGGCAGCGACTTACTCTCCCGTGCCTTAAGACAAAGTACCATCAGCGCTGGAACGTTTCACGGCCGAGTTCGGAATGGGATCGGGTGCAGGCGCTCCGCCATAACCACCAAGTCAGCGAAGAGCATAGAAAGAAAAGAGAAGTTGTCTTATTGCTATTTTAATTTGTTCTGTTTGTTTAAATGAATAGAGGGAATGAGAACGATCAAGCCTATCGAACGATTAGTATCAGTAAGCTTCATATGTTACCATACTTCCACACCTGACCTATCAACGTGGTGGTCTACCACGGTTCTCAGGGAATACTCGTTTTCAGGTGGGTTTCCCGCTTAGATGCCTTCAGCGGTTATCCCGTCCGTATATAGCTACCCTGCTATGCGGCTGGCGCCACAACAGGTCCACCAGAGATACGTCCATCCCGGTCCTCTCGTACTAGGGACAGATCCTGTCAATATTCCTACACCCACGGCAGATAGGGACCGAACTGTCTCACGACGTTCTGAACCCAACTCACGTACCGCTTTAAATGGCGAACAGCCATACCCTTGGGACCTGCTCCAGCCCCAGGATGCGATGAGTCGACATCGAGGTGCCAAACAACCCCGTCGATATGGACTCTTGGGGGTCATCAGCCTGTTATCCCCGGCGTACCTTTTATCCGTTGAGCGATGGCCCTTCCACACGGGACCACCGGATCACTATGACCGTCTTTCGACTCTGCTCGACTTGTCAGTCTCACAGTCAGGCAGGCTTATGCCATTGCACTCAACAAACGATTTCCGACCGTTCTGAGCCTACCATCGCGCGCCTCCGTTACTCTTTAGGAGGCGACCGCCCCAGTCAAACTACCCACCATACACTGTCCTGGATCCGGATAACGGACCGCAGTTAGACATCCATGTCGATAAGGGTGGTATTTCAAGGACGACTCCACAAAGGCTTGCGCCCCTGCTTCAAAGTCTACCACCTATCCTACACATATCGCCACAAATGCCAGTGTAAAGCTATAGTAAAGGTGCACGGGGTCTTTCCGTCTAACCGCAGGAACCCCGCATCTTCACGGGGAATTCAATTTCACTGAGTCTACGTTGGAGACAGCGGGGAAGTCGTTACGCCATTCGTGCAGGTCGGAACTTACCCGACAAGGAATTTCGCTACCTTAGGACCGTTATAGTTACGGCCGCCGTTTACTGGGGCTTCAATTCAATGCTTGCACATCTCCTCTTAACCTTCCAGCACCGGGCAGGCGTCAGACCCTATACATCGTCTTGCGACTTCGCAGAGCCCTGTGTTTTTGGTAAACAGTCGCTACCCCCTGGTCTGTGCCACCCTTTAACGGTTGCCCGCTAAAGGGTCACGCTTCTTCCGAAGTTACGCGTGCAATTTGCCGAGTTCCTTCAACGTAGTTCTCTCAAGCGCCTTAGTATTCTCTACCTGTCCACCTGTGTCGGTTTCGGGTACGGTCTATACGTGGGAGCTATTTCCTGGGATTCCTTCACTGCAAGATCAATCCAATAAGACCTTACAATTTACGCAATCCGTCACTTCCCACAGGTCCACGAATATTAACGTGGTTCCCATCGACTACGCCTTTCGGCCTCGCCTTAGGGGCCGACTCACCCTGCTCAGATTAACTTTAAGCAGGAACCCTTGGACTTTCGGCGAGGGAGTCTCTCACTCCCTTTATCGTTACTCATGTCAGCATTCTCACTTCCGATACCTCCAAGAGCTCTCACGAGTCTCCCTTCACAGGCTTACGGAACGCTCCGCTACCACTTACTCATAAGAGTAAATCCACAGCTTCGGTGTATGGCTTGAGCCCCGTTACATTTTCGGCGCAAGGACCCTTATTTAGACCAGTGAGCTGTTACGCTTTCTTTAAATGATGGCTGC
>NZ_CP019489.1:1205000-1227500 GCF_002810325.1 Bartonella sp. 1-1C
AAAAGGTACCTGTAAAAAATGTACTACAAAATAATATTTTTATACTTGTAAATTTCCGTATCAAGTATATATGTGTCACTCTTGTATTATCCGGAAAGCTTTTCTCACTGCTATGTGCGTAAAATGTGGATGTGCGAGTGTATTTATTATATATCGAATTGAAAGTAATAAATCCATGTCTACGTCAATTTTTTCAATAAATGCTCTCAGAAAAACAAAACACAAGAAACTAATTAATACTCTTCTGCTTATTTTTGTGCTTTTTATATTTTGGTTTAGTTATAAATGGTTGGCACACTGGCGTTATATGCTTACAACTGACGATGCTTATGTACAAGGCGATATTTCTGCTATTTCCCCCAAATTAAGTGGATATATTGAAGAACTTTCTATCAAAGCCAATCAAGCTGTGAAAAAAGGTGATATCCTCTTTCGTTTAGAAAGTGGTGATTATCAAATCGCCTTAGATCAAACAAAAGCTCATCTCAATACACAACAGAAAGTTCTGATGCGTATTGATGCACAAATTGTAGCAGCCCATAGTGCATTAGACGATGCTCAAGCACAAAAAGCAGCTGCTTCAGCCATAGAAACCAATGCACAACTCACCTTACAACGAATCATGGAACTGAAAACGGATCGTTATGTTTCCCAATCTAATGTTGACAATGCCAAATCAGCTTACGAACAAGCTATTGCTAATGTTACACGGGCTGATGCGCAAATAGCTGCAGCACGTGCTAATATTCAAGTATTAGAAGCACAACGGCATGAAGTAGAAAGTCAAACAAAAAATCTTGAACTCGCGCATGACAAAGCAAAACGTGATCTTGATTCAACTATTCTACGTGCTCCATTTGATGGAATTATTGGAAATTTAACAGCAAAAAAGGGGGATTTTGTCGTTAATGGTCAACGCCTTGCTGCCTTAGTTCCCATCCATGCACTTTATATCGAAGCAAATTATAAAGAGACACAATTGCAAAATATTCAAAGTGGACAAGCTGCTTATATCTCCGTTGATGCCTTCAAAAAAGATGTATTTGAAGGTACAGTGCTTTCTGTTTCGCCCGCAACAGGAGCTGTTTTTTCTCTTTTGCCACCACAAAATGCTACTGGTAATTTTACAAAAATTACGCAACGTATTCCTATTCGTATTTCTATTCCTGAGCATGCGTTAAAAAGTGGAAGAATCAAGGCAGGAATGAGTGTTACCGTAACCGTTGACACACGAACCAGAACACAAAATAAAGATCCTTTATAACAAAGTTAAATGATTCTATCATGAAAAATCCTACATCTCCTGCACCTATTGATTCCACTGCATCTACTGATGCTAAAGAGGACATAGAAATGCGTAAAGTCATAGTCTTCATAGCTATGACTTTTGGTATGTTCATGGCTATTTTAGATATTCAAATTGTTTCTTCATCTTTAGCTGAAATTCAAGCCGGTTTATCAGCCAGTGCTGATGAAATTTCATGGGTTCAAACTGCTTATCTTATTGCTGAAGTTATTATGTTGCCTCTTTCTGGTTTTTTAGGGCGTTTATTATCAACACGGGTTTTTTTCAGCCTCTCGGCAACTGGCTTTACCATTGCATCTATTCTTTGCGCTACAGCAACATCTATTGAGCAGATGACCTTTTACCGTGCACTCCAAGGCTTTATTGGTGGAGGCATTATTCCCAGCGTTTTTGTTGCTTCTTACACACTTTTTCCTCCCTCTAAACAATCAATCGTTTCGCCTATCGTTGGCCTAGTCGCAACATTAGCGCCCACGATTGGTCCAACAGTGGGAGGATATCTCTGTCATGTCTTATCATGGCATTGGCTTTTTCTCATTAATGTACCCTTTGGAATTATTATCTCAATTTTAACTTGGAAATTAATTGATTTTGATAAAGCAGAGCCCTCTCTAATAACTAAATTTGACTGGTGGGGTCTTTTCTCTATGGCAATCTTTTTGGGATCATTAGAATATATTTTAGAAGAAGGTGCACGTCACGATTGGTTAAAGGATCAACTAATCTTCAATCTTTTCATTATTATGATCTTAGCAGCTAGTTTATTTTTTTGGCGAGCTTTCACTGCTAAAGAACCAATTGTTGATCTCACAGCTTTTTCTAATCGAAATTTTTCGATTGCAACAATTTTCTCCTTTATGCTTGGAATAGGACTTTATGGTCTTACCTATCTTTATCCTGTTTATTTAAGTCAAATACGTCATTATGATGCTCTTATGATTGGAGAAACACTCTTTATTTCAGGTTTAGCTATGTTTTTGACGGCTCCTATAGCTGGATTTCTTTCAACACGTATTGATGCACGTCTTATGATTGCTATAGGACTCACCAGCTTTGCATGGGGAACCTGGCTAGCCACTGCGGTTACCGACGATTGGGGTTTTTGGGAACTCTTTTGGCCTCAAATTTTTCGTGGGTTTTCTATTATGCTCTGTATGGTTCCCATTAATAACATTGCCTTTGGGTCATTATCACCAGAGAAAATGAAAAATGCCTCTGGGCTTTTTAATTTAACGCGCAATCTCGGTGGTGCAGTAGGACTTGCTATTATCGGTACTGTTATGATGGAACGTTCTGATCTCCATTATGGACGAATAGCTGAAACCATTCATGCAGGAAATATCCAAGCAACTGAAATGCTTGCAAAGCTCACCATGTATTTCCATTCTTATACGTTTGATCCACATGCCCTTGCCTTATTACAACTTTTTGGTATCGCTTTCACACAAGCGACAGTTATGGCTTTTAGCGATATTTTCTTTATGATGACTATTCTTTTTAGCCTTTTAACCTTCTTAACCGTTTTTCTTAAAAAAATATCACCCTCTGCTGATATTCCTCACGGACATTAAGTTTTATGTTATAAAGGGTAATAGATATTTATGGTACTGAGTGTATCAACAAAAGAATTTAATCGTATTCTTAAGCATCAATGATATGACTTATTAATGAATGAAAAACGAAAAAACACCCTCAGCGTTATTACGAGCAAATAAGTAAAATAAAACACTCTAAAATCTTAAGCTACTTTATAATGCTAATTATGGCTTAAATCCTGTAGGTCTCCACTTGAAACTAAAAGACCATGACATCCAATAAGATATTGAGGGATCAATTCCAAGGCCTGAAAACGGTGTTTTTCATAAGCTCCAGGCATAGCGAAATTTTTTGTTAAATGACTTGAAAAACCAAAACGCTGATAAAATTCAGAGTCTCCCACGAGGAAAATAGCACCATGGCCTAATTGTTTTGCAGTTTCAATTGAATGCTGCATTAAGACTGACCCAATTCCTAGACCAGAATATTCAGTTGCTACAGCTAAAGGCCCTAAAAGCAAAGCATCTTGAATCTCATTTTGCCCTTTGTGAAAAGTAACATTCCAAAGACGTACACTTCCTACGAGCTCATCAAGAAAATTTTTAACAACAAAAGAAAGCCCAAAAGCTGGAAACCGGCCGCAACGTAAAATTTCTGATGATTTATGTTTACGTTCTTCTCCCATGATCAAATCGAGAAGTTTCTCTCGATGAAGAGCATCGGCTTCTTGCTCAGACATAAGCGTAAAACATGCACCATTTTTTGCTTGAAAATGAATCTTTTTCATCTCTGTCACCCATTAAACCGCATTTTAAACACCCCATTAGGCCCAAATAGAGAGGTACCTTATATACAAAATCTCAAATCACATACGATCGTAAAGGCTCAAAACCATTAAATGCAACAGATGCATAAGTTGTTGTATAAGCACCGGTCCCATGAATCAAGAGCTCATCACCTATTGTTAGAGAAAGAGGAAGCAAATAAGGCGTTTTTTCATACATAATATCTGCTGAATCACATGTCGGACCAGCTAAAATACATGGCTCCATTGCTTTATCATCATAAGCTGTTTCAATAGGATAGCGAATGGCTTCATCCATAGTTTCAGTCAGACCATTAAATTTGCCTATATCAAGATAAACCCAACGGACATTATCATTCTTTCCTTTTTTAGAGATAAGAACAACCTCTGTGCGTATAACACCGGCATTACCTACCATCGCACGCCCTGGCTCAATAATTGTTTCAGGAATACGATTTCCAAAATATTTTTTCAATGAATCAAAAATGGCCATACCATAGGTTTGCACTGTTGGAATATCTTTCAAATAACGTGTCGGAAAACCACCACCCATATTCACTAATTGCAACTGAATACCTTCTTGTTCCAAAGATTTAAAAACAAAAGCTGTATCCGATAAAGCACGATCCCATGCATTCAAATCTGTCTGCTGAGAACCCACATGAAAGGAAACACCATGGGCCTGCAGACCTAAGTGATGTGCATAACGTAAGACATCAACAGCCATAGAAGGAACACAGCCAAATTTTTGCGATAACGGCCACTCTGCTCCTTCTCCATCAGTAAGGACGCGGCAAAAAACACGAGCTCCCGGTGCAGCACGAGCAACTTTTTCTACTTCCTCAAAACAGTCAACGGCATAAAGTGAAATACCAAGCGCATGCGCACGCGCAATATCACGCTCTTTCTTAATCGTATTACCAAAAGAAATACGATTAGCTGTAGCACCTGCCGCTAAAGCCATTTCAATTTCTGCTACAGAAGCAGCATCAAAAGACGATCCTAAAGAAACAAGCAAGCGCAAAATCTCAGGTGCTGGATTTGCTTTAATTGCATAGAAAATACGTGATTGTGGAAGAGCCTTTTCAAAATTTAAATAATTTTCATGAACCACATCAAGATCAACAACTAAACAGGGACCTTCAGAACGATGCGTTGCAAGAAAATCGCGAATACGTTGCGTTGCCATTTGCACTTCTCCCTAGGGACAAGACATCCCTAACTTTACGCCAATGAGCAGCAAACGCTGCCAATAGCAAAAAAACAAAAGACATACATCCACCCTCTCACCCGATTAAAAACAACCAGGAAGAAACAAGCATTGCATGCCACGAAAAAACAGCGCGAAAACCGCATTGTTCTACGTTGTCTGCCTTTTTGATTGGAGTTGAGAAGCCAATTCCGCACTGAAGGCAATGAGGTGTGCCTCTTTAGTTATCCCAGCATTTGAGCAGCTGGAAGACACCAGAAAGGCCCGCACCGTCGTTGCTTCAAGATGTCCTCATTCTTTTGATTGGTCACAAGAATGACTGGAGCGGTTAGTTCCAGGTACCGTACCGGTTAATCTCACCATTTGAGAACCAGCGGACACCCACAGGCACGTGCGACTTTGGGCAACATCGCATATAAAGCCAATTTTTATTCATTTCAATCATTTTTTTTAATTTTAAAACTTTTTTAACTTGTAATCAAAAAATGATGCAAAAAAGAAACATATCATTCGGAAACGAGAATAAGCTTGTACCTTTATTCTGTTTCTGTATATCTAACAATAAATTGGAGAGTGCTCAGTCTTAAAATATTCTTCTTTTTAAAAATGATATAAAAGAAGGCTTTTATTGTTCACAATAAGGATACGCTGCACGCAATTTTAATAACTGAAATTGTCTATGACGTTCCCGAAAGCGTTGTCTATCACTTTCATCCCGCGTATTATAGCAAGCATCACAAGAGACACCTTCTTCATAATGAGAGGATAGCTTATCTTCAGCACTAAGAGGGGAGCGGCAGGCGCGACACAATTCGCGTCCACATTCTTCGAGACCATGTCCTACAGAAACACGCTCATCAAAAACGAAACACTCTCCCTGCCATAGGCTGTTTTCCTTTGGGATAGTTTCCAAATATTTGAGGATACCGCCTTTTAAGTGATAAACTTGATCATAACCAAGGCTACGGACATAAGCGGTTGATTTTTCACACCGAATACCTCCTGTACAAAACATAGCAATTTTCTTTTTCTTTTTCAAATCGCTTTCATGTTTCATAATCCACTCAGGAAATTCACGAAATGTTTTAATACAAGGATCAATGGCTCCTTGAAAACTCCCAAGCGCATATTCATAATCATTCCGTGTATCGATTAAAAGTGTTTCTTCATCTTGGATAAGAGCATTCCAATCTTCAGGTTCTACGTACGTTCCAACGACTTTTAACGGGTTAACATCTTCAATCCCCATTGTTACAATTTCTTTTTTTAGCCGCACCTTCAGACGATGAAAAGGCATTTTTGAAGCCCATGAATATTTAATCTCGGGCATTTGAAATGTAGGCTCTGCAGTGATAAAATCTATTAACTTTTCAATTGCACTGCAGGAACCAGCAACGGTGCCGTTGATTCCCTCTTTTGCTAAAAGAAGAGTTCCCTTAATGCCATTTGTCTGACATAAATTCAGCAAAGGCTTTTGCAATTGACTATAATGCTTCAAATCTGCAAAGCAATAAAGAGCGGCAACTTTAAATTTCTTTTCCATGACATGGACATAACGTGGGTTTTATTTAATTTCAAGAACTATTCGTCCTTTTCTTTTATATTATTCTGTCATTTGCTTCTAAACGCAGAATATCTTTTTATGAAAAGAGAACACCCTTATCAAAAGAAAATTGATACTATCCCAGCATCATCGCTCCTCGCTTATTATGATTATACATAAAGGTAATTATTTTTACTACTCACATGCGCCTCTCAAATAAGGAAGACATGACAAATGATGCATACCTTCATTTTTAGCCGAAGTTTCTGATGAAATCACCCTTCTTCAAACACTCAATAATTTCTTGTTCAAATATAATTTTTCTTACAGAAAGCTACACATAAGAATACTTTATCACTCTCTGTATTCATCTAACAAATAGATAGAGTTCCAAAGGCAATTTATTGAAATGTTTTCCCACATCAATCGGAATGGAAAAATTTAAAAACGAATGAGCACCTTTTATCCTGTAAAACAGGTCGTTCTCTTATCCTACAAAAGCCCGTTCCACAACATAAGTCGCCGGAGCATTATTGGCTCCTTCAACAAGACCAAAGGTTTCACATATCCTAGCACAATCCTTTAGCATTGCCATCGAACCACAAATCATAACACGATCTTCTGTAGGATTGATTTTCGGCAATCCAGTTCTTTCAAAAAAAGCACCGCTTTCCATAATAGTGGTAATGCGTCCCATATATTCTGAAGGTTCTCGGGTGGTCATAGGATAAAATTTCAACTGTTTTACATATTCACCAACTAACGGATCATGCTCTAAAGAAGCAACAAGGTCTTTCGCATATGTCAGTTCATTACACGCACGCGTTGTTTGAATAAGCACCACCTGGGAAAATTTTTCATATGTTTCAGGATCACGAATAAGACTTGCAAAAGGAGCAACACCTGTCCCTGTTGAAAGAAGATAAAGACGTTTTCCAGGAATAAGAGCATCAAGAACTAAAGTTCCAGTCGATTTTTTACGCATTAAAACTGTATCACCAATTTTAATTTTTTGAAGATGTTCTGTTAATGGTCCCCCTAAAACCTTGATCGAAAAAAATTCAAGTTGTTTATCCCAATATGGACTTGCAATCGAATAAGCGCGATAAATTGGCTTTTCTGCATTCGGCAAACCAATCATAACAAATTCGCCTGAACGAAAACGAAAACTTTCTGGACGATTAAGACGAAATTTAAATAAATTATCTGTATAATGATGAACTTCTTGAACCGTAAGCGCAAACACATTTTCAGGAATTGGAAAACTTAAAGCAACATTCTCGATATTTGATTGAACATTGGTTGCTGATGCGCTCATAAACTCTTCCTTATATTTTTATGCAACATTTAATCACACATTTTATAAATAGTATAATTCTTGCACAATCATCTACTTATATTTCTTTACAACAAAAACTATTGATTCAATAGTTTATACTGAATTGAGAATAGATATGTATTATACTATGAATGCAAAAGGAAAAAAATGGAATAACGAACAGTAAAGTCAAGTGCAACGGCAATAACTGTAGTCTTATAGAATCCCGATATAAAGATATTTTTTCTCTCATTTAGCATCCATGGCATTTTTCACCAATGACTTAAATTCTTAACGAATAAGATCCAAAATACAATAATATTTTATGATTACGCTCTATTTTCTTTTACTGGCTCTTTTCATAAACTTGTGACATTTTTTAATAACATATTTTTCAACAATGCTTATGAAGTGCGTAAAGGATAGGACAGGAGAAAAAAAGAATATTTTTCTCTCTATAATAAAACAAAGAGCGATTAAAAATTGTATACTTTCTCGCACAGTAAAAATGAGTATTTTGACGCCCTTTTTTCTCTCTTTCTTCTTATGATTAAAAAAGAGATCATCAGTATAGGATGATCATTTTTTGGTATTAAACTTTTTTTACAAATTCTGATTTTAAAGCCATCTGACCAATCCCAGGTATTTTACAATCAATATTATGATTTCCCTCTACCAAACGAATATTCTTAACCTTTGTACCGCTTTTTAAAACAGATGAAGATCCCTTTACTTTAAGATCTTTAATGACCATCACGCTATCACCATTTGCTAAAAGCTGACCATTAACATCATAAACTTCAAAAGAGATGGGAAGCTTTTCATTATTGTTTTGAGGCCACTCATGCGCACATTCAGGACAAATAAAATGATCATTGTCTTCATAAGTATAAAGACCATCACACTGAGGACACTGAGGCAATTGAGTCATACATCCCGCCTTTGTTCAAGAGAAATTATTTATCGTAAATCATGCATCCAAGAAAACAAGAAAAAAGATCTACTAGACACAAGATATACTGAAATAAGTAAAGCAAAAATTTGTGAGCTGATTTAATTATAAAATAAAAGAATAAGAAAAACGGGCCAGTAGGCCCGTTTTTCTTTTATCTTTGACGAAGGCGACTTAGAAATCCATTCCGCCCATTCCGCCCATTCCACCACCGCCCATTGGAGGCATTGGTGTCTCTTTCTTCGGAAGTTCAGCAACCATTGCTTCCGTTGTGATAAGAAGGCTTGCAATTGATGCAGCATTCTGTAAAGCAGAACGAACAACTTTTACTGGGTCAACAATTCCCAAAGCAATCAAGTCACCAAACTGTCCTGTTGCAGTATTGTAACCAAATGTATCTGAATTATTTTCAAGCACCTTGCCAACAATAATTGCCGCTTCTTCACCTGCATTCATCGCGATCTGACGTGCTGGAGCTTGTAAAGCACGGCGTACAATGTGAATACCAGCTTCTTGATCAGGATTCTTTCCTTTAACAGTCAATGCATTTGCAGCACGCAAGAGCGCAGTTCCACCACCAGCAACAATACCTTCTTCTACAGCTGCTCGTGTTGCATTCAAGGCATCATCAACACGGTCTTTCTTTTCTTTCACTTCAACTTCTGTTGCACCACCAACACGAATAACGGCAACACCACCAGCAAGTTTTGCGAGTCTTTCTTGCAGTTTTTCACGATCATAGTCAGAAGTTGTTTCTTCAATCTGTGCTTTGATCTGGTTAACACGTGCAGTAATTTCAGCCTTGTGTCCAGCGCCATCAATAATGGTTGTATTTTCTTTAGTGATGTTAACTTTCTTTGCACGTCCAAGCATATCTAAGGTAACATTTTCAAGCTTAATGCCAACATCCTCAGAAATAACCTGACCCGATGTTAAGATAGCAATATCCTCTAGCATCGCTTTACGGCGATCACCAAATCCTGGAGCTTTAACAGCAGCGATTTTCAAACCACCACGCAATTTATTAACCACAAGGGTTGCCAAAGCCTCACCTTCCACATCTTCTGCAATAATAAGGAGAGGTTTACCCGATTGCACAACTGCTTCAAGAACAGGAAGCAAAGATTGCAAATTAGACAACTTCTTTTCGTGAATAAGAATATAAGGATCATCAAGATCAGCGACCATTTTTTCAGCATTTGTCACAAAGTAAGGAGACAAATAGCCACGGTCAAATTGCATACCTTCAACAACTTCTAATTCAGTTTCAGCTGTTTTTGCCTCTTCCACTGTGATGACGCCTTCATTGCCCACTTTTTCCATAGCATCGGCAATCATTTTCCCAATTTCAACAGCACCATTTGCGGAAATCGTTCCAACTTGCGCAATTTCTGCTGAAGTTTGGATTTTTTTCGCTTTTTTGAAAAGATTTTCAACAACCTCTTCAACAGCTGCATCAATCCCACGCTTGAGATCCATTGGATTCATTCCAGCAGCAACAGCTTTTACACCTTCTTGTACGATTGCTTGCCCTAAAACAGTAGCCGTTGTTGTTCCATCACCTGCAATGTCATTGGTTTTCGAAGCCACTTCGCGCAACATTTGTGCGCCCATATTTTCGAACTTATCTTCCAATTCAATTTCTTTTGCAACAGATACACCGTCTTTTGTTATACGAGGCGCACCAAATGATTTATCAATTACCACATTGCGCCCTTTAGGGCCGAGCGTTACCTTAACAGCATTAGCAAGGATATCAACACCGCGCAATAAACGCTCACGCGCTTCACGGCCAAATTTGACTTCTTTAGCAGCCATTTAATTTCTCCTTGGAGTTGTCTTAAATAATCAAATAAAATACTTTAGAAATTGGATTAACCCAAAATTCCCATAATATCAGACTCTTTCATGATTAAGAGGTCTTCACCATTAATCTTAACTTCAGTTCCAGACCATTTGCCAAACAAGACGCGGTCTCCTGCTTTCACTTCTAGAGGAACGCGCTTTCCATTATCGTCGAGAGCACCATTCCCAACTGCAATAATTTCACCCTCTTGAGGTTTTTCCTTTGCTGTATCAGGGATGATAATCCCACCAGCTGTTTTATTTTCAGATTCAACCCGACGAACAACGACACGATCGTGAAGTGGGCGGAATTGTATATTAGCCATGTTTTATATCCTTAAAACTTAATATAACTGAATTAATCTTAAGTTCCTGTTAGCACTCTCTTGCGACGAGTGCTAACAATAAAGTAAATATAAAAATGCCTTGTTACAATGTCAAGGGTTCTCAATAAAAATTAATCTGCACCTTTTTGTCGTCCTCCGTTTTCTTTCGTGGAAAATTTGAGCAATAGTCTTGTTAACTGTTTTCCATTATAAAAAATTTTAGCACTTAATTTTTCTTTGATGAATCTATAGTATAAAAAAACTTAAATGAATCATCATAGGGGTCGTCATGCTTACAACTCGTCAAGAAACTGATAGTTTTGGAACAATCGCCGTACGTAATGATCGTTATTGGGGAGCACAAACGGAACGTTCCCTTCATCACTTTAATATAGGGATAGAAAAACAACCCTTGACCGTAATTTATGCCTTAACTCTTATTAAAAAAGCCGCAGCACTCGTGAATATGGAAAAAGGAAAGCTTCCGCAAAATATCGGGCAGATGATTGTTACCGCGGCTGATGAAGTCCTTGCAGGAAAATTCGATGCTCATTTTCCTCTTTCTGTTTGGCAAACAGGTTCCGGCACACAAAGCAATATGAATGTCAATGAAGTCATTGCCAACCATGCTAATGTACTTTTGGGAGGAGCTCTTGGAAGCAAAACACCAGTTCACCCAAATGATCACGTGAATATGAGCCAATCCTCAAACGATTCCTTTCCCACAGCCTTACATATTGCCACCACACTGCAAACACGCCAACATCTGTTACCAACTCTCGATGCCCTTATTGCAAGCCTACAGAAAAAAGAAAAAGAATTTACCGACATCATTAAAATCGGGCGAACCCATACTCAAGATGCAACACCTCTCACACTAGGACAAGAATTTTCAGGCTATCGCACCGCTCTAGAAGCCAATCGCTCACGAATTGAAACAGCACTCACCGATGTTCAAATGCTTGCTCAAGGAGGTACAGCAGTCGGAACAGGTCTCAATGCCCCATCGGGCTTTGATAAAGCATTTGCCGAAACAATAAGCACTCTTACAGGAATCCCTTTCAAAACCGCTCATAATAAATTTGAAGCGCTCGCTCATCACGGAGCTCTTACGCATTTTCATGGCAGCCTCAACGCCTTAGCAGCTGACCTATTCAAAATTGCCAACGACATTCGTTTCTTAGGATCGGGGCCTCGTTCAGGACTAGGTGAATTAAACCTTCCAGAAAATGAGCCAGGTTCTTCTATTATGCCGGGAAAAGTTAATCCAACACAATGTGAGGCTTTGACCATGATTGCCTGCCAAGTCTTTGGCAACCATAGCTGCATCACATTTGCTGCCAGCCAAGGACATTTCGAACTCAATACCTATAAGCCGGTCATTGGATATAATGTGTTGCAATCACTGAATCTTTTAGGAGACTGTATGCGCTCTTTTGAAAGATATTGTATTCAAGGATTACAAGCAAATAGAGAGCATATTCACGCTTTGATGGAACGTTCTCTCATGTTGGTTACTGCTCTTGCCCCAGAAATTGGATATGAAAAAGCAGCTGAAATTGCCAAAACCGCCTATAAAAATGGGACAAGTCTCCGTGAAGAAGCTTTAAAAGCAGGTGTTTCTGCCACTGATTATGATCGACTTGTTGATCCCAAAAAGATGCTTCACCCACAATAAGAGAAAAATTATTGCTCAAGAAAAAAGTGTTTATGTAATAATATCAGGCTGTTTGCGTCCTAAATAATGGTTGATTTTTAACACCTCAAAAGCGGCTTGTTTTAAAGGGTGAAGAGCTTGTTGTGGATCTTGATTATGCTTACAGGGATCTCCCTCATACTGTTCAAGATAAAGCCGAACAAGAGCTCCTGTTGTTCCCGTCCCAGAGAGACGGACCACTAAACGTGCCCCATTGTCAAAAAAAATACGGACCCCTTGCCGTATACTCACACTATGATCAATGGGGTCATGATAAATAAAATCATCGGCTTTTTCGACCGTTAATCCAACCACTTTTGTTCCTGGCTCTGGTAAGCATGCGGATAATTGTTCTACCATTGCAAAAGCTTTGTGGGACTCTACCTCTTCATAATCATACCGTGAAAAATAAAAACGTCCGTAGGTACGCCAATGTTGTTGCGCAATTTGCGCCACAGTTTTTTTTGTAACAGCAAGAAGATTCAGCCAGAACAAAACAGCCCATAATCCATCTTTTTCGCGCACATGACTTGACCCTGTACCAAAGCTTTCTTCCCCACAAAAAGTTATTTTTCCAGCATCAAGAAGTGTTCCGAAAAATTTCCACCCCGTTGGAGTTTCAAACAAATTCAATCCTTTTTTCTCTGCAACGCAATCGACAGCACGACCAGTTGGCATAGAGCGTGCAACGCCCACAAGACCTTGTCGATATCCTTTAATTAAAGAAGCATGATCAGCCATAATAGCAAGAGAATCAGAAGGAGGGATAAATTGTTGGCGACCAATAATAAGATTACGATCCCCATCGCCATCAGAAGCCGCTCCCAAGTCAGGTCCTTTCTCTGACATTAATAAATCATATAAATCCTTAGCATGAACCAAATTCGGATCTGGATGTTTGCCACCAAAATCCGGTAAAGGTACTCCATGAACAACTGTTCCTTCAGGAAATCCTAAGCATTTTTCAAAAATTTCTTGCGCATAAGGGCCCGTCACAGCATGCATTGCATCAAACCGGAAGGTTAATCCCTCAGAAACGGCTTGAGCAATACACTCAAAATCAAAAATTTCCTGCATCAATGCACTATAATCTGCAACAGGATCGATAACATCAACCTGCATAGACCCGATAAATACCGTCCCTTGCCTATCTAAATCGATCTCTGAAGCATCAACAATTTTATAAAAAGACAAATTTTGTGATGCAGCAAAAATAGCATTACACAAAGAAGTAGGTGCTGGTCCCCCATGAGAAATATTATATTTTATCCCGCAATCACCCTGTTCCCCTCCAGGATTATGACTTGCCGAGAAAATAATCCCACCATGAGCATGATACTTGCGAATAAGATGCGAAACAGCAGGTGTAGATAAAATTCCGCCTTTACCGACTTTAATACATCCAACACCATTGGCAGCAGCCATTTTCAACACGGTCTGAATAAGCGTGCGATTTAAATAGCGTCCATCTCCTCCCAAAATGAGCAATTTTCCCTGCAGAGGTCCTACAGTATTAAAAATAGATTGAATAAAATTTTCAACATAATGAGGCTGTTGAAAAGTCGATACCTTTTTGCGCAAACCAGACGTTCCAAGCTTTTGATCTTTAAAAGCCGTTGTCGAAATAATATTCACCGTCATACTGACTCCTGCAAAGCATTATGACTTGATTTAAGCATGAACACTCTCTTAAAATTGATCATTAATTCCTCTTGACGCAAACATAAAATACCTGCAAATTAAAGAGACTATACGACATCATTAAAATATAAACAAAACTCGAAATTGTCGGAAATACCCTTCTTATATAAAGCACAGGAGTGCAATCATGTTTAGAAAAAAAGTTCCTAATGTTATCTTCCACACACGTGTCCGTGATGAGTCAGTGAGTGGTGATAATCCTTATCGGTGGCAAGATGTCAACAGCGACACTTATTTCAAAGGAAAACGGGTTATTCTTTTCTCTCTGCCCGGAGCCTTTACCCCCACTTGCTCAACTTTTCAACTTCCTGATTTTGAAAAACTCTATGATGAATTTAAAAAAGTAGGTATTGATGAAATTTATTGCGTTTCTGTAAATGATGCTTTTGTTATGAATGCATGGGGAAAAGACCAAGGCATTAAAAATGTGAAACTTATTCCCGATGGATCGGGTGAATTTACACGGAAAATGGGAATGTTGGTTGCCAAAGATAATATCGGTTTTGGCATGCGGTCATGGCGCTATGCTGCTGTGATTCAGGATGGCATAATTGAACAATGGTTTGAAGAGCCAGGCATATCAGACAATTGTGCCACAGATCCTTACGAAGTCTCCTCACCGCAAAATATTTTAAAGATCCTACAAGGGTAATTGTAGCGGTTATTTTCCCACCTGATTTTTCCCTCCCTTCCCTCATTTTTGATATAAAAAAGGGAAGGGATTTTTAAGGTTTTTGCGTTCCTAAAGATTCTGTAATTTTTAAGCCTTAAAGATTCTATGATCTTTGAGAAATGAGAATATTTTGAACTGCTTGAACGAATTGAGCTTCATCGACAGTTATTTGTGCTGGTCGACTTTCGCGCCATGTTTGATTATCTTTAATTTCATGGGATAAACGTGCTCCCTCGACCAAATCTTTGATCTGAATTTTTCCTTCTTGGCGCTCTTGTGCCCCCTGAATAACTACACAAGGCGCACGACGTCGATCAGCATATTTCATCTGTGCTTTAATCCCTGATGTACCTAAATAGAGTTCAGATCGAATCCCCGCTTGGCGTAAACGCATAACCATTTTTTGATAGCGTACAAGAGCTTCTGGTTCTTTATCCATCATTAAAACCACAACGGGACCTATCATTTCCTTCACAGGAAGTTTGCCAAGATTTTGCAAAGCAGATATCAAACGTGAAACACCAACAGAAAAACCTGTTGCTGGAATGTTTTCCCCACGAAAGCGAGCAACCAACCCATCGTAACGTCCCCCTCCACCTACAGATCCAAACACAACTTTTTGCCCATCATCATTAAAAATATCAAAAAGTAGGGCAGCTTCAAAAACAGGTCCTGTATAATATTCTAGTCCTCGCACAACTGATGGATCAATTTTGATACGGTTCTGATAGCCATTTTTAGAAAAAATCGCTTGCATTTCTTCAAGCTCACAGAGACCTTCAAGTGCTTGAGAACTATGCTCAACCATCTTTTTCAGATTATCAATTGTTTCCTCAGCTGTCTCAGCACTAACAGCCATCAAAGCAAGAACACACTCAATTTCTTTGTCCTTTAGTCCCGCTCCTTTGGTAAAATCACCACTTTCATCCAAACGCCCCTTCCCTAAAAGCAAGCGAACACCTTCTGAACCAAACTTATCGAGCTTATCAATAGCTCTCAGAACAGTTAAGCGCTTCTCCTCCTGCTCCTTTCCGCCAAGACCAATCAATCCTAAAATGCCGTCCAAGATCTTCCGATTATTCAAACGAATAACATAATCTTCCTGCTGAATCCCTAATCTTTCTAGACTATCTGCCGCCATCATGCAGATTTCTGCATCAGCCAACACCGTTGGTGCCCCAACAATATCGGCATCAAATTGCATAAATTGTCGAAAACGTCCTGGTCCTGGCTTCTCATTCCTAAAAACTGGCCCATAACGATAGCTTCGATAGGGCTTAGGTAAAGTTTCAAAATTCTCGGAAAAATAACGAGCTAGCGGAGCAGTCAAATCATAGCGTAAAGACATCCATTGCTCATCATCATCTTGCAAAGAAAAAACACCCGCATTTGGTCGATCTGAATCGGGCAAAAATTTACCAAGAACATCCGTATATTCAAAAATCGGCGTTTCCAATGCCTCAAAACCGTAAAGTTCATAAACCTCACGAATTTGAGCAACCATTGTTTCAATACTATATAATTGCGCGCTTGTGCGGTCAATAAAACCGCGGGGTAAACGGGCTTTTGTTCTTTCTTGTTTCATAGCCATTGTTTTTCTCTAGCAGCAATGTGTCTTGATAGATCACTGTGTCTATCTTATCATAACAAACGCTGCAACGATTTTATATAATTGCGGTTATACACCACCACAATATCGCCTCTATCACCAACTTAATGATATCAATTGTTTCCCTAAACGTGCCATCAAAGAAGCTAAAAAACAACATATAATCAGAAAGCTTTATCTCATAAAATCTTTCCTCACGCTTTTAAAATCATTCTCTTAAGGCCTTTTCCAATTTCTTATTTGATATTTATTTATTGTATATTTGGACTATTTTTCTGTTATCTGTTGCTTACTTTAAAATGCTCAGTGAGTTGACAGTTTTTGTTTTTTTTCATTTTTATGTTTTTTTTGTATGGTTTCTCCTTTTGAAGAAGTCTGAGCAATATTGTTTGTGGGATTTTCTTTTTTCACAGTGCGGAGTGAGATAGGCTATACTCGCTGCGTATTATTTTGTCTCCTTCTTAAGCTTTTTAGCATTTTGATTTCAGTTTATTTTTTGTTTTTTTCATTTTTTTTGGAACTTGCATTGTTTTTTCTCATTTTAATTTCAAGAATTATTGAAGGAGAGAGAGATATGGAAACGCGGATCCCAACGAAGCATCCCTTAGAGCGACATTTTACAGGCGAATTTTCTTTAGAGACGGAGAGTTGTCACTATAGGCCGTCTGTTTTATCTTGGTCCTCGATTTTTGCTGGATTACTAACGCTTTTAGCAACATCGGTTTGTTTTTCATTTTTGTTAGCCGCCTTAGGCTTAAACCAAATGACCTTTTTTTCTCCCTTTTCACTAGAGAAGAGTTTTCTCTCTGTTGGAGTGAGTTCGATTTTTATTTTTTGTCTAAGCTTTGGTCTTGGAGGTTATGTTGCTGGTCGTTTTTCGGATCACTCAGGAGCGCTTCACGGTTTTTTGACTTGGGCTCTTTTTATGCTTTTTGTGGCGCTTCAAAGTGCAATTTTACTTTCTGGCGCAGCTCATTTAGGCGCTAAGACTGTTTCAGGAGTTGCAACAACAACGAAACAAGCGATCAGTGATTTTGGTTCAGAAGGTGGCAAACTTGTTCCTCTCACAGACCGTAAAAATTTTGAGGATTTTTTCAACGATAAAGGTAATGCTCTGTTTGATTTTAACAAACTCAGCAATGACTTACAGGCACTTTTAAATAAAAGTGATATTCCAGCCCTCAATCCGGACAATCTCTATAACGCTTATAGAGAATCAGTCAAAGACCTCCGTTCTACCATCACATCTTTTAAGAATGATCCTTCTAACTATCGTCTTTTGGTTAAACAACTCGGCGAACGCCTTTCGGATCGTGTTAAAAAGCTCAATACCCAGATTGATCGTCGCGATGTTATCCATCAGTTGACAAACAATGGGCTATCACAAGCTGAAGCAGAAAATACTGCAGAGCGTGCGATTGATATTTATCAAACAGCGAACAAAAAAACTAAAGAAGCTATTCAATCGCTGAACAAACAGGTAGAAGCTCTCTCACAGAATGGTACTGTTCAGAAAGGAGCCAAAAACAGTTTTGAGCTTGCGGATAAGGCCATAAGCACAGCTTCTAAGATTGGATTATGGAGTTTTTTTGCGAGCCTTCTTGGTGCAGTAATTGCCAGCATTTCTGGATATTATGGTCATAAGAGACGTTCTCATTCTTACACATTGTAAAATTTCGATTTTGAAACAAAAAAAGGCTTGTCAGCCTATAAGAACTCTACAAAGCAAAACCAGCTTTACAAAAGCTGCACCACATGTGCAGCTTTTTTATTAAAGACCCTTTTTCTTTGAAGCAGCCTAGATATTTTCCCTCATGATGCACCATGCCATCAAAACGGACCACTCATCTGAGACGGATCCTCTTCCCGTTTCTCTCTTGACGTCTGGCACATTAATTTGAAGCGGCCTAGATATTTTCCCTCATGATGCATCCATGCCATCAAAACGGACCACTCATCTGAGACGGATCCTCTTCCCGTTTCTCTCTTGACGTCTGGCACATTGATTTGAAGCGGCCTAGATATTTTCCCTCATGATGCATCCATGCCATCAAAACGGACCACTCATCTGAGACGGATCCTCTTCCCGTTTCTCTCTTGACGTCTGGCACATTGATTTGAAGCGGCCTAGATATTTTCCCTCATGATGCATCCATACCTTCAAAATGGACATCTCATCTAAGAAGGATCTTTTTCCAGTGGTTTTTTATTATTCCCCAACAACACCGCTCCAAAGAGGAAGCAGTCCTTTTTTGTATTGGATCGCCTACCGATCTCTTGTCGAGCTTATTTTAAGGATTATTTTATTAATACAAGACTGGTTGCGGGGGCAGGATTTGAACCTGCGGCCTTCAGGTTATGAGCCTGACGAGCTACCGGGCTGCTCCACCCCGCGTTACCGAAGAATTGTCGCAGAAAGAACACGACGATTTTTAGATCTTTTTTTAAAGAGTGTTGAAGAGTTCTTTCTATGCGCTTAGCAGACCTGGCAGCGACTTACTCTCCCGTGCCTTAAGACAAAGTACCATCAGCGCTGGAACGTTTCACGGCCGAGTTCGGAATGGGATCGGGTGCAGGCGCTCCGCCATAACCACCAAGTCAGCGAAGAGCATAGAAAGAAAAGAGAAGTTGTCTTATTGCTATTTTAATTTGTTCTGTTTGTTTAAATGAATAGAGGGAATGAGAACGATCAAGCCTATCGAACGATTAGTATCAGTAAGCTTCATATGTTACCATACTTCCACACCTGACCTATCAACGTGGTGGTCTACCACGGTTCTCAGGGAATACTCGTTTTCAGGTGGGTTTCCCGCTTAGATGCCTTCAGCGGTTATCCCGTCCGTATATAGCTACCCTGCTATGCGGCTGGCGCCACAACAGGTCCACCAGAGATACGTCCATCCCGGTCCTCTCGTACTAGGGACAGATCCTGTCAATATTCCTACACCCACGGCAGATAGGGACCGAACTGTCTCACGACGTTCTGAACCCAACTCACGTACCGCTTTAAATGGCGAACAGCCATACCCTTGGGACCTGCTCCAGCCCCAGGATGCGATGAGTCGACATCGAGGTGCCAAACAACCCCGTCGATATGGACTCTTGGGGGTCATCAGCCTGTTATCCCCGGCGTACCTTTTATCCGTTGAGCGATGGCCCTTCCACACGGGACCACCGGATCACTATGACCGTCTTTCGACTCTGCTCGACTTGTCAGTCTCACAGTCAGGCAGGCTTATGCCATTGCACTCAACAAACGATTTCCGACCGTTCTGAGCCTACCATCGCGCGCCTCCGTTACTCTTTAGGAGGCGACCGCCCCAGTCAAACTACCCACCATACACTGTCCTGGATCCGGATAACGGACCGCAGTTAGACATCCATGTCGATAAGGGTGGTATTTCAAGGACGACTCCACAAAGGCTTGCGCCCCTGCTTCAAAGTCTACCACCTATCCTACACATATCGCCACAAATGCCAGTGTAAAGCTATAGTAAAGGTGCACGGGGTCTTTCCGTCTAACCGCAGGAACCCCGCATCTTCACGGGGAATTCAATTTCACTGAGTCTACGTTGGAGACAGCGGGGAAGTCGTTACGCCATTCGTGCAGGTCGGAACTTACCCGACAAGGAATTTCGCTACCTTAGGACCGTTATAGTTACGGCCGCCGTTTACTGGGGCTTCAATTCAATGCTTGCACATCTCCTCTTAACCTTCCAGCACCGGGCAGGCGTCAGACCCTATACATCGTCTTGCGACTTCGCAGAGCCCTGTGTTTTTGGTAAACAGTCGCTACCCCCTGGTCTGTGCCACCCTTTAACGGTTGCCCGCTAAAGGGTCACGCTTCTTCCGAAGTTACGCGTGCAATTTGCCGAGTTCCTTCAACGTAGTTCTCTCAAGCGCCTTAGTATTCTCTACCTGTCCACCTGTGTCGGTTTCGGGTACGGTCTATACGTGGGAGCTATTTCCTGGGATTCCTTCACTGCAAGATCAATCCAATAAGACCTTACAATTTACGCAATCCGTCACTTCCCACAGGTCCACGAATATTAACGTGGTTCCCATCGACTACGCCTTTCGGCCTCGCCTTAGGGGCCGACTCACCCTGCTCAGATTAACTTTAAGCAGGAACCCTTGGACTTTCGGCGAGGGAGTCTCTCACTCCCTTTATCGTTACTCATGTCAGCATTCTCACTTCCGATACCTCCAAGAGCTCTCACGAGTCTCCCTTCACAGGCTTACGGAACGCTCCGCTACCACTTACTCATAAGAGTAAATCCACAGCTTCGGTGTATGGCTTGAGCCCCGTTACATTTTCGGCGCAAGGACCCTTATTTAGACCAGTGAGCTGTTACGCTTTCTTTAAATGATGGCTGCTTCTAAGCCAACATCCTGGTTGTTTTGGGATCCTCACATCCTTTCCCACTTAGCCATAACTTGGGGACCTTAGATGGTGGTTAGGGTTGTTGCCCTTTCCACGACGGACGTTAGCACCCGCCGTGTGTCTGCCAGTTATTTCTTCCAGGTATTCGGAGTTTGGTTAGGTTTGGTAATCCGGTGAGGACCCCTAGCCCATCCAGTGCTCTACCCCCTGGAGAATAAAACTAACGCTCTACCTAAATAGATTTCGCGGAGAACCAGCTATTTCCGAGTTTGATTGGCCTTTCACCCCTAGCCACAAGTCATCCCAATCTATTGCAACAGATACGGGTTCGGCCCTTCAGTAAGTGTTACCTTACCTTCAGCCTGCTCATAGCTAGATCACTCGGTTTCGGGTCTAATCCAACGAACTGAACGCCCTGTTCAGACTCGCTTTCGCTACGCCTACACCTATCGGTTTAAGCTTGCTCGTTAGACTAAGTCGCTGACCCATTATACAAAAGGTACGCCGTCACCCAGAACGTATCTTGGGCTCCGACTGTTTGTAGGCATTCGGTTTCAGGTTCTTTTTCACTCCCCTTGTCGGGGTACTTTTCACCTTTCCCTCACGGTACTGGTTCGCTATCGGTCATGCACGAGTACTTAGGCTTGGATCGTGGTCGACCCATATTCAGACAGGATTTCACGTGTCCCGCCTTACTCAAGGACTTAAATCAGATTTACGTATACGGGACTATCACCCTCTTTGGTTTGATTTTCCAATCAATTCTACTTTTCTTAACTTAAGCCACTGGCCTGGTCCGCGTTCGCTCGCCACTACTAACGGAGTCTCTTTTGATGTCCTTTCCTACAGGTACTTAGATGTTTCAGTTCCCTGCGTTCGCTTCTTACACCCTATTTTATTCAGGTGTAGATACCTTATTTGTGATTACTAGAAAATTAAACCGCTTTTTATGAAAGCAGCTTAATTTTTCTAGCAATCTAAGGTGGGTTGCCCCATTCGGAAATCTACGGATCAAAGGGTATTCGCACCTCCCCGTAGCTTATCGCAGCGTATCACGTCCTTCTTCGCCTGTGCATGCCAAGGCATCCACCAAATGCCCTTAAGACACTTGATCATTCTCATTGCCAATATTCATTTATCAATTCGTCTATGCACAATCATCGAGATAAAATTGATTTAAAAACCATGCAATCTCTATAATCAGCACACAAAACAAAAATATCAGCAGAAAAGACCAACTTCTCGAGATATATTCAATGGCACGGTTAAGTTGCCAATCATTAAGCAAGGAATTTGAGCGTTTCCTTGCGACACATTATTCTACTCAAAAGATTTCCTCAATGAAAAGGTCTTGTTCTTTTGTCCTTATAAACTCTCACTTGAGTGTATAAATTAAGCTCTCTTCTACAAGAGAAAAAAGCCTCTATGTTTGAACAAATCCCAACAGAGCTTTTTAAAGCTATGCTGCATTTTAAAAATCTTCTTTTTAAGCCATCCACCCTTTCAAAATTTCTTTCACAAGGATAAAAGGAAGCAAAAAATGTCTGAATATACCTTCTTCTTCACGATTTCAATAGAACAGGCAAAGAGATTACT
>NZ_CP019489.1:1232500-1600621 GCF_002810325.1 Bartonella sp. 1-1C
GAAAAATATTGATTCCTTAATATACAGCGTAACACAGCCAGAAAATGCATCTTAATTTATTCATATATCAGGCAAGCTGATGCTTTTCTATGAGAGGACATCACTTATATTTTTGAATCTCTTAATCATTTAAGTCAAAGATGAAGTTTAAAAAGATCAAGCCAAGAAAATATTATAGGGATATTTCTTTAAGGAATCTCTGTTCATTTTTTACGACAGAGATCCAATATTTCATCATAAGCCTAAGATCATGGTGAATTCTCCTGCATCATCGCGATTGGATAGAAACATTTTTCACTTGCTCTCATGAGAAGAAAGAAAGTCAAAACTATGTTTTGAAAAACACTTTTCAAGATTCCTTTTCTCTTGTTCTCGTCTCTTCGATCACAGAAAAATTCTGTAAAAGAAAGAATTAAAGAGATTTTTTAAGAGCAATTCAGTAAAACTCTTTTTGCATTCCTAACTTGTACATGAGAACTTTAATGAATTGTTATGATTGCATACTGTCAATGCTTGAGAACTTGTTTACCCCAAATTTTATCATGTTTTTTACAGAGAATTTTATTGAGAAATTTAAATGCTTGTATCAATAAAAATTTTGATAGAGAGCATTAAAAACCCTCTGAACATTTTCCTATGATCTTTGGCAAAGGAATGATCACCTTTGTTCCTCCTAAATCGGATGTTTCAAACAGTGCTTTCTCACCAAATTGCATACAAAGCTGTTCTATAATCAAACGACCGAGTCCTGTTTTTAGCTCTGCATTTTGACTGCACATCCCCACGCCATCATCTTCAACGATCAGAGCCATTTTTCCATTCTTCTGAAGTCCACAAAAAATATAAATATTCCCATGACGTTTATCAGGAAAAGCATGTTTTAAAGAATTTGTAAGCAATTCACCTAGAATAATTCCAAGTGTTGTAGCATCTCTTGAAGATAATCGACAGTCTTTGAAATCCTTATGAATAATGATATTTTCACGTAATTCAAATGGTATAGCCAATTCAACATCATGCACAACCAAATTAAGAAAATCTGCCAATAATGTTGTTTCCATATCATCACTCAAACGTAAACGACGATGCGCTGCTGATATTGTTTGGATGCGATCTCGTGCTGCTCCCAAAACAGAACGAACTTCTTCATTCTTGCTTCGATTTAATTGCAAACCCAGCAAAGAAGAAACCGTACCTAGAGAATTGCCAATGCGGTGGCTCGCATCCTGTAACAACATTTCAACACGACAGCGTTCTTTTTCCGCATAATTACGAGCCTTTTCCAACTCCTGTGTCCGTTCCTTTACACGGGCTTCAAGAGCTGCATTCTCACTATGAAGAAGTAACTGATAGGTTTTTAAAGACTGAATATCGGATCGAAAACGGTTAATAACAAAATAGGCAGAAATAAAAGTGCTCACAACAGACACAATAGCAGCCAAAGTCAAAGCAGCACGCATGAGCGCTATATCTTCACGTTTTTTTTGTCGTTCAATATCATCGCCATCGATAAAATTGGTCATTAATTGAACTAAACTCGTGACTTGAGTTGTCTTAACTTCAGGAAACGCCGAGGCATGAACGGACTGATCAGAAGATGTATCGAGAGCAATCATATGGTCCTTCATGATTGCTGTACGTGCTTTGATCTCTTTTTTAAAAGCTGTAAACCACGTATACCATTGTGAATGAGAATGAACAAGAAGGGCAATATAATTGAGAATATCATCGAGATGAAGAACTGCTGTTTCAAAGCGCATTTTATCTTCCACTCGACGGTTTTTTTCATAGCTTCGATTTGCTGCAGCCATATCGATTAAACTAATAAGGGCTAAATCTGCTTGTTCACGCAATTCTGAGCTTGTATCTAACTGTGAAATTTCCTGATCAACGGCATTGGATAACAGAATAATAAAGGTCGAAGCCAAAAAAGCCATGAAAAGAGAAACAATAATTGCTCCCCACCGCCAACGTGATGTTGTTGAACCAGAAATGGGTATTTTAGAAGACAAATTCGCCTTTGTTATCATATACTTTCCATCAATGAATCCAAAAATCAGCACTCTTTAGTTTAGAAAAAAATTATTTTATTTCTTTAAGAGTTGAAGAAAGATAATTATTTTCTATATCCTCGTTTTTGCTCTTGTTCCTATAAGGCGAGATAAAAGGCTCTGCTCATTCTCACAATTTTGATTTCTCTATAGCGATAACAAGAATAAAACTATGATCTCACCCATCATTATTTGTGTTCCTAATCACTAAAAGAACATAAGATACTTCCAGCCGAACAAAGATCGGGACCATAATCAGTATCACCATCAACTTCGAGAAGCTTCTGCAAACGATTGCGTGCACGACTTACACGGCTTTTAACTGTTCCAATAGCGCAATTGCAAATAGCTGCTGCATCTTCATAAGAAAAACCAGAAGCACCAATTAAAATGATTGCCTCTCTTTGTTCAGCTGATAATGTGTTTAAGGCTTTTTTAAAGTCATGCAAATCGAGCGCCCCATATTGAGCAGGATGAACAGCTATATTTTGAGTGAAAACGCCGTCACTATCTTGCACTTCTCTTCCTCTTTTCCGCATTTGACTATAAAATTCATTGCGCAAAATCGTAAAAAGCCATGCTTTTATATTGGTACCCATTTCAAAACTTTCTTGCTTAGCCCATGCCTTCATAAGGGTATCCTGTACCAAATCTTCAGCTCTATCATGTGTGCCACTCAAAGAAACAGCAAAAGCGCGTAAAGCTGGTAAAACGAAAAGCAATTCTTGTTTAAAATCTTTTGAGCTCTGCGTCATAAGGGATCAAACCTTTTTTCTTCAGAACGAAGACTATCTTGTTCTGCCTGTTCTAATTTGTCCAAAAGTTCCAGCAAATGTAGGGGAAGTGGCTCTTCTTGAATTTGCATATAAAATTGACGCAATTTTAGTGCTATTTCACTGTTTGCGCCGAGAAGATCATCTTCAAACGTCAAATAATCGGTGAGATTTTTTTCACCAAAGTTGTTCATTTTTTAGCCCCTTAACCCATATAGTAGTGAAAGAAGATTTTTCTCTTTAAAGTTGTAAATATAGTCCCTCCTAAAAAGTTCCATACCGAAAGCAGGAACTTTTTTATCCATAAGGGATTGAAAAAATAAAAATGCTTTCGCAAGCTGAAGGAGTTCTAAATCATGTCCCTATCACAACGCATCGCCCCTCATCTTCCCTATCTGAGACGATTTGCTCGGTCCATCACAGGCAGCCAAACTTCTGGTGATGCCTATGTTGCAGCTATGTTAGAAGCGCTCATTGTTGATTTTTCCATTTTCCCCCAAACTTCCAGTGATCGCATTGGAACGTATCAACTCTTTTGCCACCTTTTTGATCAAACGACACCCAATATTGCTGAGCCACTGCCACAATTCGGTTTTGAACAAAAAGCCAATGTTCAATTATCCTATCTCACTCCTCGTGCACGACAAGCTTTCTTGCTGATTGCTGTTGAAGGATTTAATGAAAGTGAAGCCGGAGAAATCATGAAAATTGATAAACAAAAGTTTCATGAGCTCCTTAGCCAAGCCTCTTTTGATATTTCTCAACAAATTGCGACACAAGTTATGATTATTGAGGATGAACCTCTCATTGCCATGGATATTGAACAAATGGTTGAAAGCCTTGGACATCAAGTGATAGGAATCGCACGAACCCATAATGAAGCTGTTGTCATGTATCACCAGAAAAAACCACGCCTCATTTTAGCTGATATTCAATTAGCCGATAACAGTTCTGGTATTGATGCAGTCAACGATATTTTAAAAAATGATTGTATCCCAGTGATCTTTATTACGGCTTTTCCTGAAAGATTGCTCACTGGAGAACGGCCAGAACCAACCTTTTTGGTCACCAAACCCTTTAATCCTGATATGGTCAAAGCCCTCATCTCACAAGCTTTATTTTTCCAAGAGAATGCATCTAAAGCGGCCTAACAGAAGGGAATGATTATGTTCGTGCCCCCTGTTTCCACCACATCTATAGACAGATCACATCTCAGCGCTTTACTGCAAGCAATCCGTGGCGCTGATATTTGTGTTTTATATCAAACAACAAATCTGATCTATTTATGGGCAGAAAACCTGCCGCAACCTTTGAAAGAAAAATGGCGAGTTGGATGTCGTGACAGTGATTTTTTCTCAATCGATCTTGCGGATAACATGGAGACCATCAAACTGCAAGTTTTATCAACAGGGAAAACACAAACTATTGAAGCACGATTTGAAGATATGTCCAAACAAACCATTTGGTATAAATTTTCTATTGATTGCCATCGGAATGAAAATGGAAAAATCATTGGTATCATCACTACAGGCGTTGATATTTCAGGTCTACGCCGTCGCGAACAAGTCCTTAAAATATTACTACGGGAAGTTAGCCATCGTTCTAAAAATCTTTTAGCAATTATCCAAAGTATTGCAACCCAAACTGCCCGTTATACAGAATCGCTGCAAACCTTCTTACGAAAATTTCAGGGACGTCTTCATTCTCTTTCTCATTCTCAAGATCTGATTACCGACTCTGACTGGCGTGGCGCTCAATTTCATGAATTAGTAAAAACACAAATTTTAAACTATTTAGTAAAAGAAAAGACGCGTTTTTCCATCAAGGGCATCGATCCTTATCTTTTTCCAAATGCGGTTTTGCATATTGGATTGGCTTTTCATGAATTAATTATTAATTCGCTTTCTTTTGGTGCTTTATCACAAGACGAAGGAACTGTTTCTATTACTTGCACAGTCAGCACAATAGCCCAAGGAAAAACACAACTTTTTATCACATGGAGTGAAGAATTTAAAAAGAAAATCTTTCTTCCTGCACATAAGAAAGCTTGTTTTGGAAATACGGTTTTAGATAAAATTGTCCCCATTGCAGTTGATGGTTCAGCTTTTTTAAAATTAACAGACGAAGGATTGATTTATTGTTTATCTGTTTCTAACAATTATTTTGATATTTTGTCTTAGATAAAACGATCCGAGCATTGCGAATAAAAAATCAAGCGATCGAGCATTGCGGATAAGAATAAAGCCATTCAAGCAACAGAGAATTTATACCCTGAATTATCAAAGCTTGATGCTTTTTAGCTTTTCTTTTCCTCCTACAACAGCAAGATAGAGTATTTCTTTGGAACGAAAATCCTTTGAGATTATTTAGAATCTAGAGGATCTACCTCTCACACAATTTCTCAATACTCTATATTTTATTCGGATAAGTACATTATGAATCCTGTTATTGCTGTTCTTCTACTGGTTTCATGCACAGATGATTTTAACAGTTGTTATTCCAATAAAACCATGGTTAAAATTTATCCCACAGCACAAGCATGTGAGCAAAAAATTATACCCTCAATTAAAAAATTTACCTCTTATGGAGAACAAATCTTCGCTCAATGCACAAATATCCCTGCCAACGTACCACAACAAGAAGTAACCCTTATCTGGTCTGTAACAAACAAAGGCAATTTTTTCCTAAAAAAACAAAATACTGATGATGCCGTACGCTCAGCATTGTAATGCAAATGGGCACAGCTATTCTCTTCCACAAGCATCTTCTCTCATTGAACGAAAACGATTAAAAGTATACATTTGGTTGACGAGCAAAAAGTCAATAACAGCACTCAATAAATAGTAAGGCATAAACCAATGTATGATTCCGATTCCAAAGCTCAGAACAGTGAGCCCTGCGTGCTTCCGCAAAACACACCATTAGATCCTGCCGTAGAACAGGTGAGAAAAAAATTGATGCGTTTGATGATCATTTCCATCTCTATTACACTTTTGTTAATTCTTGCTGTCTTTGTTGGAGTCATTTATAAAATCATAAAACCTGAGACAACGCTAAAATCAGCACAGTCTTTATCTTCTTCAGTGCCTCATCATACTTTATCTTTGCCTGCAAAAACGCAAATTTTATCGCAAAGTCTTTCCCAGCAAAATATGGTCTTGAGACTCTTAACACCAGAAGGACAAACAAAATTTATGATTTATAATTACCTAACCGGTGAGCTTCTTTCGGTTTTTTCGGTCAACATCACAGAAAAAACAACGGATTCTAGCTCTTCTTTATAATGAATCGAAGAAGAATAAATAAAAATATCACCTTCTAAAATGAATAAAACATCTTAAAATGTTTAAGTATTTTCTTCCACTGAAGAAGATGTTGCTCGGCGTCGACGTGGTTTTTTCTGCTCTTTTTCGCTTAATAAAGGAAGAAGAACAATTTTTTCTGCCATAACTTTTTCAGCACTATCTGAAACAGCCGTTGATTGTTTAGAGGATAAAGTTTCTGAAACACGGCCCCTACGAGAACGTGAAAGACGCCGTGATGATTTGAAAGCTTCAGCTCCTTCTTCAGCAGTTTGTTGCTCTTGCTGCTCAGCTTTATCAGCTCGAAAATTCTCATCTAATGCATCAGATGTATACTTCCCTTTTCTTTGATTTTTTCGCCCGTCACCATTCTTTGATGACTGCTCTTGCAAGGACGGTCTTTCGTTATTATTATCTTCTCTTGTATTTTCTTCAGCGCTTATTTCTTCACATTCCTGCTCGTTATTTTCATCACGCTTATGAGAGTACGACATTTGATCAGCAGCTGCTAAAATAATACGCAAATAATGTTCAGCATGCTGCAAATAATTCTCAGACATAACACGATCACCCGCTCCTTGCGCATCACGCGCAAGACTTATATATTTATCAGCGATCTGCTGAGCATTTCCACGAATTTTAACATCTGGCCCGTTGCTTTCATAATTACGAGATAACGGATTAGGACTGCGACGATTATTATTGCCATTGTTGTTGCGACCGCGTACGCGTCTATTCTGCTGTGGCCTCATATTTATCCCTTTTGGATTTTATTGCTCTTTAAATTTTCTCTCATTGCATTATTTTTTATAATGCTCATCACTTTCAAAATTTAGTTATTGAACCATCCCCGTTTCACTTAACTTAAACGATATTCCTTGGCTTCTTAATAAGAGTATATATTTTGAAATATCACACAAAAATAGTACGGAATACTTAACCCAAAATTCCCTATCTCTCCGCTTACAGGCAGAAACCTAGAGATGTTCACAGAAAATGCCAAGTGTTTTTTTCAAATAAATCACAATTTCATTAAAAAAAATCATTGTATTGTCGAAAAACAACACAAAAACGCAAATATACACACATCTGTTGTGGATTTAAAAGAATATATCTCCTTTTTAAATCCATTTTTCCGAATATAGATACTGCTTGATTTTTTAACGTTATAAAAAGGCTACCCCCTCTACAAATTTAATTATAAAGAAAATTCACAACGCTATCGCGAAGTTCCTGCTCAAGATCTTGTTTTTTGAATCCCGATGCTGTTTAATAGACGAATGTGCGGCAAAATATCCTCTTCACAAGACATTTCACCTTTCATATTTTCGCGCTCATTAATTTTCGTTCAAAAAGTTCGTACTGACAATCCCTAAAAGCGGAAAAAAGTTCCATACTACGCAGATCCGCACAGCAAAATAAATTCAAGTAATCTTAAAAATGATAATTGTAAGCTTTTTATAAGAAAAAAAGGTTATAAGCAAAATACAAAAGAGGGATATCATGCTACACCAAAAAGATTCAGAAGGACTAGACACTCCTTCTACAACACACACCCTATTTATGATAAAATTTCCTGAGAGTGAAGCTTTGTTTGCAAAACGAGCTCAGCGCTTTACATCTTTAGCCACCACTCACTCCTCTAAAGATACCCTTCTCTTTCTAGCTCATTTTTGCACAATCCAACAACAATCAGTCAAACGATTTAAAGATTTTTCTCGTGCACTTGCTCGTTTTAGTACCATGTCTACTCCTTTTATTGATCGATCAAAAATATTAGAATTAGGTTTTTATGAAAGCGTTGTGCATGATTTTTTAAACAATATGTCAACTTATGCACTCCCTATAAAACAAAAAGAAGCTTTAAGCAGAATGCGTCTTCAACAAGATCAATGGCGCCTTTGGGGAAGCAATATACTCAATTGTGAAATTCCACCCAAACAAGGAGGAGAGCACCTTTTTATCACTGGCGTTTTACAAATTATTTATTCTCTGGCGGCTTCACAGCTTAATACTGAAATCATAAAGGTACAACAACAGAATCTGTGCCCTGCCTGTAGGGGAACCCATTCAGCCAGCATTGTTGTTGAGACAGAATTAGAAGAAGGTACACGACTTTGCTCTTGTCTTTATTGCGGCACCTTATGGCATTATCCACTTCTTCAATGCACCTTTTGCGAATCAATCCAAAGCGTTTCTTCCTCTAATCTAAACAAGAGTTCAGGTGCTATTGTTGTTGAAACATGCCAGACATGTCAGTGTTCCTGCAACCGACTTGATCAACACAAAGATCCATCTTTGGATGTGTTTGTAGATGATATTGCTTATATACTAGATCACCTCTCACAATCATCTCTACCTTTAAAACTGAGAGCTTTTAATCCTTTTCTAGCAGAATATATAAGTATGAAGAACGAATAGCATACACTATAAACAAGGTGGAAAGATTACAGAGAGAAAAGAGTCTGAGAGAGAACATGAATATAAATTGAGAAGCAATAAAATTGAGCAATTTGAGTAAGAATCTTATTATCTACAATTCTTCTTCCTCTGAAAAGAGGAATCATATCATTGAAAGAAACCTTCCAGTATCAGGCAACCCTCGATACCCTTAAAGGCAATTTCTGCTTTACATAAATGTCAAGAAATTTAAAGGTGGAGACCTTAAAAGTGATGATGCTCCTGGCTATTTCCTTCACCTTTTTCCTTCTCACCGAGAAGACAGTCACGCAGCAAAAAATAATTTCCATCTCCTGGACGAATAATTTTTATACATTTTTTCTTAGCATCATCGGAAACCTCTTCCCACATTTTGCGAATCGCAAAAAAAGCCTGACTTTCTAGAATAAAACAACGCTGATAGACTTGTTGTACCATATCGGGCACAGCTAAAGCTGCAATTTCTTTACAATAAACACGAAAATCAAATGTTGGGATAGTTAATTTAACAGATTCTTCTTGTACAACCTCTTGTTTGAAAAAAAAGTGACCGATAATTGTTTTCATCACAAAATAAAAAGTCAGTACACAAAAAAGAACAATACAAAAAAAAGTAATTTTTTTATATAATTTTTTGCGATAGGATTTTCGCCTGGCGCGGAGTCTTTTTTCCATGAACAGCGTATCCTTTACTCTACCAAGAACAGATCATACTTGAGAAGAAAGTTGAATAGAACAAAAAACTATTATCAATTGTCTTACATCAAAAAGCAATCTTTCGTTCATTTTAAGAAAAGAATCTTGCTTTTTTCCAAGGCTAAAATCTTTTTTTATGATATACTCATCTTGTTTCTTTTCTTTCTTTTTCTTCATTCAATTTGCACAATTTTTCATAGGTATAATCCATTAAAGAACACACACCATCATCTCATGGTGTAATGAAATTAATAAAATGAGCGAATAGAATGACACAATATTCGTATCATTATATTCCTCCCTCTTTTTCACTCTGACCACTGAGCTTTTTTTGAAGATCAAATTTCCTTTATTTTATGTTCACCAGCATTTCTGCTTTTTTCCAAAGCGGTCTGTTTCGACAATCCAACGTGATAACAAAGGTTCTTGCTGAACTAAATGTGCTGGTTTATTAATGATTGGAGGCTTGTTCCATCCTATGCAAGAGAACGGCACATTCTTTTGGCATCCCTCCAAGAGCACGACAGAGGCTAAAAGGAGAAAGAGTAAAAGTTTCAGCATTAATTTTCTCACGATTTTGAAGAGCTGATATCGCTTGCATCAAGGACCTTGTCCTTTCAAAAGAACGTCCATAAAAAAAGCTACTCAAAGCAATGACAATAACCAAAAGGATTGCAAAACCCCACCGAAATAAAAAAATCACTTTTGTTCTTTCCTCACCGTATCAATATACAAGATAATGCCCACAATCACAGCCACAATCATAATACCGGCCAAAGCCCACTGTACAGGACCATGTCCCGTAACAAATCCTGTAAGACCTGAAAAAGATGCAATCAATGGTGCAAAAACTTCTGCTTTGAAAAAAGGCATGCTCTTCGTTGTTTCCACCTTTTGATAATTAGAAGAAACATAAGCCCCTTTAGCCCACAAACCAGCCTCAGCTGCACGTCGATGCACCAATCCCTGCACACGTTTTCCTCCTGCTCTTATCCACTTTTGCAGTTCGGCCGGTACAGCTTCATAATCTCCTTTGTTCAGCTTTTTTAAGAGCGTGGAATTACAAAATGCCTCCGTTCCTATATTATAACAAAAGGATACGAGAGCTGCAAACTGTTCATCGGTTAAGAACTGGGTGACTTCGCGTTCCACAGTTTGTTCAAATTGTTTCAAATCTTGTCGAAGTATAGCCTCTGCTTCAACCTGTGTGATCTCCATACCGTCTTGTACAACAGGTTTTCCTGCTTGTTCTGTATGACCATATCCAATTGTCCACACACCAATAACATCTTGATAAGCCTTTAAACGTAACCCTTCCCATTGTTTAATAAGTGCAAGCCCCTCTTTTGATATTTTCCGCATTTTCTTAGTTCCATAAACTGCCTATAGAGTGATTAAAATCAATGCTTTCCTCCTGATCGTGCACTCTGTAAGTGAATAATTAAGTGTTTATTTTTAGGAAATCATCCCGCTTTTTCTAACGAAAAGCTATGATCTTTTTTCCTAATTCCATAAACCGTCTATAAGGTGATTAAAATCAATGCTCTCCCCCTGATCGTGCACTCTTAAGTGGATAATTAAGTGCTCATTTTGGAAATTTTCCCGCTTTTTTTGATGAAACGCTATGATCTTTTATTCCTGTTGTCAATTGTTCTTCCAAAGCCGTAATACGCTGTAAAAGTTGTATATAGTTTTTTTGGTGTTTTTTATCTTCACGCTTTCCTTCTTGCAGGATTTGCTTCAACAATGCATTTAAAGGAGCATGTCCCATTCTTCCACTCGCATAGAGAACAACACGAATATGACTAGGATCATCAATATCAGCGATTGAAAATGGAAAGAGTGCCATTTTATTTTTTCCTTTATTCTTGGATTTATCAACAGTCCATGAGGAAACTTTTCTATTTTCACCGATCAATTATCCTGTCTTCTTTTCATTATTGAACAGCCGTCAGAGCCTATATTTTCAATAATTGTAGATGAAATTCTCGTTATTCTCCCAATAATTCGTTGGAAAGAATAGAAAATGTAGGATGAAGAATCATTTTTATTGATGGAAAATACTTTATCTTTGCACTAGCATTTTCTTCATGAAAAAAACCAAGCTAGCTCCTCATTTTAAAAAGCAGGATCTCTTGGATCCTTACACAATTTTTATTCCGCCTCCACAATAATGATTGTAGATACATCGATGTTTTCCCTTATCCTACGAAAAAAGAAGGACAAACAAGGAAGCCTTTATGAAAGAAATCTTGAGCAGAAAGGAAACTTTAGAAAGGGTACTTCTTTTTCCATTTTAGTGTTTCTCAAGAGACTGCAACCAATATTTTGCCCCTTCCCCATAGGAAAGCAGAAATTCTCTCTCTGTTTTTAGCACAGAAAGATTTTATATCTTAATGGCATAAATAACGGCCATATTTTGGGGACGTGTTTCATTTCCCCCTGTTTTATCGATGATTAATTTGTGAGTATGCTCTCCGGAATCAGCTGTATATCTTTGTTCTGTCCATCTACGTCTGATAAGTCCTCCCCCTCCTAATGCATCATCTGCCGCTTCGTATCCTGTATATATGTGATCATGCAATCCTGCTTCATCTGTTTTTCCGGTATGGTCATGAGATTTAAAAGAGTCTTTTTGCGCACTTCCTAAAATACGGTCCTTATCAATTCCTTTTCCACTATCCAATCCCCGTAAAAACATACCACGAAAATCGGGAACATTAAAAGTTGTTGTGCCATCTCCTTTCCCCCACACTTCTCCAATAGCCTCAAAAAGACTTGCATATTCCCCTCGGGCATAAGCTTTACCATCACACAATAACCATTCATCCGGAATTTTTTTCGTTGCAAAAGAAGCAATAAAGCCTGAAGGAAAAACACTGACTTTAGGGAGAACAACAGCTGGATTGGTTAAATACCATCCTTCTTCTTTTTTTTCACCGATTTCCGAATAATAGACCAGTTCATAAAGCCCTTCTTTTTGCATCTCGCCACCGGTCAACGGTCGGAGTCCCTCCTGTGTTCCTTTATAAATTGGCTGAGAAGACAATTGATTTAAGACAACATTTGTGGCTCCGACATTCGTTTCTTGAGCTTTAAATCGAAGCACAATACCATTTTGATAAGCTGTATAAGGAGCCTTAGTTGTCAAATGAATAGAAGTTGTTTTCTTACTTTCTTCTTTCTCTTCAGCCGTTATAGTAAATTTAACCTCAACGGTTCCGCCGATATCGGATAAATATTCTTTGACGCGTTGCATCATGGCACGAGCACTATCATTCACTGAACTTGGAGGTTGTCCTTCAGCCCAGTTGATTATTTCGTCGGCGCGAGCATTCTCAGCCGCAACAAGGGACCAATCATAAATTGAGCTCATAGGATTTATCCTTTTTTTGCAGACCACAACCAAGAAAAGAAAGAAGAAAAAAAGGCAAAGAATTTTTTCTTTGGTTTTTTGATCTTTTCCAATCCAAAGCCGAGCTTGTTATAATTTACATGTAATAAATGTGTTTTTATATTCATATAAACGGCATCGGGATTCAAACGAACGAGATCTTGAGCAAGAACCCCGCGATAGCGTTGCGAACTTCCTTTATAATTAAATTCATAGAGAGGATAGCCGTTCTTCTCCCCTACAAGAACGATATTTTCTTTAACGTTTACATCAGAAAGACCAATAATGCCTTTCAACAAGCCAAGCACACGCTGTGCATCCTGTAAGGGATCCTTTGTGATTGAGGGCATAGTCGTGGATTCTCCTGTTTTTGTTCCATAATTACCGGCAGCTGTGGTTCCAACTTGCAGCAATCTTTCCAATTGGTTCCAAGCTTGATTATCCTGTTCGCGCCATTTTTCTTGCTCTACATCCAAAGCATGCTGCTTATTTGCATCTTGTACCATTCCCCCTTTCAAAGCATTCTTTTGAGCATTGCTTTGTCCTTGATAGAAATTATTAGCCGTATTCACTTGATTTTGCATCGAACGATCAATCATCTGATTAGCGTTAAGCATATGATTAACATCTTGATTATATTGTTGTGCGGTTGCTTGAGTTGCCAACGCTCCCAATTCATCGGTGAGCACACCGGTATGGGCACCAGAGCCATAACGTCCTGCTCCTGCCATAGACTGATTAACAACATCAGATGTTTTATTCAATGCCCTGCTAAGGGCATCATTAAATTTGCTATTATTGCCCATCCAATTTCCAGCTGCCATCTCAGAGAGATTTTGCGCACTTTTTGTGGGTTCTATAAGCCACTCATTAAAGACTGAATTATTATATTGATTGGCTGCATTTTCTAAACCCTTGAGAGCATTTTGTGTTGTTTCACTTAAATCAGCATGTCGATCTCCTTGATAGACATTTCCCCCTATACCTTTATTATATAAATTCAGAGCTTCAGCGCTTGCCTGTTTTAAGATATCCTCTGCCCACGAGGGTGGAGCATTCGTTTGTGTCGTTGTTTGAACTTGAGGGCTTGTCCGTCTTCTCATACGTTAAAACCTTTCTATAATGAATAAAATTGATAGCATATCCGTGATGAACAAGCATTTTCGCCCACCCAGATCTTCCCAGTGTCAAAATTTCATCAGCCTTGATAGTCCGTGCCCATTGTTCGAGTTGATCAATCAATGAAACAAGTTTGATCCCTCCTTGGCCAGCAAGGTCTAAAATAACAACGCGTTTTTTTCCATCGTGCGTTTTTTCAATTTTGGTGATTACAAAAGCACTAAATTCAGTTCTATTTTTTAAAATCAACCACAGTTGCACCTGCCCACCAACGATCTCTTCAGCTACGTGTTTCAAACACACATCATGGGGAAATCGTTGAGCATATTTCCTCATAGCTGCATTCATAGCCTCTCGATAAAGAGCCATTTTTTCCCAAGGCCACTGATGCGTACAATGAAGAGAATAAGAATCTTCATGATCTGAACGTTGTGTGATGATTTGAGCTTTTTTCTTTTTCTTCCAAGGCATAGCATCCCAACTTCTTGACCTTGCTTTCGCCAGAAGTTTTTTTGTTGCTATACTCAACACATACCATATCTCCATAAAATATCTCGCCGTTTATCTAGAGCATTCTCTTATGCACACGCATAATCCTGCCATTAAATCTGCCTTGCTCCAGAAGAAACACTTTATGCATTACCAGCATAACAGTAGGACAATCCTATTGTCATGCTCTCTTACGTTCCTTCACTTAGAATCTTGGTGAATGACCCACCACATCAGCTTCTTGCCCCAGCATACTTACGGTATTAAGCTTTTATCCTAACATCCTCAACACTCTAGTTTTGTGCCTTAGCAAACTTAACGCATGAATCCTGTTCTTTGGCATGCTTAACGCATGAATCTTATATTTGGCATGCTTAACGCATGCCGGCAGGCCTCAACTCAACATCGAATCCAGTTACATGAGACCAATTGACTCCTTCTGGTATCCGAAGCTTAAAGCGATAAAAGCGCGCCCTAGCACGAGAATGAATTTGTCCCGTATGTGTAGAAGGTTGTTTTTCTGGCAACCAAACAGTTTCTTCATCAAAGGCTTGACGAAAGCGCATACCAATCGACAAATGAAATGTGTTACTATTCACTTGGGGCATAATATTTCTTACCCTAGTTACCATACCATTTGTCTGTCCCATTTCTTGTGAAGTTATGATGCAAGCCATAGAAGGCCCAGAAAATGATCCGAGCCTCCCTTCATGATCGAAGGCTCCCAGAATTGGTGTTTCATTTTGCCATACTTTACTATCGAGAGAAAAAGGTAAATCATCCAGACTTTCTGAGACCCTATCAAGTCCTTCCAAGGTATATCCAGTCAGAAAAATGGGCAAGATCATTTTGATATTTACAGTCGCTTTGGTCCACTTTTGCAATCCCCAATCATAGATCAGCAAGATCCGTTCTTCGATCGTTTCATCGGCATCAATAACCCAATAAACGCGGTTATACACGCCATCGATTGCAGCACTCAGAGTAGATAATTGATTTTCTGAGATTTTTGCCACCATGGTTCGATCGACTTTTTCAAATCCGATCGGAGAAATTCGCCCATCGGTCGTAATTTGATAGAATCCTCCCTCATCGGCAAAAAAAGCCAGATCTCCACGACAAACAATTGATTCAGCATTTTTTGCACCCCGTTTATCGTGTATTTTCTGAAAACTGAAGATGATCTTAGATCCAGGAATAAAAGAGCCGGCATAAATTGCAGAACGCATAAAGATCAACGGATTTGTTGTTTCTGTTGCCCCTTGAACATATCCCCCATCGGGAAAGTCTTGATAATCGCAGCTTTTTTTCCCTACAGTCCAGAACTCAGGATCATTCAACCCAGACCAATGAACGCGTCGTGGATATTCGGGTAATTTCATGAGACAAACGAAATCACCCCAAACGCGAACAATTCCTGCTTGTGGGGGATTTCCACCTAAATCTCTAAAATTTTCATCTTGATTAATATCAATAACTTGAGGCTTATCATTCGCATTAACAGCGATAACATAATCACCAAATAAAGCAAAAGACCAAGGTGCATCAATATTAGCAAAATAGGATCTATTTTTACGCGTAACATCTTTCCACTGCAAAGTTGTATTATTGAGCTGATAAATTTTTTTTTCTGTTCCAACAATAATTGATACACCATTTTTTGTTTTGACAGCGATAGCGCCTAAAATAGCCCCCGGACAAGGCTCTGATAATGGGGTAAAACTTGGCATTGGAATATAAGACCCATCTGCAGGGAGCACATTAACAAGTTCATCGGTAAAGAGACTATTGATATGAGCAACATCGGGACGATAATCCGCAAGAGGAAAAAAAGCCATTTAAAACCCCGTTGAAAGAATATGAGAGCATCCTTCGTGACGCGACGTTTCATAACGCAAAAGTTGGAGCTGTTCTTGAAAATCGTTAAATGCTACAGCAGCACATTCAGCATCTTTGAGAATATTTTTATAGAGTTCATATTTTGCCCGTGCTTTAATCAGATCGAAAGCATAAAAAAACCAAGGATTCTCACCTTGTAGAGTGAAACTATCGGAAAAATATACTGGTCTCCAAAAGAGGCGAACAGTTTCAACAGTATCAGGTGTTGGGAACAATCCGATTTGTTGGTCCAAAAAAGTGTAGAATACAGGTGTTCCCTGAACTGAATGATTTTTACATTCTTTTTGTGCTTTTTTCACCGATTTATAAAGAAGAGGTATGCGCCCTGCATCTTTTTGCTCAAGGACCAAAGACTCAATAACCATTTCTTTCTCAAGAAAAGCGGTATCTTCGTATCCATACCAAGTTTTTCCGCTTTGTGTTTTAAAGCATATTTCCCGTATTTTATTGAAGAAAAAGGGCTCCTGTTCACACAAGCGAAGAGCAGTTAAAATAGAATCTTGAATTTGAACAGAATACTCCCCTGTTGTATCATCGACTTCATCCTGAATCAGCGCTACCATTTGCCCAAATGTTTTGGCATGATCGGAGAATTTTGAAACAGATGAATAAGATTGAGCAGAAGGTTTTGTTAAAGAAGATCCAGGAATAGGCATAAGTGACTTCCTTTTTATTTTATTCCCTCCCAAAAGTTTAAAAATTAGGAGGGAATTTTATATCTTTTTAAGAAGAGAGAGCGTATGTTGAAATCACGATGGTTCCAAAATCCTGAGCCTTTTCGGAATCGCTGTCTGAACTGAAGCGTGTTTTTTTCATGCCAATAATTGTTTTTGCAGCAACACCAAAATCACGTTCATAGTCAAAGAGCTCTTCCACCAATTTATAACGTGTCGCTCCCCGATCCTTACCAAAAGCGATAACAGCACTTTGTGCCCCTAACAAAACAGCACGACGTACATGAGGAAGCATAGAGATCGTCTTACCATCCTCAGACACTGGTCCTACGCCTTCTGTGACATGCTCTGCTTCTCGTAAGATAACCCCATTATACATGCCCAATGATCCATTATAGATGGGATTTTTCATACGGCTTCCACTGTAAACTGCCTTAGTGATATCAAGCCATTGTCCTGGCTCTGTATTGGATCGCAATTGTGTAACTTGTGTTGGATGGAGATAAAGAACATAAACATTTTCTCCATCGACACGTACCGGTCTAATTTTTGGATTAGCAAGTTTAGCACGTTCAACAGCTTTATCAATCAACTGAAGAGTAAAAATATCGCTTGATTTAAGATCTGTATCTTTTGTTTTTCCATTAGGATACAGTATCCGTTTATCAGTTGGTTCAGTTGGTGGATTAAATCCGTAATGCACAGGTTTTATCGTCATGGTTCGTCCTTCAAAATTGATTTTATTTGCTGTAAAACCACAAACATGAAGAAAGAACATCAGACTCAAACGATCCGCATACCAATCGACAAGAGCATTTTTAGCTTCTGTCCGTAAATTATGTAAAGTTCTCTGTTGATCAATTGTGCCTTCATTTCTAACACGTACAGCATGAGAAAGTTCATTAATAACCAAGCGATCAGTCAGGAATTGCAAATCTTCTTCTTTTCCTGTAAGGAGATCTTTTTCGGTAACCCCCTCACCAAACAATTGGACACGTAAACCAAAGCTAATAGAATCTCCATGCGCTTTATTGGTTTCATCTTTCAATTGGATAATACTATTGGAATCTCTTCCAATAAGTGGTGCAATAGAAATTGCTTTTGAGACTTCTTGATTCAGTAATTTCGACCATGTACGTACAGCCATTGGATGATTAAGTCCGATGCGAGTTGCAGCCATTTTTCCCCCTCATAATTTTTATATAAAAAAACCGGTATTGTACCGGATGTTTATTTTTTCTTATTCTGATACTCAGAATAGAAAGTTATTTTTTAGTGTCTTATCTCCTTAGTATTGTTCCTCTCTTTACAGCCCTCCCCCACTCATTAAATGGTTAAAAGCAGCTTTATTTTTTGGATTATCGATCCAAACATTAAATTCTCCCTCGGACATCTTATCGAGAAGATCCAAAGAAATTGGTCCATTAGGGCTCAAACCATTAGAAGCTACAAGGGTACGGGCAGAGTTTTGCCTCTCCTGAAAAGCTTTCTCCCCCCATACACTTTCTTGTAGGCTCTTTGTTTCCTCAGTTTCTTGTATACTTTGACCTTGATAGTCTTGTATAATTTCACCTTTATGATTTTGTGGTGTTGTATAGCCAATAGTCTGTGCAATTGTATAAATCACTTCGGCAGGATTTTTATTCTTTTCGCGACAATCTTGCACAATCTTTTTCAATTCATCCCCGATCATGGCATCAATAACTTTCGGATCTGTCAGCTCAGGATAAAGAGAAGCACAAGCAGCCAATTGCTTTGCACGCATTTCATAAACAAAATCAGCAGCTTGATTAAAATCGCTATGTGTTTTTTTGACCGTCTCCACAGACTGATGAAAAAAAGACTGCAACCGCTCTGCTTCTGAAATCTCCTGCCCCTGCGAAGCAGTCTGCTGAACCTCTGATGTCTCCTGTTTGTTTTGAAGCATTTGTCCAAGCCATTGCAGATAGCCCATAAAGTCTTTTTTCGGATCTGGTGGAGCTTGCATTGGCTCTTCACTCTGATCACCTTCACTCTCTTGCTCCAGTGAGATTGTTTCATTTTCATCGTCCTCTTCTGCAAGGACGTTACCTCCCTCGTCTCTCCCAGAATCTATTTCCCCACTCTCATTTGTCTCTTGCAAAGAATGCTTTTCCCATATGTGCTGTTCTTCCAATGTTAAAGTTTCTTCGTTCATTATGCTTTCCTCATTTGCCTAAAACAACAAAATGCCCCTCACCCATGCAGAGCACATATACAATAAACGCATCCCTCAAAATCCTGTAGAGCTTACGCAACACGGATATCTTCTACTCCTTCTAGAAACAGGAGATGCATCCCTCAAAGTTCCGCAGAGCTCATGCAACACAGATGCCTTTTACTCCTTCTGAAAACAATAAACTCATCCCACAAGATTCTGTAAAGCTTGTGCAATACGGATGCCTTCTGCTCCTTCTGGGAATTGTTGGAGCCCTTGTTGCTCAGTAAGCGCTTGACTGTTTTGCTGCGCTTTGAGTTTAATTTTATGGATAAGCGATGCTGGTAAAGGTGAATAGTGCAGAAAATCGAGCATCATCTCTGGTGTTGCAAATTGTTGCATAAGCGGCAACAATTGCATAATAACAGAAAATGTCCGTTCTTTTTCGTTTGTACTTGTTGGCGCATCATCTACCACAATATCATACTCTAAGCTTGTGACCATTTCCCGTGTAAGAGGCACATATTTAGCATTGTCTTCTCCAGCAATACGGATTAAACGGCCATCAGAGAGATAATTTTGGATAAGATAAAGAATTATTTTTCCCTGTCGTTGTCGATAGCGACGCAATCCATCAAAGAAAGCAGCCAAAAGATTGAGCGAAGATTGCCGGCGTTTTTCTTCGAGTATCCCTGGTTGATTGACGGAGCGTGTTCCCACAAATTCAGGAGACAATCCTGTTACTTGAGAAATAGCCCCTTTTGCTTCATTAAAAAGTTGAAAAAAGCCATTCGGAAACTGAGCAACGGGTTTTGGTTGGACTCTTCCAGCAGCCACAGCGCCATTTTTTAGCCAAGTAATACTATCGGCTCTTGCCCAACTTTCTGTTGCTTGTCGATCATCATCGAAGGCATCCCGCTCTGCCATGATACCGCCTTTGGATTGGCTATTGAGCAAATGCATGACTTGACTAAAATATTTATTAGCCCAACGTTGAGGGTCTTTGGCTGGACGTACGATTCCATAGAATTGTCGACTTAATTTATCGAATGTCCCAGTAATACATTCCCATCCCAACTGATTAGAAGGAACCAATGGTCTATCAGGAGCTTCAAGCAATTTTTTTCCTAAAAAAGCCCGTTTCACAACCTTTTTTGTCATTCTTGTTGCGGGCAACGTAGGAAGTTCTTTTTTGATCTGTTCAAAGTCCTGTTCAGAATACTCAGTAAACTGCCCAGTTTGAGGATTAAGAACCTTATAGATGACTTCACGTTCGAACCACCGACATTCAGCTAGAGTAACCATTTTAGGGCTTTGCAGAATATTTTCATCACCCCCGAAACTTTCATTTTGGTAATCTCCATCCCCAACGCTATGCAAACTCATTCCCGTTTGTTGTTGCACCCAATCCGCATTCAGCTCACTCCAATGCACATTTGGGAACATTTCTTGTGCAATTTCCAGTGGTTTTTCGTCAATATACCAAACCCGCTGAGCATCAATAAGATTAGGTTTAACGGCACTTGTATCCCACACCATTTTCATAGGATCGAGCCGTGCAATGACGGGTTTTCCTCTAGGATCTTCTTCATAATCGAGCCGAGTATCGGTCCATCCCATCCCACAAATAACAGTATCTTGAAAAGCATCGGAATCTTCATATTCACCATGAGCCTCATCGCGAAACCATTCTGCCGCTCCAGTGAGGATTTGATTAGCGATAGCAGCACCTTCTTGTCGTGGAATAAATTGAACATGACGTTTATTATTGCGTTCAGTTCCAACGACGGCATTAATCAAAGGCGCAACACGATTAAATGTCATGACAGGTCTGTTTTGTTCCCGTAAGACAGCAAGATCTTGTTCATTCCACTGTCGCCCATTATAAAAATCGTAATCTTCTTGAGCATTTTTTCGCCATTGCTCAACATGAACAATATCCTCTTGATACCAATTAACGAGCTTTTGAAAAAGCGCCTGATGTTCGAGGGTGTCAATTGAATTAGAAGCAGTCTGCATATTCATTAAAAAGCCATCCATGATGTTGTAGAAGAAGAGGGACGCGACCGATAGGCCTCTCGTTTTTTGTGAGCACTGGGTTGTTCATAGGCCACGCATAACAGTCCGAAGCTATCAGCCCCATGGCTTGCCCAATCGTGTTCGGCTCCCAAACCAATATTGCGTTGTTCATCGCGTTTTTCGTGATACCAAGCAAGGGCTTTGCGCCCAGCGGTTGTTGTCTCACGATTAAACCATATAGCGGGGAATAATCGTCTTACAGCTTCAATCCGCATTTTGACAGCACCAACACCTTGATTAGGAATAACTTGAGTACGAAACCCAGCCTGTTGGAGTGCACTTTCAAAACTGACATTATAGACACGATCTTTTGTAGCTCCATCATGAGGCAAGACCATCAGTGCTTTTTCATAGCCCTTTTGACAAACCCATCCGATATGCTCTGATAAGGGCTGTCCTTGTGCTTCATAATAATCGAGAACACGAATTTCGCGTCCGACAAATTGAGCCACCCACAGAGCGGTTGCATCCGCTTTCGCACCGGTTCCACCAATATCCCAAAAGATTTTGACTTGGATCAGAGGATCACGTGGCACTATAGTAATGCGCCCTTCTTGTTCTGCTTCAAGCAGCAATTTTTGGTAATAAGCCCCTTGCATTGCCTGCAGATACTCCCCTTCCCAAATATGTTGATATTGCTCAGGTCTTTGCTCTAAATCAGCTTTTCGATCGCGATTAAGTTTTGCAGGAAATTTTGGATTATCGCGCCAATTGATTTCAACGCCCTTGATATTAGGATCTTCGGTAAAACGGAATCGTTTTTCAACAGCAGCATTTTCTCGGCAAGGATTCCATGTCACCCATAATTCGGAATGCCACTCTTTTCCCTCTTCTCTTAGGGTTGGAATCAGGATTTGCCAAGCAGCATCAGTCACAGGTTCTGCCTCATCCACCCAACAAAGCAGAATACGCCCCATAGATTTAACGCTAGCGATATTGCGGTCAAGGCCAGCAAAAGCATAAACGATATAGCCATCTTTTGATCGAATATATTTATCCCCAATTTCATAATAGTCGCTTAAAAAGGAATAGGATTCGATAGCGCGTTTAATTTCTTCAAGAGAACTTTCAGCCAATGAATTTTGGAATTGCCTCGCACAGAGAATAATGCCTCGTTCTCCAGCTTTTCCGTAACGATAGCCAATCACAGCTGTCATCAAAGCAAAGGAGCGTGTTTTCCCTGATCCTCTTCCTCCCCAAGCAGCACGAACATCAGCTTTTCCAGTAAAAATAGGGATAAGTTTTGGAATTAAGGTAATCTGAGCGGTTGTCATTGTGCACTATAACCTTTGTTAACCGACAGAACTCGCTCTTTCATTATGAAACACTATATAATCCTCTTCAAAGAGGACACTTTTCAAAAACAGATATCTGCTCTCTGCAAAAGCCCTGTCCATAAGACTCTTAATCCAAAAATCATAAAACATAATCCATCACAACAGTTCCCCTTAAGAGTAAAATTCCATTTCTTAACACAAAGAGTTAAGATCAAATAACGATTTGAACACATTGAGGTTTTGTTCTGGGGCATTCAGTCGTTACCTGCAAAAACAATGATTAATTCAAGCAGTGGAATTTGGCAAAAAATGAAGAAAATAATAACAAATTCTGCAGGACAATTTATAAATGGTGATGTAAAGATTACCTAAACCATACCCTAAAATATAAATCACTCACGGTTTCTTAAAAAATTTTTCGTCTTTATGCATTTCTTATAAATATATTCAAGCATAAAAAACCTGAAACAGGCACCACCTTCATCAATCGCTGAAAAGAAGAATTTTATATCTTCCTTAAAATCAGAGAATAGAGTATGGTTTAGGTAATCTTTACATCACCATTTACAAATTGTCCTGCAGAATTTGCTATTATTTTCTTCACTTTTTGCCAAATTCCACTGCTTGAATTAATCATTGTTTTTGCAGGTAACGACTGAATGCCATAGAACAAAATTCTAATGTGTTCAAATCGTTATTTGATTATTTAGATTCACTGATATTAGGAACCATCGGCACAATTGCAACGAAACCAGCCCCCTTAAAAAGAACAGATTATACAAAACAGTTCTAGGCCCCCTCCCTATCCTCTACAATTATCAATTTATAAGTCCTCTATATGGAAAAGAAAATCCACTCTTAAAGAGTACAATTCCATTGCTCAACATGATCAAGAAAATAAAATAAAAACATCCATAGGGGTACTAGTTAATAAGTTGCTGCAATGGAAGACAACAAAATATTATTGTTATTATTATTATTAGGAGTAGTAGTTGTTGTAGTCGTATTGGTGGTAGGGATCGTAGTTGTAGTAACAGGCGATATAGAAAGATCAACAAACTATAGCAAAAGACCTTAAAAAGGCTGAAGAAAAGTCCAATATTTAATGAAGGAATAAAAAAATAACATAAAATTATCCAACCTCTTCTCTAAAATAGAAAATTCGTTGGCGACTTCTAAAAAAACGCTCTGTCCTCTTTCATTCATTTTTATCGATGTATTTACTCTGTCCAAACATGAAAACCTACTTTAAAACATATGTCCAAAGGATCAGAACACAGAACATCTTACAGCCATCACTGAGAGAAAGATTTTCATTCACTTCTCCAAAATTATTAAAAGAAAATAGTTTGGATAATTTTATGTTATTTTTGGTTTATTTTTTCATTAAATATTAGACCTTTCTTCAGCCTTTTCAACGTCTTCTGCTATAGTTTGTTGATCTTTCTATATCGCCTATTACTACAACTACGATCACTACCACCAATACGACTACAACAACTACTACTCCTAATAATAATAATAACAATAATATTTTGTTGTCTTCCATTGCAGCGATTGATTCTATCAAAATATTGACTTACAGCATTTCGAGAAACCTTTCTTCTAATATTGTGACATCTCATTCTCATGAGAACCTTCGTAAAGCTTATCACTCATTGTCTCATTGGAAACCATTGGTACAATCTCAACACGCGAAATAACCTTGCTCTTTCCCTCATCTTCTCCAGTCACATGCAAAGGCAAAACTTTTGCTAACAAAGAAAAGAAAGGAACAGGATTATTGATCGCATGATAACAAAGATAAGAGACCAATCCATCATGACCATACTGATTACCCGCCTGTTCAGCTGCGGTAAGGAGGGCTTTTTTGAAAATTTTTGTTGTTTTATTCACCGTTCTTCTTGGTCGTCCTCTTTTTTTCAAACAGAGAGAATTATCTTTTAAAATCAAGATGTTTCCTTTTCATATGCAAAACTTTAAAATTTGTTGAAAAAACACTTTCACCAGACACAATCAATGACTCAATATCCTCAAGGACAGTGTGGGAAGCTGTGTTGCTCTGCGGAGACTGGACAGTAAAAAAGTAATTAAGCAAATTTTAGCCTTTCATAAAGTTCAATGCGACAAAAGAGCCAATGGAAAAGAGCTCTTTATTTAGAGAAATAGGTCTGTTCTATGCGAAGAAGCTTCTTCTTAAGAGAAAGAAACTTATCTTGTGCATGAAGAGATTGTATTTTTTTCTTAAGAAGTGCTTTCGGATAACGGGAGATTTTCTTCTTGTTCTTTTTTAGAAGATCTTAAAATTCCTGAATGTCATTTGTTATTTCCTCTGTAAGATTTGTGTACTTTCTTAAGAATAAGGTATGAGTGGTGGAAACTCTTGTTTCATCTCACTCAATAAGTTGAGGAACATAGCTATAATTTAAAGAGATCGTGCATTAAAAATAACATATAATAAAAATGTTTTTTAACAAACTTTAAAGTTTGTATACCTTAGAGTTTCGCGTATAAAAAGGAACCACCTTAATAGGGTAAGGAAATTCTTTCTGTTTGAAAAAAAAGAGAACGACCCAAAAGGATAGTCAAACAACAAAAATTTTCAAAAATGCACTATCTATTCAAATTATAGCTATGTTCCTCGATCTACTGAGTAAGATGAAACAAGAACTTTCCCCACCCATACCTTATTCTTAAGGAAGCGCACAAATTTTACAGAGGAAATAACAAATGACATTCAAGAGTTTTAAGATCTTCTAAAAAAGAACAAGAAGAAAATCTCCCGTTATCCGAAAGCACTTCTTAATCAGCTTAAATTGCCAAAAGAAATTGTAAACCCAAACAAAAAACCTCTGCTGATTTTATACAACCAATACAGAACGCTTAAATAAAGACGGAATTGTGATTATGCCTTTATGATAGCTGTTTAGATTCACCTTGTCAAGTTTTATTGTATTTCTCTGTCATTTTACCCTTTCAAGTATTTATTTTTCGCTTTCTGTTTCAGAGGAAAAGATCAATTGCTCTCCTTCTTTTGTAATTGTCACGGTTGTATTATCATGGATCGTACCCTTTAAAATGCTTTCCGCGAGGGGATCTTGAATTTCTCTTTGCATCATTCGTTTTAAGGGCCGCGCACCATAAAGAGGGTCATAGCCTTTATGGGCAAGCAAAGTTCGCGCTTCCGGTTTAATCTGCAAGGTAATTTTGCGTTCACTAAGTAAATTTTGTAAGTGTTGGATTTGAAGATCAACGATTGCTTCGATGTCTTTGCGCTGCAATCTTTGAAAGAGAATAATTTCATCGACGCGATTAAGAAATTCTGGTCGGAAAGCAGCTTTTACCACTTGCATCACTTCATCTCTTGCTTGATGTGTTATTTGCCCTTCTGGCAATGCAGTCAAGATTTCAGCTCCGAGATTAGAAGTCATAATGAGGACGGTATTTCGAAAATCGACGGTACGCCCTTGACTATCTGTCAAGCGTCCTTCATCAAGCACTTGAAGAAGCAGATTAAAAATATCGGGATGCGCTTTTTCAATTTCGTCAAATAGAATGACCTGATAGGGTCTCCGTCTGACAGCTTCGGTAAGGAGGCCTCCTTCTTCATATCCAATATATCCTGGGGGAGCACCGATCAAGCGTGCTCCGGCATGTTTTTCCATATATTCGGACATATCAATCCGCAACATAGCCTGAGCATCTTGAAAAAGAAAAGCAGCGAGGGCTTTTGTGAGTTCGGTTTTTCCAACACCTGTTGGCCCTAGAAACATAAAGGACCCAATAGGACGATTAGGATCCTGCAGTCCAGCGCGCGCGCGTCGTACAGCGCGTGCGATAGCATGTACAGCTTCAGCCTGTCCCACTACTCGTTTACTGACTTCGTCTTCCATGCGCAATAATCTTTCTCGTTCCCCTTCGAGCATTCGATCGACGGGAATTCCTGTCCACCGTGAAACGATTTGCGCAATATGTTCAGCTGTAACAATTTCTTCAACGAGATTATTTTGTTGGTCATCATTTTCAGCAACATTGAGTTGTTTTTCGAGTTCAGGAATGACACTATAGGCCAATTCACCAGCGCGTTGGAACTGTCCATTTCGTTGTGCAATGGCCAAAGCATTTCGTGCTTCTTCGAGTTGTTTTTTCAGATCAGCCGCATAGCCTAATTTTTGTTTTTCGGCCTGCCAAGCTTGTGTCATTTCTGCTGAATTTTTTTCCAATGTTTCGAGTTCAGTCTGCACAATTTTCAAGCGTTCTTTTGCTGCAGGATCGACTTCTGTTTTTAAAGCTTCCTGTTCGATTTTCAACTGCATGATGCGTCGATCGATTGCATCGAGTTCTTCTGGTTTTGAATCGACCTGCATTCTCAAACGTGCGGCAGCTTCATCGATCAAATCGATTGCTTTATCGGGCAAAAAACGATCTGCAATATAACGATATGACAATCGTGCAGCGGCAATCAAAGCACTATCGGCCAAGCGTACTTTGTGATGTTGTTCGTATTTTTCTTTGATTCCGCGCAAGATAGAGATACTATCTTCTACGGTTGGCTCAGGAACAAAGACGGGTTGAAAACGTCTCGCTAAAGCAGCATCTTTTTCGACGTATTTTCGATATTCATCGAGCGTTGTTGCGCCTACACAATGGAGTTCACCGCGAGCGAGAGCGGGTTTAAGTAAATTGGAAGCATCCATAGGCCCATCGGATTTTCCGGCTCCTACGAGATTATGCAATTCATCGATGAAGAGAATAATTTGTCCATTTTCGGCTTGAACGTCTGAGAGTACAGCCTTCAAACGTTCTTCAAACTCGCCTCGATATTTTGCCCCAGCAATAAGCGCCCCCATATCGAGAGCATAGAGTTGTTTATCCCGCAATGTTTCGGGGACATCACCATTTACGATGCGGAGAGCTAGTCCTTCAACAATAGCGGTTTTTCCGACTCCTGGTTCTCCTATCAACACGGGATTATTTTTGGTTCGTCGCGATAAGACTTGAACAGTTCTTCTGATTTCTTCTTCTCGTCCAATTACGGGATCGAGTCTTCCCTCTCGCGCTTCTTTTGTCAAGTCACGTGCATATTTTTCCAATGCTTCATATTGGCTTTCAGCATGACGACTTGTTGCTGTTTTTCCTTTTCTCATTGTCTTGATGGCTTCATCAAGAGCTTGCGCTGTTACTCCTCCTGTTGTCAAAATATCAGCTGTTTTTGCATTTTTTTCGAGAAGTAAAGCTTGTAGAGCACGTTCTACTGTTACAAATTGATCGCCTTCTTTTTGAGCAATTTCTTCTGCTTTTGCGAAAACTTTTGCCATAGGCTGAGACATATAGAGCTGCCCATTTCCGCCTTGTACTTTTGGCATAGAATCGAGCGCTTCTTTGAGCTCTTTTTGAATAGCTGGCAAATTGCCTCCTGCCTTTTGGATCAAAGAAACTGCCAACCCTTGGCTATCTTCTAAAAGCACTTTCAAGAAATGTTCAGGCATAAATTGTTGATGATCAGAAGAAAGAGCACTGCCTTGCGCTGCTTGTAAAAAACCTTGAAGCCGTTCGCTATATTTTTCCAAATTCATTTTTTTCTTTCTCTCTGCCTTCACAGGCTCTTTGTTTTCACGAGCTTGCCTTTACCGCTAAGCACTTCTTTTCAAGAATCTTCACGATCTTCCACACACCCATAAACAACAATTCATTTTAATAATAAAAGAATATGGGAACATCCTCTTCTTATAGCAAGAGGGAAATAAAATCTCTTTTAAAAAGGAGAAACTTTGCCTCTCCACAGCCCCTCTTCTACAACTTCTCTCAATATTCCCCCATATTCCTCCCCCATAAACTCCCCCATGGCGCCTTCCCATACAGCAAGATTATCCACTCTTACCCCCTCAAGCACACTCTTACAACCCTTTTTCAAGAGCATCATAAGACTCAATTAACTTGATATAACAAGCATATAAAAGCGCATTATGTCATGTTAACATTTGTATCCGGTTCTCTTAACCTGATACCAAGCCAATTTGTACTTTTGCTATTTTGGTACAGATAAAGGAAGAAGATAACAGAACAAACACCGCTATATATTTTAAAAAGACCAATACAAAGAGCACGGATAAAAGCATTCACGCTAAAGTATAAACCATTTGTTAAAAAATTCTAACAGCATTTAATTTTAAGCACAAAGACAAAATTAGCCACAAAGACAAGGATGGCAATTTTTCCTTTTGCAGCATTTTTATTTTTCGTTCACTCTTCCTCATCGGTTTTTTGAGGAGGTGGAGGCAAAACATATGCCCCAGACAACCAACGATTCAGATCGATTGCACGACACCGTGATGAACAAAAAGGATAAGAATCTTGCTGAGACATTTTTCCACATTCTGGACAGGGGCGCGATGGACGCAAATTATTTTTTTGTGAGGGCAGTTGATATATTTCTGCTTTTTTTCCGTCTTTTTTGCGCTGTTTCATTGTTTTTCAAGGCACCTTTTTCTGTAAAGTTTTGTTTTTTTGCCTTCACCCATTAAATTTTGGCCCATTTTGTCTTATTCACCTTCACCGAAATTTTCGCACCAATGATTCAGCAATGGATACTGATAAGCCACTAAAAGATCCATTGTTTCAGCCAAAGGGAGTCCCACGACACTGGAATAAGACCCTGTTATATTTGTCACGAAAGCCCCTGCTTTTCCTTGAATTGCATACCCTCCGGCTTTTCCTTGCCATTCTCCAGAAGCCACATACGCCTCCACCATTGTTTTGGTTAACCGTTTAAACCGTATAGAACTTTCAACTAACTTGATCTTTTTTTTTCCACACTCATTCAAGAGACAGATGGCACTATATACCTTATGGGCTCTCCCTGAAAGAAAACGCAAACATTCGTATGCTTCATCTTCTCCCTCTGCTTTAGGGAAAATGACACGCCCCACCGCCACTACTGTATCCGCAGCTAAAATTAAATATTTTTTTGATGATGATTCTTTTGAATTATTTTTCTGATCTCTTAACCAACTTTCCTGTGCTGCGAGAGCTTTTGTTTTTGCGAGACGCTTTGCTAAATTTGCTGGGTGCTCTCTTAATTTTGGTGTTTCATCAATATTGGTTGCATAAACAAATTCGGGTTCAATACCTATTTGTGCGAGAAGCATTAAACGCCGCGGAGAAGCAGAAGCAAGAACCAAATTGATATCCATAATGAACCCCTTTCGCCAATTTTGAGTGCATGCACTTTTGTCCCAACGTCCCCACTTTATTTAAATTATTTTTTTCACACCTCTATATTTTGTATCTTATAGTTCACTTGAAGCGTTTTTCCTTGACCTTATTTTTCACAAGAGTTCACTTCTGCAATAAAGCTTCGCAATTTTGGATTAACTTTTGATACAGAATTTTTCCTTTTGATGGTTATTTATAGCGATATGTAATTCGTCCTTTTGATAAATCATAAGGGGTCATTTCCACCATAATTTTATCGCCGACTAAGACACGAATACGATTTTTGCGCATTCTTCCAGCGGTATGGGCAATAATTTCATGATCATTTTCTAATTTGACCCGAAACATTGCATTTGGTAAAAGTTCTGTAACAATTCCAGAAAATTCCAGTACTTCTTCTTTAGACATAAAGAGCGATTTCCTTTTATAGTATATGTCGTTGATTTTATATGATAAGTTAACGTTCTTTTTCCATATCTTATTTTTTTGATTTTGTGAACAAGGATTTAAGAGAGAAAGAGAGATTTTCTTTATATACTGTTTGTGAGCATATTTTTACTCTTTATTTTTTCTTCTCTTGATTTTTCCTTCATTTCATATGATCACTCATTCATAAAAAACGAAAACCGGTTCTGAGATAATCACTGTACTTTTTTGTGATTTTTCTTCTCAACGAAGCCACTATTCTACACTTTATTTTACGTTTTTTTCTTTAAGGATTGAACTTAAAAATTTATTTTCTCGTCTTCAAAAGAGTAAAAACTTACTAATTAACTTTGCAAAAAAGCAACAAAACTTTTAAAAGCAATTGAATCGCCCTTTGATCATATCAAAATACAAAGCACCTAGGAAGAGAGAATGAAGCCCCTTGCAGAATGAAAAAGGATATTAAATGGCTGAAAAATTGTATGACGTAGCACTTTTAATGGGCAGCCAATCCGATTGGCATACCATGCGCCATAGCTCAGATATTTTAACTCACCTTGGCATTTCTCATTTGACACAGATCATCTCGGCGCACCGCACCCCTGAACGACTTTATCAATTTGCAAGAGGAGCAAAAGCTTCTGGCTTTAAAGTTTTGATTGCTGGCGCTGGGGGAGCAGCGCATCTTCCTGGTATGTTGGCCTCTCTTACTCCTTTACCTGTTTTTGGTGTGCCGATTCACTCTCAAACTTTATCGGGTCAAGATTCTTTACTTTCGATTGTACAAATGCCAGCAGGTGTACCGGTTGGCACTTTAGCCATTGGCAAAGCAGGAGCGATTAACGCAGCTCTTTTATCCGCAGCAGTCCTTGCGGTTCACGATGACGTTTTATCCGAACGTTTACAGCATTGGCGCAAAGAACAAACAGCCAGTGTAGCAATAATGCCAACGATGGAAAGTGAAGATATCTCATGATAATGACATTTTATCCGAACATTTACAGCATTGGCGCAAAAAACAAACAGCCTGCGGAGCAATAACACTAACGATGGAAAGTAAAGATGTCTCATTATTCTGAAGACTTATGTTCTGAGAAAACTATTGGCCTTCTTGGGGGCGGTCAATTAGCACGAATGTTAGCGATTGCAGCAGCAGAATTTGGTTTTAAGACACTTGTTCTGAGTCCTGAGATTGATTGTCCAGCATCTCACATTAGCACAGAGCATATTCTTGCTTCGTATGATGATCAAACGGCATTAACTCATCTTCTTTCTGTTTGCAATGTGATAACCTATGAGTTTGAAAACCTTCCTTTGCAAACAGCACAATATATTGAACAAAAAAGTTATCTTTATCCCTCTTCTCAGATTTTAGAGATTGCGCAAGATCGCGTTCTTGAGAAACAATTTCTGAACACCCATGGTATTCAAACAGCTAAATGGTATGCAGTTCATGATCGAAAGTCTCTTATTGAGGGTTTATCGGCTTTGGGGGGAAGCGGTCTTTTGAAGACGCGCTGTTTTGGTTATGATGGAAAACATCAAATTGGTCTTCATCATCCAAGTGAAGAAATCATCGATAAAGCGTTAATTGCACTTGATCATCAACCTCTGATTTTAGAAGAGATTGTCCCCTTTTTGTTTGAAATATCTGTTGTATCGGCATCGAATCCTCAAAAAGAATATGCTTTTTATGATTGCTGTGAAAATCAACATAAGAGTGGTATTCTTTATAAAACCTTAGTGCCTTCACAGGCTTCACCACTGCTTCAAAAAACAGCACAAGAGATTAACGCTAAGATTATGAACATTCTTGATTATGTTGGTGTTCTTTGTGTTGAATTTTTTGTTTTAGCCGATGGAAGTCTTTTGGTTAACGAATTAGCGCCTCGTGTGCATAATTCGGGTCACTGGACACAAAAAGCATGCATCACTTCACAATTTGAACAGCATATTCGTGCTATTTGTGCTCTGCCTTTAGGGGATACCTCACGCCATAGCAATTGTGAAATGACAAATCTTCTTGGTACGAATTTGAAAGATTATCAAAATTTTTTACAGCAAAAATCGACATCAGTCCATTTATATGGAAAAACTCTTGTCAAACCAGAACGCAAAATGGGCCATGTCATCCAATTAACAGGACCAGCAACAAACGCTTCCTACGCAAAAGAATAAAGAACTCAACAGGTTCCCTTCAGAAAAGAAAGAGTGTACTTTTAAAACCTCTCTCTTCCCCTACCACAACACTCTCCTGCTCCTAAGAACTCTCCGCACGCAACACCTCACTCTCCTGCTTTCTCCATTTTAGGCCCTTCTTCCTTTATCAAAGGCATCAATCCTGAAGAAGCATTCTCTCTCCTATCAAACATATCGCTATCAACAGGTTCCCTTCAGAAAAGAAAGAGTGTACTTTTAAAACCTCTCTCTTCCCCTACCACAACACTCTCCTGCTCCTAAGAACTCTCCGCACGCAACACCTCACTCTCCTGCTTTCTCCATTTTAGGCCCTTCTTCCTTTATCAAAGGGCATCAATCCTGAAGAAGCATTCTCTCCCCTATCAAACATATCGCTATCAACAGGTTCCCTTCAGAAAAGAAAGAGTGTACTTTTAAAACCTCTCTCTTCCCCTACCACAACACTCTCCTGCTCCTAAGAACTCTCCGCACGCAACACCTCACTCTCCTGCTTTCTCCATTTTAGGCCCTTCTTCCTTTATCAAAGGGCATCAATCCTGAAGAAGCATTCTCTCCCCTATCAAACATATCGCTAAAGGAAAGTGTACTTGACAAAAAGAGGACTTCCTGCTATGAATCCACCGTTTTCATTTACCCATTATGGTGGAAAATTTCAGTATTTTTCACGACAGAAGTGGAAATGTTTTTATAATATCTTATGTCTCAAGAGCAGAGTTTTCTTATCTTAAGAAGGCGATTTTTGCTTGAACTATATATAAACGGTGATGATGATGAAAATTAAAAACTCGCTCAAAGCACTTAAAGAACGTCACCGTAATAATCGGTTGGTTCGCCGTAAAGGCCGTGTTTATATTTTGAATAAAACAAATCCGCGTTTTAGAGCCCGTCAGGGATAATGGGTTTAAAAGGCAGGTTTCTGATTTCTGCTGTTTTTGTGTGGGCATTTATTTGTTATGTTCATTTAAGGTCTTTTGTTTTTTTAAAGGGTTTTATTTTTTTCTGTTCAAATTTTTTAAGACCGCAGAGTATATTTCTTTTATTTTTCAGTGGTTTTTTTTCTCTTTCTCCCAGTTATGGACAAAACCCTCCTTCTTCTCCATTTGAAGAAGCACCTTCTCCACAATCTCTTTTACCTTTAGAGGATATAATTCCTGATTTTCCTTCGGAACAGTCTGACAGTTCTCCCTTGTCAGATCCTCACTCAGGCACAATTCTTCTTGAAGATTATGCATTGCCGCCTCATGCACATCAATCTCTTGCGAGTGATCGTAAAGAACAAGAGATTGTACGCCTTCTCAAAGAATTGAAATATTGTTCTAATGTTAAGGAAGCGAAGAATCTTAGTCGTCAACTTCAGCGTTTATGGTCACGCTCGGGCAGTGAAACTATTGACCTTTTAATGATCTGGGCAGAACAAAGCATTATAGCATCAGATTATAATGCTGCTCTTGATAGGATTGATTCTGTGATTGCTCTTGCTCCAACCTATGCTGAACCTTGGGTAAAACGTGCTTGGCTTCATATTCAATTGAGTGATTTTAAGCTTGCGATGTTTGATTTATTCCAGGCTCTCACGCTTGAACCTCGGCATTACATAGCCTTTATTGAGCTTGGCATCATTATGGAAGAGACGAATCGTCCCCATCTTGCGATCAAGGCTTATGAAACAGCTCTTTCTTTTTATCCACAAATGGAGTTTCTTCATCAGCGCCTTGATTTTCTGGTATCCCAACAACAGTTAGATCAAGAAGTTTAGAGATTTATGAGAAATCATTTTTTCTCTAGCTGAAAAGCTAAAACTCTTTTATAATAGCGGAGGGTGTTCTGTGCTTCTCGACAGGAAATAACATATTCCTGAGGCCTTATTGATTTCCAAGGGAGCTGTCCCTGAAAGAGCTCGTGGGCTTTTTCACACGGTGCCCACCTAGTATACTAGGCACTCGGAATCAACTTTTTCCATCGGTTGTTGCGGTTCACCTTTTTGTATTTGTTTGCGCTTCGGCTACTGTTTAACCTGATTGACACAATTCTCTAACCCTATTGATGAGCAATGCCCCATTTTCCCGAAAGCACCTCTTCTTCTTTATCGGTTCGCAATTCTTTGCGCCACTGGGGTTTATCACAACGAGAGCATTTATCCTTACAGAACCGTTCTATTTTTTCGCATCGCGCCTGTTCTCATGCAGCAGATTATCTTGACAAAAAAGTGAATAATCTTTCAGGGATTATTTTTGCTGGTTATTGGCCTATTCGTTCGGAGATTGATCCTCGTCCCTTGTTTGATTTTATCACATCACGAGGGGGTCATTTGGCTTTACCGTCAATTATTGATCATACGACGATGGTTTTTCGCCGTTTTTCGCATGAAAGTGAATTAGAGCGGATGCATTTTGGCATTCTTTGCCCGAGTTCTAAACAGGCTGTTGTTTTGCCACATTTTATTTTTGTTCCTCTTTCTGCTTTTGACCGTCAAGGTCATCGACTTGGATATGGAGCAGGTTACTATGACCGGATCGTTGAAAATTTTCGCACCCACAATCACCCTGTCCATTTACTTGGTTTTGGTTTTTCATGCCAAGAAGTTGCCTTTATTCCTCCGAGAACAGAGGATCTTCTTTTGCAGGGTATTTTTACAGAAAAGGGTTTTCTTGCATTTTAAAGTGTGATTAAAACGCGTATGCGTTTTTTATTTTTAGGTGATATTGTTGGAGAAACGGGATGCAGAGTTGTTTCCCAGATTCTTCCTTGTTTGATTGAACACTGGCACCTTGATTTTGTTGTTGTTAATGGTGAAAACGCCTCCAATGGTTTTGGCATTACCGAGACAATTTATCAAGATTTTTTAGCTTTGAATGTTGATGTTGTCACAACGGGCAATCATGCATTTAGATGTAAAGAGACTTTGAGCTATGCCTCTTATAGCGATCGTTTTTTACGTCCAGCGAATTTTGTTGAAGGCACTCCTGGAAAAGGTTCTGGTTTATGGACAGCGAAGAATGGCGCTCGTGTTCTTGTTGCGAATGTGATGGGCACTGTTTTTATGCCTTGCACAGTAGATGACCCTTTTCACACTGCAGATAAGATTATCGCAGTCTGTCCTCTGCGTGAACAAGCGGACGCGATTATTTTTGACTTTCATGCGGAAGCAACGAGTGAGAAACAGTGTTTTGGTCACTTTCTTGATGGACGTGTCAGTGTTATTGTCGGCACGCATACACATATTCCGACGGCTGATGCACAAATTTTAGAGGGCGGAAGCGCTTACTTATCGGATGCAGGCATGTGCGGTGATTATAATTCCTCTTTAGGAATGGATAAAGAAGAACCTCTTTACCGTTTTCTTTATAAAAAAAAGTTTAAATTTTATGAGCCTGCGAAAGGACCAGCAACGCTTTGTGGTTTAGCGGTTGAGCTTTCTGACCGTACTGGCCTTGCTGAAAAAGTTTCCGCTGTCCGCATTGGGCCCCATTTAAAGCCTGAAATTCCAGATTTTTGGGATTCCTTACCCCTTTCAGAGCTTACCACTTCAGATTCCTCTTAAGGAAACGCTCACATACACACATCATTCTTTGCGCACACAGCAATGCCTGCAAACCTGATGATCCTTTGCAGAGCTATAGGCTCTTACCCTTTTACAGTCTTCTCTTTGTCCTGTCCATGCACTGCTTGCTGAAAATGTGACAGAACCTTAAGTCCAGAAAGAAGACACTACTCTCTTTCTCTACAGCTTGTCCTCAGCTTTTCCAGAGCTTTGTCCACAAAAGATTCCTCTTAAGGAAACACACACCCACACACGCTATCGTTCTTTGCGCACAAGCTATCATTGTTTTCGTTTTTGTCTCTGGAACTTTCTCCTCTTAAGAAGACCTAAGGCTTCCTCTCTTCAGGAACGACTTCCCGCAAACATAGATATATTTTCTCAACCTGTGACGCGTTGAATATTTGCACCACATTGCGCCAACTTTTCCTCCAGCCGTTCAAAACCTCGATCAAGGTGATAAACGCGACTAACGATTGTTTTTCCCCGCGCAGCAAGTGCAGCAATAACAAGAGAAACGGAAGCGCGTAAATCTGTTGCCATCACTTGCGCACCTTGCAGATTCTCTGTTCCACAGACAAGAGCTGTCTGTCCATTGAGTGTAATTTGTGCTCCCAAACGTATTAATTCCTGTACATGCATAAAACGATTTTCGAAGACTGTTTCAGTGATATGGGCATTTCCCTGCGCCCGTGTCATAAGAGCCATAAACTGTGCTTGTAGATCTGTCGGAAAAGCTGGAAAAGGACCTGTTTTGATATCCACTGGCATAATTTTCTGCGCTGGGTTTCGTCTGACATTGATCCCTTCTGGTTTTATTTCGATTTCGAGACCTGTTTTTTTGAGGCATTCGAGAACTTCGGTGAGATGATGAGGATTTGCATTTTTCAGAAAGACGTCTCCACCGGTCATTGCCACAGCCATAGCATAAGTTCCTGCTTCGATTCGATCCGGAATCACTTGGACTTTGGCACTATGCAGTTTTTCCACTCCATGAATGGTCAGGGTTTGTGTTCCTTCTCCAGAGATGCGCGCGCCCATAGCTTTTAGGGCTTGAATAAGATTTGTCACTTCTGGCTCGCAAGCAGCATTATCAAGAATCGTTGTTCCTTTTGCCATGACGGCCGCCATCAAGAGCACATGTGTTCCCCCAACGGTTACTTTAGGAAATCGATAGCGCCCCCCTTGAAGACCGTTTGGTGCTTTAGCACGAACATACCCCTGTTCGATAACAATTTGTGCACCTAGACTTTTGAGACCTTCCAGAATAAAATCAACAGGTCTTGTTCCGATGGCACACCCTCCAGGTAAGGAAACGTAAGCTTCTCTACATCGTGCGAGAAGCGGACCGATCACCCAAAAGCTTGCGCGCATTTTTGTCACCAATTCGTAAGGAGCGTGTACTGTTGTTATTTTTTTTGCTGTAAAGTGAATTGTCCTTGAATAGCCGCTTTCTTGATGCGATGTTCGTCCCTCTACAGCATAACCAATCCCATGATGATTGAGAATTCTCAATAAGAGTTCGACATCAACGAGATGCGGAATATACTTCAAAGTAAGTGTCCCCTCAGTGAGCAATGCTGCGACCATAAGAGGAAGTGCAGCATTTTTAGCTCCTGAAATAGGAATAACACCATTAAGAGGATTTCCACCAATAATGTGAATAGAATCCATAATTTGACCCTTTTTACCCACGCCAAAGTGCCCCTTAGAAAGGATCCTTTGAAGAGTTTCCTTTCAAACAAGTGAATACCTTGAAGCGCCTTTTCTCTGACTTTGAAACGAATCATTAAGAGGTTTGGTTGCAAAAATGCCGTAAAAATACCTTAATCGGAAGTCTTTTTTAGGAATTATCCTGAAATCGTTTTCGATTTTGCTCTTTTCGACGTCTTAAATTAGCGCGCAACTGCTGGGCTAGCCTTTCTTGGCGTTGCTTTTTTTTCTCGTCTTTGCATTTTTTATTATCGTCTTGTTTTTGTTGATCCATTTGTGTCATGACACATTTTTTTGAACAATTTCACTTTTTTGATAACTGGGAGCTCATTCAACAAACACTCTATCTCGCCTTTATCTTTATGCTTCTTATATCACCTTCTTTGTCATGACATAAGATAAACTGACTTGCAAGAATGGATCAATGTTCTCTTGCCTATTTTGTAACAATATGGCACAAGGCGACACAAAGTTTCAAAGTGCTGCGGTAGCTCAGTGGCAGAGCACTCCCTTGGTAAGGGAGAGGTCGAGAGTTCAATCCTCTCTCGCAGCACCATATGTGTAGAAATAGCTCTTTTTTGACGACGCTTTCTTTATTCACGTAAAAACCACTTTTTTTATTTTGATGCATGCAGACTTATTCTTTTTGTTTTTTCTGCTATTTTTCCTCAAATTTGTATTCTCCATCTTCCTGAGATTTTTCGTAGAATTCATGGCTTTTTCTTTCCCAACTGTTGTAATTTTACAATATCCTTTTCCACCACTGTTTATAAAGAAATCGTTTGCAGACGATGAACCATCACTGCTAAAGCCTCATTAAATCGGTTAATTTCTATTTCGAGTCTTCGAATATAAGCCTCATCGCGATAAGCACGTTTAATCAAAGGCGGCATATCTGGCCAATAGAACATTAAATCAATCCATTCACGTTGTGCAATCCATAATCCTCCTTGACATTGTGCTTTATGTTCAAGAGGAAAATTCCTTTGCGTATAATAGGGAATTAAAATCTCAGGTTTTTTTGTTTTGATTTCCAACATTCCATTTGTCCCGATCAAAGCATCTGGAGAAGCTCCTTTCAAACGATCATCGGCCAAAATAAAACCAACGCATTCAGGTTCTGTCTGTGTAAGAGTTCCATAAAGCTGACGTGCCTTTGGTTCTAATTCTATTCCGCGCTTCATAGGCAACGTTATTCCCTCTTCGACGGGCTTTCCTGTTATTCTTTCTCCAGCAAGCCTCATCATTAAAGAAGTATATTTTTGCGTTTTTTTTCCATCTTGTTTTTGTGCGAGGACCATCTCAAACAGAGAAGCAGTAACCAAACCATTTCGTGCTTGGCGCCATTCATCTGTTCCTTGAACACAATCAATAATCGTTGGCATTTTCAATATTCTCCCCTTTTACCATTCCTAGCTTTTTTTGAAGATCTTTCTTTTCACACCCAGCATCTCGCAACAAGTAGCTCCAACAAAACGGCACCGCAGAACTGCACACACCCAAAATCTCGCAGCTGGACTCATTTTTTCTTTTTGCTTACGGTTTTTTATTTTCTGGAATTAATTTTGTACGATTATGAGCATGAGGAAATGTCTTCCTATTTTTGTGCTATATAAAAATCATAACGCTGATACTGAAGTGCTAACTTCCGCGCTATGGACTCTGCCTCAGAGTGTGAAATAAAAGAACAGGCATTTTTTTGTTGTGGTTCCAATTTGATGATGTTTTGTGCATATCCGGCATAATAGAGTGGTAACCCATAAGAAAGTGTTTTGAGGTAAGTTTTCATTATTTTCCCCTCAATATTTATCCAACACATCAGACCAGCGCAAACGATGCTGTTTTTCATAAGATCCATAGAGATTGTCTTCGTATTCTTGAGCAATTTTTTGATCTAAATAAGCATGATAAGCATCGCTATTAAAAATGAAAGGAGACACTTGTTCATCCTGATCATAACCGTCGCGCATCTTCATATTCATATATAATTCGGCGATTTGTTCGCTTACATCATCGGCATGTAATGACTTTAAATCGAGCCGTAAAAGTCGAACCACATCATCATATTTATTCTCGACCAGTTCGAGCACTTCTTCTTTTTCAAGAGGGCCATCATACGTATCATTGATTTCATCTTCACAAAGAATGATAAGAATCTCATCCTCTTTAATGAATGGAATATTTTTCATGAATATTTCTCCCTTAGACAGTTGATAAAACTAAGCTCTGTCTTGACATGATCAAATATAGCGTTAGTCTTATATCCTCTATGGAAGATATGTCAATGGTTTTATCCTTAATAAAAGATATATTATGACTTTTAACAATGCTCAAATGAAAACAAGAACGAAAATGATTGCTCTCTTGTTCCCATCTTGCTCTGCATTGTTTCCGATTACTCTAAATTCATATATTTTCAACAGACGGGGGGCTGAAATGAATGATTTCAAACTACTACAATCTTGGAAAAAACTTGACCGAAAAACACAACAGATTATTTTGTTTCGTCTCCGTCAAGCGATCGACGCAAAAGGGTTAAAATGGCCTTCCGCTCCTCAGGAGAAACCTGCAAAACGAGATCAATAAACTCCTGATCTTCAGGCATTGTCTCTTGTCCGTAGAGAATATAGCTCATACTCACATTAATTGCATGACAGACACGATAAAGGGATTCAATCGTCGGCTCTTTTCCTTCAGAAAGAATGGAATGCAAATACCCAGCTCCTTTCCCTGCAGCGAGTGAAATAGACCTTTTGGACCGCCCACTTTTTTGAAGTGCTTTCTGCAATCTTTGACGCCAACCATCAATATTCATAGTCTCACCCTATAGCCTACCTAAAAAAAATCTGTTTGTAATAAAATTGACTTGCTTTATCTTCTAAAGAGGATAAAATTAACGGAGATTTTCATTTGTTGGAGGATTCATCATTTTTTTATCAAAAAACAATACCTCAACCCAGAGTCCAAGAATTAAACAGTCATTTTTCAAAAACCCGTATATTGTTATTTTGCCCTCTTCAATTTCCATCTTTATACAACCTCAAATTGTAAAATTGCAACTCTCTAAATTCTGTATAATTGATGAGTCAATTTTAAGGAAATACACAAAAAAATGATCATCTACCAGAACAAAGCGAAACACAACAAAAACGAAACAACAACATTTTCCAAAATAATAAACATGACCAACACACTTTTTAGGAAACATAAAAATATATTTTTTGCTTTTCACCGCTTCATATCAGACTAAAAAGAAGAAAGTTTATTTCCCTATGAAACAAGTCCTACCCCCAGAAACTCCTCATTATGAATCATCGATACTGCCTTATGTGTGTTGGTACCAGAATGATTTCCTTGGTGGGGTCCGTGGAATGCGGGCGCACGAAATTGGCATTTATACAATTTTACTGAATGAAATGTACGCTCGGGGGCGTCCTTTAAATTTATCGATAGAACGTTTAGCGCGTCTTTGTGGTTGTGACAAGCGAACTTTTGAAGGCGTTTTAGAGATGTTAATCACGGAAGGAAAAATATTACAGCTAGCCAGTGGTCTTTGGAACACACGGTGTGAAATTGTCTTTCATGAACGCGCAAAATTACTTGAGAAAAAATCTTCTGCGGGACGCTCTTCAGCAAAAAAACGCAAGAAAATCAACGAACAATTTCAACATCTGCTCAACGCTTCTCCTTTAGATGCTGAACGTAACTCAGAAGCTCAGAAGACAGAAGAAAAAGAAACACCTAATGGTGTTTCACAAAAGAAACCGTCTGCGGTTGTTTCTTCTGCCTCTTTTTGTGACAGTCCTTCTTCCAAAGAAAACGTCAAAGGGTATCGACTTCCCCCTGATCAAAAGACAGAAGAAAAAGAAACACCTAACGGTCTTTCACAAAAGAAACCGTCTGCGGTTGTTTCTTCTGCCTCTTTTTGTGACAGTCTTTCTCCCAAAAAAGACGTCAAAGGGTATCGACTTCCCCCTGATCAAAAGACAGAAGAAAAAGAAACACCTAACGGTCTTTCACAAAAGAAACCGTCTGCGGTTGTTTCTTCTGCCTCTTTTTGTGACAGTCTTTCTCCCAAAAAAGACGTCAAAGGGTATCGACTTCCCCCTGATCAAAAGACAGAAGAAAAAGAAACACCTAATGGTGTTTCACAAAAGAAACCGTCTGCGGTTGTTTCTTCTGCCTCTTTTTGTGACAGTCCTTCTTCCAAAGAAAACGTCAAAGGGTGTCGACTTCCCCCTGAGTGGCATGCTGACATTGCAGCAGCAATTTCAGAAGGGCTCAATGAAGAACAAGCCCTTTGGCAAGAAAAAAAGTTTCGTGATTATTGGCAAGCGAAGAGTGGTAAAGAGGCAAAAAAAGTTGATTGGTCAGCCACTTGGCGTAATTGGTACCGCCGTGAAATTGAGCGTTTACAAGAAAATGAGAGACGACTTGCTGCTTTGTCCTCTATCGCTCTTTCGGCCCACTCTGCGTCTGCCTTAAGCAACGACCACGAAGAAAGGCTTTATAACAGCCTTATCAATTATTAAGTTTCTTAACAAGTCGATGACAATGAGCACACTTTTTGAAATTAAACAAAGACTTACCGCCCAAGCAGGCTCTATAGCAGAAATGCTGCTTCCACAAGGGAAAAAGCGCGGCAATTCTTGGGTTGTGGGCAATATCCACGGCGAAGCAGGACAAAGCCTATCGATCAGTTTAAGCGGCAAAAAAGCAGGGCTTTGGTATGATTTTGCTGAAGGCAATGGCGGAGATCTTCTTGACCTGTGGTGTAGTGTTAAAGGAATCAGTCTCCCTGAGGCGCTTGATGAAGCACGCGCTTATCTCAATCTTTCTCGTCCAAAACCTTTTATGGCCCCCCGCCATCATTATCGTGCTCCTCCTCTTCCGAAAGCAAATATTCCGCAACAGCGGGTTAAAACATATTTGCACAAAGAGCGTTGCATTCCCCTTGAAATTTTACAGCAATACCGGATTGGCGAAGAGGGCAATAAGATTATTTTTCCTTTTTATAAACCAGATGGTACCCTTGCCTTAGTGAAAGAGCGCTTAGCCAAAAACGGTGCAACAGCAAAACCAACAGCTTCTCAATGTGAACCGATTTTATTTGGCTGGCAAGCTTTGTCATTCAAAGACTGTGATTCAACGGACCGAACTCTTGTGATCACTGAAGGAGAAATTGATGCGCTTTCTTTAGCAGCCTATGGATATCCAGCTGTTTCTGTTCCCTTTGGCGGTGGGAAAGGAGGCAAACAAAATTGGATTGAGAATGAATTTGATCGTTTAGAGTCTTTTGAAACTATTTTTCTTGCTACGGATATGGATACACCGGGGGAAGAAGCAGCATTTGAGATTGCCCATCGCCTTGGTCGCCATCGATGTTATCGCGTCCGCCTTCCTAGCAAAGATGCGAATGCGTGTTTACAAGCAGGTGTTGACGCTTCCATCATCCACGAAGCTTTTTTGCAAGCTCAAAGTTTTACACCCAAAGGGTTACGCCATGTTTTGGATTATAAGGAGCAAGTTATAAACTTATTTTATCCTCCTGCAAAACAGCATCTTGGCTATACAGTTCCCTATCCAAAACTGAATGGTAAACTTTATTTTCGCCCTGCGGAATTGACCCTTTGGAGTGGAGCCAGTGGTGCTGGCAAAAGCCAACTTTTATCGGATTGCATTCCCCATTGGATTGCGCAAAAAAGCCGTCTTTGCTTAGCTTCTCTTGAAATGAAAGGAGAACAATCTTTACGTCGTTTAACGAAACAAACTGGCGGAACGGACCAACCAACGAAAGAAATGATTGAACGCGTTCTTCATTTTTTAGATGCAGGTCTTATTTTGTACGAGCATGTAGGCAAATCAAGCGTTGATGCCCTCTTAGATATTTTTGACTATTGCCGTGCCAAATATGGCTGTGACCAGTTTATTATAGACAGTTTGATGCGCCTTGGGATCGCCTCCGATGACTACGCAAGACAAGAACAAGCTGTTTATAAAATAGTTGATTGGGCAGTTTTAAACGCTGTTCACATTCATCTTGTAACGCATACACGCAAAAGTGGTTTAGAAAAGGATGTCCCAGGCACAGAAGATATTAAAGGCGCCTCAGAAATTGGTGCCAATGCTTTTAACATCATCACCATTTGGCGGAACCGTTCTTTAGAAGACAAAATTTTGTCTACCCATAAACCAGAAGAAAAAGCGCACTTAGCACAACGCCCAAGTGTTATTATCAATATCGCCAAACAACGCTCTGGTGATTTTGAAGGAAAAATTGGGCTCTGGTTTGACCCTAAAACTTACCGTTATCGTTGTTCTTCTTCTGCTCCCTTAACGCCCCGACGCTATATTGAACAGAACCCAAATAGCTCTTTGGATTCAAAGCAAAGTCCCATCATCGCTTCCACAGTAAACTGTTTTTCTACACCTCCTCTTCCACAAGAATCTTCTTCTTTTCTTCCTTCATCTTCTCTCGCTACACAGATTCCACCATTACCTCCAGCAAAAAACAGCAATCCTCCCATCCCTGTCTCTCTCCCTGCTCTCGCTGCACAGAAAAACCCTGCAATACAAAAGAATAATTCTCTTTAAGAACAATCCATCAACCAACGCGAATTCCTTCAATCCTCCAACACATCACTCCCCCTTAAAAGCTTTTACTTCAGTGCTTTTCCACCCAAATGACACCCCTCTCCCTCTTCGAAAGGAAACATCATGCCCCATTCACAAAAAACAGATTCCACCATTACCTCCAGCAAAAAACAGCAATCCTCCCATCCCTGTCTCTCTCCCTGCTCTCGCTGTAAAAAGAAATCCATTGGTCACCTAAAAACTCGAGAAGTGATCATTGAAACGAGTAATCCTGCCTTTCAATCTACATCTCCAATTAGCACAAAAAACCCACGCACCACTCTTGCTTTTATTGATGCCCACAGCCGTCCCATTGCCCTTTTATATAAGAAAGGACATATCAACCAAGCGCAATACAAAGCAGCGGAACGCTTTTATGTTTATTGGCGTCAATGCCAAGGTGATACACAAATGAGTCTTGATTTGACCGTTCAAAAAGTGGATAGTGATCAGCGATATACCCACCCAATAGAAGCCCAAACTAATGCGCTCAAACAATTACAAATAGTTAAGACCCAGTTAGGTATTCTTGGGTATCGACTGGTTGAACAAGTAGTTGGTTATGATCAAGCGTTTAAAGAATTAAGTTCCTCCAAACGCAAACAAAATTCTCTTGCTGATCATTTGCGCGATTGTTTAGACTTACTTGCTGTTCATTGGGGCTACGCAAATCGCACAAAGATATCTTAAACATGTCTTAACTTCTTGAAAGGAGACTAGCTTGCTGCTCACTGCCGCACTGCAAATCGTATAAAGACACCTAAACTTTTTGAAAAAAGCACGAATCACCTCTTTCATCACCATATTCTAACACACACCTTTGGAGTCCCCACCCATTGCTTCTACCCTTATACTTCTTCTTATCTCTTCTTTTTCTCCTCATTTTCTCTGTATGTGCCTCTTTATATGCTCTCTATATGCTCTCTTTTTTACAAAAAACTCTTTTAGCACATCTTTTTGACTTCCCTCCGAAGAGAAGCCAGCAAAGAGAAGCCGTCCAACAAATCTTTCAAAGAAGCTCTGCATAAGCACCAGAAAGATCGGAGAGACGCTGTCTTTCCACGAGCTGTATTGGAAACAAACAGCGCCTTATTAGCTTGGTTTTATTGCTTTTATTGAAAGTTTTATTTTTTTTATTCCAGCGGATGTTTTGTATATTCCCATCACACTTGTTGGCTTTCAAAAAACGCTCTATGCCCTTATTGCAACATGTTTATCTATTTTTGGAGAGAACGATCTTATACTTTAAAATTAAGAGAATATGAAATAAAATGGTGCGGGTGGTCGGACTCGAACCGACACTCCTCTCGGAACCAGATTTTGAGTCTGGCGCGTCTACCAGTTCCACCACACCCGCACGACATCTGATAAGGAACATACTTGTTCCCTCTTTTTTTGCACTATATAAAGAACAGAAGATTCGTCAACACTAGATTTTTTTTTGCAAAAATTGGCTATTTTTGTCTCATTCAGGCTTCCTAAGATTTTTTTGATCTTCTTTGCCTCTTTGAATTGTCGGAAGAAATAATGATCTTGAACTCAGTAAAGCTTTGGACAATTTCACTGGCAAAGCGCCGTACAGCGCCTTATTGGCTTGGTTTTATTGCTTTTATTGAAAGTTTTATTTTTTTTATTCCAGCGGATGTTTTGTATATTCCCATTGCGCTTGTCCGCCCTAAAAAGGCGTATTTTTATGCCTTTATTGCAACATTTTTTTCTGTTTTTGGGGGTATTTTTGGATGGTGTCTTGGTTATTTCGCCTTTGACGCGATTGTCAAACCTCTGTTAGAATTTACCAATCAATATGAAAATTTCAAAATATTATACAATGATACGACTCAAGAATTTTTAGCAGTTTTACTGACTATTTCAGGCCTGACTCATCTTCCTCCCATCAAAATTACCACCCTTCTCGCGGGTGTTACCCATTTTAATCTTTGGCTTTTTATTTTTCTGTGTATCCTGTCGCGTGGGACACGTTTTTTTCTTTTTGCTTGGCTCATTCACCGTTTTGGCTCTCAAGCAACCGACTGGCTTTCGCGTCACTTTAAATGGTTTATGCCCCTTTGTTTTCTTTTGCTTTTATTCATTTATGGCTTATACATTCTTTTTCTCAAATCATATTTTTCTCTTTAAGGCGCACATACAATGATCTTTTCTCACTCTTCTTTTACCGAACATCTTTACTGTGCACTCAAGAGTAAAGAGCAAAAATTATGGATTTTTATTCTTGCCATCTTTTTATTGATTCCGATTGGCATTGCCCTTGTGTTTGAATATATTGGTGGCATTCTTCCCTGCAAGTTGTGCATCATTGAGCGCTTTCCTTATTATGGCTCTCTGATATTTTTGAGTATTGCTGCCTTATCAACACGATTTTTCCCCTCCTCTGCTTGGATACGCTCTTTATTCTGGGGTATTTTTATCTTCATGGTCATCAGCCTTATCTTAGCAATCTACCATGTAGGGGCTGAATATCGCTTTTGGGACGCACCGAATAATTGCACGTCACACTCTACCATGATCGTAACGGATGCCTCTCACCTTTTAAATCAATTAAACGCTATTCAATCTCCCTCTTGTAATCAAGCAGCGGGACATTTTTTGTTTCTTTCCTTTGCTGGCTGGAATGTTGTTGCTAGTTTAATTTTGATGCTTATCAGCCTCTTTGTTGCTTCAAAAGGACTCTTGAAGAAACAGTAAAAACCATAAAAAATACAAATAACAACCTAAAATAAGAATAAAATCCTCCTCTTTTCAATTGTTCTCTTCACCTTTCAAAAGCATTTCTCCTCAAGACGATGTTTTCTATTTTTTCTTTCTTCAGGAAGTAACGAGAAGCACTGCCCGCTTCGTGTTTTTTCTTGCACCTTATCCATTATTTATTTTCAGAAAGAAGAACGATACGCTTTTCAAAAATGTTTCAGATGAAATCCCTTTCTCAAAGAGTTCGCTTTCTTTTTTCCAAAGACAAGAGAACATACCTTTCTTTCGTGCCATCACTTAAATAGCATACCTCTCACTGTACAAAATCGATTTTCCATTCATCTCCACCAATTCCTCATCATCCTCCCCACCATACTCCAGAAGAAAGCAAAGAGCTCTTTTCATCCTTTTTTATCCAAAATCCATAGATTCCTCTACCAAAGGGACGATGCTCTTCTTTTGATGTTTTGAGAGTCCCCTTATTTCCTTGAACAGCAAACATCTCCGAACGTTTTCATTCTCTATAAAGTGCATCTAAGGATTGTCATCTTACAGGATATTTATTGGTATTCTTTACCGAATTAGCGTAGTTTTTTCGACAAAGGAAATTTCCCTCTTCCACAATTTTACTTTGATCGTAAAGTTTTCGAATTGACTTTCATTATTTTCGTTTTATATTTTAGAATAATTCTAAAACTAAACATATGAGTCCAATGCCTAAGCATTTCTTTTCACCGAAGCCCCAGAAGGTTTGTTCTTCCTGCACAGCGCAAGAAATTGTTGCTCATGCCACTCAATTAAAAAAAGACCACGCTGCATTGTATTTAAAATATGCACAAGCACTCAAATCATCTTGTCCCACTCAAGCTTTGATTCTTGCAACCATGAGTCATAATGAACTCCAACACCACAAACAATTACTTAACCTTTCTTGCCATATAAATGAAGGCACCTTAGATTCATCGCCTGAAAGCTCTGCTTTCTCGTCTTTTTCTGCTGCTCAGTCCTCCTCTGAAGAGACAGATCACTCTACCCTTACGCCTCATCAAAAGAAAACTCTTCTAACGTGGATTCAACCCGGCCTTGCGGGATTAATGGATGGTTCCATTTCCACCCTTGCTCCTATTTTTGCAGCAGCTTTTGCTACGGGTGATACATACAAAACTTTTTTAGTGGGCCTTTCTGCTTCCATTGGTGCTGGTCTTTCAATGGGATTTACAGAAGCTCTCCATGATGATGGTAAATTATCTGGTCGTGGCTCACCTATAAAAAGAGGGATTGCTTGCGGTCTAATGACAATGCTTGGTGGCCTAGGACATACGATTCCTTATTTGATTGACTCTTTTTTCTTAGCAACGCTTATTGCTTTCATTATTGTCATTTTTGAGTTAGGAGCCATTGTTTGGATCCAAAATAAATTCATGTCCACCCCCTTACGACGCGCTTCTCTTCAGATTATCCTCGGTGGCGCTTTAGTTTTTGCAACAGGGATTTTGATTGGCACAAGCTGAACCCAAAAAAGGGAGTGCTTGTTAATGAAACCATATCAATTCACGTTCACCTTCTTATGACGCGCTTCTCTTCAGATGATCCTTGGTGGCGTTTTAGTTTTTGCAACTTAGTTTTTGCAACAGCGATTTTGATTGGCACAAGCTGAACCCAAAAAAGGAAGTGCTTGTTAATGAAACCATATCAATTCACGTTCACCTTCTTATGACGCGCTTCTCTTCAGATGATCCTTGGTGGCGTTTTAGTTTTTGCAACTTAGTTTTTGCAACAGCGATTTTGATTGGCACAAGCTGAACCCAAAAAAGGGAGTGCTTGTTAATGAAACCATATCTGCTTGTTTTGTAGCAAGGCTTTTGTTAGGATATAAACTTGATTTATCTTTTGGAAATTCCTTACTATGCCTCATTCTTCAAACACTCCCCCTTCAACGCCTCATAAAGACACTTTTTCTCACCTAATACAAAAACTTCCTCTGCGGATTCAGCGTCTTGATCACGGACAGGGGCTTGAGCTTCCTCATTATGCGACAGCAGGATCTGCAGGTCTTGATTTGCGCGCTGCTCTTGCTCCAGAAGAAACTGTGAATCTCATCCCAGGACAGCGTATTCTCATACCCACTGGTTTTATCTTTCATCTTCTTCCAGGGTACGAAGCACAAATACGTCCACGATCTGGCCTTGCTTTAAAACATGGCATCACTTGCCTAAACACTCCTGGAACAATTGATAGCGATTACCGTGGTGAAGTTAAAGTCCTCCTTATTAATTTAGGGCAAGAAGATTTCTCCATCCACCGTGGGATGCGCATTGCACAAACGGTCATTGCCCCAGTTACCCAAGTTGATGTTTGCGAATTTGATCCTCATCAAGCAGATTCCCTTTCTTCTTCTTTCCAAGCCATTCCAAACGAACGCGGCACAGGAGGCTTTGGCTCAACAGGACAAGAATAACACTCTCACCGCTCATCTTCAGGGCGCAATATTTCCCCCACACACCTCTCCATATAGACAAAGCACAGAGACTGCCTCTGCCCCAGATGCTACAGTCTCCTCTGAACAGAAGTCCCACACTCCCAAATAGCCCACAATACAGAGAGGCCAGTACACATTCTAGAAGGAGCAAATACTCTAGAATATATTCAGTCATCATCTTCAATAGGATCATTTACCGCAAAATTAGGTGCAGTTATTGCAGCTTTATGGAGCCCTACAAGACCAATTTTAGTATATCCAGCACTTCGGATTTGATTAAGGAGATCCACAACAGCTCCATAATCGATTTCGCTATCTGCTCGAATAAAAATCTTTGTTTCGAAATTACGTTGCGTTTTCTGTAACAAAAGATCAATCAACTCTGTTTTGCTGGTGTGATTTTTTCCAATATAAAGAGCATGATCCTTTTGCAAGGTAATATAAATGGGCTCATCGGTCTGAGCAACAATAGGGGTTTGCGTAAGAGTAGGCAACTGAACAGGAAGAACAGACGTTGCTAAAGGTGCAGCGACCATAAAAACAATCAACAGCACTAAGATGACGTCAATGAAAGGCGTTATATTAATCTCACTATGGAGGCCTTCTTCACTGTTTTCCCAATTATCATATTGATCTATTTTCATGGCTGAGCTGATAATTTTTATTCTGTTGTTGTCTATCGAATTCACGACTTATAAGTCTTTCGATTGCCGCTGCGATATCGGCTAAATCATTTCGATATCCATTCAAAAAACGTATAAAACCATTATAGAGAATAACAGCAGGAATTGCGACAAAGAGCCCTATAGCTGTTGCCAGCAAAGCTTCAGCAATTCCGGGTGCGACGACATCCAACCGTGTTGTTTGGGATTTTGCGATTCCAATAAAGGCATTCATGATCCCCCACACGGTTGCAAAAAGACCAACAAAGGGCGCCACAGATCCAATCGTCGCGAGAACGGCACTTCCGCAAGCGATACGCCGCATTGCAGCAAACAAGGAGCGTGATAAAAGCGAATGAACACGTTCTTTCACTCCATCGATATTTCCACAAGAAAGGATATCATAAGGAAAAACTTCGCCTTGGTTTTGGTGTAAATCTTTGGATTTCATAAGACAAAGTTGTTGAGATGACAGACGTATTTCTTTGAGAACTTCTTCCAAAAAGAAGACAGAAGTTCCTTTAATTTTTTGAAAGCTTGCTATCAGTTCTGCAAATGTTTGAGCATCATTCGTTAATTGAAAGACGCGCCGTGCTTTATATTTTGCAACAGTGAATTCAACAATTTTAAAAAAAGCAATTGTCCAAGAAAGGAGAGAAGCCAACAATAAAGCGATAATAACAGCTTGCACCACCCAATCAGCGGCCATAAACATTGAAAAAGGAGAGAAATCATGCATGGGTAATGCACTTGCCTTGTTTTCTAAAGGAACTGTATGAGATGTCATATTCTATTCAAAATCCTTATATTTAAATTTTTATTCCCCCTTTATACTTCCAGACTCTTCTTTATATTCGCTTTTTAAAGGTATAAATTTGCAAAAAACAAGTCAATTATTCTTTATTACTTACGATTAATCTTTTTTATCATCAAGAAGATTTTTTAAGATGTTATTTATATTTCTTTTTTTCTAACTTATAAAGAAAATCTCATATTATTAGAACCGATTACATCAGTCTACTTATTGAAGTAGTCTCTTTTTTTGCAGAACACTCTTCTTTACAGTTTTTAAGAAGCAAACCCCCTCCATTTCTCTTAGAACTATCTCTAAAAAGACTATTCCTCAATAGATCAGGGAACCAAGAAGATTTTATGACGTTACAAAGCATGACAATGAAATTTTTATTTCAGTCAAATGATATCAATACTATGTGCAATATCAGTCAATAGAAAGAACAATGACTATGGCAAATAATAAAACAAACAATAAAACAGAGACGGAAAAAAAACTAAAGAAACAATTGGATCAATTACGCAGTGAAATTGCAAGCATTACCTCGACCGTAAGTGACTTTAGTTCCAACAAAATGAACGAAGCAAAAAACAAAGCCGAACAACTTTACAGTTCAGCAAAAGAAAATAGTGAAGAACTCTTATCACAAGCGAAAAGCAAGTACAGTGATTTAGAAAAAACACTCAACCAACAGGTTCGAGAGCATCCTGGCAAAGCGCTTCTCATTGCGACAGGCATTGGTTTTATTCTTTCTCACTTATTGCGCCGTTAACCAATGTATAAAATGATAGCCCCCCTTTTGAACCATCTTGTTGGTGGAGGAATCCAAAGCACTGTCAAGAAGATCCAAATCCAAACATTTTGCTATGGAATCATTGGAATTGCATTATTTATAGCTCTTATCTTTTTATGCATCATAGGTTTTCTCGCATTATGTTTAGTGATGTCTCCTCTTGCAGCAGCAACTACATTATTTTTGATTTGGCTTTTTATCGCAGGACTCAGCGCTGTTCTTTGCAAGCTTTTAAAATCGTATCATCGTCGCGATCACCAGAAGCAGTGGGAAAAGCAACGTCATGAGCTTATAACAGCTTCAGCGCTTTCCAGTCTTACACTCCTAAACAAACATTTACCTCTTGTTAAATTAGGGGGACCTCTTCTTGGGTTTATCACTTATTTTCTTTTGAAAAAAAATAAAAAAGACCGCCCCTAGAAATAGGGGAAGCGTCTCGTGCATCTAAAAGAGTCTTGCTCTTCACCCATAGCTGAGAATAATCCATGAGAGAAACAGACATTCTTGGATGAAAGTCCTGTTCAAAAAAAATTCTCTTTAAGCTGAATTTTTTGAAAAAAGACCTTTTGTTTTCAGAGGAACTCACCCCATAATAACCTGCATATTTTCTGTAACGAGAATGAGACTCGTCCAACAAATATAATCTTTTCCCTCGTCCCCATTACATATTCTCTTCTGCCTGATTTCAGATAACAAACTTTACCCACAAGCATATCACTGCTTTTGATCAATCAATTTTTTCAAAGTCAGCAAGAGAATAATCTTTCATCCAAGAATATCTGTTTCTCTCATGGATTATTCTCAGCTATTTTTCGTATCCAACACCCATAAAAGAAAGCATTTATATTGAGTGATTTTTTGTCACCTCTTCCCTTCGCTGATCATAAGAATCGGGTTGATAGAACAACTATAGTTTCTCTTCATCCTGTAAAAGAGTAAGAGGTTTCTCTCAACAAGAGAAAAAAGAAGAGGTTTTTCCCACCTCTTATATAAATTTATGGAATCACGTAGAGAGAATTTACAGCAACCAATACCGAAAAGCTCCTCATGCTCTCAAAAGTTTTCCACTATTTTATACTGTTATGCTGCAGTGCTATCATGCTGTACAAGAACCGTGCTAATCTCTGCAACAACCTCTTCAATGACTTTTTGATCATCCCCTTCAGCCATTACACGAATGAGGGGTTCAGTCCCAGAGGGACGAATCACCAATCGGACTTCTTTTCCTAAACGTTTCTGTGCTTGATTGATTGCAGTTTTGACTTTAGTATTCTGTAAGATCTTTTTATTTTTAATGGCTATGTTTTTTAAAATTTGTGGAACGCTTTCAAAACGCTGACATAACTGGCTCATAGGAACTTGACTTTCCTGCATACAAGCGAGAATTTGCAAGGCAGCAACCAATCCATCACCGGTCGTTCCAAAATCACTTAAGACGATATGCCCAGAAGCTTCCCCGCCTACATTATATCCTTTTTGACGCATAGCATCTACAACATAGCGATCTCCAACATTTGTACGAATGAGCTCCAGTCCTTTGTTATTTAAGAAACGCTCAAGCCCCAAATTTGACATAATGGATGCAACAACTCCATTCCTCTGCAACCGTTCGGTTTTATACCAATGCTCAGCAATAACAGCAATAATTTGATCCCCATCAATAGTTTGCGCTTTTTCATCAACCATGATCACCCGATCACCATCGCCATCAAGAGCAATTCCAACATCAGCACGCACTTCATGCACTTTTCTTTTTAAAGAGGTGAGATCAGTTGATCCGCATTTCTGGTTAATATTCAAACCTGTTGGCTCATTATTAATCGCAAAAACTTCTGCTCCTAATTCCCATAATGCCCTTGGCGCCGCTTTATAAGTAGCGCCATTGGCACAATCCACAACAATACGCAAAGAATCCAACCGCACATCGCGGGGCAAAGTTCGTTTAGCATATTCGATATAACGATAAATATCCCCTTCCACACGTTTAGCACGACCGATTTCTGAAGCTTCTGCTAAAGAGTGTAAAAGATCTTTTTCAACCAATTGTTCAATTTTTATTTCTATTTCATCGGAAAGTTTAAAACCATCGGGACCAAACAACTTAATACCATTGTCATAAAAAGGATTATGGGAAGCGGAAATCATCACGCCTAAATCAGCCCGTAATGAACGGCATAACATAGCAACAGCAGGGGTTGGTACCGGTCCTAATAAGAAAACATCCATTCCAGCAGCGGTCAATCCTGAAACCAAAGCGTTTTCTAACATATATCCAGATAAACGTGTGTCTTTTCCAATGACCACACGATGTGACTGTTCTTTTGTGCGAAATAAAACACCCACTGCCATTCCTATTTTCATGGCAAAATCTGGTGTCATAGGAAAAAGATTGGCTTTCCCTCGAATTCCATCCGTACCGAAATATTTTCGTGCCATTTTTTTTCCTTTTACATACCCATTTTTTTTACAGCCCCCACATACTGCATTTTTATGCCTTGATTATTTTTCTCAATTTTGCACCAACCCTAGATCTCTTGGTGCATAGATAGGTTGAAATCACTCTCTGATCTATAATTTCCCCTCCTAACTTTTGCCTTTGAAAAGTTACAGTTTTAAGCCCACCATTCTTAACTTTTTGTAAAAACTCAGAAGAAGAAAATCTCTTATCAAGACAATATTTTCCCATACTCCTCAGAAGAGGATATAGAACGCGCTGCTTAGAGTTCTATACTCTCCATCAATAATTTTATCTTTCAAGAATCTTAATTTTCATCCAGCTTTCACTGCACCCTCCTTTGCAAAGCCTCTCTTTTTTCCGAATTGATTTTTAAACCCACCATCGCATCTTTTACTTTCCTAGATACTATCCTTTCTGTCCTTAAAATCCTCTAAAGAATTTTAATAGATTTTTGTGATTATAATGCGTGGAACTTTAAGTTTGATAGGTTTGAGTTAAGCATCATTAGCAGGAGTTTGTTTTTTCTTTCGTTCAGAAGTCTGAGACTTTTCTGTCGTTTTTCCTTTATTTTTAGAAATATTTCCTGTTTCAGCTTTATCAGATTTATTGGCTTCGGTTTTATTCTTTGTGCTTCGTGATTTTGTTTCAGCATCACTGATCTCACCCTCGTGATTGGGACTCTCTGCTTCAAGATTGGGTGTATTTTGTTTTCCTTTTTTCCCTGTTTTAGGCACGCCTGAAGTTCGCGGACTCTGATCTTCACTTGCTTGTGCGCGAATAGGAGGCTTGCCCTGAATAATATTGTTAATTTCTTGACCTGTTAAAGTTTCATATTCCAACAAACCTTGAGCAATAGCCCACCACTGCTTCTTTTTTTCTTTCAAAATTTTTGTTGCACTCTTATAAGCATCATCAATCAGCTTACGAACCTCAGCATCGATCATACGTGCTGTCTCTTCAGAGATATTTTGTGTTCTTGCTACGGAATGACCTAAAAAAACCTCATCTTGATTATCACCATAAGCAACATTTCCGAGAATATCGGAAAATCCCCATCGTGTGATCATTGCTCGTGCCAACTTTGTTGCTTGTTCAATATCAGAAGCTGCTCCAGAAGTGATATTTTCTTTTCCAAATTTCAATTCTTCAGCAACTCTTCCCCCCATCATGATAGCCAAACGTGAAATCATCCACCGATAGCTCATAGAATAGCGATCCCCTTCTGGCAATTGCATAACCATCCCTAGGGCTCTTCCTCTTGGCACAATTGTTGCTTTATGAACAGGATCAGCAACGGGAACACTCAAAGCGACAATTGCATGTCCTGCTTCGTGATAGGCTGTCAGTTCTTTTTCCTCTTGTGTCATAGCGGTTGAACGGCGCTCAGCTCCCATCATCACTTTATCTTTAGCATCTTCGAACTCTTGCATTGTCACCACTCTTTTATTACGGCTCGCAGCCATTAAAGCAGCTTCATTAACAAGATTCATCAAATCAGCTCCAGAAAATCCCGGCGTTCCCCTTGCTAATATTTTCAGATCAACATTAGGAGCTAGAGGCACATTCCGCACATGAACTTTTAAAATTTGTTCCCGTCCAGATACATCGGGATTGGGAACAACGACTTGTCGATCGAAACGTCCAGGTCTTAACAAAGCAGGATCGAGAACATCAGGACGATTTGTTGCAGCAATTAAAATAATGCTTTCATTGGGTTCAAATCCATCCATTTCAACCAGCAGCTGATTTAATGTTTGTTCGCGTTCATCGTTTCCTCCGCCCAATCCTGCACCACGATGACGGCCTACAGCATCAATTTCATCAATAAAAATAATACAAGGGGCATTTTTTTTAGCTTGCTCAAACATATCACGAACACGGCTTGCTCCAACTCCGACGAACATTTCCACAAAATCGGATCCAGAAATGGTAAAAAAGGGCACATTCGCTTCCCCTGCAACAGAACGGGCAAGCAAAGTTTTCCCTGTTCCTGGAGGTCCTACGAGCAAAACACCCCGTGGAATACGTCCACCTAAGCGTTGAAATTTTTGTGGTTCCCGCAAAAAATCGACAATTTCTTGTAAATCCTGCTTAGCCTCTTCAACACCAGCAACATCTTGAAAGGTAACTCTTCCATGAGCTTCTGTCAGCAATTTTGCTTTTGATTTCCCAAAACCCATCGCACCGCGTGATCCATTTTGCATTTGTCGCATAAAGAAAACCCACGCGCCCACGATAATAATAACGGGAAGCAACGAAAATAATAAATTAAGAAAGATATTATTCCCAGAATTTTCTGGAATCGCTTTAACATTGACTTTTTTGTTTTCCAATTTTTGCACCAACCCTGGATCTCTTGGTGCATAGGTTGAAACCACCCTCTGATCTGTCGTTTTTCCTACTAATTTTTGCCCTTGAATAGTGACAGTTTTAAGCTCGCCATTCTCAACTTTTTGTAAAAATTCAGAATAGGATATTTCGCCATTTCCAGAATGCTGACTATCTCCATTAAAAAGAGAAAACAATACGATTAAAACAACGGCGATGATCCCCCAAATCAAGAGGGAGCGATAATTGGAATTCATATTAAGCCCATTTATTTAAATAGAGATTCTTAAGAGTCGTGTTCAACATATAATCTTGTTTCTTCCTTGCCAAGATATAAGAGCTATTTATTCTGTTTTAAATGATTTTTATTCATCTTTTTTCCCCTTTTTTCTTTAACTTTTCATTTTTTATTCATGATTAAAATTAAAAAAAGGTCCTACAACACTGACAATTGCTGCATCTTCCTGTGACAATAACCAATGAAATGGTGCCATAATTCGTTTCATTATAATATTGTGTTGACAATAAAAATGAGGTGTTAACTCTGGAATATCAACCCCCCTTTCATGAGAAATCATCACCAATGATTGCAAAGAGGGGAAATGAGGGGATTCGAGATCACTTTTTCCTTGATCGAGAGAAGCTTTCAGATGAAGCAAATCTGCAGGCCCCACACATATATCCAATGTATCATGATTGGTAATTTGATAGCGTTGATCCCATATACAGGTTTCTCCCGGAGCAATCATTGCTTTTTGAATATGGCGTGCTTCGCGCCAGATAGCAATTCCTTTCCGGCTATATTCAATAACCGCCCCAGCCAGAGTAAACCGTTTTTTTTCTGGATCATGCAAAGATAATTTTTGGTCCAGAACGGCCAATTTTTGAGAAGACAGCAAATAAGAACTTCCCCCCATGAGAACAATAAAAAGCCCGATAACAAAGGAAAAAGCATGATGTTTCTGTAAAAAAGAAGGGGGTTTTCCGATAAAACAGCGCCCATACTCCACAGTAATATCCAAGGCTAAGATCAAATCTGCAACTTTTTGCGCTTGAACCCGACGTTGCAACGCAGCTTTATGAACCTTTTGAGCAATTTCAGTCAGCTTTTTTTGAGGAAGAACATGACGCACACGCACACGTTCAAATTTTAAATCCTCATTTGTTGGATCATCAATCCATTTTGATCCCTGCAAAAATAAGTAAGCACGCAGCGTTTTACGCCTCACCCCAAGTAATGGCCGAATCAAACGTACTTTGCCATACAACAAAGCTTCCCTAGGCATACAAGACAAACCGCGCTCATATCTTTCTTCATCCTTTTCGGTAGATCTTTTTTGACTCTCTTCCTTTAAGATCTGCATTTCTTCATTTGCAGATTCCCTCTCTTGTCGCCTCTCTTTCGAGAGTGCTTCTGGAATTTCTTGTTGTGCACTGTCTGTTTTCTTTTGACTTCGTTGAACACGCATTTGGTAAGTTTCAGCCTGATCATTGAGCGTATGCCCCGTCATAATCAGTGCTGCACCTTGTTTTTGTGCTTCTTTGAACAGTAAATCATACCGTGCAATCCGCGCTTTTTCGCTTATTTGTGTCTTCGGCTTTTTACCTTCCCACCGTACAATGATATGCTTTATCTGCAAGGCATGGCAAATCTTTGCAACACTTTCTGCTTCATACGCTGACTCCTCACGTAATTGATGATCAATAGTTACAACAATCACCTCTGGAGCAAGAGGCATTGTTTTTAAATGCTCTTTGACCAAAAACAATAAAGCTAACGAATCGCCTCCTCCAGAAACCCCTAAAATCAATTTCTGACAATGAGCAAAGTCTGTTTTTTTAAAAAGATTTTTTGCTAATTTAATAGACACTGAGAACGACTACACTCCTCATTTAAAGCACAGACAAAAACACCTCTAATATTTTAGTCTCTTTTGATTTATCTTTAAGTTATCACAAACTTTACTCTTTTGATTAATCCATTATAAACCGAGTTAAAATCAGTAAAATCTCAGAATCATAAAATGTTTTGATCTCTTAACTCTCCATGAAAGAGAAGAGCGCTTCGTCAAACTCTTTTATCACTCTATAGCTTCAACAGAATACCCAAACTGCATATCTTCAAGAATTGAGATCAAAACACTTAATAAATGGCGTAAAAATTCTTACATCCTCAAAATAAAAATGAAAGCCTTCGGTCACAGCAAACATGATACAGCATATGCCCCTCACAGCATTGTAGAAAAAATGCACCTCTTTGCTTGAGTGCTCCTTCCTATGATTTCTCTGCGTTATATCCTCTAGACAATCATTACAGGGATTATGATTGGCTGCCGCATCGTCTTTCATCCCCTCCTGCATCAACTTTCTTTACAGTTCCCCTCATCCATCTATTGAGAAGCTCAATAAAAAAAGAAATCATAGATCAAATAAAGCATTCTTTTTTATCGATCAAAAACCGCTTTTTCTCTCTGACAGAAAAGGGAAGAAAAGAATTTTTTAAATATTCTACAGAAAAGCCCACAAACAGAGCTAGCATGAAGAAAAAATTCCCCACTCTGTTGTTCCTTTCTATTTTTTGCCTCTATCTTCTTCTCTTTTTATCCCTTCTCGGCACTTCATTCCTTTACTCAAGACCACTGACTGGCCTCTTTCAACCCTTTATCTATTAATAACTTCCGGTATTATTAACGACCAAAACAGCACGCCGATTTTGGTTCCAACAAGAGATGTTATCACAAACTGCTACAGGTCTTTCTTTTCCGTAAGAGATCGTATTCATTCGTTGGGAAGAGACACCCAAAGAAATGAGATGATCACGCACCGCAACAGCACGACGCTGTCCAAGAGCTAAATTGTACTCGCGTGTTCCACGTTCATCGGCATGACCTTCAATCGTAATAGAATAGTGCGGATAACGGAGCAACCATTCTGCTTGACGGGCTAAAATATATTCAGCATCCGATTCAATAGAAGAGGAATCTAAACTAAAAAAAACACGATCCCCAACATTAACAGTGAAATCTTGTGACGAACCTGCCTGTGCATTATTGTACCCAGACTGACCGAGAGAATTTGTTGCATCAATACTTTTTTTGCCACAACCGATCAAAGTTAATAACAAACAAAAAACTATCGTAAGTGGATAGTGAACAACATTTCGAAAAGAGTTCATAAACCAGTTCTCCTTAATTTTTAGCATCATCATGAACAGAAAGAAATGAGACGACCATGCACCGCAATAGCACAGTGTTATCTAAGAGCTAAATTGTACGCACATGTCCCGCATTCATCAGCATGACCTTCAATCATAACAGAAGAGTACGGATAACAACGCGATCTCCAACATTAACAGTGAAGTCTTATGACAAATCCGCTTGGACACTCTTGTAACCAGAATGACTGGGAGAGTTTTCTGCACCCATATCTTGTCTCGTACAACCGATCAAAGTTAATAACAAACAAAAAACTATCGTAAGTGGATAGTGAACAACATTTCGAAAAGAGTTCATAAACCAGTTCTCCTTAATTTTTAGCATCATCATGAACAGAAAGAAATGAGACGACCACGCACCGCAATAGCACAGTGTTATCTAAGAGCTAAATTGCACACACATGTCCCGCATTCATCAGCATGACCTTCAATCATAACAGAAGAGTACGGATAGTGACGTGATCCTCAACATTAACAGTGAAGCCTTATGACAAATCCGCCTGGACACTCTTGTAACCAGAATGACTGGGAGAGTTTTCTGCACCCATATCTTGTCTCGTACAACCGATCAAAGTTAATAACAAACAAAAAACTATCGTAAGTGGATAGCGAACAACATTTCGAAGAGAGTTCATAAAACAGTGCTCCTTAATTTTTAGCATCATCATAAAAAGATGCCTTTCTTTTCACAATCTTTCCGAAAATAAAAGTTTATCCTCTTTTATTTTCTCTTTTTTCTCCCCTCTTCCCACGTTTTTCACTGAATGTTTCGCCTCCTTTTCTTTCTAAAATGCTTTTTTTCAATTTATCTAAGATTTTCTGCCTCACTTATACAGCTTTGCTTATTATTCTTGTTCTTCCTCTTGAGATTTTGTTTGCAGAGCGTTGAGTTTAGCAAACACAGTATCAGCATCGAGATTTTTGTCAAAAGTTTTTTCAAGTTCACTCTCATCAAGAGCAACATTTTCCGTCACCGATGTAGGGAGTAAAGTTTTGTCTCCCTCCACGGGCAAAGGAAGATTTTTTGCTGCTCGCTGCAATTCAAAATCCAAATCAATTTGCGAACATAACCCTAATCCTACCGGATCAAGAGGAACTAAATTATTACTGTTCCAATGGGTTCTATTACGAATTTGCTCAATCGTTCCTTTGGTCGTGCCAATCAATCGAGCGATTTGCACATCTTTTAATTCAGGATGATTGAGAATCAACCATAAGACACCATTTGGACGATCTTGACGCCGAGACAAAGGAATATAGCGCGCCCCTTTGCGTTTAACTTGAGGAACGCGCACTTTTGATTCAGAAATTTTTAATCGCGCCGTTGCATCTGCTTCAACACGTGCAATTTCACTCCGTGTTAACTGACCAGAACTAATAGGATCCAAACCTCTAATTCCGTGTGCTGCTTCACCATCAGCGATTGCTTTGACCTCCAACACATGCAATTGACAAAACTCCGCAATCTGATCAAAAGAAAGTGCTGTATTATCGACTAACCAAACAGCTGTTGCTTTAGGCATCAAAAGTTGCGTTGACATATTTATTATATCCTTTTATCGACCTCTTTTCGAGGCAAGTTATTGCCCACTCTGAAACTTTGGAGCGCTATGACCTCTCATCATAGAAGACTTTCACTCCTTCTAATAAGATGAAATACAAAACAAGTCACTTAATGATTATGAAATCATGATCTTTATACCCTGATTTTTGCCCCACGACAAGAGATCTCTCTTAATAACAATCATGATCAGAATGTCTTTACCTTTGAGAAGAATTTTTTTATAAAGACTTTCTTTATTCTCTTTCATTCTTTTTATGATACATTTATTCTTCAAAGAGGAAATGTTTGATCATCCAAACAAAAAGGTAAGCCATGGCAGGCCATTCACAATTTAAAAATATTATGCACCGTAAAGGACGCCAAGATGCAATGCGTTCAAAAATATTTTCCAAACTTGCGCGTGAAATTACGGTTGCAGCCAAACAAGGCTCTCCTGACCCAACAATGAATCCACGTTTAAGACTCGCGGTTCAAAATGCAAAAGCACAATCAATGCCGAAAGATAATATTGAACGCGCAATTAAAAAAGCTTCAGGGAGTGATGTCGAAAATTATGATGAAGTCCGCTATGAAGGATATGGTCCCGGCGGTGTGGCTGTTATTGTTGAAGCCTTAACCGATAACCGAAATCGTACGGCTTCAAATGTCCGTGCTGCTTTTACAAAATCAGGAGGCGCCTTAGGAGAAACAGGCTCCGTTAGCTTTATGTTTAATCGCATTGGTGAAATTATTTATAAATTTGAATCTGGAACCGCAGACACTATTATGGAAGCAGCCATTGAAGCAGGAGCTGAAGACGTACAATCGGAAGAAGAAGGAGGCCACCATATTTTCTGTGCCTTTGAGGATATCGGTGAAGTTTCGAAAATTCTTGAAACCACACTTGGCGAAGCAGAATCCATCAAAACCATTTGGAAAGCAACCACCCTAGCACCCATTGATGAAGAAAAAGCGCTTTCTGTTTTACGTTTAATTGCAACCTTAGAAGAAGATGATGATGTGCAGAATGTTTATGCCAATTTTGACGTTAGTGATGAAATTTTAGCAAAATTGTCAGCATAATCTTTTATTCCGTTCCTTATTGACGGAAATTTCATAGGAAAAAAAAGAACGAAAAGGAAAAAAGAAGCAAACATCCTGTTTGAAAAAGAATCTTCACTTGTTAAGGAAGGATTTTTATTTGACCTCTTTAAATGCAGAGAGGCTTTTTTCTTTTATTTTCTGAAAACAGCATTGCCTTTGTTTTTCACACGCAGAATTTTCAGCACTTTTTCTTTATTCTAGAATTTTTTATTTCTTTGTTCTATAATTTTTTTGATCGAGGATTAGGATTCTTGAGTTTTTCACTTATTTTTGGGATTCTTCAAAGATCTTTTACGCTGCTCTGTCAAAATAAGGCTTTCTTCATCTAAAGCCTTCCCTTTTGACTTAAGCAATTAAGTGCGTCCTATTTTTTTGCAAAAAAGACACAGCTCTCTTTAAGAGCTCTTGCAAAGCGCATACAATTTATACCGCATATTCCTAAAAATTTTAGAAGCCAAGGCCCCCAAAGCGATTCTTAAACTTAGAAACACGCCCATCACGATCGACAAATGTTTGCGACCCTCCAGTCCAAGCTGGATGGCTTATCGGATCAATATCCAAATTCAGGGTATCCCCTTCTTTGCCCCATGTTGAACGCGTCACATATTTGGTTCCATCAGTCATCACAACATTAATCATGTGGTAATCAGGGTGAATATTGGGTTTCATACGACAAACTTTCTATTTCCACACAACGAAGTAGCACTTTATGTATTTTTTAAGTGCGCTCTCCTTGTCTTTTTGATACACTCATTCAATTAAAATTTCAATAGCTGAGCACACATCAAAAAACAAGTATTCAAAATGTTTGAATTTCTTAAAATTTTATTGTCAACCCAATTAAGATACAAAATCCCATGCAATTCCTGAATCTCTCAGAAAAATCTAAGAAGCCTTTAAAAGCGAAATATTCTCTTTCTTTATTATCCAGTTTTAGCCCTTATATAAAGCGCTACAATTGGCTTATACTTTTTGCTTTTCTGTCTTTATTGGTTGCGGCTTTCGTCACTCTTGCGTTACCTGTTGCCATTCGTCAAATGCTCGATCACGGTTTTTCAGCTCCAAGCCATGGCAAGATTCATTTCTATTTTGGTATTTTATTTATCTTAGCTTTACTGCTCGCCCTAGCTTCCGCCATTCGTTACTATTGTGTTATCACATTGGGTGAGCGATTCATTGCTGATTTACGGCGTGATGTTTTTCAGCATATTCTGCACCTTTCTCCTGATTTTTTTGATCATGCCCATTCAGGAGAAATTGTTTCACGTCTTTTAACGGATACAACCCAAATAAAATTAGCGGTAGGATCGACAACCTCGACAGCATTGCGTCATCTCATTGTTGTGATTGGGGCCATTATCATGATGATCATCACAAACACTAAACTCTCCTTATTAGTTTTGATTTCCATTCCCCTGATTGCAATTCCCCTGATTATTTTTGGACGCAAAGTACGCACACGCACACGCACAACGCAAGACCGCTTGGCAGAAGCCAATGCTTTAGCCTCTGAACAGGTAAGTGCCATTCGCACAGTGCAAGCTTTTACAGCCGAAAAAGATATCTCTGAGCGTTTTTCAACACTGATTGAACGTGTTTTTCAAACCGCCCGTGTTTCTGTGATTCTTCGTTCTTGCTTCACGGGCTTTATGATTTTTCTGGTTTTCAGTAGCATTGTCGCTATTTTGTGGATTGGATCACAGGATATTTTGCATGGCACCATGACAAGCGGAACTCTCGGCCAATTTGTTCTCTATGCGGTTTTTGCAGCAACAACCTTTACACAATTATCGGAGACTGGTGCAGAATTAGTGCAAGCAGCAGGAGCAGCAGAACGCCTTGCTGAATTATTACAAAAGAAACCCACTATTACAACACCTGCATCTCCTTTATCGCGTGCTCTTCCCATTCAAGGGTCTCTTATTTTTGATCGTGTTCATTTCAGCTATCCTTCCAGACCAGAAAAAAAGATTTTTCGTGATTTATCTTTTTCTATCAAGGCAGGAGAAACTGTTGCTTTTGTTGGCCATTCAGGTGCAGGGAAAAGTACTCTTTTTTCCCTTATTCTGCGTTTTTATGATCCTATCAGTGGTCGAATCAAGTTTGACGGCATTGATATTAACCGCCTTTCCCTTCACGATTTACGTTCTTCGATTTCCTATGTTCCTCAAGAAATCGATATTTTTGAAGGAACAATTCGCGAAAATATAGCCTTTGGTGCTCACAATCCTGATCAAGAACAAATTATTGCTGCAGCCCAAGCAGCCAATGCATCTGAATTTATCGATTCCTTACCAAAGGGCTTTGACACCCAAGTAGGCGAAAGAGGCATCACGCTTTCAGGGGGACAAAAACAACGCATTGGTCTTGCACGAGCGATCTTGAGAAATGCTCCTCTCCTATTATTGGATGAAGCAACATCAGCCTTAGATGCAACGAATGAAAAGCTGGTACAAAAAGCCTTAGATGAACTTATGAAAAATCGCACAACTCTGGTCATTGCTCACCGTTTAGCAACAGTCTTAAAAGCAGATCGTATTCTTGTAATGGATCAAGGCTCTATTGTTGAAGAGGGAACGCACACACAATTGATTGAGAAAAATGGAATTTATGCCCGTTTAGCTAAACTGCAATTTTCGCCTGAACAAACTTCACAAAAAATGAAACCAAACAAATCTCAAGAAAATAAAAAAAGAAAATCCTCAAAAAAATAAAGTCCAAAACCTCAAACTAAAGAACTAAAGAATATGTACCAACTGATTTGTGCTTCCCTTCAAACAACGCTGGTCAATCCTCAAACGAAAAAGAAAACCATCCCCACTTTTCTCACCAGACATTTACTTTTCGTAAAGCCTCGCTTTTCTTTCTTCTGTAAAAGACTGCTTTCCTCTGTAAAAAGTTTGTATTTTACGTTCCTTTTTTGAGGATTTTTCGTAATTGGGTGTGAATAATCTCATTACCAGCAACAATATTTTTTTTATCAAAAATATCTTGCCCGCCGTCTTTATCGCTTACAAATCCACCTGCTTCACGAACCATCAAAAGTCCAGCGGCCATATCCCAAATTTGAAGATGATTTTCCCAAAAGCCATCGACCCTTCCAGCGGCCACATAAGCCAAATCAAGAGAAGCAGCTCCGAAACGACGAATTCCAGAAACTTCAGCAATTACATTGCGTAATTCCACTAAGTAATTTCCGTGATTTGGATATCCCAAATGAGGTAACCCTGTAGCGATGATACAATGTTCCAATTGGCGTCGTGCTGCGACACGACAACGGCGATCATTGAGAAAAGCCCCACAGCCACGTTCAGCAGTAAAGAGCTCATCAAGAATAGGATTATAAATAACACCAGCGACGATCTGCCCTTGACGTTCTAAAGCAATTGAAACAGCAAAAAAAGGAAGACCATGTAAAAAATTTGTTGTTCCATCCAAAGGATCAACAATGAAACGATGCTGAGAATCTTCTCCGATAATTTCCTGAGACTCTTCCATCAGAAAGCCAAATTTTGGTCTTGCTTTGCTCAATTCAGTAAAAATAATTTTCTCAGCTTTATAATCTGCTCGGCTTACATAATCTCCTGGGCCTTTCAAAGACACTTGCAGATTTTGAATTTCACCATAATCACGCACCAAAGAACGGCCAGCTTTTATAGCGGCCTGCACCATAATATGCATGATTGCAGAATGAGCCATCTCTTATCCTTTTTCATTTGCACGACGTACATAACTCAACTCATTGGTATCCACAACGATACGCTCTCCTGAATTAATGAAAGGAGGAACAAGAATACGAATTCCATTTTCAAGAACGGCTGGTTTGTAAGAAGAGGTAACGGTTTGTCCTTTGATTGCGGGATCAGCTTCAGCAATGGTTACAGTTACTTGATCAGGCAGAGATACCCCAATGGGTTTTTCTTGGTAAAGCTCTACAGTCACGGTCATTCCATCGTTTAAGAAAGCGGCACGCTCGCCAACGAAATCTTTTTGCAATTCGAGCTGTTCGTAGGAAAGTGAATCCATAAAAACCAAAACATCCCCTTGCTGATAAAGAAAAGTAAAATCTTTTTGTTCGAGTCGCACTCTTTCAACGGTTTCAGCAGCACGAAATCGTTCATTCAGTTTTGTACCATCGATTACATTTTTCATTTCAACCTGATTAAATGCACCTCCTTTCCCTGGTTTAACGGCATTACATTTCACAACTGCCCATAAACCTCCTTGATGTTCAATCACATTGCCAGGTCGAATTTCATTTCCATTAATTTTCATTGTTCATCTCCAATTTGATGATAACAGAGGAGACCTCTTATTTTACTTTTTGCAAAAATCATTGTGTTATTGAATATATGAATATTTTACACTACCATAAAACTTTAGTTTAAATGCTTTCTAAAAATTATTAGATCAATCTTTTTGCTTGCTGCACTGCTCTCTGTAATTGAGCTCTATCCATTCCTTCAATCATGGTTTCAAGATCGGGAATTTTTACTTTTTTGCCTTTTGCAATCAAATACCACGCAGCAGCCATAACGCGATCCTCGGTTGTCCCAACCCCATCGCGATAAAGCCTTGCCAACTGAACCTGTGCAATCACAATATTTTTATTTGCATTGTCGAAAAACAAATTAAAAGCACGTTGAAAATTCTTTTCTCCTCCACGTCCCTGCAGCAACCATTGTGCCAAAATAACCTGAGCCATTAAATGTTTATTTTGTGCTGCAGCTTCCAAAAGTCTACGCGCATTACCATCATTTTTGGGAATTGTAAAAGTCCCTACAGAAAGAATTTTTGCAGCAGCGAAAGCCGCTTCAGGATCTCCAAGAGAAGCCCCTTTTAAGAACCATATCAACGCCTGTTCTATACTCTCATTTTCTTGAGTTTTTATATCACTCTCTTTTACATCATCCTTTCTGGATGCTTTGTTTTCCTGCAATGCTTTATAAAGGTGAATTTGCCCAGCATAAAAATAAGCTTCTCTAACACCAGCATGCATTGCTTTTTGAATGAATTCTTCGGCAAGATTTATATTTTTTTCGATGAATTTTCCATCAAATAACATCAAACCATAACGGAGCTGTGCTTGTGGGTCTCCTTGGTTTGCAGCGCGTTCAAACCACAAAGCGGCCTGTTTTCCATCAACAGGTCCGACATATCCTTCCAGATACATTCGCCCTAACAAAGTCTGAGCAATTGGATCATTTCGTTCGGCACGCATGAGCGCGGCACGAAAAGCTTTTACATAATACCCTTGGGTGTAATAATCATAGGCTTCATCATATTGACCGACTTCTAAAGGCATCACAATCTTTTGATTCTCTTGAATACTTTGAGAGAGATCTACAACTTGCTCTTCCTGTTGAGCCTGTGAAGAGCTTCCAAAAGATATCACTAATGCGATTGTTCCCAGAATAAATACCCCATAAAATTTACTCATGACTTTTACCTCTCCGTCCGTAGAAAAACGTTTTGACATTTTTCTTTTATCATATCAAGCACCCTAAAAGGATCATCATGCATAAAAATCATTTCTTCCACGGCAATAAATTCACAAGCGGTTTCCAAAGCTTCATCAAAAAATGCATATTCACTTCCCGCTTGAATAATGGCAGGAGTATTCATAATTTCTGCCCACCATTGTGCTAACTGAATATTTCGAGGATGAGAACGAGGTTTTTTATCAGCACCTAATTTTCCAAAGAGCAAATAATCAACCCCTGCTTCAGCGACAACCATTGCAGAGTGGCGAGTCTGCAAATTTCCACAACCAATTATTTTTTTTTCTTTTTTCAAGCTTTCGACAACTGTAGAAAGATTGAAATGGCTTTCTAAATGCAAACCATCAGCCTTGATCCGTCCGACAACACGGCTTTGCTCAGCAATAATCAAAGCTGCACCATTCTGCTGAATATCATGAGCATAAAGGTGTCCACTCTTTTGCAAATGCTCTTCCCCCATTTTTTCCCCTTGCGAATCATACAAAATAACGCAAGCAAAAGATTGCGTTTGCAAAATCTGACGAAATAAAACAGGATTGAGTGTACGACAAACATCCACTGTCAAAATCAACTGAGGGGAAAGACATTGCACAATTGATTCACTTTTTTGTTTTGTCATCCTGCATCTTTCAATATTGTACTGCACGACTCACACTTAAAAACCATTTTATGGTCATGCTCTTTTAAAAACAGACTCTTTTTGATACTTAGGAGCTCCTTCATGACATGTTCCAGAACTTCTTCTCATCACAATCCACAGGCTCCCCGTGATACACGGATTGATGTTTGTCGTTCTTTAGCGCTGTTGACGATTTTCATCAACCATATTCCTGGTACATTCTATGAACATCTCACCCATAAAAACTTTGGTTTTTCTGATTCAGCTGAGATATTTGTCCTTCTTTCAGGTGTTTCGCTTGGACTTAGCTTTCACGCGCGCTGGTATAAACTGCCCTTTTCTTCTCTGATAAGCAAACTTTGGCGCAAAGCTTTTCGCCTTTATAAAGCATATCTCTTTACTACTTTTGTCACCTTAGGTCTTTTTTGGGGGGCTTTTTCCCTATGGCATTTAGAGAAATTCACCTCTATGAATAACGTAGGATTATTTTTTACAGAACCTTTTCTGGCATTTTTGAGTATTTTAAGCTTTGGTCATCAACTTGGCTATAATAATATTCTTTCGCTTTACGTTGTTTTCATGATTTTAGCGCCTTTTATGCTTTATTTGAGCTGTCAACACAAGGGGCTTCTTCTTTTCACCTCCTTCACTCTTTATGTTCTCTGTGGCCTTTATAGGATTGCACCCCCTTCTTATCCTCTTCAAGGTCAGTGGTTTTTAAATCCTCTTTCATGGCAATTTCTCTTTGTTATTGGCCTTACAACGACTCTCTTTCTTAAAGAAAAGAAAGCGATTCCCTTTCGCCGCCTTTTATTGACATTCTCTATCATTTATCTTATTTTCTCTCTGTTATGGGTACGCTTAAACTGGTGGGGAAGTTTTAGTTGGCTTAGTTGGTCTTCCCCCTTAATTAATTTCAATAAGACTTTTTTAAGCCTCCCACGTCTGTTACATATTCTTTCCTTATCTTCTTTGCTTGTTTGTGTTCCTTGGGTGCATCAAAATCTTCATGTTTCAACACGACATCCCTTAGCGATTTTAGGAAAACAGAGCTTACCGGTTTTTGTAACTGGAACTCTTCTTGCTATGTGTGGACAGATTTTAAAAACGGCAATGAGTAGTACATTTATATGGGATAGTTTTTTGATCATGAGTGGTCTCTGTCTTCAATTTATGATTGCTTATTATTATGAAAACAAAAGCGCGCCTTCCGCTTCACTGTAAAGAAAAACATAGAAACCCTTCTTCTCAAAGCTCATTAACCTTAGCCTAAAAAGAACATTGCACAACAATACTAAAAAAGGTATTTACTGTTCTCTAGGAGGCATTTTAAAAAAGAAATTTCTGTTCTGTAGTGTTATTTTTTAAATGTTCCCGAAATTGTTCTAATTTTGGAGTATAGTTGGAGTATAGTAGGTGGTGAACGTACATGAGCGTCCACACAATCAAGCTATTGTCATGATTGAACACAATGCTTTTGAAAACGTGTTTAATCGTCTTTATGAAGAAACAATGGCCCTGATTGAAGAGACAGCAACTTATATTGATACAGAAGGTCGCTTAGTTGCCCGCGATCTTTCGATAGAGCTCTCTGAAATTTATGGGAAAGAAGCGATGTATTTGAGTACACGTTTAATGCAAATTGCTTCTCAGCTTTTGTTGATTCGAGCCGAGCGTGAAGGGGAAATGTCGCCGGAACAAATTCAAAAAGAGATCGCAAAAGTCTCTCTTTCCACCCCATCTCTTGAATCAAAATCTGCACACTGGAAAGAATTGCCAGAAGTTTTTCGTCACTTTGTCAAACGCTCGCTTCGACTAGAAAAAAGAATGCAGCATATGAACTATGATAAAAAACACACTTCTTTACAGACTGTATCCCAAAACAATCCAGTCAATAAACAACTTCAATTGCTTAAAACAGCCTTTCAGCGCCTTTAAGCACTTTCGCCCTCAATGCTCTCTTAGACTTTCTTCTGCTATTTTTCTCTATAAAGGCCTTTAAAAAGAAAAAACAATTTTTTTAAAGTTATATTTTCGTCTTTGTTTTCAAATATTTTTGAACTTTCTTTACTTTATATTTCCTTCTTTTGTTCTATTCGTTAAATCCATCTATTAAAATACTAAGAAATCAAATAAACTGGATTTTATGGTAGACACGATTCGCATCATAGGGATTGATCCTGGACTTCGGCGTACAGGATGGGGAGTGATTGATCTATGTGGCAATCATCTTCATTTTGTAGCATCGGGAACACTTCACTCTAATGCGCAGAATGACCTTGCTTCTAGACTATGCGAACTTTATGAAGGGCTTTCAAAAGTTGTCCATCAATTTATGCCCCATGAAGCAGCTGTTGAACATGTTTTTGTCAATAAAAATGCTGCTGCCACTTTAAAACTTGGTCAAGCCCGTGCTATTGCACTCCTTGTTCCTGCACAAGAAGGTCTTCCCATTTCCGAATATGCTCCGAATAAAGTCAAAAAATCAGTTATTGGTGTTGGGCACGGAGAGAAAGAGCAAATTCACATGATGGTGAAAATTCTTCTCCCTCGAGCTGAATTTGATAGCAGTGACGCAGCCGATGCCCTAGCCCTTGCCATTTGCCATAGCGCTCACCACACAAATCCCTCTTACCGCCTAAAGGCAAGCGCATGATTGGGAAACGCAATACACCCCTAGCCCTTGCCATTTGCCATAGCGCTCAACACACACATTCCTCTGACCCCTCTACAGGCAAGCGCAGGATTGGGAATTGCGATACACCCCTAACCCTTGCCATTTGCCATAGCGCTCAACACACACATTCCTCTGACCCCTCTACAGGCAAGCGCATGATTGGGAAACGCAATACACCCCTAGCCCTTGCCATTTGCCATAGCGCTCAACACACACATTCCTCTGACCCCTCTACAGGCAAGCGCAGGATTGGGAATTGCGATACACCCCTAACCCTTGCCATTTGCCATAGCGCTCAACACACACATTCCTCTGACCCCTCTACAGGCAAGCGCAGGATTGGGAATTGCGATACACCCCTAACCCTTGCCATTTGCCATAGCGCTCAACACACACATTCCTCTGACCCCTCTACAGGCAAGCGCAGGATTGGGAATTGCGATACACCCCTAACCCTTGCCATTTGCCATAGCGCTCAACACACACATTCCTCTGACCCCTCTACAGGCAAGCGCAGGATTGGGAATTGCGATACACCCCTAACCCTTGCCATTTGCCATAGCGCTCAACACACACATTCCTCTGACCCCTCTACAGGCAAGCGCAAGATTGGGAATTACGATACGCCCCTAGCCCTTGCCATTTGCCATAGTCCTCAACACACAAGTCCCTCTAAACGTTTAAAGGCAAGCGCATGATTGGGAAACTCAAAGGCATTCTTGAACATATTTTTAGCGATCACATTATTCTCGATGTGCAGGGTGTTGGATATATTATTTTTATCCCTAACCGCCTTCATTCTTCTTTACCAGCCATAGGTGAAAGTCTCAGTTTATTCATCGAGACCCATGTCCGTGAAGAAGCAATACGGCTTTTTGGCTTTGCAACAAAATCTGAACAAGAATGGTTTTGCCTTTTGCAAAATGTCCCAGGTGTTGGTGCAAAAGTTGCATTGGCAATTTTAGGATCCTTATCCGTTAATGAACTCACCCAAGCAATTACCCTCAACGATATTGCAACGATCAGTCGTGCTCCAGGCGTTGGCAAAAAAGTCAGCGAAAGAATTGTAAGCGAACTCAAAAACAAAACGCTTCAGTTTTCTAAAGAAGACAATAAGAATCCTGCTTTTTCGTCTTCTTTGACTTTTTCTTCAGAAGAGGAGTATCAGCCAACCAACGATGCTTTATTAGCGTTAATCAAGCTTGGTTTTGATCATGACAAAGCAACCACTGCTTTAGCTTCCGCTGTTTCTGCTCTTAAAGGAGAAACAGTTTCCTCAGCACTCCTTGTTCGCCATAGTCTCAAACTTCTTTCCTCACAAAATCAAGGGAACAATGCATAATGCATAAAGATGATTCTCAGCGCCTTCTCGGATCTATCCCTCTTCCTAACGATCCAGATCGCTCCTTAAGGCCTCAAACCCTCGATGATTTTATTGGTCAAGAAGCTGCCCGTGCGAATTTAAAAATTTTTATTGAAGCAGCGCGGACACGACATGAAGCCTTAGATCATGTCTTATTTGTTGGACCTCCTGGTTTAGGAAAAACAACACTTTCGCAAATTATGGCAAAGGAATTAGGTGTTAATTTTCGTTCAACTTCAGGACCTGTCATTGCCAAAGCAGGTGATTTGGCAGCTCTTTTAACCAATCTAGAAGAGCGAGATGTTCTTTTTATTGATGAAATTCATCGTTTAAACCCAGCTATCGAAGAAATTCTGTATCCAGCCATGGAAGATTATCAACTTGATCTTATCATTGGAGAAGGTCCTGCGGCTCGTTCAGTCAAAATTGACTTAGCTAAATTTACCTTAGTTGCGGCAACAACACGTTTAGGATTGCTGACCACCCCTTTACGGGATCGTTTTGGCATTCCCATCCGATTAAATTTTTATACCATCGAAGAATTAGAATACATTGTTCAACGAAACGCGCGTCTTTTTTCGGTTCAGATCAGTGATGACGGCGCTCATGAAATTGCGCGCCGTTCCCGTGGTACCCCCAGAATTGCAGGGCGTCTTTTACGACGTGTCTGTGATTTTGCTTTAGTCAAAAAGGCTGAAAAAATTGATCATAAAATTGCTGATGAAGCTCTTTCACGTCTTGAAGTTGATCATCTTGGACTTGATCCTTTAGACCGCCGTTATCTCATCCTCATTGCGCAAACTTTTTTAGGAGGGCCGGTCGGTATTGAAACAATTGCTGCAGCTCTTTCAGAACCGCGTGATGCAATTGAAGATATCATTGAACCTTACTTGCTTCAACAAGGCTTTATTCAACGAACAGCACGTGGGAGGATTTTAACAGAAAAAGCTTGGACACATTTAAGACTTTGTCCGCCCACAACAGCAGAATCAATCAAAAAGGTTTCTTCATCAACGAAGACGTCTTCTCAATCTTCCTTGTGGGAGCAAGACAATGAATAAAACCACATCTTTGATACAATCGCCTTCTTCCTCTTCTCATACTCTTCAAACACGAATTTATGTGGCTGATACGGATTTTTCCGGTGTTGTCTACCATGCACGTTACCTTGAATTTTTAGAAAGAGGACGTTCAGAATTTCTGCGTGATATGGGATTTAACAACAATGAATTACTCTCGGATAGCCAAGGGGAGAAATTGTTTTTCGTCGTCCGTCATATGGACATCACCTTTTCCAAACCAGCCACGCTTGATGATCTTTTGACCATCAAAACATCCCTGCAAAGCATTCAAGGGGCGCGCTTTTTCATGAATCAGATCATTTTGCGCGATGAAATAATCTTAATTAAAGCAAAAGTTGAAATTGCCCTCATTAATCAAGAAGCAAAACCGCGCCGTTTACCTAAGAATCTCTCCTCTGCTCTTTTAAAAAGCGATCTTGGACCAGACGTCCTTAAAGGGTAAACTGCTCTTGGAAGAAAATAAAGAAACTTTTTAGACATTTTTGCTAAAAAAACGCAACTTTGTTTTGTCAAATTTAGAAACTATAAAACAATATGCTGTAATGGACTGTAAAGAAATGAATCTTTCATTGAAGAGGTTAAAAGATCATGGAACAAGTAGAATTTGCAAGTCCAGAGACAATAGGAATATTAAGCCTATTTATGCAAGCCAATTGGATTGTAAAGGCTGTTATGATTGGGTTAATCTTTGCCTCTATATGGAGCTGGGCTATTATTTTTGATAAGATCGTTTCTTATCGCCGAATACGGCGAGATATCCATCATTTTGAGCGAAATTTTTGGTCAGGAAAATCTTTAGACGACCTTTACACCACCTATAAAAGCCAACGAAATAACAGTATGTCAATTGTTTTTCTTGCTGCAATGACGGAATGGAAAAAGTCACTCTCAAAAGGATTGCCCACACCTTTAAGCCTCCAATCTAGAATTGATAAAGCAATGGATCTAACCTTAGGCCGTGAAAGTGTAAAAATAGAATCACGATTAGGCTTTTTAGCAACTCTTGGATCTGCAGGTCCTTTCATTGGTTTATTTGGAACCGTTGTTGGAATTATGAATTCATTTCTTTCTATTTCTGCCTCTCAAAATACATCGCTAGCAATTGTAGCTCCAGGCATTGCAGAAGCACTTTTAGCCACTGCGATTGGTTTGTTTGCAGCCATTCCCGCTGTAATTGCTTACAACAAATTGATAAGTGAAAGTGGACAGATTATAGCAAAAATAGAAAATTTTGCTGATGAATTTTCGACAATTTTGTCACGGCGAATTGATGAAACAACATCCAACAATTCATCCTTATAAAGAGGTGTGCTATGGGATTATCTGTTGCTTCTTCCGCTCACAAAACGACACGTAGACGGCGCCGTTCACGCACTTCTTTAATGAGCGAAATTAACGTTACACCTTTTGTCGATGTTATTCTCGTTTTGCTGATTATTTTTATGGTATCCGCTCCTCTTTTGGTAAACGGTGTTCCTCTTGATCTCCCCCACAGCCAAGCAGGGCCCGTACAAATGGAAAGCACACCCTTAACGGTTTCGCTTGATGCCGAAGGGCGTTTAGCTATCAATCAAAACTACTACGATACAAAAGAAGCTTTGATTGCTCATCTCAAAGGCCTATTAGCCGAGGATCCTACGCAGAAGAACAAACGTATTTTTGTCCGTGCCGCCAAAACTGTTGAATATCAACAAGTTTTGCAACTTTTAGCACATATTCAAAAAGCAGGTTTTTCGCAGGTTGCTTTGGCCAGTTTAGGACAATAAAATTCTCTATAAACTATTGCATTATCTATCTCAAAACTCCGTGCAAGAGTAAAAAACAAAACAGCAAGGCATACAAATGGAACAAGGCTCTCATCACGGCATGAAGAAAAGTTTAACTTTATCATTTGCACTGCATTTCATTCTTTTCAGCTGGGGAATAATACACTTCACTCCCTCTTCTCCTTTCATGCAACATCCCTTAGAAATCGCTCCGATTACTTTATCTTCTCTTGACCAAGAGCTTTCTGTTCAAGAGGGCTCATCAAACGCTCCCCCGCTTGAAGACTCTGCTCGCAAACCAACGAAACAACCACAAGAAAAAGAAGATGCGCATCATTTTGGTGAAGGAACGATGGATCTTCAAGCGCCCTTTCAGCCAAAAGAAAAAGTGCAATCTATGGATGCAACACCTTCTTCTTTTGGACAACAAGATGCATCGGATATCCCTGAAACATCCCTAAAAACGCAAAATTTGACAACAACAGAAACCTTACTCCACCCAGGACCAGAACTGACAAAGAATGAAATGAAAACACCGCCACAAAAACCGGAATCAACGGACCAAACAGTTCCTCCAACAGCTTTAGAACAAACAAAGCCCGAAGATCCTCTTCAGAAAATACTAGAAGAACTTACTGAGGAAAGCCCTCATGAATCAACACCAACAATGACGCTTCCAGATACTATTCCTATTCCATCGTTTAAACCAAAGGAAAAGCCGGTTGATCCTTCTCATCTTCAAAAGGTACAAAAATCTCCTCCTAAAGGAGAACAAACAATTGAAGACATTTTAGCAATGGAAAAAACACAGCTTATCAATCGTACAAAAACCCAAGGGGGAGGTGCAAAACGTTCCAACAAACCAGAAGCTTTAGGTGCGCAAAAAAATATTGGTGATTCCGAAAAAAAAGCACAAACACTTGTTAATATTGTAGGCACCTGTATTCAACAAAAGCTCAAACTTGTTGCTATCGGAGGGAGGTTGAACAATCGCCCTGTTGTGCGTTTACAATTTTATTTAAATAATAATGGAAATGTGATAGGCGAACCAAAGATTGATCCCCTCAAAGGTGAAGAAAGTCAGCTTGCTATCATGACACAACAAGTTTATGCTGCTGTTTTTTCGTGCCAACCCTATGAAAATCTTCCCCGTGATCAATATAATTTATGGGGACAAGGTTTTGATTTTAATGTTGATCCTTTTCAAGAAACAGCACCATAAAACAACAGTTTTTATATAAAGAAAGGATGAAGACCACATGACTGTGATAAAACGTATAATTTCTTCCTTGTTTTTTTTCAGTGTATATTTATGGTTTTCCGGTTTTTCATCTTCATATGCACAGCTGAAAGGCACAATTGCAAAGGCTGATTTTAACCCCATTCCCATTGCCGTCGCAGATTTTGTTTCTCACGACTCATTAGGCATTAAAATTGCAGCTGTCGTTGCAGCAGATCTAGAAAGATCAGGACTTTTTTTCCCCCTGCAGAAATCTTCTTTTCCTGAAACAACACCTAATCCCGATCAACAACCAAACTTTCCTGATTGGAAAAAAATAAACGCTCAAGGGTTAGTTACAGGAAAAATTTATAGAGAAACAGATGGACGGCTTAAAGTTGATTTCCGTTTATGGGATGTTGCAGGGAAGCGACAAATCAAAGGACAACGCTTTTATACAGCAACGGAACGCTGGCGCCGTGTTGCCCATATGATTGCAGATGAAATTTATAGTCAAATGACAGGTGAAAAGGGCTATTTTGATACCCGCATTGTCTTTATTGATGAAACAGGACCACAGAATGCGCGTATCAAACGTTTAGCGATTATGGATCAAGATGGAGCAAATTTAATCTATCTTTCCGATGGCAGTGAACTTGTCCTTACGCCACGTTTCTCTCCTAAGCGACAAGAAATCACTTATATGGCTTATGGGAAAAACAAAACACCTCATGTTTATCTCCAGCAAATGGAAGTAGGACAAAGAGAATTGATCGGAAGCTTTGATAACATGACCATTGCTCCCCGCTTTTCTCCGAATGGACAAAAAGTTATTATGAGTTTGTTACAAAACGATGGAAGTGCTAATTTATATACGATGGATTTACGCACACGGAAAATGACCCGTTTAACCGCAACTCAAGCTATTGATACATCAGCCTCTTATTCACCAGATGGCACTAAAATTGTTTTTGCCTCTGATCGAAATGGAAAACAGCAAATTTATACGATGAACATAGATGGCAGTGATCTCCAACGTATTTCTTCGAATGAAGGAAGCTATTCCACGCCTATTTGGTCTCCGCGTGGGGATTATATTGCGTTCACAAAACAATTTCAGGGTCAATTTTCCATTGGTGTGATGCATCCTGATGGAAAAGGCGAGCGTATTTTAACAACAGGTTTCCATAATGAAGGTCCTACATGGGCACCCAATGGCCGAGTACTAATGTTCTTTCGTCAAAATCCAGGAGAAGGCTCAAAAATTTACACAATTGATATTACCGGACGCAATGAACGCCTCTTGCCCACCCCAAATGATGCCTCTGACCCAGCATGGTCTCCTCTCCTCAATATGCAATAAAAACGATAAAAAACAAATAAAGAGACTATTGCCTTTTAAACTCTCAAAACTACCTTTACGGTCTGCAGTCTTCTCTTTATACGCAACGGATTGTATCAGTGCTATTTCGGTCAGACAAATTCCCCCGATCAATACTGCTCAAACCATAAATCAGGTTATTTGCTAAGGCATATATTTCTTGAAGAAAAGAAAAAAAATACAGCTTTATGCACCTAAAACCCCTGTCTATTATTTCATCATAACGGATAGAGGCTAAAGAAAATCTAAAATCTATTTTTATCTTTTATTTATTTTTAATTTATAAACAAGACTGTTCTTGCTCTTTTGTCCACTGTCCTAAAGCCGCCAAATGGTTCATGCGCGCGCGATGATAAAAAGCCTTTTGTGCCGCAGCACTTTGTTCGGCTTTTCCACCCCATGCTTTCAAAGCTGCAGCTTGTAGCGCACGTCCATAAGAAAAAGTCAATTTCCAAGGCAATAAACCAAAACTATTCATAGCAGACAAATGCGCTGTTGCTTCTTCATCGGATTGCCCTCCAGAAAGGAAAGCAATTCCTGGAACAGCAGCAGGAACAGTTTGTTTCAGAACACGAACTGTCTTTTCAGCGACTTCATCAACGGAAGCCTTGCGTGCATCCTTGCCATCAATGACCATATTAGGTTTTAAAATCATGCCTTCCAAAAGAACACGTGCTTGAAATAATTCTTCAAAGACTCTTTTTAAAACTATTTGTGTTACTTCAAAACAGCGAGCAATTGAATGCTGACGCGACGGACCATCCATTAAAACTTCAGGCTCCACAATTGGCACGAGTCCAACTTCCTGACACAAAGCAGCATAGCGTGCCAAAGCTTGAGCATTTTGATTGATTGCACCCCTTGTTGGCAAAGAATGTTCATCAATTGCAATCACCGCACGCCACTTAGCAAAACGCGCACCCAAAGCATAATAATCCTTCAATCGCTCACGCAGACCATCCAATCCTTCTGTAATTGTTTCCTGAGGAAAAGCAGACAAAGGCTTAGCCCCTGTATCAACTTTAATGCCTGGCACAGCACCAGTATGACGAATGAGATCTGTTAACATTTGCCCTGTTGACGCTTTTTGACGAATTGTTTCATCAAATAAAATCACACCAGAAATAGCCATTTCCATTGCTTCTTTTGCTGAAAACAACATTTCACGATAAGCCCGACGATTTTCTTCGGTAGATTCGACACCAATGGTTTGGAATCGTTTTCCAATCGTTGCTGTACTTTCATCGGCTGCTAAAATGCCTTTTCCCGGACGAACCAAAGAAACTGCAATATCTTCAAGACGCTCATTCATAATCAAGCTCCTCTTTTTTCCACGCTATAAAATCAATAACCGATCAGCCCATTTGCTGAAGTCATCGGATACTTTTCCCTTCATACATGCTGAAGAGCGAGAATTCCAGGAAGACCTTTCCCTTCCATCCATTCTAAAAACGCCCCACCTGCTGTTGAAAGATAGGTAAAATCATTGGCAACACCTGCGTGATTTAACGCAAAAACTGTATCTCCTCCTCCAGCAATGGATACCAATTGTCCCTGCTGACTGCGTTCTGCAACATACCGTGCAACTGTCACCGTTCCCTGATCGAAGGGAGACATTTCAAAAACACCAAGCGGACCATTCCAGACAAGCGTTTTTGCCTTATCAATTGCTGCTTGAATATGTGCAATAGAACGAGGACCAATATCCAAGATCATTCCTTCTTCAGGAATATCCTCAAGAGCATAACACTGATGCGGTGTTTCTTTTTCGAAATGAAATCCAACAATGACATCCAAAGGTAAAAGGAGTTTACAGTGATTTTTCTGTGCTTTCTCAATGATTTCTTTTATTGTTGTCATCAGCGTTTTTTCACACAATGATTGACCAACAGAAACACCTTGTGCTGCTAGAAAACTATTGGCCATACCACCGCCAATAACCAAATAATCAACCTTTTCAACCAAATGATTAAGAACAAAAAGCTTACTAGAAACCTTAGCCCCTCCAACAACCGCTACCACTGGGTGCATCGGACGATCCAAACCCTTTTCTAATGCCCGCAATTCTTTCTGCAACGCCCTCCCTGCGTAAGAAGGTAAGAGATGTGTAATCCCTTCTACTGAAGCATGTGCACGATGAGAAACAGAAAAAGCGTCATTCACATAAAGGTCCCCATTGTGCGCTAAAGCTTGAGCAAAAGAAGGATCATTCTTTTCTTCTCCCGGATAAAACCGCACATTTTCAAGCAAAAGAATTTGCCCCTCTTGTACTGTATTGACCGCTTTTTGAGCGACCTCCCCTATACAATCACTTGCAAATAAAACCGGCTGATCTATGATTTTTTCGAGCACCTCAACGACAGAACGCACGGTCAATTCTGGAACAACTTGTCCTTTGGGACGACCACAATGAGACAATATAATAACCTTAGCCCCGCGCTTTTGAAGTTCAACAAGGGTGTCTTTATGGCCTTCAATCCGAGTTGCATCACACACTTTCCCATCCAATATAGGAACATTAAAATCCACCCGCACCAGCACGCGTTTTCCTGTTACATCAACATCATCGAGTGTCTGAAATTCCATAACTATTTTCTCTTCTTCTTTATCCTTGAAAACACTCTTCTTTCCTTTGGCGTGCACTTTTAGCTCACTGTTCATCAGTTCTTTATATATTCAAAGCCTTCATAGCACTCCTTCACCATTTTTCTTGCGATAAAATATTTTTTGATGCTCCTCAAAAACATCAGATTTTTTTCAAAACACCCTCTTTTTTATGCGACAACAAGGATCAAAAATCCTTCTTTCACAATGTTTTGGCAAAAGCAACAGCCGTATCACTCATCCGATTTGAAAAACCCCACTCATTGTCGTACCAAACCAAAACGCGACACAATGTTCCATCAATCACTTTGGTTTGATCATTCTGAAAAATTGCTGAATGTGGATCATGATTAAAGTCACTACTCACAAGTTTTTCCTCTGTATAATCCAAAATTCCTTTTAGAGATCCTTCAGCAGCCATCCGAATAGCCGCATTAATTTCTTCAACAGTCGTAGAACGCTTAGCAGTAAACGTTAAATCCACAACAGAAACATTGGGTGTTGGAACCCGCAGTGACACACCATCTAACAAACCATTTAGTTCTGGTAAAACTAATCCCACTGCTTTAGCAGCTCCTGTTGATGTGGGAATCATAGAAAGAGCTGCAGCACGCGAACGATAAAGATCTTTATGCATTGTATCTAAAACAGGCTGATCACCGGTATAGGAATGAATCGTTGTCATAAACCCTTTTTCGATTCCAATTGCTTGATGAAGCACTTGTGCAACGGGAGCCAAGCAATTCGTTGTACAAGAAGCATTCGAAACAACACGATGCTCTTTGCTCAATGCCTGATGATTGACTCCGTATACTACGGTTAAATCAGCCCCTTCAGAAGGTGCAGAAACCAAAACACGCTTTGCCCCTGCATCTAAATGAAGACACGCCTTATCACGCGCTGTAAAACGCCCCGTACATTCGAGAACAATATCAATATCTAAAGACTTCCATGGTAATTGTGCCGGATCACGTTCAGCGATCACTTTAATCGCACCACATCCAACATCCAAACTATCCCCCACCACCTTCACAGGAGCAGGAAAACGCCCATGAATGGAATCGTAGCGTAATAAGTGAGCATTTGCTTCCACCGATCCTAAATCATTAAGCGCCACAATCTGAATATCTTGGCGTTTTTTTTCAACGATAGCCCGTAAAATATTACGTCCAATCCGTCCAAATCCATTAATTGCAACGCGAACACTCATATCATTACTTCCTTATTAATCTCTTCAAGTTTTTCTTTAACAATTGCCACCACAGCCTCACAGGTAATGCCAAAATGCCCATAGAGGGCATCACCTGGCCCACTAACTCCAAACCCCTCCATTCCAACAAAGACTCCATCACAGCCAATAAAGCGCTCCCACCCTTGTTGAATAGCTGCTTCAACAGCAATTTTAATTGGAGCATCACCAATGAGTGCCTTTTGATACGCTGCAGATTGTTGTGCAAATAATTCAAAGCAAGGAACAGAAACCACCCGTGTTGGAATCCCACTTTCTTCTAAAACAGAGTGCGCTTTGACAACAATATGTACCTCTGAACCAGAAGCAAAGAGTGTAACTTGAGCATCATCACTGGCTGTTAATAATTCATATGCCCCGAACATACAGAGATTTTCTTTTGTATATTCTTGACGGACAAGAGGTAAATTTTGCCGACTTAAAGCCAAAGTAGAAGGTGTTTTTCTTGCCTTTAAGGCCAATTGCCAACATTCGAGTGTTTCAACAGCATCCGCTGGCCGGAAAACAAAATGATTTGGCAGCGCACGTAATGTTGCTAAATGTTCTACTGGCTGATGAGTAGGACCATCCTCACCCAAACCGATTGAATCATGGGTCATGACATAAATAACCCGTAATCCCATAAGAGACGATAAACGCATTGCAGGACGCATATAGTCTGAAAAACATAAAAAGGTCCCACCATAAGGAATAAAACCACCATAAAGTGCAAGACCATTCATCATTGCACCCATAGCATGTTCACGAATTCCATAATGGAGATAGCGTCCTGAAAAATCCTCTGCAGAGATAGCCTTCATCTGACTTGTTTTGGTATTATTAGATCCGGTAAGATCAGCAGAACCACCAATTGTTTCCTCAACAACCTCATTGATAGCTTCGAGCACCATTTCAGAGGCCTTACGGGTCGCAACAGCAGGGCGATCAACAACCAATTTTTGTTTATAAGCATCAACAACATTTTCAAAATTTCCGATTAGATCACCACGCATCAACCTCTCAAATTCAACCCGCTCTGCAACAGATAAAGCAAGAAATTTCTCTTCCCATTTTTTTCGTTTTTTTGCAGCATTCAAACCAGCCAAACGCCAGCCATCAAGAATATCAGCCGGAACAACGAAGGGTTCTTCTTTCCATCCCAAAGCTTTACGGGTTGCATCAATTTCTTCTGCTCCTAAAGGAGAGCCATGAACCTTATTCGTTCCACCTTTATTAGGCGCTCCAAAACCAATCGTTGTTTTACAAGCAATTAACGTTGGTTTACAAGAAGCTTGTGCCGCTTCAATAGCCCGCGTTAAAGCAGCTTGGTTGTGCCCATTCACTTTGATAGTATTCCAGCCAGATGCTTTAAAACGCGCTATTTGATCTGTACTATCGGTTAATGAAATAGCCCCATCGATCGAAATATCGTTATCATCCCAAAACACAATCAGCTTATTGAGTTTTAAATGTCCTGCTAAGGTTATCGCTTCTTGAGAAATCCCTTCCATTAAACACCCATCTCCTACAAGAGCATAAGTATAATGGCAAATTAACTCCCCAAAACGTGCATTGAGCAAGCGTTCTCCCAATGCCATTCCAACAGCATTCGCAAGCCCCTGACCGAGAGGACCAGTTGTTGTTTCAACCCCAGCGACATGTCCATATTCTGGATGACCAGCAAGCTTAGATCCTATTTGGCGAAAATTGCGCAAATCCTCACAAGAGACATCCTCGTAACCAGAAAGATACAAGAGAGCGTACAGCAACATTGACCCATGCCCTGCAGATAAAACAAAGCGATCGCGGTTAGGCCAATGCGGATTTTTGGGATCATAGGCTAAAAATTTTGTGTAAAGAACAGTAACAATATCCGCAGCCCCCATTGGTAAACCGGGATGACCAGAATGAGCAGCTTCAATTGCATCAATAGCAAGAAAACGAATGGCGTGGGCCATTTGATTTTGTTGTTCGTTATTTGTCATAAATAATAGACCACTTTTTTGTAAAATTTACTTTTATCTTAATCATTCTTTACGCCGTTCTTATGCCGGTTAATTCTTAAAATACGCGCATACTTTACACCTATACCTCATATCAACCAAAATAACATCCTTCCTTATCATCATCCTTATGCACACCACACTTCTGCCTATAATGTCAAATAATCCAGTTTTTAATTCACATCAATCTTCTGCTTTGCTTGCTAAAATAACCTATATCTTTAAAAATGAAAAAGATGCAAAAAGAATATAAGTGATTCGTTTTTGCATAAATGACTGTTAAGGAATGCACTCATTATGAATCAAGAGACTGTTATTTTACCACAAGCTCTAGAACAATTGGAAAAAGCACTCAGAAATTTAGAAGTTGCTGTTATCAATCACAATACTATTATTGATAAAAGCAACGAATGGGAAGAAGAAATTCAACGAATGAATGCGGATCGTAGTCGTCTTGCTCAAGAAATTGATAAATCCGAAGCGCAGACGGAACGATTGACCATAGTCAACAAGGACGTTTCTAAACGTCTGATTAAAGTTATGGAAACAATTCGTGTTGTAGTTGATCGATAAAGGTTTAAAAAAATGGAAACCGTTTCTGTCACGATTGATGGCAAAACTTACCGTATGGCCTGCGATGCAGGGCAAGAAGAATATCTCATTCAGCTCGCAGCTAAATTGGATCAATATATTGCACATCTTAAAAAAAACTTTGGGGAAATTGGTGATCAGCGTCTTTCCCTTATGGCCGGTATTATGATCATAGATGAAATGGAAGAAATAAAACGAGAAAATAAAAAATTACAAGAAAGTTATAAAGCTCTTCTCGAAGAAAATAAGAAAAAAGACTTAATGATGGATAAAATTATAACAGAAACAACGAAAAGAATTGAAAAGATCACCCATCAATTACTCAAAGACAATAAAGAGGAATCTTCTCTACAGGAATAAAACAAAATATATGCTTATCTGGATTCTTAAACGACCGTACTAACACATAAACAAAGGACCCAGTGAGCCTCCTCTCAACCAAGAGAAAAGACTTTATTTCCTTTAACACTCTTCCATATTTAAGAATTAAGCTTTTTATCGTAGCTTTAAAAAGTTTGTCATTCATGAACACTGATCAAAATATCAGCAAAAAAAAGAGCGATCGCCACTTTATGCAACACTATGTTTTATGATGAAGATGATGGTTTTGAAGGTGCAAGTGTAGGAACAGGAATAGATACAGGTAAAGAAAGAGGCTCAGCAGAAGGGACAAACAGGGGCACAGATGTAGCCGCCTTAGATGGTGAAGCGTTAGATATAGGGGTGGGTTTGAGTACACTTGAATCGTGCGATACAGGCTTATCGGTCAGCTGCACCATCCAATTGGTTTGATCACCGGTATCAATTTCTTCAAACTCAGCTCTTTGAAACCCTCTTACAAAACAATTATGAATACCTTCAATTGTAAATTGACTATCTTGGACACACATCATAACTTTCCCTACCCCACTCCCTTTTTTTCGCGTGTTTTCGAAATATAAATAATAAAATCGTGATGCAAGGGGGCCATCGATCAAAGTTTTACACTCTGTTGTTGGAACAATCCACCAACCTTCCGTAACCCAGTTTGAAACTGTACGATAACCAATAGCAATACCGACAGACTCTTGCGTTGTATTACAAACCCGAAAATCAGCTTTTGCACACTCAAAAGCAGAGAAGAAAAAAAGAATATTGAAGAACAAAACTCTAAGCTCTTTTAGCACAGTCCTTGCTCCTTATCTTCGTTTTAAAATCCATAAGTTCACTTTCACAAGGCAAATATTGAAAATAAAATATCCATTTTTTCTTTTTTTTCAAAATTATAGCACTCTATATATTTCTTTCTATCTCTTTTTTACTTCTTGATCTCTTTATCTCAGTGTAGAAAACTCGTTTATACAAAAAATTAAAGTCAATAGATTAAAAAAAAATGTAGAGCTTGACTCTCTACCCCTTCTTAAGGCATCCCCAATAAGGGTTTATTATCAACAGTCCAATAAACAATGTATATATTCGGAGAGAATACGATGAGCGATGTGATTGATACCACACAAGCTATATCCGTTAATCAACTACGTAGTTTTATCGAACGGATTGAACGGTTAGAAGAAGAAAAAAAAACAATTTCTGATGACATCAAAGATGTGTATACGGAGCTTAAAGGATCTGGTTTTGACAGTAAAGCAGTCCGCAGCATCATACGACTCCGCAAAAAAGAAGATCACCAACGAATTGAAGAAGAAGCAGTAATCCAACTTTATAAAGACGCCTTGGGGATGACTTAATCAGTGAGACATTTTTGTTCTATTTCTTCACGTAAAAGCTCAAGTTCTAACCATTCTTCTTCTTTTTGCGCACAGAGTTTTTTCTTCTCTTCCAGTGCTATGGATAAATCTTCAAAACGATTTTTATCACAACAATAAAGCGCTGGATCAGAAAGAGAATCTTCAATTTTCTTGATTTCATTCTGCAAAGCAGTAATCTGTTCCGGTAATTTTTCCAAAGTATATGTTTGCTTATAGGATAATTTACGGGGTGCTGTTTTTGTACGTAATGATGTTTGTTTTTTCTGCTCCAGAGTTGTTAATTTTTGCGACTCTTTACGCAAAGGAAGCGCAGCTTTTTTTATTTGCACCTCCATATCACTATAGCCCCCAGCATATAAAATCCAGTGACCATCCCCTTGAGGCGCTAAGATATGAGATACAGTTCGATCTAAAAAATCTCTATCATGACTTACCAACAAAACTGTTCCAGGAAAATCAGCAATAAATTCTTGTAAAAGATCAAGCGTTTCCATATCAAGATCATTGGTAGGCTCATCTAAAATCAAAAAATTTGCAGGTTGGGACAAAAGACGTGCCAACATTAAACGCGCTCTTTCACCGCCTGACAGCTCCTTCAACGGCGTGCGTGCTTGTTCTGGTAAAAATAAAAAATCTTTCATATAAGAAACAACGTGTTTCTCTTGCCCATTAATCAAAAGAGTATCGCCTCTGCCTCCCGTTAAATACTGCGCTAATGTTTCTTCTTCATTGACAGTACGCTGTTGATCAAGCAAGGCCATCGATAAATTATATCCCCGCTTTATGATTCCATGATCCGCAGGCTCCTGCCCTATCAAAACAGAAAGCAATGTCGTTTTTCCAATACCATTTCGGCCAACCAAGCCTACCCTATCCCCCCGTTGAAGACGCCATGAAAAATCCTTAACGAGAATGCGATCCCCATAAGATTTTGAAATCTTCCTCGCTTCCAACACAAGTTGCCCAGATTCTTGACTTTTAGACGCCTCAAATGAGGCATTTCCAAGAGGTCCTTTATAGGTCTGAGAACGCTGACGCAATTCTTTTAACGCTCCTAACCGCCGTACATTGCGCTTACGTCGTGCAGTAACTCCATAACGCAACCATTGTTCTTCTCGTTCAATCTGGCGGTTCAATTTATGCTGATCACGCGCTTCCTCCTCGAGCACTTTATCACGCCACCTTTCAAATTCAGAAAAAGGCTTTTCAACCCTTTTAGCTGTGCCCCTATCAATCCAAACTGTTGAACGCGTCACCGTTTCTAAAAACCTCCGATCGTGCGAAATAACCACAATCGCTGACCGTAAAGAACATAACATACCCTCTAACCATTCGATCGTTGGTAAATCAAGATGATTGGTTGGTTCATCCAACAACAAAATATCCGGTTGCACTGCAATTGCTTGTAATAATGAAAGACGACGTTTTTCTCCTCCAGAAAGGGTTCCTCCTTTTTCTGTACCCGAAAAACCAAAATTCCTCAAAAGAGTGTTGACCCACTGCTTATCGTGAGTCTCATTTAAACCAGCTTGTATATAAGCATTAACATCATCAAATCCTGAAAAATCAGGGTTTTGCGACACATAATGGAGCGTCGCCAGAGGGTGGCGAAAAACCTCGCCTCCACTCGGCTCTAATAATCCAGCAGCAATTTTTAAAAGCGTCGATTTTCCACACCCATTACGACCCACAAGAGCTATACGCTCACCTTGACCAACTGATAAACTCACCTGATCGAGTAAAGGATGCCCTCCAAAGGTTAAGAAAATACGATCAAGCCGCAGAAGTGGAATAGCCATTCACATTATTAATGGCAAGGAGCCTGATAACGTTGTCCTCTTTGATCAGTATAAGTGCACAATTGTGGTATCTGATGTGGTGTCTGATGAGCACAAGGTGCTCTATACACATACCCTTTTCCATCACGATAAGTGCATAAGCCAGACTGTTGAATCACTTGCTGTTGTGCCATTTTCTTTTGATTTTTTCTTTGAACTGCAGCAACACCTGTTACGGTTCCTGCAATAGCACCAACGGCTGCACCTGTCGTTACTGCGCCAAGTTTCCCACCATCAAGCGCTGCACCAGCTAAAGCGCCCAATGCAGCACCTCCAACACCATATTCTGTAATTTTTCGTTCAGACATTGTACATGCTGTTGAACTCAACCCAACAGCTGCAATAACTGCCATTGTAAAAACTGGTTTTAACATATTAAACCCTTTCTTTTTCTACTTTAAAGTCTAAAATCACGTTATACTATTATATCAGTCCCCTTACTTTTCCTGCTCCTGTCTTTTTACTTACCTTATACATATAAATTACTTGTCTTACACAGACAAAAAGACTCTATGAGGCAGGTATAGATGCTAATAATATAGCTTTACCAGAATACAAATGACAACAAAAAGTTCCACAAATACGGTTAGAGAGTGTTAAAGAAGATCCAAAAGGTACATTTTTGTCTAACAATGGCCATTTAACCCCCGACATTGTTAAACCTTGTAAATCAGAAAATCCAATAATACTAAACAAGCATCCATTCGGCAAATCACAAGAAAAAGAGTTTGGTATGATTGGCCATCCTTCTTCAAAACCACTGGTCAATAACACTGAAATGCCTTTCTCTGCCATTGCTACTGCTTGAGTCATATGAGATAAAGTATGATCACTTCTTTCTCCTCCAAAAGCACCACATAAAATAAGTCGTTGAGCGCCTTCCTGTAAAGCGCGCTCACAAGCCAATGCACTATCAGTTGCATCTTTATCAGAAGGAAAAAATTCCTGTGCAATATGGTTATATTTCTGCAATAAATCCTGCTCAGAAGAATCAAAATCCCCTAACCACAATTCGGGGACAACACATAGTGCTTCAGCATGACGTATTCCACCATCAGCAGCAATGATGCAACTATTACGAATTTGATCACGCAAACGTTGCGTAACGCAAATGTCCCCATTTAATAATATTGTAAATGTTTTCATGCCATATTACGCCTTGTATAAAACATCCTTTAATATATTACTGCTATAGATTATAGTCATGAAAACATCTCAAGAATCCTTATAAAAATTCTTAAATATAAAGTACAAACAAAATCTGAAAGCTGAAATAATAAAAAATGAAAAAAGCAATGATTCAAGGATTCAGATTTTTTCCAAAAAATTTCTTTCCTTACCGCGCAATTTATAGAACATTTCTTGTAAGCTTCTCCCTTTTTCTTGTCGCATGCCAAACAGAATTTAAACGGAATAATCGCTTACATCCTTCAGACTTTCCTATAAAAACAGCTCATTCCAACAACAATGATGTTTATGCCACATTGGGTGCTACACAACACCCCCGCATTTTAAAAACTTATGGTCAGGAATATAATAATCCAAAACTTGAGCGTATGTTAGCAAAAATTATAGGAAAACTCGTTGCCATTTCACACAACCCCAATCAAACCTATCACGTTACAATTTTAAACTCAGCCCATGTGAATGCATTTGCGTTACCTGGTGGTTATATTTATGTAACCCGTGGAATGCTGGCACTTGCTAATGACTCTTCAGAAGTTGCAGCTGTTTTAGCACATGAAATAGCGCATATTACGGCTAATCATGGTATCTTGCGCCTACAAAAAAAAGTAGAATTGAAATACACGAATAGCACATCCTCACATGTTGAATTATCCTCTAACATGAAATTGCACAACACTGTCAACACGCAACAAACTCTAGCTCAATTTTCAAAGAATCAAGAACTTGAAGCTGATGCCATTGGAATTGAAATGCTCCATCATGCTGGATACGATGCATTTGCGTTTCCACGCTTTTTGCAATCCATGGAAGCTTATAAAGCTTTTCGCAACATCTCCGGAACGACGAATGATTCATTAGACTTTTTATCCCACCATCCTACAACCCCACAACGAATTCGCCTAGCTATTAATAAAGCACATCAAATAAGCGCATCTGATCCTAAGACTAAAAACACTGATCGCGATACCTTTCTTAAGAGCCTTGATAACATGATTTTCGGAGATAACCCTGAGAAAGGATACATACGAGAGAATAAATTTGTCCATCCAAAATGGGGTGTAACTTTCTCCATCCCAACTAATTTTATCATCAACAATTCTTCTCAAGCTTTCATTGCAAGTGGCCCAGATAAAATTGCTATTCGTTTTGATGCCATCCCTTTTCCGACAAACATATCTGCAAGCGATTACTTGAAAAGCGGTTGGGTTTCTGGACTTGATGAAACCTCTGTTCAACCCATAACAATTCAAGGCTTACCTGCAGCCCATGCCTATGCGACTAATGAACAATGGCAATTTGATATAGTTGTTATTCCCATCAAAAATCGTGTTTTCCGCTTTCTAACAGCTGCCCCTCATCATTCCAAAAATTTTGAAGCTATCGCAAAAAATACAACCGAAAGTTTTCACACCCTTTCCCCTCAAGAGCTGAAGAAATTACCCCCTTTAAAGATTCATATTGTCCGTGTTGAACAGAAAGATACAATTTTAAGCCTTTCGGATAAAATGCAAGATACACCACACAAAGAAAAACTCTTTCGGCTGATTAATGGACTGTCACCAACACAAACTCTCCTTGAAGGATCATATGTTAAAATCATTTCTGAATGAAGGGAGAAGAATATTTTGCCTCCTCATTTCACAATGATAATTTTGATTTTTTTCAAAGAATGATCCAATACTTATCCCTATGCTTGATAAACTTCTGCAGAATTCACTGTTAACAAAGCACAACGAAGCTTTTGCAAAGCCCGCGCTTCAATTTGGCGTACACGTTCTTTTGAAATCCCCAATTTTTCACCGAGCACTTCTAAGGTTGTACCCTCTTCATTTAAGCGGCGAAAACGAATAATTTCGAGTTCTCGTTCATTGAGAATTTGTAAAGCCTCATGAAGCCATTGTGCCCGCCGTTGCCCATCAATTGCTTGCTCAATCACAGAATCGGGGAGAGGATGATCATCTATTAAAGAATCCATTTTAGCAATTGGAGTTTCACCGTTCTCAGAAATAGAAAGACTTAATGAATTATCCGTCCCAGAAAAACGGAAATCCATTTTTTCAACATCATTCACTGAAACCCCAAGTTTTTCAGAAATCGCACGAAAAATTTCTTGTTTGGTCAAAGTGTTATCATCTTGCGCTAATTTAGCACGCAAACGTCGAAGATTAAAAAAGAGTGCTTTTTGCGAAGAACTCGTTCCTCCCCGAACAATTGACCAGTTCCGTAAAATATAATCTTGAATAGAAGCTCTTATCCACCATGTCGCATAGGTGGAAAAACGTACCCCACGATCAGGATCAAAACGTGCAGCTGCTTCCAAGAGTCCCACATATCCTTCTTGAACTAAATCACCTAAGGGCATTTTAAAACGTTTAAAACGGCTAGCAATTGAAATAACCAAACGCATATGAGCAGCTGCAATTTGGTGCATAGCATTATCATCACGTTTATTTTTCCATCGCAGTGCTAAATCATGCTCCTTTTTTCGTTCAAGATAGGGCGCCTGCTTCGCAGAACGCATCATATTGCGACCCAAACTTGTGTCAGTATTATTATAATTTTTACTGCTTTTATACACAACATGTGAATGACTACTCATAATAATCCCTTGCGATTAAAATTATTTTCTAAGTTGTTTTGACAACAACATCATTATTTGCTCTAATAAACTTTAAAGTTGTTTATTATTACGAATACTACTTTAACGTGTATTTTTACAATCGCAATTGTTTTTTTTATTTTGACGACACAACTTATTTCTTCACGCATAGGTTTTTACACAGCAAATGCCTGCAAATGCTTGCTTTCACCACGTAATTAAATGAAGAAAAAAAATTAAAAAGGATAAATAAAAGAGAAATTAGTGTCTTTTATCACTCACTTTAATTGTGAAATAAGAGAGAAATTTTAACATTAGCGCCTATATTTACAATTAAAAGTTGTATAGTGTCTTGATAAGACAATATCGAAAATTAAAATACCTATAAAAAGACAATAAGAACACATTGAAGCAAGCATAATAAACATGCTAAAATGCTAAAGAGAATGCAAAATGGTCTTATTAAGAATAACCTTTTACCCCATAAAACTTTGAGAAAGAAAATGATCATGGAGAGCGAAATTATTCAAAAGGATGATATTCTTATTGAAAAAAGTGGAAGTGGTAGATTTGAGGGGTTTCGTTTTTATATCAATAAAGGCAACACAGAGACAAATAAAGAAACTGATGAACAAAACAGTATCAATAACGAAAGTTTAATTGCTGCCTTTACGAAACGTGCAACACGTTTTTGTGCTGCCGCTAATGGGGATTTTACACTCAGTTCCGATGGAATTATTCGCTGGATTGGTCAACCTGTCGGACAACTCATTGCAACAACAGATATTTTAAAGCCCAAAGTTCTTCTCTTAGCAGATGCACAACTAACAGGCGAACCTCGTGACCAAGTGATAGCACGATTAGAGCGTTTTGTAATCTTTCATTTTGAAACAATTTTAAAACCGCTCTTAGATTTACGCAATGCTAATCATTTGACAGATTCAACAGCTAAACTTGCTTCACAACTTTTCGATTCTTTAGGCATTTTACCCCGTCGTAGTGTTGCCAAAATGGTTAAAAATCTTGACCAAGAAGCACGGGGAAATCTTCGACAGCTCGGCATTCGCTTCGGTACTTTTAATATCTATGTTATGGGAATGCTCAAACCAGCACCGATCCAAGCACTCATACTGCTTTGGTGTCTCCAAAATAAAGACAGTGATCAAACAGGGTTAAATGAAATATTGGCGGCTTTGAACAACGGACGAACTTCATTTGTTGCGGACCCAACATATAACTCCACATTTTATCGTTTAGCGGGTTATCAAGTTCTAGGAAAACGTGCTGTACGTATTGATATTCTAGAACGTCTTGCCAATCTTATTCGCCCTGCATTCCATTGGAAACCAGGATTAGAGCCAAAACCAGATGGTGCCTATGATGGTAAAAGTTTTTTTGTTACTCCAGCGATGATGTCTACTCTTGGAGCCAATGAGACTGATATGGAGGAAATTCTTAAAGGACTTGGTTATCGGTCGAATCGTTATGATAATTCTGTGCTTACACAAAATCTCGTCCATCAAGATTTGGCGCATAATACCTCAAAAACAAGGAAACTATTTCCTGAAGCAGAATGTGTAGGTGATCTTTGGAAAACAATACAACACTCCAACTCACTCCAAGCCGAAATAAAAACGGTTTCTTCTCTTAAACAGCGCCCTTGTGCCACAGATTGTCTACCAAAAGCTGAACCCGTTGGCGATTTTGCCAAACACATACAAAATAAAACAGAAAATAAAACTATTTTATTATGGCATTATCATTTTCAACAAACGCAACATGATCGAAACCGTAATAGCTCTAAACAAAAATGGCAAGAGAAGAGCCAAAAAACTTCTACACTAGGAAGCAATACACCCTATAACGCTTCTCAAGAAAAACCTTTAAAAGCTCAACATTCTTATAAGTATAATAAAAAGAAAAATGCTTCCTCACACAATAAATCACCGCGAACACAAAGTTATGATTCCAATTCACCTTTTGCAAAATTGGCTGTGCTGCGTGATCAACTTAAACGTGATAAAGACGCACGCTTATAAACCCTTTTTAAAGATCACTAAAACAGAAAATGGAGTTTGATCTTGACCTACGTTGTAACTGACAATTGTATTCAGTGCAAATATACTGATTGCGTTGAAGTTTGTCCTGTTGACTGTTTTTATGAAGGTGAAAACATGCTTGTTATTCACCCTGATGAATGCATCGATTGTGGTGTCTGCGAGCCAGAATGCCCAGCCGAAGCGATTAAACCAGATACTGAACCAGGACTCGAAAAATGGCTGGAACTCAATCTCCGTTATGCAAAGAAATGGCCTAATTTAATGACCAAAAAAGATCCACTTCCCCAAGCAAAAGAAATGGATGGTATTCCCAATAAACTAGAAAAATATTTTTCAGAAAATCCAGGAAATGGCGAATAATACCTCATCTTCTGAACAAAAGATCTTTCCAAAAGTTTAAACTATTGTATGGGTATACAAAATTCTTACGAGAAATGATTGATTCTTTTGAATTTTTATGTTAACAAAGTCTTAACATAACTATTTTGCTAAGCATTTTTTTGGCCTTAAAGTACTTAGCTTCAACGCTCAACTCTAAAGATATTTAGCTTTAAAGCATTTAATTCGTTTGCCAATATTATTATTGGCCGTAAAGGGAGTAAACTAAAATATGGCACCCCCGCGAAATACCTCTTTCAGTGCTGAAGATTTTTCAACTTCTGAGTATATCGTTTACCCTACCCATGGAGTAGGTCAAATTATGGCGATTGAAGAACAAGAAGTTGCAGGGCATAAATTAAAACTTTTTGTAATCCACTTTGCTAAAGATAAAATGGATGTAAAAGTGCCCGTTGCAAAAGCTCTTTCTACTGGAATGCGCAAATTATCTACAGTTGATTCTGTGAATCGTGCTTTTAAAATTCTTCAAGGAAAAGCACGCATTAAACGCACTATGTGGTCACGACGTGCTCAAGAATATGATACTAAAATTAATTCAGGAGATATTATTTCTATTGCTGAAGTCGTTCGCGATCTCTTTCGTTCAGCTCTACAACCTGAGCAATCTTATTCAGAACGTCAACTCTACGCTATTGCTCTCGATCGCATGGCCCGTGAAATTGCTATTATCAATAATCTCACCGAAACAGAAGCGATAAACTTAATAGAAAAACACCTAGATAAAAAATCGAAATGCGAATTTAAAAATGAGATTGATGAAGGAAATAATGCTGTTTACGCTGCGTAAGCTCCTGAAAAATTTTGCCTTATAACAAGATAAATTGGTAAAAAGTCAATTTTAATTATTCCTTGATCTGCTTCTTAAGCTTTTATCCTTTGCAATTGTAAGCCGAAGGATTTTTTAATATATCAACTGCACATACACACTGTAGTCTCTCAAAAAAGAGAGACTATAGCTTTATAGAGTAGATTGTAAACACAATAAAAGTCTTTATGATAAAAGCTAGTGAACTGTATAAATTATGAAAAAGCTTCCTATTCATTTAATCCGAATTACAGAATTTGCAATCAACTTGATTATTGTCATCTGATAGACAATCGATCTTGAGCAAACAAAACCAACATTTACGGATACATACCTGTTTTCAAATCAATATGATGAAGATGACGCAACACGCTGGAACTTTTATTAAATATAATCGCTACGACAACAAAAAACCTCCCTTGTCAAAAGAACAAGCAGTTAACTGTAAGAAATGCGGAAAAGCTTTTTGTTGACTAAACTTAGGATACAACAGAAACAATAAACTTATTTGGTAACTGAGAGAAAGCTTATTCTTTAGCAGGCAAAACCAAACGCCCACGATATATACCTGTTTTCAAATCAATATGATGAGGACGACGCAATTCGCCGGAACTTTTATCCTCGATATAAGTTGGTGCTTTAAGGGCATCAGCCGAACGGCGCATACCACGTTTAGACGGAGAAGTTTTTCGTTTAGGTACAGCCATAACAGGACACTCCACACTCATCAACACAGAAGCGCTAATGCTCAAAATGACAACTTCTGTCAACAACAAAATTAAATCTCACTGCTTTATACATTGATTATAATCTTTTGACCAGACTTTTATATAATTTTTTTTATTTTTCTTTTCTAACAATTCTCACTCTTCTTTAATGAAGACAGTGTGTATAAGCACGTGAAAAATAAATTCGTTTTTCAATAAGATGGGTTAAAGCTATAAAATTATCGATTGGTTGATATGGATTACGCCAATAAGGATTGGGTAAACTCGCTACAAGAGCAGCAGCCTGTCGCACAGTCAAATTTCGTGCAGATTTCTGAAAATAATAAAAAGCCGCAGCTTCTATTCCATAAATTCCAGGTCCCCATTCTGCAATATTCAAATAAATTTCTATAATCCGTTTTTTTGATAAAATAGCATCAGCCATAACAGAATAAGGAATTTCTATAACCTTGCGGATATAAGATCTATTAGGCCATAAGAAAAGATTTTTGATCATTTGCATGTTGATTGTTGATCCCCCTCGTAAAGGCTTTGAATCCGTTTTTAAGATATCAATCAACATAGCCCAATCAACACCAGAATGATGACAAAATCGCCCATCTTCGGACATAATAACTCCAGAGGGGACTGAAAATGCAATATCAGGCAGTGCAACCCATTTACGCTTATATTTTTTGTCACTCACCCAATCGCGTATCATTAAAGTAGAAACAGGGTGAACAAAATCGAAACGATAAATCAACAACAAAATAATTGGACACAAAAATAAAAACACAAGAAAACTGATCAAATAACGCATTCGCCTCATCGCCATCTTTTTCTTTCTTTTTATTTTTTATAAAATTTAAGAGTGTGAAAATAACCGTTTTATTCTTCATTTTTTTATCATAAAAAGAACCTTATCATTTTGCAAAGAAGAAAGGAAGAAAGGATGCATGAATTCACGACTCTTCTTGCAAAACATGCGCAGAATGTTGAGAAGCGCCTCGATATGCTTCTTAGTCATAAAGCCCAAAATGATGAAATTATCCGGCCTGAAATGCTCATCAATGCCATGCGCCATGGTGTTTTGAATGGCGGCAAACGCTTGCGTCCTTTCTTGGTGATTCAAAGTGCGGCTCTTTTTGATATCCCTCCTGAAGACTCTCTTGATATTGGTGTCGCATTGGAATGTATTCACTGTTATTCACTCATTCATGATGATCTTCCTGCTTTAGATAACGACACACTCCGACGTGGACAACCCACTGTTCACATAGCTTTTGATGAAGCCACTGCAATTTTAGCAGGGAATGCGCTCCTCACTTTTGCTTTTGAAATCATTGCCCACAAAACCTGTTCCTTTTCTCCAAAAACGAAAATTGAACTGATTACAGCTCTTACACAGGCTGCAGGTCTCGGCGGTATGATCGGTGGACAACTGCTCGATTTAGAAGCTGAAAAAAAACCACACAATGAAAATGCAACGACCACTTTACAACAAATGAAAACAGCTGCTCTTATCCGTTTTGCTTGTCAAGCAGGTGCTATTATGGGTCGAGCCTCCAAAACATTGACGCATCAACTAGCCTCCTTTGGGACACATATTGGCTTAGCTTTTCAATTGACCGATGACCTTCTTGACCTTACTTCTCATACAAAAATTCTTGGAAAAACTGCAGGGAAAGATCAAATAGCCAACAAAGCAACACTTATCAATCTTTATAGCCTTGACGAAGTTAAAAAAAAACGAGATGAACTTATCACAAAAGCAGAAGAATTTCTTCTTCCTTTTGGAGCTAAAGCAATCCCATTGAAACAAGCAGCACACTTTATTGCAACACGTAAAAATTAACGCTTCCCATTCTTTTGGGATCATAAATAAAATAAAAGCAAATAGAATGAAATAATTCTTTTGTATCACCCATACCAAAAATACACGTCAATATATTCTTCTAAAATCTCAGCAATTGAGAACAAAGTAGAGAGAACAATATATTCCTCTTTTATCCATTATGTCCCAAAACGGGTATGAATATACTCTTTTAAAATCGTTTCAAATTCTTCGGCAATATGAGGACCGCGCAAAGTCCTTACTTTTTTGCCATCAATAAAAACAGGAGCTGCTGGATTTTCTCCCACCCCAGGTAAGGAGATTCCAATATCGGCATGCTTTGATTCCCCTGGTCCATTAACAATACACCCCATAACAGCAACTTTTAAACCTTCAACACCAGGATATTTATTCCGCCAAATTGGCATATTTTTGCATAAATCTGCTTCGATCTTTTGTGCTAATTGTTGAAAAAACGTCGACGTTGTCCGACCACATCCTGGACACGCAGCAACCACAGGAACAAACTGCCTAAATCCCATAACTTGCAAAAGTTCTTGACAGACCTTTACTTCTCGCGTTCGATCACCGCCTGGCTCAGGTGTTAATGAAACACGAATTGTATCACCAATTCCTTGCTGCAATAAAATCCCTAACGCCACAGATGAAGCAACAATTCCTTTTGTCCCCATACCCGCCTCTGTCAACCCAAGATGGAGAGCATAATTACACCGTTTTGCCAACATAGTATAAACAGCAATGAGATCTTGTACACCACTCATTTTAACAGAGAGTATAATATACTCCCGTCCTAAGCCAGTTTCTTCAGCTAAAAGAGCTGAATGAAGTGCCGATTGAACGACAGCTTCCCGAATAACTTCAGTAACAGACAAAGGCTTTTCCTGCCGAGCATTTTCATCCATAAGCCGTGTCAATAACACATGATCCAGTGACCCCCAATTCACCCCAATCCGTATAGGTTTACGATAATGGCATGCCATCTGAATAATTTGAATAAATTGCTTATCCTTTTTTGCGCCAAAACCAACATTGCCAGGATTAATGCGATATTTTGAAAGCGCTTCTGCACATGCAGGATAATCAGCCAAAAGCGTATGACCAATATAATGAAAATCTCCTACCAATGGTACAAAAATACCCAACCGTTCCAACCGCTCTCGTATCTTAGGAACAGCCGCTGCCGCTTCATTCCGATCAACAGTTATTCGAACCAATTGGGATCCTGCGCGCCAAAGAGCAGCAACTTGAGCAACTGTTGCATCAATATCAGCCGTATCCGTATTGGTCATAGACTGAATAACAATTGGATTCCCGCCCCCAATCATAATATCACCAACCGTAACCGGAACAGAGCGATGACGCTCTAAAGGTTTAGATAAATAATGTGCTATATTCATCAGCTCTTTAAAACTTTCAAAACTTAAACTTATCCAGCCTTATGGTAATACACATCATAGCACAATTAAAAAGAATGGATTCATGAGAAAATTCTTTCAAGAGTCTCTCTTTTTAAACATCAAAAACCAACACGCAACAGAGATTTAGAAAGAAAATGCAACCTTTCAATTCTCGATCCGTTATATCAAGTTCCACAGACAATTTCCATCTTATATATTTGCTATAAGACATTAAAAATAAGAAGGAGTAAAACCATGTATATCTTTCAAAACCCTTGCAGTAAAAATGATAAAATCAAAAAACGCATTGCACAATTAAAAGAGGAGCTCATAACTATCAACCGTCAGCCCCTTCAGAATGATCGTTTTGGTAGCATCTCTAAAATGCTGAAAAAATGGAAACAAAAAGGACACCATGCTCTTTACCATATCAATAACCATGCCGAAGAGCTAAAAAAGAAAGCAAAAGACAATCCTAAAACAACTCTCTTATTAACCGCTGGACTCGTTTTAACTAGCTATTGTTTAATGCGCAAAAACTAATCAACGTACCAAGTGCTCCTTTTTTAATGATTCATTGAACACTTTTTTCACCATTCACCTAAAATGGGCACTTTGTTATCTTATCTTGCAAAAATAAGAGTCCTGCACCATTTTTTTAAACTAAAATAATAATGAAAAAATAAATCCAACGAAATCCTCTAAACTGAAAATAAACTTGAGTATAAAATAAAGAGAATATTTCAATCCCTAGAATGATGCGATGCTGTATCAACATACGTAATCACTGACATTCCAGGAATAAGTTTTTCAATTCCCTCTTGCCCTTGATCTATGGCAATACGAATAGAGATGCGTTGCGCAATTTTGATAAAATTACCATGTGCAGTCTCTGTTCCTAATAATGAAAATTCTGATCCTGTCGCAGGAGCAAAGCGTACCACACGGCCTGTTAATTTTTGATTTTTTAAAGCATCAGCATAAAAAATAACAGGCTGTCCAATACGCATATTAGAAATCTGTGTTTCCTTATAATGGGCAATAATCCAAATGTCATCAGAAACAACAGCCACCAACCGCATACCAGACTCTACATATTGCCCCACTTGTATGCCAACCGATCCAATATGTCCTACAGCAGGAGAAATAATTTTAGTGTGCGCTAAATTCAGCTCAGCAACTTCAACACCCGCTTTTGCTTCCGCAATATCCGATTGTAAACCTTGTCGTTCAAATTCCAATTTCTTGTGCAATTGGCTCTTTGTTTCAAATGTTGCTGATAAATGTGAAGAAGCAGAAGATAATGGCAAAGTTCCTTGAGCATTTAAATTCTTAGAATGAGACAACTCGGTTCTTATCCTATCAATTTCCTTTTGCAACAATTTAATCTGTAACAAAACACTGGCGAGCTTTGCTTTTTTTGCCTCAAGAATTGCTTGTGCCTGCGCAAGCTGATATCGGAAAAGGGTATCATCCAGTTCAAATAAAACCATTCCCTTTTCAACTTTTTGATAATCTTGAACATAAACCCGTTTCACGATACCAGAAACTTGCGGACTTATCAGAGTAATATTCCCCTTAATCAAAGCATTATTGGTTTTTTGAAGGGTACTCACAAATGGCGGTAATTGCCACGCCCATAAAATCAATACAATTCCCATTATACCGGACAGAAAGGCAACAATGGTTGATTTTGATCGCAAGATTTTGATCATTGCTTTTCACATATCCTTACTAATCACACTTTACTTTTTAACAACATCATAAAGACCTCATAAAATATGATTTATAAAATATTTTGAGGAGAAAAATAATTAAAACAATCATTGTCATATAAAAATAAAGCCGAAAAACATCATCATAAGCCAAAACATTTGCTGTCAATTGCAACTGATCCGTTAGACTTGATATCGTTTTTTCACCCTTTAAGCTATGAGAAACTAAAGCGCTGTAAGGAGAAGATAAGTGATTTATCTTCTCAAAAACAAATGTGCCCGTCGTTGTAATTTCTTGTGTTAAATATTCAAAATGATGACGTGCGAAAAAAAATTGCAAACTACTAAAAAGAGCTGCACTCATAAGCCCTCCTGTAACTTGTGCCAATAAAAAAATCGCAATAAAACTCAAAACATAATTGGGCCCTCGCGCACTAGCTTTAACAAAACCATTACATAAAGCAGGAGGCAAAAAAAGAGCATAACCAAAACCAATCAAGCCTTGACTTATAATCATATCCATCGGACGAGTTAACTGGCTCACATGACTATCTAAGTAAGATCCCACCGCTAAACAGCTCAAAGATAAAAGATAAAAATAATCCTCTCGACCCATTCGTAAAAAAAAGACACAAACACCGCCTCCTAAAAGAGTACCAAAAGTGACTGCACAATACATAGGGGCCATATCACGATTTAACAAACCAAAAAGATTAAAGAAGTCCGCAGCTAAAGTTGATTGCTCTAATAAAAGAATTCGAAACACCAACAAAACCAAAACAATTTGGATCATTTCTTTGCTAAAAAGCCACCGTAAATCAATCAACGGAGTTTCTCTATTTAGTTCAATTATAATAGCAATCGTCAAAGAAAAAATGGCAAGTGCAAGTCCACAACCAATCCATAGTGTTTCAGTCCACCAATACCATTTGCCAATAGACATCACTATAGCATTTAAACCGAGTCCAAGTGCAATCAAACTATAACTTACCCAGTCTAATTTCTTAATGACCTTGTTGCAAATAACTGGCGTAAGTGGAAGAGAAAAAATACATCCTAAACCGATCAAAACAAGTCCCATCTCCACTGCTGAAAGACTAGAAAATCCGCCATTTTCAAGAAGACTTGGTGAAATCAAACGAGATAAAGGAACTGCTAAAGCCGCATTCATATAATTTAAACTGATACCAATAGTGTATTTTTTTGCCGGTGCAAAAGCCTCCATCATATAGAGAAAAGCTAACGAAGCCATTGGTGCAGCAGCAATACCAGCGAAAAAACGAATAATCAAAGCTGAACGTAAATCTGTAACAAACAAATGCAAAATACACACCACAACAAATCCAAGAATCGATAATTCAGCAAAATTCCTTAAGCCGAATTGATAACGAATCTTAATCAACATGATTGCAATACTGACATGCGGTGCCATATAAGCACTGACCAACCATGTCGTTTCAATAAGTGTTGTGTTGAAATCTCCTGTGAGCTCGATAATATTGGATTGAACCATATTGGCCCCTAATCCATAAGCCCATTGTAAAATAAAAGAAGCAAAAATATAAGTGAAGCATTTTGGCAAAGGTCCTGCAAAAATAGCACCTAGATGAGTGAAAGGCCCAAGTTCTGCGGACGATACCCCACTGTTCCCCTCGTTGCTCATCTTTCTATTCTCACATTTTTCATTATGCCAGTGCTGAAACACCACCCACAGAAATTAATTTCTGAAAAACCTCTTCCACTTTATGATGAGTCCTACCGCTTACGTTTTCTTCCACCATGACTCGAACTTCTGCCATGCGCTGCTCAAGATCCTGAAGAGATAAATGATTAATAGCAACAGCGGTTTCAGCTAAGAGAGAGCATCCCAAAGATGTAATATCTGCAACCCCTCCCAAAAGAGCAAATATTTTTTCTTCTGAGGAAGACATAACCCTAATAACACCTGGAACGAGACTTACCACTAAAGGAGCATGATTAGCCATAATCGTTAAATATCCCGATACTGAAGGTAGAACAACAGCCATCACTTTTTCTGAAAAGATAAGTTTCTCAGGTGAGACAAGCTCAAACAAGAAAGATTCTGTTCTTTTATTTTCCACGGGAACCCCTTGTCTTTCTAGGACAAACACTCATCACAGAACACCTTTTATGAAGAAGCTTCTTCAATCAAACGCTTTCCTTTTTCAATGGCTTCATCAATCGAACCAACCATGTAAAAAGCTGCTTCTGGTAAATCATCATAATTACCAGCACACAATCCTTTAAATCCATCGATAGTCTCTTCTAAAGAAACCAACTTTCCAGGAGCTCCAGTAAAAGCTTCTGCTACATGGAAAGGCTGCGAAAGGAAACGCTCAATTTTACGCGCCCGCGCAACCAACAATTTATCTTCTTCAGACAATTCATCCATACCAAGGATAGCAATAATATCCTGCAAAGATTTATAACGTTGCAAAATAGTCTGAACCTGACAAGCAACAGTATAATGCTCTTCACCAACGATCAATGGATCCAGCATTCGCGAAAAAGAATCGAGTGGATCAACTGCTGGATAAATTCCTTTCTCCGCAATTGAACGAGAAAGAACAGTTGTGGCATCTAAATGCGCAAAAGACGTAGCAGGCGCTGGATCAGTTAAATCGTCAGCGGGAACATAGATAGCTTGTACAGACGTGATAGATCCCGTTTTGGTACTTGTAATACGCTCTTGCAAAGCACCCATATCCGTTGCCAAAGTTGGTTGATACCCCACAGCAGAAGGAATACGTCCCAACAGAGCTGAAACTTCGGCACCAGCTTGTGTAAAACGGAAAATATTATCCACAAAGAAAAGCACATCTTGCCCTTCATCACGAAAATTCTCTGCAATTGTCAAACCTGAAAGCGCTACACGTGCACGTGCCCCTGGTGGCTCATTCATCTGCCCATAAACAAGGGCACATTTTGAACCTATAGTTGACCCATTTTCTCTTGGATCAACGTTCACACGACTTTCAATCATTTCATAATAGAGATCATTCCCTTCACGCGTACGCTCTCCTACACCGGCGAACACTGAATAACCTCCATGTGCTTTTGCGATATTGTTGATGAGTTCCATAATTAAAACGGTCTTACCAACACCAGCTCCCCCAAACAAACCAACCTTTCCTCCCTTCGAATAAGGAGCAAGCAAATCAATCACTTTAATTCCGGTAACAAGAATTTCTGATTCGGTTGATTGTTCCACATATTGAGGCGCTTCTTGATGAATTGAACGTTTTTTAGTCGCCATAATGAGTCCTGCATCATCAACAGGTTCCCCAATCACATTCATAATACGACCAAGAGTTGCCTCTCCAACAGGCACACAAATTTGCGCTCCCGTATCATAAACCTTTTGACCACGAACAAGGCCCTCTGTTGTATCCATTGCAATGGTACGAACTGTATTTTCACCCAAATGTTGAGCAACTTCTAGAACAAGCTTATTACCCAAATTGTCTGTTTCTAACGCATTAAGAATATGAGGTAATTCTCCTTCAAAATGCACATCAACAACAGCTCCTATAACTTGCCTAATTTCACCAATAGATCCCTTCTGACGAACAGTCTTAGAATCAACATGGGCAAGACTAGAAGAGCCTTGAGCCTTTTTTGCCGATTTTGCTGAGGAAGTCTTTTTTACGCCTGAACGAGCAACTGATTTTTTTTCTTCACCCTTTGCTGTTCTTTTTTTTGACGTTGTTGCTTTCATCATTAATCTTTACCTTCTCACTTTAAAGCGCTTCAGCGCCCGCAATAATTTCAATCAATTCGGTTGTAATCTGCGCCTGACGCTGACGATTATACGTTACCGTCAATTTATTAATCATTTCACCGGCATTCCGTGATGCATTATCCATAGCACTCATTTTTGCACCCATTTCACCCGCAACATTTTCAAGCAAAGCACGGAAAATTTGCACAGAGAGATTACGCGCAACAAGCTCATCCACCAAAGAAACTGCATCTGGTTCATAATCATAAACAGCCGCTTGGACAATCCCACCTTTCTTTTCTTTTTTAACACCACCAACCTCATCAGAAAATTCATTTTGAGCAACAACTGGAATCAAATTGACAGCCTTTGGAGACTGGTTAATAACCGATACAAATTCAGAATAAAAAAGTGTACAAACATCAAACACCTCTTCATTGAAAAGGTCAATAATACGTTGACTTACTGTAGCTGCCTCTGCAAAACTAATCTGTTTCACAGAGCGCAAATCAATATGATCAATCATCAGAGCTTTAAAATCACGAAGTAAAATATCAGCTCCCTTTTTTCCAACAGTTAAAATTTTAACCGTCTTACCAATAGAAAGAAGGCTATTAATGTGTTCACGCGCACAACGAACAATTTGCGTGTTAAAAGCCCCACACAAGCCACGCTCAGCTGTACATACAACCAAGAGATACTTATCATCTCGATCCGTACCACGCATCAAAGCTGGGGAATCCACTGGATCAAGATCAGCAGACACATGCGCTAAAAGAGCAGCCATATGCTGAGCATAAGGCCGTGCAGATTCAGCGGCTTCTTGCGCACGGTGCAACTTTGCTGCTGCAACCATTTGCATAGCTTTGGTAATTTTCTGCGTTGCCTTAACCGAGGCAATACGGTCTCTAAGATCCTTTAGCGACGCCATTCAAGCATTCCACCAATCAATTAAGAAAAATTCTTTGCATAATAATCAAGAACAATAATCATCTGTCTTTTAATTTCATCTGTTATTTGTTTCTGTTCAGCAATCGCCTCTAAGAGCTCCTCATGATTACTGCGGAGAAGTGTTAAAAGCCCTTGTTCAAATCGCCCAACATCAGAAACAGCTAATGAATCAAGATAGCCATTCACACCAGCAAAAATAACAACAACTTGTTCTTCTACTTTAAGTGGTGAAAATTGTAACTGCTTTAAGAGCTCAGTCAAACGTGCACCACGATTTAAAAGATGCTGCGTTGACGCATCTAAATCTGAACCAAATTGCGCGAAAGCAGCCATTTCCCGATATTGTGCTAATTCACCCTTGATAGAACCAGCAACCTGCTTCATTGCCTTAATTTGAGCAGCAGAACCAACACGTGAAACAGAAAGACCAACATTCACTGCAGGACGAATACCCTGATAAAATAAATTTGTCTCCAGAAAAATCTGACCATCAGTAATCGAAATCACATTGGTTGGAATATAAGCAGAAACATCATTGGCTTGTGTTTCAATCACTGGCAGTGCCGTTAAAGATCCAGAACCATAATCAGCATTAAGCTTTGCAGCTCGCTCCAAAAGACGAGAATGCAAATAAAAAACATCTCCTGGATAAGCTTCACGGCCAGGAGGACGACGTAACAAAAGAGACATTTGACGATAAGCAACAGCCTGTTTAGAAAGATCATCATAACCAATCAACGCATGTTGACCATTATCACGAAAATATTCTCCCATGGCACAACCAGCGAGAGGAGCAATAAATTGCATCGGAGCAGGATCAGAAGCTGTTGCTGCAACAATAATTGAATAGTCAAGAGCTCCCCTTTCTTCTAAAACTTTAACAAACTGTGCAACCGTTGAACGTTTTTGACCGATTGCCACATAGATACAATATACTTTGTCTTGATCTTCTTCAGTATCATTGTCATGAAAATGCTTCTGATTTAAAAATGTATCGAGCAAAATCGCTGTTTTTCCTGTTTGACGATCACCAATCACCAATTCACGCTGCCCACGTCCAATGGGAATTAAGGCATCAATAACCTTTAATCCAGTTGACATTGGCTCATGCACAGACTGACGTGGGATAATACCAGGAGCCTTAACATCAACACGACGACGCTCATTCGCTTTAATAGGACCTTTTCCATCAATGGGATTACCAAGTGCATCGACAACACGACCAAGCAAAGCGGGCCCTACAGGAACATCTACAATAGCCCCGAGCCGTTTAACAGTATCGCCCTCACGAATGTCACGATCTGATCCAAAAATCACAATCCCAACATTATCCGTTTCCAAATTCAGCGCCATCCCCTGCACGCCATTGGAAAAAGCAACCATTTCACCTGCTTGGACATTATCCAAACCATAAACACGAGCAATTCCATCACCCACAGATAAAACCCAACCAACTTCTGAAACTTCAGCTTTTTGGTCAAAGTTTTTGATTTGTTTTTTTAGGATTTTTGAAATTTCAGACGGTCTAATATCCATCAGCTGACCTCTTTTTTCAATGCAAGCTTAAGTGAAGATAATTTTGTCATAAGGGACATATCAATTTGACATGACCCTAAACGAATGATAAACCCACCGAGAATTGTTGGATCACTGGAAAATTGTAATACAATTTTTCCTTTCACAACATTCTCCAATGCCGTGCGCAACATTTCTCTCTGATCAGCATTTAATGGATACGCAGAAACAACTTGCGCAAAAAATTCTCTCCGGAAAAGAGCAATATGACGCTGAAAAGCACGTAAAATACTAGAGAGTGCAAAAAGCCTACCATTAGCTGCGATAACGCCTAAAAAATTGCGAAAAATACGACCTGCCTCTTCATGCGCAAACTCTATAGTTTCACAGAAGACATTTAACGCTTCCTTTTGTTCTTTTTCTGAAAAAAACGGACTATGCACAAAATATTTTAAATCCTCATTTTGCTCTAAAACGTTCAATAAAGACGCCACTTCCTTTTCCACATGTTCGACACATCCTGCTTCTTGAACCAAATCAAAAAAAGCTTTTGCATAACGCTGGCTCACGAGCGGCAATGGGACAAGAGAAACTGAATCTGACACGAAATACCGCCTCTTTTCCTTAAGGGATTCTCTGATATTGATCAGAAAAAATGGACCACATATTTCAAATTCTAAAAATCTTTTTTCTTGAAACTCAGAACAAAAAATTTTCCAATCTCTAGCATAGACATAATTGACTCGCAACACCACAAAGTCATGCTTTTTGAAAATTTTTCGTTAAAATAATTAAAATAGCTTTTCAGTTGAAGAATGAGGAACACAATTTTCTTTGAGTCCATTTTTAATCTTGGCTGATACCTGATTTAAGTTTCTCATATCTCCTTCATGAAAGGTATCGAACACTGAAGAAGAAATTTCTTGTCCAACTTTAGATAATAAAATATCGATTTTAAAACTTTCATCCATCAAAAGGGCTTTCACAACGTCTCCTGAAAGATCCAATATACGTGCCTTTTCCATCAATTTGCGATGATTTTGTAAATGCTGCAAAATTTGTGCTGTCAATGGTCCGACAACAGCCTTATGATCAATATTCAATAATTTATTAAAGGCCATAATATCTTGCAAAATTATATCATCATAAAAAACCGCGTAGGCATAAACCAACTGGCGAGCATGTACAACTGGAAAACCACAAAGGGACTGCATTGTTTTTTGTGGAGAAGCAATGATTGGCTGAAAAACTTTTTCCACTTCTCTTATTAAGCGATAAGTAAAAACAAAAACAGTCGCATCGACACTTTTCATTTCCTTTTTTTCATTATTTTTAATGACATCAGAAATCGATGCGTGCGCCCCTGTCCCAATAAACCAGCTCAAAATAAAAAGGGTAAATCCCATCTTTTTCACAACAACTCCCCCTTTAAAATAGTCTTTTAACAAACAAATACCCTTAGCCTTTTCAGAGAAAACTTTGCGGATCAATATCAATCTGAACCCGAACCGAACTAGGCTTCTTTGGTGCACGAGATAGAACAACACGAATAAACCCTTGCAAATCAAAAGAACGCTGCCCATGAAATAATAGGCGAAAACGATAACGGCCCCGCACAAGTGCCAACTGTGCTTCTGCAGGTCCCATCACCGATACACCTTTCATCGATGGTGCAACTTGGCGCAATGCACGGGCATAATTTTCCGCCACTTGGCGTTTTTCCGAAGAAATAATCAAAGCTGCAAGTCGTCCATAAGGAGGCAAAACATCATGTTGGCGCATTGCAATCTCCCGCTTATAAAAATCCTCACGCTGTTGTGAAAGTAAAGCTTTTATAACCGGATGATCTGGTTGATATGTTTGCAACAATCCTAGACTTTCTAATCCCATACGCCCTGCACGCCCTGTAACCTGAGACAAAAGCTGAAAGGTCCGTTCACTTGCACGTAAATCACCATTGGCAAGCCCTAAATCAGCATCAATCACCCCAACCAAAGACAATCCAGGGAAATGATGCCCCTTAGCAACTAACTGTGTTCCAATAATAATATCCACATCCCCCTTTGCAATTGCTTCTAATTCTCGTCGCAATTGACTAATTCTTCCTTTTAAATCAGTAGATAGAATAAGCAACCGTGCCTGTGGGAAAAGTCTCTGTGTTTCCTCGGCAATTCTTTCCACCCCTGGGCCACAAGCCACTAAATGATCCAATGTTCCACATTCTGGACACGCTTCTGGAAGAGGTTCATAATAACCACAATGATGACATTTAAGCTGTCCTCGCAAACGATGCTCAACCAACCAACTCGAACAATCCGTACAATGAAAACGATGTCCACACATCCGACAAAGCGTTAAAGGCGCATATCCACGCCGATTGAGAAACAAAAGCGCCTGTTCACCCCTTTCCAAAGTTTTTCTCAAAGCTCGTTCAAGAACAGAAGAAATAAAGCGTCCTTTTTCTACACCCCCTTTCCGCATATCAATGACTTGCAAATGCGGCAGTGCTGCTGCTTGAAACCGTGAAGGCAAATGCACCCGCTGATAACGTCCCCATAAAACATTCACCTGACTTTCAATGGAAGGAGTCGCTGATGATAAAATAACAGGACAACGCTCAAAAGATCCCCGCGCCACAGCCATATCCCGCGCATGATAAAAAATACGCTCTTCTTGTTTATAAGCACCATCATGCTCTTCATCAACAACGATTAATCCAAGATCCAGAAAAGGTAAAAAAAGCGCTGAACGTGCTCCTGCAACAACCCGCACCTTTCCTTCTAAAACTTGCCGCCACACACGTTCACGACGACGTGGTGTTAAATCAGAATGCCATTCAGCTGCTGAAGCTCCAAAACGTGCATGAAAACGGTCTAAAAATTGTTGTGTTAAAGCAATTTCTGGCAATAAAATCAAAACCTGTCTATTGTCCCTTAGCGCTTGAGCTACCGCTTCAAAATAGACTTCTGTTTTTCCAGACCCCGTAACTCCATCAAGCAAAAAAACCTGAAATTGAGAAGACACAATACCTTCTCGCAACACATTCGCTGCCGCTTTCTGTGCTCCTTCTAAAACAGGTGGACAAAAATCAGGATCAGGCAGAGCAACGACTGCTTGTGCTGGCACCATAACTTCTTCAAAAACCCCAAGTGATTTTAAAAGATCTACCACTGAAAGCGCAGTTTTGGCCGCATGAGCAAGATCAGAACGATTCCAAATCATTCCATCACGCGCCAAGTCTAAAACGCGCGATCGCGCTGGTGTTAATCGTGCCACGTTCCCTCCACAATAACGCAGTCCCACCATCTTCTCTTCTGGATCTAAAGCTGTCGGCACACGTAAAACTAATCCCGCGATAAGACCGAAAGGCGTCATGGTATACTGACTGACAAAACGCAAAAACGCGATCATCTCAGCTTTTAATGGCGGACAATCAAAAACATGCGTCACAAAACGCAATTTATCACGCGCCACAGAAACAGCGGTTATTTTCTTTAAATGATCCTTTTTTTCTTCTTCAAAGATCGACTCACCAAGAGCAACCACAAAACCACAAATCTCGCGTCCTGCAACAGGAACACGTACAAAAGAACCAACTTTTACCTCTATATGCGGTTCTACCCCATAGCTATAAGCCTGAAAAACTGGGATTGGCACCACAACCGAAACAATTTTCATTTCTGTCACAATGGACATCACCTTTTCATAAACAGTACTTTGGTTTTATTGTTGCATTTTTCTATTCTTGTACCCCATTTTTTCCCTGATCTGTCCTTTAATATAACCAATTCAATAACTATCCCAGAACGAAACAATACGATAAGAGACTTTTTTCATTGATTTTTTTTCGTCTTAAGACGTTTTGTACCACTTCTTTATCCGTCAACCAAATCCTTGCTTTTTCTATAAAGAATGACGCATAACATAGACAACAAGAACCAATGAAAGTGTTAAAAACAAATTTTTAAAAACCAAGGAGATTTGAAATGAAATTTTTTGTGGATAGTGCTCATAAAGAAGATATCCAAGAATTACAAAATTTAGGATTAGTCGATGGTGTCACAACCAATCCTTCTCTCATTCTCAAATCTGGACGTAATATTCTAGAAACTATCAAAGAGATTTGTGCTCTTGTCAACGGACCAGTCTCCGCTGAAGTTGTTGCAACTGACTTCAACAACATGATGAAAGAAGCGGCTATTTTAGCAAAAATTGCTAACAATATTTGCATCAAACTGCCTTTAACACTTGATGGATTAAAAGCTTGTAAAGCTCTCACTGAACAGGGATTAAAAACAAACCTTACCCTTTGTTTTTCAGCTAATCAAGCTTTGTTAGCTGCAAAAGCAGGCGCAACATTTATTTCACCCTTTATCGGAAGAATCGATGACTGTGGATATAATGGTATTGAACTGCTCCACGAAATTCGCACTCTTTATGACCAATATAATTTCAACACTCAAATTTTGGCTGCTTCTATCCGCTCTGTCAATCACGTTAAAGAAGCAGCATTAAGTGGTGCAGATGTTGCAACTGTTCCACCAGCAATCCTAAAAAATCTGATTAAACATCCTCTAACCGACCAAGGCTTAGAAACATTTGCGGCGGACTGGGCAAAAACGGGACAAAGCATCGCTTAAAAAGCATTTAAAACCCTACAAATATTGTGATTCTTCTTCAAACATCTCAACTGGGACATTGAAACAGACAAACATATAAATTGAAGGAGTGGAAATAAGATTTTTTGGGCTATACCGTGTCCAGAAATTCTTCATATCCTTTTAATTGTGAAAAAATTTGAGCTTTTACAAAGAAGGATTTTTTGCAAGATCTTTTGCAAGCAACATAAAAATGCGTTCAGCTAATTCTTCAGCAACGCGTTTTTGCGCATTTTTTTCAGCTTGCACCGTTGCATATTCTTGACGAAGTCGATCAAAAGAGGCCCTTATTGTTCCTGCCCCTTTCGCAATAAGTTCATTGTTCATAGTCTTTAAAAGATAAGAAGCTTGACCCACAATTGTCCCAACAGATGGATGCCCTCTTCCATCCCCTTCTTGGTCATTATCTATATCTATCTCGAAAGATGTTCGTGTAAAAACCGATGTTTGCAATGACAATTGATAAAGAGGTACAGAAGGCTTTCCTCCATGCCCATAGAGAAGAAACAATAAATGATTACGGACCATTTGACTGAAATGATCAGAGGGTTCTTCAATTACAATGGCTGCAAATTTTTCAGAAAGTCCTGTAGAAATCTTTTCTGATGTCTCACCATGCAAAAGAGAAATTGCGGATGTCGACCCCTGCGAGACCTGACGATAAAGTGGTTCAACGGTACATCCACTAAGAAAAGCAAACAAACAAGAAAAAACAGCAACAATCAATCCATCAAATAATGACATTAACAATCCTTTTTGGAACAATAATCATTTTCTTAATAGATTTGCCAGCTAAGTGTGCTTGGACAAAGTCAAGAGCACAAACCGCTTCTTCAATTGCCGCATTATCAGCAACCGCATCAAGAGTGACAGTCCCCCGCTTTTTGCCATTAATTTGCACTGGTAAAGTAATATATTCCTCAACCGTTAATGCAGAATCATACGCAGGCCAAGCACACTGCGACATCAGTGTATTCCCACCTAAAGCAGCATGACATTCTTCCGCTAAATGAGGCATCATAGGAGCGATCATTGCAATGAAAAAATCCATTGCTTGACGCAGTGCAGACTTCATCTCATCTTCAGCATTTTCTAGATTATTTAAAGAGGAAGCGATCACATTCAATAATTCATAAAGGCGTGCAACAGCTCGATTAAAAGCAAGTTTTTCTAAATCATCTTCTACAGCACAAAGTGTGCGATGGGCTGCTTTGGAAAGCTCCAAAGCAGCTCCTTGCTGTCCTGCACATGACTTTACTTCCTTTAAAACCGGAGCACTTAAAGCCACTAAACGCCAAACACGCTGCACAAAACGGTGCGCCCCTTCAATTCCAGATTCCGACCAAATAACATCACGTTCAGGAGGAGAATCCGACAACATAAACCAGCGTACAGTATCCGCTCCATAGGAGGCGATAATATCATCAGGATCAACCACATTCTTTTTTGATTTGGACATTTTTTCAATTGAACCAATCCTTACTTCACTTTGATCGGTAAGCTTATAGGCACAACGCTTTCCATTCTTTTCAACAATTGCGACATCTGCCGGCGCAACCCACCCCTTCTCATCTTGATAGGTTTCATGCACTACCATACCCTGCGTAAACAAACCTTTGAAAGGCTCATCTATCGAAACATAGCCTATCATCTTCATTGCCCGTGTGAAAAAACGTGCATATAAAAGATGTAAAATCGCATGTTCAATCCCTCCGATATATTGCTGAACAGGTAACCATTGCGCTGCTATTTTCGGGTCTATTGGTTCTTGGGCATGAGGTGTCGTAAAGCGTGCATAATACCAAGAAGAATCAACAAAAGTATCCATTGTATCGGTTTCACGTTTTGCCAACTGACCACAAGAAGGACAAACCACCGTTTGCCATTCATCATGGCGCGCAAGTGGATTACCAGGCTGATCAAAAGTAACATCATCGGGTAACACAATGGGCAAATCAGCATGTGGGACAGGCACAACACCACAATCCGTACAATGGATCATAGGAATTGGGCAACCCCAATAACGCTGACGCGAAATTCCCCAATCCCGTAATCGAAATTGCACTGTTTTTTGTGCTTGAGGCTGACCCTTGAGCAACTGTTTCTCAAGCCGTTCAGCAACCATTTGAAAAGCTTCTTGCGGTGTCAAACCATCTAAAAAACCTGAATTCATCATCACGCCATCGCCCAAATAAGCTGTTTTAGCAATGACAAACTTCTCAACGTCACTTTCTTTTGGTACAATTACTGGACGCACAGCAAGATTATATTTTCGAGCAAAATCCAAATCTCTCTGATCATGAGCAGGGCATCCAAAAATAGCCCCAGTTCCATAATTCATGAGAACAAAATTAGCGATATAAACAGGAAGATGCACCGTCGAATCAAAAGGATGAATAGCAAAAAGTGGCGTGCGAAATCCTTGTTTTTCCACTGTATCAAATGCCGCTTCTGTAGTACCATGACACTGACAGTTTTTAATAAAAGTATCAAGTGTCTTATCCTTTTGCGCTAAAGCCTTTGCAATTGGATGATCAACAGAAAGTGCTAAAAAAGAAGCACCAAAAAGAGTCTCAGGACGTGTTGAATAACAAACAATCTCATCAAATGCATCACAGACATCATCCACTATATTGATTTTACGCAAAGCCCAACGAATCAGAAGCCCCTGTGATTTGCCAATCCAATTTTTTTGCATAATGCGTACTTTTTCTGGCCACTGATCAAGCGTCTCAAGTCCTGCCAATAAATCATCACTAAAATCACTGATTTTGAAAAACCACTGGGTTAATTCGCGTTGTTCAACCAATGCACCAGAACGCCAACCACGACCATCAACAACCTGTTCATTCGCTAAAACTGTTTGATCAACAGGATCCCAATTAACTTTAGCCACCTGCCGTGAAATAAGCCCTTTCTGATAGAAATCCAGAAACAGCATTTGTTGACGATGATAATAGTTGACATCACATGTAGCAAATTCACGGGACCAATCCAAAGAAAAACCCAGTTGCTGCAACTGCTTTCGCATGACCTTGATATTATCATAGGTCCATACTTTAGGATGGACTTTATTTTGCATGGCAGCATTTTCAGCAGGCATTCCAAAAGCATCCCATCCCATTGGATGCAGCACATGAAATCCCTTTGCCCGCTTATATCGGGCAACAACATCGCCCATAGTATAATTGCGCACATGCCCCATATGAATACGTCCAGAAGGATAAGGGAACATCTCTAAAACATAATATTTTTCATGCTCACCATTATCAGCGACTTGAAAAATTTTCTTTTCATCCCAAATCGCTTGCCATTTTTTTTCCTGTGCACGTGGATTATAGCGTTCGCTTACCATTCCCGTTATACTCTTTATAAAATTAACTTCAAAATTCTTGCAAGATTCACCACGGATTAACTTTATCGTCAACCTTTTCATGAATTATTTTAAAGCTTTTATAAAAAATTATCTAATTCCTACATAAAAACAGAAAGCATACTCCTATGAATATACCTCAGATTTCCTCTATTGACGCGTGGAAAAACCTTCAACAAGACATTGCCAAAACATGTCAAGACTATCATCGCCCTGTAAAGAATATTCAACTCATTGCTGTTTCAAAAACTGTTACCGCAAACAATATTGTTCCTCTTCTGAAAGCAGGGCAATCCCTTTTTGCTGAAAATCGTGTGCAAGAAGCAGCCGAAAAATGGCCTTCCTTACGACAACAATTTAACACAATAGAACTTCATCTTATTGGCCCCTTACAATCCAACAAAACAGCAGAGGCTGTTACAATCTTCGATGTTATTCAAACTGTTGATCGAGAAAAAATAGCTAAAAGCCTAGCAGAAGAAATGCACAAGCAGAAAAAGCATCTCCCCTGTTATATTCAAGTTAATATAGGATTAGAACCACAAAAAAGTGGAATTTTTCCACACGAAGTAAAAGCCTTTGTTGCTCAATGCAAAAATAATTATGGACTTGATATCATTGGACTGATGGCAATCCCCCCTCTTCAAGAAAATCCTGGTCCTTATTTTGCTCTTTTAGCAAAACTTGCAAAAGAAACTGGTCTTTCAAAACTCTCTATGGGCATGTCCAATGACTTTAAAATCGCTCTCCAATTTGGTGCAAATGTTCTCCGCATTGGATCAGCTTTATTTGGTCCCCGCTCCTTTTAATGATTGTCTTTCTTAAGACTTTCCATCTTTTACAAACACACATAAAAAAGCTTTTTTGATCTTCATTGCATAAAATTAACTATTCAAGCCTATGACTTAAACTAAGTTAAATATAAAATTTTCATTCTTATCAAAGCACTCATGAAAAAATAGAATAACAAAATAACCACAGAGTAATCTTTTTGACCTCATAAAAAGAAGGAGAACAATGTCTGAAAAAACTTATCAGACCCAATGCATCTCAAAAAAAATTTCATTCACTACGAAACCTACCAACAACAGTATCAAGAAAGCATTAACAATCCAGAAGCTTTCTGGGCAAAGCACGGTCACCGTATTGAATGGTTTAAACCTTACACAAAGGCAAAAAACGCTTCATTTAATGACTCTGTATCGATTAAATGGTATGAAGATAGAATTACCAATGTGGCTTATAATTATATTGATCGTCATTTAAAAAATCACGGTGATCAAATCGCACTTATTTGGGAAAGTGATGATCCCAATATTGATCAAAAAATAACTTATAATTCTCTGTATAAAAAAGTCTGTCGTTTTGCAAACATCTAAAAAAATACGGTATTAAAAAAGGAGACAGAGTCACCATCTATCTACCGATGCTTCCTGAAGCAGCTTACGCTATGCTCGCATATGCCCCTATTGGAGCTATTCATTCAGGTATCTTTGCTGGTTTTTCTGCTGAAGCGATTGCAGGGCGTCTCATTGATTGTGAATCAACTTTTATCATTACTGCTGATCAGGGTTTACGTGGAGGAAAAACAATTAATTTAAAAGAGAATATTGATCAAGCTATTCATATAGCAGCACACCGTAATGTGCATGTCAACCACGTCATGGTCATACAACGCATAAATGAAAAAATTAACTGGGTTGCAGAACGTAACTTCTGGTACCATGAAGAAGCACTTCAAGCCCCAACTGATTGTCCCCCTGAAAAAATGAATGCAGAAGATCCTCTTTTTATACTCTATACTTCAGGATCAACAGGCAAACCAAAAGGTGTTCTGCATACAACAGGTGGATATCTTATCTATGTATCGATGACACATCAATATGTTTTTGATTACCATCCCCATGAAATTTATTGGTGTACAGCTGACGTTGGCTGGATCACTGGCCACTCTTATTTGGTCTATGAACCTTTATGTAATGGTGCAACTACCTTAATGTTCGAAGGCACACCAACTTTCCACGATAAAGGGAGATTCTGAGATATTGTCGATAAACACAAAGTCAATACACTCTACACCGCACCAAAGACCATTCGTGCTTTAATGGGCACAGAAAACGCATACGCTATCCGCTCTCAAAGAACCTCTCTTCGCCTCTTATGAACAGTAGGCGAACCGATCAATCCAGAAACACGAGAATGGTTTCATCATACCGTTGGAGACAGCCGTTGTCCCATTCTTGACACATGGTGGCAAACAGAAACAAGAGGACATACCATCACTCCTCTCCCCAGAGTAATAATACTTAAAGTCGGATCAGCTACACATCCATTCTTCGGAATCCATTTACAAATCACTGATGCGCAAGGAAACGTTTTGGAAGGAGAAGCAGAAGGAAGTCTTTGTATCACTGATTCAGTGCCTAAGCCAAATTGTACCCTTTATAATAACCATGAGCACTTTATCCAAACATATTTTTCCACATATAAAGGAAAATATTTTACAGGCGATGAGTGTAAACAGAATAGCGATAGCTATTATTGGATTATAGGACGAATTGATGATATACTTAACGTTTCTGGTCACAGACTAGGAACTGCTGAGCTTGAATCAGCCCTTGTTTCACACCCTTCTGTTTCAGAAGCTGCTATTATAAGATATCCTCACTCTAATTAAAGGACAGGGATTTTATAGTTTTGTAACCTTAGTGGAAGGAATAATATCAAGTGAGGAGTTACACCAAAATCTTATTCAACATGTAAGAAAAGAAATTGGGGCTATTGCAATAATAGATAAACTTCAATTTACTGCTCAATTGCCCAAAATACGATCAGGAAAAATCATGAGATGTATTTTGCGAAAAATTGCTGAAAATAATCTTGATACCCTAGGAGACATTTCAACCCTTGCCGAACCACAAGTTATCGATGACCTTATTGCAAACCGGTAAAATATAGAAAATAATTGAGGTTACCAATAGAACAATAATACTGGAAAAAGAAAGTAAATTAAGTATTTTAAGAGAGCATTGTCATCATATTCACTCCAAAAACAGAAGTGGTATTTAAAAGTGATTCGTTTTGAAAATGTTGGTTTACGCTATGGAATGGGACCTGAAATCCTCCGAGATATCAGCTTTCACATTCCCGAAGGATCGTTTCAATTTATAACCGGAGCTTCTGGATCAGGAAAAACGTCGTTGATGCGTCTTATGTTTCTTGCAATAAAACCAACCCGTGGTCACATTGATTTATTTGGCAATGATACAGCATTACTTAAGCGACGAGAACTTCCTGCTCTACGACAACGTATTGGGGTTGTTTTTCAAGATTTTCGATTGCTTGATCATATGACAACTTATGAAAATGTTGCTCTGCCTTTACGCATCAAAGGACAAGAAGAAGCAACCTATCGCAGTGAAGTAGAAGATCTTTTGCGATGGGTCGGTCTTGGAAATTATATTCATGTTTTACCACCCGTCCTTTCAGGTGGAGAAAAACAAAGAGTAGCGATTGCACGTGCTCTTATTGATCAACCCGAAATTCTTCTCGCAGATGAGCCCACAGGAAACGTTGATCCATCTTTAGCATCGCGCTTACTTCGTTTATTTATTGAATTAAATCGTTTTGGCACAGCTGTCGTCATTGCTACCCACGATATCTCATTGATGGAGCAAGTTGCAGCCCGGCGTTTAATTCTGCACCAGGGACGGATGACAATTTATGAATAAATCTTCCTCCATTTTCTACATTCTAAAACGCATCTTTACAGTTGATAAAGGAAAAAGAACACCTCTTATTCCTAGTAGTAATATCTCTGGGCAAGCATTAGTTGCAGTCATTGCTATTATGACATTTCTTTCAAGCTTAACATTAATCAGCGTTGATTTAATACAACGCGCTGCCAATAATTGGAGCAGTCAAATAAGCTATGAAGCAACAATTCAAATCCGTCCAATTGAAAATATTGATATTGAAAAATCTCTTCATGATGCTGTTAAATTAGTGAAAACATTTCGAGGAGTACAAAACGCCAAAATTATTGATCAAAGAGCTACTGAAAAATTACTTGAACCATGGCTTGGAACAGGTATATCCTTTAAGGAATTTCCCATTCCCCGACTCATCATTGTCACTTTGAAAGAAAATGAAAAAACCGATTTTCAAGCAATCAGTCATGCTATTAAAACACAAATTCCAGGTGGTCAATTTGATGATCACCGCTTTTGGATGAATCGATTTAGCACTATGACACAAACAACTGTTTTTATTGGTTTTGCAATTCTAGCTCTCATTCTTGGCTCATTAATCCTTACAATTATTTTCGCTACATGTAACGCGCTAGCAGAAAATGCACATATCATTAATGTCTTATATTTTCTGGGTACTGAAACCGTCTTCATTGCCCAACAGTTTGATTGGCATTTTTTTAAAACTGCATTTCGCGGTGCATTATATGGCGGTGTAATAGGTATACTACTCTTTAATGCTTTTCTCGTTTGGACGAATTACAATTTAGGGTTAGAAAAAACGCGTCAAATTATCGCTTTATTTGGACACTTTTCCATTAGCTTTACTACCTATGGAAAAATTTTCATTCTTATTCTTTGTGTCGCCATCGTTACAACGCTTACCAATCGAATTACGATTCTCGCACAACTTAAAAAAATCGATCAATGTGAAAACGGTTTATTTTAATTTTATGACCTACAATACTCCTGATCCCAATTTTTCACATGATAGTTTTGCTCGTGATAGACTGCAAAACTCTCTTCTTGAACACAGAAACAGAATAAATATTACGAAAAAACGTAAACGATTTTTTTACTATTTGCCACCAACAGCACTTTTTATTTTGATCATCATTCTCATTTTTTGTTTTACTTTTGTCGCTTTTACTGAAAAAGTTGGACAATTTACCCCTCCGCACCCTTTACCGAAAGCCGATGCAATTATCGTCCTTACAGGAGGAAAAAACAGAATAGAAACAGGATTAAAGCTTTTACAAAAAAAGCTTGGTTCGCGACTCTTAATCAGCGGAGTGAACACAAGAACACATCCCAATAAACTGATCCGTATAATGAATATCAATCCTCGACTCTTTTCCTGTTGTGTCGATATCGATCATCAAGCAATTAATACCCGAGGAAACGCTGAAGAAAGCGCTCATTGGATCAAAAAAAATCGCTATAAAACACTTTATATCGTTACTGACGATTATCACATGACACGCTCTTTACTCGAGTTTAAATATTTAATGCCTGACATCAATTTTATTGCCTATCCTATAAAACAAGATGTTGCCGATAGCTGGATAAAACAAGTCAATCAAATACGTCTTCTTGCCCTTGAATATATCAAAAACATCAGTGTAAAAATAAGAATAATATTGTTTTCTTTATAAAAAAATTCTCAACTGTCTTTTCACTTTAGACAATTCATCCTTTTTCTATATTGCCCTGAATCATAGACATTCTTAACTCTTAACATTCCAAGAACCACTCAATAATCTTATAAACAAGATCGTCCTTTGCTCTTACAATCACAAAAAGAGTCATCATCCTCTTGAATGAGATTTCTCAATCCCGTGCAAGAGCAACGACAGGATCAAGCCGTGAAGCTTTTCGTGCTGGAAAAAAACCAAAACTCACCCCAATAAAGGCTGCAAAGAGAACAGCTATTATGATTGAACGAACAGTATAAATCAATTGTATAGGAGAATTTCCCAACATAAATACTCCCCCAATAGCAAGTCCAAAGAGAATGCCTAAACTTCCACCAATCAGACAAACTAAAATCGATTCAATTAAAAATTGTTGCAAAATATCACTCTGACGTGCACCAATTGCCATACGCACCCCAATTTCATTAATCCGCTCAGAAACAGTAACGAGCATAATATTCATGACTCCAATTCCGCCCACAACAAGTGAAATTGCTGCAATTGACGTCACTAAAAGCGTTAAAATATCTGTACTATTCATAATTTTTTTGCGAAACTCTTCCGAATTTTTAATAAAAAAATCTTCTTGCCCATGCCGCATAATTAACAAACGCCGAATCATAGTTTCTGCTAACTGTGAATCGACGTTATCAGCAATTTTAAGAATAATAGCACGAACATCTGTTCTACCAAGAAAGCGCATTTGTACTGCCGTATAAGGTAAATAAATCTGGATTGTATCTGAAACACCGCTATGGTTTTGTGAATCCACAACACCAATGATACGAGCTGGCACATTCCCCACACGTACAATTTTTCCAATAGGATTTTCTTGACTATGAGGAAAAAGAACAGAAATTGCCTCTTTTTCTATTATCAAATCAACAGCCCGATCACGCACACTTGATTGATCAAATAACCTTCCTTGAATGACTTGTAGCCCCTGTATTTCAAAAAATTGTTCTCCTACACCAACAACAACAGCCTTTGTTTCAATTGCATTATAATACACCATCGAACTTACTGAAATCTGAGACGTGACACCAGCAACATAAGGCAATTCAGACAGTGCTTCTGCATCTGCTTCCACTAAACTGGTTATTTTTCCTGATTGTGGATCAGAAAAGCTTTTACCTGGCATAATTGTCAAGGTATTGGTCCCGAAACTCTTTAAATTTTCAAGAATCTTTTTCTGGGTACCATTTCCCAAAGCAATCATCGCAACAACTGAAGAAATACCGATAATCATCCCAAGCATTGTTAAAAAAGTTCGCATTCGATGGGCATTCATGGCCAATAAAGCCATAACAAACGCTTCACCAAAACGTTCCATAAAAGCGCGGAAAATTCCCAACTGTTGAGTACTTTTGAGAGCATCCTCTTTTTGAAAAGAATGTTCCTTATGGGGTGTTTTGTTAATTTTTGAAACAGTATCAGAAATAATCTCCCCATCACTGATCTCAATAATGCGATCTGCCCTTTCCGCAACCTGCATATCATGCGTTACAATGATAATAGTCCGTCCTTCTTGATGAAGCTCATCTAAAATATGCAAAACTTCTTGACCACTTTTTTTGTCTAAAGCACCGGTTGGTTCATCTGCAAGAATAATATCAGCATCATTCATTAAAGCACGAGCAATTGAAACACGTTGCTGCTGCCCTCCTGAGAGCTGATTGGGATAATGGCCCATCCGATCACGCATTCCTAAACGTGTTAAAAGGCTCTGTGCACGTTGTTTTCTTATTTCTGCTGAACAGCCTGCATAAATAGCCGGAATTTCAACATTTCCAAGAGCCGTTAATTCTTTGAGCAAATGATAACGCTGGAAAATAAAACCAAAATGATTGCGTCGCAAAGCTGATAAATCATCTGCTGAAAGCAAAGCCGTGTCTTTACCAGCAATCCAATAGCGCCCTGAACTTTGTCGATCAAGACAGCCTAAAATATTCATGAGCGTAGATTTTCCTGAACCTGATGCTCCTACAATTGCAACCATCTCACCACGCTTAATGGTTAAATTAATGTTTTTTAAAACACGGATCAATGTCTCACCTGCACGAAATTCGCGGACGACATCTTCCAAGACAAGAACAGTATCCTTCGATTCTGTTATCATGTTTTAAGCCCTGTTTTCACTCTGTAAATTAGAAGATACGAGCAACCCATCTCGTGCACCAACCACCACAACATCCCCCTCATTAAGCCCAGAAACAATCTCAGCCATCACTTTATTATTGAGTCCGACTGTTACTTGTTTTGTAATCACTTTATCGCGACCAACCAAAAGCTGCACCCATGCTTTACGATCTTTTGTCTCATTGCGCAAAGCATCACTTGGAACCAACAAGACATTTCGAGCACGCCCTAATATAATATGCACTTGAGCGGTCATATAAGTACGCAAAAAACGATCTTTATTGTTAACATGCACAAGCCCATTATAATAGATAGCTGATGACGCTAAAGAGCTCGATCCCGACATGTTAGGATTAATACTAATATCGCTACGAATATCTTCAGGAGCAGGTTCTATTGTCTCTAATGATCCCTCATAACGACGCTTTGCGTCTCCTAAAATGGTGAAATAAAGATCTTGTCCTGCATGAACTTTTAAAATATCCGCTTCTGAAATTTGTGCCTTAATTGTCATTTTCGTCAAATCTCCTAAAATAACAATTGTCGGTGCTGACTGAGTTGCATTAATATTTTGTCCTTCTTCGACAACGGTTGCTAAAACTGTTCCTGAAGAAGGCGCTGTTATCTTCGTATAGCTTAAATTCACTTCTGCACTTCTCACATCAATTTGTGCTTGTACAATCTGTTCCTGAAGTTGAGCAACTTGAGCTTCACGTATTTTGACTTGCGTGACTGCGTCATCAAAATTAGCACGTGAAATTGCTCGTGCTTCAATGAGTTTATTTTGACGCTCTAAATTTTTTTTCGCTAAAATTAGATAAGCTTCATGCTCTTTTAAACTCGCATAATAATAAGACAAAACTGCTTTTTTTCTTTTCAGATCATTTTCCTGATCCGTAGGATCAATCTCTGCTATAAGATCTCCTTCTTCTACAAAATCTCCTGATGAAACACGGACAGAAACCACACGCCCTGTTGCACGCGCACCAACAGCCACCAATCGATAAGGACGCACAATTCCAGAAGCTAAAACCGTTTCTTCAATATCACCACGGGTAACTACTGCTGTCATATAATTTGGTGTATTTTTACCCCCAAATAAAACAAAGAGCATCTTAAAGGCAAAGATGATAAAAACCACACTGCAAAATAAAAAAAGCTTTTTGCGTTTTATAGTTGAATATTTTTCCATAAGAAATTTCATCATTGTTTCGCCCTCACATGTGAACTGGTAATCTTATCAACGACTTCTGGACGAGATACATCAACAACACCATTCCATCCTCCTCCTAATGCCTTCATCAATGCAACATAATGCTTAGCCAAAGCAATATAGCTATCACTCAATGACATTTGCGAAGAATAGTAGGAACGATAAGCATTGAGTAATTCGAGAAAGCTGGTATTACCACTTTCAAAAAGGTCTTTCGAAAGCTTCAATGAATGTGAATAAGCTGCATTTGCAGCCAACAACTTTTTTAAACGTTGTTGTTCTTTGTACAGTCGCACCAATGCATTCTCTACTTCTTCTAAAGCTCCTAACACTGCCGCTCGATAAGCAATAAAAGCTTGATCACGCTGAGCACGTGCTACAGCAATCGAAGCAACCACTTGTCCTCCATTAAAAAAAGGAAAGCGAATACTTGGTCCAAAGGACCAACCAATCGTCGAACCTTTTGCTAATTGACCCATGGATTCTGCTGTCGTAGAAATATTACCTGTTAAGCTTAATGAAGGATAACGTTCTGCTTCGCGTTGACCAATTCGCGCTGTCGCTTGAGCATATTGACGCTCAGCACGTCGTAAATCTGGACGTGTCAACAAAATATCAGCGGGAATTCCCACAGAGATTGGCCATTTTGGTCTTGGAATCTGTTTCTTTTTAGCGCTTTTTTGCAAAAAATCCTGTAATGCTATAGGCACACACCCAGTTAAAACAGAAAGACGATGAATACTCATTGATAAATTCACTTCCATCTGTAAGATGTCTGCCTCTGTATTGATCATTTGCGCTTGTGCATTTGAATTATCCAGCTCTGAAATATCACCAGCTTCTAATTTAGCTTCTATTAATTGCGCTGTTTTTCGCTGCGATGCAGCAATAGAGTGTGCAATCGACAGTTTTTGTTGCCAACCACGCATTTCAATATAATTCGTTGCAATATCTCCTAAGAGAGTAACCATTGTAGCCCGCAAATCCTCTACAGCCGCATCAAGACCATAACGTGCTGCTTCAACTGCTCTTTTATGTCCCCCAAAAAGATCAAGCTCCCAGCTTGCATCAAAACCACCACGATATTGGCTCAAAGAAGTATCCGATTGACGAGAACTATGAGTGCCGACAATTGAACTTGAAACACTTGGCGAAAGACGTCCAATCGATTGCCCTAAACTCGCCCGTGCTTCACGAACCCGTGCTTTAGCAACCGCAATACTATTATTTGCAGCGATTGCATCATGAATTAACTTATCTAAAATCGGATCATTAAAATTTTTCCACCAACCTGCAAGTGTAGCGGGACGTTCAGATGTTTGTACAAACGACTCTTGCCCCCAAATTTCTGGAACAGAAAAAGATGTTTTATGATAATCAGGACCAACAACACACCCTGGTAAAACAAAAAAAAACAGACAAAAAGGATACAAAAACTCTTTTAATAAAATCTGTCTTACACTACTGATCCCCATCCATTCCTCTACATTCTTCGAGAATTAATCCATTCCTTTTCTTCATTCAATGCTTATTTTAAATTGCCTGAAAAATCAAATAAAGTTTGTACTGGAACATGATCTGAAGGCTGAGGCCATCCCCGTGTATCACGAAAAATTGTAAGTTCTTTAACGAAAGGCACTAAATTTGGTGAAGACCAAATATGGTCAAGCCGTCGACCGCGATCAGAAAGTGCCCAATCACGTGCACGATAACTCCACCAGGTATAAAGTTTAGTAGGAATTGGAAATTTCATCCGCATCAAATCAACCCATCCACCTTCACAACATAAAGCTTGTAAACGCTCTGTCTCAATCGGCGTATGGCTAACAACCTTCAATAATTGCTTATGAGACCAAACATCCTCTGGCAAAGGAGCAATATTAAGATCACCTAACAAAAGAGACTCTAAACCATCTCTGTGATCTGCACGGATAGAAGACATTTCTTCTAAAAAATCGAGTTTATGACGAAATTTTTCATTTTTGTTTACATCAGGTTCATCACCACCAGCAGGAACATAAAAATTATGAATCCGAATTTTTCTCCCATGAAGTTCAATAACAACTGAAAGGTGACGACAATCTTCTTTTTGACAAAAGAAGCGCCTTTCAACACTGATAAAAGGCAAACGAGAAATAATCGCCACACCATGATAAGATTTTTGACCGCTCAATGCGATATGCTGATAACCTGCTGCTTCAAAAAATTGACGTGGAAATAAATCATCTGGACATTTTATTTCTTGTAAGCATAACATATCTACAGAAAAAATATCTAAATACTGAAGAACCTGGGAAAGACGCAAACGAATAGAATTAATATTCCAAGTAGCAATATGAAAAAGCATTAATTGTTATTCCGACTTTGTAGCGTCACAGTATTTTTATGGGGAATGACGAACATATCATCAGAAAATCTAACATTTGTACGCACATTCATGATTTTAACAGTTGTTTCTAAATTTTGTTGATCAAGAATTGCCCATTGTCGCAATGCATAATTTTGAGAATCAAAGATCATCTTTATTTGCCCTTTTCCAATTGTTTTATCCCGTAAAACAATCATGATTGTTGTCGGATCCTCTCGAAATGCTAACAAATTTTCTGACGATAAATGAATCACATTCCCTAATAAAAATTTCATTGGTGTTTGAGACAACTGGTAAAAGCTCCACGTATTTAAAGCCCGATTATTAATCCCTACAGATTTACCATCTGAAATAATCTGCAATGGCACGCCTTTGTAACTAAAACGAATTTTCCCTGGACGCTCCAAATAAAATGTTCCTTTTGTCATTTTTCCCTTTGGATTAAATTGAATAAAATCCCCTGTCATCACTTTAATCGCCGCAAAATGATTAATAATATTCTGAGCCCGAGCGAACTGTTTCGCGGACTGCGAAAAAGCAGAACTACTCAACAGAAAAAATAACAAAATAAGACTAAACGTTCTTCTCAACGAAAAAAAATACACCCTCATACATAATGCTCCTCATATGCTCACCATACATACTCTATTGATTTTGATATAAGCAATAGATGATAAGGATTTTCTAAAAATATGTTTTAAAAAACTTTATTTAAAAGGGTTCTTCTGAAGCAGGCACTAAAATTTCTCGTTTTCCTGCATGGTTAGCTGGGCTAATAATTCCTTCTTCTTCCATCCGCTCAATTAATGAAGCAGCACGATTATAGCCAATACCCAAACGACGCTGAATATAAGAAGTTGAAGCTTTACGATCACGCAGAACCACCATCACGGCCTTTCTATAAGGCTCATCTTCTAAGGAAGAAACAGATGAAACACTGCTCTCCCGATCTGTAACTTCTTTTGTAATAGTCTCCAAATAATCAGGCATTGCTTGGTCTTTCAGATGTGCAACAACCTGTTCCACTTCATCATCTGCTACAAAAGCTCCATGAATACGTTGAATACGTCCTCCCCCCATCATGAAAAGCATATCCCCTTGCCCTAATAATTGTTCAGCCCCTTGTTCCCCCAGAATGGTCCGACTATCAATTTTTGAACTTACAGCAAAAGAAATGCGTGTAGGGAAATTCGCTTTAATTGTTCCTGTAATAACATCGACTGAAGGACGTTGTGTTGCCATAATGACATGAATACCAGCAGCACGTGCCATTTGCGCTAAACGTTGAATAGCGCCCTCAATCTCCTTACCAGCAACCATCATGAGATCTGCCATTTCATCAATAATAACAACAATATAAGGTAAAGGATTTAAATTGAGGGTCTCTGTTTCGTATAAGGGTTCACCGGTCTTGTGATCAAATCCAACTTGAACCGTCCGTGTTAAAACTTCACCCTGTTTTTGTGCTTCTTTTAAGCGAGCATTAAATCCATCAATATTGCGAACATTGACTTTTGACATTTTGCTGTAGCGCTCTTCCATTTCACGAACCGCCCATTTAAGAGCAATGACTGCTTTTTTAGGATCTGTCACAACGGGCGTTAATAAATGAGGAATGCCATCATAAATCGAAAGCTCAAGCATTTTAGGATCAACCATGATTAAGCGACATTGTTCAGGTGTTAAACGATAAAGAAGAGACAAAATCATTGTATTAATAGCAACAGATTTACCTGATCCCGTCGTACCTGCCACTAAAAGATGAGGCATTTTCGTTAAATCTGCAACAACTGTTTCACCTCCTATTGTTTTACCCAATGCAAGCCCTAATTTTGCTTCAGTACCAAAAAATTCCCGCGCCTGTAAAATTTCTCGTAAATAGACTATTTCACGAGATGCATTAGGTAATTCTATTCCAATAACATTCCGTCCTGGGATAACAGCAACACGTGCTGCAATAGAACGCATAGAGCGAGCAATATCATCTGCTAGCCCAATAATACGAGAAGATTTAATACCAGCAGCCGGTTCAAATTCATACAAAGTTACAACTGGACCAGGACGTGCATCAATAATTTCTCCCTTAACCCCAAAATCTAATAAAATATTTTTAAGTTCCTGAGAATTGGCCTTTAAAGTAGCAGGGGAAAGGCGCATATTTTTTACTGTTGATGAAGGAATAGCAAGATAATCTAACCGTGGAAGGGTAAAACGATACTTTGAACGCGCTTTTGAAGTCTTTATCACACAGTTATCAGAAGCAGAAAGAGCTGTATTTTGGAAATTCTGAAATTCTGTTTTTTCATTAAAAAAAACCGGTTCAATTCGATCAAATGAATTTTCCGTTTTTCTAAACCACCTCATGAACGAAAAAAAACGCTCAAAACGGGCTTGTAAAAAATAAAGAAAATGCAAAACTGCTCCAAAAGATGTAGAGAAGAAACCACTATGAACTTCATTATTAGAATACTCTTCATTTTCTAATGTCTCAAAAATTGGATCTACACGAACTGATTCGCTTTCACTTATATCGGTCTGACGTCGCCACACTACATTGCCAGAAAAAATAGCCATTACAAAACTGGCAAACGCCAAAGCAATACCCCACAACACGCTCTCTATAGGTGAAGAAAAAGAAATAACATTTAAAATCTTATCCCCCCAAACTCCCCCAAAACCAATCGGCAATGGCCAATTTGTAAAAGATGCAAAAGGAGTCATTAAAGCAAATGCAGTTGTAAACAAAATTATTGAAATCAACCATAAAAAAAGACGAAAAAGAAAATTATGAATGCTTTTTTGTGCAAGTAATAAAAGTGACCAAAATAATGGAGGCAACAAAATACCAAGACTTGCCAAACCAAAAAGTTGCATAGCAAGATCTGAAAAAATCGCACCAGGCCATCCCATAAGATTTGTGATCTCATTAGGACTAGCGTAAGTTAATGATGGATCTGCAAAATTCCATGTTGCTAAAGCTAAGATACAAAAAATCAAAAGCCCTAGAAGACTAAATCCAATCAAAACCCCTATTTGTTGCAAAAACATTTTAATAAAATGCGAATTTCGATATTCTGGCTTTTTTGGCAAATCATAAAGAGAGGAACCCCGATGCATTCATCAATCCCGAACGTAAGATTCTTAATACAAGAACTATATCTAAAATTTGTAACATAAAAAATATTAACACAGTTTTAACCAATATAATTACAACAATTTTTCTTTAAGACTGCACAAAAAATGATAATAAGGTCAATATTCACATATTTAAGATGAAATAAACTACCTACAAGTGAAAGAAACGACGTGACTTCTTACACCGATCAAACAATAAAACAATGTGATCTTCTTATCGCAGGTGGTGGAGCTGTTGGTTTGACTCTTGCCATAGCTCTCAAACATGCTGCCCCTGAACTGAGAATAAATATTGTTGATGCCACTTCCCAAAGCAGCACACCTCTCAAAAATACACAAGCATTTGCTCTTTCTGCTGCTTCTATTCGCATGCTTGAACAACTACAGTGTTGGAAACATATCAAACCTTATGCTCAACCTATCCATTCAATAACCATCACCGACGCACGCCTCAATGATCCAATCAAACCAATTTTTTTAACCTTTGAAGGAGATATAACACCCAACGAACCCTTTGCAAGTATGGTTGAAAATAAAAAGCTCGTTAGTGTATTAAAAAAACGTGCAAAAGATTTGCATATCTCTTTTATCGAAAAAACCACTGTTGTTCATTTTCATCAAGAGAACCAGCATACAACCATCACCTTAAGTAATAAAGAAATTTGGCAAACAAAATTGCTGGTTGCAGCGAGTGGAGCACACTCTACATTACGGGAAAAAGCCGATCTTAAAAGCTTTGCTCATTTTTATCCACAAACAGCAATCACATGCATTATCGAACATGAAAAAGCGCACCATGGCCGAGCAATTCAACATTTCTTCCCTGCTGGACCTTTTGCTCTCCTACCTCTCAAAGGCAACCGATTAGCTATCGTATGGAATGAAAAACATCACACTGCCCAATCTTATCTTAAAGTAGACGCTTTAATTTTTGAAGCAGAGATAGAAAAACGTATTGGTCATCAATTTGGAAAACTTTCTTGGAATGGTGAACGCCAAGCATTTCCCCTCGTTCTTTCCTTAACAAATCAATGCATCAAACCTCGTTTTGCTCTCGTAGGAGATGCCGCCCACACAGTCCACCCTATTGCAGGACAAGGGCTTAATCTAGGACTCCGTGATAGTGCCGCTTTAGCTGAAGTCATCATCGAAACAGCACGATTGGGCCTCGATATCGGATCAATGACAGCTCTCGAACGCTATCAAAGTTGGCGACGTTTTGAAACTGTACGAATGTCTCTTAGTAATGACTGGCTCAACAGACTTTTTTCGAATGATATCTTACTCCTACGCCTCTTCCGCGATGTTGGCCTTGGACTTATTAATCAAATGCCAAAAATAAAAAAATATCTTATGCAAGAAGCTTCTGGCCTCACCTCCAACGCACCACGCCTTCTCCGTGGACTTCCACTCTAATAACGAAAATAAACACCTTCAATCTCCTGTATGTCAACAAAATGCACTCCTATTTTCTCTAAAATTTAAAGTCCATATTCTTTACACATACTTCAAATCGTGATTTCTGAAGATTAAAGTGAAATTTTTACGAAAAAAGACACAATATCTCTATCATTCAACAATGCAATGAAATAATAAATCCTAGGTATAGATCATTTTCATACCGTAATAGTCACAGCTTAAAAAGCTTTTGCATAAGCGTGAAAAGACAAAATTTTAAAAAATGAAACTAACACAAATAAAAACGCTTTTTTATATTAATCAAGATCGAAATTCTGATAAAAAATTTAAAAATAAGCTGTGATGATCTTTAAATATAACCACTATGATTCTTTTGAGCAAGGGGGAACAAAAGTGTATCATTCTCAAAATGTGAACCCTGAAAATTAAGGGAAATACGTGCTCGAATCAACACAAAATCGCTGAAATAAAGACAAATAAAATGCACAGAAAAAATTCTTAAAATTATCAATATCGCTGATCTTTTTTAAAAAGAGCACCCTTTATAGAAATCTAGGATAATATATAGAAATTATAGAATAAGCGAAGATGGAAGCTAAAGTGAATAAAAGAATAATGAGAAGTGGTCATGCACTTGAAAAATTAAAAATAAATAGCGTAGCCCCATTCTTCACAAAATGAGAGGATATAAAGTGATATGAATAATCTAATCCGCTTAGGATTACTGCTGTAATAAACACAGAGATAATTGCACTTCACTATTCAACCAAAGAGAAAGATACCACAATAAGAGCGCTATCCTACAAACGCTAATACCCTATCTCATCACATATAGAATATTAATTCTAAAATTTGAAGATTTTGCGAACTCGTCTATTTTATACAACTAACGTATTTTCAACATGTAAGAATTATAGCATCAATTGATATAGCTAATTGTTTAGAGCAAAACGGTACAGCAAATACACTCAGCAATCTTTACTTTTTTAAAAATCAAAAAAACTCAGAGAATAGGAACAAACTCAATCAGATTTTCACTATAAACACAGTTTCAAATACAAATTAAGTTATAAAATTCTAAAGCTTGAGCATATCATTTTTAACAAATGCAAAGTCCAACGAGAAAGTAATGATATAATAACAATCTCTTGCAAGCGACTATAACCAATCTGCAAAGAGTAAACATACAGAAAAGACTTTACACTCAGGCCGCGTCTACTTCATTTACCTTCAAAAATATACATATACCAGCCACCAACGAGCCTACACTTATTTTCTATCTTAGCTGATAAACTTTCAAAGACGTCGTTCAACCATAAGTTTTTTAATTTCAGCAATCGCCTTAGCTGGATTTAAACCTTTCGGACAAGTTTGCGCACAATTCATAATCGTGTGGCACCGATAAAGCCGAAAAGGATCTTCTAAATTATCAAGACGCTCACCACTCATTTCATCACGAGAATCAATAATCCAGCGATAAGCTTGGAGTAAAACAGCAGGTCCTAAATAACGATCACCATTCCACCAATAACTTGGGCACGACGTTTGACAGCATGCACAAAGGATACACTCATAAAGACCATCAATTTTCTGACGATCAGAATAGCTTTGTAACCATTCTTTTGCAGGTTTAGGAGAAACAGTTTTTAGCCAAGGATCAATAGCACGATGTTGTGCATAAAAACGCTTTAAATCAGGAACCAAATCTTTTACAATAGGCATAGAAGGAAGTGGATACACTTTAATTGGATGTTTTACATCATCCATTCCTTTAGTACAAGCCAATGTATTGGTTCCATCAATATTCATCGCACATGAACCACAAATGCCCTCACGGCATGACCGACGAAGTGTCAAAGTTGGATCAATATGATTCTTAATAAATAAAAGCCCATCAAGAATCATCGGACCACACAGTGAACGATCCACGTAATAAGTATCAAGATGCGGATTCTTCTCATCATCAGGTGACCAACGGTAAATATGAAATTCTGTTAAATGCGTAGCACCTTCAGGTTTAGGCCAAACTTTTCCAGTTTTAACTTGAGAATTTTTGGGAAGCCTAATTTGTACCATAACTCACTTTCCCCTTAATAAACACGCTTTTTAGGCATAATACGCTTTAAATCTATACCACCATCTTCTTCAGACGTTAATGGATCAACATGAACAGGACGGTACGATAATATCACCTTTCCATCCTGAGATAGATGCGAAAGTGTATGGCGACGCCAATTTTTATCATCACGCTCTGGATAATCTTCTCGTGCATGAGCACCACGACTTTCCAAACGAGCAGCTGCAGAATAAACAGTCGTAATTGCATTTGCCATCAAATTTTCAAGCTCTAATGTTTCCATTAAATCAGAATTCCAAATAAGTGAACGATCTGTTACTTTAAGGTCAGAAAGTTCGTCCCAAATTTTACTGATCCGTTGACATCCCTGCTCTAAAGAATCTGCTGTACGGAATACCGCAGCATCCTCTTGCATCGCACGCTGCATTTTTTCACGCAGCATAGCTGTTGGAACCTGTCCTTGAGCAAAACGTAAACGGTCAAAACGTGCTATAATTGCATCAACTGCGGCTTCATTAAGAGCTGGGATCTCTGCATCGCGATCGATGACTTCTCCTGCACGAATTGCAGCAGCACGTCCAAAAACGACTAAATCAATCAATGAATTTGATCCTAAACGATTAGCGCCATGAACAGATGCACATCCTGCCTCACCCACAGCCATCAAACCTGGTTGAACACGATCAGGAGAATCAAGGGTTGGATTTAAAACTTCTCCATAGTAATTGGTAGGAATACCACCCATATTATAATGAACTGTTGGCAAAACAGGAATTGGCTCTTTTGTCAAATCAACCCCTGCAAAAATTCGGGCTGATTCAGAAATCCCCGGTAAACGCTCATGCAATATAGCTGGATCAATATGATTAAGGACCAAATGAATATGATCTTTTTTCGCACCAACACCACGCCCTTCCCGAATTTCAAGTGTGATACAACGTGAAACCAAATCACGTGATGCCAAATCCTTAAAAGATGGTGCATAACGTTCCATAAAGCGCTCACCTTCAGAATTCACTAAATAGCCACCTTCACCACGTGCACCTTCTGTAATTAAGCAACCAGAACCATAAATTCCTGTAGGATGAAATTGAACAAATTCCATATCCTGAAGCGGTAACCCAGCTCGAGCAATCATCCCACCACCATCACCTGTACATGTATGCGCTGATGTTGCTGAAAAATAAGCCCGCCCATAACCGCCAGTGGCGAGAACAACCATCTTCGCAGAAAAACGATGAATTGTACCATCATCAAGATTCCAAGCGACAACACCCGTACACACACCATCTGTCATGATCAAATCAAGGGCAAAATATTCAACAAAAAACTGCGCATTATGCTTAAGGCTTTGCCCATAAAGCGTATGCAAAATTGCATGACCAGTACGATCAGCTGCAGCACAAGTACGTTGGACTGGTGGGCCTTCACCAAACTCTGTGGTATGACCACCAAAAGGACGTTGATAAATTTTCCCTTCTTGCGTACGCGAAAAAGGAACTCCATAATGTTCTAATTCATAAACAGCTGCGGGTGCATTTCGCACTAAATATTCCATTGCATCGGTATCGCCAAGCCAATCAGATCCTTTCACCGTATCATATAAATGCCATTGCCAATTATCAGGCCCCATATTCGACAAGGATGCTGCAATACCGCCTTGCGCTGCAACTGTATGTGATCGCGTTGGAAAAACTTTTGTGATACATGCTGTTCTTAATCCTTGCTCAGCCATACCAAGGGTTGCACGCAAACCAGCTCCCCCAGCACCAACAACCACAACATCAAATTTATGATCAACATAGTTATAGGCAGCACGCCCCACTCTAGCACCTAGAGATGATATTGCTCTCACCATATTTTCAAGCCCCTAATGCGATTTTCAAAAGAGCAAACATCATTATACTGCCCAGAATAAAACAAAATAAAATATTCAATACAAAAAAGAATATTCGCATACCTTCATGTGGAATATAATCTTCGATAACAACCTGCATACCCAGTTTCATATAATAAAGGCTTGAAAAAATCATCAACCCCATCCAAACTGTAACCATGGGATGTGAAAGTTTCGCATGAACAACACTGTAATCTTTTCCCACGCATGACATAACGAGAATAATAAAAAATGTCCAAAGAAGCACATTAGCAAAACTGACCAGATTCTCTAACCAAAAATGCTCTGTTCCTGTATGTGCGCTACCGAAACCACGTACCTTTCCAAGTTCTGTTCGCAAATCTTTTTTCATTTTTTCTATCCCTAATTAAACAACACCGTACCCAATGATCCAAAGTGCAATCGTGACAATAAGAGAAATAAAAACTGTAGCCCAAGCAGTTAAGGTTGCTTTTTCTTTTGCTAAATAGCGAGGGTTCAGATTCCAAACAATATGGCGAACACATCCAACCATATGATGAACTCCAGCCAATGTATAAAAAAACAAAAGACAAAGCCCAAGAAAAGATCCATAAATCTTGTTAACCATTTTGAATGCATCAGGGCCACAAGCAATCGAAACTAACCAAAGAGCTAAAAAACACATCCCAAAATAAAGCACTATACCAGTAATACGATGCGCTATCGAAATTGCCATAGTAATTGACCAGCGATAAACGCTTAAATGAGGAGAACGAGGGCGATCTTTTGTTCTGGTTGTCTCTATCATAAAACATCCTGACCTGGCTTTCACTGCAACCTTATTATTACGAGAAAATCCACGCAAAACGATTCAGTGCACAATCATCTCAACTTGTTCAGTCCTAAGGGACTAACATTACAGGCCGGTTATTAAAATGACGGATTAAAGGTCGCGTATAAAAAAACCGATTTGTTATACAGCCATAGACCATAAAACTTTCTCTGTTTAGTACAATTTCATCTTCACGTCAAAGGTTTAACATTATTTCTTAAATATAAACATATTTTTACATATCTTTCACTCTACTTTTCCTTAAGATCAGCGAGTATATTCTATAATGATTATGATTGTAACTCTTTATAAAAAAGATATTTTTAATTTTTTACGTTCTATGACAAACTAGCCGTTCTTTATAATCCAATATTGAACATTTACATTTCTACCAACTTTATTGCGTGAAAACTTATAAGATCTTTCGCTTACTATATGCATCACGCACTCTTCTAAATTTGAGCTTAAGTTTAAACGATCATCGCTGAAAATATCAAAATTTCTATTCTCACAAAATATATTCTGCTGTAAATGTTCTCTATTCATGAGAAAAATTAATAATAAAAAGCAAAAAAGACATTAAAAATTTTATTACAAATTCTTTAAAAATGGACATTTTATTCCTTTTTTGTCTTAATTATTACAATAAAAAAGCAGCCTTACAGCTGCATTTTTAAATAAATTTCATTCATATAATTTATTGAGTAATTCATTCTGAGACATTTGTAACATTGTCTACAATAGCTTTCTCTTCTGTTTCTTTTGCACTTTTTTCATCTTTTTTATGATACTCTCTCTTTTCAGCGATACGCGCTGCTTTTCCCCTGAGACCACGTAGGTAGTAAAGCTTCGCACGACGAACTTTACCTCGACGGACAAGCTCAACCCCTTCAATTAGAGGAGAATAAACTGGAAACACACGCTCAACCCCTTCGCCATAAGAAATTTTACGAACTGTAAAAGTTTCATTTAAACCGCCCCCTGAACGAGCGATACAAATCCCTTCATAGGCCTGAATACGCGTCCGTGTACCTTCTGTCACACGAACCATCACACGCACTGTATCACCAACCTGAAATACAGGCAGTTGACGTTTTGCTTCAATTTTTGCGCACTGTTCAGCCTCAAGCTGTGCTATAATATTCATTTTTTTATCCTTCGCGTTCTTTTCGAACAGTTAGAGCGCTTAACTCTCACCAAAAAAATTTTAAATACTCTTTAGGCTACGTTGAATATAGAAAGCGAATACACCATCTTTCAATTTTTGGATATACACTTAAAATTTAGAATATACAGAAAATTTCTTTGAAGAAAACTACGCTAACAGTATATTATTTTTTGAGATGAATCAAGCTTTCTGATGTTTTTTCTTATAAAGAGCATAAAGATCAGGACGACGTTGATGCGTGAGCAATTCAGCTTGTTCTTGCCGCCAATGAGCAATAGCTTTATGATGACCTGATGTTAAAACCGGTGGAATGCCTCGTCCTTCAAAAACAAGAGGACGCGTATATTGTGGATATTCAAGTAAACCATTTTCAAAACTTTCACACTCTACAGAAATCTTATTCCCTATCACACTAGGTAAAAGCCGTATAATTGCATCCAACACAACAAGGGAAGCAACTTCTCCTCCTGAAAGAATATAATCACCAATAGAAATTTCTTTTAATTGCCGTGCTTCAATGATACGCTCATCCACCCCCTCAAAACGCCCACAAATCAGCGTCACCCCTGACCCAACTGCTAAAGAACGTGCATAAGCTTGATCAAAAGGTTGCCCACGTGGACTGAGTAATAATCTTGGTGTGTCCAATGGACAACTATCAATTGCTGCTGCTAATACATCAGCACGCATGACCATACCTGCACCACCACCAGCTGGTGTATCATCAACACTATGGTGTTTATCTAAAGTAAAATCTCGAATTTGCACTGTTTCCAGCGACCATATTCCTTGCTTTAAAGCCCGTCCTGCTAAAGAATATCCTAAAATTCCTGGAAACATTTCAGGATAAAGTGTTAAAATACGCGCATGAAATCCCATATTGATAACTCTTCATCCCTTCATTTAATCTACGCACATTACTTATGCATATTACTCTTGATCATGAAACAAACCAGCAGCTATTGGATCTACAATAAGAAAACCAGAAGCAACACAAATTTCGGGGACAGCGGCTTTGCTAAAGGAAATAAGAACCTTTTTACCAGAAACCAACTGTATTTCAATTAAATCACCAGCGCCAAAATTAAAGAAACCACTTACCTTACCTAGAAATTGTTTGGCACAATTATAAACACAAAGGCCGATCAAATCTATTTGATAAAATTCATCTTCATCCAAATCATCAGCCAATTGATTTCTTTCAACATAAAGTTTGATTCCCCTTAAAGATTCTGCAGCACTCCGTTCTTCTATTCCTTTAAAATGTATAATTGCATTATTCTTTTGCACACGAAAGGTAACAACTTCATAAGAACGTTCTGTTTCATCATAAAAAACACTATAGCTCTTTAAACTTTCAGGGTTAGAACTCAATACTTTAACAACAACATCCCCATTAATTCCATGGGCCGCACCAATAATGGCAAGATATACTTTCTTTTTCATACTTTTTCCATTACACTTCCTATAATTAAATTTTTTTATTTAAAAAAGAAAGAATCATTATAAACTTAAAGTATTTAATTCATCCTGTAACTCGCATTCGATATTGTTGCCACATAAAATCTTCTAAAAAGGCTCATTTTGGTAACAAAATAGAAATTAATCATAAGGAGAAAATATTATGGCAAATGTCATGCTCTTTTACAAAAATGTGACTCCACTGAACAAAGTCACTCATAAAAACCTCAAATTCAGCCCATTAAATGATATGTCTTTTGCACAGGATACCCATTGGATTCCTTTAGCCAGTGCTGAATATTTTCAAGCTGCTATAGATTATCCCATCCTATTTATGAGTGCGGAAGATGAGCAGAAAAAACGTCATTATACGTCCGTTGCACTCGTAGGCCTTTCTAATAACGATAATGATTACATTACTTCTGATAAACAGTGGAAAAAGGATACTTATATTCCTGCTTTTGTTCGTCGCTATCCTTTTGTTCTTGCAAAAATGCAAAATGAAAAAGAACTTTCTGTTTGCTTTGATCAACAATCAGGTATGTTTAATGAAGTTTCAGGAAAAAATCTCTTCAATTCAGATGGATCTATTTCGCCCTTTATGGAAGAATGTATTAATTTTCTCGAAAGTTTTAAAATCAGTATGGAAAAAACCGCTGAATTTATCGAGACCCTTGTAGAAATGGACCTTTTATGTCAAAAATCAATTAATGTGAAAAATGACAGAGGTGTATCAGCGCAATTAGAAGATTTCTGGATGGTTGATGAAGAAAAATTCAACAAATTATTTGCTCATCAACTTGCTAAATTGCATAAAAATGGTTTTCTTGGATGGATTTTTGCGCATCTTATGTCAATGAATAACCTTTTAAAGATTCTTTCTGTAAAAAGTGAAAATCAACTCACTCATGAAGAGTTTAAAAAACAAAACAGTCAAGAAAATGAAACAAAGACTAAGAAAAAGAAAAGCGCTCTTAACTAAAAATGCTCTTCGAATATGACAGTAAAAATGAAAAAATTCCTCTAGTTCCAGCTGATCATACCCTCCTCATTGCGAGAAAGAATTGGCTGGATCATCTCATACAAACACGTCGAATGGCTCTTCATACGGCCGTGGCTTATGAGCGTGATACAAGGCAGTTTTTATTTTTTCTTTGTCAACATTTAGGATATCAACCAGCTCTCAACGATCTTGCTGATTTGCATGTAGCTGATTTGCGTGCTTATTTAGCTTATCGTCGAACACAAAACATAAGTGCTCGCTCCTTAAGCCGAAACATGGCAAGTTTACGCTCTTTTTTTAATTATTTATCTCGGGAAAAACTTGTCAATGTTCCTGCTGCAAAACTTGTACGAACACCAAAACATCGAAAATCGTTACCAAAACCTTTGACCATAGAATCAGCACTCCGTATAGTCAAAGAAGAAAATCAACAAGAAACTGAACCTTGGATTATTGCTCGTAATACCGCTATTTTGATTCTTCTTTATGGTTGTGGAATGCGGATATCAGAAGCCTTAGCACTCACTCCAGAGCAATTTGCTGATCCCAGTATAAAAAGCTTATCCGTCACTGGAAAAGGAGGAAAAACACGTCTTATCCCACTGATTCCAATTGTCCATAAAGCGATAGAGAATTACCTCAAATGCTGTCCTTATCCTTTAGTAAACACTCAGCCAATATTCCTTGGTGTCCGAGGAAAACCTTTACAACCCGCTATTATTCAACGAGCTGTTCAAAACTTACGAGCACATCTTGGCTTACCAGAAACAACCACACCACACGCCTTACGTCATTCTTTTGCCACCCATCTTTTATCACGGGGAGGAGATTTACGCACTATTCAAGAGCTTCTCGGCCATGCCTGCCTATCCACAACACAAGTCTATACCCATATTGATACAAATCATTTATTAGAAATTTACCAAAAAGCACATCCACGTGCCTAAAAACTTTTGAACTGAAAAAACATGTTAAACACTTTCAATCTCAAGCGCTAAAGCATGAATTTTTGTTGCCAACTCTTTCTGTAAAACTTTATAAATCGCCCGATGTATTTCTACACGCTTCATACCAGAAAAAGAAGAAGAAAGCATTTTCACACGGAAATGTGTTTCTCCCTTACCATCAAAAGCATGTTCTTCGTGAGGATGACCTGCATGAAGATGGCTTTCATTAATAATTTCAAGCTTTTGCGGCAAAAAAGCATCACGCAGTTTTGTTTCAATTGTTGTATAAACCGTACAAGACATTTTTTTCCTTCACAAAAATGGATATTGTAACTAATTTTTTAAGACAAAATTTAATAAAATTAAATGTGGAAAGAAATTTTTTACAAGTCAATTCTTATCAAAAAGATCGATCTTGCATAAGGCAAAAATATGACAACAACATCTAAATTATTCGACTCAATTCGTATTAGCTCAAACAAAAAAAAACAGAGTCAATTACAAATACAACAATGCCAATGGGAAGGGTGCGAAAAAGCAGGATCGCACAAAGCACCAGCAGGGCGAAATCACGAAGGTCAATATCTATATTTTTGTATTGAACACATCCGTGCTTATAATAAAAATTTTAATTATTTCTCAGGTCTCAGCGATGAAGACATTGCAAAGTTTCAAAAAGATGCTCTTACAGGGCATCGTCCAACGTGGTCTGCAGGTAATAATAGCACGGTTAAAAAAACAGCTTCCGATTACGCAAAAATTCGATCTGGAACCGCTGCTTACCAAAATCGTGTGCGTAATCCATTTAAACTTTTTACCCAACGACACTCAAAGACTACGGATACACGAAAACTAAAACCTTTGGAAGCTAAAGCTTTTGATACTTTGGGCTTACAAGAAAATGCTTCAGCCGAAGATATCAAAACAAAATATAAGGAGCTTGTTAAAAAACATCACCCTGATGCTAATGGTGGGAATCGTTCTTCAGAAGAACGCTTTCGTAACGTGCTTCATGCCTATAATTTACTGAAAAAATCTGGTAGATGTTAAAATCTATATTTAAATACTCCATTCTATTGTTCAATGATTAAACATTTAAGATTTTTGAAAAACGATCATGCAACACAGCATCTCCTTCACAGCCAATCTCTTTTGCCATCAGAGCATTTGCATAAGTGGTCCATGTTCTATAGTGTTTGACAACAAAATAATAAACAGCGGATATCCTCCTCAAAAATGATGACAAAAACAAATCTTGCAGTCTCAAATATGCCTGACACAACAGTCTTGGCAAAGGATGTATTCAATATTGATACTGAAATGAAAGTGCCTGCTTTTAGCACAAAAAGCTCTCATGTTCCTGATTTAGATCCCGATTATCTTTTTGATCAACAAACAACTTTAGCACTTTTAGCAGGTTTTGCTTTTAACCGACGTGTTATGATATCTGGCTATCATGGTACAGGAAAATCAACGCATATTGAACAAGTTGCTGCACGTCTTAATTGGCCTTGTATTCGAATTAATCTTGACGGACATATTAGTCGCATTGACTTAATCGGAAAAGATGCCATTATCTTGAAAGATGGCTTGCAAATCACCGAATTTAAAGATGGTATTCTGCCATGGGCTTATCAAAATAATATTGCCCTTATTTTCGATGAATATGACGCAGGACGGCCAGATGTTATGTTTGTCATTCAGCGAGTACTTGAATCCTCTGGGCGCCTCAGTTTGCTTGATCAAAACCGTGTTATTACTCCTCATCCAGCATTTCGACTTTTTGCAACAGCAAATACTATTGGTCTTGGCGATACAACGGGACTATATCATGGCACCCAACAAATCAATCAAGCGCAAATGGATCGTTGGTCAATTGTAACAATATTAAATTATTTACCCCATGATAAAGAAGTTGATATCATTTGTTCGAAAGTCAAACATTTCCAAACCACTGAGGGTAAAAAAACCATCTCACAAATGGTACATGTTGCTGATATGATCCGCAAAGCCTTCATGAATGGAGATATTTCTACAGTTATGAGCCCGCGTACCGTTATAACTTGGGCAGAAAATACCACAATTTTTCAAAATATTGGTTTTGCTTTCCGTTTAACTTTTCTCAATAAATGTGATGAACTTGAACGAACAACTGTTGCAGAATTTTACCAACGTGCCTTTGGAAATGAGCTTCCTGAATCACTGATTCATCATGTCTTGCCTTAAGGAATGCGTCAATTATGGCTGCAAAAGAAGGTGATAATAGCAAAAATTCAGCAAAACATTCTTCTAAGAGCCACTTTGATATTGAAACTTTTAAAAGAGCCACATCTACTTGTATTCGTGCCATTGCTAACACACGCGAACTTAACGTTATGTTTAGTCATAACAAGCCATCCTTAAGCAATAATTGCGCACGTTTACCAGAATTACCTCAACAAATAACCGATAAAGATATAGCTGTTACTCGTGGATTAAGCGATTCTATGGCACTCCGCAAAGCATGGCATGATAGCCATATTCATACTCGATTTGCCCCGATAGAACCAGAAGCACGAGCGATCTTTGATGCACTTGAACAAACACGTATTGAAGCAATTGGCACTTTAACAATGAAAGGAATCGCACAAAATCTTGATATAATGCTCGCTGATAAATATCAAAAAGCCCATTATCAGATGATAAGGAATCAAAATCAAGCTCCTTTTCAAGAAGCGATTGCGCTTTTATTACGTGAAAAAATAACAAAACGCCCTCCCCCAAAAGAAGCCGGACTTGTCTTGGAGCTATGGCGTCAATCAATAGAACAAAAAGTCGCAACAGAATTACATGAGCTAACACTTCATGTTTATAACCAAAATGTTTTCGCACAAATAGCATGTCAAATGCTCGTAGCCCTTGAAATAGCGAATCCATTAAAAGGAAACCCTAAAAATCGGACTTCTAAAAAACAGAGACAGAACCACGATACACAAAATCAAACAGAAGAAGAAAGTATAAACGAAAAAAAATCTCAAAGTGAAAAACAAAAAACAACCGAACAAAGTAATGATGCACAAAATAAAGGCACAGAAAAAACCATTCAGTCAAATGATAACAATGCATCTCAAGATGAACAAGAAATTTTTCAACAAAACAAATCAAGAAAATCAAAATACTTTTTTCATATTTCTCAGAAAATGGAAAATTTAGCTGATTATAAAATTTTTACTCATGAATTTGATGCTATTTTGGATGCGACTCATTTTTGTTCTATAACAGAATTAGATCATTTACGTCATTATCTTGATCAACAATTAAATCATCTCCAAAACATTGTTGGACGCTTAGCAAACCGACTCCAACGCCGCCTCATGGCACAACAAAATCGTTTTTGGAACTTTGATCTAGAAGAAGGTTATCTTGATACAACACGCCTTCCACGCCTTATTATTGATCCAATGCAACCGCCTTCTTTTAAAATGGAATGTGAAACACAATTTCGTGATACTGTTGTTTCACTGCTTATTGATAATTCAGGTTCCATGCGAGAACGACCCATTACTGTTGCAGCAACTTGTGCTGATATTTTAGCACAAACTCTTGAACGTTGTGGAGTTAAAGTAGAAATTTTAGGCTTTACCACAAAAGCATGGAAAGGAGGACAATCGCGCGAAAAATGGATTCATCAAAATAAACCCTCTCATCCAGGACGTCTAAATGACTTGTGCCATATCATTTATAAAAGCGCTGATACACCATGGCGCCGTGCTCGACGCAATTTAGGATTAATGCTGCAAGAAGGATTACTGAAAGAAAATATTGATGGAGAAGCCCTTATTTGGGCGCATCAGCGCTTGATCTCACGCCATGAACATCGTCGAATATTGATTGTTATTTCTGATGGTGCTCCTGTTGACGATTCAACTCTTTCTGTTAACCCCAGTAATTATCTGGACAAACACTTGCGCGCTGTGATTCAAGAAATCCAAGCAAACTCCCCTATAGAACTCATCGCTATTGGTATCGGCCATGATGTAACACGTTATTATCACCGCGCTGTAACAATCGTCAATGCTGAAGAATTAGCGAATGCCATAACAAAACAGCTTACAGCACTCTTTAGTAAGAATCCTTAATCTTTAGAACAGAATTTGAAGAGATAAAAACCCCGAATAACCATTGATCCTGCATCAATATTGTTACACATTATCTGTAGAATAAAAATCTTTCTATTTCAGGAATAGAATAAATATCGTTATTTTCGAATAAACAAAAGATATCTTCTCTTCTCAACGCCCTTGATAAAAAGGAGTCCGAAAACTCTTCAAAATTACCCCATAAGGAACAAGCATAAATAGGCTCATAACAATTTTTATTAAAAAATCGCCAAAAGCAAGTGAAATCCAAACAGGAATTTCAATACCCATGACACTGATACTGTCAATAATAGAACCATCAGAATAATCAACCAATTGATCGATAAAGGAAAAACTGCTTGCAAAAGCAAGAGAAAAAAACAAAATTGTATCTAAAGCTGAACTCACTAATGCTGCTATTAAAGGGGCTTTCCACCATGTTTTACGCCGCAAAGGTGTGAAGACTATTATATCAAGTAACTGCCCAAACAAAAACGCTGTACTAGAAGCAATTGCGAGACGCGGTGTAGCTAATATCCAAGAAATAAAAGCAGCATAAATAAAACCAACATACACAACACGCCTTGCTGCATCGGGACCATAAAAGCGGTTGGTTAAATCATTAATTAAAAAAGCAAAGGGATATGTAAAAGCTCCATAGGTTAATAGCTCATCCAAACTAAAGAAACCAACAGGATATTGAACCAAAATATTGGAAGCAACTACCGCAACACACATCGCAAAGCTTGCAAAAAAAAGACAATTTTTCTTTTTTTGCGCAGCTAAAGATTTATATGCTGAAGACATTCTTTTAACCTAGAATAGAATCAAAATAAAATATTAGGCCTAAATAGGCGAGCTTTTCCCTAAATGAAGGTAAACTTTCTATTCTGCAGGAAAATAGAAGAATCAAGCTACTTTTTCAGCTTTCTTTTTCATAATTTGGCGCTTCAATAAACGCCCACGCTGCGACAATTCCTTATCATCAGCTTTAACTAAAAAATTATCAAGACCACCACGGTGCTCAACCGAACGTAAAGCATTTGCAGAAATACGCAAACGATAACTCTGTTGAAGCAATTCCGATATCAATGTCACATTGCAAAGATTTGGTAAAAAACGACGGCGGGTCTTATTGTTGGCATGGCTGACATTATTGCCATACTGAACCGCTTTTCCTGTCAATTCGCAGACACGAGACATAGATTTCACCTTTAAATTTAAGAAATTCCAAACTCCAACGCCAGAAAAATAAAATGAATGGAAATAACAACTCCACCCATAACCTTGAACAAGCATTATCGGAAAATTAAGTTTTTATAAGTCGTTGGCTATAAAAGGTCAAGTCTTTTAGAGACTTTTTCATTCCTCTATCGGTTAATTTTACCATTTTTTGGTAAAATCCTATAAAATACTTTCTTTAGGCTCTTTTCATGTTAAAAGATATTCATTATCATAACTAGAATGGGTCATTCTAAAATAAATCTTCAATGCAAAAACATCCGTTTTTTTTCTGTTTTATTGAGCGCTTTATGGATATTTCTGTTTATTGTCTTTAGTGCATTAGGTGTATGGCAAATACAACGACTAAAATGGAAAACAAATCTTATTACCAGTGTTAATCAACGTGTCCATCTCACACCTATCAAAGCACCACCTTACAAGCAATGGCCAGATATTACTTTTAACAAAGATGAATATCGTCCCGTCACAATCACCGGAAAGCTTCTTACAAACAAAAATATTCTCGTAACCGCTGTTACACAAAATACCACGGGTTATTGGGTTTTAACTCCTTTAAAAACAACCGATAACACAGTGACCTTTATCAACCGCGGTTTTATTCCTATGGAAGCACGTCATCAATTTGAACAAGAGGAAAAAAACGCTTCGTTTGATAATAATTCTGCACATACTCTGAATCAGATTACGATTACAGGCCTTTTAAGGATGAGTGAAAAAAATGGGGTTTTTCCACGCAAAAACAAACCTGATCAAAATGTATGGCATACGCGCGAACTCCCTGCTATGGCCCAAAAATTAGACCTTTTTCCTGTTGCTCCCTATTTTATTGATGCGCAATCAGAAACAGCGTCACAAGAAAATCTTCCCATTCCTAGCCTTACTGTTGTGCAATTTCACAACAACCACTTAATATATGCAATAACATGGTTTATTTTAGCCGCTGGTGTTTTAGGGACATCGCTTCTTCTAATACGATATAAAAACTGAAAAAGACACAAAAACTATTCTCCCTTATACATTTAAATGCAAAAACTTCATTCTTATCCTCAAAACCATACCAACACTTCTCGAAAGCAGAACAAATTACAGCTTATTTTTCTGTTTTTCCGTTCTTTCTCCTTACTAAAGAAGAACATATTACACCCTCTAAACCAGCAGACAATACCGTCTTTCTTTAAAATTTATTGACAACACTATAAATAAAAACAGCGTTCCTTAGAACGCTGAATAATTTCCAAATTTTTATCAAAAAATAATATTACAATGATTTACGTGAAGAACGCCATGCAACCAAATTAATATCAGCACGATTAATGCCAAGATCACTAAGCTCATATGTTGAAAGACGACTTAACGCATTAACTGTCTGACGATAACGACGCCATTGGCTGTAAGAACGCAAAATATTCATATTTTTTACCAAACTATTATATTAAATTTCTAAACAAGAAAGATAAAACAAATTACAAAAATGAGGAGTGTTATAATTGCATAACTGATTTGCATTTATAACACAGAAGCTTACTCTTCTTATTTTTGAGAATAAAAAATGAAAAAAGACCATAAATTTAGTGGCGAAAATGTCTCACTCCTGTAAAAACCATTGCTAAGCCATGCGCATTAGCTGCTGCAATCACTTCTTCATCACGGATCGATCCACCTGGTTGAATAACCGCTGTTGCACCAGCTTCAATCAAAGATAACAAACCATCTGCAAAGGGGAAAAATGCATCTGATGCAACCACAGATCCCTTCGTTAAAGATTCCGTTAAGCCCATTTTTTGTGCGCTTTCCTCAGCCTTCCGTGCTGCAATTCTTGCCGAATCGATACGACTCATTTGGCCAGCCCCAATCCCAACCGTTGCGTTATTTTTTGCATAAACAATAGCATTTGATTTGACGTGTTTAACAACACGAAAAGCAAATTTAAGATCACGCATTTCGTTTTGGCTTGGTGCGCGTTTTGTGACTACTTGCAATTCAAAATCATCAACAACCGCATTATCACGTGTTTGCACTAAGAGTCCTCCTGAAAGTGTTTTAGCAATGAACCCGTTATCACGGGGATCAGGCATTCCTCCTGTTATCAACAAACGAAGATTTTTTTTCTGAGCAATGATTTCGCGTGCAGACATTGTAGCATCAGGAGCAATAATTACTTCAGTGAAAATTTTAACAATCTCTTCTGCACAGGCTTCATCAAGAGGACGATTTAAAGCAATAATACCACCAAATGCTGAGGTATTATCACACGCCAAAGCTTTCAAATAAGCCTCTTTTAAATTCTGCCCTTCTGCAACACCGCAGGGATTAGCATGTTTAATAATAGCAACGGCCGCGCTTTTTTGAGAATCAAATTCTGAGACAAGTTCAAATGCTGCATCGGTATCATTCATATTATTATAAGAAAGTTTTTTGCCTTGCAAAAGTGTCGCAGTAGCAACGCCAAAACGTTTATCACCAGAGAGATAAAATGCTGCTTGTTGATGTGGATTTTCTCCATAGCGCATCACATTTTCAAGATGACCAGAAAAACTCTGCCAAGACGGTGCTTTAATCTTTAAATCTTTCGCAAACCAAGCCGCTATCGCAGCATCGTAAGCAGCTGTACGCTCATAAGCACGTGTTGCTAATTGACGCCGCAATGAAAAACTTAAACACCCATCCTGTTGTTTTAATTCATCCACAATCAATGCATAATCACAAACTGCTGTTACAACACCAATATAAGCGTGATTCTTAGCCGCTGCACGAATCATCGCCGGTCCACCAATATCAATATTTTCAAGAATTATCTGCGAATCTCCCTCTAACCGAGAAGTCTCTTCAAAGGGATAAAGATTAACCACAAGAAGATCAATTCCATTGATGCCATGCTGTTCCATAGCAGCTTTATGGTCTGGATCGTCTCTTATTCCTAATAAAGCACCATGAACTAAAGGGTGAAGTGTCTTGACGCGTCCATCCATTATTTCTGGAAACCCTGTAATATCAGAAACATCGGTAACAGGTAAACTAGCAGCACTTAACGCTTTGGATGTTCCTCCCGTTGAAATTAATTCAATTCCATAAGCATGCAGTGTTTGCGCAAACTCAATCAAACCAGTTTTATCAGAAACAGAAAGAAGAGCACGACGAACGTGACGAAGATCCACCGTAGAAAATTGTTTTGCAATAACAACCATAATAGAAATCCTAAAATAAAATGGCTAAAATTCAAAAAAAGCCGCTATGAACATAGCATAAGCTTTTGCCAAAACATACCCAAAGGGCATGCAGACAATGCCCCAACCCACAAATAATAGAATTATCTTGGTTGATCTTTCCAAGCGAAGATTATGCTAATCTATGACGTATAAAACGCCAATGAATTTTTCTCTGCAATGCAGGGCGAAAATATAAAACAATCTGTTGTGTGCGTTGTGGGCCTTTTAAATGAGCAAAATCAATTGAATCTTCAAGAAAAATGTCAGCATCAGGTGACATAAAATGCCACTCTTGCCCACTTTCTACAACTAAACAAACGCGATTGCCATCATAATGAGCCTCAACCTGCGGATTAAGATGAAACCGAACAGCAACACTATCGTCTTCATTTTGATTGTCCTTATATCTATACCATTGATTTTTCCGCGGTGTAAAAAAGTGATCGAAACCTTCAATCATTTCTCCATTTCTAGTTAAAATAAGGCCACGCTCATGCATAAGATTAAAGGGCTTTACATAGCCATCATGGCAAGCAATAAAGCCAATTTTTTCTAAATCTTCTATGCGTTGTACTTGAACATTTGTCGGTCCTTTAAGTAAAAGAGAAGCGCCATTGTTCCTTTTTTTACGAAAAGCACCCACTGAACAATCATTCACTGTTGCCGTTGAATGTGCTGCTGTCAAACGCCCAAAATGTCGATATTCTGCAGAAGGATTAACCCCTGTATTAATAATAAAGCGTTTTCCCTGCGAAGACATCTCAAATGACAAACATCCTGAACAGGCATATTCTGCAACAGAAACGGGTGGAAATTTTCCCGTATCTGCAAGAACTGTTGTTTGATTAGCCCGTAAACGCTGAAAGCCAGAATAACGAGCATAACTAAAAGGATGTCCAACGGTTTCATCACAATTTAAAATAGCCGATAAACTTGCTGGTATAATAGGTCCAACGCCATTAAAACGAGCTAATGTTTGATCTTCATGAATAAAAAATCTCAAAGCAGGCAGCATACGCTCAATAGAATCAATTAAAATACGTGGCACTGTTTCATTACTGTGCAGATACAGATGGCGTAAAGATAATAAATCTGATAATAAATCGAGCAAAATAACAGGGCTACGAGAAATATGGCCTCCATCAATAAGAATTTGCTGCGAAAGTTCATAAACAAGATAAGTTTGTACTTTTTTCTTTGCTGCTGCAGAAACAGGCAATGCTAAAGATACAAGTGCTAAAGAAATTGCAGCTTGTAAACGTTGTTCATTTGCTTCCATACAACGAATCAAGATTCGCAAATAGCGAAACTGAAAACCAAGTGAACGTAAAAAGCGCTTTTCAAAACTTTTACTCACCCCCTCCAATAACATTTGCGAATGGCAAATCCATGAAATGAGGCGCTTTGCCACAACGGCTCCACTCCAAGCAGGCCCTTTTATCTTTTTACTATGATACTCCAACCAATCTTCCACCAAAGAACGCGCATAAACTGTTGCCAACTCACTCCGTGCAGCAGTCATATGACGCAACCAATGAAAATCATGCAATGCTATTTCCCATTGCAACATTGGCGGCACCAATGCAAAAGGAGAAAGAGCATCTGATTGAACCATACAACCCGAAAAAGAAAAACGGCCATGGTAAAATTCATGCGCTATCGTTGGATCAGCAAGATGCAAATCAATTGGATGTGCTAAAATCTTTTGTGGACGAAAACCAGAAAATCGCCAACGAAAGAGTGGTCCTGCCCGTAAACGTCGTAGAAAATGTTGTAACCCATATACAACGGTTGATGCCTTTATCTGAGGAGCAATCTCTGTAATTACCACAACCATATCTCCGTCTACATTTATCAAATATAATTTCAACTATTTGAGTAAATGAAACGTTAATTAATGTACCTTTCGGAAACGTGCAGCAAAAAAACCATCCATTCCTAAGAATAACTTTTCTTCTGCATTAAAATTTTCATAACAACAATCAGAAGGGATTGTCCGCAAAAAACCCTCCATTGATATCAAATGTGCCATAGCACCCATTTCCTCTGCTAAAATAGGCTCTAAAACAATATCATCACGCGTTGCTAAAATTTTCTTAACAAGATCTTCTCCCTCTTCTCTTGCCAATGAACAATTAGAAAAAACAACGCGTCCATTTTTTTTCACTAAAGCAATCGCTGCTAAAAGCAAACCATATTGCACCTCTGCTAATTTGGTAACATCGTCCATGGTTTTTGTCCACAAAATATCTGGATGACGGCGTATTGTCCCTGTAGAAGAACAAGGTGTATCAAGAAGAACAGCATCAAAAAGCTGATCAGGATGAAATTCTCTTAAATCACCAAGCCAATAGTGCACTGAAAAATTGAGGCGATCCATATTTTCTCTTAAACGCTTTAATCGATTGGCTGAAATATCGAGAGCCATTACATCTGCTCCCTGCAAAGCCAATTGCGCGGTTTTTCCTCCAGGACTTGCGCAAAGATCTGCTACCTTTTTGCCATACACATTTCCCAACAAACGAGCAGGTAAAGCTGCTGCAACATCTTGAACCCACCAAGCTCCCTCTGCATAACCTGGTAAATCAGCAATAGAATAAGCCGAAGAAATAAGGCGAACTGAACCATTAGGCAAAACAATTCCTCCCAACCGCTTTGCCCAACCAGCGCTATCAGATTTCACCGTTAAATCAAGAGGAGGTGTTATACTTTGGATGGCTAAAATTTGATCAGCTTTCTCTGCTCCATATGTCGATACTAAAAGTTGCCCGAACCACATTGGAATAGCTTTAATTGTAGGCGTTTGCATTCGCAAAATAGGCGCCTCACGTGCAAAATTACGTAAGATAGCATTCACTAATCCCGAGAAACGGCGCATCCGCGGATCAATCTTTGCCACACGTACCGCTAAATCAATCGCTGCATGATCGGGAATATCAAGATAAAGAATTTGTGTTATACTAATATGTAAAAGATGATGCAGAGAAAATGCTTGTGCTGGCAAAGGTCGCACTAAAAAGCGTGATAAAGCCACTGTAATCTGGCTTCGATGACGTAATGCCGCTCCCAAAATAGCCCGACACAATAAACGATCACGATATGAAAGCTTTAAATATTGTGGATGACCATACTCATTATCTGTCAAACCAGCAAGAGATGTACGCTTATCAAGTACTGCACCTAACAAACGAACGCACACTTGCCGAACAGCTAACCCAGGCACATCTCTCTCAAACATATGCCCCGCTTTTTTATCTTTCAACACAATGCCTTTATTCTAACTTGTTTCTTTTAATCTTTATGATTAAAACTTCTTCGGATTTTTACGACGAAGCCAAGAAGGACGAGTTTTCACCTGTAGTAGAACATTTGTATCTTCATCGCTTAGCATATTACTCTTATCCTTAAAATTGAGATTTTCATAGTCTAAGATATTATTTAGCCCTTTCAGATTATTCTCCTCATAGTGCTTGATAATGCCTTGATCAATTGTTGATATATTCATTTCTATGGCTTGTTGTTGCAATGCCGCAATCCGATTTGCCGTCGCTGGGTGTGTAGAAAAAAGGCTATCCGCACCTTCACCACTCAAAGGATTAATAATAAACATATGAGCTGTCGCTGGATGATGTTCCGCCTTTTCATTATAAATCGTATATCCACCCCCTGCAATCTTTCTCAAAGCCGAAGCTAACCATAAAGGATTACCACATATTTCAGCACCTCTCCGATCAGCAGCATATTCACGCGTACGACTAATAGCCATTTGCACCAACATAGCCGCGAAAGGGGCTATCAACATAGCAATAATACCCACAAATGTCCCGGTACCTTGAGAAGACCTTGAAGAATTACGCTGTCCTCCCGTTAATAAAGCAAAATTACCAAGCATTGAAATAGCTCCTGCAATTGTTGCTGTAAGAGTCATCGTTAATGTATCACGATGTTCAATATGCGCAAGTTCATGAGCCATAACTCCAGAAATTTCTTCTGCACTTAACTTTTCCAACAATCCTGTACTAGCAGCAACAGCAGCATTTTGGGGATTACGCCCCGTAGCAAAAGCATTCGGTTGTGCACTATCAATGACATAAACCTTCGGTTGAGGAAGAGAAGCTTTCTGAGCTAATTCACGCACAATATTAAAATAAACTGGTGCAGAATACTGGTCAACCTCACGCGCTCCATACATACGCAAAACTATTTTATCTGAATTCCAATAAGAAAAAAAGTTTAAGCCCCCTGCCATTAAAAGCGCAATAAGCATACCATTGCTTCCTCCAATGAGATAACCAAATCCCATAAAAAGGGCAGTCATAAAAGCTAAAAGCATTGCTGTACGCACTCTATTCATAATTAAAACTCCATGATAGAATATTATTATTATATGATGGGGCTCTCTTGTTATTTCTTCAATGAAATTGAGGTACAAATGAACAAAAAAGACAAAAAAATGAGAACACAAAATACCACTATTCCCCAACACACACGGATTCCCCCTGAAGCACAACGTGCCCTTCAAGAAGCTGAAGAAAGACGTAAATGTGCAACAAATAAAAATCAGCCATTAGAAAACGGCGGACGGGGTGGAAAAGATCCCGCGCGTTATGGAGATTGGGAAGTAAATGGGCGCGCCATTGACTTTTAAAGCCTTTATTGACTTTAAAAAAACCAAACCATCTTCTAAAAAAAACAAATCTTTTTAAAATAAAACCAACAGTGAAATTTTACATTGTATAAGCTTTTAAGGCTCACACTGTTGATTTACTAACTCATCTATGCTTCTTCTTTTGAAATTGTTTCTGACGCCTCTTCAGCAGCTTGTTTTGCTGCAGCTATACGTTCTTGTGCTTTTTTCCCAGGCTCACCTTTATGAGGATTATTACGTGCCGGACGCTTTTTTAAACCAGCGGCATCTAAAAACCGTAGAACACGATCTGTCGGTTGAGCTCCTTGACCAAGCCAATATTGGATACGCTCTTCATTAAGTTTTACACGTTCTCCATCTTTAGGCAACATTGGATTCCAAGCACCAACACGTTCAAGAAAACGCCCATCACGCGGACTCCGTACATCCGCAACAACGATATGATAATAAGGACGCTTTTTTGAACCACCACGGGACAAACGAATTTTTAATGCCATATTTTTCTCCTGTTGTCATCTTGACTTGTCGTTTAAACTAATTTGTTTTCTGTGTTCTTTAGAAATTATTTTTTGATTATCAATCACTTCTTGAATAATGACCTGTAAATTTCTTAGCGAGATTCGGATTAAGATAACTGTCTCGCATTAATCGCTGCAAATGCACCACCTGACACTGCTCATAAGCACAATCAACTTCAAGAAAGCCATAACGCACTTTATCCCCTCCTATCCTTTGCGTACAATAAAATCTTTTTGCTAAAAAATGACCCAGTGCTGCATTAAAATGATCAAGCGATGTCCACAAATGCCCTAAATCATTGGGTGCTTTTCCCTGCATTACACTTCCTTCTCTTTTTGTCTTTTTACTTTTTCTTAGAAAAAGGAGAATTTTTCTCCGTCCCCTTTAAAAGACCAGGAAATGTTAATTCGCGCCCCAGAAGTCTAGGTAATCCACCCCCTAAATGACCCTTTCCAATCTGATTTTGCAGTTTTGAGAATTGCATTGAATCAAGTTCTGATAAATCGGGTATAGTACCAGGATCTTTCATATCACCAAATCCCGTTTTGGAACCGAACTTCCCTAACATTTTCTCCATAAAACCGCCTGTATTTTTCCCTCTCATAGCTTTTACCATATCAGCCATTTGGCGATGTATTTTTAAAAGCTTATTAATATCTGCTGCACTTGTCCCCGACCCCTTAGCAATTCTTTGTTTACGACTATGTTTTAAAATCTCAGGGCTAGCGCGCTCTGCATGTGTCATAGATGAAATAATTGCTAATTGCCGATTAAAAAGACGATCATCAAAACCTGCCGCTGCAATTTGATCCTTCACCTTACTTAACCCTGGCATCATACCCATAATACCCCCCATTCCACCCAGTTTTTTCATTTTATGCAACTGTTCGGCAAAATCATTCAGGTCAAATTTTCCGGCTTGCATTTTTTTCGCAAAAGCCGCTACTTTTTCACGATCAACTGTTTCAGCAGCCTTTTCAACCAAAGAAACAATATCACCCATACCGAGGATACGATCTGCAATACGACTGGGATGAAATTCTTCTAGAGCATCCATCTTTTCACCAGTTCCGATTGCTTTAATCGGCTTGCCTGTCACTGCACGCATTGAAAGAGCAGCTCCACCACGCCCATCACTTTCCATACGTGTTAAAATAATTCCTGTAATTCCTATACGCTCATCAAAAGAACGTGCAAGATTAACCGCATCTTGACCAGTAAGACTATCAGCCACCAACATAATTTCATAAGGTTGCGAAGCTGCTTTAATTTCTTTCAATTCAAGCATAAGCGCTTCATCAATATGGTTACGTCCTGCTGTATCAAGAAGCACAACATCATATCCCCCTAATTTAGCAGCTTGCACTGCACGCGCAGAAATATCGACAGGAGATTGATCAGGAATAATCGGTAAACTCGGAACTTGCACTTGCTCCCCTAATTGACGGAGCTGCTCTTGCGCCGCAGGACGACGTGTGTCCAACGATGCTACTAAAACTTTTTTATTATGTTTGTCTATTAAACGCTTTGCAAGTTTTGCTGTTGTTGTTGTTTTCCCTGATCCTTGTAGACCAACCAGCATAATAACAACGGGTGCTGGCGCATTGAAATCACTTAAAACACCTTCTCCCCCAAGCATATGAACCAGTTCATCATGAACAATTTTCACAACCATTTGACCAGGTTTAATGGACTTAACAATTGCAGTGCCAACGGCCTTCTCACGAACTCTATCGGTAAAAGAACGAACAACATCTAAAGCAACATCAGCCTCCAACAGAGCACGACGAATTTCACGCAGCGCTGTCGTTATATCCTTATCTGATAAAACGCCACGTCCCGTTAAATTAGATAAAATGGAACCAAGACGTTCTTGCAAAGTTTCAAACATCATTTACCTCATTGCTTCATAACAAACAAATCAATATAGCACCCGAGGACGCAACGCGTTGTCGGATGTTGACCTCTGGGATCTTTTTATACCACAACAGGGTCCCAGACGGTGGCTCCAAATTAATCTTGTCATTGAATGCTGTTTCTTTCAAACAACAAAAACCTTTCTTTGTCAAGATATATCACACAGCATCTCATTTATATGAAAACTAAAATAAAAATCACTTATATCTGCACAGAAGTTCCACGCTCAACACGCACAAAATTACCCGTTTCTTGCTCCATACTCCATAATTCACCGTTTGCAATGTCAAACCAAGCACCGTGTATTGTCAAAAGTCCTTGATCTTTACGAGCCTTTAACCATGGAAATGTTTCCAAATTCTGTAATGAATAACGAATAGAAAGTCGTTCTAATGCAGTCTGTCGCTCTAAAGGAGTGATCAATTTATTTCCAATTACTTCTTCTGCAGCAGGAGCCAAAAGACTCATCCATCGACCAATAAAATCATTTGATGATAAAGATGTGCATTTTCCATTAAGAACATTATTAATTCCCCCGAAATGCGCATGCCCCAAAATAACAACATTCTTAACTTTCAGCACTTGCACTGCAAATTCAATAGCCGCTGATGTTGCCTGATATTGATAATCAGGAGAAAAAGGAGGAACTAAATTAGCAACATTACGCACCACAAAAATTTCACTAGGATTCGCATCAAAAATAATTTCTAGTATCGCGCGCGAATCACAACACGCAATCAATAAAGTTTTAGGCTTCTGTCCTTCCACTGCTAATTGTCAATAACGTTCCACTTTATGTGTAAAATGATTCGTTATAAAAGATTGATAACCGCTTAAAAATTTTTCTGGTAAACATGTCATAATATATTTACTTTCATTATACACTTTTAAAATATGCTCTTACCCTGCAAAAATAAAATTAATGAAAATATTCTTGTTACACACAAGATATACTTTCTTAAAACAACCAAACACTTCTTACGAAGTAAAAATAATTTTATTCTAGCAACAACAAATAACTATTCACTTTAAAAGGAAGATGTTACAGTATAAAAATGGCATAAGGACCTGCTCTTAGGATTTAAAGAAAAGGTTGCCACAATAAATAAAGGGAGGATGATTGTGTCAACAAAAACAGCACTAAATCTAAAGAGCACTGAAAATAAAATAGAACAAATTCTTTTTTCTCATACTGATAAAGAAGATATTGCTTTTTATAAACAAGATGAGCTTCACAAAGCTACAAATGTGGCCATCGAAGCATTTAAGTCTCACCAACCTGGTAAAAGTACAATTTGTTTTGAACACGCCTTAACGCGTCATGATAAATCTATAACTGTTATTACACTTGTTAATGATAACAAACCTTTTCTTCTTGATTCTATATTGCATGTTTTTAAACAACAAATAAATCACATTTATTTAATCGCACATCCTGTTCTTGAATGTGATTCTGGACAACGTATCAGCTTGATGCAAATCCACATTGAATCATTGAACAAAGAAAAGACAAAAAAGCTTAAAGATGAAATCACTCTCGTTCTTGAACAAGTCAATGCAGCTGTACAAGACTGGAAACTGATGCTTGAAGAAGTCAAGAAGCATATTCACACCTATCAAACAAATCTTCCATCGAACTACCAAAATGAAGGGGTAAAAGCCATTGAATTTCTCGAATGGCTTATGGACAATAATTTCATCTTCCTTGGAATGCGGACCTATGACTTTACCAAAGGCCAAGAACCCAAAAAAGCCTTTAAAACAGGTAGTATTGAACTAGGTATTCTCACTGATGCTTCTATTCGCATTATTGGTGATGCAAGCGTAGAAGAACGCCCCAAAGAAGTCTTATCTTTTATGGAAAGTGACAATTTGCTTATTGTTACAAAAGCCAACAGCCGCTCAAAAATCCACCGTCCTGTTTGGTTGGATTATATCGGTCTTAAGATTTTTGATAAAGAAGGGTATCTATGTGGAGAATTACGTATTGTTGGGTTGTTTACATCCTCAGCCTATACGCACTCTATCCTGCAAATTCCGTTTTTAAAAGAAAAAGCGAAGACGATTATTCAACGCCTTGGATATAATCAGACCGACTATTCTGGAAAAGCATTGATGAGTGTCTTAGAAACCTACCCAAGAGATGAAATGTTTCGCTCTGATGTCGATACATTAACAGAAAATGCAGAGCTTATCATGCAATTGGATGAACGTCCACGTTTACGGGTACTCGCTCACACTGATCCTTTTGGACGTTTTGTTTCGATTCTTGTCTACGTACCACGTGATCAATATAGTAGTAATATCCGAGAAAAAATTGGACTATATCTTGTTGAGACCTATAAAGGTGATTTCTTTGAATCTTATCCACTCTTCTTGGAAAGTACGCTTATCCGTGTTCACTACATTATCCATCGTAAAGGAAGTCACAGTGCTCCCGTAATTGAGCGTACCACACTTGAATATCATATTCGCTCTATAACCCAAAATTGGGAAGACAGCATCCGCGCCATAGCCCTTATTCATAAAGCAACAGACCAACAAATATCTTTAGCGAGTGACTTTCCTAATAGCTATCGTGACTTATTTTCAGCTGAAGATGCTATTAAAGATGCTGACCATATTTTAAACCTTAATAGCGAAAAACCTCTTTTCGTTACTTTTTACCGCGCCCACAATAAAGAAAAACAAAATATTTCTCTGCGACTTTTTCATCGTAACGAAGCCCTTGCCCTTTCCAAACGTGTCCCCCTTCTCGAAAATATGGGCTTTCGGGTTATTGCTGAACAGACATTGGAACTCCCAGACGGCTATGGGCATTCTGTATATCTTCATGATATGCAATTGGAAAGTGATTTCCAACTCAATATTGATCTTGATAAAAATGCACAAAAGCATGCTGAAACATTTGAAGCCGTTTGGGAACAAAATGCGGACAATGATGCTTTTAATGCCTTAACACAAACAGCTCAACTCGACTGGCGCGAAATTGTTATCTTGCGTCATTATGGACGCTATCTCCAGCAAACTGGAATTCCTTATTCACAAAAACGCGTTGCTCAAACTTTAAACGCTTATCCTGAAATTACTAAAGATCTTTATGCTTTATTTCATTTGAAATTTCATCAAAGCCATAAAGAAAAAGAACGGCTTAACAATGAAAAAATCATTCAGCAGTGCATTGAAGAAAAATTGCAGAAAGTGCCAAGTTTGGATGATGATCTTATTTTGCGTCGTTATCGTAATCTCATTGTTGCAAGCTTACGAACGAATGCCTATTCTCCTCTTCCTGATGGAAGCCCACGGCGTATCATAGCAACAAAATTAAATCCACGCCAAATTGAAGGCTTACCTGAACCACGTCCTTATCGAGAAATTTTTGTTTATGGACCTGAAGTTGAAGGTGTCCATTTACGCTTTGGTCCTATCGCCCGTGGTGGTATTCGTTGGTCTGACCGTGCATTAGACTATCGTACTGAAATATTAGATCTCGTTAAAGCTCAACAAGTCAAAAATGCTGTTATTGTTCCTGTGGGAGCGAAAGGTGGATTTTTCCCTCATCGCCTTCCTCAAACTAATGATCGTGCCGTTATAACAGAAGCAGCACGGCAAGCTTACACAAACTACATTACAGCACTCCTTTCGATTACTGATAACCTAATCGATGGTAAAATATATCAGCCTCAAAATGTCATTTGTCACGATAGCAATGATCCTTATTTTGTCGTTGCTGCCGATAAAGGTACTGCAACCTTTTCTGATACCGCTAATGCTATTAGCCAAGCGAATAATTTTTGGCTTGACGATGCTTTTGCATCCGGAGGATCAGCAGGATATGACCATAAAGCAATTGGTATTACAGCTAAAGGTGCATGGGAAGCTGTAAAAAGACATTTTCGAGAATCATTTAATCACGATATTCAAACAACCCCCTTCACCTGTATTGGAGTTGGTGATATGTCGGGAGATGTTTTTGGGAATGGAATGTTACTTTCTCAACAAACAAAGCTTATTGCTGCCTTTGATCATCGCGATATTTTCATCGATCCCGAACCAGACATAGCAGCAAGTTATGCAGAGCGTATGCGTCTCTTCCAACTTCCTCGTTCAAGCTGGCAAGACTATGATCAAACAAAACTCTCAAAAGGTGGTGGTATTTTCTCACGAACTGCCAAAACAATCACTCTTTCTCCTGAAGCAGCACAAGCTATTGGTTTTGAAAAGCAAACGGGAACACCTTTTGAAATTATTTCAGCCATTTTAAAAGCCCCTGTAGATCTTTTATGGTTTGGCGGTATTGGAACCTATATTCGTGCAACAACCGAAACGGATACTCAAGTAGGCGATCGCACCAACGATTCCATTCGCATCACCGGTGAACAAGTGCGCGCAAAAGTTATCGGTGAAGGAGCCAACCTCGGTCTTACACAACGCGGTCGGATTGAATATGTTTTAAACGGTGGGCGCTGTAATACTGATGCCATTGATAATTCCGCAGGTGTCAATTGTTCTGATCTTGAAGTTAATATTAAAATTGTTCTTGCCTCAGCTCTACGCACAAAAAAACTGACTCGTGAAGCCCGTAATGAGTTGTTGAAAAAAATGACCCCACAAGTTGAACAATTGGTTTTGCGTAATAATTATTTGCAACCACTTTCGCTTTCCTTAGCTGAAAAACGAAGTGTTATTGATTTACCTTATCAAATACGTTTTATGCATGATTTAGAACAGAAAAAACTTCTAGATCGTAGAGTTGAAATTCTCCCTAATGAGCAAATTTTACGTCAAAGAATTAACCAAAACCAAGGACTTATCCGCCAAGAGCTTGCAGTTATTTTAGCTTATGCTAAATTAACTCTACAAGAAGAAATTGCAAACAATCCTATTGTTGACAATTGTTATTTCGACACAACCTTGTTAAATTATTTTCCAACTCAACTTCAACAAAATTTTAAAAAGGAAATCATTGAACACCAATTACGTCGTGATATTATTGCAACTCTTATTGCTAATGATATTGTGAATCGCGGTGGTCCTACTTTTGTTAATCGCTTGCAAGATATAACAGGTCAAAAAACTGAAAACATCATTCGTGTATTTATTATCATCCGAGATAGTTTTGAAATTCTTCAGCTTTCGAGCCAAATTGACGATCTTGATAATAAAATACCGGGATTGAATCAAAATAAATTCTATGCAGCAATTACTTCAATGCTTTTTGAAGCAACCAATTGGGGCTTGCGCAATATGGATCTCTCAGTGCCATTAGAGGAGCTTGTGCAAACAATTAAAACAGCGCGTAGCCTAATTGAAAAAAAGCTTATGCACGCCAATGATCAAGATATCAGTCAAAAAATTGAAGAAAAAGCAACACAATACAATGAAGAAGGAGCGCCAAAAGCTTTAGCAAGACAATTAGCTCTTTTAGATGTTGCTCCGATGATCTGTGATATTTCTTTGATTGCAGAACAAAGCAAAAGTGATCTTATGAAAACTGCAGAAATCTATTTTTCACTTGCTCAGGTTATTCGTATAAATCGTATTAATGAAGCAAGCCAAACAATTCCTATTGTTGATTATTATGATGGTATGGCCTTAAGTGAAGCTAAAGAAAACATTGCTGATAGCTTGCGACAAATCGTTATAAAAATCTTAAGAAATTATAACGAAAAAAATGATTCTCTAGCAGCTTGGATAAAATCTGATAAAGATCAAATTCACAATATCATCAACCGCGTTCATGCACTCATTGAAGGTGATCTCAATGTTTCTCGCTTTACTTTTACAGCAAGTATGATTGCCCAACTTAAAAATACTGCTTTTCAAAATTAAAACATTCACAATCAACCTTAGAAAAGGTTTTATTGATCCCCTTGTATATTAAGTGCAAGGAGATATATGTACTATTGTTTGCTTTTTGAAAAAAGAGAACAAAAAATAAAACACGGAAATTACGAGAGTTATCGTCACTCATCCTAAAAATATGACGCATATCAACAAGCCATACTCATAGTGAAACAAGCAGAAAAAGGACCGTGCTCATCTTATTTTTTTATTGTTCCTTTTTTTCCATAAAAATGCTCATATTTTTTGGGATTTTTTATTATCATATTATTTGATATAATTTCTTCAATTCAAATTTCTCTTTTTAAGAATAATTTTTAGAATCCATACAATTCACAATTTCGTATTGCGAGCAATAGGAACACCAAAAATGTGTTGTAATATATTGTCAAACCATTCGCACAAAACTTGACCATAAAGTGAATAACCTTCTAAATGTGCAGAAGCAGATTGGGCCCCTTTTTTAGTCAATTCTTGAGCTGAATCTATCAACCAATGTTGTATCATTACACGGGTTAATTCAGGGTGAAATTGTAAACCCCATGCATTTTTTCCATAATGAAAAGCTTGTGTGGGATAGGTTTGACTTGTTGCCAAAAGAACAGCTTCTTTAGGCAAATCATAGATGCCCTCATTATGTAAATGATAGACCATTTTTGGCCAATTCATAAGGTCTTTCCCTGCAAAGTCCCCTCTAACGGATACCAACCAATTTCTACACTTTTATCACTTTTTGCAGCAACACGCCCGCCTAAATTTTTTGCGAGCATCTGTGCTCCAAGACAAATCCCTAAAAAAGGTTTATTGTCTTTCAAAGATAATGAAATCCAATCAATTTCCTCATGAATATATGCATCCTTATCATTCACACTCATCGGACCACCTAAAATGACAACACCCGCGTGATGTTTCAATGTTCTAGGAAGTTTCTGTCCTAAAATAGGATAATAAAAATCAAGAGCAAAACCATTTCTTTGTAAAAATTGCCCTAAAAAACCAGTCTGTGAAGATTGGCGATGCAAAACGACTGCAATTTTTAGTTTACCGTTTCTTTGTTTTCTATCAAGATATGTTTTCGCTAAAAACATATTTTAACCAATCATTTTTACAATCAGATTTCATTTCATTTGAGAATAAATAAGAACCTTATTTTTATCAAAAATATCTACAATACCTCTAAAATAATTGAAATTTCTCTCTTGGCAAAGAACTCTCTTCTTCTGCTTCTTTACTCTCTAAATCTTCAACACTTAAAGGTATCTGATCGACTTTTTTTCTATTCTGTTTTTTTGTGCGCGACTTTAATAAAAAATCAGGCCCTATCGATGATTTTTCTTCAAAGGATTTATTTTTAATAACTTCTTTTTCATCCACGACGCCTTTTTTGCATTCTCTTTTCAGCATCACGTTATCGACTTCTAATGTTATAGGAGAACAACGGGGGGGTACTTTCCATTCACAACGACCTAATCGACCACTGATTGGAGAAACGATCAACCAAGAAGAAAAGAAAGAACCATCACACGCCCATGCTGGATCAGGTTCTGCTCGTAATGCTAAAGACAACCATTGACGATTCCCTTGACCATTACCTTGTGCTTCCTCAATATCTGCTAATAATAAATAAACGCTTTCACGCGGATGATAGGTGAGTGCTTTTTGTGCGTACTCTCTTGCTAATTCCAATTCGCCTGCATCCAGAGCAGCTTTTGCAACAATAAAAGCTGATTCAAAGATATCTTTATTATAAGAAGCAAGTGCTTTAGCTCTTTTCAAACGCCCAACTGCACTTTCTTCTCTCCTAAGATAAAGTGCTCCCAAATCAGGATGAGGATTTTCCTGCCAAGCTTTAATAATCATTTTATCAGCTTTACGAACTTCTTTTAATTGATAAAGAATATCGATCATAATCACCGTTATTGGTACAAAATCAGGCATCAACTTATGAGCCTTTAAAATAGCTTTACGAGCTTCTGCGAGCTTAGTTTCCGTAAGGTGAAGTGCTAACCCACTTAATAAAAGAGCATGGGTATAGTTACGCTCTGAATTACAATGCTCAGAACGTGGCAAAGCTCTTTGCGCCCGATAAAAAACATCAAGCGCTTTATTCCACTGACCCTCAGCACTTAATCGATCAAGGACAAATTGTTGAGCCCATAAAAGCGCTGGTGACAAAGCGAGTGCCTCTTCTGCATAGTGCTTTGCGACATCATAAGCTTTCGTATTCATAGCTTCACGAAACAAACCATAAAGCCCAGCAAGCTTTGTCGGCTCGTCTTTTTGCATCTCTTCATAAAGAGCAATAGCCTTCATAGAATTTTTTTGCAAAGATAAGATTTGAGCTCTTAAAAGCTTTATCAGTGGTTCATAATCTTTTATAAGGTATTTTAATGCACGTCTTTCCATCTTTTGCGCGGCCGCATAATCACCTGCAAAAGCAGCAAGCAGACCTTGCGTAAGCGCTTTGCGACCACATTCTTGGTAACGTCCTGAAAAAAATCTGTATAAAGTTCTAGGAATAGAAAAAATAATTCTAAAAAATTTCCATAAAAACACTAATACCATCAACAGGATAACAAGCCCACTAATAATCGTAAGCAATGAGACAGTAAATCGCATCTGCAAAAATGTTATGACCAAAAAACTATTATTATTGGCACCCCAGCTAAAAATTGCACCGATCACACAAACGACAAAAATATAAATAAAAATACGTATCATTTTTGATCCTATTTACATTTTTGCAGCTTCGGAAGTTTCTTTTGGCATTCCAATCAACAACTTCTGAAGAATGCGCTGGACAGCAAGATGTCGTTTAAGCTGATCAATAAAATCTACCGAAATATCTTTAGCATTTTGAGGTAAAGTTTGCCATTCAGCTAAAGCTTTTTCATAATCTCCAGCTTGAACAGCAACTTCCATCCGAGCCACAATTGCAGGCACTGTTGTCCCTTCAACATACCCAATTGGACGCGAAACAATAAAACTTTTTATCCATATCTCAATCTTCTTTAAAAAATCAGTATCCGATACAAGACTATTTTGTGTCCTAACAATTTTATCTGCAACATAAGCAAAATCAGCTGAAAGCTTTGCAGAGCTTGGAAGACCAGTATGCGCTGTTTTCTGTAACAAATCCAATCCTGCAACAGAAGATGAAAAATGTTGTACCGTTTCTAATTCACGCACATAAGATCCACCACGATCTATAGCGTTTTTTAATGCATTTACTGCAACAAACAGTGCAATATTTATCTTACCTTTTTCACTATTTTGTTCGCTATTTTGAGTGAATATTTTCTTTTGTATATTATCTAACTGTTGTTTTAAGGTGATAATATCGTTTTTATTACTTTTCCCAACAAATAAAGCTGTCTTTACATCTTCTGATATTCCAACCAAAGCCTGTATATTCTTTTCAAAAGCATCTACTTTTTTTTCTAAGATTGCAAAAGCTTTGCTTCTCTCTTTTTGAAAAGATTCATCTTCTTGAAACGCTTCAACCTGTTGTGATGAAAAAGAAGAAAACTCCCTCTTCAATGCATCAAACTGTTGAAGCATATGCTTCAACTGTTTCTCTGTTTCTTCTGCTTTTTCTTTTGTATGTATAGTAATCTGAAGATTTTTTTCTTCTTCCAAATGATCAACCGCTAAAAAAGAAGGAAGAAAACCTGCTCTTTCCAAGCCTACCCAAAGACTTATAGTTATAAGGCCACAAATAATCCCTGAAACCATTAAAGAAGTAAAAGCGACACTACTTACAGTCTTGCGCTCAACATCACTTTGCTTTGTTATTACTGGCTCTTCTGAGTGTTGTGTTTCTTGCTCTGAGTCATGAGCTATAATTTCAGATTTAATAACAGATGCCTTAGAACTTTTTAATTTTTCTTTTGATTTTGAAGAATTTACCATAATAATCACTTTTTTACCACGTGCTTTTTTACAATACGATATCAAAATGAAAAAAACTTTAAAAATTAGATGTTTTTCGAATAACATCATTTTTTGCAGAGGACTTCTTATGAACAGTGTATGATAAGAACAAATAAAATCTTTTAAAATTTCTCTTACTCAAGATCCTTTTTTAAAATAAAAATGATGAATATGTTCAGCTTTATAATATTAATGAAATAATTTAGAATAGAAATTCTTAAAAGACGCAAGAATATAAACATGCAAATTTAAAGGACACTCCTCATAATATATAATATACTAGAAAATCCTTTGGTTGAATTCCATATGATATTTTATTAAGTATAATTAAATGCTATATACTCTTTAAAGTGTTCTCCATAACTTCATTATTTTTAAAATAATTCGGCTTCATTTACGAACGTTTCTGCTTATAAATTTATCCAGTACAATCTTAAAATGCCCTAAAATCGTTTTTCCCTTTTTATTTCCGATATATTCCTCACAATATTCTAAAATATAAAGTAGACAATATTTATCTCTACCATAGACGAACGTTCTGATAAACAGTTCCTATTGTGCAAATGTTTTTTATTTTTATATACTCCTAATGAAAAAACTATGCTAAGTGTAAGGCTATTTCCAAAGGTATTGAAATTTGATAAAAAGGGCATTGTGGTATAGTTACCGTATTTTTTTTAACGCAGTGAGTCATTATTTGCGTGATAATGGGAGTGCCTTTGCAAGCCATGTTGCACTTTCGGGACTTTTAGCGTTTTTTCCTTTTTTTATTTTTGGGACATCTCTCGCTAGTTTTCTCGGAGCATTTACATATACACCGCAAAAAATTGAAGCACTTGTACAATTGTTGCCGGATGCAATTGCAGAACCTCTTTCTAAAGAAATCATTACTGTCCTAACCACACAACGGGGAGATTTATTAACACTTTCAGTTATTGGAGCCGCTTATTTTGCTTCAAATGGTGTGGGTGCTTTGCGTACAGCATTAAATAAAGCTTACCGTGTTATTGATCGACGCAGCTTGTTTTTTTGTCGTTTTCAAAGTTTATTTTTCGTCATTATTGGGACAGTAGGTCTTGTCGTTATTAGCTTTTTATTGGTTTTAGCACCTTTACTGATTAAAATTATGCAAAACTACTCTTCTCAAATTACTGAATATATTGGTATAATTCGTTTATGGCGTTATATAATTGCGATAGTTGTTCTTTTTACGAGTCTTTTAATTGTTCACAAATGGTTGCCAGCAGGACAGCGAAAAGTAATAGATATTTTACCAGGTATCTTAGTAACAATATTTGTTTGGTTTTTAACCTCTATTGCTTTTGCACAATATTTAACAATGTTTAATTATGCCTCTACTTACGCAGGATTAACCTCTATTATGGTTGCAATTATTTTTCTGTATATCTTAAGTGCAATTTTTATTTTAGGAGGAGAAATAAATGCAGCAATTATATTTTATCGTGATCATTCACAACGCACAGATAAATTAAAGTCATTCTCTATTGATTAAATGCAAAAGACAAACACAAAAAACGCATATCATTTTCGGAAATGGAATTAATATTAATTTTCTAAAATCTGGAATTGCCCATAATATAAAACTTTTATCCGCTTGAAATATTGATTGTAACCAACTGTTTGTTTTCTCCTAAAATCTCCCTTATCGTGAGAGTGATTTTCACTGTAAACCTCATTCTATAAATATCAAGATTAAATGATAATCATAAACGAAGCTCACTTGTACAAATATAACTTCTTTGAGCACGTGAAATATAAATTCTGCAGCCTAAATGAATGTGCTTCATCAATGAGGTATTTTCTTATCGAGAGTGTGATTGGTCAAACTGTTAAGAATAAACAATCTTTAGAAATAAAGCTATCTAACAGGTGAACCTTTCCTTTTTTATTGCAAAAATACACCTGCTTTATCCATGAGTCTTAGATTTAATCGCACTCCATTTAAAATTTAATTATTAAAGTTATAAATTCTCTTCAATAACGGCTTTTATAAGCGCTTTTGCATCATCATCAGCCCATGGAGCAGCACCATTAAACGAAGCAATAAGATAACCATCTTTACTTATGAGAAATGTGATAGGCAAACCTAAAGCGAGTCCTTTTTTTCTAATATCCTGAAAAATATTCATTGTATTATCCCGATAATAAACTAAATTATCAGCATGAGCATCATTTAAAAACTTTTGAATTTTTTCAGCAGAAGTATTTTTATCAACATTAATAGCTATAACATCAAAATTATTTCCCCCCATATCACGTTTTAATCGTGCTAATTCTGGCATTTCTGCACGACAAGGTGCGCACCAAACAGCCCATAAATTGACGAGTATTGGTTTTCCCCTAAATTCAGACAAATTATGATCTTCTCCCTCAATATCTTTAAAAGACAATTGGTTCATATCATAAGGAGTATCGGCAAATCGTATATGTGTAAAAAAGCCCTTTGCTGCTTTTTTAATTGCTCTTATTTTTTCCGTCTGTTGCTTATTGATATCTGTTTCTTGAGCTCTTACCTCTGAAATAAAATTTGGAAAGAATACTCTTCTGTTGTTGTTATTTTGATTGATTGTTGTGTATAAACTTAAAACAATCATAAAAAACATAAGGAAATATTGTGTTGTTTTATTCTTATTTTTTCGGCTGATAAAAATTTTATGAATCATAATTTTTGTCCTTTTCAATAGGTATTTTAAGATATGGCAGATGAAGAATTAAAAAACCAGATGTGGGGCGGTCGATTTAAAGCAGGACCTGCCGCAATTATGGAAGAAATTAACGCTTCAATTGATTTTGATCAAAAACTTTATAAACAAGATATTGAAGGTTCACTTTGTCATGTAGCCATGCTAGCTCAAACAAAAATCATCTCACAATCCGACTATGAAAAAATTACCCATGGCTTAAAGAAGATTCGTCAAGAAATTGAAATGGGTACATTCACATTTTCACGAAAACTTGAAGATATTCATATGAATATTGAAGCACGGCTGAGTGAATTAATTGGCCCTGTTGCAGGACGTTTACATATAGCACGTTCACGAAATGATCAAATCGCTGTTGATTTTCGTTTGTGGGTACGAGAAAAAATGCAAAAAATGACCCAAGCTTTAAAAGAGTTGATAAAACAACTCCTGATTCGAGCAGAACAGCATGTCGACACTTTTATGCCAGGTTTTACGCATTTACAAACCGCACAACCTGTTACATTTGGTCACTATATGATGGCCTACGTTGAAATGTTTAGTCGAGATTTATCGCGTATGCATGATGCCATTGAACGAATGAATGAATCCCCCCTAGGAGCTGCTGCTCTAGCAGGTACAAGTTTTCCGATTGATCGTTTTATGACAGCAGAAGCATTAGGTTTTCGTGAGCCAACGCGTAATTCGATTGATAGTGTTTCAGATCGTGATTTTGCATTAGAATTTTTAAGCGTTGGGACTCTTTGTGCTATGCACCTTTCCCGTTTAGCAGAAGAAATTGTTCTTTGGTCGAGTGCACAATTTCATTTTATTCGTTTATCAGATGCTTTTTCAACGGGTTCATCTATTATGCCACAAAAGAGAAATCCTGATGCTGCCGAGCTTATACGCGCTAAAGCAGGGCGATTAAATGCTGCTTTGATTGGACTTTTAACAGTGATGAAGGGTTTACCCCTTGCTTATTCAAAAGATATGCAGGAAGATAAAGAATATGTATTTGATGGAGCTTTGAGTTTGGAATTATCGCTAGCAGCCATGACAGGGATTATTGGTGATCTTGAAGTTAATAAAGAAGCCATGAAACAAGCAGCTCATTTTGAATATGCAACAGCAACTGATTTAGCTGATTGGCTTGTTCGTGAATTAGGGCTTCCTTTTCGTGAGGCGCACCATATTACTGGATCTATTGTAGCATTAGCAGAAAAAAAACAGTGCACTCTTAATGAGCTAACATTAGTTGAACTTCAAACGATACATCCCAATATCAATGCAACCATTTTTGATATTTTGACAGTTGAGAAATCCGTTAAAAGCCGGAAAAGTTTTGGTGGAACAGCACCTTCAGAAGTTCTGCGTCAAATTTCTTATTGGAAAAAGCGCCTTATAGCCGCTTAAGTGATTTTATTTTTTAATACAAAAAATAAGACAGAAACAATATCGACATAATAGGAAAAGATATATGATAACCATTGTGAAAAACTTAATAATTATTCTTTTTTGCAGTGTTATCATAGTTGGATGTGGACGGAGAGAAATACTAGATTTACCATCTTCAACAATCATGAATCCTTCACAAGAAGCATTTATTTCTGAAAGAAAAGCAGATAAGCCTTTTTTTCTTGATCAGCTGATACAATAGGTTTTTTATGCATTTCTTTTCTTATTATCAAGGCGAACTTCACGCTGAAAACCTTTCACTTTCTATTCTTGCGCAAAAGGTAGGGACTCCTTTTTATTGCTATTCAGCGCGTACACTTATTACAAATTTTGAAAACTATCAGCAAGCATTTCAAGATATGCCTTCTCTAATTGCTTATGCGGTCAAAGCGAATTCTAATCAAGCGATTTTACGGCTCTTAGCACGGAGTGGAGCAGGAGCTGATGTGGTATCAGAAGGTGAACTCCGACGTGCACTTGCTGCCGGTATCCCTGCTCACCGAATTATTTATTCTGGTGTTGGTAAAACAGTTAAAGAGATTGATTTTGCTCTTACGCAAAATATTCATTGTTTTAATGTTGAATCAGAACCAGAACTTGAACAATTATCAGCACGTGCTGCTGCACTTTCAACAACAGCACCCATTTCATTACGAATTAACCCAGATGTGGATGCAAAAACTCATAAAAAAATCACAACAGGGAAATCTGAAAATAAATTCGGTATTCCACTCTCATCAGCACGAGAAGTATATAAAAAAGCCGCTCAATTGCCTAGCTTATATATCTGTGGTGTCGATATACATATTGGCAGTCAGATTTGTGATTTAAAACCCTTTGAAGATGCTTTTCTTATTACAGCAGATTTTGTCCGTCAGTTGTGGAATGATGGTTATACCATAACCCATGTTGATATTGGAGGAGGACTTGGAATTCCTTATGGTTCTGAACATCACTCCGTGCCTTCTCCTTTTGATTATGCAGCACTCGTTAGAAAACATATTGCCCCTTTAGGGATCAATATTATTCTAGAGCCTGGACGTAGTATTGTTGGTGAAGCTGGCATACTCGTCACATCTGTAATACATTTAAAAAGGGGAAAAGAGCGAAATTTTGTTATTGTTGATGCAGCAATGAATGATTTCATTCGCCCAACACTGTATGAAGCTTGGCAAAATGTGCTCTTGGTAAAAGAAAAAATAGATACTCCACTGATCAATGCAGATATTGTTGGCCCTGTTTGTGAAACGGGTGATTATTTAGGTTTGAATCGTTCTTTACCGCTCTTGTCGAAAGGAGATCTTTTGGTTGTTACAGGAGCAGGAGCTTACGGTGCGGTTATGTCAAATACTTATAATAGCCGACTTTTAATACCAGAGGTTTTAGTTCAAGATATGCGGTATGCAATTATTCGTCCACGTCTTGATTATGCACAATTGATCGGACTCGATCAAATTCCAGATTGGATTGAAAATTTTTAAATATCTTAGTCTTATTTTCACTCAACTCTCATGAAACAATTTATTTTCTCATAATTATTTTGTATGAATCTTATGATTTCAATGCACCGTTATAAAAAAAGGTAACTATTTATCTATGAACAATAAAAACATCAAAAGTTTTTCAGAACTAAAGCTTTTGTTTGTGCGCATTCTTGTTTGGTGTCTCCTATTTTGCGAGCGAATATGGCCACGATTATTACCCTTTTTTCTTGCTATGAGCCTTTTATATTCGCTAAGTTGGTTTGGCATTTTCAATGCTCTTGGTTATTGGGCGCATTTATTTCTTCTGTGGCTTATTCTTTTTATAGCAGCGGGGAGTCTTTTTCTGCTTTTCGGTTTCCGTTTGCCTACAATCAAAGATATTAATGACCATATCGAACAAACAAATAATCTCAAACACCAACCTCTCAACGTTCAAAAGGATCGTTTACACTTTGAAGATGAAGGAGATATAACTACAAATATTTGGCATGAACATCAACGCCGTATGGCAGAACAATTATATCACTTGCGAATTAGATCAGTTTACCTCAAGAGTGCTTCCTACGATCCTATGGCTCTTAGAGCTTTATTTATTCTATTTTGTGTTTGTGCTTTTAGTTTTTCTTTTGGTTCATCAGGTGGACGTTTAGCAGATGCATTTGATTTTCGTCCTACCGTTGATGAAACATTAATGCGCGTTGATGCTTGGGTTACACCACCTGCTTATACAGGAGTTGCACCCATTTATTTAACGCAAAATGAAACAACACAATTTACAATTCCTGAAGGTAGTGAGGTTGTTGTACGTATTGTCAATGGTGCTGGTATTACAGTAACAGCAATCTCTGAAGAAGATGGTCAGAAAATTTCACTTACTAAGAAGAACGAACAACCGGCTTTAAATAATTCAATTATTCGTTTTGAAACACACTTAGAGCGTTCAATTTATTTATCTTTATCATCGCGCCATAAGCAACAAAAATGGCATTTACGCATGATTAAAGATCAGTTACCAGCGATTCATTGGCTAGAAAAACCAGGAAGAATTTTATCTGGATCATTAGAATTGCAGTATGAAATGGATGATGACTATGGAGTTACAAATGCTTTTGTTGAAATAGAACCTTTTTTTGATCAAGAAAAAAATAGTTCTCCCCTTTATAAAGCACCTGAAATAAAGCTTCTTTTAGCACGTGGTGGAAAAGGTAAAATGCGGACAGTGCAAGATTTATCAAGCCATCCGTGGGCTGGTTCAGAAGTAAAAATTACTTTGATAGTACAAGATGGTGCTGGCCAACAGGGACGCAGTAAAACTTTTATCATGACATTACCAGAGCGTATTTTTGCAAATCCTGTTGCACGTGCAATCAATGAACAACGTCGTTTATTGGCTCTTAATGCATCTGAACGCGAGCATGTGCTTGATATGATTTCTGCTTTGCTTTTACGTCCAGAAAATGGTCTTCAAAATACAACTCACTTCCTTCTTTTACAGAGTGCATGGACAAGGCTTTCTATGGCACAAACAGAGGATCAATTGCGAGATGTCGTTGATTATTTATGGACAATTGCTTTAGGTATTGAAGATAATCAGCTCGAGTCTGCTCAACAGAGATTAAAACAAGCACAAGCTGCTCTCCGTGATGCATTGCAGCATGGTGCTTCCGCTGCTGAAATCGAGCGACTTATGGCAGATTTACGACAAGCTGTAAATGATTATATCCATGCTTTAGCTGAAAAAGCACCAGAAGATAAAGATTCAAGAGAGGCTACTCTCTCTATAGATACATTACAAAATAAACTGAATTCAATTGAAGAAATGGCTAAAATGGGTTCTTCTTCTGCAGCGGAACAACTTTTAACTGAAATTGAACAAACACTTGATCATTTGCAAATACGGAAAAGTCATCAAACAAACGAGCAAAACGAAAATCAAACGACACAAATGAAAGAAAAAATAGATCAACTTGGTGATTTAATGCGTCGTCAGCAAGAAATTCTTAATGATACACACAATTTAGAAACAGATCAGCGACATAGAAACAGTACGCCCAAAGTACAGAGTGAATCTTTAAAAGAACGCCAAAATAAGTTGCAATCTGAATTATCAATATTGAAAAAAGAATTGACAGCAGAAGGATTTGAATCAAGTGATGACCTGAAAGAAGCAGAAGAGAAAATGAATTCTGCAAGAGATGCTTTTGATAAGCAAGACTATGAATTGTCAATAAAAAATCAATCAGATGCTTTAGAAGCTTTACGACAAGGCGCACAAAATATGTTAAAAAAGATGCGTAACATGCTCAATAAAGAAAAAAATAATCAGAATGCCATTCATAGCCGTAAAGACCCATTAGGGCGTCCACTCTCTTCAGAAATTGACCAAAAACAAGAAGGTGTAATTGAACCAAAAGCAAATGATAGAATGCGCGCACGGCAAATTTTGGACGAAATTCGCAAACGCCTTAGCAATGAGTATATTTCAGAAGAAGAAAAGAATTATCTTGAAAGATTACTTCATTTTAATTGAAGAAAAAAATTTTGCGACTATTTTGAAAATATAGTGCAAATTATTATAAAATAAAAAAGCACTACAGATAATAATAAAGTTAATTACTTATAATAAAGGAGACGCTAAAATAACTTTTTCCCCATGCTTTTAAAATCATTCGGATGAAGGAAATTAAAGATTAATATTTTTCTTCTTGAGACAAAAAAGCAGAATTCCATATAAACTTAAGTGTGTGAAAACTTGCGATACTTGAAATTTGCTTCTAAACGGTATTTTAAATTGGATATAATTACATTAAAAGATTTTTATACTTCTACGCTTGGTATGCGTGTGCAAATGACAGTTTGTGATCAGTTAAATGTCTGTTGGCCTGATCTTATAGATAAACGAGTTATGGGCCTTGGCTATACACTTCCTTATCTTTCTGCATTGCGTAAACGTGCAAAGCAATGTTATGCTTTTATGCCTGCTAGTCAAGGAGCATCATCTTGGCCATATCCCGATAAAGTTGCTACAGCACTTGTTTTTGAAGAAGATTTGCCTCTTCCAGATGCTTCGATTGATTGCATTTTATTAATACATGCACTTGAATATACAAAAAATTCATACGAAACACTAAACGAAATATGGCGTGTTTTAATTCCTAATGGTCGCCTTATTGTTATTGTTCCTAATCGTTATGGATTATGGGCACGTAATGATCGTACACCTTTTGGTTATGGCAAATCTTATAGCCGACAACAAATAGTTCGTTTATTAAGAGAAACTAATTTTATTACTGAATCAGTAAAAGAAATTGTACATTATATGCCCTCTTTAAGCTGTATATCGCGGTTATTTTCATTTTTTTATAAATCATTAGCAAGCCATATTTTTCCTTATTTTGGTGGACTTTTAATGTGTTCAGCAGAAAAACATGTCTATCAAGGTTCTTTTGTGCAACGTCATCAGTCACGACGCATTTTTATTCCTACACTAACACCACAAACATGTACAAAGAGACAGATCACCTTAATCTAAATTTTTATCTTAGAACAATGTTATCTGAATTTGTATTTCAAACAGCGCGCATCCAGCACAATTAAAAATTCAAACGATATCCATTATGATCGGTAATAAGAATTTTTGCTTTAGAAGGATTTTTTTCAATTTTTTTACGCAAACGATAAATATGAGTTTCTAATGTATGCGTGATAATATTTGCGTTGTAGCCCCAAACGTGTTCCAATAATGCTTCACGGTTTACAATTTTATCTCTGGTCTCATAAAGATATTTAAGAATTGCTGTTTCTTTTTCTGTAAGGTTAATTATATTGTTCTGCTGATCAATAAGGAATTTTTCTCTAGGTTTAAAAATATAAGGACCAAGATCAAAAGAATCTTCATTGTGTTCATATTGGCGCAATTGAGCGCGAATACGAGCTAAAAGCACTGAAAAACGAAAAGGTTTTGTCACGTAATCATTAACACCCATTTTAAAATCTAGAATAGTATCGCAATCTGTATCACAATAAGTAATCATAATAATGGGAGCACGAAATCCTTGGGAGCGTAATTTTTTTACAGCTTCACGACCATCAAGATCGGGAAGTCCTACATCAAAAATAGCGAGATCAACACTTTCTTTTTGAGCCATTATAATCCCTATTTCAGCAGTTTTTGTTTGAAGCACTTCAAACTCTTTATGAATTTGCAATTGTTCTACAAGAATAGAACGAAGATCGTTATCATCCACAACGATTAAGAGAGTATAGTCCTTCATTTTTTTTCCTATAAAATACATTTACACTAAAATTAAATGGAGAATAATTTCATGAAAATAGGATTTCTTGCAAGTGGCATTAAAAAAGAAAATATATAAAAAACAAGCTTTTGTTTCTTCTATTGTTATCCGTCGACAAACAGGTATGCAGACACGGGGTATTCTGTGTATTGGTCAGCATCGTTTTTTCTGTGCTTTAGGGAGAGCTGGTATTTCTGCTTTTAAACGTGAAGGTGATGGTGCTACTCCTTTAGCAAATATGCGTTGTTTAGGGGGATTTCGCAATAATTTTTACCGTTATTTCCCACGTTCAATTTTAGCAATCCGTCATATTCAAGCACACGACGGTTGGTGTGATGCAAGTGGAGATGCCAATTATAATCGTTTGGTACGTCTTCCTTATCCGAAAAGTACTGAAAAGATGCAACGTAAAGACGGCCTCTATGATATAGGCCTTATTCTAGATTGGAATATTACAGAACGAAAGATGGCAAAAGGAAGCGCTATTTTTATCCATTTAGCACAAAATAATTATATGCCAACAGAAGGATGTATCGCACTTTCATATCGTGATACGCAACGTATTTTGCCTTATATTAATCGGCAAACAAAAATTATTATTCTAGGTTAAAGGTATGCTACTTTTAATCCTCCCATAAAACAAATTTCTTTCCATTCATCTTCTGTAACTGATTGTACCGATAAGCGCATAGCTTTAACCAGCATCATATTTTTTAATTTTGGATTAGCTTTAATTTGTTTTAATGAAACGGGATTTGGTATATCACAAATAGCACGAATATCTACACATTCCCAGCGTGGATCTGAACTGGTAGAATCAGGATGTGCTTCAGCACATACTTCCACAATACCAACTATTTCTAATCCTTGATTTGAGTGATAAAAAAAACCTTTATCGCCATATTTCATAGCGCGCATATTATTGCGCGCTTGATAATTGCGCACACCATCCCATTGTTCACCATCAATTCCTTTTTGTTTTTGCATGTCCCACGACCACTTAGAAGGTTCAGATTTGAAAAGCCAATAAGCCATAAAATTTCCTTTATAAACTTTAATAAGTTTTCAGGTTTATACTTTTACTCCACGACGCCCTGTTCCAATTACAGGAAGAGATTTTTCATCTAATGGCCAGCGTGAGCGAGGTCCAATATCAAGAGAACTTACTTGTCCCCGTGCTAAACGTTCAGCACCAGCAAAAGCAATCATTGCAGCATTATCGGTACATAAAGAAAGAGGTGGAGCAATAAATTCAAAACCGCGTTGATGAGCAAGCTTTTGCAAACTAGAACGAATAGCTTGATTAGCTGCGACTCCTCCAGAAACGACTAAAGTAGGAAGAGGAGATGCCTCATGACGAAAAAAAGGATAATGGTCGATAAATCGTTGTAACGATAAACCAACTCGATCCTGCAATATATCGATAACAGCTGCTTGAAAACTTGCAGCAATATCGGAAACATCACTTTCTGTTAAAGGTGCCATAGCTGTTGCAACTTGCCGAACAGCCGTTTTAAGACCAGAAAAGGAGAAATCTAACCGCTTATCACCCTTCAAAGGTCGTGGAAGAGAAATACGATTTTTATCCCCCAATAAAGCAGCTTTTTCAAGTGCTGGACCACCAGGATAGGAAAGACCTAAGAGTTTTGCGGTTTTATCAAAAGCCTCTCCTAATGCATCATCAATAGTGGTTCCTAAACGCTGGTAATTTCCCACCTCATGAACAAGGATTGTTTGAGTATGCCCCCCTGAAACTAAGAGCAATAAATAAGGAAAATTAACATTATGCGTTAAAACAGCTGTCAAAGCATGTCCTTCTAGATGGTTAACACCAATAAAAGGCTTTCTGGTAGCAAAAGCTAACGCTTTTGCACTCATGAGCCCAACTAAAAGTCCTCCTATCAACCCAGGACCACTTGTTGCTGCAATGGCATCAATATCTTTGAGTTTTAGATCAGCTTCTGTAAGCGCTTGGAGAATCAGACTATCAAGAATTTCAACGTGAGCACGTGCAGCAATTTCAGGAACAACACCACCATAAGGCGCATGATGAACAATTTGGCTCCAAATAATATTGGAAAGAATACGGCTTTTTCCCTCATTGTTGTGCTCAATAACAGCAACTGCAGTTTCATCACAACTTGTTTCTATTCCCAATAAACGCATTTTAGGCCAAATCTCATATTATGAAACCTCTGTAAAGAAGATACGTATCATGAATAAAGAAAGATGCAAAGAATTTCACTTTAAATTAATCAGTCTAAAAATAAATAGATTTCACTATATAATTTTAATAAAGGTTATGGGAGTAATTTTTGCACTCATCAAAAAAATGATCAGACCAATCGCTTTTTGCATATACTTATAAATTTTTGTACAATCTCTATACTATTATAAAATGCTTTATGGTAATGATTCAATCGCATAAAATGTGATGCTGTAGTTTGATTTATTTCATCATAAGATAGATCACTTCTTTGATTCTTTGGCAAAGTAAAATATACATTACATTAACTTAATAATACTTGTAAGATGGGTTATAAATATTATATGTTTCTTAAATTTCACCGATTTCAACAAATTCTGTCATAAGATTACCAATTATTTGGCTATAATTGTTTCTTCATAGCAAAAAGTAATAAAAAATCATTATCATACTAACATTAAAAGAATAATTGCATCAATTACGGCATATATTACGTACTTTTTAGAGAGTGCAAATTTATGAAGAATTCTTACATAATATAATAATCAATACTTCTTACTTTATTTACATCAATATGGAAACGCTAATATCTGGATTAGTCAACGTGAGCAATACCCCCATCTTCTTATAAGTTCTACAAAAAAACAAAGAGATGGTTTACAACAGCGTGATGCTCATCAATGACAAATGAGCACATTTTAATTGCTTTTTCTGAAATAACTACTAAAAAAATCATTCTAAGTAGATCTATAAGCTTGTGCATTTAGAAAATTATATGTCCTTATTATGGCTATCATAACAACAACTTTTCTTAAAGTATCATCTTGTATCTCCTTTATTAATCAAAGTATTGAAGATTTTTTTACATTTATTCCAATTGGATGGAAATGAGCAATTTACAGAAAAATTATGAAAATATAAACTATCGAGTAATTTTTGAAAAAGAAGATCATCAGTTTACAAATATTTCTAAGCTCCAAGAATTTTAATGCATTACAAAAATGAAATTCATTATAATTTAGAAATATAAAAGATATGTCTTTTATCATTTACAATAAGAAATATTTTTCTCGAATCCTGTAAAAACCGAGCAAAATCGTTAATGATTATTTTCTTTATTATACGATATCTAGTGTTTTATAAAACACAAAATAAAAAAAACGTAAAAACACTTATAACTACTATTGAAAAATTCTCTTTTTCATGTTTACTAACAATTTATATAGGGTGGGGTTAATTCTTATATTTTTAAAGGATCTGCTATGCCCTTACAAAAAAAAGTTTTCTCAAAATTTAAATCTCTTTCTCAAGAAAAAACATCTTCACTAGAAAAGCAATTATCAAAATTAAGAGATGGCGTTCCCTTGACTAAAGGTCTTTCATCAAAATTAAAAGATAACATTCCTTCAGCTAAAGGCCTTTCATCAAAATTAAAACAAGATCTCTTACCAGAAACGGTCGAACAACCAAAATATCGCCTTATATTCACAGGGAAGAATCCTGCACCTTATCGTATTGTAGCCATTAGATCTTTTGGAAATGTAACAGAAGGTGACCTTGGTGGTTCTGTTGAAAATGAAGAAAATTTATCGCAACAGGGCGATTGTTGGATTTATGGTAACGCTGAAGTTTTTGGAAACGCTAGAGTTTACGACAACGCTAAAATTATTGATAATGCTAGAGTTCATGGAAATGCCAAAATTTATGATAAAGCTTGTGTTTCTGAATATGCCCAAATTTACGGAAATGCTCGCATTTATGGCAAGTCTCACATTACTGACGATGCTAAAATTTATGGTCAGGCAAAAGTTTATGGACGTGCTAGAGTTTATGGACATGCCGAAATTTATGATGATGCAAAAGTTCACGGCAGAGCTGAAATTAATTGCCATGCAAAAATTTTTGATCACGCTGAGATTTATGAAAATGCTATTGTTACTCACAAAAGTAGAGTTCATGGCAAAGCTGAAGTTTTTGGTAATGCCCATATTAAGGAGCAAAGTGAAATTTTTGGTAAAAGCATGATTTGTGATGCTGCTATAATTTCTAACAATGCCAAGATTTTTGGAAATAGTAAGATTTACGGCAGCGCTCATATTTATAAAAATGCCGTAGTTAGTGGTGGAACGATTTATGAAAATGCAACAATTATGGATAATGCGCAAGTTTCTGGTTGCGCTAAGATTTTTGGAAACGCCAAAATTTATGATAATAGCAAAATTAGTGGTTACACTAAAATTTTTAATAATGCTAAGATTTTTGGAAACGCCGCAATTAGTGGAAATGCAAAGGTTTTTCAAAATGCTCAGGTTAAAAACAATGCTGAAGTTCGGGGAAATGCAAAAGTTTATGGTAACAGTATAATTTCGGATAATGCCAAGGTTTATGATGATGCTGAAGTTTACAATGAAGCTATGATTTATAAAAATGCTCGAGTTTTTGGGAAATCCATAGCTGCAGGAAAAGCCAAGGTGTATGATAATGCCCAACTTTACGGAAATGCTATAATTAGTGGACAGGTCCAATGTTTCGAAAATGCTAAAATTTATGGTCAAGCCAAAATTGCTGATAAAGTCAAAATTTATGGTCAAGCCAAAATTTATGAATTTGCCGAAGTCTGGGATTCTGCTAATATTTTTGGCGATGCTTGCGTTTTTGGAAAATCTCAGATTTTCGGCAATAGCGAGATATTTGATGATGCAAAAATTTATGATTTTGCTGCAATTACTGAAGATGTTAAAGTTTATGGTAATGCTAAAATTTATGGACATGCCAGAATTTTCGGTGGAGCGAAAATTTCAGGCGATACCTTCATTGCCGGACAAGTGAAAGTTTTTGGTAATCCTGAAATTTGTGATATGCGTCTCTTTAATTATGAGACAATTAGTGACAATCCATCTCTTCTTGATGAGAACCAAATGAAAATTCTTCATGGAAAAGAAAAACAAATTTTGAATGAAAGCAATTTGAATGACAACATAGCTAAAGTTTTGAATGAAAGGCAGATTGTAAATCTTAATAAAAAAGATTCTACGATTGAGGACATTGATGCAGCTCAGAAGATTAATAATAGTAACAATATCGAAATCAAACGCAACGTTTCCGAAATTGTTACTGCTAAAAATCCACTAAATTTTGCTGTATAAATATATCAGTATGCAAATATGAGAATGCGTATTATATCAAGCTCTTTATACGAATAGATAAAACGTATACTAAAGACTATAAAAAGTATAAAAATAAATATCAGAAAATGCCCTATCTTTATGTTCGATAGAGCATTTTTTGTGGTATTTTAGTTTTTATCCAATTACTGCTTAGAAGTAGTTAATAAATTAAACAGTGAATAATACTGTAAAAATATTTTTTGATAGGAGGCATATTACTAACAATAATAAACACGAAGAATCTCAAGTAAGTGGATTTAAGCTAAAGTGTTATTCTGTACAAAACTAAATTAGAAGGAGTTCTTCAAATCAGTAATAGCTCATACAAGTGTAGTATTGTGAACTGGGTGAAATTTTAGCTTATATGATTCAAATCTTAGATGCATAACAATGAATTATAGTTTGCTTATGAGAAAAATTCTTCTGATAAAAATATGGACCTAGAAGATTTGATAACAAGAAATCTCTATTTTTGAAAATCTGATATGAGAAGGCAATATGACATTGCCAATAAAGCATTCGTATGATGTATAAAATAATTTATGCAATTATTTTTCGGATATCAAAAGAGTTAAATAATTTATCATTAGTTCTTAATATAGACAACCAAATGATAGCTAATATTTTTTATATCATACTAATAAACAAGCAATAATTATCAATCTAAAGACAGCATCCGCTAATTAACGTCATTAAACAAGCACATAATACCTATAATTAACTCCGCAAATATCATATGATTGAGCAGTATTCATAGCCTTCTAAAATTAGCAAAGCCGCTTGTTGTATGATGAAACATAACAGACTATGGCATCGTATTATATATAATAATTGAGAAAAGAAAACTTCCTCTATACAATTTCTGCTGTACATATTCGTAAAAATATCACCAAAATCTTATGTAAATACAGCCAGATATCCTAAAAATTATTTTGGCACTTTGCAATAATCGTCAGTTTCAGTAAAACTTGATGAATGATTACTTCACTTAAAGGTGGATTTTTACGACTTTCCAAAATAGCCGATTGTATTTTTTTCATTGCACACAAAATTTTCTCTAAGTTCCAATATCTTAAGGCTTGTTCGATTATTTTTTTCCTTTGAAAAAAAATCGGTGGTTGCGCCTGAGAAATAACTGTAAAAGGAGTTTTACCTTCAATTTCTACTTGATAACGTAAAAGCTGTAATTGTTGAAAATGCCTTTGAGCTGTATTTAAAACAAAAAAAGATGTATTGTTTACAGCACAATAACGGCTAAAATAAATTTCAAAACTCGCTAAATCTCCTAGTAAAACAGCATCAACTACTTCATCTTGAGAAAGAGCACTCACATCGCTAACAATAGCTTTTACATCTTCAAAAGCAATGTGAGCCTTCTTTAAGGTATAAAGACACAACTTTTCCAATTCACTCCGTGATGCAAGACGATCTTCTCCAATATTTTGGTGCAAATATTGACGCGCTTCCAAAGAAAGAGTTACATTGAATTCATCTAAAATCTCATCAATCAAGATATCAAGAGAATGGGCATTATCTGCATAACAAGGCAAAGCAATTGCTGTTGATGCTGTTTCAATAATATTGCGTAATCCTACCCCTTTTTTTAAATCACCCGCTTCAATTAAAATAAAACTGGCTTCTGGTAGTTCTGTTATTAAAAGTTTAAGCGCCTTAAGAAATCCTTTTTGGTTAGCACCATTAGATATCCATATCAAACGATCACCACCAAAGAGCGATAAAGTGCGTGCTTCATCGCCTAATCGTGCAGGATCTTTATCAATTTCGGCTGCATCTAAACGAACAGTAGAAAAAGGATTTTCTATTGCCACCTGAGAGAGCTTGGCAAACCGTTGTGCACGCTCACAAACAAGACCGCGATCGGGTCCATAAATTAAAACGATAGGAAAAGAACGCGAAAAATGTTTTAAAAACTGATCAACTTCATGTGCTTTTTTCTGAGCCAAAATATTAATCCATTATTAAAAACTTCATTATAAATCTTCTGAAATAGTTCAATTTCACTACCTCCATCTTACTTTTACACTCTTTCTTCATACTGTCCAAAATGACCTTACGCTACGCAACAGGAAAATCTGATTCCTATAATAAAAAATCTAATGTATGGAATTCAACATTCTAATAATAATTTCCCCTTAATACATATTTAGTGTAAAATATCACAAAATCAGCTATTTCTGAACGAATACTCAAGAAACCACGTCAAATAATAATAACGTTATCTCAATACAGGAGACGCTGACAATTCTCTTGATAATGTCTCTTAAAAGCATCGTGTAGTTATTCTGAAGATATATTAGATCCCATTCAATACTTTTATAGCACAAAATGACTGTTTTAATAATTTACAATCATTTATCAGAGAGCAATGCTAATTTGATTTTTTACTTTTATCAAATTTCCATGCCAAAAAGCAAAATCAATACCTTATTTAAAAGGAAAGGATTTTATAGTTATTGATTTTATTATGTTTTTTATCCTATTTTTCACCTTTTGGACACTTTCCTACCGTTTTGATAGCAAGCCTTTTGCAATCATCACTTTTTATATTAAAGAGCAATTATATTATCGCCTATCCAGTCAAAAAACGATTTGAATTGTAATAAAGACTGTCTCATCTAAGTTTGCAGCTCTTGCCGCCACTAATTTTTTCAAACCACGAGCTGATTTTTTAAGACTAGCTTCATTACAAAACTTTTTAAATAAATTATCAAAACTCTCTTTAACGAATTTTCCCACTTTACCACAAATAAATATTGTATCTCAAATAGAGCTAATTTTAAAAGTTTTTGCTCATTTAGATCAAATAGACAAAAAGATACCTATTTGATGAATATTTTTACGGCAGAAAATAAGCTTTTGTCAATTTTGACTCTGAAAACAGGAACAAGAAATAAAGACAAATATCACCCCATTAGGAGACAATCATACTCAAACGTTGTAATAAAAAAATCATAGACTTAAAAAAGCGTTTAATGAATACGATTGTTGTTGACAAAATCAGTCATGCTGACCATAAAAATGCGTGCTATCACATCTAAAGTAGACATTTAATCAACGACTGGATTGTTGATTGTCAAATACAGACAGATAGAACACATATCTATGAAATAGGTGGTATAGAAAAGCAAGTTATTATGAGTTCTGTTCATGCAGATACTAATCGAGCCGTCGACTTACGAAATGTAGAAAAGAAGGAAAAGTACTTCTTGTATCAGTTGATTTCCAATGTATTTGGATCAGAAAGATTTCAATATGATCAGTATCAATTGAGCAAAACAAATCTTGAAATATGATAAACACTTATATGATTTGATAACATATTTAATAAATCAAGTTATAAAGATTAAAGAGTTTATAAAAATGAAAAAAGAACTATTCATTCATGAGACGATGTAGACGTACACTTAAGATCTTATTTCCAAATCTTAAAAAATAAATTAAAATCAATAAATTATGCAAAAGAAAAAGCACTGATATCCAAAATAATAATGGCAACAGCAGACTACCTTCCCATTTTCAATACGATCATATTACTGTTGCGTATAAAATAATTGTAGAGCTTAAGCATTTTCAAACTCAATTTTTACTCTTATTTTTAAAAAACAAAAAATAAATCTACTGAAACATTATTTTTTTGTTGCAATTCGGAAAAGCCTACGCCATACAGAGGGTGTTTAGGTAAAAAGTGGTTCAAATTTTTAAGCGGGTGTAGCTCAGGGGTAGAGCACAACCTTGCCAAGGTTGGGGTCGTGGGTTCGAATCCCATCGCCCGCTCCATTAGTGAATGTAAGCTTATTTTTTAAGCTATAAGCTTTTTAAGAGTCTTTCTTATCTATGATCCCAAAGTTCACAAAAATGGTGAAGTGGACCGCGTCCTTTGCCTACGTTTAAAGTATTTGAAGCAAATAAAGCGCTATTTAAATAATTTTTAGCTCTTTTAATCGCATCAAATAGAGGTTCTTTAGGTAAGAGTGCTGCAATCGCGGCCGAAAGAGTACAACCTGTACCGTGATTATTGGTTGTACCGAAACGGGAAGCCTCCAGCATTACAACACCCTTGGAATCACAATAAATATCAGGACTAGAAAGATCATAATAATTTGTAGTCTTGCAAGTAAGAACATCTAAATGCCCCCCTTTCAATAAAACAGCACTACACCCCAATGCCAAAAGCTGTGGACTTTGCTGATACATAGCCTCTAATGACCATTGTACTTCATGATTCAACAATATTGCTGCCTCAGGTAAATTTGGTGTAATCAACATTGACATAGGAATAAGAACACTACGAATAACTTCAATCGCATCAGGCTTCAACAGAACATCTCCACTCTTTGCCACCATAACCGGATCAAAAACAATAAAACGAGCTTTATAATGAGCCAAACGTTCTGCAATAACCTGTGCAATCTGAGCATTCGCCACCATCCCAATTTTGACGGCATCTACATGAATATCTTCAAAAACCGAATCAATTTGATCAGCAACAAAAGACGCATCCAATGGCTGAAAAGCACGCACACCCTGTGTATTCTGTGCAACAACAGCCGTAACTATGCTCATACCATAAGCTTTCATTGCTGAAAAAACCTTTAAATCGGCTTGCATTCCAGCACCACCAGAAGGATCAGTACCAGCAATGGATAAAATTCGTGGAATAAATTTTTCTTTATCAACCTGTAATGTCATATGATTTTTTCCTTATAATTTTAAATATTTTAAAAGGAGTACTTGAAAAAGTTTTAATTAAAGATGTTTTCTCATATAAATTGCATTATAAATAGAATTTCTTGATAGACATGAAATGGAAAATGTAGTGCTTATCTTTCGTTCTCTTCTTTTTACGTTTGTTTTTTACATAACAACTTTTGTACAGATGATTCTGTACGCACCTTTTTATTTTTTAATGCCGCGTAAACAAGCATGGATTGTACCTAAAATGTGGGCGCATATTACATTGTTTTTGCAAAAACACATTGCTGGAACAGATTATGAAATTGAAGGTATAGAAAATCTCCCTAGTGGAGCTTACATCATTGCTCCAAAACACCAATCCGCATGGGAAACTTTTAGCCTTGTTCCCTATTTTGATGATCCCGCCCTTATTATCAAACGTGAATTAATGTGGATTCCCCTTTTCGGTTGGTACATGGCAAAAACACAAGTCATTCCGATTAACCGAACAAGCCCTATTAAAGCTCTCAAAATCATTTTACAAAATGCAAAACAAAAAGCGAAGCAGGGGCGTGAAATTCTCATTTTCCCTGAAGGAACACGTAAACAACCTGGTCAAGATCCAGATTATAAACCAGGAATTACTGCTCTTTACAATGAACTTAAACTTCAAGTTGTCCCTATTGCTCATAATGCTGGTTTATATTGGCCACGTAATAATTTTCGTCGCTATCCAGGAACAATCCGTGTTCGTATTCTTCCTCCTATTAAAGCCGGTTTAAATAAACGCGATTTTCTAGATCAACTCATTCAAAAAACAGAGAAAGCTTGTGATGAATTACTCCTATTAGCTGCTCAAGATCCTAATCCTCCTCCTATGCCACCCTCTGCTGTTCAAAAACTTCAAATACTTGGCCATCATTGGAAAGGGCCTGTGCGTAATTAAATATTCATTCTCTTTAATGAATACACAAAAATCTTTACAATAAAACTCTAACAGTGCCAAACCACTTATAATTTAAAATAATGGGGGAATTTAATTTATGCACCAACTCTTCCACACGCTTTTTTTCTCTTTCATTCTAAGTATAATAAGCTCCCTAACTCTGGCTCATCCTTTCATCTCTGTTGATACGACAACTGGACGCATATTAAAGCATAATCAAGCTTTTGAACGTTGGTATCCTGCTTCTTTAACAAAATTAATGATGACGTATATTATTTTCCGAGCCATGAGCACAGGAAAAATTTCACCCTACAAGCACATCACCATCAGTAAAAATGCAGCGCAAGCACCTGCTATTCATTCAGGCTATAAAGCTGGTTCTGTTCTTACACTTGATACGGCCTTAAAAATTACTTTGGTTAAATCCACAAATGATTTAGCTATTGCTATAAGTGAAGCTATTTCGGGTTCACAAGAAGCTTTTGTAAAACAAATGAATGCAGAAGCTCGACGTCTAGGTATGTTTGGAACCAATTTTACAAATACAAGTGGATTACCAAACCCAAATAATTACTCCACAGCACGGGATATGGCTCTTTTAGCGGTTCAAATCCGCAGAGAATTTCCGCAATATACTCATTATTTTTCTATCCCAGCCATTGATTTTGGCAATGGAAAAAAAATTCAATCTAATTTAAATAATCTTATTGGTCGTTTTGATGGTATAGATGGCATGAAAACAGGATTTATTTGTGCTTCCGGTTTCAATCTTGTCGCTTCAGCAACCAGAAATAAGCGAACAATTATTGTTGTTATTTTAGGGTCGGAGAGCATCAATAAAAGAGAAGAAAAAGCAGCACAATTACTCGATGCAGGATTTTTGGACAAAGGATCTCCTCAATTAACATTAGCAACATTAGAACCTTATGGTACAAAAATATCACAAATAACCGATATGAAACAACAAATATGTACACCTGAAGCTATAAAAATGCGTCTAAATTCTTATGATGAAGAAGGAAATATCATTCTCACCTCACCTTTAATTACCGCTTTACCTTCTTCCATTTTTCCTTTGCAAGTAAGGCTCATCAGCGCACCGAAAACATTGAAAATCAATGGAAAAATAGTACGAGAAATTCCCATCCCATATAAACGACCCCCTATTCACCTCCTATGATAAAAGCAGTCAATCACATTTAATATTTCAAATGCAAACAACACGTATTCCTATCACTCTCATCACCGGTTTTTTAGGTTCTGGTAAAACAACTTTGCTTAATTATTTGCTTCGAGATCCTTTCTTAGCTAACAGTGTTGTTATCGTTAACGAATTCGGTGAAGTAAACATTGACCATCTTTTTGTTGAAAAAGCAACAGAAGGAATTATTGAATTAATAAACGGCTGTTTATGCTGCAATTTGCGCAGTGATTTAGTCGATACATTAGTTAATTTAATTGATCACACTCAAAAAAAATATCTCAAAAAATTAAATCGCATTATAATTGAAACAACCGGTTTAGCGAATCCTGCTTCTATTTTACAAGTTCTTTTAAACCATCCTGTCTTAACTCAAGCATTAGATATTGATGCTGTTATTACAACATTTGATGTATTAAACTCTCCTCCTATTCTTGAATCTCATCCTGAAATACAAAAACAACTAGTTTTTGCTGACAAAATTATCCTTACAAAAACTGATCTTATTGATCATACAATTCCCCTAGATTTTCTCACCAACAAACTCAAAGCTCTTAATCCCACGGCACAAATCATCATTTCCCATTCTGATCAATGCAACCCACATGAATTAATAAATAAAATAATTCGGAATAAAAAAGAAGGTAACATAGAGCTAAAAAAATGGCTTCCCACTGTTCCACATGATCATTCTCATTATCAAAATTTTCGCGCCTTTTCATTAGACTGTAATGAACTGATTCACTTTGCCACGTTAAAAGTTTTCCTCAACCTCTTAAAAGATCTTTATGGTGAAAAATTACTCCGTATAAAAGCCATTATCGCATTGCACGATAACCCACATAGTCCACTTATTTTTCATGGCGTACAAACATTTTTTCATCCACCAATAAGGCTTCCAAAGTGGCCAAAAGGCATTACAAAAACTCGCTTTGTCATCATTACTCATAATGTTGAAAAAAAGGAAATACAAAAACTATTTGATGCTTGTTTAAATAAACCAGCAATAGATACTCCAGACAAAACTGCTATTTTAGATAATCCTTTAATCATTCCAGGAGTAAAATTTTAATCTTCTTTGCACAGTAACAAATCAACTGCTTACATACAATTCACATCATATCAATCTTATAAATAAAAAATTGTATATTCTTAATATAGCTCATCCTTATAAAGCTACAGCAACTGAATTTTCATCAATAAAATGTTCAAAAACATAACGTTTATCATAAACAGTAATTTTGGGAGGTTTACGATTTTTTTCAAAAAAATCATAGCCTTCTTTGAGCATCATCCAAAATTCATAATGAGGGTTGGTATAATGACGCTGCATATTAGCATCGGTCATACGAAAAGGAAAAGCATGTAACTGAAACTCTTTTTGCCCGCCTCTAAAAGCATCCCGTGCAAAGGCATAAATTTGCGCCATATTCCTGTCATTCATTGAATAGCAACCTACAGAAGCACAAGCTCCATGAACCATAAGATAGCTCCCTGTACGGCCATGAATCTGATCATAAAGATTAGGAAAACCTATATTAAAAGAAAGATAATATTTTGAATAAGGATTCATTTGATTTTCCTGAACAGTATAAAAACCTTCTGGGGCTTGAAAATCGCCTTCTCGATATTTAGGCCCAAGCTGGCCTGACCATTTGCAAATGCCATAACTTACAACGAGAACAAATACTCCTGAACGATTTTGTTTCCAAATTTCAGCAATATTATCTTCCTTAAAAAATCTCATCATAATTGGTGCATACTGATCAATATCATACATAGCCATTTTATTGAGGATTTCTCGAGGCAATGATTGTTCAATTTTAGCTTTGAAAGAAGTAGGTAACCTCTCCTGACATGCCATTAACATTCCAGTTAGAATAAAAAGCACCGCTGAAAATAATCTATTTAATTTCATTTAAAAAAGGTCCTCGGCAGTAAATATATTAATTTAAAGAACGACCAATCTGAAGATATTTTTCCCAACGCTCTTGTCTAATAGTTTCACCATCTTTACCAGCCATAGACTTTAAAGCATCTGAAATAATATTACCTGTTGCTTCAATTACAACTTCTTTTCCCCGATGTGCTCCTCCTAAAGGCTCAGGAATAATACCATCAATAATCTGTAACTTATAAAGATCTTGAGCAGTAATGCGCATATTCGTTGCAGCATCCTTTGCACGAGTTGAATCGCGCCATAAAATAGAAGCTGCACCTTCTGGTGAAATAACTGAATAAATCGAGTGCTCCAACATATAAACTTTATTAGCTGCCGCAATTGCTATCGCTCCCCCAGAACCTCCTTCTCCAATAATAACGGAAACAACAGGGACCTTTAAGCGTAAAGTTGCAGCTGTTGATTGTGCAATTGCCTCTGCCTGCCCACGTTCTTCAGCACTCACACCAGGATAAGCGCCCGCCGTATCAACAAAAGTCAGTAATGGTAATTGAAAACGATCAGCCAATTCCATAATACGAACAGCTTTGCGATATCCTTCTGGACGTGCAGAACCAAAATTATAGTGCAAGCGGGTTTGGGTATCATGCCCTTTTTCTTGACCTATATAAGCAATTGCTTCACCTCTAAAGCGTGCAAAACCAGCTTGAATAGCTGCATCTTCAGCGAATTTACGATCACCTGCCAAAGGTGTAACATCAGTCAACAATTGCGCTGAATAATCCATAAAATGAGGTCTATCAGGATGACGAGCTACTTGTGTTTTTTGCCATGGTGATAATTTTTTATAGAGATCTCTCAAAGCTGTTTGAGAACGCGTTTCAAGACGTGCAATCTCATCACTCATATTAAGGCTATCCTTTTCCTGAGCAATTTTTTTTAATTCAAGAATTTGCAGATCAAGATCAGCAACTGGTTTTTCAAAATCAAGATAATTATACATTGCATCCAACTTATTTTGTATAATTTATACACTTATAATTTATTTTATAAAGTATTTTTCAAAAGATCATTTTTTCTTTACCTAACCTTACACTGATCAACAAGCGGATGATATTCATTAACCAAACGATGCAACCTAGCTTCCAATACATGTGTATAAATTTGAGTTGTAGAAATATCGCAATGACCTAACAAATGCTGAACGGCACGCAAATCAGCACCATTCTGCAACAGGTGGCTTGCAAAAGCATGGCGTAATACATGAGGAGAAAAGTTTTCACTTTGTATTCCTGCTCTTTTAGCGAGATCCTTTAATCCGCGAGCAACAAATTGGCGTGCAATATATCCGGTCGATGAACGAGCAGGAAAAAGGTAAATGCTTGTTGCATCTTTTCTCTGATCACGCACACTCAACCACTGCAACAGAATTTGACGTGCTTTCTCTGATAAAAGTACCACTCGCTCTTTTTCACCCTTCCCGCGAACCAAAATAAATTGCTCTTTTCCTCGCACAGCTTGAACTGGAAGACTAACTAGCTCACTGATACGTAATCCCGTCGCATAAAGCATTTCAAGCAACACCTGAAAACGCAAAGCACGGTAATAATTCTGGGTTCCAGACTCTGCTTGCTCTGTCTCCAATTGCGCAAAATCTAATAATTTTGTCACCGCATCTTCACTGATAATTTTCGGCAAAGGACGTCCTTGACGTGGTGAATCAATATCACTAGAAGGGTCATCTTCTCTTAATCCTTCAGCATAAAGAAATTGAAAAAATTGACGTAAAGTTGATAACCGACGCGCTTGTGAAGTTGCTGCGCAACCAGCTTTCTGCATGAGAGATAAAAGATTGATTAAATCTTCTCTTTGCGCCGAAAAAAACGAAATAGAGTGCGAAGATAATTTATTTTGTGCCCATTGTAAATCATGTTGATAAGCTAAAAGTGTACAAACAGAAGCTCCTCGCTCCGCACTCATCATTTCAAGAAAATGATCTATGACAGCATCATTTTTCATGTATTTTCTTTCGAAGATTCCTTTAATAAATCTAAAGGCACATCAACATTTATATCCACGGTCACTGGTTCAACATAAACCACAAGTGCAACCATAATGCTAAAAATAATAATAATTAAAATGAAAAATATTATTAAAAATCGAGTTAATGTTGGCATGAAAATAAACTATTCCAAAAAAATCTTAATTTTCTATCGTATCTGATAAAGATTAACAGGTCTTGACTTTAAGATAGATAAATATCGAAATAAAATCATGAATAATAATTATTTTAAAATATCCCCACAACATAAATAAAAAATCAACTGTTACTGTATCTTAATTGTTAAACACTCATATTGGCCGGTCTCATGAGTGCAAAAAAATCAATGATTAAAAAACATGTCGTTATTATGTATAATTTACTTTATTTATGATACTGATCAAGAAATCGAAAAAGCAGCACAAACAACAATTTCTGAATTCTTTTAAACTTATGAAAAATAAAGTTTCACACTTTTGAACAAAATATCATTTAAATATCCTTAAAAAATCTCCCTCATTTTAGCAACAAGCAAAGCAGCTTATATACTGAAAAACCATACCTCAAATTAAATATAGCACAAAATAGATCTTAATATTCTCATTGAACGTGTTTTAAAGTATCCTAGCTATTGCTTTAAAAAAGACTTAAAAATCACCAAAACTCATAGAATAATGCTACTCTAGCTATGCAAAAGCAAACTTAACGATTAGTAATCATAGCAAACATTAAGAAGCATAAAATATTACACGATCCACACAATGCTAATTGCACAACAAAATATATGAAACTGAAGCACACACATTCCTCAATCTTGGCCACACATTTGGACACATGCTTGAAAGAACAATTACCTACAATTCAAACTGCTTAATCTATGGTGAAAGTGTAGCGATTGAAATAAGTTTAGCCCACCAATTTTCTGCTCAACTGAATTTAATAAGTCCCACACTAACACAACCTATTGAAATACATTTTAAAGCTGTTGGTTTACCTACAAAATTACAGGATATTTCAAAACTTGAAATGTTAATGACTTTAATAGTATAAGATTAAGAAAATAGTCTAACTTTCGCCCTAACATGTGAGCTCAGTTAATCATTCATTGCAAGACATCTTGATCGCATTGAATATCATTTTAAATTTTCTAAAATAAAAATTAATGAAAACGGGCTCATAAATATTTATAATGATTGATTAAACTCAACGTTTTCGCTATAAAATTAAATATGATTGGGTCTGCGTAGCTCAGTAGGATAGAGCACAGGATTCCTAAGAAATTGGGCACTTTCAGAAGAAATTCTAAAAGTGAATCTGCTCAAATTCGGGGAAAACTTCACAGGAATTTGTATGTCAATCCCGAGCCAAGTCTCTTTTTAAATTAAAGAGAAAGGTGTAGAGACTGAACGGGCAGCACCTAAAAAGCATAAGTTTTAAGGTGAAGAGACAGTCCAGACCACAAACAGTTTTGCTGATAAAGCTGGCGGTGAAAATCGAAGTGGTATGAATCCTGGGGTCGTAGGTTCGAATCCTACCGTAGACACCACTATATAAGTTACGATTGTTACTTTGAATCATTAAGGAAACGTTATGAAAAAACTCTACTTAAGTTTATTATTCTTCAATCCGATTACTGCCTTCGCTGGATCTTTGGTAATCAATGTACCAGATGTCCCAGAGCCTATGATAAAACAGGTTGTTTATCAATGTGATACTGGAACAAATAAAGAAAAAGTCGAAGCAACTTATCTCAATGCTGATAATATTTCGTTAGTCGATTTTAAATGGAAAGGTGAACGCATTGTCGGTGCAAATGTCATCGCTGCGTCAGGATCAAAATACGCAGGAGCCCAGTATATTTGGTGGGAATCTAAAAACGAAGTTACACTTTTTGACCTTATTAATGATCCAGAAGAAAAGAAACCTATTTTTTGTAAAATAGAAGATAAGCAATAATAAGTTTTTATCCATTAGGTTTACATTCGTTTAAATTTCACGATTTCTTCTTTTTATGATTATGAAATAAAAGAGAAAGTGGTTCTTTTAAAAAATCCTTTGATTGATCTCGATGAACTGCTGTTTGTGACAACAACATAGAGGTTATTGGTGTTGTCATAAACAAAAAAATCATCAACAATATCTCATGAATAACAAATACATGATCCACATGTATTGAATAAAAAAAGGAAGCAATAATAATACTGCTTCCTCCCCAACTTGTACTCAATGAAGATGTATGCAAACGTTCATAAAAATTAGAAAAACGTACAAGCCCTATTGTTCCAATGAGAGTAAGACTAGATCCCAGTATTAAAAAAAAGCTAATTATAAGAGCACTCCAAAGTGAAATATCATCTTTCATTCAATAATTTCTCCACGCATTAAAAATTTTGCCAAAGCAATACTCGATATAGGACCTAAAAGACTAATAATGAGAACAGCTTCAAAATAAATAGTTGTTCCTGAACGAATATCAAACGTCAGAAATAAAAGGATAGCAGTCATATAAAGAGCATCCAAACCAACAATGCGATCTTGTGCTCTTGGACCACGAACCAGTCGAAACAATGCTAGAATCATCGCCAAACTTAAAAAAAACTGTGAAAGATAAAGTCCCCAATAAAGAATAACCATACTCATGAAAAAATCTCCAAAAGCAATTCCTCATATCGCTGCTTGATCAACTGTTCATAATCATTTCCATCTATTAAATTTAAGACATGAATTAAAAGTTGATTATTTTTGCTATTATAAGCAACCCAAACAGTACCTGGAGTAACTGCCAAGATACATGCTAAAATAGCTAAGGCAACTTGACTTTCAAGCGCTAGAAAAATAACAACAAAACCAGATTTTTGTTTTTTACGCCTTTTTGTTAAAATAAACCAAGCTACTGAAATATTTGAAGAAATAGAATCTATAAATACCCGAAATAATAATAGAAAAACCGCTTTCCAACTCTTAATGGTGGCTGTTTTCATCTCAATAAGCTGCATCATTAAACTACTGAACAAAGCAATAATAATGCCTAAAAGAAATTGGCCTAAATTAAAACCGTTTAAAATCACCCACATTAAAACAATCGCACAACTAAAAAAAGGATATGCAAAGAAGCGTTTCATCAATTTTTCTCCATCTTTTTTAGAGAAAAATCAGTTAAAATACTACTGATATAATTTTTAGGAGAGTGTAAAACTTTAGCAGTTTCATACATATAATGGCTAATAGGTCCAGCCATCATTGTTGCAACAAAACACAAAACTAAAAGAGCAGCAATAGGTGTAAATTCGATTACTTGCGCACGTGGAATTTTACCTTCAAGAGAAACCCAAAAAATCCGAATACCGGCTTTTGTCATTGAAATTAAAGTTGCAAAACCGGAAATAATAATAAAAATCACAAAAAGCCAATCCTGTAAAACTGGCATATATGCGGCAGAATTCCCTTCTTTGGGATTTAAAATTGCCATAATCATCATAAATTTTGCAATAAAACCAGATAAAGGAGGTAATCCAATAATTAAAATAGCACAAATAGCAAAACAAGCACCAAGAATTGCCAAAGTTACCGGTAAATAAGTACCTACTTCATCTTCTTCTTCCTCTTCTTCATCATTATACACTTCCGTTGTAACATCTAAAACATCAGTGGTGACGTCCTGATTACGCTCAACTAATTCTACCAAAAGAAAAAAAGCTCCCAAAGCTAAAGTTGAAGAAACAATATAAAAAAGTGTGCCCGCTGTTAACAGTATATTTCGAGTCCCAATTGCTGTTAACACTGTTCCAGAAGATACAAGAACACTATAAGCCGCTAAACGCCCCAAAACTTGACTAGCCAACACTCCAATAAAACCAAAAGTTAAAGTCGCAAGCCCACCATAAAATAAAATCGTAGAACCAAAATGGGTAAAATATCCACTTTCAGGACCAAACCATAACAATGTTAAACGTAAAATAACATAAATACCCACCTTGCTCAAAATCGCAAAAGAAGCACTCACAGGAGCCGCTGCTGCACAATAAGTTGGTACCAACCAAAAATTAAGTGGCCACAGACCAACTTTAAGCAATAAAGCAACACCTAAAAGGGCTACACCTATTTCAAATAAAACAATATCCGTAGAAGTGATATATCTTATTTTAACTGCCAAATCAGCCATATTAAGCGTGCCCACTATTCCATAAATTAGAGCCGTACCAGTTAAAAACAAAAATGAAGCAAAAAGATTAATCACTATATAATGCATACCAGCACGAACGCGTGATTGACCTGATCCATGTAAAGCAAGCCCATAAGAAGCGGTTAACATAACTTCAAAAAATACAAATAAATTGAATAAGTCACCTGTCAAAAAAGCACCATTAATGCCTACTATCAAAAATTGCATCAATGACTGAAAATGGGGACCTACCTTATACCAATAAGCTTGTGAGAAAACAAACGTAGCAGCAGTCAATACACTTGAAAGTAAAAGCATCAAAGCACTTAAGCGATCAAGAACCAAAATGATAGCGAAAGGAGAGGGCCAATTACCAAGTTGATAAACATCTGAAGCCGGCGCTATTTCAAGAGTACGTAGACACAATAAAATAGAAATAACAATCAATAAACCCGCAGAAGAGAGACTAATAAGTGACTTAAGCTGTGAATTACGTTCATCATAGAAAAGAAGAAGTGCTCCAGTAGTTAATGGCAAAAGAATAGGCAAAATAAGCAGATGCTGTAACCAAATTTCCATCACTTTGCCTCATGTCCATCAACATGATCCGAACCTGTTAAGCCACGTGACACCAAGAGAATAACCAGAAATAAAGCTGTCGTTGCAAAACCAATTACAATCGCTGTCAAAACCAAAGATTGCGGAAGAGGGTCAGCATAGTTTGCTGGATTGATCACACGAGATGGATCAACAATAGGGGCTGCATTGCTACGAGGCCTGCTCATTGAAAAAATAAAAAGATTTATGCCATAAGAAATTAATGACAAACCAAGAATAACCTGAAAAGTTCGTGGACGTAAAAGCAGCCAAATACCGGATCCAACGAGAACACCAATACCTAAAGAAAGAACAACTTCCACTAACTTTCTCCTTTTTTCAAATTAGGTTTTTTACTAATTCGATAAACGCGAATGGATTGATGTGCAATTGCAATTAAAATAAGGATAGTTGCGCCCATCACGAGAGAAAACACCCCTAAATCAAATAAAAAAGCAGATGCAATAGGAATTTTTCCAACCCAAGGAAGATTCATATATTGAAAAAAAGATGTTAAAAAAGGATATTTAAAAAACCAAGAACCTACCCCTGTTGCTACCGATAATAACAAACCGAAACCCATCCAACGCAAAGGCAAAACTCTTAAATGACTTTCCACCCAACGAATATTAGTAGCAAGATATTGTAAAATAAATCCTATTGCCAAAGTAATACCTCCAGCAAATCCACCTCCTGGAAGATTATGGCCACGTATAAATAGATAAATTGCAAAAGTAATAATAAGAGGAAAAAGCCAATGCATAATAACAGAAGGAATAAATAAATAATCTAATAAAGTATCCCTCTCTTGATAATTAATCCGTTCTTTATCAAAAACCGTCTGCATATGATGTTGAAAAGGAGCTATGCTTTCAGGTGCAGGACGAAAACGCCGTAAAAGAGCAAAAACAGTCAGTGCAACAACACCTAAAACTACTATTTCTCCCATTGTATCAAAACCACGGAAATCAACTAACAAAACATTCACAACATTGCGCCCACCAGTATCAAAATAAGCCCGTGTAAGAAAAAAGTCAGAAATTGTCATTCTTTGTGGACGCGTCATTACCGCAAATGATAGCCACGCTACACCTGCACCACTGACAAATGCTATGATAAAATCACGAACACGACGTAAATACACTAAAGATCCAACAGATACAGAGGAAGAAGAATGCAAACGCTTAGGTAACCAACGTAAACCAAGAAGTAACAATACTGTCGTCACCACTTCAACAACCAATTGTGTTACCGCTAAATCAGGAGCAGAAAGCCACAAAAAGGTTGCACAAGTCATTAAACCAGCGCCTCCCAACAGCATTAATGATACAAAACGATGAAACTTGGCCTGCCAAGCAACTAAAAATGCACAAAATCCGCCAATCAACCAAATAACAATAAAAGAAAAATCAAGAGGAAAAAGTGGCAATGGACCTGCTGAAATTAACCCATCACACCACAGTAAAAGACCAACAAATGCAAAACACACGAAAAGGACCCAACATAACTGAACTTGTAAACGACATGTTGATAAAAAAGATTCTGCTACACATGGCCATTTCCAAAAAATAATTATAAAAATACGCTCAAAAATACGTAATCTTTTTAAAGAACGAAAAAGAGGCACTCCCTCATTACATGATAAAAAATAATGATGCCCTAAAATATAAAGCAATGCACCCCCTGATAAAGCAACAAAACTCATAATTAAGGGAGTATTAAAACCATGCCAAACAGCTAAATTATAAGAAAATGTTGTCGGTCCTAAAACAGCTACTATGGCATTATCTAAAATAGATCCGATTGTTAAATTAGGAAAAATACCCACTGCCAAACAGATAAAAACCAATAATTCTATTGGAAAACGCATAAAACGTGGTGGCTCATGTGGTTTTTTGAGTAAATGAACAGGTTCAGGTCCGAAAAAAACACTGTAAATAAAGCGTATAGAATAGGTTACGCTGAACAAACTAGCTAATGTTGCTATATAAGGTGTAATCCGATTCAACCAAGATTCCATATGGATTTCAACTGTTTCAGCAAAAAACATTTCTTTTGATAAAAAACCATTAAGCAAAGGCACACCAGCCATTGCAGCACTCGCAACTAAGGCAAGAGTTCCTGTAATAGGCATATAACGAAAAAGGCCTGTCAATTTACGCATATCACGCGTACCTGTCTCATGATCAATGATACCAGCTGCCATAAATAATGACGCTTTAAAAGTAGCATGATTAGCCATATGAAAGATCGCGGCAACACAGGCAAGGGGACTGTCAAGACTCAAAAGCGTAGTAATCAAACCAAGATGGCTAAGCGTCGAGTAAGCAAGCAGACCTTTCAAATCTTGCTGAAACATTGAAAAATAAGCACCAAGAAGTAATGTTATTAATCCTGAAATACCAATAAGCCAAAACCAAACGTCTGTTCCAGATAAAACAGGCCACAGTCGAACAAGCAAAAATAAACCTGCTTTTACCATTGTTGCCGAATGTAAATAAGACGATGCAGGTGTTGGAGCAGCCATTGCGTTGGGTAACCAAAAATGAAATGGAAACTGTGCACTTTTTGTTAATGCTCCTAATAAAATACAAATAAGAATCGGAATATAAAGAGAACTGGACCGAATGAGATTTCCAGATTCTAGGACCTTATCCAGATCAAAACTACCAACAATATGGCCAATCAATAAAACTCCGATCAGCAGTGCAAAACCGCCTAAACCGGTAACTGTTAAAGCTATACGTGCACCATCACGCGCACTGGTATTATGGTGCCAATAACCAATCAATAAAAAAGAAAAAATACTAGTAAGTTCCCAAAAAATCACTAAAAATACGAGATTTCCTGATAAAATTATTCCCGTCATTGACCCCATAAAGGCTAGAAAAAAGGAAAAAAATCGTGGAACTGGATCTGCTGGATTCATATAATAACGTGCATAAACAACAACAAGAAACCCTATCCCTGTAATTAAAAGACAAAAAAGCCATGATAAACCGTCTATGCGGAGGGTTAGATTAACCCCCCATTCTGGAAGCCAAGAAAGATCTAAACGTACGACACCGTTTCTACAAACCGCTGGATACAGCATAATTGTCAAAAGAAGGCTAAAAAGTGCAATAGATCCAGCAAACCAAGCTTCATTATTTCTAGCAGTTGAACGAAAAAAACCAATGATAAAACTACCACTAAAAGGAAGCAAAACAAGCAATATTAACATTGCTTCCCGTGTTGTCATTAGCTGAACTCCATTTTATTTTTAATATTCTATCATTGGCAAAATAAAAAATGTAAAATCATTCTTCCTTTCACACTTATAACAATAGATTTAAATAAAACTTAAAAATGTAAAGAATTCTCACAAAATGACCACTTCATGCACAAAATCTACATAAAATATTTCAAAGTTTTTTACCTCTTATATCCTTTAACCTTTGAAAAAACTGGAAAAACATTGCTTACGAGGTCCATGGAAAGGTTGATAACTATTATCACTTTGAGTATAAGAGCGATAATGAGCTTTACAATACGCAATATGTTGCTTCATATTCCATCGCTTCTTTTCCTCTAGAACAAAAGAAGTCGTCGATTTGTTGTTTTGGGCTGATATAATCTTTCGAGGCATATTTTTCACATCTGAAGATGTATACGCAACAAATGCTTTTTCAGGATACCACCAACCGTCATTATATTTGCGATAACCATGCCGATAATGACGATAACCTTTAAAACCATTCAGTTCCTTACGCCCAGTAACTTTCAAAAGAGCTGAATCATTTTGAACAGAAAGCTGATCAACTGCTTTTGCCTTAACACCACTCTTATGCACCATATTAGAAATATTGGTTGTTATAATAAAAATACTGGCAATCGTTACAATAGACAAAATGGAATATAAGTTTTTAATAATGAACATAACATACATCTCAAAACAATTGAATAAAAACCAAATTACAGAAAGTCTTCTTACTGCCACCAAATGAAAATAGATTTTCTCACTGCTATTTTTTCCTTGAGACATTCTGTTGCTATATGTACTAAACGCTAATATGAACAATAAGATCCTTAAAACGAGAACGAATAGCCAATGATTGGGACTCCTTATTATCTTATCGATAAATCTAAACTCATAAAAAATATGAAGACTATTGCTCATTTACGAGCAATATCAGGAGTAAAAGTTTTACTCGCTTTAAAATGTTTTGCGACATGGAGTCTCTTTGATGTTATGTCCCAGTATATGGATGGCACCACATCATCATCCCTTTATGAACTCCGCTTAGGAAAAGAAAAATTTGGAAAAGAAACCCATGCTTATTCAGTTGCATGGGCCGATGATGAGATTGACGAAGCCTGTGGTTATGCAGATAAAATCATTTTTAATTCAATTCAACAATTGAAACGCTTTGCTAACACAACAAAAACAATTCAACGAGGCTTAAGATTAAACCCAGGCATCAGTGCATCAAATTTTGATCTTGCAAATCCCTCCCGTCCTTTTAGCCGTTTAGGAGAAACGAATCAGGATGCTATTAAAGAAGTCTTACCTCTCATTAATGGTTTAATGATCCATAACAATTGCGAAAATAGTGATTTTAATCTTTTTAATCAAATGCTTAACCACATTGAAGAAAAATTTAAAGAACTCTTTGTTGCAATTGATTGGATCAGTCTCGGTGGGGGAATTCACTTTACCGCTGAAAATTATCCTTTAGAAGATTTAGCAAAACGCTTAAAACATTTTTCTCAAACCTATGGTGTAACTGTTTTTCTGGAACCAGGAGAAGCCGCCATTACCAAAAGTACTACCTTAGAAGTTAGCGTTCTTGACACATTATATAATAAAAAAAATCTTGCCATTGTTGACAGTTCAATTGAAGCACATATGCTTGATCTTTTAATCTACCGTGAAAATGCCAAATTAGAACCAAATCATGGTCCTTATGAGATTATGGTTTGCGGCAAATCTTGTCTTGCTGGAGATATTTTTGGAACATTTCAATTTCCTGAACCCCTGAAGATAGGTGACAAATTATCCTTTCAAGACGCTGCAGGATACACAATGGTTAAAAAAAATTGGTTTAATGGCGTTGCAATGCCGGCTATTGTCATTAAAGAATGTAATGGGACCTTAACACTTCAACGTCAATTTAGCTATAATGATTATAAAAACAGCCTTTCATAACAAACACAACAAATAAAAATCATCATGCAGCAGTATTAAAAGGAGATGAACCTACAATGAAAAAAAACGTTCTCATTATTGGTGCTGGCGGTGTTGCACAAGTTGTTGCTCATAAATGTGCCCAAAACAATGATCTTCTCGGTGAAATTCATATCGCTTCACGAACACAAAAAAAATGTGACGCAATCATTGCTGCCATTCAAGAAAAAAAAGCCACAAAAGTAGAAGGCATTATCAAAAGTCATACACTCAACGCAATGGATGTTGAAGAAACTGTCAAACTTATTCAAAAGACAAAATGCGAAATCGTTATCAATGTTGGCTCCTCTTTTCTTAATATGTCTGTTCTTTCAGCTTGTATTGAAACAAAATGCGCTTATATCGATACAGCGATTCATGAAGATCCTTTAAAAATTTGTGAAACACCCCCTTGGTATGGCAATTATGAATGGCCCAGACGTCAAGAATGCGAAAAAGCAGGTATCACTGCTATTTTAGGCGCAGGTTTTGATCCTGGTGTTGTAAATGCTTACGCAGCATTAGCACGCGATAGCTATTTCGATACAATTACCGATATTGATATTATTGATATCAATGCCGGAAACCATGGACGTTGGTTTGCTACAAATTTTGACCCAGAAATTAACTTTCGGGAATTTACAGGACAAGTATGGTCATGGCAAAATAAAAAATGGACTTCTAATCAAATGTTTGAAATCCATCATGAATGGGATTTACCCGTTGTTGGAAAACAAACGGCTTATATGACAGGACACGACGAAATCCATTCATTATCTAAAAATCTTGATGTTCCCAATATTCGTTTTTGGATGGGTTTCAGCGAACGTTATATTACTGTCTTTACCGTTCTTAAAAATCTTGGACTCTTATCCGAACAACCTATCAGAACAGCAGAAGGTCAAGAAGTTGTTCCTTTGAAAGTTGTGAAAGCTGTTTTACCTGATCCTGCCTCTTTAGCACCAAATTATACAGGAAAAACTTGTATTGGAGACCTTGTTAAAGGCACAAAAAATGGAAATCCAAGAGAAGTATTCATCTATAATATAGCTGACCACAAACAAGCTTTTAATGAAACTGGCGCACAAGGAATTTCTTATACAGCTGGAATTCCTGCAGCAGCAACAGCTATGCTTATCGCTACCGGTGAATGGGATGTTAAAACTATGGTGAATATAGAAGAACTACCGCCACATCCTTTTCTAAAATATCTTGATCATATGGGACTGCCAACTTATGTAAGAGAACAACAAGATGATAAGAAATTACAATTTTAATTTATTTATGGAATGAAAATACAATAAAACCGCCTTTAAAAAAGCGGTTTTATCAAAACATAAAGATATTAAGGAAAAAAACTCTCCATTCTGCTTTCAAAAAGAACTATGGAATCCTGTTAGAAAGTAACTTTAGGTATGAAGAGGTTTAGAAAATGTCGCTAAAGCTGCTTCTCGCACAGCTTCCGATAAAGTAGGATGCGCATGACAACAACGTCCTAAATCCTCTGATGAACCACCAAATTCCATCAGAACTGCAATTTCATGGATCATTTCACCTGCACCAAATCCAAGAATATGCCCACCCAAAACTTGATCTGTCTTTTTATCAGCAAGGATTTTAACAAATCCATCATTTTTTTGCATTGCACGCGCACGTCCATTTGCCATAAAAGGAAATTTTCCAATGTTATAACTAATACCTGCCGCTTTAAGCTCTTCTTCTGTTTTACCTACACTAGCAATTTCTGGTTGTGTATAAACAACACTGGGAATAACATCAAAATTAACATGGCCTTTTTGACCAGCTAAAATTTCAGCCACGGCAACACCTTCTTCCTCAGCTTTATGAGCCAACATTGGACCTTTAACAACATCACCAATCGCATAAATTCCTAGAATATTAGTTTGCCACTGTGCATCTATCTTAATAAAACCGCGTTCATCCATCTGAACACCTGCTTCAGCCAAACCAAGCCCCTCTGTATAAGGAGAGCGTCCTGTAGCAATCAAAACAACATCAGCTTCTAAAGTCTCTTCAGCACCACCTCGAACAGCCTCAAAAGTTACTTTAGCAACTGAATCAGATTGAGTTACAGCTGTTACCTTCGCACCAAGCTTATATTCAATCCCTTGTTTTTCCATTAACTTCTGAAACTGTCGTGAAACTTCACCATCCATCGATCCTAAAACTTTATCAAGAAACTCTACAATAGTAACTTTAGCGCCCAAACGACTCCACACAGAACCAAGCTCTGAACCAATAACACCCGCACCAATAACCACCATGCGTGCAGGAACTTTTTCAAGTGCAAGTGCTCCTGTCGAAGACACAATCACTTTTTCATCGATTTCCACATTCACACCTGGAATACCTGATACATCTGAACCCGTAGCAACAATAATATTCTTTGTTTCAATCTTGTGTTGATTGCCATCTTTAGTAAGAACTTCAATCTGACCTGCACTTAAAATTTTTGCAGTGCCATGAAAAGTATCAATTTTATTTTTTTTCATCAAAAAAGAAATGCCACTTGTATTAGCTGTTACAACAGCCTTTTTATGCGCCATCATCTTATCAAGATCAAGCTTAGCCTGAGAAATAGAAATACCTAGCGTTTCAAAACCATGTTGTGCTTCAGCAAATAATTCCGAAGCATGTAACAATGCTTTAGAAGGTATACAGCCAATATTAAGACACGTACCACCTAATGTTGCACGTTTTTCGATAATCGCAGTTTTGAGACCCAATTGAGTAGCTTTTATTGATGCCACATAACCACCTGGACCAGCTCCAATTACAACAACATCATAAGACATCTGTCTCCCCTTTCATCCTCAAAAACTGTGTTTTTATAAATCAAGAACAAGACGTTCCGGATCTTCCAAACTTTCTTTAACACGCACAAGGAAAGTAACAGCTTCTTGTCCATCTACAATACGGTGATCATAAGAAAGCGCTAAGTACATCATTGGACGAATGACAATTTGTCCTCCGACCACCATTGCACGTTCTTTAATTGCATGCATTCCCAAAATACCAGATTGTGGTGCATTCAAAATCGGTGTCGACATTAATGACCCATAAACGCCGCCATTAGTAATAGTGAATGTTCCACCCAACATATCCGCGACCGCCAATTTTCCATCGCGAGCAAGGCGCCCTAAACGACCAATTTCTTTTTCGATTTCTGCAATTGACATTTGATCTGCATTGCGAACAACCGGAACCACAAGTCCTTTATCCGTCCCAACAGCAATCCCAGCATTAACATAGTTTTTATAAATAATATCTGTTCCATCAATTTCCGCATTAACAGCAGGAAGTTCTTTTAATGCATGACAAACAGCTTTGGTAAAAAAGCCCATAAAGCCAAGCTTAACACCATGCTTCTTTTCAAAAAGATCTTTGTAACGTTTACGCAAATCCATAACAGTAGACATATCAACTTCATTAAATGTGGTTAACATTGCTGCTGTATTTTGCGCATCTTTAAGACGACGCGCAATTGTCTGACGCAACTTTGTCATACGAACACGCTCTTCGTGCACTGTATCCACAGATACAGCAGAAGAAAGAGAAGCTGGTGTTTTTATCCCCTGCGTTAAAGCATTAAGAACATCTCCTTTGAGAATCTGTCCACGCTTTCCAGAACCTGAAAGATCACTTTTCTCTATGTTATTTTCAGCCATTAATTTTGCTGCTGAAGGAGCAGGAGGCATCGTTCCCCCTAAAGAGGAAGTTGATACAGACGCTGCCATAGGAGAAGACGCCGGCATAGATATCACAGAAGGTGATGCAGGTGGTGCGGATGATACAGAAACACCATCAGCCCCTGCTTCAATCACTCCTAAAAGAGCATTCACTTCAACTGTATCACCTTCTTTTGCAATGATCTCAGATAACTTTCCAGCAACAGGAGAAGGAACTTCAACAGTTACCTTATCAGTTTCTAACTCGACCAAAGGCTCATCCATAGCTACGGCTTCACCAATTTTTTTAAACCATTTGCCAATTGTTGCCTCAGTAACTGATTCGCCCAAAGTAGGAACACGGATTTCAGTAGCCATAATATTTTTCCATACGTCAGAGTAGTAATAAATTAAGAACCTAACGCGTCTTCAAGAAACGCGGCAAGCTGTTCAAGATGTTTCGACATTAAGCCAGTCGCAGGCGATGCACTTGCAGAACGCCCAGCATAACGTGCACGCGAATAACGTGCACGAATATGAGTTAGAACCCATTCTAAATAAGGCTCAATAAATGACCAAGCTCCCATATTTTTGGGTTCTTCTTGACACCAAACAATTTCTGCCTTTAAAAAGCGCGATAATACGTCCACCAGAGCCTTTGCCGGGAAAGGATAAAGCTGTTCAACACGTAACAAATAAACATTATCAATTCCCCTCTTTTCACGTTCTTCATAAAGGTCATAATAAACTTTACCTGTACAAAGAACAACACGGCGAATCTTGCTGTCTTTTTGTAATTTAATCACAGAGTTTTTAAGGCATTCTGCATCATCAAGTAACAAGCGATGAAAATTTGTTCCAGGCCCCATTTCACTTAAAAAAGAAACCGCTCGTTTATGACGCAAAAGTGATTTTGGTGTCATTAAAATCAATGGTTTACGAAAATCACGTCTAATTTGACGACGCAAAATATGAAAATAATTTGCAGGAGTTGTACAATTTGCAACCTGCATATTATCCTCTGCACACAATTGCAGAAAACGCTCTAAACGAGCTGAAGAATGCTCTGGCCCTTGTCCTTCAAAACCATGAGGTAATAAACACACAAGACCAGACATACGGAGCCATTTACGCTCAGCAGATGAAATAAACTGATCGAAAATAACCTGAGCACCATTAGAAAAGTCACCAAATTGGGCTTCCCAAAGTATTAAACCACGTGGCTCAGCAAGTGAATATCCATACTCAAAACCAAGAACAGCTTCTTCAGAAAGCATGGAATTTACAACTTCACAGATAGCTTGTCCCTGTTGTAAATTATTTAAAGGAATATAACGGGCTTCATTCTCTTGATCATAAAGAACCGCATGACGTTGCGAAAAAGTTCCACGTTCAACATCTTCACCAGAAAGACGAACTGGTGACCCTTCTAAACACAAAGAACCAAAAGCTAAAGCTTCAGCTGTCGCCCAATCAATGCCATCACCAGATTCAAACATTTGAACACGATTATTTAAAAAACGCTGAATCGTTTTATGTATATGAAAATCTGATGGAATTTCGACAAGTTTTTGTCCAATCTCCTTTAAGGTTTTCAACTCAACACCTGTCGTTCCATAGCGCTGTTCATCACTATTACTGGCAGCTTTAATACCTGTCCAACTCCCATCAAGCCAATCAGCCTTATTAGGTTTATAAGAAGCACTCGCTTCAAATTCACTTTCAAGCTTATCGCGCCACATTTGTTTCTTTTGTTCAACTTCTTGAGGACCAATGACTCCTTCAGCTATTAGCTGATTACTATAAAGTTGAACCGTCGTTTTATGATTACGAATCGCTTTATACATAAGCGGTTGTGTAAAGGAAGGTTCATCGCCTTCATTGTGTCCGTAACGGCGATAACAGAACATATCAATGACTACTGGTTTATGGAAGATTTGACGGAATTCTGTTGCTACTTTTGCTACAAAAACAACAGCTTCAGGATCGTCTCCATTTACATGAAAAATTGGTGCATCGATCATTTTCGCAACATCTGATGGATAAGGTGACGAACGTGAAAAACGTGGATTAGTTGTAAATCCGATTTGATTATTGATAATTACATGAATCGAGCCAGCAACACGGTAACCTCTCAAATCTGAAAGACCAAACGTTTCTTGAATAACGCCTTGTCCTGAAAAAGCCGCATCACCATGAATAAGAAGCGGCAAAACTTTTGAACGCTCACTTAACGGTATAACTTCCATGCGATTATAACCAATAAGTTGATCTTGCTTAGCACGTGCCTTTCCAATCACAACTGGATCAACAATCTCAAGATGAGACGGATTAGGCAAAAGCGATAAATGAACTTTTTTACCATCAAATTCACGATCAGAAGAAGTCCCCAAATGATATTTTACATCACCTGATCCCTCAACATCATCAGGTTTATAAGAACCACCTTTAAACTCATGAAAAATAGCTCGATGCGGTTTTTCAAGAACTTGAGAAAGAACATTTAAACGACCCCGGTGAGCCATCCCAAAAACTATTTCTTGTACCCCCAAAGCACCACTGCGCTTAATAATCTGCTCAAGAGCTGGAATAAGCGCTTCACTTCCATCAAGACCAAAACGTTTTGTGCCCTTATATTTTACATCCAAAAACTGCTCAAAACCTTCAGCTTCTATAAGCTTGTTAAGAATAGCTTTTTTACCCTTTTGTGTGAAGGCAATTTGTTTATCTGGCCCCTCAATACGTTCCTGAATCCAAGCTTTTTGAGCAGGATCTGAAATATGCATATATTCTACACCAATCGTTGAACAATACGTACGATTAAGAATTTCAAGCATCTGCGGGATGGTTGCGTACTCTAATCCCAAAACATTATCAATAAAAATCGGACGTTCGTAATCAGCAGGACTAAAACCATAAGCCTCTGGTGATAACTCTTTATAGTCTTCCCGATTTCCAGCCAGTTTAAGTGGATCAAGTTGTGCATGAAGATGCCCTCGAGCTCGGAAAGCACGAATCATCATAAGTGCATGAACAGAATCACGTGTTGCTTGAATAATATATTCTTCGCGAGACGTTTTTCCATTTTGTACAGGATTAACAGCTGCTTTCTCTTTTAATTTATCTCCAAAATGCTTCTCAAGTGCAGACCAATCACTATCTAAAGCAGAAACTAGCTCTCCACTTTCTTTTAATGGCCAATGATCCCGTTGCCATGTCGCTCCTTCAGCATTCTTGAGCACATCTTCTTTATTCTCTTGAAAAGTTTCAAAAAAATCACACCATTGTCGATCAACATTGGTAGGATTCTTTTTATATTCGGCATAAAGTTGATCTATATAATCGGCATTTCCACCATATAAAAATGATGTTTGTGTAAAAAGATCATTCTTCTCATCCTGCCTTGCCATATATTTTTCCGGAACACTCGTTCCGTCTCCTTAATGTACCCGCTTTTCTTTTTAAAATAAGAATCGGAAAATTGTAAAAAAGTTTTTATTTTTATAATCCATATTTTATCTGAATGGATGACATCCACTCAGATAAATTTTTCTTTTAACCCTTCAACTCTTCAACTAAAGTCTTACCTATTTGTGATGGTGAAGGAGAAACTCGAATTCCAGCTGCTTCCATTGCCGCAATTTTATCTTCTGCCCCACCTTTACCACCAGAAATCACTGCACCAGCATGTCCCATTGTCCGTCCCGGAGGAGCTGTACGACCAGCAATAAAACCAACCATTGGTTTTTTACGACCTTTTTTTGCTTCATCCTTTAGAAACTGTGCTGCTGCTTCTTCAGCAGAACCACCAATTTCACCAATCATAACAATAGATTCGGTTTCATTATCAGCTAAAAACATTTCCAACACATCAATAAATTCAGTCCCCTTAACGGGATCTCCCCCAATACCAATAGCTGTTGTCTGACCAAGCCCTTCATGACTCGTTTGAAAAACCGCTTCATACGTTAGAGTTCCCGATCTTGACACAACTCCAACAGAACCTTTTCTGAAAATAGAACCTGGCATAATACCAATTTTACATTCATCAGGAGTGAGAATACCCGGACAATTAGGACCAATTAAACGCGACTTTGATTGCTCTAATTTAGCCTTAACCTTAACCATATCCATAACCGGTATACCTTCTGTAATACAGACAATTAAACCGATTTCGGCTTCAATAGCCTCTATAATAGCATCAGCAGCCCCCGCAGGAGGAACATAAATAACGGAAGCATCAGCTCCAGTCTTTTCTTTACCTTCCACAACACTGGCAAAAATAGGAAGAGTTTCACCCTTTGATCCCTTCCATGTTTCTCCGCCTTTTTTGGGATTAATACCGCCAACCATCTGCGTACCATGGTAAGCAAGTGCTTGTTCTGTATGAAATGTCCCCGTTTTCCCCGTAAGCCCTTGAACAAGAACTTTTGTATCCTTATTAATAAGAATTGACATGGTTTAAGCTCCCTTCACTGCTGCAACAATTTTTTGAGCAGCATCATCTAAGTCATCAGCAGAAATAACATTTAAACCACTTTCACTGATAATTGCCTTACCCTGTTCAACATTAGTACCTTCAAGGCGAACAACTAAAGGAACTTTTAAACCAACTTCCTTAACAGCAGCAATCACACCTTCAGCAATAACATCGCAACGCATAATCCCACCAAAAATATTGACTAAAATGCCTTTTACATTCGGATCAGCTGTAATAATTTTAAAAGCAGCAGTTACTTTTTCTTTTGAAGCACCACCACCAACATCAAGAAAATTTGCTGGTTCAGCCCCATAGAGTTTGATGATATCCATTGTTGCCATAGCAAGACCAGCGCCATTCACCATACAACCAATCGTCCCATCAAGAGCAACATAAGCAAGATCATGCTTTGATGCTTCAATTTCTTTTGAATCTTCTTCTGAAATATCGCGTAATTCTAAAATATCTGGATGACGATATAACGCATTATTATCGAAAGAAACTTTTGCATCAAGAACACGTAAACGGCCATTATTCATTACAATCAGCGGATTGATTTCAAGAAGGCTCATATCTTTTTCATAAAAAGCCTTATAGAGTATTGGAAACAACTTTTCACCATCTTCACGTGCACTATCGCATAATTTTAACGAATCACAAAGTTTCGTGCAATCAGAAGGAGTAACGCCCTTTGTAGGATCGATAGGAAGAGTAAATATTTTTTCCGGTGTCTCTTCAGCAACCGTTTCAATGTCCATTCCTCCTTCTGTTGACACAACAAAAGAAACTTGACCAATTGTACGATCAACTAAAAGTGAAAGATACAACTCCCGCTCAATATCAGCTCCATCTTCAATATAAAGACGATTAACCTGTTTACCTTCTGGACCTGTTTGCTTAGTTATCAAAGTTTTCCCAAGCATTTCCTTTACATTCGTAATAACTTCTTCAACTGATTTTGCAAGTCGAACACCGCCTTTTGAATCAGAGCTAAGTTCTTTAAACTTCCCTTTTCCACGTCCTCCAGCATGAATTTGACTTTTAACCACATAAAGCGGTCCTGGTAATTTTTTCACCCAATTTTCAGCTTGTTCTACAGAATAAATAGCAACACCATTCGCTACTGGCGCACCATATTCATGAAGCAGACGTTTGGCCTGATATTCATGGATATTCATATATTTTTCCTTTTCTTTTATGAAACACTAAATTGATTCTTAAAACCCTTAAGGTACCTTACTTTACCTAACAAAAACTATTTTGAATCATCCGAGATTAGGTGCGATATCAGCACATGTTTTACAAAGCTCATGCACTGCATTTACTGATTTTTCAAAAGCAGATTTTTCATTGTCATTCAGATCAATTTCAATGACTCGTTCAACACCACCAGCACCAATAACAACAGGAACACCAACGTACGTATCCTTAACTCCATATTCACCTGAAAGATAAGCAGCAACAGGAAGAACACGCTTAGTATCTTTTAAATAAGCCTCGGCCATCGCAACAGCAGAAGAGGCCGGCGCATAAAAAGCAGAGCCTGTTTTTAACAAATTCACAACTTCTGCCCCCCCATTCCTTGTACGTTGGATAATTTGATCAAGTTTCTCCTGCGTTGTCCAGCCCATCTTCACAAGATCAGGCAAAGAAATACCAGCAACAGTGGAATAACGGATCAGAGGAACCATCGAATCACCATGACCTCCCAAAACAAATGCTGTTACATCTTTAACAGAAACTTTAAATTCTTCAGATAAGAAATAACGAAAACGTGCTGAATCAAGAATACCAGCCATACCAATGACTTTTTGTGTTGGAAGACCAGAAAACTTCTGCAATGCCCACACCATTACATCGAGAGGATTGGTAACACAAATTACAAATGCTGAAGGCGCATATTTCTTAATTCCCGTGCCAACTTGTTCCATAACTTTTAAATTAGTAGCTAAAAGATCGTCACGACTCATACCAGGTTTACGTGCAATACCTGCCGTTACGATAACAACATCGGCATCTGCAATAGCTTCATAAGTATTCGTTCCTGCTAAATTGACATCAAAGTTTTCAACTGGTGATGATTCTGCAATATCCAAAGCCTTACCCTGCGGTATTCCCTCTGCAATATCAAACAAAACAACATTTCCAAGTTCCTTAAGTCCTATTAAATGCGCTAAAGTACCACCAATCATACCTGAACCGATTAAAGCTATCTTCTTTCGTGCCATTTTTATTTCCTTTTACTAAGCGCAAAATCCCCCGCGCTAACAGATTAAATATTTTCCCTTAATCTAATCCTCTTTTTAACAAGACCACTTAGACATAAGATGATCAAAATTCATCAAACTTTCTTTTTACGACTAAAAACTGCTTCCTAAAATATTAAAGCAACCAATTACAATTGTATCGATAAAATGAATTTAAAAAAAATACAACAGAATTATTACAACATTTGTCAATTCAATAAGTTATTATTGAAGCAGTTTACGTAAAGGTAAAGTAAAGATTCGCTTATTTCTTTAAAAATTGTTCTGCCCAAACATTGAGATAATCTTGACTTTGCATTTCAAAAAGGCGCGACTGCGTTCTTTGAAACTCAAATGTTTCTATTGTCTGCGCCCGTCCTTTATATAATTGCTCAAGCTCTGTTTCTGCCGACATAAAGAGTCTTATGTGACGTTCATAAAGAACATCAATAAGCAAAATAAATCGCTTAGTTTCATTGCGATGTGCATCATCCATAACAGGAACATGATCAATAAAAATCGTATGAAAATGCTCTGCTAACGCCAAATAATCTGCTGCAGCTAAAGGCTTTATGCAAAGATCTCGATAATCAAAGCGCGCACATCCATCTCTAAAACGTGGAATATGAATAGAACGTCCCTTTACAGATAAATCATTTGATGTTTCCTTTTGACCTTGTAAAACGAATGTCCATGCTTGATCCATATTTTCATCTGCTGCTTGTCCCAATGGAGTGATATACACATGTTGTGGATTTGATTTTTCAAGACGATAATCCGTTTTTGCATCGAGATTAATAACACACACATGTTTTTTTAAAATTTGAATAAAAGGCATAAAAAGCTCTCGATTCAAACCATTGTAATAAAGATTATCAGGAGCGACATTTGACGTAGCAACAAAAATAACGCCTTGATTAAATAATGTAGTAACAAGACGACCAAGAACCATTGCATCTGCAATATCTGTTACCGTAAATTCATCAAAACAAAGTACATGTGCTTCTCGTGCCAGATCTTCTGCAACCGCTAAAATAGGATCATTTTGTTTGGATTTTGCATGTTTAAACGCTTGCCGATGTGCATTAATACGCTCATGTACATCAGCCATAAAATCATTAAAATGAGCACGTTTTTTATTCCCTTCTGGCAAACAAGAGAAAAACAAATCCATGAGCATAGTCTTGCCACGCCCAACCTCACCATAAATGTACAATCCTTGAACGAAATTATCAGTACCACATCGACTTGAAGCATGAGAATACGTTTGTTTCTTAAAAAAACGCCAGAACGTCCAAGGTCGAGAAATCTTCTGTGCTGAAATTTCTTGTAATAAATAATCAAAATGTTTTGTTAAATCCCGTTGAGCTGAATCGAAACTAATGTCTCCTTTGGAAACAAGCTCTTCATAGCGCGCTGAAACTAAAACCATCCAAAAATCCTTTTTTCAAATCATTCTGAAAAAATGTAAATTTCATAGACATAAATGTTTTTTTGCATCATTTTGTGATTAAATAATGCAAATTCGTGTACGTAATATTTGCCTTTTTATAAGGAGTTTAAAATGATTTAACGGTCTAAAACAACAGGTTGATTATCCAATGTCCGTCCTTCCAAATAATCTTTTCCAAAAGAATAAAGAACCGCGACAACACTTCCAGATCGGTCATAAAAATATAATTTTTTTTCTTTAATAGCCCATGAATTCACTTTGGCAAATATTCTTGGACAATTCAAAGGACCAGCTCGATACCCTGAACCAAACTTTGTTTGTGGAGTGGCGATTCGGCAGGAATCATCACCAATAGAGAGATTCCATACACCAACAATATTTGTAGGGAACAAATCAATTGCATTGTCTGGTACTTCAAAGCCAGTTAACGGTGCATCATTTTGAGCGTGTTCCTTTTCATAACTTGAGGGAGTTAACACTTCAGAATCTAATGTATCAGATGTTTCAGGCTCTAACAGTTGCTGAACAGGATAAAAAACTTCCGCTATGTTGCTGCCATCACTGTTACCAAACTGCGAGCTTGCACAACCACTTAAGATCGCTACAATAAATAGTACAATGAAAAATGAAATTTTTGAGAAAGTCATACTCTTCACTCTTTCTTATGACAATAATAAACTTATTTAAAAACAAGTGAGCGCATTTTATGGAAATACGCTATTTTACAAAAATAAATTAATAAATAAGAAAAACCTAATAAAAAACATGTGATCATAACAAAAATTATTCATTTTGAAGAACAGTATTCACTCCCTTTCATTTTATTTCTGTCAATACTGGTAATTTATAAAATTTTCAGTCATTATATTCTTTGCTAGACTTACTATTGCACAAAAAATAGAGAAATCTTATGGAAACACCATTCAGCAAAATGAACGGTCTTGGAAACAAAATTATTGTTGCTGATATGCGTGAAAGCACACATAATATTACACTGCAAGCAATTCTTGCTTTAGCTAAAAATCCACAAACGTATTTTGATCAACTTATGACGATTCACCCCTCAATTAAAAATGAAATTAATTTTCGCATCGAGATATGGAATTCGGATGGTTCAAAAGCACAAGCTTGTGGTAATGGTACGCGTTGCGTTATCGAATGGCTGACGAAACATAATCTTGGTGAAAGCTTTCAATTAGAAACACCTGCTGGTATTGTTGAAGGGAAACGTCAAGCCAATGGTCTGATCTCTGTTAATATGGGACGCCCAAATTTTAATGCAAAAAATATGCCTATTGCTCGTGAAGTTGCTGATACCAATCACGTAGAAATAACAGCCGGACCTTTAAAAGATGCTTCTCTTGTTTCTATTGGAAATCTTCATGCTATTTTTTTTGTTGAAAATAATATTGAGGATATTCCTTTAGAAAAATATGGACCAAAACTTGAAAATGACCCACTTTTTCCGGAACGGTGTAATATCTCCATTGCTTCTGTAACATCACGAAACAGTTTAATTTTACGAACATGGGAACGTGGAGCAGGTTTAACAAAAGCCTGTGGCAGTGCAGCTTGCGCCAGTGCAGTAACAGCTTACCGCCGCGGATTAACAGAACGTTGTATTGATGTTAATTTACTGGGAGGAAATCTTTCTATTCTTTACCAAGAAGATGATCACATCATTATGACTGGTCCTGTAGAATATGAATTTAGCGGTCTTTTAAACCCTTTAACAGGAGACTACAAAAAGGATTCTTTTTAATGACAATAGAAATTGTGACTTTTGGTTGTCGACTCAATAGTTATGAATCAGAAATCATACGCAAAGAAAGTACTTCTGCTGGTCTTAATGAACTTAAAGGCGGTGCTATTATTTTTAATACCTGTGCCGTCACCGCTGAAGCTGTACGACAAGCAAAACAAGCAATTCGAAAAGCGAAGCGCAAAAATCCTCATGCGCGTATTATCGTCACGGGATGTGCAGCACAAACAGAAGCAAAAAATTTTTCTCTGATGAAAGAAGTCGACCTCATTTTAGGCAATGAAGAAAAACTCCATGCTCATTCCTACCGTCAACTTCCTGATTTCGGCATTAATCATGATGAAAAACTGCGTGTTAATGATATTATGGAAGTTCATAAAATTGCACCACATATGATTAATGCATTAGAAGGGCGCACACGTGCTTTTGTCCAAGTACAAAATGGATGCGATCATCGTTGTACATTTTGCATCATTCCTTATAGCCGCGGACGATCACGTTCAGTCCCTATGGGCATCATTATTGAACAAATTAAACAACTTATAGGCAATGGTATTCAAGAGATTGTTTTAACAGGTGTTGATCTTACAAGTTATGGTCCTGACTTACCTGGAAAAATCACTTTAGGAAAATTAGTTTCAACTATTTTACATCATGTTCCTGATTTGCCACGATTGCGTCTTTCATCCATTGATTCTATCGAAGCAGATCAAGAGTTGATTAATCTTTTAGCATATGAAAAAAGAATCATGCCACACTTGCATTTATCCTTACAAGCAGGTGATAATATGATTTTAAAAAGGATGAAACGACGACACATGCGTGAAAATGCAATTCAGTTTTGCCAAGATTTACGCGCTAAACGTCCTACAATAGTTTATGGTGCTGATCTAATTGCTGGCTTTCCTACGGAAACAGAAGAAATGTTTCAAAATAGTCTGGCTTTAATTCATGAATGTGGTTTGACACATCTCCATGTTTTTCCCTTCAGCCCAAGAGAAGGAACACCAGCTGCTCGTATGCCACAAATTAGTCGTGAAATAATTAAAATTCGCGCTGAAAAATTACGTAAAGAAGGGGAAAAAGCTTACCAAAAACATCTTATTTATTTAAAAAATAGCCAACAAACAATTCTTGTCGAAAGAGATGGAATTGGACGAACAGAAGATTACACACTTACACAAATTAAAGATGTTAAAGCTGGAGCAATCGTTAAAGCTCTCATTGTTGATCACGATGGAAATAAATTAATTGCCACACTTCCTGAATCGAATGCAGCCTAAGCAGGAAAGCCCTCATGAAAAAGTCTTTTATCAAAAAAATACTTTCTTTTAATACATCTAAAGAAAAAATAATAAAAAAAGAGCAGCCTCTTATCTCCCATGAAATCAGTGAAGAAGAGCAAAATAAATATAAAAGTGAAAAGATAAAAAGCAAATATTCTTCCATAGATGTGCAGAAAAAAGAATGCGAGCAAAAGAAAATACAAAAGACAACACTTATCGAATCTAGTGAAAAAATTGTTCTTCCTGAAAAATCTTCTCGTAAAGTGATTGTTACTGATACAATTATAGAAAAAAATGAAGAGCCTTTGTCCACCTTAACCATTGAACAAAAAAAAGCAGCATGGTTTGAGCGCCTAAAAAAAGGATTATCTCGTTCTTCGCAACAATTAAGTGATTCAATTGGTACGCTTTTTGTCAAGCAAAAACTCGATGAAAACACATTACAAGAATTAGAAGATGTCCTTATTCAAGCAGATCTCGGTATAGAAACAACCACACGCATTATTGATATCTTATCAACGCGTTATTACGAAAAAAATTTATCACCAAAAGATATTTATGCTATTGTAACTGACGAAATCAAAAAGGTACTTGAGCCAATTGCATTTCCATTAGAAATTGATCTTAATCACAAACCCCATGTTATCTTACTCGTCGGTGTAAATGGAACTGGAAAAACAACAACCATTGGAAAATTAGCGGCTAAACTAACTATGGGAGGTCTAAAAGTTATGCTTGTTGCTGGAGATACGTTTCGCGCTGCAGCTGTTGAACAATTACATATTTGGGGGGAACGTACTAAAGCTCCTGTTTTTTCAACAAAACTTGGTGCCGATGCTGCAAGCTTAGCTTTTGATGCTTATGAAAAAGCTAAAAAAGAAGGCTATGATGTTTTGCTTATTGACACAGCAGGACGTTTACAAAATAAAATTGAATTAATGGATGAATTAGCAAAAATTATTCGTGTTTTGGGTAAACATAATCCTCAAGCTCCTCATACTGTTCTTCAAACACTTGACGCGAGCACTGGGCAAAATGCTCTCAACCAAGTGAATGTTTTTCGTGATATAGCTGGTGTAAATGGTTTAGTTATGACAAAACTTGATGGTACTGCGCGCGGAGGAATTCTTGTTGCCATTGCATCTAAACATAAAATTCCCGTTCATTTTATTGGTGTAGGCGAAAATGTTGAAGATCTTGAACCTTTTTCTGCCTCTGATTTTGCTGAAGCTATTATAGGAAAATACACATGAAATTTTCTCTTTTCAAACCAAATGCAGATAATGACTCTAATTTGAAAAAAAACAATAATATGCAAAAAAAACCGTCTTTGCCAATTCTTAAATTTCTTTTAGAAATGGGTCCGTTAGTTGTTTTTTTCCTTGCTAATTATAAAGGTGAGTGGTTGATAAAGAATATCGCGCTTTTTAAAGACTTTGATAAACCTATCTTTCCCGCAACAGCTCTTTTTATGATAGCAATCACTCTTGCCTTAAGCTTATCGTGGTTTCTTACACGTGTAATTCCTATAATCCCACTTATTTCAGGAATATTCATCCTTGTTTTTGGTTTTCTAACTCTTTGGCTTCACGATGATACTTTTATTAAGATGAAACCTACAATCATTAATGGCCTATTTTCTTTTATTTTATTTGGTGGTTTATTCTTTAAAAAACCCCTTTTGCGTTATGTTTTTGATTCTGGTCTAAAAATTGACGAGTCTGGATGGAACAAACTCACCTATAATTGGGCATATTTTTTTATTTTTCTTGCTGTTCTAAATGAAATCATCTGGCGGAATTTTAGCGATAATTTTTGGACCAATTTTAAAGTCTTTGGCGTTATGCCTCTAACATTTCTCTTTATGCTGACACAAATGCCTCTTATCATAAAACATTCAAAAAATTTAACAAAAGAAGATTAATAATCCTATTCTTACATCGTGTATCGAGAATTTATCACTATGAATTGCTTCATAAATTTAACATTATACCGTAGAGAAGATAGATGTTAATTGAACAATTTATCTGTCGAGAAGATAATTTTGGTATTCTCATTCACGATGAAAAAAGTGGTTGTACTGCTGCGATCGATGCGCCTGAAGGCAAAGCAATTCATAATATGTTAAAGAAGCGTAACTGGACGCTTCAATTTATTTTTGTTACGCATCATCATTATGATCATGTAGAAGCACTGGCAGAATTAAAACAAGCTTACAATGCTATGATTATTGGACCAGCAGCAGAAAGCAAAAAAATTACCCCTCTTGATCATACACTACAACCTGATGAAACATTTTGTTTTGGTACACAAACTCTTATGGCCCTCTCAACACCTGGCCATACATTAGGAGGGTTATCCTATTATTTTCCTCAAGCTAAATTACTCTTTGCTGGAGATACACTTTTTTCACTCGGTTGTGGACGTCTTTTTGAAGGAACTCCTTTAAAAATGTTAACGTCTTTAAAAAAACTCCGTCAACTTCCTGATGAAACAATCCTTTATTGTGGACATGAATATACCGAAAAAAATGCTCTTTTTGCATTAACGATTGATCCACAAAATAGAAAACTTCATCAAAGAGCAGAAGAAGTTTTTTCGTTACGTGCCCAAAACGCTATGACCTTGCCAACAACTTTAGGAAAAGAAAAAGAAACAAATCCTTTTCTTCGTTGGGATGATCCTATTTTACGAAAAAACATCGCAATGGAAAAAGCAACAGATGAAGAAGTTTTTGCTGAAATCCGTAAAAGAAAAGATCATTTTTAACTTTATTTACGATAATGTCCTTTTTTAAAATAGAAAAATTCGAAATTCAATTTTAAATATATCAATTGGATTTATATCTTTAAATTAGTTTTGTAAACGCCGACAAATATCATCTAATTGTTCTAATGATGAGTAATGAATCTTCAAATTACCACCTTTTTTACCATGTCTAATGATAACTTTCATTCCAATCACATCAGTAAGCAATTTTTCTAAAGATTGTGTTTCCATATCTTTTCTTACTAAAGTCTGTTTTTTAATCTTAGAATTTCCATATTCTTGTGCAAGTATTTCTGTTTGGCGTACAGAGAGTCCTTCATGGATAATCTTTTCTGCTAACTCTTGTGGATTTTCAACTGTAATAAGGCAACGTGCATGACCCGCTGAAATATGACCATCTATCAAAAATTGTTGCACTTTTTGTGGGAGTTTCAACAAGCGAAGAGTGTTTGTGACATGGCTACGACTTTTTCCAATGATTTCTGCTAAATCTGCTTGAGTATATCCGTGTTCATTTAATAAAAGCTCATATCCTATCCCTTCTTCAATAGGATTAAGGTCAGTTCGTTGAACATTTTCGATAATTGCTAATTCCAAAGCAGTCTTATCATCTACATCGCGAATAATAACTGGTACTTGATTTAAATTGGCTCGTTGTGCAGCTCGCCATCTCCGTTCACCAGCAATTAATTGAAATTGATTAGGATGAGTACGTGAAGGTCTAACAATAATAGGTTGAACAATGCCATGTTGACGAATTGATTGTACTAAATCATCAAGTTCCGAATCAGTAAACTGACGTCTTGGATTATTTGGATTACGGGAAATAAATTCAATAGGAACAAACTTTTCAGAAGCTATAGGAGCAACACTCGGTTTCGACGTGAACTTATCAAAACTCGCCGAATACGCAGGATTACCGTTTAAGTTGATCTCCCCAATCAATGCTGCTAGCCCGCGTCCCAGTCTTTTTTTTGATTGATCATCACTCATAATTTTTCTCTTTAAATTTTTTACAATTATTTCTTTACACTTTCTAAGCTGCAGCTTGCGCTTGTTTTTCACGTTGAATAACTTCCGACGCCAACCGCAGATAGGCTTGGCTACCAGCACATTTGAGGTCATAAAGCAGTACTGGTTTTCCAAAAGAAGGAGCTTCAGAAACACGCACATTACGAGGAATAACAGTACGATAAACTTTTTCTCCCATAAAAGAGCGAACATCCTCGACAACTTGATTTGAAAGATTATTTCGCCCATCATACATTGTTAAAACAATACCCTGAATTTCTAAAGATGTGTTTAAAATAGACCTTACTTGTTTCACAGTTTCAAGTAATTGGCTTAAGCCTTCAAGAGCTAAAAATTCACACTGCATTGGAACGAGAACAGAGTTTGCAGCCCCCATAGCATTTAATGTCAAAAGATTGAGAGAAGGAGGACAATCAATTAAAATATAATTAAATTTTTTGGCTATTTTGGAATCATGACAAAGAGCCTTACGCAATCTTTGAATACGATCTTGTGAAGAAGCAATTTCCATTTCAATGCCTAATAAATCAAGTGTAGATGGAACAATATGCAGATTAGGCACGGCTGTTTCCAAAGCAGCATCTGCAACAGAGATTCCAGAAACCAAAACATCATAAGATGATAAAGGACGACTATTCCGATCGATTCCCAATCCTGTGCTTGCATTTCCTTGCGGATCAATATCCATAATAAGAATATTTTTACCAATAGCAGCCAAAGCTGTTGCAAGATTAATTGTCGTTGTTGTTTTACCTACCCCACCTTTTTGGTTTGCAATAGCGATAATTCGTGTTTCGCTCATTTTGCTTTACCCTTTTTGCATGATCGAACATGTGAAATTTCTAAGATAACAGAATTTCTATCAATTTTACTTTCATGTTTTAGCAGATCAAAGTGCCAATTGGCAGTAGCATTTTTTATTTCTTTAACGTAATCCTTACCTTTTTGCAAAAGAGCAATTGTTTTTTGTGTTAACCAAGGTGACATAAGATGTAAAAGAGTATCTAATGAAGCTAAACCTCTTGCTGTTAAAATATCCGGTGTTTTTATTTTTTTGTAGACATTTTCGATTCTACAATGATGAACTGTTGCTGGAAGATTAAGTTTTGCTATAACATTTCGTAAAAAAGCTGCTTTTTTCCCATTGCTTTCTACTAAATCAATATGCCCTCCTTTTTTTTCTTTGAGAAGAATAGCAAGAACAATGGCGGGAAAACCTCCTCCTGATCCAAGATCACACCAGTGTAGAAATTGACTTTTTAAAGGATAAATTTGTGCAGAATCTAAAATATGACGTTTCCATAAAACTGGTATTGTTGTGGCAGAGATTAAATTAATATGTATATTCCATTGAATTACGAGAGATTCAAATTCTATTAAATGCTTCATCGTTTCACGTGAAACAGAGGGTATTATTTCTAAAATATCTTGATATTTTTGTTCTGTAGAAATAACCATTAAGCTAATTTCGCTTTTTCACGTCGTTGACGTTGAATATATGTAAGGATTAGAGATAATGCTGCTGGTGTCATACCATCAATTTTTTGTGCATCAGCAATTGAACGGGGCGATATTTGTTGAATTTTTGTTTTTAACTCATTCGAAAGACCAGAAATTTCTTGAAAATTAAGAGAAGAAGGTATTTCTAAATGCTCATCGCGTTGAAGAGCTATAATATCTTGTGTTTGTCTTTCTAAATAAACCGCATACTGAGCTTCAATTTCCAAAGCTTCAACTATTTTGGCATCGATTGAATGCAATTGTGGCCAAAAGTGTGCAAGACGTGCTACATTCATATGAGGGTAAGCTAAAAGATCATAAGCAGAACGTCTAACTCCATCACGATTTATTTGCAAGCCATGAACAAATGCTTCATTAGGCGTTAAAAAAAGTTTTTGACACATTAAACGTGCTTGATCAAGATGGTGTTGTTTTTGTTGATAGCAACTCCAACGAGTCTGACTCACAATACCCCATTCTTGTGCTAAAGGTGTTAAGCGGGTATCCGCATTATCAGCTCGAAGTGATAAGCGAAATTCAGCTCGCGATGTAAACATTCGATAAGGTTCACAAACCCCGCGTAAAATTAAATCATCTACCATAACACCAATATAAGCTGTAGAACGACTTAAAATAATTTCTTCCAAACCACCAACCTTACGAGCGGCATTTAATCCAGCTAAAAGACCTTGAGCTGCAGCTTCTTCATAGCCCGTTGTACCATTTATCTGTCCTGCTAAGAATAAACCTGGCAAAGATCGTAATTCTAAAGTTTTGAACAGTTGTCTAGGATCAACAAAATCATATTCGATTGCGTAACCAGGTTGTAAAATCTCAACATTTTCCAAACCTTCAATTGTTCTCAAAAAAGAGAGTTGTATCTCTTCAGGAAGAGATGTGGAAAGACCATTTGGATAAATCGTATTATTCTCTAATCCTTCTGGCTCTAGAAAAATTTGATGTCCATCACGATCACCAAATTTGATAATTTTATCTTCAATTGAAGGACAATATCGCGGTCCTAATCCTTCAATGGCTCCAGAATATAAAGCTGATTTATGAATATTTTCACGAATAATTTGATGTGTTTTTTCATTTGTTCGTGTTATGGCGCATTCAATTTGAGGTTGTTCAATTTTTTCTGTCAAAAAAGAAAATGGAACAGGGTTTTCATCAGCCTGTTGTTTAGAAAGCTTATTCCAAAAAATTGTTTTTTTATTAAGCCGAGCAGGTGTTCCTGTTTTTAATCGTCCAAGATTTATACTATAATTCTTTAAGCGTTCGGCGAGTTGTATACTTGATTTTTCGCCCATACGACCAGCAGGCCATGTTTTATTGCCAATATGGACTAATCCACGCAAAAATGTACCTGTTGTTAAAACAACGGCATTCGAAAAAATACTTCCTTGTTTTTTTAAAACAACACCTGATACGCGATTATCTTTAACAATTATATCAATAACTTCATCTTCAATAAGAATTAAATTATCTTGTTCCTGCAAAAGTTGTTGAATTTTATTTTTATATAATTGTCTATCTGCTTGTGTCCGTGGACCTCTTACTGCTGGTCCTTTTTTTCTATTAAGAAGTCTAAATTGAATTCCAGCAGCATCTGCTGCTTGCCCCATTAAACCGTCTAAAGCATCTATTTCACGAACCAAATGCCCTTTTCCAAGTCCGCCAATGGCGGGATTGCATGACATTGTTCCAATTGTTGATATTTGATATGTAACAAGTGCTGTCTGAGCTCCAACACGCGCTGAAGCCGAAGCTGCTTCACAACCAGCGTGTCCACCTCCTATAACAATGACATCATATGATTGCATTTAATTCATTCCATACAGAATTGATTTTAAATTTTATATAAACAAAACTTATAAAATACATAATCTTGTTAATCTGTCTATAAAATAATTACAGAAGAACTGGAATGTTTCACGTGAATCATCATTTACCAACACAAAATTCTGAAAAAATAACGTCAAGTAAATCTTCAACATCAATATCACCTACAATTCGCCCAAGTATATGACTTGCACGACGAAGATGTTCTGCACATAAACTTAAATCAAGAGAAGTAGAATTCATAAATACATTAATTTCTTCAGCAGCTTCCTTTAATAATTGAAGCTGCCTTTTTCTTGCTGGAATAGCATCTCCAATTTCAGTAGCGCGACGTAAACAAAATAATTCTATCTCTTTTATAAAATAATCAAAATTTAAACCACTTAATGTCGAAAATTGTATTGGCCAACGTGCTTTACTTCCTTCACAAAGATCAAGTTTATTACCTACATGCCAAATTTCAGCTGATGTTTTTGGTAAATTAATCTCTTGAGGATTATTCATATCATAAACAAAAATAACTAAGTCAGCTTCCACAATATGCTGTTTTGCTTTTTCAATTCCCAAGAGTTCAATCGTATTTTCTGTTTTCCTTAAACCAGCCGTATCTGTAAAAAGAACAAGTAAACCACTCAATACCAATCTAACTTCTAAGGCATCACGTGTTGTTCCTTCTTCTTCTGATACAATAGCAACAGATCTCCCAGAAAGACGATTAAGAATACTCGATTTTCCAGAATTTGGAGCACCTACTATAACAATTTTAATTCCATCACGCAAAATACTTGCACGTTCTCCTGCAGAAATATGTTCACACAACGAATGATAAAGTTTTTTTATATCTTTCCAAACTTTATCAGATACTGAATTAGGAATATCATTCTCATCAGAAAAGTCGAGTTCTGCTTCTATTAAAGCACGTGCTGTTATAAGTATATGGCGCCAATCACGATAAAGTTTCGTTAAAGTACCACTAGTACCCATAACAGCTAAACGTCGCTGACTTTCTGTTTCTGCTTGAATCAAATCAGCAAGGCTTTCTGCTTGAATTAAATCTAATTTACCCTCAATAAATGCTCGACGCGAAAATTCTCCTGCCTCTGCAAGACGACATTCTTCAAATGTAGTTAATTCATCAAGAAAGCGATTAACAACTGCTCTACTTCCATGTAAATGAAACTCGGCACAATCCTCTCCTGTAAAACTATGAGGAGCAGGAAAAAAAACAGTTAAGGCAGAATCTAAAAAACTTCCGTCACGAGCAGTAAGATTACCATAATGCATTAAGCGCGCTTTAGGTAAACAACCACAAAGTGTTTTTACAATATATTTCACACGAGGGCCAGAAAGGCGAACAATTGCAACCCCTGAAGGCAACAATCCACTTGAAACAGCAAAGATTGTATCCACAGGATTAATCCTAATTCAAAAAAATTTACGTGTTCATTGAATCAAAAAATTCGCTATTATTTTTTGTTTGTTTTAATTTATCAATTAAAAATTCAATAGCATCTGTTACACTCATAGGTGCTAATATACGACGAAGAACAAAAATCTTATGTAAATCTTGACGAGCTACTAAAAGATCTTCTTTACGTGTTCCTGATTTAATAATATCCATAGCTGGAAAAGTACGCTTATCAGCAACTTTACGGTCAAGAACAATTTCTGAGTTACCAGTCCCCTTAAACTCTTCAAAAATAACTTCATCCATGCGACTTCCCGTATCTATTAAAGCTGTTGCTATAATAGTTAAAGATCCTCCTTCTTCAATATTACGAGCTGCACCAAAAAAACGCTTAGGACGTTGTAAAGCATTTGCATCCACACCACCTGTTAAAACCTTTCCTGATGAAGGAACAACAGTATTATATGCGCGTCCAAGACGTGTAATTGAATCAAGAAGAATAACAACATCACGTCCATATTCAACTAATCTTTTAGCTTTCTCAATAACCATTTCAGCGACTTGTACGTGGCGTATTGCTGGTTCATCAAAAGTAGAAGAAACAACTTCCCCTTTTACAGAACGTTGCATATCAGTAACTTCTTCTGGACGTTCATCTATTAATAAAACAATAAGATAACATTCAGGATGATTTGTTGTAATAGAATGAGCAATATTCTGTAATAAAACTGTTTTTCCTGTTCGTGGTGGTGCAACAATCAATCCTCTTTGCCCTTTTCCTAGAGGAGATATCAAATCAATTACTCGTGATGACATATCTTTATCCGTAGGATTTTGCACTTCCATTTGAAAACGCTCATTTGAATAAAGAGGAGTAAGATTATCAAAATGAATTTTGTAACGAATTTTTTCAGGATCTTCAAAATTAATTTTATTAACTTTAAGGAGGGCAAAATATCGCTCTCCTTCCTTTGGTCCTCGTATTGGTCCCTCGACGGTATCTCCTGTTTTTAATGAAAAGTTTTGTATCTGTGTTGGTGAAAGGTAAATATCATCTGGTCCTGGAAGATAATTAGCATCAGCAGACCGAAGAAATCCAAATCCGTCTTGTAAAACTTCAACAACGCCTTCGCCTATAATTTCTACATTTTGTAAGGTAAGTTTTTTTAAAATAGCAAACATTAATTCCTGTTTGCGCATTAAAGAAGCATTTTCAACTTCCAATGTTTCAGCAAAAGAAACAAGTTCAACTGGGTTTTTACTTTTTAGCTCTTGTAATTTCATTTGATGATTTGTTGTAATAGAATGAGCAATATTCTGTAATAAAACTGTTTTTCCTGTTCGTGGTGGTGCAACAATCAATCCTCTTTGCCCTTTTCCTAGAGGAGATATCAAATCAATTACTCGTGATGACATATCTTTATCCGTAGGATTTTGCACTTCCATTTGAAAACGCTCATTTGAATAAAGAGGAGTAAGATTATCAAAATGAATTTTGTAACGAATTTTTTCAGGATCTTCAAAATTAATTTTATTAACTTTAAGGAGGGCAAAATATCGCTCTCCTTCCTTTGGTCCTCGTATTGGTCCCTCGACGGTATCTCCTGTTTTTAATGAAAAGTTTTGTATCTGTGTTGGTGAAAGGTAAATATCATCTGGTCCTGGAAGATAATTAGCATCAGCAGACCGAAGAAATCCAAATCCGTCTTGTAAAACTTCAACAACGCCTTCGCCTATAATTTCTACATTTTGTAAGGTAAGTTTTTTTAAAATAGCAAACATTAATTCCTGTTTGCGCATTAAAGAAGCATTTTCAACTTCCAATGTTTCAGCAAAAGAAACAAGTTCAACTGGGTTTTTACTTTTTAGCTCTTGTAATTTCATTTCTTGCATAAAATATGCTCTTTGATTAGTGGGGGAACTGTTTCTAGAATTTTTAAAAGGATAAAGAATATTCCTCTAGGTGGAGGCATTATATACTCAACTCTTTTAAACTGCAAGCATTACTCAATCACGAATATTAAAGAAAAAACAAATTTGTTCTGTAAAAGCTATTTTTTCATAGGCTATTTTAAGCAAATTATATTGTTTTATTTCTTTATAAAACAAATATAGAATTTTATTTAAGTTCGTTAGAGTTTAATAGCTGATATATCTGATAATTTAGATGTCACTTGGAATATGTTAATTTTGTTTTGGGATATAATTTAATAAAGTTAAAATTTCGGAAGGATTATTCTTATTAAAACCTGTGTTTAATGTGGATTATTATTTATCCTTCATTTATCCTCAATTTTATCAACAAGGAAAAACAAAAAAAAACAATAATAAATAACTGTTTAAAGATATTATTCTTGTTTTTTCCTATAAGATAAATTTATTTATTATTGTTTTTAAATTTGTGCATAATAATAATAATAAATTTCTAAATTTTAGCTTTTAAAAATTTATAAAATTTTATACACACTGATTAACAAAGGATTAAATTTTCTGTGGGTGAAAAAAAATTTCATTTGTATATGATTTCTGACGCGACGGGAGAGACATTAATTTCTGCTGGAAGAGCTGTAGCATCGCAGTATAAAATAAGAAAAGTTATAGAACATGTTTATCCAATGATTCGCAGTAAAATGCAGTTGCAGCGAGTCATTAATGAGATAGAAAAAGAACCAGGAATTGTTCTTTACACGATTATTGATAAAGAAATTAAACAATTAATTGATGAAACCTGCGCAAAAATATCTGTTCCTTGTGTTGATATATTAGATCCTATTTTAAATGTCTTTCAATCTTATATTGGAACACCTAAAAATTTACGTGTAAGTGCACAACATGAACTTAATGCAAATTATTTTCGTCGTATTAAAGCTTTAGATTTTACAATAGAGCATGATGATGGGCAATCTCCTGATAGTTTACTAGATGCGGATGTAATTCTTATAGGTATTTCAAGAACCTCTAAAACACCAACAAGTATTTACTTAGCAAATCGTGGAATTAAAACCGCTAATGTTCCTCTTGTTCAGGGAATTGATTTACCTCAAACTATTTTTGAAGCAAAGAACGCCTTAATTGTTGGTTTTATTGCTTCAGCTGAAAGAATTTCACATATTCGTGAAAATAGAGATTTAGGAGATAGTTTTTCTTTTGAAAGCTACACTGATCGCATTAGCATAGCTGAAGAACTTATTTACACAAAACGTATTTGTGAACGTTTTGATTGGCCTATTATTGATGTTACAAGACGTTCTATTGAAGAAACAGCTGCAGCAGTTTTTGAACTTTTATCGCAATTTCGTGAAGGAAAGGAGAAGAAAATATGATGAAAAAAATATTAATATTAGCATCTCTTAGTCCTTATCGTGCTCAGTTGTTAAAGAGAGCTGGTTTAAATTTTTCTGTTGAAGGAGCTTCTTTTGATGAGAGAGAAATAGAAAAAATAGCAAAGATAAAAACTCCTCAAGAACTCTGTTGTTTTCTTGCTAATATGAAGGGAAAAAATGTGTCTGATCGTTTTCCCGATGCATTCGTTATTGGTTGTGATCAAGTTTTCGATTTTGAAGGCCAAATTTTTCATAAGGTAAAAAATGATGAAGAAGCACGTCAACGTTTACATATGTTATCAGGAAAAAAACATTCTCTTCATAGTGCCATTGCTTTAGTTCAAAATGGTAAAAAAATTTGGTCTGAAGTTTTTAGCGCTCATATGACAGTGCGTCCTCTCTCACTAAAATTTATCGAAGATTATTTAAAATGTGTAAAAACAGATGTTTTAAGAAGCGCGGGAATCTATCAGATTGAAGGAGAAGGAATCCATCTTTTTGAAAAAATCGAAGGGGATTTCTTTACTATTGTTGGTTTACCTTTATTACCTTTATTAATCAAATTACGACATTTAGGAATTATTGATAGCTAATTTGATAAAAAATGGTAAAAAGAAAATGTGCTTATGCGTTTTTATTGTTAGTTATCTAAGTTTATCATTCAAAGTCACCAAAAATCTTACAAGTTTAGCTCAAACAATAAGCTTATTATGAGTTTTTTGCAAAAGAAATAACATTTAGAAAATTTAAAGATTTGCTTATATTTGCAAAAATAAAAAATTTTTGTGAAAGCAGTGCTTTATTATATAAGAAAAATATTTTTCATTTAGTAGTCTATAAAGATCAGATAGTTAAAATTGTAGGTGTTGTTAATATATCATGATTTAAGAAAAAATTACATTATAAATCATGGTAATTATAGTTTTTATGCTAATTTTGACGGCTTTTGTCATAGACGGATTGCGGAAACAGTGTTTATTTTTACAGGTAGTGATTGCAAATACTCTTTTGTATGTTTTCAAAAACATAAATTTGAGCGAATTTTTTACTTAATAGTATAAAACAACATGCAGAAAATTTAGCTGAGTACTTCGGGAATTTTATAAATATGGCAAGCATTTGTGAAAATTAAAACAAAAATTTTTTGCGATTTTTATAAAATTAAGCGAGTAACATTGGAAAAAAATACTCCTTATATTCTATTAATGATATCTCTATTACAGCAAGCAAATAAAAATAATCGATGGACAGGATGTTTTTATACTAAGTTGTTCCTAGTTTTGAATAATGATTTGTAATGAAATCATTGGTAACAAAGCAATCTTAGAAGGTGCAGGTGAAAATAAATTATGAAAATTATAGGATTGACTGGATCAATAGCAATGGGAAAATCAACAACTGCTTATTTTTTTAAACAAGCGGGTATTCCTGTTTTTAATGCAGATGAAGTTGTACACCAACTTTATAGCAGTGAACCAACGGTGTCTCTTATAGAACGTGCTTTTCCTGGTGTTACTGAAAATGGCCAAGTCAATCGTCTAAAACTTTCTGAAATTTTAGTCAATAACAGTAAAAAATTAAAGATTTTAGAAAAAATAATTCATCCTTTAGTACGAGAAAAAGAAAGGGAATTTATTAACATAGCACGTCAGCAGAAAAAAAAATTGGTTGTTCTTGATATTCCTCTTCTTTTTGAAACAAAAAGTGAGAGTCGTGTTAATAATATAGTTGTTGTGTCTTCTCCACCAGAAATACAAAAAGCACGTGCAATGAGTCGGCCAAATATGAGCGAAGAAAAATTTTCAATTATTAATGCTAAACAATTATCTGATAAACAAAAACGAAAATATGCTGATTTTGTCATTAATACGGGAAAAGATTTGGAAAATACACGTCAACAAGTTTTACGGGTGATAAAAAGTCTATTAAAAGATGCTTCTTAAAAGAGTTAGAACAATGCGTGAAATTATTTTTGATACTGAAACAACGGGATTAAATAAAGAAAGTGATCGCATAATTGAGATCGGTTGTATAGAAATGGTCAACCGTTATCTTACAGGACGTCGATTTCATGTTTATTTAAATCCACAAGGTGTTGTTATTCCTGATGAAGTTGTTGCTATTCATGGGTTGACGAATGAACGCTTAAAAGATGAAAAAAAATTTGATGATATTGTCGATGCGCTTCTAGATTTTATCGATGGCGCAACAATCGTTGCTCATAATGCAAATTTTGATATCGGTTTTCTTAACGCGGAATTAGAGCGAGTTAATAAGCCTCTTATCAATAGTGATAATGTCATCGATACATTATCTATAGCACGACGCAGATTTCCTATGGGGCCTAACTCTCTTGATGTTTTATGTAAACGCTTTGGAATTGATAATAGTCATCGTGTTCTTCATGGGGCTCTACTTGATGCAGAGATTCTTGCGGATGTGTATATTGAGTTAATTGGTGGAAAACAGGGAATATTCAGTTTTGATAATTATGAAAGTTGTGATGTTATGAATGTTCAAGATAACAAAAATGCTTTCCCTACAATAAAAATTCGCTCCCAAGCTTTGCCTCAAAGATTAAGTAAACAGGAAAAAGATATGCATATCGACTTAATCAAAAAGATAGGTGACAAAGCTTTATGGAATCACTTCAGGATTACTTAAAATAAAAATTGTTCCGCATTTTCAACCTTTCAAAAAAATACGGTCGCTGTGGGGAGGGGAACACCACAACGACCTTACCGCCACATTGTACCCCAGCTATCATAGGAGGAACAAAATAAAGCTATTATATCCTGTAACAGCAAAGAAAAGCTTTAGGTACTGAACATAAAACGCAACGATATTCTAAACCTATGACAATAAAAAATGGCTTTTTAGAGGCAAAACCAACAGATTTTAAAATAGGATTAATAAAAACATAAAAGTATATTTTCTTTATATGGAAAGGGAGAAATAAAATCATTATGAAAGAAAATGATCATCTTTTTTTGGTTGATGGATCAGGCTATATTTTTCGTGCTTATCACGCTCTACCACCTTTAAAACGGAAAAAGGATGGACTTCCTGTAGGAGCTGTAGCTGGTTTTTGTAACATGCTATGGAAATTACTCTGTGACGTTCGTAATACCGCTATTGGTGTTGTTCCAACCCATATTGCTATTATTTTTGACTATTCATCTAATACTTTTCGTAAGGAAATTTATCCTCAATATAAAGCCAATCGAGCAGCTCCTCCAGAAGAGCTTATTCCTCAGTTTGCACTCATACGACAAGCAACAAAAGCTTTTAATTTGCCTTGTATCGAAAAAGAAGGATTTGAAGCAGATGATTTAATTGCTACCTATGCGCAATTAGCGACACAGGTTGGAGCAAAAACAACGATTATTTCTTCTGATAAAGATTTAATGCAATTAGTAAATAAACATGTGTCTTTATATGATAGTATGAAAGATAAGCATATAGGTATCTCTGAAGTCATAGAAAAATGGGGTGTAATACCTGAAAAAATGATTGATTTGCAGGCTTTAACTGGAGACCCAACAGATAATATACCAGGTATTCCAGGTATTGGCCCCAAAATTGCAGCACAATTATTAGATCAATTTGGTTCTCTTGATCTTTTACTGCAACGTGTGTCAGAAGTTAAGCAAATAAAGCGACGTGAAAATATTAAAACTTATAGTGAGCAGGCAAAAATTTCTCGTGAACTCGTTAAACTTAAAACAGATGTTCCTATAGATAAAGACTTAGATCATTTTATTTTGGAACCACAAGATGGTCGGCGTTTGATTGCTTTTTTGAAAGCTATGGAGTTTACGGCACTAACACGTCGTATCGCAAAAGAGACGTCGTGTGATGCTGCGGCTATTGATGCGTTAGAGCTAGATATTGAATGGAAAGAAACTACGTGCAAGACTGATTTGAGTAGCAAGGAAAATAATACAGTTTTATTTCATGATTTTTCTGAGAATTCTCCACAAATTTTAGCACAAAAACGCAAGGATAAAGCTCTTATTCAAAAAATTACAAGAGATACCTATAAGACTATTCTTGATGAGGAAATTCTAAAAGAATGGCTGTTAGAAGCGCAAGAGCAAGGCTATTTTTCCTTTGATACTGAAACAACTTCTCTTAATCCTATGCAAGCAAAGCTTGTTGGTTTTTCATTGGCGTTACAGCCTGGGAAAGCAGCCTATGTTCCACTTGAACATGTTGCAGAAGAGGATAATCTTTTGGGAGGTGGGCGTATTGTTCCACAAATTGAAACACAAAAAGCTTTAGCACTTTTAAAACCTATATTAGAAAATCAAGCCGTATTAAAAATTGGCCAGAATATAAAATATGACTGGTTAGTCATGAAACAACACAATATTGTAATGTGCTCTTTTGATGATACAATGCTTTTATCTTATGCTTTAGAGGCTGGAATTTCGACACATGGTATGGATGTTTTATCTGAGCGTTGGCTTGGGCATAAGCCAATTAGTTACAAAGATTTGACTCATAGTCGAAGAAAAATAGTTTCTTTTGCACGAGTAGATTTGAAACAGGCTACACTGTATGCAGCAGAAGATGCTGATATAACGCTTCGTCTATGGCAAGTATTAAAGCCACAGCTTGTTGCACAAAAGATGACAAAAATTTATGAACGTCTTGATCGTCCATTAATAGAAATTCTCGCAAGAATGGAAGAACGTGGAATTCTTGTCGATCGACAGATTTTATCACGCCTTTCAGGAGAATTGGCACAGACTGTTTTAAATTTGGGAGAGGAAATTTATCAGCTTGTTGGTGAAAAATTTAATATTGCTTCACCAAAGCAACTAGGGGATATCCTTTTTGGTAAAATGGGCTTACCTGGTGGCACTAAGACGAAAAGTGGACAATGGTCAACATCTGCACAAACTTTAGAAGAATTAGCTGCTGAAGGCCATATTTTACCAAGAAAAATTATTGATTGGCGCCAACTTACAAAACTAAAATCTACCTATACAGATGCTTTACCTTCTTATATCTTGCCTACAACTGGCCGTGTTCATACAAATTATTCTCTAGCAACAACATTGACAGGACGATTATCATCATCAGAACCTAATCTGCAGAATATTCCAGTAAGAACTGCTGAGGGAAGAAAAATCCGAGCAGCTTTTGTTGCTTCAAAAGGACACTTATTATTATCAGCTGATTATAGTCAGATTGAATTACGTATTCTTGCTCATGTTGCTGATATAACGGCATTAAAAGAAGCATTTGCAAAAGGTCAGGATATTCATGCTATGACTGCATCTCAAATGTTTGGAGTTGCAGTTGAAGGAATGACATCAGAGATACGTCGACGTGCGAAAGCTATTAATTTTGGTATTATTTATGGCATTTCGCCTTTTGGCTTAGCAAGCCAATTGGGAATTTCACGTAAGGAAGCTAGCGATTATATTCAGCTCTATTTTGAAAGATTTCCAGGAATAGAGGATTATATGGAAAGAACAAAAATATTCGCGCGTCATTATGGTTATGTAGAGACCATTTTTGGACGTCGTATCCACTATCCTGAAATAAAAACCGATAAACCACAAATTCGTTCTTTTAATGAACGAGCTGCTATCAATGCACCAATCCAAGGGTCAGCAGCGGACATTATTCGTCGTGCTATGATTCAAATGGAAAATGCTTTAGAAAAAGAAAGATTGTCGGCTAAAATGTTATTGCAAGTACATGATGAACTTATTTTTGAAGTTCCCAAATCTGAAAGTAAAAAAACTACGATTCTCATTAAAAAAGTTATGGAAAACGCTACAATGCCAGCATTATCTTTATCTGTACCGCTTGAAGTGAAAGTTATAGCTGCTCAAAATTGGGATGAGGCACATTAATTTGTTTTATTCAGTTTATGTTTAAGAGTAGACATTGCTTTTGAAAGGTTAAGATATGCTTTAATAGGCAAGTGATCAGAGGCAATACGTGCAAGTGGTGAATAATGGTTTTCAACATTTATCAATAATTGATGAGGAAAAGCAAAAATTTTGTCAAGAGATAAAAAAGGAAAACGAGAAGGGAAACTTGGTACGCTACCAAGTGTGATATCAAAGTAAGGGGAAAAAAAATTTAATGATGAGCCTTTATCTTTGCGCCATTCATTTAAGTCACCAATGAGAAGCGTAGGCATAACAGAATATTTTTTAAGAAGCGCAAGAAGCATTTTAACTTGCTGATTACGAGAATGGCGTAACAAACCAAAGTGAGTTGCTATAACACGAATAAAGCCTGACTTCATTTTTAATTCTACAATTATAGCTCCACGGGGTTCAAAACCAGGTAAAGTGATTTGTGAGATATTATGTACAGATCCTTGGCGCAAAAAAAGAGCATTACCATGCCAGCCATGGCCATTCGGTGACATAGTTTTTAAAGGCACTGGAATTAACCCTGTTTCAGCTTTTAAGAGTTGAAGATCAATCAAACCCGTGCGTTCACCAAAACGCTTATCCGCTTCTTGAAGAGCGAGAATGTCTGTTTGTAATTCAGCGATAACATGTACAATACGAGCAGGATTAAAAATTTTATCAACACCAACACATTTGTGGATATTATAAGAGGCTATAGTAAGATCATAGTTATCATTATGATTGGTTACATTTTTATGATAACCAGAGTGATTATAAATTGCCCTTAATAAAGAATTATGAATTTTTTTCTGGATCAATGTAACAAGCCAACAAAATTTTAGTTTTTTGTTATTTTTAGTGTTTAATCACGTCAATAGATTTAAAAACAGCACTTATGTAAAAGATAAAAAAGCCCTGCTTTCTTAAAAACAAGGCTTTTAAGTTAAATAATAATTTTTATTAATCGCGATTAGAACCGAGAAATTGCAATAAAAAAACAAACATATTAATGAAATCAAGATATAGATTCAATGCACCCATGATAATCTTACGGCTGCGAGTATCATATCCATCTCCTTCATAATACATCAACTTTATGTGTTGCGTATTGTAAGCTGTTAAACCAGCAAAAACGAGAACACCAATCACAGAGATTGCAAATTGTAAAGCACTTGATCCAAGAAAAATGTTTACAATTGTAGCAAGCATTAAACCAATTAAACCCATAAACAAAAATGAACCTACAGCTGTAAGATCACGCTTTGTAGTATAACCATATAGTGATAAAGAACCAAAAGCAGCAGAAGTAATAACAAATGTTTGTACAATACTTTCTGGCGTATAACGTAGAATAATAGACGATAGCGAGAGTCCTACAAGAGTAGCGTAACCAAAAAAGAGGCTCCGCGCGACACTAGTACTAAGCGTATTAATTTTAAAACTGAGAAATAATACAGCTACTAGCGGTGCAAACATAATAACATAAGAAAACGGTGACATATAAAATGTCACACCAAATGATGTTAAATAAACACTTCCATTGATTTGAGCTGCAGCTTGACTCATATCTGTTGTTGTAGCCAATGACGCGATTGCATAAGCGGCAGCAGCTGTAGTAAGCAAACCAATGGCCATTGTGTTATAGACGCCCAGCATATAACTGCGCAACCCTTGATCAATTGATGCATCGGCATGAGAAACAGATGCCGAACGTAAATTTTTAAAATCAGCCATAATATAAGTCCTTTAGCATATGTTCCTTAAGGTACTCGAGTTAAAAGAAGCTTATACTCCTTTATGCTCTTAAAATATAAGCCTTTTTTGTTAAGCAAATATAAATGCTCTCAAAGCCTTAATGGAATTCTAGCACACTTCCCTCTATTATGGGGATTTATTTGGAAATTACAAGAGTTTTTTATTGAAAGAAAAGTTTAAAAATTAGTAATAAATGGTTATTTTTCTCTAGAGTATATAAGAGAAGTGTAATGTGATTGATGTAAAAACAGTATTATGACGGTAGTACAAATTTTGTTAATTTTAGTGACTAAAGAAAAATAAAATGGATAAGCAAAAAAATTCAATATGGTTGATGTTTTCTAAGTCGCTTGTAAAATAAAAAAGTGAATACACGATCCTTCAAAGAGAAAGAACGCTTCTAATATTCTCTTTCTTTTGAATAAGTTCTATTGTTTTAATTGATTATAATAATGATTTCTGTGAAAATTAATCTTTAGTGTTTGTAAGAAGGTTTTAAAAATTTTTATCTATATCCTATAATCATGAAAACCTTAACAGATCTAAGAAAAAGTGTACTTTTTTTATTTATATACTAACACAGAAAAGCGAGCTTTTCTAGGCTAATGTAGCTCTATAGAGCCTTTGAAAGAGGCCAGAAACTGTTAAAAAATTTAAAAAAAATCACAAAATTTCTTTATTCAAGAGATGTGTTATTAGAATAACGTTTTTTTTTAGCGCATATGCAAAATTCGTCAATTAAAACAGCAACAGCACCAAGTGTGATAAAAGTATCAGCAAGATTGAAAACAGCAAAAGAAAAAACATCACGAATATGAAATAACAGGTAATCTATGACATAATGAAAACGAACACGATCAATGAGATTACCGATTGCCCCACCGATAATAAGGGTAATACCAAAATGCGATAAAAATTTGTCTTTTGCAGTATTTTTCAACAACCATAAAAGAAAAACAATAATAATGAGCGTAAGAGCAATAATTCCCCAATGAGGGTAGGAAGAAAGGAATGAAAATGCAATGCCAGTATTGCGAACATGATAAAGAGAAATAAAAGAAAAAATCGGTATTTCTGCTCCTAATTGTAAGCTATGCATAATCCAATATTTGATTGCTTGATCAAGCCCCACTGTAAAGATTAAAGTAAAAAAAAGAAAGAGCAATGATTTCCTTGTCATTTTTTATCCCTGCATGACTTTAAGAGTTAAATAAGAACGACGAATTTCATAGAGCATAATAGCTGTTGCTACTGCTAAATTAAGCGAATCGGCATGCCCACATTGTGGGATGCGCGCCAGCTTATGACAGTGATTTACGAGAACATCCGATAAACCTTGTTGTTCATTTCCCATTAAAAGTATAATCGGACCATTTTTAAAATCAATTGTGCGGTAATCTACAGATCCTTTAAGGTGCGTACCAACGATCATCCCTTTAAAATGTGTAGACCAATTTAAAAAAGTACTTTCATTACAACGATAAAGTGGTACGGAAAATATAGATCCCATTGTTGCACGTACTGTTTCTGGTGAAAAGGGATCTGTTGTTTCTCCAATTAAAATAATTCCTTTGGCTCCTGCTGCATCAGCAGTACGGATGATAGTTCCAAGATTTCCAGGATCACGCACACGATCAAGGGCGATATAGACATCATCGATTTGTCTTATTATTTTTTCAATAGAGTGCCATTGTTGCTTAAAAATACCAATGACCGTTTGTGGGTTATCGCGGTGGGTAATGGATTCTAAAACCTTTTGTGAGGCTTTAATTACAGAACCACCATTGGCTATAGCATTTGCAGCGGTATTTTCAATGATGGAATTACTCAGTGAATTTTTAGAAACGATAAGTGTGTGAATTGTCCAACCAAGATTTAGAGCATCAATGACTAATTTTAGTCCTTCTGCCATGAAAATACTTTCTCGATTACGGTTTTTCTTTTTGTTTAGCGCTTTAAGATATTTAATAATAGGATTGCTAAGGGATGTAATTTCTTTCACTTTGCCGGTTTTTTGTTTACACATGTTCAAGCAATCCAACGGCTAAAAAGTGAAGTAGAAAGAGCTCGTCCAGCCGATTCTTCACGCAAAATCAATTCTCCTGACTCTATCGTACCACCAAGATTTGTAAATGCATCACGCATCAAAGTATGAAACGTATAGAAGGAAGCACGAATAGAATAAACTGTAAGAACGACAGCAAGTGGTTTATTCGATAAGAGTTTGCGGCAGTTTTTAATCATGGTGGGTAAGTGATCAAACAATTGCCAAATTTCATTATGAGGTCCGCGTCCATAAGCAGGAGGATCAAGGAGAATCAAATCATAGCTTTTTTGACGGCGTAATTCACGTTCAACAAATTTTATTGCATCGTCGCATATCCAGCGAATGGGACGATCTAATAATCCTGCTTTTTCTTGATTAGCTTTCGCCCAACTGATAGCTTTTTTAGAAGCATCAACATGGGTAACAATCGCACCTAAACGTGCACCAATGAGAGAAGCAATGCCTGTATAGCCAAAAAGATTTAATAATTTGATAGGACGATTGGTTTTAATAATTTGTTCTTCTAGTGAACGCCAATGAGCATCTTGTTCGGGAAAAACACCCACATGACGAAAGGAAGTAAAACGTCCCAGAAAAGATAAGCCATTCCAAGAAAGTGGCCATGTTTCACCAAGAGGCTTTTTAGGAAAATACCAACGACCAACTCCTTCTTCATCTCGGTTACCTGTAAAAATTGCATCAACATTAGCCCAATTTTTCTGTGATAAAGCTGGTTGCCATAGCGCTTGACTTTCTGGCCGAATAATACGGTAGGAACCATAACGCTCCAGTTTTTTTCCATTTCCAGAATCAATTAAAGCATAATCTGTGCTTGCACCTGTTTCTAAAATGAAAGGCAATTTCTCTTGTGGGTATACTTTATGAGAGTGTGGTTGGAGACATTGTACAGGCATATTGAGTGTCGTAATATATTGTCCTAAAAAGGGATTATTTTAAATATTCGTTGAAGTCCTTATGATGTTAAGAGTCGTAAGGTAATTAAACTATGTACAGGAAACAAGAGAAAACATCTTTAGATTTGTTATCTTTTGAGCACTATAGAAAAGATTTTGTTAGAGTGCTACCGTATTAGATTTATTAGCAATTGATATTTTTAATTTCTCTATTTGAGCTTTGCTTTCTTTTAAGGCTTTACGGTTTTTGTATTGTGCAAACCAATTGATTATACTGCTTAACAAAAGACCAAAACAAAAAAAAGTAAAAAGCCAAACAAAAAGAGGAGCTTGATAAGTAAAATGTTCAGAATTGTTTTGAAAAGGATTAAGCGTTAATATAACAACTTGGCGATTAGCAACGATAAAGCCAATCAAAAAAGCTGTAATAGGCGCCAAAATAACCGCTAAGAGAAAGCGTTTAATGATCATGGATTTACTCATTTATTAAGCCGGTCACGCAGATCTTTGCCTGTTTTGAAAAAAGGAACCCATTTTTCTTCGACCATAACAGTTTCACCTGTTCGTGGATTGCGACCATTACGAGCTGAACGTGTTTTTATAGAAAAAGCACCGAAACCACGGAGTTCAACACGTTGACCATTAGCGAGAGCAGCTGAAATTTTTTCAAAAATAGCACTCACAACATTTTCTGCATCGCGCTGCATAAGATGCGGATTATGACGAGCAATAATTTGTACAAGTTCTGATTTAACCAAAATAGCCTCTCTTTCATACGAAAAAAGATTTTTGTTATAATTGTGTGTTTCATATATGCACGTTACATATATAAGATATGCATATTCCAATATATAAATCATTAACAGTAAAATAAAGCCAGTAAAAGAAAGATTGCAATAAATAAAATTTAAAACATGCCTTATAAAAACTCTATAAATAAAAAAAGTGAAATATCTGGGAAATTAACAATATGACTGTGCGTAACCAATATGAATTTTTTTCTATAGAATCATCTTTTAGCAATATTTTAAAAAAAACCTATTTTCATTCCCATAAGGTTCGCTTGTTAAAAATTTGTTTACCATTTCTTGCATTGATTATAGCATTAATTTTTTGTTGGTTCACATTTTTTTCTATTTCTTTTTCCTTTGATAAGGTGCTTTTGAGTCATGAAGAAGAGGAAATAGCACAATTAACAATGCTTAATCCAAGATTAGAAAGTTATACAAATTTTCATAAGCCTTACTGGATTAAAGCAGAAAAGGCGTTTCAAGATCGTAAGTCTTCTGGAATTATTGGGTTAAAGAATATTACAGCTGAAGTCCCTACAAAAGGACAGGGGCAAATTTTTATTGATGCACAAGGAGGAGTTTATGATAATATTAAAAGTCATTTACAATTAAATGAACCTTTTACGGTTACAACGAAAGATGGGATAATTGCAAAATTTATAGCTGCAAATATTGATTTATCTAAAAGCCAATTTAATACAGATCAGCCTGTGAATATTCAAAGCGCCAATTTTCATCTTATAGCAAATGCTCTGCAAGTCTGTGAGAAAGAGCAAGTTATGTATTTCCAAAGGGGGGTACGTATTGTTCTTGATAAGAAGGAAAAATAATAGAAGGAACTTGGAGTAGTGTTTATAGAAGGCGTATGTACATTTATACGAGAAAAAAAATTAAGAATGAAGACAAAAAAATCGTGTAAAGAACAGGTAAGTCTCTTAACTTTAAGTCTAGCGATATTGGGATCAATTAATGGATATGCTGCAGTCACTCATTTTGGAATCGATGGGTTAAATGGGCAAGAGCCAATGGAACTTTACGCAGATTCTTTAGAAATACGTGATAAGGAAGGCATTGCTGTTTTTAATGGCGATGTTTCAGTGATGCAGGGCGAACGACTTTTACGAACGTCAAAATTAGTTATTTATTATAATAAAGCACATATAACAGGTGGTATAAATCAGTTGAGGAGACAATCGATTTTTCCTGAAAAGATTGGTTCGACAGATATTCAAAAAGTAGAAGCTTTAGGTGAGGTTTATATAAAAATGGCAAAACAAACTGCTACGGGTGATAAAGCTATTTTTGATGGACAATCGAATATGATAATCTTAACAGGTAATAATGTTGTGTTGACTGATGGCGATAATGTCGCTCAAGGATGCATATTAACAGCGAATATGAAAACTGGAAAAGCTTCTCTTGAAGGATGTAAGACTCCTAGAAAAAAGAATCGTGTTTCGATTATTTTAGAATCAAGCTCAAAGAATGGTCGTTAAGATTTCATGTTTGGAATCAAAAGAGAAAAAAAGACGATTGAACACAACCTTACGAGTAGGGTTTTAAAAAAAACCTCAAGGACTTTAGTTGCTCATAATTTAGTTAAAGTTTATCGAGGAAGACAGGTTGTTGATCGTGTTTCTTTTAATATTCACGCTGGAGAAACTGTCGGTATTTTGGGTCCTAATGGTGCTGGCAAAACGACCTGTTTTTATATGGTTACAGGTTTAGTAAAATCCGATGGTGGTTCAATCGAGATTGATGGGTTTGATATTACCCATTTGCCAATGTATCGGCGTGCTCGTTTAGGGATTGGATATTTACCGCAAGAAGCTTCAATTTTTCGTGGTCTCTCAGTAGAAAATAATATTAAGGCTGTTTTGGAAGTAATTCAAAAAGATCGCTTTAAACGCCATGAAGAGTTGGATGCCCTTTTGCATGAATTCAAAATTGATCATTTACGAAAAATGCCCGCTCTTTCTTTATCGGGAGGTGAACGTAGGCGTCTTGAAATTGCACGCGCTTTAGCTTCTCGCCCCAACTTTATGTTGCTTGATGAACCTTTTGCAGGAATTGATCCCATCGCTATTTCTGATATTAAACAGCTTGTTCGTCATTTAACTCAACGTGGTATTGGCGTTTTAGTAACGGATCATAATGTGCGTGAAACATTGGAGCTTGTTGATCGTGCTTATATTATTCACGCAGGAAAAGTGCTAGTTCATGGTTGTCCGAACGACATTATCAATAATGCTGATGTTCGTGAAATTTATTTGGGAGAGCAGTTTTCTCTTTAGTTTTTCCATTTCTATAGAATATTCAAGTTTAAAAATTATTGTCATATGATATATAAGTATTTCGTGACGATTAGAAAAAGAATAGTCTAATTCACTATAAAATTTTTAAACTTACAAAAGAATCATAGCTCATTTTAATGTTTTTATTTATAATAATTTCTTTTTTTTAAATTAAAAATCCTTTTTTATTTAGAGCGTATCTGATAATCTTTAAAAGCGACAAATTTTATTTTCGGGGCTCTTTCTGCTTCATAATTTAACGAAAAATGATTTTCTGCTAAAAAAACTGGATCACTGTCTAAATCATGCGCAATAGCGGATCGATGATGAGTAAGAAAATTTTGAAGTTCTTCTTTACTTTCTGCAGAAATCCAACGACATACGTTAAAACGCGATGATTCAAAACTCACAGGTAGAGAATATTCTACTTTAAGTCGTTCTGTTAAAACATCAATTTGCAAAGCACCAATAACACCAATAAGAGCTGGGGAACCATCATAAGGGATAAATAACTGTACGACTCCCTCTTCAGCCATTTGATGCAAAGCGTCTTTTAGTTTTTTTGCTTTCATCGGGTCACCTAAGTGAACGCGACGTAAAATTTCTGGTGCAAAATTTGGTACGCCTTTAAAGAGAATATCTTCTCCTTCAGTCAAGGTATCTCCAATACGCAAAGTTCCGTGGTTCGGAATACCTACTATATCACCAGCATACACTTGATCAGCAATTTGACGTGAACGCGCAAAGAAAAACTGCGGTGCTGAAAGTGTCATTGATTTTCCTGTTCGTACTAACTTTGTTTTCATACCGCGTTCAAGTGTTCCTGAACACACCCGCAAAAATGCAATACGATCACGATGATTGGGATCCATATTCGCTTGAATTTTAAAGACAAAACCGGTCATTTTGGGTTCAGTAGCCACTACATTTCGTTGATCAGCTACCTGATCACGAGGGCTTGGACCAAAATCAATCAGGGCATTAATCAAATCACGGACACCAAAATTTCGTAAAGCTGAACCGAAATAAACAGGTGTCATATACCCTTCATAGAAAGCTTTAAGATTAAATTTCTTGCAAGCACTGCGAGCAAGCTCTACCCCTTCAATAAAGAGTGTTTGTTGATTTTCAGGAAGCAAATTTGCAACTTCGCGAAGATCAGAAATCGTTTGTGAAATAACCTCATGATCTTGCTGGCGAAAACAATTATTGTGAAGATCAAAAGTGCCAGTAAAATTCTTTCCTATACCAATAGGCCAAGTGATTGGAGCAGTATCAAGCGCAAGTTTTTCTTCAATTTCGTCTAAAATTTCTAAGGGATCACGGGCTTCACGGTCCATTTTATTAACAAAAGTGACAATAGGGATATCACGCATTCGGCATACTTCAAATAGTTTGAGTGTTCTTGGCTCAATTCCGCGTGCTCCATCGAGTACCATAATTGCACTATCAACGGCTGTTAAAGTACGATATGTGTCATCCGAAAAATCCTCATGACCTGGGGTATCTAACAAATTAAAAATATGATTTTCATATTCAAATGTCATTACGGATGTAACAACAGAAATACCACGGTCGCGTTCAATATTCATCCAATCAGAACGGGTTTGAATACGGTCTTTTTTTGCTTTCACCTCACCAGCCAACTGAATAGCACCACCAAATAATAACAACTTTTCTGTTAAGGTTGTCTTTCCGGCATCAGGATGCGCGATGATTGCAAATGTACGCCGTCGTTTTACTTCTTGTGCTCTACGTTCCATTATTTTTCTACCGATCGGGCAAGTGCTGTAGCAATGAGTGCACGTGTCTCATCAATTCCATACAGTGCTATAAATGATCCAAACCGTGGTCCTCGTTCTTGTCCTAAGAGTACTTCATAAAGCATTTGAAAAAAAACACTTGAAACACCAGGCCCCCCTTCTGGATTTTTTTTGCTATGGTCTTGATAGCATTCGGTTAAGCGTGCAACATCAAGAAGTGCATTTTGAAGAGTATTTCCATCAACAGTTTTCGGCAAACTCGCTAATTTTGTATCAATTTGAATCAATACTGAGCGTTCATTTTCATCAGCTGTACGAAATTTTTTATTTGGTTTTACGAATGTCTCAAAATATTTAAGAGCAAACTGTACTAACTGGTCAAGCATCGGATATATTTGCGCATTAGCTCCTTTAGCATAACGAGAAATAAATCCCCAAAGAACGTCTTTATTTTCAGCATTAGAAGCACTGACCAAATTCAACAGCATAGCAAAAGAAACAGGCAAATTGACCTGAGGAGGACATCCATGATGAATATGCCATACGGGATTATTAAGACGCTCTTTCCATTGCTGATGCTCATATGCTGAAAGATGTGCGTAATACTCATCAACAGTTTTTGGAATAACATCAAAATAAAGCCGTTTTGCTGTTTTTGGTTTTAAGAACATATAGAGTCCTAAACTTTCTGTTGGTGCATAAGTTAACCACTCATCAATAGTCAAACCATTTCCTTTAGATTTGGAAATTTTTTGTCCCTTATCATCCAAAAAAAGCTCATAATTAAATCCCTCAGGAGGCTTGCCACCAAGAATTTTGCAAATTTTAGAAGAAAGATTTGTTGAATCGATAAGATCTTTTCCCGCCATTTCGTAATCAATTCCGAGTGCAGTCCAGCGCATTGCCCAATCCACTTTCCACTGACACTTAACTTTTCCACCTGTAATTTCTGTTTCAATGGGCTCACCTGTTTCAGGTTCGATATAGGTTACAGTTCCTTTCTCAACATTTCGAGCAATCATTGGGACCTGTAATACTTTTCCAGAAAGTGGAGAAATAGGCAGAAAAAGTGAATAAGTTTCTTGTCGTTCTTTACCCAATGTTGGTAGAATGAGCTCCATAACCTTATCATAACAGGACAGTATTCTTAGAAGTGTTTCATCAAAACGACCAGAATGATAATAATCGGTAGCACTAGCAAATTCATAGTTGAAACCAAAACGGTCAAGGAAAGTACGCAAACGTGCATTATTAGCAGCTCCAAAAGAAGGATAATCATCTCCAAAAGGATCGGGGATACGGCTAAGCGGTTGACCAAGATAGTTTTCCATTTTTTTTCGATTAGGCACATTATCAGGAACTTTGCGCAAACCATCCATATCATCAGAAAAACAAAGAAGTTTTGTTTTAATTTTGTTTTCGGTAAGAATATGAAATGCATGACGTACCATAGTTGTACGTGCAACTTCCCCAAAAGTTCCAATATGTGGCAAGCCAGACGGTCCATAACCTGTTTCAAATAAGATATGCTCTGGGTAGCCAATTTTTTCATAGCGTTTGATAATTTTACGGGCTTCTTCAAACGGCCAAGCTTTTGATTGAGCAGCTGAATCTATTAGTTCAGGTGAAAGGTTATAGGTACCATACGGATTGTGCATCATCTTTATCCTAAAAATAAATTACTTAATGACAAGGTGTATGATTGTTAAACTTTTTCGTCAATAATAGTCATCTAAAAGCAAAAAAATCTTCTCATTTTTCCTTTATCATGATCAATACATACCTTATTTTCAGTTATAGCTTTCTTATCTTATGTAACTTAAAGTATTATAAACATGATTTATTCATTTGAATTATTGATGTTTTAGTTACCATTATCTTAGTTTTCTATTATATTAAAGATCATGAATCCTTTGGCATCAAACTAAAAATTGGATAATGACACATTTACTAAAAAATAAGATAAAGAAAATACGGAATTAAAGGTTTTTATATAAAAACCTTTTTTATGAATTTTATCAAGATGAGTTTATGGAGTCTTATAATTTCGAGGAACGGGCTGCTAATGTTCGTAAACGCAATGCATTCAATTTAATAAAACCTGCCGCATCTTTTTGATCGTAAGCACCTTGGTCATTCTCAAAAGTCACCAACTTATCAGAATAAAGTGATTTTTCACTTTGACGTCCTTCAACAATTACATTTCCTTTATAAAGTTTTAGTGTTACTTCCCCTTCAACATTTTCTTGAGATAAATCAATCGCTGCTTGTAACATTTTACGCTCAGGTGAAAACCAAAAACCGTAATAAATAAGTTCTGCGTAGCGTGGCATTAATTCATCTTTCAGGTGAGCTGCACCACGATCCAGTGTCAAGGATTCCATTGCTCGGTGAGCAGTTAAAAGAATAGTTCCTCCTGGTGTTTCATAAATACCACGCGATTTCATACCCACAAAGCGATTTTCTACCAAATCTAATCGACCAATACCATTTTTACACCCATAGCTATTTAATTGAGTTAACAAATCCGCAGGAGATAAAACTTTTCCATTAATTGAAATAGCATCTCCTTTTTTAAAACCAATTGTAATTATAGTTGCTTGATCTGGAGCAGCTTCTGGGGAAAGAGTACGCGTATGCACATATTCAGGAGCAGAAACTGCTGGATCTTCTAAAATCTTTCCTTCTGATGAAGAATGCAATAAATTTGCATCTACTGAAAAAGGCGCTTCACCTTGTTTATCTTTCTCTACAGGAATTTGATGCGCATGCGCAAATTCAATCAAATCTGTTCGACTTTTAAAATTCCAATCACGCCAAGGAGCAATAATTTTAATATCGGGATTAAGAGCATAAGCAGAAAGTTCGAAGCGTACTTGATCATTGCCTTTTCCCGTTGCTCCATGAGCGATGGCATCTGCATTGGTTTTTTGGGCAATTTCAACGAGACGTTTTGAAATAAGTGGACGAGCAATCGATGTTCCTAAAAGATAAGCTCCTTCATAAACCGTATTGGCTCGAAACATCGGGAACACAAAATCACGCACAAATTCTTCCCGTAAATCTTCAATATAAATTTCTTTAACACCAAGCATTTCAGCTTTATGACGTGCAAGCTCCAGTTCCTCTCCTTGACCTAAATCTGCTGTAAAGGTTACAATTTCAGCTCCTAGTTCATTTTGCAACCATTTGAGAATGATTGATGTATCTAGTCCCCCTGAATAAGCTAAAACAACTTTTTTAATATCTTTCCATTTTTTCATTTTTAAGCTCTTATTATTATTTCCTCCCTTTATCTTTTACTCAGAAATAAAAACCATGCAAGGAATGAAGATAAATTTTTTAAAACAACATAAAAAAGATTCAAAAAATAAAAGAGAAAATCGATAAAAGATATAAGTCATGACACTTAATTTCTAAGCAAAAAAGAAATTAATATGTCATTTTTAGTCAAATGGTTTATTGTTTTATAATGCACTTTAGCAAAGTTATTTTTCTTTCACTTTACGACTTAATATTATACTCTCATTAGAACGTACCATTACATAATAAATAAGTTGGAATTATGTGCGCTTTCGTCTGTACAACGGCTTTATTCTCTAAGTTATGGCTATGGCCGATCTATCGGCATTTATTTTATATTACCACGCGCTTTTATGGCTTGCTTTTCAGGCTTTGTGTTAACATTTAATGTTTTCAGAATGCCATAGTCTTAAATGCAACTATTTAACCGGTAATCCTAAAGTTATTTTTTTAACATAACTTTCTTACAATAATTGATTAATGCTCATGATTGTATGACTACATAAATTGCCAGTTTTGAAGATTTTTAAATATTTCTTTGTTCATTATAATTTCTATAGTTTTATGACAAATAAATATTCAAAATTTTTTTAACAACTCTTTTTGCAATCGTTTTCTTGAACGATTTATTGCAGGAATTTTTACCAGTTTTGTTCTACTCTCAACTGATCTTGAAAAACCGAATTTATTCATTATCAATTATATTTTCAAGTCTCATCCGTTCAGATTTAGCTAAACGCTTTGAGGCTGATTTAAGCTGCCCACATGCGGCCAAAATATCACGTCCACGTGGCACGCGAATAGGCGAAGCATAACCTGCTTTATTAATGATATCAGCGAAACGTTCGATGTGTTCCCAATCAGAACATTGATAATTACTTCCAGGCCATGGATTAAAAGGAATCAAATTGATTTTAGCAGGAATACCTTTAAGCAGTTGAATTAATCTTCTTGCATCGTCTAAACTATCATTTACATTTTTCAGCATAACATATTCAAATGTAATTCTCTTAGCATTTGAAAGTCCAGGATAATTACGGCAAGCTTCCATTAACAAAGCAAGAGGGTATTTTTTATTAATTGGAACAAGGATATCTCGCAATGCATCATGTACTGCATGGAGTGAAATTGCTAACATAACGCCAATTTCTTTTCCTGTTCTTATAATTCTAGGAACTACTCCACTGGTTGAAAGAGTAATTCGGCGTTTCGACAAAGAAAGCCCATTTCCATCAGAAGCAATCAATAAAGCTTTTTTAACCGCTTCAAAATTATAAAGCGGTTCACCCATACCCATCATAACAATATTAGTAATTTTACGTCCTTCAATTGGGATAATTGCACTATCAGGTGTCTTCTTATCAGGAAAATCACCTAAACAGTCACGGGCAACCAATAATTGCACTAAAATCTCTTCAACTGTTAGATTACGAACAAGTTTTTGTGTTCCTGTATGACAAAAAGAACATGTTAATGTGCATCCTACCTGAGATGAAATACATAAAGTACCACGCCCTTCTTCAGGGATATAAACTGTTTCAACTTCAACAGGTTTCCCTGCTCCAGAAGCTGGAAATCGTAAAAGCCATTTACGAGTACCATCTTGTGATATTTGCTCCGCAACAATTTCTGGACGCGCAATAGAGAAATGCTCTTTGAGCATCTCCCGCATTGGCTTAGAAATATTTAACATTTCATCAAAATGAGAAATCCCACGCACATAAAGCCAATGCCAAAGTTGACGTACACGCATTTGCGTTTGATGTTCTGGAACACCAATTGCCTGTAAAGCCTGTGCCATTTCATCGTGCGATAAGCCAATTAAAGGTAATTTAGGTTGTTTCGTTATTATAGTACTCTTTGCTTTTAATATTTGATATGTTTCAATAGATCTAAGGTCATGTGAAACGGCCATGGTTTTCCATTTTATCAGCTATTTTAGAATTATAAATATTTAGTGACATCTTTGCGCCATATTTAACGCAGCTGTCACTCCCTTTAAAGAGTAAGTATAGGTAGTGTGAGTTCCTCGTTTTGAGATAGCTCTCACGGTCATATCCGCTCCTGAACGCATAGCAGCAACAAGCTGTTTTTCCATTCCTGATGATGTTAACCAAGCAGATGAATCTTTTGTAAAAAAGTCAAAATTTTTATCTTTAATAGTGACAGTAACTTTTGATCCCTCTTTAAGTGGATAACCAGCCATAAATTGTGGTTCAAACGAAACAGGAGAATTAGAACGTTTGGTTACCAAAAAGAAATTATCACCGTGTTTAACAGTTGTTGGATCTGCCTTTAAAGGAACTGATAATATATAACAAATCATATTGTCTGGTGCTTTATAAGAATAGGCTCCCCAAGCTTCAAATTGTTGTAAACGATTTGGTGTTTGTGCCCAAGCCGAACCAACAACAGTCATAATCATAGTGCATACAACAGTAAAAATTTTTTTAAACATCTTAATCTCGCTTACTTTTTTATTTTTTAAAAAATTTCTTTACATTAGCAAAGTTTAATAAAAGCCGAAGTAATATATAAGGTAATTTTTTTAATTGTTTACAAAAGAAATATTATTTTAGTCAAAATAAGTCTTTCTTTCAATTGTGATCTTTTAGTCATTACTAAAGCATGAATTTTTTATTCAATAGCTGGGTTTTTTAAATATTCTAAATTAATCTGATAAAATTTTATATAAAAGCTTGATACTTTTTTTAATGTGACTTCAGATTAAAACAAAAAAAATATTGAGTTTTTTCCATAAAATTCTTAGCTTGACTTATTTTTCTCAAATATATTCAGCCATTTTTCTTGAAGAATCGCAATATCATTTCCTATATTTGTTAATTCCAATTTCTTATAGTATAAAATAACCTTAAAAATCAGCGGTTCATCAAGATTTATTAGCGTAGCAGCTTTTTTAGCTGAAATTTGTAAACTTTTCGAATTTTCCTTAAGTATCAAATAGTTATGTTCGGTACAATTAATTTACTTAGATCTGTAATTTATTGTTTTTAAATATCCATATATTTACTTAATCAGTAGTAATTTTAAAGATTTTTGACATTTACGTACATATTTATTTTTAATTTATACTAGATAAAAAACAATTACGATAGTAAGGAGCTTAAAAGTTAATCTAAGTAAAAATTGAAACAACAAAGAAATATTAACTATTGTAATTATATCAAAAATAACAACTATTATTCGATGCATTTATCATTTTTAAAAGTTTAATAAATAACCAACATCTTTTAAATGATTTTTTTCTTAAATTGTTTTTATGAAGCCGATATAAAGTAAACTAAAACAAAATTGTATTTTCAAAACGCATATTTTTCAGAAAATATAAGCTCATAATCTTATCTACTATTTATTATAAATTATGATTAATAATACAGTAAACAGTTGGATAAATAGAATAATTAACAGACTTATTGTAAAGAATTTTAGTAGTTTAAGCTTACAATCGTAGAGAATTTTTAAATGAAAAGGAGCACTTTGAGCTCCTTTCTTTTAGAAAAAGAATCACGAGGAAATTTAACCAAGACTATTTTTAATCCATTCAACAAGATGTCCTTTAGATGTAGCACCAACTTTATTGGATGATACCTTTCCATTTGTAAACATCAATAAAGTAGGAATCGATCTTATTCCATATTGCGTAGCTAAATCTGGATTTTCATCAATGTTAATTTTAGCGACTTTAATCTGGCTTTGCATTTCTGTTGCAATTTCATCAAGGATTGGTGCAATGCTTTTGCAAGGACCACACCACTCTGCCCAAAAATCAACAACAACAGGAAGAGGAGAAGTGAGAACTTCATTTTCAAAATTGCTACTATCAATTTTTATACATGTCATTGATTTATCCTTTACTGCTTTTATAAATGAGTATGAATTATTTATGTTAAGTTATTGTAAAAATAAATTATAATAGATTTTTTAGAAAAATTTTCCCTTTTTATTTTTATAAAATGATTTCATCAAGAAGTGCGTCAAGTTTTTCAGGAAGCAATTTAAAGATCTTGGCTTTTTTTATATAAATGAGAAGAGCATGCATATTTTTATCAGGATAGATGGTTTGCAACAATTTCTGATAAAGTGCCATTTGTAATAAATGGTGTTGCTTAATATCGGTATCATTTTCTGGTGAAAGACCAGTTTTGAAATCAGCAAAAAAAACACTATTATGGGTGATACATAAACGGTCAATTTGACCAGAAACCATTTGTTCTTTACCATTAATTTTTACGATACCCATGAGTGCAACTTCAGCATGTGAAAGGTTAGAAAAAAATGGCTTAAGGTCTGGATTATCTAAGATTGTCCAAATATGATGAAGGGCTTTTTCTCTTTGGGTTTTATGCCAATGAGAAGCTTTTGTATTTAAATAGAATTGCGCGTAATCTTGGCGTTTTGTAGGGGGGTAATTGGGCAAATGTTGCAGTAATTGGTGAATAAAATTACCATATTCAATAGAAAAAGTTTTCTTGGTATTTTTTTCTCCTAAGACAGGTGAGATGCTAAAGCGTTCCTTCTGGGGAAAAAATTTAGTTTTGGTGTCATTGATTCCCACAACAGAGGGCTTTAGAGGTTTTGATAAGGTTGATTCTGTAGGTACTTTATTATGAAAAAACGCAGGTAAAGGTGGAAAAATTTGGTGAGTTTCACAAGATATTTCTTGATACATTGGTGCTGGACAGGAAGGGGTGATGCAATAACGCCAAGCTGTGATATCTTCTGCAGGACCTTTTATAGGAACGGCATGAGGTTTAAGAGCTTTCTTTACTAATTGCAGCCATGTATTCGGGGTTTCTCTTTGATTCGTATAACCACAAATAATGAGTCGATCTTCGGCGCGTGTCATACCCACATAAAGGAGACGTTTATATTCTTCTTCGGCACGTTCTTTTAAACGTGAAAGCACTTTGTCAAAATGTTTTGTATGATGTTGTGCATTTGGGCGCCAGATGAAAGCTTGCTTATCTCCTAAGGAGCATTTAAGAAAGTGTGGTGCATATTGCGGATGCCATATTGCACTTCCTGGATCGACCAGAAAGACAATAGCTCCTTCAAGCCCTTTGGCGGCGTGAACCGTCATAATTCTTACTTCTTCACAATTTTGATCAAGCTCACGTTTGATTTCTGGTTCATTAATACTCAATATTTCCAAAAAAGCTTGTAATCCTGGTAATCCAGTTTTTTGAATAGTGAGTGTGTGATCTATAAAAGCATCAAGGACTTCATTTGCTTCAGTTCCTAAACGAGCAATGATTTTCTGTCGTCCTTTATCGTTGTTGAGAATATAACTATAAAATTCAAAAACGGGCATTTTATCAACTAAAGTTCGATATGTGTTAAGACGATCAAAAATAATTTTAAAAACGGTATGCGATGAAGAATGAATTGAAAGGCTTTCCCAAAGAGAGCCCGTACGTTGAACGGCAAGTTGATAAAGTTCGTCTTCACTAAGGGAAAAAAGTGGACTTTTTAAAACACAGGCAAGGGAAAGATCATCTTGCGGTTGCAAAACAAAACGCGCAAGTGCCATTAAATCACGCACACTAATATGGGTCGTTAATTGTAAACGATCAGCACCAGCGACAGGGACATGACGGAGTTTGAGTGCACGAGAAAGGGCAGGAACAAATTGATCACGTTTACGAACCAAAACCATAATATCACCAGCACGCAGTAAACGTTGTTTTGCTGGGAGCATTTCACCATTTTTCAACCAATTAGAAATAGTTTCAGCAATTTTTTCTGCTAAGCGTATTTGGGGTGTATCCAGATGATCAACAGTTGAGAGCCAGTCATCAGGAAATTCGTTTGTTTTTTTGGAGATGGCATCCCATATAATAACATCGCCTGGACTATGAATACGGATAGGTTCATGGACTGTTTTTGCTTGTTCTGCTGAAAGCCCTTTATAATTTTCGGGTGATTCAAAGACAAGATCAACGCTTTTAAGGACATCAGCTGTAGAGCGAAAAGAATAATTGAGTTGTATTTTTTCAAATTTTTGTTCAACTTGTTTAACTTTCTTTTGAATTATTCGGCCATTTTCAGCAAAATTTTCTAGTACAGCCCCTTGAAAAGAATAGATAGATTGTTTTTCATCACCAACAGCAAAAACAGTACGTGTATTTGTACGTTGACTGTGACCTGTAAAAAACTCTTGCGCTAAAAGTTGAATAATTTGCCATTGCTTAGGATTGGTATCTTGTGCTTCATCTAGTAAAATATGATCAATTCCACGGTCGAGTTTATATTGTACCCACTGACTTGCACCTTTATGCTGCAATAAATAGAGTGTACGTTCAATGAGGTCGTCAAAATCTAAGAGGTTATTGGCTTTTTTTAAATCCGTATAGATTTTGAGATAAATATCACAAAGCTGAAAAGCTGCTATGTTAAGTGTAACAAGTTTGACACATTGATATTTGTCTAAAAGAAGAGGAAGCTGGTTTTGTTTGTCTTCGATTTCTTTTTCGATAAAAGGCCAGATTTCGTCTGATTTTTTAGAAAATAAGCGCGAAAAATCACGTGGTTTTCCTGATTTTTCAAAATAAATATTTGAAACAAGGTTGATGATATTTGTTTCATCAGATGATGTTGCTAACTGTAAAAATTTCTCGATTATATCTTTGTTTTTTGGTGTGCTATGGGTTTGATAATATTTTATTGCGTAAGAAGGAAGCGCAGCAATTTGTTGAATTTTATCGAGCAGTTGTTGGTTTGTGTCATTCGGTGCTAAATTAAAAAATGTACGGAATTGTTCTGTTCCATTTTCAGAGAAGATGAAAGGTAAGAACTCAGATAATTCATGCTGTTTTTGAGTTGCTTCATAGAGCAATTGATTGAGCGTATTTTCACTGATAATTTTAAATAATTCTTTTAACGCTAATTGTGCATCACGATGGATTAAAAGTTTGCGACGGGCTTGCTGTAATAATTTTTTCCGATTTATATCATCTAACAGTTCAAAATGGCTAGCAATATTCGCTTCTAGTGGAAATTGATGTAATAAAGATTCACAAAATGCATGAAAAGTTTGAATTTTTAGGCCGCCTGGTGTTTCAAGAGCGCGGGCAAATAATTGACGGGCGTTGGCAAGTTTTTGTGTATTAACGGGTTTATTTTCAAGCTTTGATAAAATTGTTTGAAGCTGTTTGTCGTCAAGCCCACTCCAATTGGATAGTGTACGAAAAATACGCGATTGCATAACAGAAGCGGCTGCGTTGGTATAGGTAAGACATAAAATACGTGCTGGAGGTGTTCCATTTAAAAGTAAGCGGATGACACGTTCAGTTAAAACATGGGTTTTTCCAGATCCTGCATTCGCAGAAACCCATACACTTGTTGTCGGATCTGTGGCTTTTGCTTGTGTATCAAGAGCTGTTTGAGGAATAGAAAAAAGAGTCATGATTGATCCGCTTTATCGAAACCAATAGACCATTCTAATAATCGAGCTAGATGGTCATAGTCGCCTTCATAAGATTTTTTTAAGGGAACTGCATGTGAAAGATAACCTTGTTGTGGATTCTGATAATAATTGATCAATGAAATAAGATACTTCCATGCTTTTTTACCAAGAGAGATTGCGTTTTCTTGATCTTTTGTTTTTTTATTTATAATGGCTATAGGTTTAATTGTCCCTTTTCCTTTTAAGGAAATGTAAAGTAAATTAGAGGGAGTAAGACCCTTAAAATCTACAAAGGCTCCTTGCATTAATAAAGCTGTCTCTAATGCTAATTGTGGAGAAAATAAGTTAATAACCTGTGTCGATGAAGGGGGAGTGCTGGTTTTAAAATCAATGATTTCAACTGTTTTATCTGGCAAAATATCAAGACGATCTGCACGTCCTGAAAGAGTTACCCCTGTTTCTCCTATGAGGGTGTTTTGAGCAATAACTTCAGCATATCGTTTTCTTGATCCAAGGCTTTGTTCCCATTGAATCAGAAAGGGAGCAAGATTTTCAAAATTTAGCCACCAAATTATTTCAATATCAGGAGGTAAATTTAATTTATCAAATTCTTTACGTCCAATGGTGAGTAATATCTCGAGCATATTAGTAGCATTTTGATTTTTTATTTGTGTGCAAAAGGCAGCAAGAATAGCATGATAAAGTGTTCCACGCTCAGCTGAACAAGGATCATGGATGAGTGGTTTAAGTGGTTTGAGTCGTAAGATTTTTTTTGCATAAATGGCATAAGGATCATGCCGTAATGTTTCTATTTCTGTGACTGAAAAATGGCGTGGACGCATATCAAGTGGTGGTACAGGGCAAGGCCGTTCCGCAGGGATGATGCTCTTTGTATTATCCAGCATTTTTGCCCAATGAAGGAAGAGTTCTCCTCGTGTGCAGATTTGCTTCCAAACTTGTTTGCCTATAACGGTTTCTAAACGTTGTAGCCAGCGTGATGGAACAGAAGGAGTATGATTGACGCGTGTAGCTCGACTCATAATCACTTGATCCATTCCCATCGCCCACTGGAAATCATGAGCCGAAAGGCCAATACGTTGTTCTGGTGGTTCAAGAGTTAAAGTCATTTTCATTGGCCGTGATAAAAAAGCGTCATTGTGGGTTTTTATCGGCCATGATCCCTCATTTAAACTACCTATGACCACTGTATTAACGGTTTGCAAACGCGATTCCAAAGTTCCCCAGATAAACAAACGAGGATGTCCTCCAAGGGAAGGACTCACAGAACGGGTGGCCATCAGAGCTGAAAACAGAGCAGGCCATTCATAAAGATGAAATTTTAATCCTGATTGATCACTAACCAATTCACGCAAAAAAGTTGCTAAGGCTTTGCCTGCTTCATTTTGATAAAGATGTGCAAGAGAATTATCAGCATCGCGACCAAAATTTTCAAAAACTTCAACAGTTGCTATAGCAGCTTCATTGATGCTGCATTCTCTCTCTTGTTTTATTAATGTCACTAAAGGTTCAACTGCTCTGACTAAAAGATGACAAAGAAACTTTGCTTCTTCAATCTTTTGTAAATCAGGCATATAACTCTTAGAAATCTTATGAAAATGTGTTTGCATCCATGTTTTAAAAAATTGGTCACATTCACAAAGATTAATCCGGCAAGAATTTCCTCGAAGGACAAGTAATTCAAAATTCTCAGCCATCTCACGCAAATAATTATGATTATATTCTAATGTTGTGAGTGGATGTTTGAGAAGAGAAAGAAAAGCAACGGGATCACCAGGTTTAAAAATGTTTTCTAAAAGAAGCCGTAATAGGGTTGCAGGTAATGTTTGTGCAAGTGGTATTTCACCTGAGTCATTGGCTTCAATTCCAAATCTTTGTAATTCAGCTGCTACACGACGTGCTAAATTGCGGTCATTTGTAACAAGTGCTGCAGTTTTTTTAGGATCTTCAATGGTATTGCGTAAGGCAAGAGAAATAGCTAAAGCTTCTTCACGCTCATTGGGAGCTTCAATCAATGACCAATCTGCACAAATATTTTCATAATCATCACGTGTGATTTGAGCCCATAAATCTGTCGTGGAAGCTGGTCGTAATGCTTCCGATAAAAGAACAGCACGTTGGATTTTTATAGCGCTTTGCTGACCGATTTCGCGGACATGAATGCGTTGACATTTCATGAGAGATAAAAGTTTTTTTAAATGATATTGAGGATGACTAAAAGCAGCAATATGGTCAGAAGGGTTAAAAGTTGTTTTTTCTTTATTAAATGCACCTAAGGCATTCCATTGTATTTCATCCATTTGAAGGTCAAGGCCTGGAAGAATCACAGCTCCTTTTGGTAAACAGGCAATTACTTTTAAAAGATTTGCAATTGTAGGAATGGAGCTTGCTACACCAGCAGCGATAATAGTTTTATGAGGTTGTGTACGGTATAAAATATCTGTATGCATTTTGAATGCTTGATTACGCCATTCAGCGGGATTACATTGTTGTCTTTCTTTTAAAATTTGTGGCCAGCTTTGTGTTACAATAGTGAGAAAATCTAAGGTTATTTGCCACCATTCGGCAACCATATCGGGTACAATTTCTTTAAGTCTTGACCAATCTACAGATTCTGTTTCTATTTCATCCATCAAGTGTGCTAAATCTTGGGCAAGCCAAATTGCATCAGCGGTCCTAGCAGGAATAAAAACATCTTCTGTGCCAAACATAGACTGTAGATGAGTTGGTAAATTTTCACGCCAAAGGCGAATAAGACGGGCTAAAAGAAGGAGACGTTCACTTTCTCCAATAGGGGGAGTATTGAGCAAAGTATTTTCATTATTTTCAACAAAAAGAAAACTTTTTTCATTTATATCTCCCAAGGGACATATGGTAGGCAAAAAGCTAGATTTTGTATGGCTTTTTTCAAAAAAAGCTGTTCGTAATGCACGAGCAGCGCGGCGTGTTGGTACATAAATAAGAGTATCAGCAAGAGCGGTTTGGATATCCCCATTTGATGCAAAGTTATCAATAAGAGTTCCAGAGAGAAGTGCATCAACAAAATGAGGCAGAAAAGGAGTTCCGAGGGAAATAGAAAATATACGGGGGGTACGGTCATTTGATTTCATTGTGATCTATAAATTTTATTATATTAATTCTTTTTCACTGTATATTAATTTTTATTCAAGGGGAAACCAAAAAGCTCTGTTTGTTTTCATAAAAAGTTGAGCGGAAGTGAATGTGAAAGAATGCATAATGACTTCACATTGCCATGAATGATTGTTGCAGGGAAGATGTTTTTCAGGAATAAAATAATTAAGCGTTTAAAATATTTCTGTTAAGAGCTTCACTTTCTGATAAAAGTCCTATTTCTTGATAAAGGCTTTGTAAGGAAGAAAGAATTGGATGTGAAAGATTACGGATGAGATAATTTTGAAGATGAGGGAGATATTTGAGATAAAATGATTTTCCATCTCGTTGGTGAAGGCGTACAAAAATTCCTAAAATTTTAGAGACCCGCTGAGTTCCTGCAAGCACGTAAAGTTTGCGGAATTCATCTTCATCAAAAGGGCGAGGTGCTTGGTGACGTACACTGCAATAGGTATTAAAAATTTTATTTTCAAGTTCTGGTGGAATAAAAAGACGGGCATCTTGTGCTAAAGAAACAAGATCATAAACTGTTGGTCCACTTACACCATCTTGAAAATCAATGAGACCAATGCGATCAATACCCTTTTTATGTTCACGCCAAAGAATATTAGGTGAGTGATAATCACGCATAACAAAGGTATTTTCTCCTTGAGTTAAAAGATCAAGATAAGGTTGCCAACAGGTAAAAAAAGTTTCACGCTGTTTTATGTTTAAAGTTTTTTTCTGTTGAAAAGGAAGATACCAGTCCAATAATAAGGAAAGTTCTGCTCGCATAGCTTGGCAATCATAGAAGGGGATCTGAAGCTGGAATGTTGCAAATTTCTTTTTTAAAGGCCATGACTTTTGATGAAAATTAGCAAGCAATTCACTACAAGCAATATAACGCTCTTCTATAGGATTACCTGATTGGTCTAAAAGTCCTTCACATCCAAAATCTTCTAAAATCAAAATACCATTTTCAAGATCTTTGGCAAAGATACGAGGAGCTGAGAAGCCATTCTCTAAAATAATTTGACTAATTCCTACAAATTGGCTGATATCTTTTGCAAGATGTGTTGTTTCTACATAGGAAGAGTCTACATTTTGCGCCATTTGCATAGTTGGTGCATTCATGAGAACTTCTTGATGATTTCCATCATCTAACAGTTCATAAGAACGTGCTGAGGCATCACCAGCTAAAAAGCGACGTTGAATGTGACGACGTCCATGTGTGATTAAAAAGGTACGAATTGCAAAAGATCGTTGTAAGCGTTCAGTAGCATGTTCTGCAGAATCAAGAGTGATATGACGTCCACATCCTTTGTATTGTAAAGTGATAGCGAAAGTAACCGGTCCTAAAACCTCTGCTCCTTTTTCTGGCCATTCAATGAGCAAAATATTATCTTTACGTGATTCATGAAGTCCTAACTCATCCATTTCTTCAATGCTCGAAATTCGGTAAAGGTCAGCGTGAAGCACTTCAAATTGTGGAAGTTGATAGCTTTGGACAAGAGTAAAAGTAGGACTTGGAATGTCCAGAGTACAATTATTGGCAAGTGTACGAATGAGTGCCCGTATAAGAGTTGATTTTCCTGCTCCAAGATCACCTTGAAAGGTGACAAGATCACCGGATTTTAGAGCAAGAGCTAAATCTTGTGCAAAAAGTGTAGTTGCTTCTTCGTTTTCAAGAAAAAAACTAAAATTCATTCGAATGTCCATAAAAGTGATAGGAAAAATTTCACAACGACACAAAAAAATACAGCTATACAACTCCTGTGTCTTTTTTATGAGGGAAAAAACACTTAACTGTTGTCCCTTGACCCATACCAGTCAAAATTTCAACACGTCCATCATGGAGTTCAACAAAGCTTTTAACAAGAGAAAGACCAAGACCTGCTCCTGCACGTCCACCATGATGGGCATGAGAAGTAAAACGTTTGAAAATCCGATCAAGAATATCGGTTGGTATATCAGATCCCTCATTATGAACACTGAAGATTATATAATCATCTTGTGTATTCGCACAAAATTCAATGATGCTTTTTTCCGTTGCAAAATTGATAGCATTATTCAGAACATTCACAAAAATCTGATGTAACCGTGTTGCATCTGCAGACATAAATTTCAAGGAAGGAGAAATGTTTTGTGAAAGTGTGATGTGACGTCCATGGAGACGTTCCTCTACTCGTGCGACTGCTTGTGCCATTGCCTCAGCAATGTGAACTGGTTTTATATCCAATATCATAATACCTGCATCAAGAGTTGCCAAATCAAGGATATCATTAACAATATTCAAAAGAACACCTGATTCTGAATGAATATAACCAAGATATTCTTGTTGACGCTCATTGGTAGGGCCAAAAATTTGATCACGTAAAATATCAGAAAATCCGATAATATTAGTAAGAGGCGTACGTAATTCATAAGAAACATGCTGGACAAATTCATTGCGCAGACGATCAGCTTTTTCTAAGGCCTCATTCTTTTCTTGTAGGGCTCGTGCGATATGGACAGTGTCGGTGACGTTAACAAATGTAAGCATTGTTTGTCCATTAGGTAAAGGTGCAAGTGTATAATCAATTATTATTCCACTTTTTAAATCTATGCGGCCTGAATAGGTATCACGTTTTTCAGCACAACCAGTAATGAATTGTGCAAATTTTTTCCATTCTTCTCCTATTGTTAAAGCAGAACAGTGGTTTTGTAATTCGGTAATATGCGCTCCTTCTATAGGCAAATTATGAGGGAGCGACCACAATTTCGATAAAGCTGGGTTTGATAAACGCAAACGTCCATCAGTACCGAAAACCACAACTCCTTCAGATAGTTTGTCAAGTGTTTCACCTTGTATTTTAATGAGTGTATTATAACGTCGTTCAAGATCAATTTTTTCTGTAAGATTTTCATAAAGCCAAGTAATACCTCCTTGAGGATGAGGACTAGAAATGACACGTACTGTACGTCCATCAGGAAGATTCCAAATTTGTTGATTCGATTCTGTTTGTTGATAAGCTTTAAAAAGCTCTTCTTTCCACGCATGCCAATCAGGATGTTCACCGATAAAACCTTTCTCACGCAAACGTTCTAGAAGCAATGAATGACTTGGTTCACTTTCTAGAAAAGAAATTTCCAATGGCCATAAAATTTTAAAAGCATGATTGCAAAATTTTAATTTTTGGTTAGCATCAAAAATTGCTACAGCCGTTGAAATTTGATCGAGTGTTTCACAATGATTTTGAAGAATTCTCTTCATTTCTTTGACAAGATTTTCATATGCGCTATCATCACGTGCAAAGCTTGCCATTCCTTCTTTTGTTGTGATACGTGTGAGATGAAAATGATGTCGTTCTCCTTTAACCACTGTATAAATATGCTTTTGAAAAATTGCTTCTGTTTCATCTGTTGTGCATTGTGTTGTTTCATTGAAAGGATCAACAATATTATTCTTTTCTTGAAAATTCGTCATTTCCCGAAAAGCGCGGTTGGTGAAGTAAATTTTCCCTTCACAATCTCGAATCCATACGGGTTCTTGAATATGATCAAGCAGATTACGTTGCATGTTCAATTCCGTGAGGATTTGGGTTGTTTCTTTCTGTAATCGGATATTTTCACTCTGCTGTGCTGAAATATCTTGAAACCGCACAATAGCTGCTGTTCCAGAAATAATTCCTGTAACTTGCAAGAATATTTTAGTTATAGTCATGACGGAAAATTCAAAAGAGCAACCATTACAACGTAGCTGGGTGAGTGCTTGATCAAGTTGCTGAAAAGAGCTTTTTTCAAGCCATTTTTCAAAATGCTGAAAATCTTTTTTATGAATACCTGCTTTTTGCAATGTGGGAATATTACCAATTATACGGGGTAAGGCTGTTGGATTATCCCAAATAAAGAGGCACTGACCTGTTTTTTCAAGAAGCCATTCATAATGTTTGAGCTTGTCAGAAAAATGAGCCTGAATCATTATCCAAGCTTTCCGTAAAGCTCTTTTTGTATTTATAATAACTATGACACAGATCAGAAGTGACGAGCAAGCAATACTGCCAAAGATCACTATGATAAGCCATGATTCATTTGGCCAAGCGAAAAAAGTAAACAAATGAAATACTGAGGTTTGAGTGACAGCATATACTAGAAATAAAAGAAATAAGAGAAAAAAAACACCGACACAAATTTGAGTAGTTTTTTTTAGTTTTTCTTTGAATGTATAGTCACCAAAGCTATGCATAATGCGTCTTTTTTTTTTTGTACTAAGACAATATCCTAATAACGATAATGTTCTGGCTTATAAGGTCCCTGTAAGGGAACCCCAATATAAGCGGCTTGTTCTTCCGATAAAACGCTTAATTTTATTTTTAGCCGATCAAGATGAAGACGTGCAACTTTTTCATCAAGATGTTTAGGTAAACACGTTACTTCATTTTTATAATTTTTTGCGTTAGTAAACAGCTCAATCTGCGCTAATACTTGATTAGTAAATGAAGCGGACATGATAAAAGAAGGATGGCCTGTGGCATTACCAAGATTTAACAAACGTCCTTCAGATAATAAAATTATGCGTTTGCCATCAGGAAAAGTAATCATATCAACTTGTGGTTTAATATTTGTCCATGGTAGATTTCTGAGAGCTGATACTTGTATTTCATTGTTAAAATGACCAATATTTCCTAGAATACACATATCTTTAACTTGTCGCATATGTTCTAAGCGGACAACATCTTTATTTCCAGTAGTTGTTATAATAATATCAGCGCTAGAAGCTGCATCTTCCAAAGTAACAACTTCATAGCCATCCATAGCGGCTTGAAGAGCGCAAATTGGATCAATTTCTGTTATTTTTACACGTGCTCCAGCGCCTGAAAGAGAAGCTGCTGAACCTTTACCAACGTCACCATAACCACAGATAATAGCTATTTTACCTGCTATCATCACATCCGTTCCACGTCTGATACCATCGACTAATGATTCCTTACATCCGTATCTATTATCAAATTTTGATTTTGTAACGCTATCATTGACATTAATAGCAGGAAAAAACAAAAGTCCTTTTTTCTGTAATTGATAAAGGCGGTGTATTCCCGTTGTAGTCTCTTCGCTTACACCTTTGATTGCTGCGCGCTGACGCGTAAAAAATCCCGGTGTGAGAGCTATACGTTTTTGAATTTGTTTGAAAAATAATTCTTCCTCTTCTGTTTTAGGATTCGATAAGATGTTTTTGTTTTCCTCTGCACAGCTACCTATTAAAATATAGTTAGTAGCATCGCCTCCATCATCTAATATAAGATTAGAAAGTTTACCATCAGGCCATTGAAAAATTGCATCAATATAGGTCCAATATTCTTCAAGTGTTTCTCCCTTGATTGCGAAGACTGGGATTCCCGTAGCTGCAATAGCTGCTGCTGCATGATCTTGTGTAGAAAAAATATTACTAGAGCTCCATCGTATATCAGCACCAATTACTTTTAATGTTTCAATCAAGACGCCTGTTTGAATAGTCATGTGTAATGAACCAGAAATACGTGCTCCACGTAAAGGTTGACTGGAAGAAAATTCTTTACGGCAAGCCATTAAACCAGGCATTTCCGTTTCTGCAATATCAAGTTCTTTACGACCATAAGCAGCTAGTGCGATATCTTTGATAACATAATCTTGAGACGTCATTTTTGTTCTTTCAAAATTATTTTTCCAGAACGGTAGGAGAAATTAAAAAGAAATGCAAGCAAATACAAATATTTGTCTAAATGAAAAAAAATTTTAAATGTTCATCAGTTTACGGAACAAATGTGTATTAATATTTTAAATGGTGATGTGAGAAGCGAACCAGAAAATTTTAAAGTTCTTTAGATGCAAGAAAAAATCATTATAAAATTTTATTTTGAGAAAAATGTAAAACTTACAGATATTTCAAGATCTTTAAATTTTTTTCTTTTTTATAGTAAAATAAATGAGCTCACAAAATCGAAGTGTATTAAATTGATAAATTGTGAGAAAACTGTCCTTTCGGACGGAATCGCCACAGATAATTTGGTAAAATAGCTGCCATTGATTTAGGCGTAATTCCTACTCCCTCTAAAGTATATCCATTATCTTTAGCCTCTTGAGAAACAATATGATCCTTTTGTAAAAAGTGTATTTGATTAGCTGTTACGAGTTTTGGAAAGAGGGGTACTTTGCCAAGAGTTCCGAAGAAACCTCCGATAAAAAGTCCCATAGCCAGAGGTAGAGGAAGTGTTCTTTTTTTGCGGTGAATAACTTTTAATATCTCTTCAAGAGTATTTTGGAATGTAAGAACTTTGGGCCCACCAAGGTCATAATTTTTGCCTAAAACAACACGCTTTTCTAAAGCATATACAACAAATTTAGCAATATCACCAACATAAACAGGTTGCAATTTACTTTGTCCCCCACCAAAAAGTGGCATAATTGGCATAAAACGAGAGAAATTTGCTAAAAAATTAAAAAAACAGTCTTCTGGTCCGAAAATAACAGATGAGCGCATAATAACTGCTTGAGAATGCGTATTACGAACAATCTGTTCGCTTATAGCTTTAGCGCGTGCATAAGAAAATGAGGCATTTTCATCGGAAATAAGTGTTGACATATAGATGAGAGGAATACCAGCTTTAGCTGTTAATTCAGAAACATGTTTTGCACCATCAACTTGTATATTTTGAAAATTCGGCTTGTTTGTTTGGGCTAAGCTTCCAGGAAGAAAAACTGCACCATCTGTTCCCAATAATGCATGCTCAACTGAAGTATAATTTCTGACGTCAGTTTTAAGCATCTGTGTTTGTCCTACTTCGCCTATTTGTAACATATAATAAGCTTTTTGTGGATAACGTACAGCAATACGTACTCGATAACCTCGTTTTGTTAAGGCTTCTACAACATGCCGTCCTACAAAACCAGATCCGCCAAAAACAGTGATAAGTTTAGGTTTTTGATAAAGGGCGTAATCAAGTTTCATGATCAAAAATCCTGTCATTAAGGCGCTAAAAACACCTAGTTGTTACTAACATGGGGGCGTTTGATTGTCACGCAAAATATCACCAGCAAGGTACAAAGAACCACCAATGAGGACAATTGCTTTTTTATATTCTGAGCTAATTTTGTGAAATGCAGCTTGTAGATTAGCCTGTGGATTAGCGATAAGCCCTGCTTTTTGAGCTAATTCTGCTAAAATTTTGGGACAAATACCTGCATTACTGGAAATTAAAGGAACTGTATACACTTTCTTGACAAGATTGACCAAAGGGCGAAAATAACCAACGCTGTCTTTAGTATTAAGCATGCCAGCAATCATTACAATGGGGCAATTTGATTTTTCTTTCCACTGGGTTAATATTTTTGCGATGGCTTTTCCAGCGGCAGAGTTATGACCACCATCTAGCCATAAATCAAAATCGGGAGGAAGTTGATCGACCAATTTCCCGTGAGTCAGATGCTGCATCCGTGCTGGCCAATAAAGATTTTGTAAAGCGTTGCTTATGACTTGTTCTGAGAGTTGAAAACCTGCTTGGTAAATTGCCTCAATAGCAGCACCGGCGTTGTCAATTTGATGAGCACCAATAAGCTTAGGGAGCGGGAGGTCCATTAGACCTTGATTATTTTGAAATACCATACGTCCGTATTCTTCATAGCTTTGATAATCTTGGTTAAAAAGGTAATAGGGTGCTTTATTTTTAACAGCAAGATCACTAAGAAAAGAATAAGTTATTTCATGATCTTGTTTACCAATAACTACAGGAACTTCTGGTTTAATAATTCCTCCTTTTTGAAAAGCAATTTGTTCAATAGTGTTACCAAGAAAAGATTCATGATCATAATCAATAGGCATGATAAGCGATACAGCTGGTTTGTTAATGACATTTGTGGCGTCAAAACGTCCTCCTAATCCAACTTCTAAAATAATGACATCAGCTGGGTGCGTGCTAAACAACATAAAAGCGGCAGCCGTAAAAACTTCAAAAATAGTGATAGGTTCGTTGCAATTTACTTCTATAATTTGATGAATTGTTTTGCTTAATAGGCTGTCTGTGACAAATTGGCTGCTTCCTTTGTGATTGAGTCGAAAACGCTCATTCCAATTAACTAAGTGAGGAGAACTGTATACATGAACACGATAGCCTGCACTTTCTAAAAGAGCACGACAAATAGCTGAGGCAGATCCTTTACCATTTGTTCCAGCAATATGAATAATAGGAGCAAGATTTAAATGTGGGTTATCAAGACATTTTAAAAGACGTAAAATACGCTCTAAAGAAAGATCACACTTTTGCGGATAGATTTTTAGTAAATTATCTATCACTTTTTGCATGCAGCTTTTTTTCATAATTTAATAGATTTGGCTTTAGAAGTCAGTTTTTGCAGATTTAATGGATGATGAATTAGAAGATTTAGAAATTGCAGGACTTTTTGTCATTAAACGTAAAAGCCGTGCAATAGTAGTTTTCATTTCCAAACGAGAAACAACCATATCAATCATACCATGTTCAAAGAGATACTCACTACTTTGGAAACCTTCAGGCAACGTTTCACGAATTGTTTGTTGAATAACACGTGGTCCTGCAAAGCCAATCATAGCACCAGGTTCAGCAATATGTACATCGCCTAGCATAGCATAAGAAGCAGTAACACCACCAGTGGTAGGATTGGTAAGAACCACGATATAAGGTAGTTTTTCTTCTTTTATCATTTCAATTGCTACTGTTGTGCGTGGCATTTGCATCAATGATAATGTTCCTTCTTGCATTCTTGCTCCACCTGAAGCTGCAAAAAGAACTAAAGGACACTTCTCTTGAATGGCAGTATGAAAAGCTTTTATAATAGCTTCTCCTGCAGCCATGCCAAGTGATCCACCCATAAATGCAAAATCTTGAACAGTAGCAATAATTGGTAAACCTTCAATAGTTCCTCGTGCATTTAAAATATTATCATCAACACCAAGCTTAGAACGATAATCTTTTAACCGGTCAATATAACGTTTTTCATCGCGAAATTTTAATGGATCTATGACAACTTTTGGATTTTCAATCAGTGTATAAATACCATCATCAAAGAAATGCATAAGACGATTTTTGGCACTAATACGCATATGATAGCCAGAATTAGGAATCACATATTGATTAGCTTCCAGATCTTTATGGAAGACCATTTGACCATTGGTGGGATCTTTAACCCATAGATTATCCGGAATTTCACGATGCCCTAATATGGAATTGATTTTAGGACGAACATAATTTGTAATCCAGTTCATCTTTGTCGCCTCTCTATGAAATATTATACACTTTATGTGTGGGTTTAGGGATTGTAGGACCGAATAGTGAAACTTATCTTTGCTCCAAATAAACAATAAATTGCTTCATTTAATGCGATGATAATAGCTCAAATAAAAATGTTTTCTATAATTAAGATAATTTATTTTGTTAGTTTTTTATTTTAATGTCAAATTGCATTGCGGTACTATTATGTGAAAAATTGGCAATAATGACTTTATTATAAGGAGTTTTTGAGAAAATATAATGAGTCAATCTTTTATTCTGGTATTCATTATTTCAATAATTTTAAGATGACATATTTTAAATTTACGCCCATGTTTTCTTAGCTTATAAAATTGTTTGAAATTGTGTTAACTTTATAAAAGTATATTTCTTTTTTATTTTAATTGATCAAGTGTTATTGTTTCAGTGTAATGGGTGTAGATTTTGGTGTGAAAGCATTTTGTGTAAATGTGTCATAAAGGCAGCTGCAAAAAGCGGCGTGACCAAATTAAGGATAGGAATAGAAACAAAAAACGCTATTAATAAACCTGCAAAAAAAACAGTGGTATGATGGGTATGTAAAAAAGCATGAGCTTCTTGTTTAGATCGGAGACGATAAGCAGCAAAGGCAAAATATTCACGGCCAAAGAGGTAGCCATTAATCATATAAAAGGCAATTAAATTAATATTTGGTATAAAAAACAAGAAAAAAGCAATTCCATTTCCGAAAAGACTTAAGATAACAAATTTCAAAGCAAAAATGATAGAATATCCAAATGACATAGCTTGCCCAGTAAGTTCATTTGGATAATCTTCTTTTTCAATAATTTCAGCAGCATTATCAATGAAAAAACTGCCAATCATTGCCGTGATTGGAGCAATAAAAAAGGCGATTAATAAAGACAAACCAAGATTAAAAATAATAAGTATGCTTAATTCTGTCCATTCTGGCCAATTGGTTGGTCTAGGAATGAAATGAGCAATCCAAAGCCAAAAGTAGGACATAAAAAATTGACGCGTACATGACCATATAATAACAAGGACGATAAAAGTAAGTCCTAACACTTGCCATATCATTGAGCGATATTGCTGACTAAAAAGGCGTTGTAGAGCATAATAAGCAGCAGTAAAAATCATGAGCAATAAGTAAGAAATGAAGAATAAAAAGAGTATTTTATATTATAATATTTATCATGTAAATTATATCTTTAGGATTAATTATTTTCATTGAGAATAAGATTCTATTCATTCTTCATGAGTGGCAGAAAGAGAAGAAAAAAATGATACAATAATATTTACCAATTTTTCAGCTACTTTTTGTTTACTCATATTTGGCCAATGTTCGATATTGTTTTTGCTTATGAAAAAAATTTCATTTGTATCAGAGCCCATGACATTTCTACCATCCGCATTAAAAGAAACATTATTCGCAAGAATGAAGTCTGCTCCTTTTTGAATACATTTTTTTTGTGCATTAGCAATTATATTGCAAGTTTCAGCAGCAAAGCCAATCACAAGTGGAGGACGATTGGGAGCATGACCAATTGTAGCTAAAATATCAGGATTTTCAACCATGTGCAAAGAAAATGGTGTTTGATTGGATTCCTTTTTTATTTTCTGCAAAGATTGTGTTTGACTGCGCCAGTCACAAACAGCCGCAACAAAAATAGCACCATCGGCGGGGAGTGATTCTTGTACGGCTTGTAACATTTGGCAAGCTGTTTTCACATGAATAGTTTTTATTCCTTCTGGATCCATAAGATCGACAGGCCCACAAATAAGTGTCACGGTTGCACCTAAGTTAGCTAATGCTATTGCAATGGCATGTCCTTGTTTACCTGATGAGCTATTAGCTAAGTAACGCACTGGATCAATTGGTTCATGAGTGGGCCCAGAAGTTACAATAAAGTGACGACCACAAAGTAATTTTTTTTGTGCACTCAAAAGTGCTTCTGTTGAAGCTAAAATGGTTAGAGGTTCACTCATACGTCCACAACCTCTTTCGTCTTGTTCAGCCATTTCGCCTACTTCTGGTCCTACTATGTGGACTCCATCCGCACACAATTTTGCAATGTTACGAATAGTTGCTGGATGTGTCCACATAGCTGGATTCATTGCAGGAGCAATCAAAAGTGGACAACGTGCTGCTAAAATGGCGCAATTGGCTAAATCATCTGCTATTCCAGTGGCTATTTTTGCAATACGATTTGCAGTGGCTGGAGCTACAATAATTAAATCAGCCTGACGCGCTAATCGGATATGAGCAACATCTTGTTCTTCTTCACGTGAAAATAAATCGTTATATACATGACCACCATTGAGAACTTCAGCTGCTAGAGGGGTAATAAATTTTTGAGCTGCTTTTGTCATAATAATGTTTAAATGGGCTCCACGTTCTCGCAAACGGCGAATCAAATCAAGTGCTTTATAGGCTGCAATGCTGCCACCAATAATAAGAAGAATTGATTTTGATTTTAATGATTGTTGTTCAGCAGTGCTTATTTTTTGTTGTGATATAATGGATGTTTTTGTGATATTATTTAATAGGTGAAGAATTTCTTCTTCTATAGAAAGGCCATTTTGCGCAGCACGTACACGCAGAAATTCTTGAATCTCAAGTGATACATTTCGAAGGGTAATATTGGTCATAATATATCTCCGAGATATTAAAATGATAGCAATAATTTCATTAATTGTATTGCCTTTGAATATTTTAATCTATTGTGTAAGTTAGAAAGAAGGAAAAAGAGAAAAAGTGATAAAAAGCAAACAAAAAGCAATAATGAATAAGCTATAGCGACCATAACGGTTATTGCGGCTTTGTTCAAAAGCAAGTTGTTTAAGCGTAGCAGGAGAAAGATAAAGTCCTGTCTTTGTCATTTTACTTAATCCTTCTTCTATCTGTTGGAAATTTTGTATCAATTGCGGAGTTTGACGTACGAGTGAAAGTAATGCTTGTGTTCCTTCACTCAAATCTTTTACAAGTCCGATCGGTCCTAAGTTTTTGCTAATCCATTCTTTGACAATTGGTTCAGAGGCTTTCCACATATTAAAATCTTGATCTAATGAGCGTGCTACTCCTTCAACAACAACCATAGTTTTTTGCAGTAATAAGAGTTCAGGTCGCGTTTTCATGTCAAATAATTCAGTAACTTCAAATAAGAGTGTAAGCAATTTGGCCATAGAAATACTTTGTGCAGATTGTCCGTGAATAGGTTCACCAATAGCTCGGTTAGCTTGAGCAAAACTCTCAATATTATGATGTGATGGAACATAACCTGCTTCAAAATGAGCGTATGCTACACGATGATAATCGCGAGTAATAAAACCGTAAAGAATTTCAGCAAGAAAATGCTTTTCTTTTTTTCCAAGCCGTCCTGTAATTCCTAAATCAACTGCAACAATACATCCTTGTGGGTCAACAAATAAATTACCGGGATGCATATCGGCATGAAAAAAGCCATCACGTAAAGTATGACGGAGAAAAGATTGAATGAGCGTAATGGCTAAAGCTTTTAAATCAAAACCAGCTTTTTTAAGTGCTGGAATATCAGACATTTTTATGCCATCGATCCATTCCATTGTTAAAACATTTCGCCCAGTTCGTTCCCAATCAATATTGGGGACCCGAAAACCTGCATCATGTTGAGTATTTTCAGCCATTTCTGATATAGCAGCTGCTTCTAAGCGCAAATCCATTTCAATTTGTGTTGTTTGTGCCAAAGTATCAACAACACGAACGGGACGTAAACGTCGAGAGGCAGGTATATAACGTTCTTGTAAATGGGCAATGAGATAAAAGCCTTTAAGATCTTTTGCAAAACGATTTCTAATATTAGGACGAATAACTTTAACGGCGCATTTTTTTTTGTTGCCTGTTTTATCATAGTATTCAGCTGGATGAACTTGGGCAATAGAAGCTGCTGCAATAGGCGGGTGAAAATCTGTGAATAAATCATTAATAGATTGGCCGAGAGAATTTTCGATTTGAATAATTGCATCGGCACAAGGAAAAGTTTGAATACTATCTTGGAGTTGAGCTAAGTCTGCGGCAATATCGCGCCCAACAATATCTGGCCGAGTAGCAAGAAATTGACCAAGTTTGACGTAAGATGGGCCAAGTTTATTGATAGCATGTGATATATTTTCAGATCGATGTTTTTTTTTCGTTTTACGTCGTGCTAATACGCTTGCTATACGGTGATATACTGCTGGAAATCCCTGAAGGCCATCACAAGGGAGAGCGCTAATAACACCTTCTCGCGTAAAAACAAACAATGCACGTAAAAGTTGAAAATAGGTAGAAATTTGCACCATTTTTTAAATTTTCCAACCTGAATATAGTGTTGCAATAGCACCTGTAAGAGTGCGATATGATACCGAGGAAAAGCCTGCGCTTTTGATGATATGGGCAAAGTCATTTTGTTTAGGAAATTTACGAATCGATTCAATCAAATAATGATATGCATCATGATCACCTGCAATGAATTGACCCAGTTTGGGAATAGCATGGAAAGACCAAAGGTCATAAATTTTATCAAGTAGAGGCATTTCAACATTTGAAAATTCTAAGCACAAAAAACGTCCACCTGGTTTTAAAACACGAAAAGCTTCTTTAAGAGCTTTGTCAATATGTGGTATATTACGAATTCCAAAGGCAATAGTATAAGCATCAAAACTTTGATCTTCGAAAGGCAAAAGTTCTGCATTGGCTTCAATAAAGTCAATAAGGGAGGCAAGGTTATTTTTTTGTGCACGTTTTTTACCAACGTTTAGCATTGAGTCATTAATATCAAGGACTGTAACATGAGCTTTTTTGCGTGAGGCGTTGAGAATACGAAAAGCAATGTCGCCAGTACCACCGGCTACATCAAGAGCTTTCCAGTTAGAAATAGCAGGGGGAGATAGCCACGCCACCATAGAATTTTTCCATATACGATGGAGTCCAAGAGATAAGATATCATTCATTTTGTCGTAGTTTTCAGCAACAGAATGAAATACATTATCAACCATAGATTGTTTTTGCATTTCATCAACTTTTTTGAAACCAAAAAAATGTTCCATACCTCCTTCAATTCCTACGCGTTCTGTTTCCGCCGCCATAATACATGACCTTTCTTATTTTTCTTTTATCGTAAACAACATGTGGAAAAAATGCTCAAATACGAAAAAACAACGGATAAAATCATAATGTTTATATACAGCTTAAGATAAAAAAGCGCTTTTAGATATCCAGATTAGCAACACTTAAGGCATTATCTTGAATAAAAGATCGCCGTGGTTCAACTTCATCACCCATTAAGCGAGAAAAGAGTGAGTCTGCATCCGTTGCATCATTAATTTTAACCTGTAAAAGGGTACGTGCGTCAGGATTAAGGGTTGTTTCCCACAATTGGTCGGCGTTCATTTCTCCAAGACCTTTATAACGCTGTAAAGTCAAACCTTTTTTGCCATTTTTAAAAATACTTTCTAATAAACTAATAGGTCCAAAGATACGCTCTGATTTATCCTTGCGATGCAAGAGAGGAGGGGGACTATAGACTTCTATGAGATTTTGAGCAATACGATCAATTTGGCGCGCATCCGCTGAATTTATAAGCCCTGCATCAAGTGTAATAACTTCTTTAACGCCACGCAAAATACGCTCAAAATACAGTCCTCCTTCTGGTGCACAGATGCCTGTCCAACCGCGTTCCATATCATCAGCAATTAAATCCAACCGATTTGCCACATTGTCGGCTGTTTGTTGAGCTTTTTCTGGTGTTGTAAAAGATTCAGAGTTAAAAATACCAGCAATTGCGGCTTGCTCAACGATATTACGATCATAGCGTGTGTGAAGACCATTGAGAAGTTGGCGTAACATACGGGCATCTTCAGCAAGCTTACGCAAATCAGCGCCAGCAAGAACCTCACCTGTTGAAAGTTCTAATGTCGTTTCTTCCAATCCCGCATCAATTAAAAATTCTTCGAATGCTGCTTCATTTTTTATATATTGAAAAGATTTACCACGGGATACTTTATAAAGGGGTGGTTGAGCAATATACAGATGTCCACGTTCAATCAATTCAGGCATTTGTCTAAAAAAGAAGGTGAGAAGTAGGGTGCGGATATGTGCTCCGTCAACGTCCGCATCTGTCATAATAATAATTTTATGATAACGTACCTTATCTGGCGAAAATTCGTCTTTCCCGATGGAGGTACCAAGAGCAGTGATGAGTGTTCCGATCATTTCAGATGAAAGCATTCGGTCAAAGCGTGCTCGTTCGACGTTAAGAATTTTACCACGCAAGGGCAAAATTGCTTGATTTTGGCGTGAACGTCCACTTTTAGCGGATCCACCAGCTGAATCTCCCTCGACAATAAAGATTTCTGATTTTGTAGGGTCACGTTCCTGACAATCAGCAAGTTTTCCTGGTAAAGAAGTTATATCAAGGGCTCCTTTACGTCGTGTGAGTTCCCGTGCTTTACGAGCTGCTTCACGGGCAGCTGCAGCTTCTACTACTTTACTGATAAGGATTTTTGCTTCATTAGGGTGTTCTTCTAGCCATGCTGAAAGACCTTCATTTACCAAATTTTCAACAATAGGACGGACCTCTGAAGACACTAATTTATCTTTTGTTTGAGAGGAAAATTTTGGATCAGGGACTTTGACAGAAAGAATAGCTGTTAAGCCTTCACGACAATCATCACCAGTTAAATTAACTTTTTCTTTTTTAGCAATCCCTGAGGATTCTGCATAACCATTAATTTGACGCGTTAAAGCACTACGAAAACCTGCTAAATGAGTTCCTCCATCTCGTTGCGGAATGTTATTAGTAAAACACAATACTTTTTCATGGTAGGAATCATTCCACCATAAAGCAACATCTACGCTCATGCCATCTTTTTCGTTTGTGATATAAATAGGATTATCAATGAGAGCTTTTTTTGATTGATCGATATGTTTGACAAATTCAATTAATCCACCTTCATAATGCAATTCTACTGATTGAACATCAGCATGACGTTGATCTGTAAGGATGATGTGTATACCCGAATTTAAAAAAGCTAATTCTCGTAGACGACGCTCTAAAGTTTCGAAATCAAATTCAACCATCGTAAAGGTTTCAGAACTTGGTAAAAAAGTTATTTCTGTTCCGCTTTCTGAATCACAATCATCAACAATTTTTAATGGGAAATCAGCGACTCCATGTGTAAACGACATTTCATGAATTTTTCCATTACGCTTAATGCGTAACCGTAGCCAAACAGAAAGTGCATTAACAACAGAAACTCCAACACCATGCAATCCTCCGGAAACTTTGTAAGAATTTTGATCAAATTTTCCACCAGCATGGAGTTGTGTCATGATAACTTCAGCGGCTGAAATACCCTCGGTTGGATGAATATCTGTTGGAATTCCGCGTCCATTATCACGAACAGAACAGGATCCATCAGCATGAAGTGTAACATTTACAAGAGTAGCGTAACCAGCCAAAGCTTCATCAATAGCGTTATCTACAACTTCATAAACCATATGGTGTAGACCTGAACCATCATCGGTATCACCAATATACATGCCAGGACGTTTGCGCACAGCATCAAGACCTTTAAGGACTTTAATGGAAGATGCACCATAGTCATCACACACTGGTGAAGTTGTTTCATCACTCATAGGTCAATCCATTTCTGTATTTAATTTTAATATTTCGTCAGTTTTTTGTGCGCTTAATATTTTAGCCCGTTATTTATAGAATAACAACATTAGATGTTTACCGTATATTAGATCTATATTCAACATATGTCATGTCTAGAAAGATATAAAGGTTTTTCATATTCAAATGGTGATGTTTTGTCGATATGTGTTGCGCGATTACTTCTTTATAACAAAATGATGATAGATGATAAAAGAGATTCTTATTTTAAAAATGATAGATTACTTTGTTATATTTTATAGCTTTAAATGAGATTTATATTCCTTGGAAGGAAAGTTATTACTTTACTGTTTTGAAGTGATTGTGTCTAGAATTATAGTATTTATAAACTTAAGATATCGTTCTTGCATATCTGCAGAATAGAAAAAAGTCACAATCATTACGAGGAAAACAGGAATAAAACCAATACTTCTATAGAAATTTATTCTACACTAAAAAATTATTATTTTTTATATTTTTATCTACAAAAAGCACACTATAAAATCCATATTATAGATCTAAAAATATATAGAAACTCTTAAATTTTTTAATAATTGTGAGGAATATTAAAAACTTTAACCTATTTAAAATATCAACTCTTTTTAGTTGAGCTGTTAACACTGTGACAAAGAAAAAAGAGTAGTTTAGCTATAAATAATTTATTGGGGGGAGATTTTAAAAATGAATATATTCATCAATATATTAAATTCTTTTATTGGAATTTTATTTATAGCGTCAGTCCTTTTTTTTTCACCTTTTATAAAGGTTGTGGTGGGAGGCAGGCTTCCTTCTTTTTTTAATGCGCACGGACATTTGATACAACCTGATATAGCGAATATAAAGCGTTTACGTTTTGTTACAACATTTGATTTTCCTCCTTTTAACTTTCTTGATAAAACAGGTCATCTTGCAGGCTATAATGCTGATTTATTACGTGCTATTTGCGTAAAACTAACACTTGAAAAAATATGTGAAGTAGAAGTTGTGCCTCGGGAAGAATTGGTAAATCATCTCAACAGCGATGAAGCAGAAGCAATGATTGCTAGTTTAGAAGAAACAACGGAAATGCACCAATATCTTGCTTTTACCGGAACTTATTTGCGTTTTCCTGCGCGTTTTGTATCGGATAAATCTTTAAATCTTAATGAACGGATAAGCGATAAACTTGAGTATTTAAAGAGTGGATTTTTAATTAATAGTGCATATGAAAAACTGTTTCATAGTTATTTTCCTCAAGCTGAATGGCGTGGGTTTGATGATAGAAAAATGCTCTATAAAGCATTACAGGATCATGAAATTGATCTTATTTTTGATGATGGATTGGCTTTGTCCTTATGGGTAAATGATCCGCAATCAATGGATTGTTGTCATTTTGTTGGAGGAGCTTATATCGCTCCACAATTTTTAGGAGCAGGCATGCGAATCGCTGTTGCAAAAAAGAATGCACATTTAGTTGATATTCTAAATTATGCTCTAAAATCTTTAGAGCGTGATGGTAAGCTTACAGAACTTTATTTACGTTATTTTCCAATTAGTTTTTATTAATTTAAAACTCATTAAGTGATAGTTACAAGTCTTTCGTTGTTTAACCGATAGGAAATAGCTTCTGCAAGGTGATGGCGTGCAAGATGCTGTGCTTGATCAAGATCAGCAATAGTGCGTGCGACTTTGAGAATACGATGATAAGCACGTGCGGAAAGGTGCATCTTTTCGCTAACATCGCGGAGTAATGTAGCGGCATTTTGATCGGGAATAGCAATTTGTTCAATGATTTTTGCAGGACAGTCGCTATTGGTTCGGATGTGGGGAAGATGGAGTGCTGCAAAACGTTTAGCTTGAATAGAACGCGCTTGTGCAACGCGTTTTGCGACATTAGAGCTTTTTTCTGACTGTTTTTGTTGCATGAGATCCATTGCTGTTAAAGCAGGGACTTCGATACGTAAATCAATGCGATCAAGTAAAGGGCCAGAAATACGGGATTGATAATCAATTTGGCACCGTATACCTTTGGAACAAACATGACCTTTTTCACCAGCCATACCGCATCGACAGGGGTTCATTGCAGCGATGAGTTGGATACGAGCGGGATAGCTTATATGATGATTTGCACGGGCAATAATGCATTCTCCGCTCTCTAAAGGTTGACGAAGAGAATCAAGAACTTGAGGAGAAAATTCAGGAAATTCATCTAGAAATAAAACACCATTATGAGCAAGTGATACTTCTCCTGGCCGTCCTTTGAGGCCACCACCAATCATTGCAGCCATAGAGGCAGAATGATGTGGAGAACGAAAGGGACAATGGCGTGATATAGCATTATGTGTTGTTTCTCCTGTAATAGAAGAAATAAGAGCAACATCTAAAAGCTCACGGCTATCAAGAGGTGGTAAAATAGAAGGTAAGCATTGAGCTAGCATAGATTTTCCCGCGCCAGGAGGACCGACAAATAGAAGATTATGACGTCCAGCAGCACAAACTTCTAATGCTCGTTTTGCAGATTGTTGTCCTTTAATCTCACAGAGATCTGGTAATTCGGTTGATGTGGTATATTGACGTGGTTGTGGCCTTTTTTGAATTTGTATTCCTTTAAAATGGTTGATTATCGTAAGAAGATTTTCAGGGGCAAGAATATCCATTTCTGCGTTCGCCCATGCTGCTTCCGGGCCGCATTTGTGAGGGCAAATTAATCCTTTATCAAGCGATAATGCTGTCATTGCAGTTGGTAAAACACCATTAACAGAGTTAATAGATCCATCAAGCGATAATTCACCTAAAATGATATATTTTTGAGCTATATCGGAAGGAAGAAGATTCATAGCGAGCATTAAGCCTAAGGCAATGGGAAGGTCATAATGTGAACCTTCTTTGGGCAAATCAGCTGGTGCAAGATTAACGGTAACTCGTTTGTTTGGCATAGAAAGCCCGCAGGCATGAAGAGCTGCTTGTATTCGTTCACGACTTTCTGCGACTGCTTTATCGGCTAATCCAACAATAGCCATTCCTATTTTGCCGGAGGAAATCATAACCTGTACATCAACAGGAATTGCTTCTAGACCACGAAAAGCAACCGTTGTAACACGTGCGACCATTATTTTATTTTCCCCTTCTTTTATTTGAAAGACACAATCATATCTATGTATAAAAATCAAGAAGTGCCTCTACACGCTTTTTGATGAAGATATATATTCAGGATTTGAGGGCACTGTGATGGAGGAGCATTTGTATAAATTTAACTATAATAATATATGCCTCAATAAAGTATAAAAGAGATTAAATGAATGTGTTAAAAACATAAAAATATAATATTTTAGTTTTATCTCACAGTTCTTCACAATCTGTGAATATGGAGAAAAACGGAAAAGAAATATGAAATCGCATATTTTAAGAAAAATGTATGATTTAATGTAATTAAATAGGGTGAAGAACTTAATTAATAGAAAACAATATTTATCGTTTTTTAGTTGATTTTATTTATAAGAAAAAAACATCAAAATGTTTATTAAGAGTATCTGATTTGGGAATGTATCCGACAAGAATTTCTTTGAAATCAATAGCCGCATACAGCGTAGTGATAGTCTTATGCCTAATTTTTGTTTTTACACGATCAGTTTTCGCATTTGAGCTTTTTGGTTTTCATTTATTTGGAAAAAAAAAGCCAGCTTCTTTTCCATCTGGAGTAAATAGTACAGAAAAATCTTATACCGTAGAGGTGGTTGCTCCACCAGGTGCTCCACAAGAAGGGATTAAAATAGCTAAAGCTGCATCTTCTCTTGTTTCTGATCAAGGTAAAGCAGTAGCAAATTCATCTGGTTTGTTAGCTAAGGCCCGTTCAAATTATCGGACAATACTTGCAGCCCTTTATGCTGATGGCCGTTATGGTGGTATCATTAGTATTAAAATTAATGGTTTGGAGGTTTCTGATTTAAGCCCTTTGTCTCAGTTACCAACTCATTCGACTATTATCATTACAATTGATGCTGGACCACAATATGTTTTTAATGTTGCGAATTTCAATAAAGCTTTTTTTCTTGAAAGGTATAAAACAGGTGAAATTCTTTCAGTGGAAAATTTAGGTTATAAAGTTGGTGCTGTTGCAAAATCTGAGACTATTCTTAAAGCAGAACGGTGGTTAATAGAAAGATGGCGTCAACAAGGTTATGCTAAAGCTAATATTGTGAATCGTGACGTTGTTGCTGATCATGCAGCACGCTTTATTGACGCGCAGATTACAGTTAATCCTGGGAAAAAGGCTTATTACGGCTCTTTAAATGTCCGTAATGTGAGCCAAAAACCACGTATAGATTCAGCCTATATTGCATGGATGACGGGATTAAAACCAAATCAACAATATAATCCTGATGCGTTGATTAAGGCAAATAAACGGCTTGCACGACTTGACGTTTTTCGTGCAGTGATTGTGCGTGAGGCTGAAACAATTAGCTCTGATGGTCATTTACCACTTACACTTGTTTTAGAAGAACGTAAGCCACGACGTTTTGGTATTGGTGGTAGCTATTCAACATTAGATGGCGTAGGGCTTGAAGCTTATTGGATGCACAATAACCTTTTTGGCCATGCAGAGCACCTTAAAATTGAGACTAAAATAAGCGATATCGGTAGTAGAAAAGAAGAGTCTTATCATCCGAAAAATTTTAATTATCTTTTGGGAGCGACATTTATTAAGCCTGGCATCATTACTCCTGATACGGATTTTGCAGCAGAACTGAAAGGAGAACAAGATGTTTTAGATAATTATACTACAAAAGCTTTCAAAGGACAGTTGGGGATTAGGCATATTTTTAATGATCAGTTATCAGGGCGAGTTGCTGTAGCTACTTTTAATGGTTATTCTCGTGATGATTATTTTGGAAGCCGTCATTTCACCACAATTGGATTATTGAGTGGTTTGATTTATGATGGTCGTAATAATCCAGTTAATGCGACAAAGGGTTTGTATGGTGAAGCAGTTCTTGAACCGCTTTATGAAATGCGTTTTGATAATTTTGTGACAAAAATGACAATAGAAGGTCGGTCTTATTGGGCGTTTGATGTAAAAGATCATTTTATTTTTTCAACACGCGTAAAGCTTGGTACAATTATCGGAGGCAATATAGCTGAATTGCCTTCAGATACACTTTTTTTTGCTGGTGGCGGTGGATCTGTTAGAGGATATGCTTATCGTAATATTGGTATCAAAACAAAAAATGATACTATTATTGGTGGGCGTTCTCTTATTGAAGGGTCAGCTGAATTACGCTTTTCCTTTAATAATAAAATAGGATTTGTGAGTTTTATTGATGGTGGCTTTGTAGGGGAAAAAACGCATTTTAATTTTTCACAACAAATGAAATGGGGCGCGGGCATTGGAGGTCGTTATATGACTAGTTTTGGCCCTTTTCGGTTTGATGTAGCTTTTCCTTTTAAGCGAGAGAAAAGTGATCCTCGTGTTGGTTTTTATGTCGGTATAGGACAAGCATTCTAATGAAAAAAATGTGGTATTTGAGGTTTTTTTTATTTGGATTTTCTCTTTTAATGATGATCTCTTTTGTCTTTGTTCAAAGAGGAAATTCATTCGTCGGAGAGGAAATAGAAAATGATCGTTCATGGCTTGTTTCTTTTATTGAACGTAAACTTTCCGCACCTAATCGACAAATTCGTTTGCATAATGTCCATGGGGCATTATCTTCACAGACGTCTATTGATACAATTACTATAAGTGATAACAAAGGTATTTGGCTTAAAATTAACAATGCTAAGATCGATTGGAATCGTTTAGCTTTACTAAGAGGACATGTTAAAATTAATCAGCTTTCAGCAGAAAAAATTATATTTTTACGTAAACCACAAAATTCATCCTCAATTTCCTTTTTTGAAGCTGATCAGTTTTCCATACCTAAATTGTCTATGGCAATTTTTGTTAATACATTGATGGTTGAGTGTCTGACCTTTGAAAAAGACATTTTTGGCTTTGTTTCTGATGTATCATTAAAAGGGCATTTAACCTTAGGTAATGATGAGCTGGATACTAATATAGAATTTCAACGTTTAAATGAATTAGGTTATTTTTCTATCTTAACAAAAATATCCAAAAACGATCGTACAGCTAAAATTGATATTATTGCCGATGAACCACAAAATGGTATTATAGCTAATATTCTTGAGCTTGAAAAGCGTCCTGCATTAAACCTCTCCATTAAAGGTAATGGAACTTTTGATGATTTGGTTATTATGCTTAACTTAAAAGCTAATCAGCAACCTATTTTGGAGGGAAATTTTACTCTCGTAGAGGCTGCAGAAGGTCATAGTCTCGTAACAAATTTAGATGGAACAATTGGTCGTTTAATGCCTGTTCAATCTCAATATCGTAGTTTCTTTGAATCTAATTTTGCTTTAAAAGCAAAAGTAACGATGACAAACGAAGGTGCAATGCATCTTAATCATATGACTATTCAAGGCGATACAATTGATGTTGTAGCTAATGCTGAAATAGCGAATGATGGATTTTTACGACGTCTTTTTGTTGATGGCAAAATAGCTTTTGATAAAGAAAAAGCATCAACTCGCTTACCACGGCTAAAGACACAAACACGTGCAGGTAATCTTGCTTTAACAGTTGATTATGGCCGTAAAGGACAACAAAATTGGAAAGGGCGGCTTGCTGTACATCATTTGAGCAATGACAATATTCATATTCGTGATGCTGTTTTTGATATGGGGGGGGTGAGTGAAAATCTTGATAATTTAGTTTCTCGTCATGTAGGTATTCAGATTAATGGTATGCTTCAGGGAATTACAAGGATTAAGGATGGTTTTGCAGAAGATTTAAATCAACCAGTTTATATACATCTTGATACGGATATTCTTTCTGGAAAACCAATGTCAATCCATGATTTTAGTGTTAAAGCTCAGGATTTTTCTATTTGGTTAAAAGGACAAATGGATCGTTTTATTTTTAAAGGAGATCTTGGTGTAAAAGCACAAACATTAGCACCTTTGGGTTTGTTGAATGGACAGTCATTTTCTGGTGGTGCGGATATTAAAGCAAAAGGAAATTTTAATTTAATTAAAGGGACTTTTGATCTTAAATTTTTAGGCACAACTAACAATGCTAAAATAGGAAGGGCAGCAGTTGATCATTTATTAAAGGGAGAACTTTTTCTTTCAGGTGATATTGCGCGGAATAGAATAGGTTTAATCGTCAATGATTTCCACTTAAAAAATCAGTTTGCCAATTTAAAAGCTGATGGCTATTTTGGCAGAGAAAGTGCTGAAATGGATTTTTCTGCTCAAATATCTAATCTTTCTCTGTTAGATCCAAGAATGGATGGATCTGCTACAATTAAAGGCGCTGCTAGAGGACATAATAGTCTTATAACAATCAGCACAAAGGCTCAAATTGTTGAAGCCTTTTTGGTTGGTAAAAAACTTCAAAATACAATATTCAATATGAATGTGCTTATGGATAATACATCACCAGTTTCCTCCTATTTAACGGGTTTTATAGAAGGAGAAGGGACTTTTTCTAAGAAGCCATTGCAGCTATCTGCTGTTTTTAACAATGCCGATCATATCTGGAAGCTTCAGGGTATCAATATTAAAGGAGGTAATGCACGTATAACCGGTGATATTACTCAAACTTTTGAACATTTTTTAAAAGGAAATTTGCATATTGATGCGGATGATATTTCAACTCTTTCTGCATTATTTTTGCAAAAAGGAAGCGGGAAAGTGAAGGGAGATTTTATCTTTGATGAAAGAAATAACCAACAAATAGCCAATTTAAAAGCTAATGTTAATCATTTAATATTTGCAAAAAATGAAATAAAAAAATTGGCTATACAAGCTGATATACTCAACCCTTTTGGTGCAATACAATTTAAAGGTTCTGTTAATGCAGAACATATTCGGACACCCTTTATGATGGTCAATCATTTGAATGCTCAAGCTTTGAATAACAATGGACAAACCGTTTTTAATGTTCAAGCAGTGCTGCATAATGATACAGATGCAAAGCTTTCTGGACGCGTTATAACAGAGGGATTATCTGAAGATGTGAAACAAAAATTGGAGCTTGAAACTATAGATGTGAAACAAGTTGGTTTGCATGCAGCATTACTTAAACCAGTGACCATCCTCTTTGATAAAAATGGAATAACGATGAGTAAGTTGGGAATTTCTGTCAATGAGGGTGAAATCGTGCTTTCAGGCAATATTCAAGATACTCTTAATTTGCATCTTAAAATGAGTGCTGTGCCTGCTACATTAGCGAATCTTTGGAAGTCAGATCTTGATGCTGCTGGGACTTTAACAGGAGATATTATGGTCCATGGTAGTTTTACAAAGCCTGAGATAATCTATGATGTAAGGGGTCAAGATTTAATGATTGCTTCTTTGCAAGAAAAGAAAATAAAGCCTTTTGCTTTTTCTGCTAAGGGTAAAACAGTCAATCAAGCTCTTCTTTTATCTGCTGAGCTAAGTGGAGATGGATTGCAAGTACAAGCACAAGGAAAAGTCCCTCTAGATAAGAGCAATTTTGATTTACATGTTAATTTAAAAAATTTTCCTGCATATTTGGTCAATAGTTTTATCAAAGGAGAGCCTCTTGGAGGAGAAGTGATTGGTAAGGTTGATGTTGGTGGAAATTGGAAGAGTTTGTCTACCCATTTTGATCTTTCTAGTCAAAATTTGACAGTAATGACTCACAAAGGACCAGAGTCGATTAATATGAATATCCGTGGTTTTTCTAAAAAATCAACATTTCATATTGAGCATATGATAGCATCGGGTTCTAAGGATTTGGATCTTTCTGTTAATGGACAAATTTCTTTGAATAACTCAAAAGTTGAGTTGCATGTTAGAGGCATGATGCCTCTTAGTTTTATGAATCAATTTGTAGCTGAACGTGGTGCACATGTAGCGGGAATGGTAAAAATAGAGAGCACCATCAGTGGTGTATTGCCTCAGCCACAATTAAAAGGACACTTTTCCGTATATAATGGCCATTTTTTAGATACACAAACAAATTTAGAATTGAATAATATAAGGTTTGAAGGAAAACTGAATGGCGATCATATAATTTTAGAGAATGCTTATGCTTCGTCCTCTTATGGAGGGTCTCTTTCTGCTTCAGGTCGCATTTCTAATGATTTACAGACTGATCTAGTTATTCAACTTGATCATGCTCATTATAATGACGGGTCTATGATTTTTGCAACATTAACAGGCGAAATGACAGTGACTGGTTATTTTTTGCGTGATCTTGTTATTGGTGGTGATATCACAATTGAAAAAGCAGAGCTTCTTATTCCTGATAATTTTAAAAATGCTGCATTTTTAAATCTTAAACATAAAAACTTAATCATACCGATTCAAAAAACACTTGAACGAGCTAATGTTAAAACTTATAGTCATAACCAAAGCGTTTCTGAAGAGTCTTCTTCTGTTGTGCGGTTGGATGTAAAAATTAATGCACACAACAAGTTTTTTGTGCGTGGTCGAGGGGTCGATGCTGAATTAGGAGGAAGCATTAATTTAAAAGGTCCTTTGCAGGGTATACGTCCAGTTGGTGAATTACAAATGATTCGCGGAAGATTTGATATTCTTTCACAACGTCTCAATTTCGATAAAGGACAGGTAAGCTTTAACGGTAATCTTAATCCTACTGTTTATTTTATTACCAACAATAATAATGGTGATATTCATGTTAATGTAATAGTAAGAGGAACAATTGATAATCTTGATATTCAGTTTTCTTCACAACCTGTTTTGCCACAGGATGAGATATTAGCGCGTTTTATTTTCAATCGTTCCCTTAACGAATTATCACCATTTCAAATTGTTCAACTTACAGCAGCAGCTGCTGAGCTTGCTGGTGCTTCTAATACATCTTTATTAAATACTTTACGATCTCGTATTGGTCTTGATGATCTTGATGTTGTTGTTGATAAAAAAGGCAACACAGGTTTACGTGTTGGACGCTATATCCATTCTAATATTTACTTGGGTTTTGAAGCGGGATCGAAAGGAACAACGAAAGGAACAATTAATTTGGATATTTCACGTCATCTTAAAGCTAAAGGGGCTATAGGAAGTGAAGAAAATACGAGTTTTGGTTTGTTCTATGAAAAAGATTATTAACTTAAATTAGTGATAAAATCTATTATTTAAAGGTTCTGTTCTTTAAATTGGATATGGTGAAGTTTTTTATAAACGCCTTCTTTTTTTGCTAGTAACTCTTGTTGGGTTCCTTGTTCAATAAGACGCCCATTTTGGATCACAATAATTTTATGAGCACGGGCAATCGTTGAAAGACGATGAGCAATAACAATAGTGGTACGTCCTTGTGTAAGGTGATCGAGAGCTTCATTGATTTGCGCTTCAGTATGTGAATCTAACGCGCTTGTTGCTTCATCAAGAAGCAAGATTTCACTGTCATGAAGCATGGCACGAGCAATGGCAATACGTTGTTTTTGCCCACCTGACAGATTATTGCCATTATCCCCAACTTGGGTATCATAACCGTTAGGTAAATCTATAATAAAGTCATGAGCATTGGCTGCTTTTGCTGCTTTAATAATATCGTTATCACTTGCTCCTTCTTTTCCAAGTCCGATATTATATTTAACACTTCCTTGGAATAGAAAAGTATCTTGTCCTACATAGGCCATAAGATTTCTAAGGGAACGAAATGTGATGTAGCGAATATCTTGATCATTGATCAATATACGTCCTTGAGTAGGATCATAAAGGCGCATAAGAAGGCCAATAAAAGTCGATTTTCCTGAACCGGATGGTCCTACTAATGCTGTCATTTTACCTGCTTCAATTTCTAGATTAATATCGTTTAACACCATCTGATCATCAGTATAAGCAAAAGAAACATGTTCAAAGCGTATGGAATTTTGTTTTTTATTAAGATCCTTAGCTTCTTTATGCTCCATAACTGTGAGAGGATGATCGAGTATTTCAAACATTGTACGGATACTAACCAGACCAGATTCAATTTTAACACGCACATTTGCTAATCTTTTGGCTGGTTCATAGGCTAAAAGTAAAGCAACAATAAAGGACATTAATTCACCTTGAACGCCTGTCCGTTGACTTGCAAGGTAGCCGGAAAAACAGATAACACCTGCAATTGCAATGCCAGCGAGTGTTTCCATAATTGGATTTGTAGCAGCTTCAAGCATTGCGATACTATTTGCTTGTTGTTCAACATCATAAATGGCTTTATTCATGCGTTTTTGCATCAATTTTTCGAGTGAAAAAGCTTTTATTACATGAATACCAATCGTTGTTTCTTGTACGATTTTTATAATTTCTCCGAGTGAAAGAAGCTCTTTTTCCATAAGAGTGCGAATATGTTTTAAGGCTATTCGAATTCCTAAAAATGCTAATGGACCTACTATTAAGGTAATGGCAATTAATGTAAAATTTTGAATAAGCATAACAAACAAAAGACCAATAACGGAAAGTAAATCACGCACAAATGTTGTGATAATAATATCAATAATATTGCGTGCTGCTGTTGCACTGTGGGTTAAGCGGACAAGAAGATCGGATGAAGTATTATTGTGATAAAAAGAGACACCTTGTTTCATGAGGCGTGTATAAATTTTACGTTGTTGTTCAGCAACAATACTATTGCCTGCTTTGCTTAAAAAATAAGTTTGAGTAAAAGTTGCAATCCCCTTAAGAATGAAAATAAAAGCAATAATACTGGAAATAAAAACAATCATATTAAAATTTTGTCCATCAATAATATGATTGACAACATCGCGCATAATCCATGCACTGATGACAGTGGTAAAGGAAATAATGATCATTGAAACAATGGCAATACCATACCAGCACACATGTTTATGAAAATTTTCTTTTAAAAGCCGAATGATAAGACGTTTATCAGAAGAGGATATTTGTGTTTTGGCCATGCAGCATTTCTATCATTTTTTTGTGCAAGATCAAATCATCCTTTATAGGATGAGGTGGAAAGCTTCTGATAAATAATCTTTTGTCTACAGAAATCATTAATTTCTTATTAAAAAGTATAATACAATATCTCAGCAACATAAAAAATTGCATTTACACACTTTAAATAAGCTTTATAGGATCGAAATTGTCATTAAAAATTATTTAGGTGCTATTACCATCATAATTTGACGACCTTCAAACTTTGGTTCAGATTCGATTTTGGCAATTTCGCTTGTATTCTCTTTCACCCGCTGAAGAAGCTTTATTCCAAGATCCTGGTGCGCCATTTCACGACCACGAAAACGTAAAGTAATTTTCACTTTGTCTCCATTATCAATAAAACGACGGATTGCTTTTAATTTGACCTCATAATCATGAATATCAACATTAGGTCTCATTTTAATTTCTTTAATTTCGATAATTTTTTGCTTTTTACGCGTTTCTGCAGCCTTTTTTTGATTTTGATATTTTAGTTTACCTAAATCAATAATTTTACAGACAGGAGGCTCTGCATTTGGCACAATCTCAACTAAATCAAGCCCAGCATCTGCTGCCATAGAGAGCGCTTCTTGTGTTGTAACAATTCCTTGATGTTGTCCTTCATCATTAATTAATTGGACACGAGGCACGCGAATATCGTGATTTGAACGCAACCCATCTTTTGGGGTAGAGGTTATTTTAAATGGTCGACGAATGGTCTATGCTCCTTAATATCAATTAATTCTTAACACGACAGTATACAATATGCAGAGAGAAAAACAATAAAAATTCGTGCTTTTTTCATTATCATTGTAAGGATCATTTGTTATATTATTTTAAAATACAGTGATTTTCTTTTGTAAAAAGAAAACTTTCTGGAGAAAGGATGATAATGGATCAAAATATTCCTTGTCAATTTTTTTCATTTGAAAATACGATTCTTGCTGTTCGTCCTCACAAAGGAAAGCGCTCCCTCGGTTTGATTTGGTTGCCTGGTTATCGATCTGATATGTTAGGGAGTAAGGCGACGGTAGTTGATAGTTTTGCTAAAAAAAATGATTTTTCTTGTTTACGTTTTGATTATTCTGGTCATGGAGAGTCGGAAGGAGATTTTTTTCAAGGAACGATTTCGCGCTGGGTTAGAGAGAGTTTAGCTATTATTGAAGCTTATTGTGAAGGTCCACAAATTTTGATTGGGTCTTCTATGGGGGGATGGATTGCTATAAGGCTCGCTATGATACTTGCGCAAAAAAACAAAGCGCCTGTTGGGATGATCTTAATTGCACCTGCTCCTGATTTTACACAGACTTTGGTGGAACCTTCTTTAAGCGCAGAAGAATGGAAAATGCTTGAGGAAAAAGGCTATTGTGAGCGACCTTTGGCCGATGGTTTTGAACCATTACTTTTTACAAAGGCATTCATTGAAGATGGGCGAAACAACAGTGTTATGAAAGAATGCATAGATGTTGGATGTCCAATTCATATTCTGCAGGGGATGAAAGATGACAAGATACCTTATCAACATACATTAACTTTACTTGATTATTTGCCTTTGCATGATGTATCATTAACGCTTGTGCGTGATGCGGATCACCAATTTTCACGTCCCCAAGATTTGAATTGTCTTGAAAAGGCGTTGGTATCTTTGATTGATCGAATCAATTCTGAATAAAGTTTATGTTTATTGATTATTAAGAGACATCATATATGACTATGTATGAACAAGACTTTATTCTCTCTAATCGTCGTATACCTTTGTGGGTAAAAGAACGCAAGAATGCACGTCGCTTTACCTTGCGTGTTGATATAGCTAGGCAAAGAATTTATTTGACCATTCCGCTTGCAGTAGAGCGAAGAATGATTGAATGGTTTATTGAAAGTCATCGATCTTGGATTGAAAAACGTTTTGCTCATCATGGAGGAATGATCAATGAAGGCTTTCATCTCAAAGAAGGTTCACAAATTCCTATATTGGGAGTTTCACATATTATATTGCGTAAAGAGGAACGTGGAGTAGCTGAAATTATTACAGGGAATGCTGGACAAGAATCACAAATCGTTATTTATAGTCGATTAGAGCATCTTCCAAGACGCGTTGCTGATGTTTTGAAGAAACAGGCTAAAATTATTATAGCACCGTTAGTGGTTCATTATTCACGCAAGGTAGGGCGCAAGGTTAAATCAATTAGTTATAAAGACACTAGAAGTCGTTGGGGATCATGTTCAACAGATGGTCGTCTTTCTTTTTCATGGCGTCTTATTATGGCGCCAAAAGAAGTTGTTGAGTATGTTGTTGCCCATGAAGTAGCTCACCTTGTTGAGATGAATCATGGAAAACGATTTTGGTCTCTTTGTGAAAAACTTTGTCCTGAAAGGAAAACCTATCAAGCTTGGTTAAAGAAAAATGGCCATACACTTCAAGGGATTAATTTTCACTAATGTAAAAATGCGCTTCTTTATTTATATTTGTATTGTTTTTGTCTACTGGATAGTGTTCTGTTATATATTTTGAACTATAGGGGGATGAAATAACGAAGTTTTGTTTTTATAGATTCAAGGTTTTCACTTTATCTTTTGTATAATTAAGTTTAGCTTTTTAAAAATTGTTCTTTTTAGATTGGAATAGCTTTTATGCTTGTTCTTACAGATCCTGTTCAGATTTTACAGACACTTATTCGTTGCCCTTCTGTTACACCGCATGAAGCGGGTGCTTTATCGACTTTGGAGCACTTTTTAAAAAAAATGGGGTTTTGTGTTGAGCGTCCTATTTTTGTTGATAAAAATACAGAAGATGTTGAAAATCTTTATGCAAAGATAGGCAGTGAAGGCCCACATCTTATGTTTGCTGGCCATAGTGATGTAGTACCACCCGGTAAATTAGAAAACTGGACTTATCCTCCTTTTGAGGGAGTAATAAGTCAGGGAAAATTATATGGGCGGGGGGCTGTTGATATGAAGGGTGGGATTGCTTGTTTTATAGCGGCGCTGGCTCGGTTTTTGAAGAAAAAAACACTCAAGGGAATGGTAAGTTTTTTAATAACCAGTGATGAAGAAGGTCCCGCGATAAATGGTACAGTCAAGCTTTTAGAATGGGCAGTACAAAAAGGTGAAAAATGGAATGCGGCTATTGTGGGTGAGCCAACAAGCGTCAATATTGTTGGTGATATGATCAAAATTGGACGGCGAGGATCGATTTCTGGTATTATTACGATTAAAGGTTGCCAAGGTCATGTTGCTTTTCCCGAGCGAGCAGCAAATCCATTGCCTTTAGCAAGTAAGCTTATTCAAGCGTTGACACAAACTGCTTTGGATCAAGGAACAAAGGATTTTCAAGCAAGCCATTTAGAATTGACAAGTATTGATACAGGAAATTTTTCTGTAAATATTATACCAGCACAAACAGTTATTCGCTTTAATATACGTTATAATGATCTTTGGACAAAAGAAACACTCGTTGCTGAAATTGAGAAGCGCCTTGCTTCTGTACACTCTGAAAATGATCAAGTACCATATTATCAGCTTGAATGGATATACGGTTTAGGGGGTGTTTTCTTGACCAAAAATGATAAATTAATTGGAATTTTGTCGAATGCTATAAAAAGTGTAACAGGAAATATTCCAGAGTGTTCGACTTCTGGTGGCACATCAGATGCGCGCTTTATTAAAGATTATTGTCCGGTTGTTGAATTTGGTTTGCCAGGGCAAACTATGCATATGATCGATGAATGTGTGACTCTTGATGCTATAGAAAATCTAACTTCTATTTATGAACGTTTTATCACCGATTTTTTTGCGTAAATGAAGTGGTGATTATTTTAGTGACATGATAAGATGAGACTTTAGAGATTTTAGTTTGCTAATTGATAAATAATATGATCAAGAAAAATGCGTCCTGTTTTTGTGGCTTTTAAATGTTGATTGTCCGTTATTTCAATCAATCCTTGTTTTTGTAAACGGATTAGTTTTTTTCGTGGTAAACTTTGGCAACTTAAAGTTTTATAGCGTGCTAGATCAAGTCCTTCTGCAAGACGCATGCCCATAAGCAGCATTTCATTAGCTTGTTGTTCTTGAGACAAGAGTTCTGTTTCAATACAGCCATGACCTGTGTTTTCTACTAATTCAAGCCAATTTTCAGGATGTTTTTCGTTTATTGTGACATACCGGTTATGATTTTCAATTTTAGATGGGAATGTTTCTGGAAAAAAAGAGGAATTTTTTAGTGACTGCTTGATAAAACGTCCATGTGCACCTGGACCAAAACCTGCATATTCATGATAACGCCAATAAAGGAGATTATGGCGCGATTCAGCGCCAGGAATCGCATGATTTGATATTTCATAGGCTGGAAGACCATACATAGTGGTTATTTCTTGGGTAAGAGTATAAAGATTTGCTGCTTGTTCTGAGGGTGGTAGGATTAGTTTTCCTGCTGCATGAAGCTTTTTAAAGGTTGTTCCATCTTCTATGGTGAGTTGGTATAAAGAGAGATGGTCTGCGGCCAAATTAATGGCTTGCAAAAGTTCAGTTTCCCATTGTTTAAGTGTTTGTTTGGGGCGTGCGTAAATTAAGTCAAAAGATAAACGTGGGAAAATTTCACGTGCTAAATTAATAGCATGAAAAGCTTGCTTAACGCTATGGAGACGACCAAGTTGTTGTAATGCTTTATCATTGAGTGCTTGTACACCTAAAGATAAACGGTTAACACCTGCTAACTGATAACCACGGAAGCGATCTGCTTCTACACTAGAAGGATTAGCTTCAAGTGTGATTTCAGCTTTGTCATCGATTGTCCAGTTTTTTGCGACAGCTTGTAATAAACGATCAACAGTTTGAGGTGCCATAAGGGAAGGCGTTCCTCCTCCAATAAAAATGCTTGTAATATGGCGAGGGCCTATTTTCTTAGCTTGTGTTGTTATTTCACGTTCAAAAGCGTTTGCAAAACGGGGTTGATCTACTCCATTTGTGCGGACATATGAATTAAAATCACAGTAAGGACATTTGCTCATACAAAATGGCCAATGAATATAAATTCCAAAGGGTTTCGTCATGAGAGAACTAAAAGATTTTCTGCAAAGAGTTTAAAGGCGCGTGCGCGATGCGAAAGAGGAGTTGGACCATGAAGTTTCCAACTGTGTTTTTGTTCTGTTGACATTTCACCAAAGGTATTTTCGTATCCATCAGGTAAAAAAATAGGATCAAAGCCAAAACCTTTATTTCCCCGTGGTGGCCAAATGAATGTACCTTCAACACTACCGCGAAAATAATCCGCATGTCCATCGGGATATGCAAGGCAAATAACCGATATAAATCGACCTTTACGTTGATTTTTTTTAAGAGGGCCAACTTTTTGTAATTCATTTTCTACTTTTTGCATAGCTTTTAGAAAATCACGTGTACCATCGGGTTGGAGTGCCCAATCAGCTGTATAAATGCCGGGTGCACCATTTAAGGCATCTATTTCCATACCAGAATCATCAGATAAAGCAGGAAGGTTTGTGGCTTTTGCAGCTGCAAAAGCTTTGATATAAGCATTTTCTTCAAATGTTGTTCCTGTTTCTTTTGGTTCGGGCAAGCCAAGTTCTTTTACTGACTGTGTTGTTATACCAAAAGGAGCAATCAATGTGGTAATTTCATGGAGTTTACCGGTGTTATGCGTAGCAATAATAAGTTTTTTGATTGTTATACTTTTCATGTGTATGTTTCCTAAAATGAGGCAATAATCTCGGTTTAACTCAGTGTTTATTTATAGAGTAAAAATTGGTAATAGTGATTTTGACAATTCACATACAACGAAACAATGCAACAACATTAAAATTTTTAGAGTTGCTTAAATTTTTTATATCAATGTATTGATTCATTAAATAACAAAATTGATACCAATTTTAATTTGTGAATTTTTATAGCATGGATTAATATTTTATGTATCGTAAGGAATAAACTTCAAATGATTTTTAAAAATTTATTTCAGAATACAATGAGCTGTATTTGTAATCAGTTCAACAATTGTAAAAATAATTATTTTTTAGTTTCATAAGACATAATTCTGCATATTTTTATATTTATTTTGGGGTGATTATCCATATTTAATAATGGTATTATTGTAATAGATAATCGATATATTTTTTGCACTGTATTTAGATTATTTGACCATATCTTTGAAAAACTTATATAATAAGTGAAGAATTTTAAAAATAGTGAAACAGTTGTGATGAAGAAGATATCTCTTGATGACTCCTTAAAAAATCTTGATAAGCGTTCACGTGATATTTTTTGTCATATTGTTGAAGCTTATCTTAATGATGGTGAACCGGTCGGTTCACGTAATCTTTCGCGCCTTTTACAACAAACTTTATCACCTGCAACAATTCGCAATGTAATGAGTGATCTTGAGCATCTTGGTTTAATTTATGCGCCCCATGTGTCTGCAGGGAGAATGCCAACACAATCAGGTTTGCGATTTTTTGTTGATGCATTTATGGAAGTAGGTGATTTACCAACCGAGGAACGTGAAAATATTGAAAATAAAGTTAAAGAAGTTAGTAATGCACAATCTGTTGAACACTTTTTAATTCAAGCAAGTCAAATTCTTTCGGATCTTTCACGAGGAGCAGGATTGGTTCTCGCAACGAAACAGGAAGGTACACTGAAACATATCGAATTTGTACGTCTTGATGGAGAACACGCTCTTGCAGTTTTAGTGACACAAAAAGGCGATGTTGAGAATCGTATTATTCAGTTACCAGAAGGTGTGACTCATGCACAATTGACAGAAGCAACAAATTTTCTCAATGCTCATATACAGGGATATACACTTAATGAAGCAAAAGCAGAAGTTGCACGTTTATGCTCAGAGACACGAGCTGCTCTTCATCAATTGTCTCAACATCTTGTTGAAACTGGTTTAGCTCTCTGGGGAGGAGAAGATTCAGATAATAAAATACATCTTATTGTTCGGGGGCGGGGCAACTTACTTGAAGATGTGAAGGCAGGAGAAGATTTAGAGCGGCTGAGATATTTGTTTGATGACCTTGAAACACGTGAAAGCATGGCGCAGTTACTTGATTTAGCAGATGAAGGATCAGGAGTGCGTATTTTTATTGGTTCAGAAAATAAATTATTTTCACTTTCTGGTTCTTCTTTAGTGGTAGCTCCTTATTGTGATACACAGAAAAGAGTCATTGGTGCTGTAGGTGTTATTGGACCAACACGTCTTAATTATGCAAGGATTGTCCCTATGGTTGATTATACAGCTCAACTTGTATCACAATTATTACGTTAGCATAGTTGAATGTTGTCTTAGGAGCGATCATTGTGCTAACCGATAAGTAAAAAGCTCTTGATTTTTGTTTGAAAAATTTCGATATCAGGAGTATAAATTTTATGAAGGAATAGAATTTTTATGTCTGATGAAAAGAACAAATTTGCTGATGCTTCATTTGAAAATTGCGATTTGAAGAATCCAATTGATCATGATGTACTTAAACAAGATTCTAATGAGTTTTTAAAGATGCATGAGGGAGAAAGTGACCCAAATGCTGAGGTAGAGGAAATTCAATCTGCTGACCCTTTGGTTATTTTGCAGGATGAAAATAAGCAGCTAAAAGATAAAATTTTACGTCTTGCAGCAGATATGGAAAATCTTCGACGTCGAACAGCTCGTGATGTAGCTGATGCTAAAGCATATTCAATTGCTAATTTTGCTCGTGATATGTTGTCTGTTTCTGACGATTTGCATCGCGCATTGGCAGCAATTCCAAAAGATGCAGGTGAAAATAATTCCGGTTTGAAAACATTAGTGGAAGGTGTTGAAATGACCGAGCGTGCAATGATGACAGCTTTAGAGCGTCATGGGGTCAAAAAAATTGATCCAGAAGGACAAAAATTTGATCCTCATTTTCATCAAGCAATGTTTGAAATTCCCAATGCTGAGGTGCCAGAAAATACTGTTCAGCAAGTTGTTCAAGCAGGTTATATTATTGGTGAACGTGTCTTACGTCCGGCAATAGTTGGCGTAACTAAGGGGGAAGTAAAAGAAGTTTCTGTTGAATCTGAAACGATGTAAATATATTGGAGAAAAATTTTATCGTGAAGTGCCAATTTTTTAATCTACATTTGTATAAAGTATTGCGTTGAATGGTTTAAAACTATTCCGACTTTGAGGATATAAAACAACTCAATTGTTTTGGGAGACCTTTTTTGTGCAAAAAATTATACTGAGGTTCAAGATATAAAAACGATAAGATTATTTGGGAAAGTTCTTAGGTTTTCAATTAATTGAGATCTACAGTTATTGATTGTACTATAAAGAGTTTAAACTCTTTCACCTATTTCTTAATTTCCAATTTAAAAATGTCTTTGCATGTTATTTGATTTTATGAGGATTTATAATTAATTATTCTCGTTTTGTACCTAGATGAATATAGAAAGTTATTATTTTCTTTTTCATTTGAAAGGGAAATTATTTGGTGAGTGGAAGAGTGATAATAAATCGAGCACCAATTTTTTCTTTTTTAGATTTGGAATCAATAATATTTTCAGCCATGAGAGTTCCATTATGAGCTTCAATGATTTGCTGACTAATTGCAAGGCCAAGACCTGAATGTTTCCCAAAAGCATCTTTGCCTGACCGATCAGTATAGAAACGTTCAAAAATACGTTCAATATTTTCTGAACGAATACCTGGGCCATTGTCTTCGACAGTTAAAATGAGAGTTGAAGCATTATTTTTCATTGTAATACAAATTTTACCATTTTTACGAGGTACAAAAGAACGTGCATTTTCAATGAGATTTGAAATCACTTGGCCTAAACGTAATTCATGTCCTACAATTAGGTAAGGTTTGCCATTAGTTCGTGGAATAATATTCAAATTAATATCAATATTTTGTTTATTGCAATGGATTTCACGAATAGCTTGAATAAGGCTTTTTAACAATGAACCCATATCAACTATTTTAGCAGTTTCGCGAACAAGTTCTGCATCTAATCGCGATGCGTCAGAAATATCGGTAATTAAACGATCAAGACGATGCACGTCATGTTGGATAATTTCAAGTAATTGTGTCTGTTGTGCTTTATTTTTAGCTAGTGGTAATGTTTCAACGGCACTGCGCAGCGAGGTAAGAGGATTCTTTAATTCATGACTTACATCGGCTGCAAAACGTTCAATGGCTTCAATGCGTGTATAAAGAGCGTTGGTCATATCACGAATAGAGGTAGAAAGACGACCAATTTCATCTTCACGTTTTGAAAAATCAGGAATTGTTATTCTCTTACTGCGACCATGACGCACACGATTAGCGGAGGAAGATAATTTACTTAGTGGATGCGCAATAGTATGAGCTAAAAATAGAGAAAGAACCAAAAAAACACTTCCAACAACGGCAAAGATTTTAAAAATTCCTAATCTTTCACTTTCTACAATATCATCAATGTCTGTACCAATAGTTGAAAGCAAAAGAGCACCAACGACTGCACGATAACGTTGAACAGGTACAGCAACTGAAACAATTAGTTGACCTTGCCTGTTACGTCGTTTAGCAGTAGCAGAAGAGCCATTTAATGCTAGATAAACTTCAGGATGAAGAGTTTCATTATCTTTTGCTTGTCTTCTATCAACAGCGATACCATTGCCATAGAGTGTATTAAAAAACAATGATTTTAAGTGTTCCCATAAATTTTTTTTTGTTTGAATAGGAGGTAAATCATAGGTAAAAACTTCACCACTCGAATAAAGAACACGTGAATCAAGAAGCAAAGTCGCATCACGATCATATATCCGTGCTCTTGTTGTTTTTGGTGTAATAAGACGTCGTAAAAGTGGAGCAACTTGTTCGGAATTAATGGGAAAATCCCAAGTATCAGTTGATTGAAGCATTGGTGTAACACTTTCTCCAGCTTGTAATTCCAAAAGTTTTTGAGGGTCAATTAAAATAGAGTTTGTGTCTATTGTTGCAGAAGCAGCAATAGCTCCAGCGATGATTTTTCCTTGGGTGCGTAAACTTTCAATTTTTGCTTCAATCAAACCATTACGGAATTGGTTAAGATACAAAATACTTGTAACTAGAATACCAAGGGCAGCGAGATTTAAAATCACAATACGACGTGTGAGACTGGAAAAGAACAATTGCCTCAAAAGCCGCTGTATCTGAAAATACAAATGAAAAAACATAAAATGCTGTATCGGAGAAGTATTGTTTGATGATTTATTTAGTAGAGTATTTTTTCTCATCGAGTTCTTAGCCGTTTAACCTATTGTGGCAAAATGGTTTTATACTTCATGAAAACGGTAACCTACACCATAAAGCGTTTCAATCATTGCAAAATCATTATCTACTTGTTTAAATTTTTTACGCAAACGCTTAATGTGACTATCAATAGTACGATCATCTACATAAATTTGATCGTTATAAACAGCATCCATTAAAGCATCGCGACTTTTAACAACTCCTGGCCGTTGCGCTAAAGTTTGCAGAATTAAAAACTCTGTAACTGTTAATATAACAGGTTTGTTTTTCCATGTACAGATATGGCGTTCTTGATCCATAACAAGATCACCACGTTTGAGAGAAGAAGCTGGTGTTGTGCCTATCGGAAGTGGTTGATTGCGAGCATTGGAACGACGCAAAACAGCTTTTACTCGCTCAATGAGAAGACGTTGAGAAAAAGGTTTTGTAATGAAATCATCAGCTCCCATCTTGAGGCCAAAAAGTTCATCAATTTCATCGTCTTTAGAGGTTAGAAAAATAACTGGAAGATCAGATTTTTGACGCAAACGACGCAAAAGTTCCATACCATCCATTCGTGGCATTTTAATATCAAAAATAGCTAAATGTGGAGGGTGAATTGTTAAGTTTTTAAGTGCAGCTGATCCATCTGTATAACTTTCAACCCGATAACCTTCTGTTTCAAGGGCAAAAGATAAAGATGTTAAAATATTACAATCATCGTCAACCAGTACAATCGTTTGGGTGACGGTTGGAGTATCCTTCATGGTTTCTTAAACCTTTCTCACTATAGAAGCGAACCTTTCATATTATATATATGGGAGTTCACATTTTATTTGCAAAACAAATATGGAACAAATTGTAGTAAAGACAAGAACCTTTTGTTTTGTAGCAAAAGATATTTTCTTTACAATTTTGTAATGCTTGTGTGCGTATTAAGATCCCTTTTCTCGATATAAAATTTTTATTAAGATGTTTTTTATCAAATTTTACTCTGTTTTTGCCTAAAAAAACAGAGTAAGTTTATTCAATTTATCTATCTGTTATTTAAAATAATAGTTTATAATAATATCAAAAAAGCGCACTTTTTGCGAAAAAGGAAACAATTGTGAAGGCACATTTGATAAATTTAAACTTGAGATAGAAAAAGGAATATTAAGATTAAAAAGAGAGATAACGAATGATTATTTGCAAAGTGTTGTTTTCGTTTACAGTGATAAATGAAAGATAATAGGACTTTTTTACAAAAGTATATATCTTCTTATAAGAAAGTGAAATATTGGAAATTTTAACATAATCAAATTAAATAATTACGAAAAAACTTATTTAGAAGGAAATGTTGCTCCTGTTGTTTTGACCAAAAAGTCAACTTCGATTATTCCTGCTTTTTCAAAAATTAATTTTGCATTAATTTTTTCATTGTGTTGAAATGGTTTTGAAAGTCCTATAAACATAATGTGATTACCGCCAGGTTTAAGGGTGATTTCACCTTTTCCTGGAATTTCAATGCCGTTTGGTATCTTTTTCATTTGCATAATATTATTAGTTACTGACATAGAATGAATTTCTGTTTCTTTTGCTCTATTCGTTGAAATAGCAATCAACCGGTCAGGAGTATCGCTATGATTGATAATGTAAAGATAACCACTGCCAACTTTTGCATTTTTAGCTGTTGTACGTGTCCAAGGGTCAATGATTTCTAAATTACCGAGTTTGTATTGGTGGGCGTTTGTAGCTGAGGGAAAAGTTATAAAAATAAAACCACACAAGAGATTCAGAATATTATTTTTGTTTAAGTATTTTACAGTGGTGTTATATATAAAGAAATCTTTTATTCTTTTGGTAATAAGAGTCATGATTATTTGGTCCTCTTTTTTATCTTCTTTTTATATAAATGCTTTACTTTATTTAGAGCAAGAACTTTGTTCAAAATAAAGGGGAGTGTTATTTACATTATATTGATTTATGGGAGAGCGAAAAAGTATATACATATTGGTTAAACAACTAAAAATAATTATAAGATATCATAAAGACAAACGATTTAATTTTATATTTCTGCAAATTTTAAAAAATGCCTTTAATAATATAATTAAATCAGAAAACGCTTTGTCTCAATATAGATCACATTATAATTACATATGGTTATATATAATAATTTGTGATGAATTATTTTTTGTAAAGAATATTTACTTGATATTTTGTATAGCTATGAGAAGCAAAAGAAAAAGCTAAAAATTAATTCTATCCTTGATAATTTTATTATAAATTCATGTTTTTATAAGATTTGTAAGAGGAATACAGTATTCTACTTAATTTTATGCTGTAAAAATGGTTTTGAAATGAAGATATTAAGGGTAAATTTTTATTTTAGTGATGTTTCTTTCGTTATTCTCTTGTAGGGATCAAGAGATATTCTTATATACCAAGAAACAAGCTTGTTATGATTCTCAATTTATTATTTGTTTAATTTAAAATTAATGTAAGATATAGAACGTGATAAGGAGCTGTCGAAGAAAAATGCTTGATAAAGATTGCTTGATAAAGATTTAGACAGCTTGCTGAGTGGAGATTAAAATATGGCAAAAGTAATTGGTATTGATTTGGGGACAACTAACTCCTGTGTTTCTGTTATGGATGGCACGAATTCAAAGGTTATTGAAAACTCAGAAGGAGCGCGGACAACACCTTCAGTTGTTGCTTTCACTGATAGTGGAGAACGGCTTGTTGGACAACCTGCTAAACGGCAAGCGGTTACAAATCCTGAAGGGACAGTTTTTGCAGTTAAACGTTTGATTGGGCGTCGTTTTGATGATCCTATGGTTGAAAAAGATAAAGCGCTTGTACCTTATAAAATTGTTAAAGGTGACAATGGTGATGCATGGGTTGAGGAAGCAGGTAAAAAATATTCTCCATCACAAATTTCAGCAATGATTTTGCAAAAGATGAAAGAAACTGCCGAGTCTTATTTGGGTGAAAAGGTTGAGCAAGCTGTCATTACTGTCCCTGCTTACTTTAATGATGCACAGCGCCAAGCTACTAAAGATGCTGGTAAAATTGCTGGGCTTGAGGTTTTACGGATTATTAATGAGCCTACAGCAGCGGCTTTAGCTTATGGTTTAGATAAGAAAGATGGAAAAACGATAGCTGTGTACGATCTTGGTGGTGGTACATTTGATATTTCTGTTCTTGAAATTGGAGATGGTGTTTTTGAAGTTAAATCAACCAACGGAGATACATTCTTAGGTGGTGAAGACTTTGATATGCGTCTAGTTAGTTATTTTGCAGAGGAATTCAAGAAAGAGCAAGGGATTGATCTAAAAAATGATAAACTAGCGTTGCAGCGTTTGAAGGAAGCTGCAGAAAAAGCGAAGATAGAGCTTTCTTCTTCACAACAGACTGAAGTTAATTTACCGTTTATTACAGCTGATCAGTCTGGTCCTAAGCATTTAACGATGAAATTAACACGAGCAAAGTTTGAATCTTTAGTTGAAGATTTAGTCCAGCGAACTATTGAACCGTGTAAAGCAGCATTAAAAGATGCAGGATTGAGCGCAAGTGAGATTGATGAAGTTGTTTTAGTGGGTGGTATGACCCGTATGCCTAAGATACAGGAAGTTGTACAAAACTTCTTCGGTAAAGATCCACATAAAGGTGTTAATCCTGATGAAGTTGTCGCTATGGGTGCAGCTATTCAAGGGGGAGTGTTGCAAGGTGATGTAAAAGATGTATTGCTTCTGGACGTAACACCTTTGTCTTTAGGTATTGAAACATTGGGTGGAGTATTTACGCGTTTAATTGAACGTAACACTACTATTCCTACTAAAAAGTCGCAAACTTTTTCAACGGCTGATGATAATCAGAATGCTGTAACTATTCGTGTTTTTCAGGGTGAACGTGAAATGGCTAATGATAATAAGTTATTAGCTCAGTTTGATCTTGTTGGTATTCCGCCAGCACCACGTGGCGTTCCTCAGATTGAGGTTACTTTTGATATTGATGCGAATGGTATTGTAAATGTTTCTGCTAAGGATAAGGGAACTGGTAAGGAACATCAGATTCGTATTCAAGCATCGGGTGGTTTAAGTGATGCTGATATAGAAAAGATGGTTCAGGATGCAGAAGCACATGCTGCTGAAGATAAAAAACGTCGTGAAAATGTTGAAACTAGAAATCAAGCAGAGTCTCTTGTCCATTCAACTGAGAAGTCATTGAATGAGTATGGTGATAAGTTATCAGCTGAAGATAAAGGTCAAATTGAAACAGCGATAGCTGATTTGAAAACAGCTCTTGAGAGTAATGATGCTGAAGAAGTCACAACAAAAATGCAAAAATTAGCAGAAGTTAGTATGAAACTTGGGCAGGCTATGTATGAAGATTCGTCAGCTAAGACTAATGCTGAATCAGATACGAAAAATGATGATGATGTTGTTGATGCTGATTTTGAAGAAATTAATGATAAGAAGAAATAGTTAAAGCAAATGCATTGGTGAATTAATAACCCGGCCTGTGAGATATAAGGCTGGGCTTTATTGTTTAGTTGCAGTTTTTTCTATGTTTTTCAAAAAACTAAATTAAAACAAGTGTTATCTAGAATGAATAACAAAAAATTTATCGGGAATACATGATGAAGGTTGATTATTATGAAATTCTTGGCGTAACCCGTGGGTGTGATGATAAAAAACTGAAATCTGCTTTTCGTAAGTTAGCGATGCAGTATCATCCGGATCGTAATGCGGGGGATAAAGAGGCGGAACGGAAATTTAAAGAAATTGTTGAAGCCTATGAAATTCTTAAAGATCCTCAAAAACGAGCTGCTTATGATCGATTTGGTCATGCCGCTTTTGAAAATAATAGTCGCGAAGGATCTCATCCATTTAGTGGTGGATTCGCTGATATTTTCGAAGACTTTTTTGGCGAAATTATGGGAGGTGGGAATCGTAAACGTAGTGATGGCCGTGAACGTGGAGCTGATTTAAGCTATAATATGGAAGTGACATTGGAAGAGGCTTTTACGGGAAAAACTGCGCAGATTAATATTCCAAGTTCTATTGTTTGTGATGCTTGTGAAGGATTAGGTACAAAAAAAGGTTCTAAACCAACAACTTGTGGGACTTGTCATGGAGCTGGGCGCGTACGTGCTGCACAAGGCTTTTTTTCTATTGAACGGACATGTCCAGTTTGTCATGGTCGTGGCGAAATTATTACCGATCCGTGTTTAAAGTGTCATGGGACAAGAAGAGTTGAAGAAAATCGTTCATTGCATGTCAATATTCCAGCAGGTATTGAAGATGGTACACGTATTCGTCTTTCTGGTGAAGGAGATGCAGGTATTGGTGGTGGTTCTGCAGGTGATCTTTATATTTTTCTTTCTATTAAAGCGCATGAATTTTTTCAGAGAGATGGTGCCGATCTTCATTGTCGTGTGCCTATTTCAATGATTACAGCTGCTTTGGGAGGTGAATTTGAGGTTTCCAGTCTTGATGGTGTTAAAGCACGGGTTAAAGTTCCTGAGGGTACACAAAACGGGCGTCAATTCCGCTTAAAAGGCAAGGGAATGCCTATGTTACGTCAACAAGCCAAAGGTGATCTTTATATTCATATTACTATTGAAACACCACAAAAATTGACTCAAGAACAACGCACATTATTACAAGAATTTGATAAGCTTTCAAATCATGAAAATTCACCCCAATCACATGGTTTTTTTGCACGTATGAAGGAGTTTTTTGATAATATTGCTAATCAAAATTAAATAAATTTAGTGTAAAGAAAACTTAAAAAGCTAATGTATAATTTTTAATAACAATCCAAAATTATTAATTGTATACTTGGTTATTTTAAGTAAGTTATGCTTATTTGTTTTTCATTATTGTTTAAGGTGGTTTTGATAAAAATTATTGATTTTCAATGGATTGCATAGTTAAAACTTGTTTTCACTTTTCCGAAACTCCATTAATAAAAGGTAGAAATGATGCGGAGACTCTTTGATGGGTAATATCAAAAAAAATGATGAAAAAGCTTTTGAAAAACAAGCAGCGTTTTTATCATCTGCTTTACCTTATATGCAAAAGTATGAAAATGAAACAATTGTTGTGAAGTATGGTGGGAATGCTATGGGCGATCCTGCTTTAGGACAAGCTTTTGCTCGTGATATTGCTTTGTTAAAACAGTCCGGCATTAATCCTATTGTTGTTCATGGTGGAGGTCCTCAAATTGCTGAAATCTTAACTAAAATGGGGGTTGAATCACGATTTGAAGATGGTTTACGTGTAACTGATGAAAAAATTGTTGAAGTCGTTGAAATGGTTTTAGCGGGCTCAATAAATAAGAAAATCGTAGCCCTTATCAATGCTGAGGGTGAATGGGCAATTGGACTTTGTGGTAAAGATGGTAATATGGTTTTTGCTGAAAAGTCTTATAAGACTGTAATTGATCCTGATTCACATATTGAACGTATTGTAGATTTAGGATTTGTTGGTGAACCTGTTGAAATTGATCGAACATTGCTTGATCTTTTAGCATGTTCTGAAATGATTCCGGTTATTGCTCCTGTTGCTCCAGGACGAGATGGCAAAACTTATAATATTAATGCTGATATTTTTGCTGGAGCAATTGCTGGTGCTGTAAAAGCAAAACGTCTTTTATTTTTAACGGATGTTTCTGGTGTTTTGGATAAAGAAAAGAAACTCTTAAAGGAATTGACCATTTCTAAAGCTAAAAAACTTATCAAAGATGGAACAATTTCAGGAGGTATGATTCCAAAAGTAGAAACTTGTATTAAAGCTATTCAAGAAGGTGTAGAGGGTGTAGTGATTTTGAATGGAAAAACGCCTCATTCTATTTTGCTTGAACTTTTTACTGAACATGGAGCGGGAACGCTTATTGTTTCGTAAGTAATATAGGATGAATTTGAAGATGAAGCCTTTTATAGCTAGAATGAAACAATCGAGATATCTCCTATTTAGTAAGCAAGAATTGGCATTGTTTTTTGCGACAGTATTGTGGGGTATTACGTTTCTCATTATTCATATTGCGGTACGTTATAGTGGGCCTCTGTTTTTTGTAGGATTTCGTTTTATTGTTGCAACACTTATAATTACAGTGATTTTTTGGCGATCTATAAAAGATATAACTGTTTATGAAATTTTTGCTGGGATGGCTATAGGTTTTGGAATATTTCTTGGCTATACTTTTCAAACGGCAGGGCTTCAAACTATTATTAGTAGTCAGGCAGCTTTTATTACTGCGATGTATGTTCCGATAGTTCCAATTTTACAATGGATTTTTTTTAGAAAGCTACCCCATTTATGTAGTTGGATTGGTATTGTGTTTGCTTTTGTTGGACTCATACTAATTTCTGGACAAAATTTCAGAGATATTCATTTTTCAAAAGGTGAAATTTTTACTTTGCTGGGAGCTTTAGCAATTGCTGGAGAAATTATACTGATCGGATTTTTTGCAAATAAGGTTGATAGCCGACGTATAACAATTATACAGTTATTTTTTTGTAGCCTCTTTGCATTTTGCTTTATGCCTTTAATGGGTGAAAGTATTCCTGAATTTTCGTGGGTTTGGTTTAATGTAGGTTTGGGATTGGCATTAATGAGTGCGGTTATCCAATTAACCATGAATTGGGCGCAGAAATCCGTTTCACCCACTCGGGCAACAGTTATTTATGCTGGTGAGCCTGTATGGGCTGGTATTATTGGGCGTTTGGCTGGGGAGTATTTATCTCCCTCAGCTTTATTGGGTGGTTTGTTTATTATAATAGGGATTGTAGTGGCTGAGTTACGACCTTCACAATGGCGTAAAAAAATAAAATAACTGAAAAAAAGTAATTAATCTGTTTTTTTTGTAATATTTAATCTTACCGTGATTATTTTTAATAGAAAACATCATACTAAGATTCTATAGAGTTTACACATCTGAATGTAGTGTTAACAACGCTCTATATGGATTAAGATAATTTCAAAATATTTATATATGTGCACATAAAGAACATATTTTTAGCTTGATACAATAACTATTTTTCAAGATTCAATGCTGGTGTTTTTATTTGTTGGGATACTTCTTTAGATGTTTGAGCAACTTTTATGATTGCTGCTGCTTTATCTTCTGAGATGCCAACACTTTTAGCAAATTGTTGATGATTACTTTCATAGATATTTTTATGCTCGCTTGGTGAAAGACGAGCATTGAGTGCTTTCATAAATTCCTTGAGTTCTTTGCCAATCGAAGAAGATAACTTTTTATCTGATAAAAATTCCTTCCGCTTTTCTTCTGGTAAGTTAAGAATGTCTTGTAATGCTGCACTAGGTAGTTTTACCGTTGTTTGACGACGTTTTTGTTCTGATTGGTGCTCTTGAATTATTGTTGTCTCAACATTTTTTACAGCAGACGCATAACTGTCAATTGAATTAGCGAGTTTGACAATATGATTTTCAGCTTTTTTACGCGCCAAGTTTTTTATACCCAATATTTCTATACCAGCAAGATTAGCAATAGAATTAGGAGAAGACATAATTTGTGTGGAAAGCTGTTTGCTTACCTTTGGATTATTAGTAATCATCTTGATCTGTTCATTTAGTATTTTGGGGTTACCATAAACAATTTTTGATAAATGCGTAATTTGCCTTAGTTTAGCTTGGATACGGGTATCTGTTATAATATTTTTAGTTATTTCACTCTTTGTTAAAGAGGGAAATTTTTCTTTTGGAATGAGAGTGTTTTTAAGATTTTGTTGCATTGGAATTGTAAAGGTGTATTCATTATTAAGCTTTAATGTTTTTAGTTGTTCTGGTGCTAAATAATCTTTGCTACAGACGGCGTAAGTATTGCCCGTTTTGATTACAATGCTATTTGGGCTTTCACCTTTATAAATTCCTCTATAAGTTGCACCTTCATCTGCTGTTACAATAATACAGTTATTAATATCCTCTTGATCAAGATTTTGTGTATTACTTATGAATTCTTTTAAAATAACCGTTTTTTTAGGATCAGAAATATCATCAAAAAGCTTTTTCATAGGTTCTAGATTGCCATCTTGCGCTGCTGCAATACTAACTTCAGACATACGCTCTTTTGTTACAATTGAAAAATCAAGATTATAATTTGCAGCTTGAGCAAGTTTTTCGCAAAATATCCGTTGTGTACGTCCATTGCCTTCTCTGAAAGGATGCGTGTAGTTGAGAGAAGCAAATATTTCTGCTAGATGATGAATAAATTCTTGGCGTGGTAAGTTTTGTAAATTGTTTTTTTCGACAAGTATTCTATCTATATTTTTTAAACCATCTTGAACTTTATTGCCAGTTGCAAAAATAATTGGTTGGTCTGTTTTCCAATTTGATCTCATCATTTCTGGCATAACAGCGACTGTACCATCTTTAAATGAAAAAGGAATATCGCGGGTACACCCAGCCCATTCAAATGTATTCTCAAATAAGCGTTTGTGAAGATATTTTAAATAGAAGGAATTAAATTCTTTTGGTAGTGCTTCTTGACGCAAATTAATAGTTGCTTTTGCTGAATCATGGGCACATTTATCCGTAAACTCTTTATGATCTATTATACCATATTTATTCTTTAGTGTAAGACTATTGGGATAGGTATAATGACTAGGTAAAGGCAGGTTGGATGATAATTCTGTTTCTGTTGCTATTGCTTCATTTGAGAGTATTTCTTTCATTATTCTCTCCTTATAGTGTAATTTTTTCTATAGAATGTTTAATCAATGTTTCTTTTACAGCTGGTGGCATAACAATTTGAATACGCTCATTATTTGGCAAAGTAGCGGATAATATTGGGTTTTTATCGGAAATACTTTGCTTAGAATAGGCCGCGATCACTTTAGCCATACCCATGAGTTCATTAAAGGAGAATTCTGGTACTTCTATTGTTTTCCACCCTGAAATTCCTTCAATCATGACTTGATAGGGACGATTAATAACGATCTCGAAAAGACTTTCATCTTTGAGAAAGTTATCAATTGGTTTGAGTTTTGTTAAAACGATAGCAGTGGTTTCATCACTTACATTTTGGAAGTTTTGTTTCATTTTAATGTCACTGTAGAATTTTTATGAAAGTCTCCTGAAAAGGCACGATGAATGATCTGTTTCTTATTTTCAACAATTTTTAATTTATATACAGTTGAGAAATCAAGATCGCGGGCAACAAAAACATTAACCATTTCACCCTGATTTTTTGTCAAAGTTGGAGGGATATGGGTATAATTTCCTGCGATAATCTTTGCCATATCTGTTCCTGCAGAAAGGGTATGTTTTTCTGAAGACACGGTATCTGTTGTTTGTTCTTGTATTGTTGGTGTTTTTAGTGAATCTAGCTGGTCATTTAAATAATTTGTTCCATCTCTGACGATTGAAACAAGAAGTGCAGAACCAAGTCGTTCAAACCAATGATTGTCAATATCACCATCAACACCCGATCGACCTAAGAAATCTGTTGCTGGTGAAGACAGTGTTATAATAATACCATCTGGTGTTTTGGCTCTATTCCATAATATAAAGAGACGCGATTGACCTTTTTTTAAACCGGCACGATATTCGCCGACGATTTGCGTTCCTTTATCGAGCAAGACGATACGACCATTGTCTGACAAAATATCTCTAGAAACGATACAGCTAACAAATCCTTGTTGTTCACTGCTGATTGCTGTTTCTAAGATACATGGGATAGAAGCTCCCATTGCAATGATGTAATTTCGGTTACCGAGTGTTGAGGCACGAACACCATCCAACTTTGTTGGTTTGAGGAGTTGATTAAAGGATTGTGTTGTTTCATTCGAGCTATCGTTGCTTTGGTTAGGAGAAACGCTATTATTTTCTGGAATACCTTGTTGCTGATTTGGATTAAAATAGGCTAAAACGGGAGCACGTTGCGCTGCTTCTAATAATTTATGATCAGATTTTGGCTGATTGATTGTTGGCGCTGGTATTTCAACCTTAGGCAGCAGGGGGGTATTTTTATCAGCTAGCTCTAGAGGAGCTATTGTTGGTTTTATTGATTGGAAAAGCTCTGTTTGTCTGCTTCTTTCTTCTTTCGGCAATTCTATAGACTGTTTTTTTGTGTCTTTTGAAGTTGAAAGGATTGCATATATTAAATAAATACAGACACCAAAGAGAATAAGAAGAGCAATGGCTTTTCCTAAATTAAAGCCCTCTTTTTTTTCTTGACCATCCTTTATTACATCGCGGTCATTAAGATTTATTTCGTCCAATTCATCATTATTCATGGCTATTTCTCTACGTTTATTTCACGTTGGACAGAAGGTGATGTTGTACCGGTTTCTGGGTTAATTCCTCTTGGTATGAACCCTTTATTAAAGATACACAGGACTTCGTTACCACGCCGCAAAGTGAATTGCATGGCTATGGCGTGAACAATGACCTGGTTTCCTTTAATTGATTTTGGAACGATAGTTTCTTGTCCATCAAGTGTGACAAGATAAATTGCGGGGATTTCATTATTGTCTAAAAAGGTAAATGTTGTAGTTTTACCGTTATCATAGACTGAACTTGGTTCAAGGAGGGGTGAACCTTGAGCGATATAAGCCCAATTGCGTGGTCCAAAATGTTCATGCATATTGAGGATATTATCGACAAATTCTTCTTCATTTTTTTGTGCTTTAGCTTGTTCAGCTAATTGTTTACGCAACGCTTCATCTTCTGGATAACGAAACTTGACAAGGAAATATGTGTCATTACCGACGGAAACATCACCTTCACGCACTTGAAGTTCAAATTGATAAGATCGTTTTGTTCCATCTTGACGAGTTGTGACGATTTGTAGATTGGTAATCGGCTGAACTTCACGCGGTTTGAGAAAGACAAAGTGACCAGCTGGTGCTACTTGCCAAGCAACTGAATTGCCAATTCCAATATAGGCAATATTTTCATCATTAGCGAATTCAATCTGTACTGAAGAGCGAATAGATCCAATGATTTTTGTGACATTGTGTGGATCATAATTAATAAATCTAATTCGGTTGTCTTTGTGTGCACTTACGGGAGAAATTTCTGCCCATAAGAAAGACGCATGACAGTTTATTGCAACGAGGAGAGTTAAAAAAAATATTTTTATGACTCTAGTCATTGGACCACCTCTGGATCAGATCTATATGCTGATACTTGAAAGCCAAGCGGGTTAATTAAGCGATCTTCTACTGAAATGCGTGCATTAACGTAAGAAAAATTTAAGACTGAAACCCAATGGAAAATATCTTCTTTTCCATTGGAGTCTCTAATTGTTTTATAGTAACGCACTTGAATGAGATCTTTACTTAAAAAAGAGATCGATTTTATTGTGATTGTCACGGACATATTTTTATAGATATTTTGCGGACTGTCTGGATTATTTCCAGAATACCATTTGGCAAAGCGATTTTGTTCTTCTAGGGAAGATAAAAGAGAAACGATATGAAAATTATTTTCTGTCTCTGATAGTTGGAAACCTTCGCGTGCACGAATATATTTGCTGGCGAAGTAGCGCGTTATTATTTCATCGTAGTTTTGGGGTTCTTCTTTTAGAACACTGACAACATCGACAATACCTGTAGAATTATCCACACGGATAACAAAAGGCTCTACGGTTTTTAAGGGTGTCAATGCCACTACAGCTAAGGCTAAAGCGATTGTCATCAATCCAAAAAGCACGGTCAAGGCTACAGCAATTTTCATTTGTAATCGCGCACTACGCATACGGTCAATATCAAATGACCGCGCTTCTCTTATATATTCTTTAAATTCATCACTTTTCATACGTGATCTCCGCATTTTTATAAGAAGGCGTTTGATGGTTTATTGTGTCTGCAGAAGATGTAGGGAGTCCAATATGAGCTTTTGGTGCCTCATTTTCTTGTGTGTTCAGAATAATAGGAGTTGTAATGGGCTTGATCGCCGTATTGTGGATGATGTTATGAGGATTCCAGTTCCACTTACCTTGATTGAGCATACGAGTATTCTGTCCATTACAGTGTGGAAGTTTTCGGGCTCCACTTTTTAAAGAAGCACAACTGGTAAGTGTTATTAAAAGGATCAAAATGATAGTGATTTTTAGTTTCATCATTTGGACTCGCAAATATTTTGAAAAATAAAATATTGGTGTTTTGCAGTGTATGATTTTACGAAAGCATGAATACGAATCTTTTGAAAAAGCTGAGAGAGCTTTGCATGGATTGTGCATACAGTTAATACCTCGTATATGAAGGCATTGATTATAGCTGCATTGAAGAGACATTTGAGATTAAAACGAACCACGTCCACCTCCCTGCATCATTTGCGCAGCTTGTGCAGCTTGTTGTGCAGCTCTAGAACCTCCTGAAACTGCACCTCTTGCTGCACTTCCACCGGCACTAAAACCTCTTCCAGCAAAATTCAAGGCACTAGAAGCCATTGAAAGTATTTGTGATCCTGCTGACATCCCAGCATGATGATATGGTCCTCCACTAGAAAGTGCAGAAGCAATGGTGGGAAGTGATTGGAAGAGAACTACGCCCACTATTGAGACGACAAGAACAGGGGGGAGCAAGAAATAGATTGAATTATATGAATCATCGAAAACATAAAGCATAATTTTGCACATCATTGTCCCAAGCATCATTACGAGAACTTGCAAAACTGTAAAATTAACTAATGTTGTAATCCATGCATCGGCATATCTGCGGGTTACATTGAACAAATATAAACTAATAAAAAGAGGTCCAAGACCTATCACCATGATTAATGTAATTTTTGCAAACATTTGGATAATAAAACCGACTGTACAAAAAAAGATGACTGCCAAAAACATTAAACCACCAATCAGTGCAACCGTAATTTTATTAAAAAATGAAGCATTATTTAGAAACTCTTGATAACGCGTATTTGTAATTAACAAGAGATAATCAAAAACATCAGAGTCGACTGGACTGCTATTAAACGCATTTCCAATAGCATTGGCTAAATTACCAAAAAATATATCTTTTATATAAATATTAAATACGTCTGCATTAGTTGCCATTGTTGTCACAACAACGATTTTAATAACATTATTAAGAAGACTATGCATTGAAAGGGCAACATGACCAGTCATGACATTGTAGCCATATAAAAAGATAAAAATAATGGCTGCAAGATTTAATGGTGCTGCAACAGCAGAAGATAAGCTAATGACTGTCGTATCTACCACATGATTAAGTGGTGTTAAAATATACGAAGAAACAGTTTCGAATGGATTAAATTTAAATTCTGAATCTGACATTTGTTTTTAATGTTTGATAAATATAAATTTATGATTTTTTTCTGCATTTTCTCTATACTCTTTCTGTGATTGATGATTTCCATTTAATAATAGAAAGAGCCTGAATGAGAGGATTCATTTGAAGATTAGTCAACTACATTTGAAGAGCTTCCTTTTCTTCTTTTTGACTAACTGGAGTCAATTTAATGCTTGACCTTAGCTTTAGCTTGATCCAATTTCTCTTGTAGTGTTTTTTGAAGAGTTTCCTGACTTTTCTTTTCTTCTTTTTCACGTTCTTGTTCTTTTGATTGAGCATTTTCCGATTTCATAATAGAAGAAGCCTGAAGTTTTAGATTATCTACTTGAAGATTAGCTTGAAGAATAGCCAACTCTGTTTGAAGAGATTCTTTTTCTTCTGGTTTAAGAGTTGTTGATAAAAGTTTGTTATTGATTTCTTGAATCTTTTTCTGATTTTCAACTGCTGAAGTATAAATAGATGCAGCTATTTCTGATGTGCGCCGACTATCTTCTGATAGTGATGTTTCTGGTTGTATGACACTTTGATAATATGAATCAACTTCTGTGGATCCCGATTGTGATATTGCATGAGAGATAAAGCTTAATGATAAAAACATAATCAGATATTTTTTCATTGGGTTTGTTTCCTTTTGTAAAATATAGGTAGCCATATATTGGGATTTGCTCCGTATTCATCTATAATTTGGTTTACGAGTTCAACATTTCTGCTTGTTCCGCTTAAGACCGCAATTTCGTTATCCATTCCACGTAAGTTAAGTTCTGCAACAATGGAACTTTGCCCTTGTTTAATGAGAAAACGACGAGATTCCCTGCTTAATTCTGATTGGATTAGCTCAAATTCACGTTCAGTGAGTTTAAAGCTTTCAACATAATCATTGTAATTGGCTTTTTGATTTGGAAAAAACAGTTGGGTAGGACATTGCTCAATGATTGTGTGAGCGATTGTTGAATTCAAAGCATCTTTGGGGCTTTGTGTTGCAAAGAGCATCATGCCATTTTGTTTACGAATTGTTTTGAGACGATCTTGAGTAAAAGCTTTAAATGAATCATCTTCAAGAGCTTTCCAGAATTCATCGATAACAATAATGATACGCCGACCATCAATAAGGTCGAGAATGCGGTTAAACAGATACATCATCAAAGGGCGACGAATTTCTTCATTATCTAAGAAATCGGTCATATCATAACCTATGAATTGAGCATCTAAGTTGAGATCATCGTGATCATTATCAAAGACCCACCCTAAAGGATTACCTTTGGTCCAACGTTGTAAGCGTATGGCGATGCCTTCTGTGGAAGTATTATCAAAAAACAGTTGCAGTGCACTAAGAGACCGTTGTGATAAAGGAAGACTTTCTAAGGAATTGATCGCTCTAGCGATATCTTGTCGCTCTTGTTCTGTTACTGTTTGGCCATCTGTAGTAACTAGTTTTAAGACCCAGTGTTGAAGAAAGAGTTTGTTTTTTTCAGTGTATTCCATTCCTTTTAATGGGGCAATACCGGTAGGTTGACCATTTTTCAAAGGCTTATATTTACCACCTCCAGCACGGACAAAGATCTCTGCTCCTTGGTCTTTATCAAAAAAGACTATTGTTGGGTTATGTTTTTGTAATTGTGCAAGAAGAAAATTAACAATGACTGTTTTTCCAGATCCCGATGGACCACAAACAAAGGTATTACCAACATCACCAAAATGAAAATTAAAATAATAAGGAGAGCCAGCTTGTGTTTGTAATAAGGCGACAGCAGAGCCCCAAATATTACCCTTGAGTTTACCAATAGGAAAGGAATGGAAGGGGGATAATGCTGCGAAATTCCTGCTACTAATAGCTCCAGAACGTGCTCGATAGCTAAAGTTTCCAGGAAGTTGTGCCCACCATGCTGCTTCTAATCCTAAATCTTCTCTGGCTATAACAGCCCCACCATTAGTGAGATACGAACGCGCTTTCGACAGATATTCTGTCAATTCTTGTGGACGATCAGAAAAAACAGCTAAAGAAAGATGATGTTCTCCCAAAACAAAACGATTCGATTCTAAATCATCAAGGGCTTCATCGAGGCCGTCAATTTGTGAGCTGGCACGATCAGCCACATTAATCATTTGATTTTGTTTACGGCTCATAATAGCACTGGCAACGGCTTTACTTTTAAAAACAAAGGATTGCGTTAAGATGAATTCGAAGGGCGCTGTTAACAAGCCATTTGTCATGCCAGGACGTGTTTTAGAAGGATATTCTTTCCATCCAAACATACCAACAAAGCGCTCATTGCTTTCATGACGAATTTCAATAATTTCTTTGCCGAAAATAACACGATCTGAATAAATCGTTGAGGCAATAGTACCAAATGTAAGGGGTATGCGCTCACGTCTTCCTCCCACCAATTGGTGAAGAAATTCACTTTGCTCAGAAAATACAATGCCATTGTATTCGTAAGTAGACAAAAGCCGTGCTCCATAACACTCCAGACCTTGTATAAGATCTTGACTTAATTCGCCAATTTTCCGAATAGCTTCAGAATCTGGTTCCGATTGCATCTTCTTTGCTTGTGTTAAGCGATGAAAAAAAGAAGCTAACTGTTCAGTTTTATCTGCTGCAGGATTCCAGATAACCGAAAGGAACAGATCATTTCGATAAAGATCTTGCAAAATCATTTTTTGTTTGTATTGCCGATCTAAAGCTGTTGCAAAAGATGAAGAAAATTGGCTCTCTGGGTAATTTTTTTCGCGTCGGCGAATGATGTGAGAATATAAAGCGACACGTTCATCGGCTATATTTTTCAAAAGCGTGTTTAATTGAGTATGTAAAGAATTTAATTGGCTGATATCTGCAGTATCAAAATTTATTCCTTCAATAGAAATCACTGTCATTAAGCAACGGGAGTCTAATGCAATCACATGGTGATTGACATGACGGACGTAAGGAATAAATTCCTCAGGTAGAGATTCCCGTTTCATAACTGACAGTTGTCTCACTTATTTTAGCTCCTTATAAGTACGAATAAGACGAAGAGGAGATGTAGATCCTCCACCCCATCTTGTTAGGTTCTTTTGTTTGCCTCGAGTATTGAGCCACACGAACAGAATACGAAATTGATTATGATCGCGCTTTGTGATTTCGCGTAAGATAAAATGTAAACCAACACCAAGACCGATCATTGAAAAACTGCTTGTAATGATAAAAAGAGTAGATATTGCTATGACATTCAAGGCCATTGCTTCTATGGTAACACCTGCAAACATCGCTGGTCGTGTACAAGCAAGAAAAAGAGTATCTTCGTTCATTTATGTTGAACTCCCCATTAATAATGTAACAAAAGCCGAAGCACCAAAAACAATACCGATACCAAGAACACAATACGCTGCTTTGCGTAAATCAATAACACCATACATCCAACCAATACCCACAGCTGCAACACAAATTGTTGCAATAAGCTTCGCTGTTGTACCTGTCATCATCGAAACAATATTTCGCAAAACCGTATCAAGATTCCCCATACCGCTAGCAGCAGAATCAGCATAAGCTGGGGTTAATACCGCAAACATCGCTAAAAGTAGCGCAAAAGCGATACAGTAAATATGCTTAGATATAATGTTTGTCATTTAATCTCCTCTTCAGAAAGAATATTGATTACAAACTAACATCCTATTTCCTCTAAGGTTAGAAATTTTTGCTGTCTTAGATTCACAGCTTAACTTTTTACTGAATGGTCCTCATTTTGTTAAAAAATTCCGACATTAAACTCTGTTTGCTCTCAAAGTTTTCTACCTAAAAAATAAAATATTTTTCACCATATCATTTAATATAGACAATTTTAAGTTACGCGTTTTTATCAAAACGATAGTATCAAGGGTGCAGAATAATGTTTTTCTTTGCAAAATGTGTTTAATTTGCAACAAATGCTATTGATACGCTTTCTTTAGGATCTAGGAGAAAAACAGAGATGCATAAAAATATAGGATATAGAAATAATAAGGATTGGGCCAATGCGATTTAAATCGATAATTATTGTCTACATTATCTGTTCTGTATTATGAAATATCGATCACAATGAAGATAAAATTGCTTTAAACATTTTCTAGATATTGAAAGAGCGAAGGTATAATTGATATAAATTTGGAGCATAATTAGCAAACAGGTTATTTAAATTATAAGCATTGGTTTTTTTAATAAACCGGATGTTTGATATTATTGAGTGCAGTTTGAAAGTATACGTACATCAAGAAGCTAAGCTGATCTATTTTCTATAATTTTCTCTGAGAGAGTTATCTTGTATTCTTTTTTAGTCATTTTATTGACTGCACATATTTCTTCACGTAACCTAAATCATCAAGAATAAATCTTGGTTTTTTTGATTGTTTAATGGGTTTTTGGTAATGGCTGGTCTCATACAACTTGAAGAAATTATTGAAAGAGCTTTTAATAATCGAGATTCTATCAACTCTGCTACAAAGGGTGAAATCCGCGAGAGTGTTGAACACATATTGAATCTGCTCGATAAAGGCGAGATTCGTGTAGCTCAACGTCAAGATAATGGTCAATGGCATGTTCATCAATGGTTAAAAAAGGCTATTCTTTTGTCCTTTCGACTTCACTCTATGTGCATTATTTCTGGTGGTGCAAATGAATCGCATTGGTGGGATAAAATACCTTCAAAATTCTCTGGTTGGCGAGAAGTTGATTTTAAAAAAGCCAATTTTCGTTCAGTTCCAGGAGCAATTGTACGTCATTCCGCTTATATTGCTCCTCATGTGATATTAATGCCTTCTTTTGTTAATGTTGGTGCTTATGTTGGAGAAGGGACGATGATTGATACATGGGCGTCTGTTGGTTCATGCGCACAAATTGGTCAGTATGTTCATTTGTCTGGTGGTGTAGGTATTGGAGGTGTTTTAGAACCACTACAGGAAGGTCCAACAATTATTGAAGATCATTGTTTTATTGGTGCACGCTCTGAAATTGTTGAGGGCTGTATTATTCGTGAAGGCGCTGTTTTAGGCATGGGAGTTTTTATTGGAAAGTCCACTAAAATTATTGATCGTACAACAGGTGAAGTTTTTATCGGTGAAGTTCCTGCTTACTCAGTTGTTGTTCCAGGTTCGTGCTGTGGGAAACCACTGTCAAATGGTGAAATGGGTCCGAATCTTTATTGTGCTATTATTGTTAAGCGCGTTGATAAAAAAACACGAGAAAAAACATCAATTAATGATTTATTGCGTGATTAAAAGCATTTCCTAAAAATTATTCATTGATAATGAAATTAAAAAAAGAAAAAACAAAGTTATTTACTCATCTTAAGTGCTTCAATAAAAGCCGATTGGGGAATTTCTACTTTCCCAAATTGACGCATCCGTTTTTTACCTGCTTTTTGCTTTTCAAGCAGTTTACGTTTACGGGTAATATCACCACCATAACACTTCGCTGTGACGTCTTTTCGTAAAGCGCGAATTGTCTCACGAGCAATAATTTTACCACCAATTGCTGCTTGAATTGGGATTTGAAACATGTGTTGAGGAATAAGATCTTTAAGTTTTTCACACATAGAACGGCCACGTTTTTCCGCTATGCTACGGTGCACAAGCATTGATAATGCGTCAATAGATTCTCCATTGACCAAAATGGACATTTTAACCAAATCACCTTCAGAATAATCAGTTACTTGATAATCAAAAGAAGCATATCCTTTTGAGATGGACTTCAAACGATCATAAAAATCAAAAATTACTTCATTCAAAGGTAAATCATAGGTCACCATAGACCGTGTACCAACGTAGGATAAACCCGTTTGTAACCCACGTCGTTCTTGACAAAGTTCTAAAATAGCTCCGAGATAATTATCAGGCGTCATAATCGTTGCCCGAATCCATGGTTCTTCAATAGAAATAACTTTAACAATATCAGGCATATCCGCTGGATTATGTAATTCCTTAACAGAACCATCATTCATATTCATTCGATAAATAACAGAAGGTGCAGTTGCAATTAAATCTAAATTAAATTCGCGTTCTAACCGTTCTTGAATAATTTCAAGATGTAAAAGACCTAAGAAGCCACAACGAAAGCCGAAACCTAAAGCAGCTGACGTTTCCATCTCAAAAGAAAAGCTTGCGTCATTTAAACGTAATTTACCCATAGCTGTACGTAAATTTTCAAAATCGGCTGCATCAACTGGAAAAATACCACAAAAAACAACGGGTTGAGCAGGCTTAAAACCAGGCAATACGTCTTTACAAGGGCGGCGATCTTCAGTAATAGTATCCCCTACTCGTGTGTCAGCAACCTCTTTTATAGAGGCTGTTATAAAGCCAATCTCCCCTGGGCCTAATTCATCAACTGAGATCATTTTTGGAGTGAACACTCCAACTCGTTCAACAGGATATTTTGCTCCTGTCCCCATCATACGAATGGTCTGACCTTTTTTTAAAACACCATCAATCACTCGCACCAGAACGATAACACCGAGATAAGCATCGTACCAACTGTCAACCAGCATCACCTTTAAAGGATCTGTAATATTGCCAGTATGTGGAGGTGGTAATTGTGTAATAATTTCTTCCAAAACATCAGAAATACCTAAACCCGTTTTCGCTGATATTTCGACTGCCCTAGACGTATCAATACCGATCACATCTTCAATTTGCTCTTTCACACGCTCTGGTTCTGCAGCTGGAAGGTCTATTTTATTAAGCACTACAACTAATTCATGAGAATTATCAATAGCTTGGTAAACATTCGCTAATGTTTGTGCTTCTACTCCTTGACTTGCATCCACTACTAAGAGTGATCCTTCACAAGCTGCCAATGAGCGCGATACTTCGTAAGCAAAATCAACATGGCCAGGTGTATCAATAAGATTTAAGATATAAGTTTCACCATTTTTTGCTTTATAGTGTAGACGTACTGTTTGAGCTTTAATAGTGATTCCGCGTTCGCGCTCAATATCCATAGAATCGAGCACTTGCTCTTTCATTTCCCTTGTTTCAAGACCACCTGTCATTTGAATTAAACGATCAGCCAAAGTCGACTTTCCGTGGTCGATATGAGCTACAATGGAGAAATTACGAATATAATTGCGATCTATTGTCATACAAGGCGATTTAGCAAAGAATAATACAAAACGCAAAGACCAATTACAGACTTTCAAAAACCTTTTAAAAAGATCAATAAAAATGTGACTGGAGAAAAATGTTAGTTTTTAAAAGTGTGAATTTTCTTTCTAGTGTAATATAGTGGTTTTTCAATTCGATACTTGATTTTCATTGATGACAATCTCTAAATTTTTTTATAAAGCTCTTAGCTATTATTAATAGCTCGTGAAAACAATTTTAATAAAGTAGTTAATAGTCAACTTTCATTAGATAAAGTCCTGAGGGAGGAGCTACGACACCACAGCGGGCCCGATTTCTCGCGTGAAGAGCTGCTTCAAGATCTTCAGCTGTCCAACGTCCAATACCAACTTCCATCAAGCTTCCTGCAAATGAACGAATTTGATGATGAAGAAAAGAACGAGCCTGTGCATAAAGGAAAATTTCATCTCCTTCTCTTTGAATGTCTAAGCGTTCAAGGGTACGGACAGGACTTTTTGCTTGGCAATAAGCTGATCGGAAAGTGGTAAAATCATGCTGCCCTACAAGTTTTTGAGCTGCTTTATGCATAGCATCGGCATCTAGTGGTTTTGGTAACCACCAAACACGTTTAGTATTGAGAGCTGGTGGTGAGCGGCGATTGAGAATTTTAAAAAGATAGTGGCGTTTAGTCGCACAAAATCGCGCGTCAAAGTTATCAGGAACATTCTGAACATTGAGAACAGCAATATTTTCGCCTTGTTTCTGCAAATGAGCATTGAGAGCATCACGTACAGTATTCGTATTCCAATTTTTCTCAAAATCAATGTGAGCAACTTGTCCCATAGCGTGGACTCCAGCATCGGTTCTTCCAGCTGTAGTGATAGTTAGTTTTTGTCCGCTAAAGTGAAAAATAGCGTTTTCAATGGAACCTTGTATAGTACGAAGATTCTTCTGGCGTTGCCAGCCAGCATAATTGGAGCCATCATATTCAAGAGTGAGTTTAAAGCGTGCCATATTAGAAAACTGCAGAAATATTAGCTCCTCGCAAAAATGTTGCGCGATCAAGAAGTCTTCCACCGGATCTTTGTAGATGAGTTATTTCTATACATCCTTGTCCACAGTGAATAATCAATTGCTCTGGTTCTATTTTTCCAATTTCGATGGATCTTTTCTCTATTAAGCGACTTCCGAGAATTTTCACTCGTTCTTGTTTTCCATTGATATTCATGTTGCACCAACAACCAGGAGTAGGAGAAAGAGCGCAGATGTGTTTATGAATGAATTTGGCAGACTGCGTCCAATCAATTTGGGTTTCTTCTTTTTTGATTTTAACAGCATAGGTTACTCCTTTTGATGATTGTGGAGTAAGTTTCAGTTGATTTTTTTCGAGAGCTGATAAAGTGTCTATGATAAGTTTTGCTCCTATATGTGATAGTTGCTCTGAAAGTTCATAAGCTGTCATGTTATCAGTGATAGCAATTGAATGCGATAAAGCAATAGGTCCTGTGTCTAATCCTTCATCCATTTTCATAATCATCATTCCTGTTTCCTGGTCGTTAGCCATAATTGCACGTTGAATAGGTGCAGCGCCACGCCAGCGGGGTAATAGGGAAGCGTGAGCATTAAAACAACCAAAGCGTGGTGTTTCAAGAATAGGTTTGGGCAATAATAACCCATAAGCGACAACAACAGCAACATCAACAGAAAGTTCTGCAAATTTGATTTGTTCTTCAGTTGTTTTGAGAGTTTGAGGTGTAAAAACAGGAATCGATTTCTCCTGTGCTGCAATTTGAACAGGAGAAGGAAATAATTTGAGACCACGTCGTCCTGCTGGACGAGGAGGTTGACTATAAACTGCTACAATATCATGACCAGCTTCTAATAAAGCATGCAGAATGGGTACAGAAAAATTCGGTGTTCCCATAAAGCTTAATCGTAATGCCATTATAAAGCTGCTTTCGATGCATTTTGCATTTTTGCACGTTTTTTGAATTTTCGTATTACCATATCACGTTTGGTTTTTGAAATGTGGTCAATAAAAAGACACCCATTTAAATGATCAATTTCGTGTTGTAAGCAAGTAGCTAAAAGATCATTTGCTTCAATTTCTACTTGTTTCCCTTCACGATCTCTATAGCACATACAGAGGCATTTGGGACGTTCAACTTCTGCAAAATAGTCAGGAATAGAAAGACAACCTTCTTTATAAACGCTACGTTCATCTGATACCCATAAAATTTCTGGATTAATAATAACAAGCGGATTTTTAGGAGCATCTTTTGGGTGGATATCTACAACTAACATCCGTAATGGTACGCCAACTTGAACAGCTGCAAGTCCAATACCTTGAGCGTTATACATAGTTTCTAGCATATCATCAGCTAATTTTTGAATAATTGGATCAATACGCTCAACTGGCTTTGAAACTTCACGTAAAATAGGATCAGGTAAAATAACTAAAGACTTTATTGACATAATAAATAGTTTTACAAATCGATGTTTAATTTATTAAAGGTAAGTATTGAAATTGAATCAGCGCATGTATTTTTTTGCGATAAAACCACTATATTATTCTTATGTTTGATTCGCTTTTTTTAATAATGCCCTTTGGTAAGCACTATAGTCAACTGGTCGTTTTCTTTGTTCTAGTTTGTGGAGTGCTTTTAATCATTATACATAATAACCGGAAAAGAACCATTTGGGAACGTGACGTGGCTGAACGCGCTCGCGAGGCACAAACGCAGATGGCTACATTGTTGCAAACACAGGTTGAAATGCAAGGGCGTATGCAAACAATGGCAGAAATTTTTAGTCAAAGGCAGTTTGAATTGAATCAATCGATTTGTGAACAACTTAATGGGATGAGGACTAATTTAGGGCAGACTCTTCAGGTGCAAACTAAGTCTACTTATGAGAACTTGAATCGTTTACAAGAACGTTTGGCAGTGATAGATGCCGCGCAGAATAATATTCAATCGCTTACTGGACAAGTTGTTCAATTGCAAGCTATTTTAAATAATAAGCAAACACGAGGTGCTTTTGGGCAGGGACGGATGGAGGCAATTATTTCTGATGCTTTACCATCTAGTGCTTACGTTTTTCAAACTACTCTTTCAAATGGAAAACGACCAGATTGTCTTATTTATATGCCTAATAAGGCACCAGCTCTTGTTATTGATGCTAAATTTCCTTTGGAGGCTTGGAATGCGATGCGTGAGGCATCATCATCTCAAGAACGTCAGGAAGCTGAACGCCAATTTCGTAATGATATGGATGTTCATATTCGCGATATTACAAAAAAATATTTAATTCCTGGGGAAACACATGATACAGCTTTTCTTTTTGTGCCGTCAGAATCAATTTTTGCTACAATCTATGAGGATTTTGAGTCATTAGTGCAAAAGGCTAATCGAGCACATGTGATTATTGTATCGCCTTCTTTATTAATGTTATCTGTTCAAGTTGTACAAACTATTATGAAAGATGCAAGGATGCGTGAACAAGCGCATTTAATTCAGTCAGAAGTAGTAAGATTAATGGAAGATTTTGAGCGAATGGATATGCGTGTTCGCTCTTTACAGAAACATTTTTATAAAACGAGTGAAGATATTGAAGCAATTTTGACATCATCCTCTAAAATTATGAAGCGAGCTAATCGTATTGAAGCTTTTGAATTAAAAGAAAATGATTCTATATCAGAGCCAACAACAGTATATCCTCAGTCACAAACCCTACACTTAGATGATAAGGAATAGAAGAAAGGTATCAAAATATCATATTGATTTTTTTATTTGTAAATTTAATTAAAATTTTTAATAATACTTTATTTAGTTTTTAGGATTAGGGAAAACAGGTGATAGGGCGCTTTTTTTTGTTAGGTGGGTGTTTGTTTCTATTGGGAAGTTGTTCTACAAAACCTCCTATACAGATTAACAACGCTTGCGCTATTTTAGCTCAAAAAGATAGTTTTTTTAATAATTGGAGAAAGGCGGCTAAAAATGCGGAGTTACTTCATGGAATTCCTATGCCTATTATTCTTGCAACTATTCGTGTAGAATCAAATTTTCGTCATAATGCACGTCCTCCACGTACAAAACTTCTCGGTTTTATTCCATGGAAGCGTCCTTCAACCGCTTACGGTTATGCTCAAGCGCTTGATGGCACATGGGATCATTATGTTCGTTCTACAGGAAAAGTTTTTGCGTGGCGTACTAATTTTGCGGATACAGCAGATTTTATTGCCTGGTATCATCGTCAAAGTGTTCGACGTAATAATATTAGCCCAAATGATGCCTATAACCTCTATTTAAATTATCATATGGGACATGATGCTTATGCACGTTATAAAGGCCCTTCCTCTGCTAATATTGCAAAAAAAGCAAAACATGTGGAATCACTTTCTAGACTTTATAATCAGCAATTAAAAGCATGTGGACGGCGCTAAAAACACTATGAGATTTTTTTATCATACTTATTGTGGTATATTGCTAAGAGTATAGATATAAATTGTCCCTAATCCCTATTTTTAAGTTTTAGAATAATATTTCTTTTGCTGTGTTTACTTCTATAAAATATAGAACAATTTTTATCGAATTCTGGTTTGTTGTTTAGGAATAATCCAGAATTTTAAAACGAGTTTATTGAAGCGTTACAATTTGTAATTCATGCTCATTAGCACCTGCAAGAGCTATAGAACGCTCATCTGATAAAATAATTGGGTGACCCGTTTCTCCGAAGAGAGCCCATATCGTAATGCCTGGAATCATTGGTGGAAGATCTGGAAAATTTTTGGCTAGATCATCTGTACAAACTTCTTTTAAGTAAGCAATTTGTCGCGCATCAGGAAAGATCGTATTTTGTAACGGTAAGATTTGTTTACACTCTTTCATTGTATTGATCCTTTATGCATTACCTTCTATTACTTTGATTGCTACTGGTTTTGGTTTTAATCACGATTACAAAGATTAATAGATAAAAGGCAATTTTTCAACTCAGCATTTGTGATATGTATTATTCCTAGTGAGAAGAAGATATATTTTTAATTTTTTTGTGCTTCACTAAATAATCAGTTGAGTGCTTTTAATTAAGATCACTGATCTTAAATTTAATAACATATAAAAAATATGTATACAATTTTATAATTACTTTAACGAAAACAATTAACTTTACAGATATATTATAATGTTTTTTGGTTATCTAAAATTTAAAAAGAAGTAAATACGATAAGATATATATCATTGTGGTAATTTATAAGGTAGCTATTTAGTAAAATTAAACAAAAATGTTGGAAAAGAAGATCTAGCAGAGTGTAATGACTGAAAAAGTGATCAAATCATTAGAGATATACAAAAATACCAAGACAATTTATAGAAAGGACGAAATTGCAGAAATATTTCGTCGTTTTTCTGTTCAGCGTCCTACACCTAAGAGTGATCTTAATTATACCAATGTTTTCACTCTTTTGGTTGCGGTTGTTCTTTCTGCCCAAACTACGGATGCGAGTGTTAACAAAGTTACAAAAAAATTGTTTTGCTTTGCTGATCGACCAGAAAAAATGATTACATTAGGAGAAGAAGGAATTGCACAGCATATTCGTTCGATTGGTCTTTGGCGTGCAAAAGCGCATAATGTTTATGCACTTTGTTGTCGTTTGATTGATCAATATGGTGGACAAGTTCCTGATAGTCGTGAAGCACTTATGACACTCCCTGGTGTAGGACGTAAAACTGCGAATGTTGTTTTGAACATTGCTTTTGGACAGCCTACTATGGCAGTGGATACGCATATTTTGCGTCTTGGAAATCGTCTTGGTTTAGCATCAGGAAAAACACCGGAAGAGGTCGAAGAAAAATTAGTAAAAATTATTCCAGATTGTTATCTACAGTATGCGCATCATTGGCTCATTTTACATGGACGTTATATTTGCAAGGCGCGTAAAGTAGAATGTGTACAGTGCATCATTGCAGATCTCTGCAAAGCAGCGATTAAAACGAATACGGTTCCAGCACCTTTAGTTGAAGTTAAAGGCAATGGGGCTCCAGTTTTTTTTTAACACAGACTTGCTATTTTATGTATACTGGCTTATGAAAATGCAATAAGAACTGCCCGGCAGGGCATGCCGTGGCTGTTCAAATGTTTACTCGAGCTTTGATCAGCTTGATCGAATTTAAACGTATAACGTATGGAGTAACGAAATGCCCAAAATGAAAACAAAGTCATCTGCTAAAAAGCGATTTAAAGTTACTGCGACAGGCAAAGTTAAAGCGGCTGCTGCAGGTAAGCGGCATGGTATGATTAAACGTTCTAATAAGTTTATTCGTGATGCACGTGGAATGATGGTGTTGGCTGAACCAGATGCTAAAAAAGTTATTCAGTGTTATTTACCAAATGGCCTTTAAGCTTTGCTTTGATTTTGTAGGAGATTATTTATGGCACGTGTAAAAAGAGGTGTTGTAGCTCACGCTAAGCACAAGAAGGTTCTCAAGCAGGCTAAAGGTTTTTATGGTCGTCGTAAAAACACCATTCGTGCAGCTAAAGCAGCAGTTGACCGTTCAAAGCAATATGCTTATCGTGATCGTAAAAACAGAAAACGCACTTTTCGTGCTTTGTGGATTCAAAGAATCAATGCTGCTGTTCGTGTAGAGGGCTTGACCTATGGGCGTTTTATTGATGGTTTAACAAAAGCTGGTATTGAGATAGATCGTAAGATTCTCTCTGATATAGCTATTTATGATCCAACAGTATTTATTGCTTTGGTAGATTCTGCAAAGAAAGCTTTAGAGTATTTAAAAGACACAACGCCCAATGCTTTTGAAAGCGCTGTCAAGTAGCCAGCTGCGTTTTCTTTAGGCATTCATTTATTCGAGATTCCGCGCTGGTTATTACTGGTGCGGTTTTTTATTGAAAAAATAGGCAGAAATTATGAACGATAACGATATTGAGCATTTGGAACAAGAAATTTGTTGTGCTTTAGAAGCAGCGAATGATGAACAAACACTTGAAGCAGTGCGTATTGGAGCTTTAGGGAAGAAGGGGAGCATTTCTGAAAAATTAAAGGCATTAGGCAATATGAGTGCTGATGAGCGGCATAAACTAGGCCCAGTACTTAATGGATTAAAAAAACGCGTATTAGAGTTATGGATGCAAAAGCGTGATGCTCTCAAAAATCAAGTAATGGCTATACGTCTTTCTAATGAAACCGTTGATGTCACTTTACCTGTTCGTTCATCACCTATAGAGCGGGGCCGTATTCATCCTATCTCACAGGTGATTGATGAAATTGTAACCATTTATACGGATTTGGGTTTTTCTATTGCAGAAGGGCCAGATATTGAAACGGATTATTATAATTTTACTGCGTTAAATTTCCCTGAAGGTCATCCCGCACGTGAGATGCATGATACCTTCTTTTTTGATGTTGATGAAATGGGAAATCGAAAATTGTTGCGTACACATACATCACCAGTGCAAATTCGTGTGATGGAAAAAAAACAGACACCGATACGTATTATTATTCCTGGAAAAACATATCGTATGGATTCTGATGCAACTCATTCACCAATGTTTCATCAGATAGAAGGATTAGTGATTGATAAAGTTTCTAACATTGCACATATGATGTGGCTTCATGAAACTTTTTGTAAATCCTTTTTTGAAGTACCTTCGGTAAAGATGCGTTTTCGCCCTTCTTTCTTTCCTTTTACTGAGCCTTCTATGGAAGTGGACATTCAATGTGATCGTTCTGGTTTGGAAGTAAAATTTGGAGAAGGTCGTGATTGGTTAGAAATTTTAGGATGTGGAATGGTGCATCCTCATGTTTTGGGGAATGCTGGTTTTGATCCAGATGAATATCAAGGCTTTGCATGGGGAATGGGTATTGATCGTATTGCTATGTTAAAATATGGTATGCCTGATTTACGAGCTTTTTTTGATGCTGATGTTCGTTGGTTAAATCATTATGGTTTTCGCTGTTTTGACATCTCTCTTTTATTTTCTGGTTTAAATAGTGTGTGATCTTATAGCCGTTGTCGTGTGAGGTTTGAAAATGAAGTTTACATTATCTTGGTTGAAAGATCACTTAGAGACAAGTGCGTCTTTGGATGAAATTTGTGATAAACTGGTAGCAATTGGCCTTGAGGTTGATCATATTGAAGATCGTTCTTCTTTAGCCGGTTTTGTAATTGCAAAAGTTTTAACTGCTATTAAACATCCTGATGCGGATAAATTACAGGTTTTATCAGTAGATATAGGGTCTGATTCGCCTATCCAAGTTGTATGTGGTGCGTCAAATGCACGTCCTGGACTTGTTGGTGTTCTTGCGTTGCCAGGCACTTATGTTCCTGGACTTGATGTGACATTATCTGTAGGGAAAATTCGTGGTGTTGAAAGTTTTGGTATGATGTGCTCACAAGCAGAGCTTGGTTTATTCGATGAGGATTGTGGGATTATTGAACTTTCGAAAGATGCACCTATTGGAATGTCATTTGTAACTTATGCAGGATTAGATGATCCAGTGATTGATATTGGTTTAACACCTAATCGCTCTGATTGTACAGGTGTTAGAGGAATTGCCCGTGATTTGGCTGCAACTGGAATTGGAAGATTAAAAAAATTATCTTTACCACAACTGTCTTCGTTTTTTGAAACATCAGTTCAAGTATCTTTGAATTATCCGCAGGACTTATCATTATGCTCAGGTTTTTCTTGGTGTGAGATTCGCAATGTACAAAATGGCAGGTCGCCGCAATGGATGCAACAGCGTTTGAATGCTATTGGTTTGCGATCAATAAATGCCTTGATTGATATAACAAATTATATCAGTTTTGATTTCGGTCGTCCCCTTCATGTTTTTGATGCAGATAAGCTTAAGGGGAAATTGAGCGTCCGTCTTGGTCGTGAGGGTGAACAATTTCAAGCATTAAATGGTAAAGTTTACAATTTAGGTCTTGAAAATTGTGTTATTGCGGATGAAGAGGGTGTTATTGCCATTGCCGGTATTATGGGTGGTGAAAGAACTAGTTGTGATGACAAAACACGTCGTGTCATTATTGAATCAGCGCTTTGGGATTCAAAGAATATTGCACGCACAGGTCGTTCATTAGGACTTATTAGTGATGCGCGTTACCGATTTGAACGGGGTGTTGACCCGGCTTTTATGGAATCGGGTCTTGAGATTGCTGCGGAATTCGTTTTGCGTTTTTGTGGTGGTGAAGCATCAACAACACAAGTCATTGGGTATAAAAAGCCAGAAATTAAAAAGATAGTTTTTCCATTTTCTGAAATTAAGCGTTTAACTAATTTAGAGATAGGACCAGAGCAAGCTTTTACTCTTTTGACACAACTTGGATTTGGCCTTGAAGGAAAAGGGGATGTGGTTACGGTTACAGTACCAACTTGGCGTCTTGATATTGTTGGTAAGGCTGATTTAGTAGAAGAAATCATGCGAATTTATGGATTAGATAAGATACAGCCTATACCGTTGGAAAGTTTAGCTGAAGTTAAGCAGAAAACGTTTACATTTTTGCAGATTTGTTCACATACTGCTCGTCGGATTTTAGCGTATCGAGGTATGATGGAAGCCATAACTTGGTCATTTATTTCTGAAAATCAGGCATTAGCTTTTGGGGGCGGTCAGGCACAGCTTAAATTAGTGAATCCTATTGCTTCTGATATGTCTGTAATGCGTCCTTCTCTTTTACCTAGCTTACTTGTTGCTGCACAGCGAAATATTGATCGTGGTTTTTCAGATTTTGCTTTGTTTGAAGTTTCCAACATTTATGAAGGTGATACACCGGATAAGCAACGGAATGTTGCTAGTGGTATTCGTTGTGGTACGGAAAAGTTTGAAGGAGGTGGACGCTTTTGGACTGGAAATGCAAAGGCAGTGGATGTTTTTGATGCTAAAGCGGATGCATTTGCTGTTTTGGAAGCATGTGGTATGGATAGCAATAAAGTACAAATTGAAATTGGAGCACCTCATTGGTATCATCCTGGTTGTTCAGGTGTTATCAAACTTGGACCAAAAGTTATTCTTGGTTTTTTTGGTATTTTTCATCCTACTACTTTAGAAAAGTTATGTGTAAGTGGTCCTATATGCGGTTTTGAAATTTTCCTTGATCGAATTCCAGAACCCAAAAAAAAGGTTACTAAAATCCGTCCTTCTTTAAGTTTGTCACCTTTTCAAAGGGTACGACGTGATTTCGCATTTGTTGTTGATAAAGAAGTTGCCTCCTCTCTTATTGTTCGTGCTGTGAGTGGAGCGGATAAAAAACTTATTCATTCAGTACAGGTTTTTGATCTTTTTGAAGATCCAAGTCTTGGTCATGATAAAAAATCTGTTGCAATTGAAGTAACTATTCAGCCTATGGAACGGACTTTAACTGATGAAGATCTTGAAGGATTGACTTTAAAAATAATTGAGAGTGTCGCGAAAACAACGGGTGCATATTTGCGTCATTAATTATTATATTGTGCGGACATAGTTTTTGTTTTCTTGGATATGAAACAAATATTTCACTATTCTCTTTTTTAAAATAGCCAGAAAAGGCATTATTTTAAAATTATTGCAAAGTTGGAAATTAACTGTTATTTATATATGATAATGCAAATCATTAGCAATAGAAAGAAAATCAATGCAACTGAAAGCTTTTTTTATCACATGTTTTTGGGGTGTAATTCTTTTAACCCCCAGTACAGTTTTGAGTGCTGGTAAATTTAAAGCTGTTACAACTTTTACTATTATTGCCGATATGGCTCGTAATGTTGCAGGCGATGTTGCTGATGTTGAGTCAATTACCAAACCAGGTGCTGAAATTCATGAATATCAACCTACGCCACGCGATCTTATGCGAGCTCAAGGAGCTAACCTTATCTTATGGAATGGTTTGGAATTAGAACTTTGGTTTGAGAGATTTTTTCAAAATATTAAAGATGTTCCAAGTGTAGTTGTTTCAGAAGGTATTGCGACTATTAAAATTGGAGATGGGCCTTTTAGCGGTAAACCCAATCCTCATGCGTGGATGTCACCAGTCTCTGCCTTGATTTATGTTGATAATATTCGTGATGCTTTTATAAAATATGATCCTGAGCATGCTGCTATTTATAATAAGAATGCTGAAGTTTATAAACAAAAAATTCGCTTGAGCATTGACCCAATTAAAGCTGAGTTGCAAACAATACCAGAAGACAAGCGTTGGCTTGTAACAAGTGAAGGTGCGTTTAGTTATTTGGCTCGTGATTTCGGTTTGAAAGAACTCTATTTATGGCCTATTAATGCTGATCAGCAAGGGACACCGCAGCAAATTAAGCGTGTCATTGACACAGTTCGGAAATATAATATTCCGGTTGTTTTTTCTGAAAGCACTGTTTCTGCTGCGCCTGCCAAACAGGTGGCAAGGGAAACAGGGGCTAAGTATGGGGGTGTTCTTTATGTTGATTCACTGAGTAGTAAGGATGGTGAGGTTCCTACTTATATTGATTTATTACGTGTTACGAGTGCACGTATTACTAAGGCTTTGTCAGATGAGGTAAGAAGCCGATGACTGAGTCTGGAATATCTGCCCAAGATGTATCTGTGACTTATCGTAACGGGCATACAGCTTTGCGAGAAGTGAGTTTTGAAAGTCCTATGGGTTCTATTTCTGCATTGATTGGGGTTAATGGATCAGGGAAGTCTACATTATTTAAAGCTATTATGGGATTTGTAAAACCTTCAAAGGGGCAGATTTGCATTTTAGGTTTGTCAGTTAAAAAGGCTTTGAAACAAAATCTTATTGCATATGTTCCCCAAAGTGAGGATATTGATTGGGACTTTCCTGTTCTCGTTGAAGATGTTGTTCTGATGGGACGATATGGTCATATGAATTTTTTTCGCTATGCTCGAAAACAAGATCATGAAGCTGTTCGTATTGCGTTAGAACGTGTCGATATGTTGCCATTTGCTAAACGTCAGATTGGTGAGCTGTCTGGTGGCCAAAAGAAACGCGTTTTTTTGGCACGTGCTCTTGCGCAACAAGCAAAAGCGATTTTACTCGATGAACCCTTTACAGGAGTTGATATCAAAACAGAGGATAAAATTATCACTTTGTTACAAGATTTGCGTAAAGAAGGTGCTGTTATATTAGTCTCGACTCACAATTTAGATTCCGTTACTGAATTTTGTGATCGAACGATTTTAATCAAGGGAACGGTTGTCGCTTCTGGAATAACAGAAGTGGTTTTTACACAAAAAAATCTTGAAAAAATTTTTGGTGGTTCTCTGCGTCATCATTATGCTGGTTCCCAAAATGCACAAAAAAATGATATTGCTACAGATGATAAGTCTTTATTTCATGATTGCAATCAAAAGCTGGAGCATATTTTATGATTCCTTGGTTGCTTGAACCTTTTGCCTATCAATATATGATTAATGCAATGTGGGTTTCAGGGTTAGTTGGTTGCGTTTGTGCCTTTCTTTCTGCTTTTTTAATGTTAAAAGGTTGGTCATTGATTGGTGATGCGCTTTCCCATTCAATTGTTCCTGGAGTTGCTGGCGCTTATCTTTTGGGACTCCCTTTTTCATTTGGAGCTTTTTTTTCTGGTGGGCTTGCTGCTGCGGCAATGTTATTTTTAAATTATCGAACAAAGCTAAAAGAAGATACAATTATTGGTTTAATTTTTTCTTCCTTTTTTGCATTTGGATTGTTTCTGAAATCATTAAGACCAATGTCTGTTAATATTGATACAATTGTTCTTGGAAATGTTTTAGCAGTTAGTTCATCAGATATTATGCAGTTAGCTTGTATTGGGTTCTTTTCTCTTTTTATATTGTGTATGAAATGGAAAGACTTGTTGGTTTTTTTATTTGATGAGAGTCATGCGCGCGCTATTGGACTAAATGTTACGTTATTAAAAATTCTCTTTTTTACACTTCTTGCTGCTTGTACTGTTGCAGCTATGCAAACAGTTGGGGCTTTTTTAGTGATTTGTCTTGTAATTACACCGGGCGCAACAGCTTATTGTTTAAGTGATCGTTTTGTAAATCTTTTGATCATTGCAGTTATGATTGGAACCTTTACAAGTATTTTTGGTGTTTATATGAGTTATTTTTTGAATGCACAAACTGGTGGTGTTATTGTGCTTTTTCAAACGTTTTTATTTATAATCGCCTTTATTTTTGCTCCTAAACATGGTTATATTGCTGCACGCTTACGTGTGAGAGCAGCAAAAAGGTGTGGTGTATATGATTGACCAATTGCTGCTTCCTTTTCAGTTTTCTTTTATGATTAAAGGGATGATAATTACCATTATTTTGGCTATCCCAATGGCTCTGCTTTCTTGTTTTCTTATTTTAAAGGGATGGGCTCTTTTAGGAGATGCAATTTCTCACGCAGTTTTTCCTGGGGTAGTTGTTGGATATATGGCAACTCCATGGGCGATGACATTTTTGTCTTCTATACCGTTTCTTTGGTTTCATGGTGTGCGCTCTGCTAATGTCACAATGACTTTGATTGCTTGTGGCGCTTTTTTAGCAGGTATGATTTGTGCCATTGTAACGGGTTTCTTAGGGAATAACAGTCGGATTAAACAGGACACTATTATGGGTGTTGTTTTTTCATCCATGTTTGGTTTAGGGCTTGTTTTAGCAACAGCAATATATAGTGATTTAGATTTAAATCATATTTTATTTGGTAATCTTTTAGGCGTTGATTGGCTTGATATTACGCAAACAACAATAATTTCTGTTATTATTACAATAGTTTTGGGTATGAAATGGCGTGATTTTATGTTGTATGTTTTTGATTCAGTTCAAGGACGTGCAATAGGATTACAAATATCGGTGCTCCATTATACTTTTTTAACAATGATTTCTCTGACAATTGTTGCTGCATTGCAAGCAGTTGGAATTATTTTAGTCATTTCTTTGTTAATTGCACCAGGTGCTATTGCTTATCTCATGACTAAGCGTTTTTTTTCTATGCTTTTAATTGCTGTATTTATTGCAGTATGTTCAAGTTTTCTAGGGATTTATCTCAGCTTATTTATTGGTTCTGATTCTGCTGCTACAATTGTATTGATTTTAACATTCATTTTTATTGTTATTTTTATATCTACTTCCTTTTGTCAGAGTACAGCTCAAGAAATTTAAATATAATGGAGATCACGCATAGCAGCTATGCGTTTTTGTATATTGTTTCTAGCATGTGTTTTTATTAAGTAAATAAGAGCTAGGTCATTTTCCTCCTAATGTCTAGTGAATGAGTGCAGTATTACTCCTCCCAACGCTGCATTCGTAATTACAAGGCTGCATTGATTTATCATGCAGCCTTTTTTTTGGGAATTCTCTAAAAGAATTAATTTTTATTGTTTGAAAACTTTAAAATTATTATCATATTGTATAGATTTTTCTTTGTTTTGGAAAACAATTACTTCTGGGAGAGCATTAATTGGTGTATTATTTAGAGAGACGATAATCTATTAAAATTTCGTAATAACAATATTTTGCATAATAGTATCTGAGCAAGAGAAAACAGCTATAAATAATGAAAAAAGATTTTAAGATATCTCGTCCTCTCCGTATTTGCTATTCTATATTAGGATGGGCAATGATTGTATTAGGGTTTATCGGTATCGTTTTACCTATTATGCCTACAGTACCCTTTTTATTAGTCGCTTCATGGTGTTTTGCTCGTTCATCGCCACGTTTTCATCATTGGTTGTGTAATCACAGAATTTTTGGTTCTCCTATTAAACAGTGGGAGGAAAAGAAAGCTATTCCGCTATCTATCAAGATTTTTGCAGTTATAAGTATGCTAGGTGGTTTTTTATCGTTTTTGGTGATAATCCATCCAGCTTTATGGCTTATTTTATTAGTTGGGGTTATTTTATTAATGATAGCCCTTTATATTATAACACGTCCATCTTCTTAAATATGATCGAAATGGAAAATTTTACTAAAAGAAGTATTTTTACTTTGATTTATTTTATAAAAGTTTAGCATTTATAAATACCGAAACGGTATTTCGCTTTATAAGATTTTTCAAAATATTATAAGACTGCTGCATCCATTAAAGAGAATTGTTGTATCCTAGTATTAGGGAACGTGATTACAACGAAGCAAGATTAGATTATGATCTATTTTATATTTAAAAAGGAATATTTTGTAGATTTATTATTCAGAAGTTATTTTTATACAAATTAATTCCTAGCTAAATTTTTACAGGTTTAGCAGTGCGTTGTTCATTCCCAAAAAAATTTAAGTAACGTTGTATTTCTTGTGGATCACCAATAGCTTTTTCAGGATTATCTGAAAGTTTTACAGCTGGTCGGCCATTTGCATGGGTGACTTTACAGACAAGAGAAATGGCTTCAAGGTTTGGAATACTTTTAGGGGCACAATTTTCAAAATCATTAGTGAGATTAGTTCCCCATCCAAAGTACATACGGACTTTGCCATGAAAGTGGTGATAAGTTTTCTCAATGGTGTCTATATCTAGAGCATCGGAAAAAATTAATAATTTTTCACGTGGATTTTTTCCTTTTTCTTGCCACCATTTGATGATTCGCTCACCTCCTTCGATCGGGGGAGCACTGTCGGGTCTGAAGCCTGTCCAGTCTGCTACCCATTCTGGAGCATTTCGTAAAAAAGCTTCTGTGCCAAAAGCATCAGGCAATACAATTAAAAGGTTACCACCATAATAACGATTCCAATCTTGTAAGACCTTATAAGACGCTTTACGTAAATCATCGTCATTGGTGGTAAGAGCAGAAATAACCATTGGTAATTCATGGGCATTTGTACCGAGAGCTTCTACATCTGTATCCATGGCAAGAAGGACATTAGAAGTACCTGTAAAAGAATTACCAATTCCTTCTTTTAAAGCTTCAACACACCATCGTTGCCATAAAAATGAGTGCCGACGTCTTGTACCAAAGTCAGATATTTTAATGTCAGGCAGTTTTTTAAGTCGTTCAATTTTGCTCCACATTTTTGTTTTGGCACGAGCATAAAGCACATCAAGTGCAAAAAGACCAAGATCTTTCATAGCCGCACGTGAACGTAATTCACTAATAATAGCAAGAGCAGGAATTTCCCACATAGAACTGTAAGCCCATGGTCCATCAAAACGAAGAATATATTGACCATCTTTGCGGGTTAGTTCATATTCTGGAAGCTGAAATTTTTCAAGCCACTGTAGAAAATCTGGTTCAAAAATTCGTTTACGTCCATAAAATGTATTACCGGCAAGCCAGATCATTTCTTTCTTAGTAAAGCGCAAGCTAAGGGCATGATCAAGTTGAGTGCGCAGTTCACTTTCATCAATATCATTGGCAAGACGAATTGTTTTTGTGCGGTTTATGAGAGAAAAAGTAGCATTAACATCTGGATACAATCCCCAGATCATCTGCACCATAAGAAGTTTATAAAAATCTGTATCAAGAAGAGAACGGATGATTGGATCAAGTTTCCACGTATGGTTATAGACACGTCTAGCAATATCTGTACAATTCATGAATTTTGTTCTTTTTCGTGAAGTAAAATTTAAAACTGTTTTGCATCCTGCATCATTACAAGGAATGAATAAACTATAACAATTTTAGAGCTTTGAGCAATATAAAAAGCTTTTTTATTTATGATTCTAGAGTATATACAATTTCATGGTTGCCTGTTTTTTTTAATTTTATGCCTTGATCGATTTTGTTGTATTCTTTTCCGTCAATACTGAGCATGTTTTTATTTGCTCGTCTAATTTTAATTTTATAAACAGCACTGTGAAATTTCATTTTTGCTTCATATGCAGGCCAGAAGGAGGGTAAATGTGGGCGTAAAAATAATTTTCCAGCTTGCAGATGAAGTCCAAGAATAGTTTGTATTGCTGCATGATAAAGCCATCCTGCTGAGCCTGTATACCATGTCCAGCCACCTTGTCCACAATATGGTTCAACTGTGTAAATATCTGCGGCCATGACGTAAGGCTCAACGCGATAGATTTCTGGATTTTGACCATGATTGATAGGATTTATTTTTGAAAACAACGTGTAAGCTTTGTCTTCTTCTCCTATTTCAGCAAGTGCTAAAATGCTCCAAATAGCACCGTGAGTATATTGCCCACCATTTTCTCGAATTCCAGGAGGATAACCCTTAATATAACCTGGCTCGAGGGAACTTTTGTTGAAAGGGGGCCAGAAAAGACGTATGAGACCAGTTTTTTCATCATAGAGGTGATCAAGCAGAGATGCCATTGCTTGTTTTTGACGGCTAGAATCTGCCATTTTGGAAATGACAGCCCATGATTGAGCAAGAGCATCAATTTGGCACTCATCATTTATTTTAGATCCCAAAGGAGTTGCATCATCGAAATAACAACGTCGGTACCAAGCACCATCCCATCCTTTTTCTTCTAAGGCTTTAGTGAGACGTTTCAAATATGTACTCCAAGCTTTTATGCGGCTGTGATCGTTACGATTTTTAGCGAGAGGAATGAACTCTTGTAAAGCAGTGCCTAGAAACCATCCCAGCCAGATACTTTCACCTTTGCCTTCAATACCCACTAAGTTCATACCATCGTTCCAGTCACCACCTAGAATAAGGGGTAAATTATTGGGGCCACAGCGCTTGATAGCGAGATCTAAGGCTAAAGCACAATGTTCATACAGTGTTGTAATGTTGGAGGATTGTATAGGCTGGAAATAAGCATCTTGTTGCCCTGTGGCTAGGGGAGGGCCTTCGATGAAAGGAACAGGGGTATCAAGAAATGCATTCTCACCAGTGGTGCGAACATATAGAGCTGTTCCGTAAGCAAGCCAAACGATATCATCAGAAATAAGTGTCCGGACGCCAGCATTCGTATCAGGAAGCCACCAATGTTGTACATCTCCTTCAGGAAATTGGTGTGCTGCTGCATTTAGTAAGTGTTCACGCGCTAATTGTGGTTTAAGCAATAATAAAGATAAACTGTCTTGCAGTTGGTCACGGAAACCGAATGCTCCACTGGCTTGATAAAAAGCTGAGCGCGCCATTAAGCGGCATGCATAAATTTGATAAGGCAGCCAGTGATTGACCATAATATCAAAAGAGGGATCAGGAGTTTTTACTTGTAGTGGAGAAACAAAATCATTCCATTGTTGTTTTTGTTGTGCAAAGACAATTTGAAAATCATCTTTACGAGCTTGATCAAGCAGTTTTTTAGCTTGTTGTATGCTTTCAGTATTGCCAAGATAGAAGATGATTTCTTTTGTTTGTCCTGGTTGTAAATCAATATCATAGGCGAGGGCTGAACAAGGATCACAACCGGGTTCTACTATATTTGAAAGTGGTTCAGCTTTACGAATAGCTTGTGGGTGCTGAATTGTTCCTGTTGTACCGATAAATTCAGTACGATTAGTCGTAAAACTGGTTGGCATTTCGGATGCTGATAAAAAAGTAACCTGTTGAGATTTTTCAATGTGATAAGGATTTTGAATAAAATGTGCACCACGTTTAGAATCATAATGGGGAATAATAAAGGGCGCGTATTGTGTACGGATATTTCCTAAAACCCATTCGGCATAATTATAAAGGCGTAAGCTATGTGGTGTTTCTCCTTCATTTTTAATGATAAGACGAGAAAAACGAATTGGCTTTTCTCCATTAAGTGTGTGGGTCAGTTCTAATGCAATGTCTGAATGTTTAGATTTAAAAGTTGAAAACCCAAAACCATGGCAAGCTTCATAAATGACGTTATTATCACATTCGACGGCAGAAACTGGAGAAAAGCATTTTAAAGATAGGCGATCGACAAGATAAAGCGCTTCCCCTGGACGATTGGTAACGGGATCATTACTCCAAGGCGTTAATTGATAGTCACGGCTATTATGAGACCATGTGAAGAGCGATCCTTCGGCGGATACATGAAAGCCAAAACTATTGTTTGCAATTATGTTAATCCATGGATGTGGTGTTGTTTGACACCCATTCAGACGGACTACGTAATGGTTATGGTGATTAAAACCACCATAACCATTCCAGTAGCACAAATCTTCACTCGGTACGGGGAAAGGAGAAGTTTTTTGTTGGTCAATGAGAGCAATGGAAGAAAATAGAGTTTGTTTGATTTGTGGGGCTTTTTGTATTTTTTTATTAGATTTTTTGTAGTTGGATTTATTATTAGATTTTTGACTATGACTGCTAATAATTAAATCGGAATCAATATTTTCTATACGTTTCAATTGTTCAGATAAAGATCCATTCTGAGCATGCAGGATAATGCGAGCTGACGCGAGAAGTGTTTGAAAATTTTGTTCACTCATTTGGTCGCGCTGGAGGGTAAAAATATGATTTTGTCCGTCCATTTCTTTTGTACGGTGACGGTAAGACTCGCATGCCCATTCAATGGCGCGTTGTGTATTTTGTAGATAAGAAAATGTCTGTTCATTTAAAATGACTAGATCAACAATGAGACCTCGCATACGCCAATATTCATATGCTTTAAGCAGTTCACGAAGTACAGTGATATCTGTTTCATTATCGAGTCTGAGAAGGCAAATAGGATAGTCTCCTGAAATAGACATTGGCCATAAATTAGATTGTTTTCCAAGAGTTTTTGCTAATATTTCCGGAGGAAGACGCCACGTTCGATCAGGGTAGATAAGTGGTGTTATATATTTTTGGTAAGTAATAGCTTCTCTAGGATTAATATTTTTTTGATACAGTGAAACTTGTGAATGCATCCATGCTTTTAATAAAGCTTGCTGGAACATATCAGGTTGTCGATAGGATTCAATATAGTTTTGTAATGTTTCTTTTGAATCGGCAGCAAAAGTCCAAAAAATAAGCTCTGCTTTTTCATGTGCTGGAACTTTTATACGACAACGGATTGAGATAATCGGATCAAGAACACACCCTTGATTACCTTTGAAACGAGTCTTTTGATCAAAGATAATTGGGTGATGAATAGATCGACCACGGCCAATAAAAACGCGACGATCGGTTTCTGCTTCTGCTTCTGGGATAATTCCTGATGGATCAGTAACAAAGTGAGCAACGTGAATATTAGGATCATGAGGAGAGCGTTTGCGTCTTTTAGCTAAAATTGTTCCACCTGAATCAAGAATTTCTGTTTCTATGAACATTTGCGAAAAAACAGGATGAGTAAAGTAATCTTTCATTGTTGCGAGTGCTAATTCACCATAAGAAGTTATTTCAATTATTCGGTCTTTGTTCGTTGTATTCATTAACTGTATACGTCGACCTTCACCGTCACCTTCAGAAGTAACAAGACATTCAAGTGTTGATTTCAGTCCATCAACTGTTTTTATATATTCAGCTTTTTCATCTGTAAAAATACTGACCACTTCTTCTTCGGCTATACGTGTTGGTTCACTAGTGATAGACCACCAGCGTTTATTATGCGTATCTTGGACAAAGAACAGAGTTCCTTGTTGATCTTCGGATGCATCAGGAATAAAACGCGTGATAGCATAGTTATGCCAACGGCTATAACCAGAACCATTTGCTGTTGTCATTATGGAATAACAACCATTCGATAGAAGCAAAGTTGCGCGAGTTTTAAGAAGAGGACTTGTAATAATGCGCACAGGAGTATCATCAAAACCTCTAGAGTTATTCTGTATAGAATTATTGATTTTAGTATGAATAATAGGAATTTGTCGTGGGGCTCTTTCCTGTAATAAGAGTTGTACAGCTTTTATAATTGGATCACGATGAAAGCGATTGCGCATACGCCCTTCAAAAACGACATTATCAATAGCAAGAATTGACATGCCATGATGATGTGCATAATAGTTACGCACGATAGCATATTTTTTTTCTTTTTGTACACGTGAAGGGGTAAAATCAATAGCATCGTAATAGCCGTATGTCCCTAAAGCGCCGAGATTACGCAGGTATTTTAGATTAGCGATAGATTGAGCTGGCATATATTGTGCAGCTAGAAGACTAGCATAAGGAGCAATAACAGCATTGCGTGATAAGCCACGTTGAAGTCCTAGACTTGGAACACCAAAATTAGAATATTGATAATTCATTAAATGGTCACGGCTATTGAATGCAGCTTCTGAAATACCCCATGGTAATCCTCGTTTGCGCGCATATTGTATTTGATGGCGAATAATGAGGCGATTTGTTTGATCGAGTATGGACCCTAAGGGTTCATGTATAATGAGAGAAGGCATAAGATATTCAAACATGGATCCTGACCATGATAATAAAGCACTTTTCCAACCAATTGGGGTCAGTAATCGGCCAAGACGAAACCAATGTTTAAATTTAATGTCACCCTTAGCGATAGCAAAGAGGCTTGAGAGACGCGCTTCTGAAGCTAGAAGATCATAGCAGCTTTCATCAAGTTTATTTTCCTGTACGCGATAACCAATAGATAAAAGTTGACGTTCAGTCTGTTCTAAAAAATCAAATTTCATATCTAAAGCTATTTGTCGGGCTTTTTCAGATAAAGTATTTAATTCTTTGCATAATTCTTTAATATCATAGTTATTGGTAATATCATGGTTATAAGCTTCACAGTTTTCTACTAGGCATTTAGCCCAAGATAACATATGAGCAGATTCTTTTGTTTGGATTATTTTATCCAGTTCATTGATTAAATGTGCAATGTTACGAGCAGTAATAGAAAGACGAGAGATACTCATAACAGTTGCCGATTTTGCTTTGAGTTCACTAACAGAATGGTGAAAATGAGCAATATGCTCTTTGATTTGTTGATGGAATGGATGAATAAATTTAAGGTTGTCAGGAATTTCTTTTAAGATTTCTTCAAGAATATTACTAATATCGAATAAGCCATCTAGATTGCTTTGTAAAAAAGCATCAGGTATTTCAGCCCACTCGCTTAAAGCGGAAGATAGCGTTATTAAATGGCCAGCAAGATTACCGGAATCAACTGTTGAAACATAAGTTGGTAGAAGAGGTTTAAGTGTATCTGTTTCATACCAATTATAAAGATGACCTCGAAATTTTTCCATTTTTTTGAGAGTACTTAATGTGCGCTTAATTCGCATAATGGTATCTTCAGAGCTAATCCAACCAAAATCACGTGCGGCAATAATAGAAAGTAGGTAAACTCCAATATTGGTAGGTGATGTGCGTCGTGCAACAAGAGGTTCAGGATCTTCTTGAAAATTGTCAGGTGGCAAATAATTATTTTGTGCATCAACAAAGGTTGCGTAATAAAGCCATGTCCGTCGTGCAATGCTCCGCAGTATTTTTTTATCTGCAGAAGATATATCAAGAACATCTCGAAATGTTATTGGTTTACTAATAATCCATGCAATCAGTGGTGAGAAAAACCATAAAAGCCCAAAAGGTAAAGCGATCAATATTGTTGAATTATGAAAAAATAGAGGTAATCCTATAGCAATAATACCAATAAATACTGCTGGCCACATAGTGATGATATAGAAGCTTAAATTATTGGGAATGGCTTTCATTGTGGCTGAAGTTTTCCATTCAAGAAGATATTGTTTGGAAATCATCATTCGATAGAGTGCACGAATGATTGCATCAGTCATAAAATAAGCTGAGTGGGCTATAAATGTGATTTTAAGCAATATTTCTAACGTCGTGGAGGAAATACTATTTAAAATTAATTGTAATTGTCCGCGTAAAGAATAATCGCTATTAGAGGAAATGAATGTACGCAGCAAACCTAAAATTGATGCAATAAAGGGACTAAAAAGCAGAAATATTTGCCAAACAATTGCTATCTTTGATGGTAAAAAAGACCATCCTGCTGTTGCTGCAACAAGCCACATGAGTGGCGTAAGAGAACGCCGCAAATTATCTTGCATTTTCCAGCGCGTGGTGAGACTCACTCTATGGTGGTTTAAAAGATAAGGTAATAACTGCCAGTCACCACGGATCCAACGGTGATGACGAGCGACATCCATATTATAGGTTGTTGGATAATCTTCAATGATTTCTACATCACTTACAAGTGCAGCACGTGCATAACTTCCTTCTAAAAGATCATGACTAAGAACAGTGTTTTCTTTGATTTTGTTCTTCAGTGCTTGTTCAAAGGCATCAATATTATAAAGACCTTTTCCAGTAAAAGTTCCTTCTCCCAAAAGATCTTGATAAGTGTCAGATACACTAAAGACATAAGGATCAATTCCACGATTGGTAGAGAAAATCCGTTGCAAAATTGATGTTTCTTCTTCTGCTGTGAGAGGAGGTGTAATACGGGGTTGTAAAATGCTGTAGCCTTTTATAACCCTTCCATTTTTTTCAGAAAAAACGGGACAATTAAGTGGATGGTTGAGCTTACCAACGAGTTTAGTGACACTTTCAGGAGTTAGACGTGTATCTGAGTCTAAGGTCATAACAAAATGACAATCCATGGGAAGGTGTGGATCTGGAGCATAAAAACTCGTATTTTTATTTCCTCGGAGTAAGAGATTTAGCTCATGAAGTTTTCCGCGTTTACGCTCCCATCCCATCCAGCATTTTTCATGAGCGTTATAAAGACGTCGACGGTGGAGAAGAAAAAATAGAGGAATGTTATCACACTGATAGCGCTGGTTTAGTTGAGCAATACCCTTTTTTGCATAGTGCAATAGATCAAGGTCATTTTGTGTTTCTTCAAATGGAGAGTCTGCCCAGTCTGTGATGAGAGCAAAATGAATGGCACCTTGGGGATTAGAAAGGTAGTGCACTTCAAGATTACTTATTTGTTCATCAATATCATGATGTGATGTGATTAAAGTGGGGACAACAACCATAGTGCGGGCATCTTCAGGAATACCTTCTTTATATTCATAACCAATGAGCCGTTTTGGTGAAACAAACCATGAAACAACAGTGTTAAAAAAAGCAAAAGTAGCATCCATAGTAGGAAAAAGTGCTAGTGCAGTGAAAAGGAGTGTCATTAATGGTGTGAGACCAGATGTTCGTAATGAAATATAGATCGTGGACAAAAGAACCAGCATTAAAAGAGAAACAGGGATGGCAATAATTCCTATTTTTAAACGATGATAAGTTTGAATCCATTTTGTCAGAAATGACGGATTATATTTGCAAGCTTCTTCAAAAATAGAGCGTCCGTCATCAACTAGGTACCACCCAACAGAAAAATTATTCTTACAGGCAACATCTTGAGAACAAGTTTTTGCCATTTCTACAGCTTTATATGCAACTTCTAACTCACTAAGAGGTGAGCGATGGGCGATTTTTTCGATGACTTGTCGATATGCATTACGTGAATGAGAATCAATTTCAGAAAAATCACTATTTTCGCGCAGGATAAAGTCTACACAACTTACTGTCTCAAACCATACCACCCAATCAATATCATCCATAGTTTTGAGAGCACGAATAATATTGCCCATGGTGATACCATCTGTTGTTTGACGAGTATGTTCATCAGCTGTGATCATTTCTGGACTACTGCTATGAAGATGCAACTGTTTTTCAAGCCAAGTTAACGCTATTGTTGCATCAACAGATGCTCCTCGCAGACGGTAAAATAAATGAGCTGAAAAAATCGAATGAGAGGTTAGTTTTTCATAAAGAGTGAGAATATTTAATTGAGTTTCATTTTTTGTAAGGGCGATTTTATCGGCTACTTGATTAGCAAGAAAGCGCATATAGCGTGCTTGTTCAATACGCAATGAAAGACGGCGGACATTTTCAATTAAGATCATACGAACAACAAAAGGAAGAGCCCATAATTCACTAATTTTTAGAGTACAAACTTTTTGAAAACCATTAACCATCGCTGTTAGCGTTTCTTGTGAAAATCTGCTATCTGTATGGGCAACATAAAGCCAAGCTAAAACAAAAATACGTGGAATTTCTTTTTTTTGTTCATAAAAGGGGAGTTGCTTGATGAACGATTTAGAAAAATTGCAGCGTAACTCCTGTATAGTTTTGTCAATAGTGTAATGATTATCAATAAGCCACTGGGCGGATGGTGCAATTGTTTCGTTATTGCGTGCAGCAACGTCATTGATGTGAAAGACATGGAGAATAAGTTTAGAATTTTCAATTAATCGTTTGCGAAAATCACTTTCTTCTTCTTTATATTCAGGAAGAAAGATTTCTTGACCAGAGGCTATAGTATAGCCTAACTTATAAAGTTCTTCTTGTGATTTATTAGTTGAACGGATAGGCGAATTAATCTCATCGAGAGAGTGAATTTTTGTCTTTTGGGAAGAAAACCACTTCATGCGATGTAATTTGGGTACCATAATATTCTATTACTATTCGATGATGTGTTATTTACTCAATAGATTATTGGTATTTTATCTCAATAAGTGAACAACTTCATTTTGTAAGTTTTGAATTTTTTTTAAAAAATTAAGGGATTAAAAAAGATTTCCTAATGAAGAATAAAAGGCCACTATATAATTAGTAGCCTTTTATTTCATGATTAATCTTGTTCTTGCTTTTTTAAAGCTGCGCCAAGAATATCCCCAAGAGAAGCTCCTGAATCTGTAGAGCCATATTGAGCTACAGCTTCTTTTTCTTCTGCTATTTCTAAGGCTTTGATTGAGACTGAAAGCTTACGAGTTTTTTTATCAAATGCAGTGACTTGAGCATCAACTTTTTGTCCAATAGCAAAACGCTCAGGACGTTGCTCATCACGATCCCGTGCCAAATCAGTACGGCGGATGGTGACTTCAAGATCATGTTCAATAAGCTTCACATCAACGCCGCTTTCATTGATGCCTATTACTTCACATGTAACAATAGCACCTTTCCGTAATTCCCCAGACGCTGCTGCTTCTCTCATTTTGTCACTGGATAGTTGTTTAATTCCTAAAGAAATACGCTCTTTTTCAACATCAACATCAAGAACAACAGCTTGAACAGTATCACCTTTATTGTAAATATCAATAACTTGTTCACCAGGACGATTCCAATCAAGATCAGAAAGATGAACCATACCATCGACATCACCTTCAAGACCAATGAAAAGACCAAATTCTGTTTTGTTTTTAATTTCGCCTGTAATTTTTGAATTCACTGGGTATTTATTCGCAAAAGTTACCCAAGGATTTTCAGATGTTTGCTTTAAACCAAGCGAAATACGACGTTTAGAAGAATCAATTTCAAGAATAACAACTTCTACTTCTTGTGATATAGAAAGGAGTTTTCCAGGATGTATATTCTTTTTTGTCCAACTCATTTCAGAGACATGGATTAATCCTTCTATTCCTGGTTCGATTTCAACAAAACCACCATAATCAGTGATGTTTGTAACAGCGCCAGTAATTTTTTTACCGACTGGATATTTAGTGTTAATATTATCCCATGGATCGTTTTCAAGTTGTTTCATTCCAAGCGAAATACGATGCGTGTCTTGATTGATACGAATGATCTGAACTTTAATAGTTTGGCCAATTGTTAAAACTTCAGATGGATGGTTGATACGTCGCCATGCCATATCTGTAACATGCAAAAGTCCATCAATACCACCGAGATCAACAAAGGCTCCATAATCTGTTATATTTTTGACAATACCTTCAACAATTTGGTTTTCTTCAAGATTTTGAACAATTTCTGAGCGCTGTTCAGCACGACTTTCTTCTAAGACAGCGCGACGTGAGACAACAATATTACCACGACGGCGATCCATTTTTAAAATTTCAAAAAGTTGTGCATTATGCATTAAAGGTGCAACATCACGAATAGGTCGAATATCGACTTGACTACGGGGCAAGAAAGCAATAGCACCGTCGAGATCGACCGTAAAACCACCTTTAACTTGACTAAAGATAATGCCCTCTACTCGTGTCCCTGCATTGAATTTTTCTTCAAGACGAATCCAGCTTTCTTCACGACGTGCTTTTTCACGCGATAAGACAATTTCACCTAGCGCATTTTCAATACGTTCAATGTAAACTTCAACTTCATCACCGATTTGCAAGGAACCATCTTTACCTTTGCTACCAAATTCCTTAAGTGGAATACGTCCTTCTACTTTAAGACCAGCATCAATAATGGCCATATCTTTTTCGATTGCAATGATGCGGCCTTTAACAACAGATCCTTCATTAAGGTCATTCGTTTGAAATGATTCCATTAAAAGGGTTTCAAAATCTGCTGTTGTGGGATTGTATTGTGACATGAGAACTCCTGATACATACCTTATGTTGCCAAAGGTATAAGCGCTAGGTTAGTGTTAATATGAGGTAACTCCACACCTTCTCCCTTTTCGTAAAAGAAAGATAAGCGCTAGGCTGGAAATCACCTTGATGATTTTATTTAACGGCATGCTTTTTTATAAGAGGATCAATAAAGGCGCAAGCAGTTTTCAATACTTCTTTTATACTCAATTCTGATGTGTCAAGCAAGTGGGCATTCTTAGCTGGTTTTAAAGGATGATATTTTCGAGTCATATCACGTTTGTCACGTTGTTCAAGATTGGCCAAAATTTCATGATAGTTTGCTTTTCCTCCTTTTTTTAAAATTTCTTGGTATCGACGTTTTGCACGTATTTGAGCATTTGCTAGGATATAAAATTTTATATCTGCATGAGGACAGACAACAGTACCGATATCACGGCCATCAAGTACGCTTCCTGGTAATTTTTGGGCAAAATCACGTTGTTTGGCAACAAGAATTTCACGTACAGCTGGTATAGTCGCTACTTGTGATGCGGCTTCACTAATATCAAGAGAACCGAGAAGAATTGGATCTAAAGTGTTAAAATCAAGTTCTTTAGCATATGCAACAGCATTTATGTGATCATCTAGGGGTAAATTTCGTTTTAAAAGCGAATAGCCAACACTGCGGTAAGTGAGACCAGTATCCAAATGGTGAAGATGATAATAGGCAGCAATTTGTTTTGCTAAAGTTCCTTTTCCAGATGCTGAAAGGCCATCAATTGCAATAATAAAAGGTTTCAATAGATTCGACCTCCAAGTTGATGCATTAAAGGAATAAATTCTGGACAATTGGTAATAATCATCTGTTTATCATCAATCATAACAGGTTTTTCTGAGACGAGTCCAAAAATAAGAAAACACATTGCAATTTGATGATCAAAATGTGTAGTAACGCGCCCACCTCCTAAATCTTTGATAGAATTTTTCCCATGGATAATAAGAAAATCTTTACCATTTTCACAATGAATATGATTGATTTTTAATCCTTCAGCAAGGATAGAAAGTCGATCTGATATTTTACAAAATAACCCTTCAATTCCTGAGATAATTGTTTTCCCTTTTGCAAAGGCTGCTGCTATTGCTAAAGCAGGATATTTATCAATTATTAATGGGGCTCTTTCTTTTGGTACAGTTACACCTTTTAACTCGGATGATTTAACGCGTATATCGACAATATTTTCTATACCTGTTTTGCGTTGGTTCAAGAGTTCAATTTTAGCACCCATTTCCCATAATGTTTGGATGAATCCCATTTTCTCGTCGTTGACGAGAACATTTTCAAGTGTGATATCAGAATTTTCTACAAGAAGAGCTGCAATAATTGGAAAAGCTGCTAAGGATAGGTCACCTGGAACATTAATGATTTGTCCAATAAGATGTGGCTGACCCTTAAGAGAAGTGAAACGTGTGCCTGTTTTATCTATTTTTATATCAATTTCAGCACCAAATGCTTGTAGCATTTTTTCTGTATGATCTTGTGTAAGAGTTGGCTCAATAATGGTTGTAGTACCAGCGGTATTAAGACCGGCAAGAAGGATTGCTGATTTTACTGGGGCGGAAGCCATAGGTATAGGGTACCGAATCGGGTTAGCCATTTTGGGACCGTAAAGCGTTAAAGGCAAATGATTACCAAGAGTTGGCTCAGTTTCAACTCCCATTAAACGCAATGGATTAAGGATATGCTTCATTGGATATCTAGAGAGTAAGGCACCGCCGAGAAAAGCCGTTTTCATATGGTAAGAGCTAACCAGTCCCATGATCAGGTGAGCACTCGTTCCAGAATTGCCAAAATTTAAAGGTGTTTGTGCTTGTAGTAAACAACCATTACCGGTTCCATGAATAATCCAAAGGTTATTTTTTTTGTAATATTGTGCTCCCATAGCTTGCATGATGGTAGCTGTACGCAAAACACTCTCACTTTCGAGAAGCCCGTGAATATGTGATTCTCCATGCGCCAATCCTCCTAATATAAGTGCTCTATGGGAGATTGATTTATCTCCTGGCATTTTGATTGTGCCAGAAAGATTGGTTGATTTTTTAGCAGTTGCTGGTATTGCTTTATACATCGAATCTTTATTTAATAAGACATAAATTTTAAAAAATTAGACGCCCTTTATCATATGTTTTGATAAGCGTCATGAGAAAATCCGTGTGGAACTATGTATTTGTCTTTGACAAGTGCAGTGTTTTTTGTTTAAGCACCATGGAATTCGTTTTAATGCAATTTAACTAACCAAAGAGGCACGGTCTATGGCAAAGCCAGAACTTGGAACCAAACGTGTTGACCCAGAAACGGGAAAGAAATTTTATGATCTTAATCGTGATCCTATCGTGTCACCTTATACAGGGCTTTCTTATCCGCGTTCTTATTTTGAGGTTGCAGCGGCTGAAGTAAGTAATGAGGAAGAGGTTGATACTGAAGAACTTGATACGGCACTTGAGAAATCTGCCTTTATGCTACTTGAAGAAGATGTTGATGTGTCTAAAGATGATGAGATCCCTGATTTGGATGATGACGATGTAGATCTTGTTGATGATGATACATTTTTGTCTCATGACGAAGGTGATGAAGATGATGATGTAACTGATATCCTTGGCAATGGGGTTTCTAACGATGATGATGTTTAAAAAAGCAAAAAGAGATTATGTTCTATTTATTGACATAGATTTTTCTTGATCTTCAGTTTATCTCGTTCTAAGAACTCTGTGGAGAGTATTTATTGTTTTTTGTGGGGCTATAGCTCAGCTGGGAGAGCGCTTGCATGGCATGCAAGAGGTCAGCGGTTCGATCCCGCTTAGCTCCACCAAAAAGATAAAATATTTTTCTTAGTACAATAGAATAGATATTCAAAAATAGAGTTTGTCCATTCATCGAAAAATGGGGCATATAATTGTATTTTTTTGTTGTCTCTAGTAAAATTCATTTCATTATTATTTAAACTCAAAAAGTTTTATAAAAATATCATGAAGTTTTTCCGTTATTTATAATGGTGAGATATAGTGATAATAAGCTAAAAGCTCCTTCATAAAGGATATATTTACAATTATAATATTTCATTTTTATATTTGAAATTGATAGAGAAAGAGTATTGGTATTTCTTATGAAAATGCTTTGTTTTTTGTAAATTATAGTTGTTGAGGAGAGTTTCATAAAATGGTCGAAAGTTTTATGATTTCAATACCTAAAAATTCTAAATATTATTATGAATAAAATAATCAAAAATATTGTTGCTTGTATTTTTTATAATATGAGTACTTATGTTATGAGAATGAAAAATAATTTTAAGTTATTTTTTGAATTTTTAATACAAATTAAAGATATTGTAATGCAATTTACTTTCTGTATAAAAAGTTTTTAATAATATAACAGTTTATTCTTGTAGAATTTTTTTTAAACTTTTTATCAAAAATTATTGTTCTTCAAGTCGTTTGAGACGGTAGAGTTCTTCTAAAGCAGCTTTAGGGGATAATTCATCGGGATGGATGTTTTTTAAAGCATCTTTAATCGCACAACATTTATCATTTTTTTCATTTGTTAAAGATGTTGCTTTGAGAGAAAATAGCGGCAAGTTATCAATTAATTTATCACCCTTTCCGGACATTTCACCTTGTTCTAATTGACGCAGAACATCGGTTGCACGAGAAATAACTGTTGCAGGTAATCCAGCTAGCTTTGCCACTTGCACACCATAAGAGCGATCAGCGGTGCCTTTAGTGATTTCATGAAGAAAAATAACATCACTATTCCAATTTTTAACTTTCATTGTTACATTATGGAGGCGATTGAGTTTTTTTGTTAACGCCGTCATTTCATGAAAATGTGTAGCAAGAATAGCACGACAGCGGTTTATTTCATGGAGATGTTCAACTGTTGCCCAAGCAATTGAAAGACCATCAAAAGTTGATGTTCCTCGTCCAATTTCATCGAGAATGACAAGAGAATGGTTACTGGCGTGGTTGAGAATAGTTGCTGTTTCAACCATTTCCATCATAAAGGTTGAGCGTCCTCGAGCAAGATCATCAGAAGCACCAACACGACTAAATAAACGATCAACAACGCCAATATGAGCTGAAGTAGCTGGTACAAACGATCCCATTTGTGCCATGATAGCAATGAGAGCGTTTTGTCTTAAAAAAGTTGATTTTCCTCCCATATTAGGGCCTGTTAACAACCAAATGTCTGCATCTAGGTGTTTGTTTTGTGCCGAAAGATCACAGTTATTGGCAACGAATGGTTCCGCAACTTGTTTTCGTAATGCTTGTTCTACAACGGGATGACGTCCAGCGGTAATATGAAAGGCTAATGAATGATCAACTTTGGGACGACAATATCCTTGTTCTTCAGCTAAGTGGGCTAAAGCAACAGATACATCTAAAATAGCTAGAGCTTCAGAAGCTTGACGAATGAAATCAATTTGTTCGGTAATTTCATCGACAAGTTTATCAAAAATTTCCAATTCAAGCGTTAAAACATGATTTGCAGCATGGGCAATACGACTTTCGAGTTCGGCGAGTTCTGTTGTAGTGAAGCGCATAGCATTCGCCATTGTCTGTCGGTGGATAAAACGAGCTTTTGCTTGTGGAGTATTTGTGAGAGCCGATGCTTGTAAGTTCGTTACTTCAATAAAGTAACCTAAAATATTATTATGTTTAATTTTGAGTGTTTTAATATCTGTTTCTTTAGCATATTGCGCTTGGAGTTTGGCAATAACACAACGTGATTCGTCTCGCAAATTACGCATTTCATCTAATTCTTGGTGATAATGAGGACGAATAAAGCCACCGTCCCGCTTGAGAAGAGGGAGATCGTCAGCCAGTGCTTGTTCTAGCTGAAAATGCAAAGCGGTAGGTAAGTGTGAGAATACCTCTCGTACATCATTGATTTCTTGAGGAAATAACTCATTATTAAGAATCTGATTAATTTCATTGATGATTTCAAAACCGCGCTGAATTGTTCCCATATCACGCGGACCTCCTCGACCAAGCGCTAAACGTGATACTGCGCGTGGCATATCTGGTCCTCCTTTTAAAATAAGCTTAATAGCTTCTGCAAGAGAAGGATTGCGTAGAAAAAAATCTATTGAATCAAGACGTTTATCGATAGCTACTGGAGTTGTTAGGGGAGAAATTAAGCGATCGACAAGAAGGCGTGAACCACCTCCTGTGACGGTGCGATCAATCGCTTTTAGGAGACTCCCATCGCGTTGACCGGATGTAGTCCGAATGAGCTCAAGACTAAATCTTGTTGCTGCATCAATGAAAAGAGTTGTGCTTTCATTTTGACGCTCAGGTCGCATGAGAGGGGGACGATGTGTGATTTGTGTTTTTTCGATATAGCGAATAGCAGCAGCGATGGCTGAAAGTTCTGGATGAGAATAATCTGCAATGCCTTTAAGGGTTGAGAGTTTAAAGTAATGACAAATATCTCGTTCAGCAGTGGTGATCTCAAAAAGATTTTCTGGTTGAGGAGAGATGATATTACCGAGAACATTGAAAAGAGCTTTTTGAGATTTATCATGGAAAAATGAATCAGCGACAATCACCTCTTGTGGGTCTACACGCATAATATCTGTTAAGAGATTTTCATGACGGCTTTCTGTAACTCGAAATATACCAGTAGAAATATCAATCCAGGCAAGAGCATATTCCTCTTTACTACGGGTTATCGTGCGAGCAAGTGTCATGAGGTAATTTGCGCGCGCTGGATCAAGAAGTTTTTCTTCTGTTATTGTTCCGGGTGTTATAAGACGGACTACATCGCGCTGAACAACTGATTTTGAACCACGCTTTTTTGCTTCTGCAGGATCCTCTATTTGTTCACACACGGCAACGCGATAACCACACGCAATAAGTTTTTGTAAATAATCATCTGCAGAGTGAACAGGAACACCACACATTGGGATATCTTGGCCTAAATGTTTACCGCGTGTTGTGAGTGTAATCCCTAAGGCTTGAGCAGCTTCAATCGCGTCATTAAAAAATAATTCATAAAAATCACCCATACGATAAAAAAGAAGGGAGTCGCTATTAACAGCTTTGATTTCTATATACTGCTCCATCATAGGGGTAAGGCGCTCTTGATGAGTATTGGATGGAATCGTAGGGCGTTGGAATGAATCATTTTTATGTTCAGTCTCTTTTTCCATTTTAGTATGATTATTCCTTTTAATATGGTGTTTATTGTTCTTTTTTATTTACTTCGAGGTATATCTTCATTACCTCTAAATAAAGCGTATGATAAGATGCTTTGATAAAGTGAGCATAATTATTTTTGGCATACGAATCAAATTTTTAAATTTAATCATTATATCCGTTGTTAATCAGAGTTTATGCTGTTTTTTAAGAAAGTAAATGAAATGAAAAAAAATGGACAGGATCAAACAACATATAAAAAATTTTATAGTGTACATGAGCAAGAAGCCCTTGATTTTCACAGGGGTGATCGTCCTGGTAAGCTTGAAATTGTTGCAACAAAACCTATGGCAACACAGCATGATCTAGCACTTGCTTATTCGCCTGGTGTTTCTGTTCCAGTTAAAGCAATTTCTGAAAATCCGTTAATGGCTTATGATTATACGGCAAAAGGGAATCTTGTCGCTGTTATATCAAATGGGACAGCTATTTTGGGTTTGGGTAATTTGGGTGCCTTGGCATCTAAGCCAGTGATGGAAGGAAAAGCAGTTCTTTTTAAACGCTTTTCAGATATAGATTCAATTGATTTAGAAATTGATACAAGTGATCCGGAAAGCTTTATCAATTTAGTAAGGCATTTGGAACCATCTTTTGGTGGTATTAATCTTGAAGATATTAAAGCGCCTGATTGTTTTATTATTGAGAGTCGTCTACGCGAACTTATGAATATTCCTGTTTTTCATGATGATCAACACGGTACAGCAATTATTGTGGCTGCCGGTGTAATAAATGCTTTGCATTTAACAGGGCGTACTATGCAAGATACACGATTAGTCTGTAATGGCGCAGGTTCTGCAGGAATTGCTTGTATTGAACTCATTAAGGCAATGGGCTTTCGATCTGAAAATATTTTGTTGTGTGATACAAAAGGTGTTGTCTATGAAGGTCGTGAAGAGGGAATGAATCAGTGGAAAGCTGCTCATGCCACTAAAACAGATAAACGCACGCTTTCTGAAGCGATGGAAGATGCTGATATGTTTTTTGGTGTTTCGGCAAAAGGTGCACTAACTGCTGAGATGGTAAAATCAATGGCCCCACAACCGATTATTTTTGCTATGGCTAATCCTGATCCAGAAATTACACCCGAAGAAGTATCAGAAATACGTGATGATGCTATTATAGCAACAGGTCGATCAGATTATCCTAATCAAATTAATAATGTTCTTTGTTTTCCGTATATATTTCGTGGTGCTCTTGATGTTCGTGCAACGGTTATTAATGAAAGTATGAAAATTGCTGCAGCGAAAGCTATTGCAAAATTAGCTCATGAGGAAGTTCCTGATGGTGTCGTAGAAGCTTATCACGGAAACCGTCTGAAATTTGGGTCCAATTATATTATTCCAGTTCCATTTGATCCACGTTTACTGACAGTTGTTTCAATCGCGGTTGCAAAAGCAGCAATGGAAAGCGGTGTTGCTAGAAAGCATATTCATGATTTGAAAGCGTATGAACGTGACTTGAATGCTCGACGTGATCCCATTGCATCCACGATGCGTGGTGTTTATGATTATGTTTGTCAAGCACCAAAGAAAATTGTTTTTGCAGAAGGGGAAGAAGAATCGGTCATGCGAGCGGCTGTATCTTACGTTCACCAAAAATTAGGGAAAGCAATTTTAATTGGTCGTGAGAAACAAATTAAAGATACTGCTGCTGTCGCAGGAATTGATCTTGAGCGTGAAGGAATTTCTATTCTGAATGCAAAGCTATCTTGTCGTACAGATGCTTATGCTCAATATCTGTATAAAAAGATGCAGCGTCAAGGTTGGCTGTTGCGTGATTGTCATCGTTTTATCAATAATGATCGTAATTATTTTTCTGCTTGTATGTTAGCTTCGGGTGATGCTGATGCAATGATTACAGGAGTAACACGCAATTATGAAACGGCCTTGGTAGATATACGACGAGTGATTAATGAAAAACCACAGGAACGATTAATTGGTATTTCAATAGCTATTTGTCGCGGACGCACTGTGTTTATTGCTGATACAGCTGTTTATGAGCATCCTAATGCTAAGGAACTTGCTGATATTGCTGAACAAACAGCTTTTTTTGTGCGTGAATTTGGATATCAACCACGGGTAGCATTTTTGGCATTTTCTACTTTTGGTCATATAAAGGGTCAAGTTACGCAAGATATTCAGAGAGCTGTTGATATTTTACATGAACGTAAAGTTGACTTTGAATTTGATGGAGAAATGAGTGCCGATGTAGCTCTTAATTCGAAATTGATGCAACAATATCCTTTTATGAGATTAAAAGAACCGGCTAATATTTTAGTAATGCCTGGATATCATTCATCTTCAATTTCGAGCAAAATGTTACAAGAACTTGGTGAAGCAACCATTATTGGTCCCATTTTAATTGGATTGGAAAAATCTGTACAAATTGTACCGTTTAGTGGATGTGATACAGATATCGTTAATATTGCAACTTTGGCTGCTTATCATGCAGAAAAAATTGCTCAAAAAAATAAAAGCCTTTGATATTTCAAGGGCTTTTATAATGAAAGAAATAAAAATAAATTTTATGTAATGTTACAAGCTAATTTTTAAGATGATTGCGTTTGATTATTTTTTTGTTCTTCGGCAACTCGTTTTTGGAACATTGTTGCAAAATCAATCGGATCAATCCACAAGGGAGGAAAACCGCCATTTTGTGTAGCATCAGATATAATTTGCCGAGCAAAAGGAAATAAAAGACGTGGACATTCAATAAAAACAAGCGGCATTACATGCTCTTGTGGAATATTTTTAATGTGGAAAATACCGCCATAAATCAGCTCTACGTGAAATAGCATTTCGGTATCATCTTTAGTTTTAACTGAAAGGGATAGTACAACATCATAATTATCATCACCAATTGGATTGGCGTTGACATTAATGTTAACATCAATTTGTGGCGCTTTTTCCCGTGGGCGTAATGAACGAGGTGCGTGCGGATTTTCAAACGAAAAATCTTTTAAATATTGGGTCAAAACAGCAAATACTGGCGCTCCACTATTATTATGTATTTCACCTTCGGCCATACTAAAAACCTTTCATTATAATACACATATTCCTATTGTAAGTTAAAAAGAAGTTACCATGACTTGCAAAGGGTTGCAAGAAATGCTCTCTTTATCTTTAATTATTTTTTGTATTTTGGTTATTATCGTTATTTTTGTACCAAGGAGATTTTTCGATATTATAGCTCTGATAATCTTCTGGGTTAAGTTCAATTATTTTTTCAGATTTGTTTTGTGCGTTAGAATTTGTTTTATTAATAAGGGATAAAAAAAGATTCCAGATAAAAACACGAATTGGTTTTATAAGGAGTAATATTCCACAAATATCGCTTATAAAACCTGGAAGAGTAAGAAAAACGGCACCAAGAATAATAAGCGCATCATTAGCTATGTAATGTTCTAGTGTCTGTCCCTGAAGGAGTTTACTTTGTATATTTTTTATAAGACTTATACCTTTCATACGCAATAAAACAATTCCACTCATCATTGTTAAAAGAATTAAGCTCAAAGTTGCTAGAATTCCAATTTCTTTTCCAACGATAATAAAGCCAGCGATTTCAAAAAAGAGAGCGCTGAGAACTATAATTAAAAAAAATCGAGACTTTATATAATAAACTTTTTTCAAATGAAGATATCCTTCTCAAGTTTTTTTAAAGAAAATTGTATTATTATTTTCTCAATTTAAATTGGGGAGTCATAAACATTATTTAAATAATAGATTTACTTATTTTACATGTTTATTGATAAATGATATTGACTGCAATGATAATCATTTAATGCTGGGAGATTGACAACACTTATGGAATTTGACATTGTACTAATAATAGCTCTTATTGTAGTAATTGTGGTTTTTGTGCAACTACGGAATGTACTAGGAAAACGGGTTGGTTTTGAAAAGCCTCCCTTTGATTCTTATTCAGGGTATACTAAAAAGCCAATTGAAGTAGAAAAAAACGATAAGATTGTTTCCTTACCTGACCAATCTTCTTCACAAAAGGGCGATTTTAGCGAAATTGATGCCATTGCACCAGAAGGAAGCAAATTAAATAGTGGTTTGCGTTCTATTCGTCAGTTTGATCCTTCTTTTTCTCCTCAATTTTTTGTGAATGGTGTTCAAATTGTCTACGAAATAATTATGACAGCTTTTGCGCAAGGTGATCGCAATCGGCTGAAAGAACATCTTTCATCGGATGTTTTTGAAAGTTTTTGTGAGGCTATTGAATTACGCGAAAAAAATAATGAAAGGATTCAATTTACTTTTGTGGGGATTAGTAAGATTGAATTTATTGCAGCAGAAATGCAAAAAGAAGAAGCGTTGTTAACAGTACGTATTATTAGTGAAATGATTTCTGCGACTTATAATGAACAAGAAGAATGCATAGAAGGTAATCCTGAAGCTATTATAGAAATTAGAGATATCTGGACTTTCATTCGCAATATTACATCTAAAAATCCAAATTGGAAACTTTTTGCAACGGAAGATGAAAATTAAAATTATTATTGGTTTATGGAAGAATTTTCATAAAATTACGCGAAATTAAAGAGTTTAATGACTAAGGATAAAAGAAAAACAAATCTATTGGTTTCTCAAGACTATTTTTTATGGGAGCAGGTTTGTCGTACGACAGTTCCACTTTGTAACCGGTTGAATTTTCTTATGCAAGGAAATGTTGAAAATACAAAAAATAAAAAACTACAAGCTCTACAAATTTTTCCACTTTTTCAAGAAAGCCAACAGAGACAGAAGCCAACGATAGTTAAAGAGAAAAAGAAAGAAATAATTAAAGCAAAGAAAATGCAGTGTTTTGATCATACCATGCATCGTAAAATTGCAAAAGGTCTTTGTCGTATAGAAGCATGTATTGACCTTCATGGTTTGATACAAGATAAAGCGTACCGTTGTTTAAAAGAATTCTTACAGTCATCTCATCATTGCGGATTACGCTATGTTCTAGTGATAACAGGAAAAGGTCATTCACACGGAAGCAATGGTGTTTTGTGCCAATATGTCCCTTATTGGTTATCAACACCTGTTTTTCAATATTACGTCCAAGCTTTTGAGCAAGCAGCTTATAAGCATGGAGGCAGTGGCGCTCTTTATATTCAGTTACGTCGTTTTCTGCAAAGAGAAAAAATATAAGCCTATTTAGCGCATGTGTGGAGGAGCATTGTATCCTAAGTGTTTTAACTTTCGTTTATCCGAAGTAATACGTGGTTTCCACTTTGGATAAGTGGTTTTTGTGAATATAGAATTCATAGGCTTTAAGTCGTTATCTCGTAGTGCATTAATAGAAGCATTTAGCATGTCATTTTCTGTTATCATTGAAAAATCGAATGTATAACCTGCATTTTCGGCAAGTCTTTGAAAGAAAAAACGTTGTGTGTGTCCATTCCCTTTTCTAAAAGGACGTATATAGTTGAGAAAGGAAAACATGTTTGCTGCTTCAAGAGAAAATTTTTTGCGTGACAAACCTTTCAAATTGTTCTTTTCAGCGAGCATTTTGTCAAATTCTTTAAGACCTGTCTGAATTTCTTCACCAATTGCGAAATAAGTATTCGAAAGTACTTTTTTAACTTCTGGTTGGCAGGCAACTGTTCCATCGAGAAACATAAATGGAACATCACGAGTACATCCAGCCCATTCAAACGTTTTTTGATACATACACATATGAATATATTTTAAATAAGAGGAATCAAATTGTTTTGGCAGAGGCTCGTGGTATAAATTAATGATTGCTTGTACCACATGATGTATACATATCATCTTAAGTGTTATATAGCTTTTTACTTTATATTTATTCTTTGGCGTGAAACTGCATTCATAATTATAGTTACGAAACGATACTAAACTGTCTTTTGTCATTTGTTGCACTTTTTTTGAATTATGTAAGATAAAATTACCTTTATGAGGATTAAATTCCTCTAATGAATAACTTTCTTTCTTAAATTTTTACGAATAAACACATTCATATTTTAAAAATTTTAAGCTTAACAATTTTAGAAAAGAAACAATCTTATTTAGTCAATATTAAATCTGTAATTAGAGTTATTGTCATCCACTTTTATAGTACAATATTCATAAAAATTCTACGAAAAAAGTTTTTAAATTTTATAATCAATGATTAGAATCTTAAATCTCTACCTCAATAAAATATTTCGAACTTCAAGAAGATAATAGATATATATAGATCAATATCTTATGTGCAATAAAATTTATAATAAGTTTGTAATTTTTAACATAAGATTTTAAAATAGAAAGAAAAATTCGTCTGTTACAAAAATAATTATTTTATGCTTTATATTTAAAAAAGTTCTTCTGGTTTGAAATAATAAACCGTTGAACAAAATTCACAGGTAACAGAAGTTTGTTGATTTTCTATTGTTTGAGTACGTTCTTCAACAGAAAAGCTTTCTAATATTTCTTTAATTTTTTTTCGTGAGCAAGAACACCGATTTGTTATAGGAAAGGTTTGAAAAACTTTTACACTTCGTTCGTGAAAAAGGCGGAAAAGTAATCGTTTAATACCAACCTGAGGATCTGTAAGTTCTGCACTGTCAATAGTTGCGGTAAGAGCTTTTACTTCCTGCCATTGGTTTTCGAGTTGGATACAGTTTTTTGTTTCGTCTAATTTTGTATTTTTCTGGCATGGTGTATGATAAGGAGAAGCTTTGGGTAAGAGTTGAGTCAAAAGTCCTCCTGCTATCCAGTTTTTTTGTGTTTTGTTCTGTTGATTATGGTTAATTAAGGTAGCAACTGCCAAACGGATATCAGTAGGTATTTGTTCTGATTGGTTAAAATAAGTACGAGCAGCTTCTTGAAGATTTGAGCCGTCTAAGGTGACGATTCCTTGATAGCGTTGTGTATAAGAGCTTTGATCAATAGTGAAAGCCAAAGTCCCTTTTCCAAGAAGCATTTCTGAAGATGTTTTACCATTCGCTATAGCTTGGTTTAATTTTTCTTTATCAAAACGAGCGTAACCACGTAAATTTGAGGGAGGAACAAAATCACATACTAACATATTGACTGGTCCTTCAGAATGAGTTTGTAAAATAAATTTTCCTTCAAATTTCAATGATGTTCCAAGTAAAACAGTTGTAACTAAAGCTTCTGCTAGAAGATAAGAAACAGGATCAGGATATTGATGCTTTGTGAGAATGGAATTTAGGCTTTCTCCAAGTTTTACACCGCGTCCACGAATATCTAGTTCTTCGACTTGAAACGGAATAACTGTATCATCTTCATTCTGATTAAAATTGTTTAAATAGATTTGATCTTTAGATTTTTTGTATTCGTTGTTCATATTTTTGCTTTTTAATAGTTTATTTCATAAATTATTGGGTTGAAGAAATGCATCTTGTAAACACCAGGAAAGGATTGCTTTTTGAGCATGCAAGCGATTTTCAGCTTCATCAAAAACAACAGAATGTGGTCCGTCGATTACAGCGTCTACAACTTCTTCACCACGATGAGCAGGGAGGCAGTGCATGAAAAGAGCATCAGGTTTGGCAAATGCCATTAAAGCTTCATTGACTTGATAAGGTTGAAAAATGGAATAATTTTTGGCATGAAACTCTTGTCCCATAGAAACCCATGTGTCAGTAATAATACAATCAACGTTCTCAGCGGCTTTTTGAGGATTGTGAGTGAGCATAATATGTGCTCCTCGTTCCCGTGCCCAGTTTATATATTTTTCTTGGGGTTCACTTCCTTGCGGTGTAGCAATATGCAGATGAAAATTGAAAAGAGCTGTTGCTTCGATTAAAGAATGAAGAACATTGTTGCCGTCTCCCATCCAAGCAAATGTTTTGCCAGCAATAGTGCCACGGTGTTCTTCATAGGTAAGGATATCTGCTAAAATTTGGCAAGGATGTGTATCATCTGTAAGAGCGTTAATGACAGGAATTTGTGCATATTGCGCTAATTCAAGCATCCGGTGATGTGCTGTGGTTCGTATTATTATGGCTTCTACAAAGCGTGATAATACACGTGCTGTATCCGCAATTGTTTCACTATGACCAAGCTGCATTTCAGATCCCGTTAGCATGATTGTTTCTCCACCAAGCTGACGCATACCAAGATCAAATGAAACTCGGGTTCGTGTAGAAGGCTTTTCAAAAATCATTGCTAGTGTTTTACCAGCAAAAGGTTTTAAATTTTCTCCTGATTTAAAAGCAGCTTTGAGGGTTTTTGCATAATCGATAAGAGCACGTGCTCTTTGTGGAGTTAGAATAGATATATCGGTAAAGTGGCGAAGGGTATGTGTCATAATATTATATTTGTCTTTTTTTATTTGTTTGCGAAAGATAAGCAATAGCTTTTTCAATGCGATGCAAACCTTCATATATTTCTTCTTCATTGATTATGAGAGGAGGCAAAAAGCGAACAATATTATGACCCGCTCCAACACTGAGAATATGTTCATTATCGAGTGCAGTGATGACTTCATTGTGAGGGATGATACATTGCATACCCATCATAAGGCCTGTACCTTGAATTTTACAGATAATATCAGGATAAATGTTTAAAATGTTTAAAAGTCCCTGTTTTAGTTTATTGCCCATATGTTGTACATGATTAAGAAAACCTGGTTCTAAAAGTGTATCAAGAACACTATTGCTTATAGCTATGCCAAGGAGATTACCTCCAAAGGTTGTACCATGGGTTCCTGGTGTCATGGCTTTTGCCGCTTTTTCTGTTGCAAGACAAGCTCCTAACGGAAAACCGCCACCCAGCCCCTTAGCAAGAGTGAGGATATCTGGTACGATATCATACCATTCATATGCAAAAAGTTTTCCTGTACGTCCGATTCCGGTTTGAACTTCATCTAAAATCAATAATAATTGATTTTCATCGCATAATTTACGTAGCATTTTTAAAGTTCCGTAAGGAACTGTCCGCAATCCCCCTTCTCCTTGAATCGGTTCAATAAGGATAGCTGCAGTATTCTTATTGATAGCATGACGTAAAGCTTTTTCATCATCAAAGGGTACTTGAATAAAACCACAGACTTTTGGGCCAAAACCTTCAAGATATTTTTTTTGTCCACTAGCAGCAATCGTTGCAAGTGTACGGCCATGAAATGCACCTTCAAAAGTAATGATTTCGAATCGTTGTGGTTGACCCAATGTATAATGATAGCGACGAGCAGTTTTGAATGCACATTCTAATGCTTCAGCACCAGAATTGCAGAAAAAAACTTTATCAGCAAAACTGTTGGCACAAAGACGTGCAGCAAGTGCTTCTTGTTCAGGTGATTCAAAAAGATTAGAAACATGCCAAAGTTTTTCAGCTTGTGTTTTAAGGGTATCAATAAGCTTTGGGTGTGTATGTCCTAAAACATTGACAGCAATGCCAGATGTGAAATCAAGATATTTTTCTCCTTTATCAGAGATAAGCCATAAGCCCTTTCCTTGTGTAAAATGTAAGTGACGTCGAACAAAAGTATTATAAAGTGATTGTGTATAGATGGTATTCATCATTATACTCTTGATTGTTTAAATGCTGTAATACGACATTTGAAAACTATGATCTATTTGTTTACACATTAATAGTCTGCTTCATTATAATGAACTATCGTGCTAATTAATAAAAAATCAATTAAGGTTTCGAAAATGTACCTTTCTATGAAAAAGTTAGAGTTAAAATTTTTTTTTACGATTTGTTTGTAAGTTGGGGAAAACATTTTAAAAGAACGTTATTAAAATATAATAACTCTTGTCATAGAGTTAGTGCATATTATAGTTTGAGTAAATAAACAAAATTGGATTTCTATTTGTAAATTCTGCGATTGGTTAGATTCAAGGGTTTTTTATTGGGCTGTTTGAATATTTAAGATATTCAAAGATACAGTTGAAAGCCTTTCTGTGAGATAATTGGAATGAGGTTCTAGTATGGGTTGGACATGTGAGCGCGTTGAACTTCTTAAGAAGCTTTGGAGTGAGGGGCTGAGTGCAAGTCAAATTGCAGTTCAGTTGGGTGGGGTCAGCAGAAATGCTGTGATTGGTAAGGTACATCGGCTGAAATTACCAGGACGCGGTAAAACAACACAAGTAGTATCACGTACACAAAAAGTATTAACAGGCGTTAATTCATCAACGTCGCGGATACGTCGTACAACATCATCAATGTTACAAGACAATTGCTCTTCTGACGATTTTAAAGCTACAAATTTAAGACAAGAGCTTGTCATGGAGAACGTAACAGAAGAAAACATACCTGAAAAATCAAATGTAGTTGTACCTATGTCACGTAATCTTAATCTTTTACAATTGAATGAAAACACGTGTAGATGGCCCGTTGGAGATCCTCTATCATCAAATTTTCATTTCTGTGGTGCAGATTCTAGCGAAAGTAGTCCTTATTGTGATTTTCACGCTAAAATAGCATTTCAGCCAGTATCAGAAAGACGAAGAATAAGAATATGATACGAGTAAATAGCCAAATTTTGCTTTATGATTTAAGCTATATTAATTATTTTGTTACGAAAGCGGCTATTCTTTAACACTAAGTTTAAAAAAGAAAATATGTTAAAGATACAATCTTAGCTATAGGAGATATTTTCTTTTATGAAATTGAGGTAGTAGTTAAAAGTTAAAATTTTCACCCAATTTCGTATGTTCTAGGTTTACTATGGAAACATTGCCTTAATATGAATGTGGAATGAGTTTTTTGTAGTTATGTAGCTTCTTCGATTTTTAGTAATCCATGTATACTCCAGTTAATAACTGTAAGATATGAAGTATTAAAACTAATTAATTTAAAACTATTGCTAAAATTAGTTAAAAAATGTTGGGCATTATTTTAGTCATCATAATGAATTCCGATAAGTTTAAAACGTTGATCTTTTGCGATTTCTTTAAGAATTGAATATTCTGTGCGATAAGGTAAGCTACTAAGGCCCTCATTTTTAACGTGTACTGAGTTTAAATAATCTTTACTATTTAACAAAGGAAGCTGGGTCTGAAGAATAATTTTTCCAACTAATACGTTTGAGATGAAAAAAATGTCATGGGAATTTTTGCTTTCTATAGAGTTAAAGGAGAATATAGTCAGAAGAAAAAATGGATACAAAGATTTCAATAAAACAGGCTAAAGTATTCTTTAGTTAGTTCTGAGAAGGATGATTTTCATTGTATTGTTTTTTCCAAATTTTTTCTTTTATTTGAAGTTGTTTCAGAATTTTTTTTTGGCGTATCCTTTTATGAAGGATACATCCAATAAAACAAAATAGAACACTTGCAGAAAGTATATAACTTAAAGCAACAGTTTGCTCATGGTGTAGGGTTCCAAGGAAAAAATCAATTCGCTGGATAAAATTTCCAAAAGCTTCATTTTGAGTGTTACTTAATTGGAGCATGACGAAGAGTCCTGATGTTGAGCATGATGAGCTGCTTTAATTTGAAGTGTTTTAATATAGCGGTGGGTAATTTCATTTTGCATAGCTATTAGATGCAATACAATAAACATGAAGGTAAAACAAAACATCATCGTTATGAGAGGCCATAACATAGCACGATCAATGGTTGTACCGTCTGCGCGTAAAAGTGATGCTGGTTGATGGAGTGTATTCCACCAGTTTACAGAGAATTTGATAATAGGAATATTAACTAATCCAACTAATGTTAAAATTGCTGTAGCATGTGCAGCTTTGATTTGATTATCAAAAGAATAAGCAAGAGTAATAATGGCAAGGTAGATAAAAAACAAAATTAAAACCGATGTTAATCTAGCATCCCATACCCACCACGTTCCCCACGTAGAACGTCCCCAAAGTGCTCCTGTTATAAGTGCTAAAGCTGTAAAGATAGTCCCAATGGATGCACCACATTTTAGTGCTATGTCAGCGAGACGATAGCTCCAGATCAGACTTCCTAATGCAGCAGCGCTCATTATAATGTAACAAAAGGTAGATAACCAAGCAAATGGAACATGAATATACATAATTTTGACAGTAACACCTTGTTGATAATCATCAGGGGAATACACAACCAAGACAAGACCTAAGATAAGAAGAAATAATGTTATGCTAGCTAACCAAGGTAAAGCGGCACTACTTATTTCCATGAAGCGAGTTGGATTTGCGAGGGAAATTTTCATTTTTTTTTGCGATAATTTATTCATAAATTTATAATAGGCAGATTTTTGCTTGGGAGCAATTATCTTTTATTATTCTGATAAGTATTTGAGTGTTATAGCTGTTACAAAAGAACTAAAAAGACCAAAAAAGAGTGAAAAAGCAGACAGAAAAGCTAGAGCAGGGAGGAAAAAAACTTTTGATGTTATTGGAGCTGTAGCAGCTGTAACACCAAAAATTATAATTGGAATTGTCCATGGCAAAATAATAATAAAGATGAGCATTGTGCTATGAGATAATGATGTTGCTAAAGCTGCTCCAATTGCACCAATGAAAATGAAAGCAGGCGTTCCACATAAAAGGGTTAGAATTGTTGTAAAGGTTATTAGAGTATCTAAATGAAGCATAAATGCTGCGATAGGGGTAATAAAAATAAGGGGAAGCATAGTTCCTGCCCAATGCGCAAGACATTTGGTGAAAACAATCAATGTTAAACTTTTTCTTTGGCTACAAAGAATAAGTTGATCAAGATTTCCATCATCGCAGTCAGTTTGAAAAAGTTTATTAAGATTGAGTAGTCCTGCTAGAAGAGCACTTAGCCATAATATACCTGGACCTATTCGTGTAAGAGTATTTGAATCTGTTCCGAGAGTAAAGGGAGTTATAATAATGATGGCGATAAAAAATAAAGGTCCTGTTAATAAAGAAGTTTGTGATACTAAAGTTAATTTAAGGTCGCGCCAAAATAGTGCTTTCATTTTATTTTTTCCTAAGGGGATAAAAATGCTCTAAGGCAATGACGTGGTGTTCTTTTAGGCCAAGAGAAATATGAGTTGCTGCAATAATCATCCCTCCTTGATTAAGATGACGTTGTAACAATGTCGCAAAAATCGCTTGAGCATGGTGATCAAGTCCAGATATTGGTTCGTCTAGAACCCAAATAGGGCGATAAGAGAGCAGTAGGCGAGCGATGGCTACACATCTTTTTTGTCCAGTTGATAGAATATTGAAAGGTAAATGTGCGAGGTCAGAAAGACCAATATCTGTAAGAGCATCATGGGGATGGTAGAAATGTTGTCCATAAAATTTAGCCCAAAATTTTAGATTATCAATAACAGATAAGCAGGATTTCATAGCGTTTTGAGTGCTGAGATAATGACATGCGATTGTCAGGGGATATATTTTCCCCTTGTCTTCTAACTTTAAATCACCTTCAGTAGCTTTGAAAAGACCGACAATGATTCGCAATAATGTAGATTTTCCAATACCATTCGGGCCTGTAATTGTCATGAGTTGTTGTGTGGATAAACAAAAAGAAAGACCTTGAAATAAAGTTTTTTCATTTCTATGTGCCGTTAGATTTTTACCCGATAACATCATAATAATAACCTGTTATTCTATTATTTTTTAATTTTTATTGCATAATAAAGTAAAAAACACGTTTTTTTATGAAATTGTACCTAGAATAGTTCTAGAAATAGTTTTATAAGGCACATATTACGCCAGCAGTCGGTTTGAGACGGGTTTGTGGTCTGAATTTACCGATCAAGCGCGGGGAATGAATAGCGGACATGATGTACCCGCATTCAAGCTGCAATCTTGACCTGCAGTTTGTGTTGTTCGTTCTGAGGAATGGGGTGGTTTGTAGTACTTAAGGGTGAACAGTCATGTCTCAAATTGATAGTTTTAATTGTCGCAGAATTTTAAGTGTTGATGGTAAAGAATATATTTATTACAGCCTGATTGAAGCAGAAAAGAATGGGCTTGAAGGGATTTCCCATTTACCATTTTCGATGAAAGTTCTTCTTGAAAATTTGTTGCGGTTTGAAGATGGTCGCATAGTCAAGAAAGAAGATATCCTAAATGCTGCTCAGTGGTTAAGTGATAAAGGGCGTTCTGGTGTGGAAATTGCTTATCGCCCTGCACGCGTTCTCATGCAAGATTTTACAGGCGTTCCTGCTGTTGTTGATCTTTCTGCTATGCGAGATGCTATGGATAAGCTTGGGGGGGATGCTGAAAAAATCAATCCACTTATTCCTGTAGATCTTGTCATTGATCACTCAATTATTGTTGATGATTTTGGTAATTCAGGGGCATTTAAGAAAAATGTCGAATATGAATATGAACGCAATAGTGAGCGCTATCGTTTTTTGAAGTGGGGACAGCGAGCATTTAAAAATTTTCGTGTTGTTCCTCCTGGAACAGGGATTTGCCATCAGGTGAATCTAGAATATTTAGCACAATGCGTATGGATAAGAGGTGATAGTAGTTGTCAGACAGTTTATCCTGATACATGTGTAGGAACTGATTCTCATACAACTATGATTAATGGTTTGGGTGTTTTGGGTTGGGGTGTTGGTGGTATTGAAGCAGAAGCGGCAATGTTAGGGCAGCCGGTTTCAATGTTGCTACCTGAAGTGATTGGTTTTCGTTTAACGGGCAAACTTAAAGAAGGAGTGACAGCGACTGATTTAGTGCTTCTAATTACGCAAATGTTACGCAAAAAAGGTGTTGTTGGTAAATTTGTTGAATTTTTTGGTCCTGGACTAAAATATATGACACTTTCTGATCGTGCCACGATTGCAAATATGGCACCAGAATATGGTGCAACTTGCGGTTTTTTTCCAATCGATAAAGAAACAATCCGTTATCTTAATATGACAGGGCGTGATGAAAGCCGTATTGCTTTGGTGGAGACTTATTCTAAGGCGCAAGGAATGTGGCATGATGAGAAGGTTGGGGATCCTACCTTTAGTGATACAATTGAATTGGATATGGGGGATGTTGTATCTTCTATGGCTGGTCCCAAGCGTCCAGAAGGGCGTATTTCCTTAGAAAATGTTGGACAAGGTTTTGAGCAAGCACTGGTTGATGATTATAAGAAAATCAGTAAGCAAAATGATCGTTATAAGGTTGAAGATAAAGATTATGACATTGGTCATGGAGATGTTGTGATTGCCGCCATTACCTCTTGTACGAATACATCAAATCCAAGCGTTCTTATTGCCGCTGGTCTTTTAGCGCGTAATGCTGTAGCGAAAGGTCTCAGGAGTAAACCATGGGTTAAAACTTCTCTTGCGCCCGGATCTCAGGTGGTTGAAGCTTACCTTCTTGATTCAGGTCTTCAAAGAGATTTAGATGTTTTAGGATTTAATTTAGTAGGATTTGGGTGTACGACATGTATTGGGAACTCTGGTCCTTTGTCACCAGCTATTTCTAAAGTCATTAATGATAATGGTTTAATTACTGCAGCAGTTCTGTCAGGAAATCGTAACTTTGAAGGACGTGTATCACCTGATGTGCAAGCAAATTATTTAGCATCACCTCCGTTGGTTGTTGCGCATGCGCTAGTAGGAACGGTGCGTAAAGATTTAACGAAGGAGCCTCTTGGTATAGGCCTAGATAGTCAACCTGTTTACTTAAAAGATATTTGGCCGACTTCTGAGGAAATACAGGAATTTATTGAACAAAATGTTACTCGTAGGATTTTTATTGAGAAATATAGAGATGTATTTAAGGGAGATGAAAATTGGCAGAAAGTTCAAGTTCCAGCTGGTGTTACTTACTCTTGGGATGATCAGTCAACTTATGTGCGGAATCCTCCTTACTTCGATAACATGCTTAAAATTCCTAGTACACTCGCAGATATTAAAAATGCGAGGATTTTGGGTTTATTTGGTGATAAGATTACGACTGATCATATTTCTCCTGCCGGTTCTATTAAGGTTGATTCGCCTGCAGGAAAATATTTGATTGATCATGGTGTTAAAATAGCTGATTTTAATCAGTATGGAACACGTCGTGGAAATCATGAAGTTATGATGCGTGGGACCTTTGCAAATATCCGAATTCGTAATTTTATTCTTGGAGAAAATGGTCGTGAGGGAGGCTATACAGTTCATTATCCGTCAAAACAAGAAGGATCTATTTACGATGTAGCAATGACATATAAACAAGAGGGAGTTCCCCTTGTTGTTTTTGCTGGTATTGAATATGGTAATGGATCGTCTCGAGATTGGGCAGCTAAAGGCGCTTATCTTCTTGGTGTAAAAGCGGTAATTGCTCAATCTTTTGAGCGTATTCATCGATCTAATCTTGTTGGGATGGGAATTGTTCCTTTTATCTTTGAAGCAGGTACAAGTTGGCAATCGTTAGGATTAAAGGGTAGTGAGAAAGTAACCATTGAAGGAATCAATGATTTGCAACCTCGTCAGAAGATAACAGCTACAATAACTTTTATTGATGGCACAGAGAAGAAAGTGCGATTATTATGTCGTATTGATACTGAAGACGAATTAGATTATTTACGTCATGGTGGTATTTTGCAATATGTTTTACGTAATTTGGCAGTTTAAACAATGTAAGCAATAGAAACCCAATTTACTTGTTATTGGGATATATATTTATAAAGTAGTTGATTGAGGAAATGCTTCGCTAATTTTATACTTATTTAAAAAATTAATTGACGTTAGCTTGAATGTTAAGTTATAAGTTTATAGCTAATGAATAGCTGTGTAGCTTGGAATTGTTTGTCTCAGTATCAACAGAGTTTAAACTGTTTGTGCTGATCAGTTAAGAGAGATATGTTTATGGCAAATACACCTTCAGCTAAAAAGGCTGTCCGTAAGATCGCGATGCGTACGCAGTTCAACAAGGCTCGTCGTTCGCGTGTTCGCACTTTTATTCGTAAATTGGATGATGCTTTAGCTTGTGGTGATAAAGCATTGGCTGAGGTGGCATTTAAGAATTTTGAGCCTGAAATTATGCGTGCGGTTTCTAAAGGGGTTTTTCATAAAAATACTGCTGCCCGAAAAGTTTCGCGTCTGGCTAAACGTTTAAAAGCTCTTAAAGCTTAATTTTACTATATTTATATAATTAAACTTCGCTCATTAACC